>NZ_JAEMUH010000009.1 GCF_016461785.1 Marinomonas ostreistagni | reverse complement strand
TCCATCCAAAGTAATAAGAATACAACATAAGACTTCTTTTGTCGGGTGGTTTAGTTTTGTTGAAGATATTATGTCTTTCAATATATGCTTTTCTTAGTGTCCAAGTAGACATCGCTAAAAGTATGAATAGTAGAGTATAAAAAATGTAATCATTAGACATCTGACACCCTTAATATCCCTCTCTGTATCAGCTTTTTTATAGCTCTTGATTTATCATGTTCGGCACTATGATATAAAAGTGTTGCCATGATGGTTACGTAAGAAATATGCGAATAAGTTAAAATCACGATGCCTTTGAATAAATAATTACATGCAATTTCAATAGGATAGAAAAGATACATTCTCCGTGAAAAAACTTGTTCGCATCTTCCCATAGCAACGGGTGAAAAAGCCTATTAATCGCAACTAAATTTATATAGCTTAGCTTCCCCTCTGGAGATCCTAGAAGGATAAGGCTCTACGGCACACTTCTGATAGCCTTTACGCTCTAGTTGCGTAACTAGGAGATAAGGGGCCGTGTAGGCTAATGCCAGAGATGTAATAAACCAATATATAATCATTTTCGCAGCATATTTTTTTATGAATACCGGATACTTTCGATGTATTCCAGAGTACTCAATAAAGCAGAATAACCAAAATTCCGACATCAATAATAAGAAGAATATTCCGCTATCAAACTCTATCTGGCTTGCATGCTTTTGCGTAGCAATTATTACCCTAAAAAATTCATAAAAAGGAAAGAGTGCAGCAGGTATAGATATGCATATTAAGAAAATAAAAATACCCTTCGCTAATTTAATGGGCATCAGTATCCTCTTACAGAGCAAGGCCCAAATAAGCAAGGAATATACTGAGGATTCCGCTCTAAAAAGTTAAGGTTTCTATTAATATCGGATTTTATCTCTCGTAAGCTTATACCCATTCTCGCGTATGCTTTAATAAGAGCATTTGTAGCACCAATATGCTTATCAATTTCCTCAAGTACTAGTCCTGTAATAATACCAACAGTAACCGCAGCTATTAAAGGGCCAGCCGCAATGGATCCAACGATAGCTGCAGACCCTACCGCACAGCCAGCAACGGCAGCAGCAATAGAGCTAATGCCTAACTTAACTAAATCTCCTGTAACAGTACCTAATAGATCTGATAATGTTGCTGTATCTCTAATAAGGTAGTCAAAAACCTCTATTCCTACGAACAGAATTGCAGTGACAACAGTCCCACCTTTTACAGACGTAGTTATTCCTTTAGGGCCAATTGCCATTCTTACTACTTTGGGATTATCGATTAGGTAACGAGTACCAGTAAATACCTCTCTGTTACCCGCATAACCCCGAAAAACAACGTATTTTTTTCCATCAGCGTATTGCTTAATTACTACTTTTTCTGCTTTAAATCCAAATTCTTCTATAAGACTTTTGACAGTTTTTGTGTCCATTAATGGCGCAACATACCCTGATCCAGTTTTAATTCTATCTTGGTTTCTAGAGTATGCTTCTAAAAGTATGTCTAGTGATATAACTTGGATTACCTGCTCTTGTCTTTTTAGCTCTGTTACTAGTTGATCATCTAATCTCATTTTTTATACCTTCCTTGTTATTTACATTTAGCATCACTGTTGGATCTAGTGAGCCAAGCATTTGCTGTTTTAATATTTCTAGCGACATAAATGCCACGGCAGAAGAAATACCCCAGCAACTGCTGTGAATAGCGATGCCCGCTCTCAGCTGCAATTTGATACCACTCTATAGATTTGTTGTCATCTTTAATGCCATGTATGCCAAAATCATAGCTTTTTGCTACTTTGTATTGTGATGCGATGTTACCGATTTCTGCTTCCCTTATTAAAGATTCGAGCAGCGTTCTAGGATCTATGGTTTCAGTACTATTGCCATCTGTAGCCACGTAATAAATATCAGAAAATGAGCTGTATGAGGAGCTTTCGGATTTTCTTTGCCAATCCATAGCTTTTAGAAGATCTTTTTTCACACCTTCGCCGTTTGCATACATACTTCCAATTTCAAACATTGCCTCAGAGTTGCCCTCGTTCGCAGCGTGTTTTAGGTACTCTAGCGCTATGCCAGGACTATCGCCCTCCTTTTTTGCAATTAGAGCTAAGTAGTAGTGGGCGTCGCCATTACCTTCCGCTGCTAATTGCGTGAACAGCTCTTTAGAATGAGCAGTTTGTCCAGAGAAAAGTAGCTCAGTAGCCAGAGCTATTTTTGAATAGTCATTCGCTAATAAAAGTGATGAGAAAAGAGTTAAAGATGAGATAAAGATAGATAATAAGAGCTTTTTTTTTGTATAGATCATTATATATCAGTCCTTTGATCTCGAGATTTTGATTCGCAGAATAATAAAACTTAATCAAAAATAGTAGTACAAAACCTACTCTTTACCCATTACTTACATTAAGAAAAAGCAAGTATGTGGTTATTTTATTTTCATGGTGTTTTTGAATAGGATCTTCTCGATCTGTAGATCGCTTTATTATTAGTTTTGAACCTTCTTTAATACGCTCAACACGCCATTAGTGCGAGAGCTGGTCAGGTAGCTGGAAAGGTTAAACTGACTGAGCTCGGCGACTAAGTCTCGTTGCTGTAGTTCGGCTTTGCTGTGGCCATTTACTAAGCTCAGGATGACCATAAGAACACCGCGCATCAGTTTGGCGTCGCTGTCCGCTTGGAAGGTACAAACACCATTATCTTGGTGCTCAATCAGCCAGACAGCACTTTCACAGCCTTTTACCCTATTCTCTTCAGTTTTGTCTGCATCCGTTAGACGCTCCAGCTGTTTGCTAAGGCTCACTAACTCTTTGAAGGTGGCTTCTTTGCTGGTGCAGGCTTGTAGTCGTGTTTGAATAGCGTCGCGGGTTAAATCAGTCATCACCTAGGATCTCAATGGCTTCGATTAAAACATCACAGAAGCGACGTGCTTCCGATAGGGTATTGTAGCAAGCAAACGATGCGCGTAGGGTGCTACTCACGCCCAGTTGCGCCATTAATGGGTGGGCACAGTGACTGCCAGCACGTACTGCAACCCCTTGGCTATCGAGATAACCATTTAGGTCTAATGTATGAATGCCCGGTACGCTAAGGGAGACCACGGTAGTGTCTGTCGCCGGTGAATAGATTTCAATCGAGGTATTAAACTTCAGTTCATCATACACATAGCGCGCGAGCTTCTGCTCCCATTCAATCATCGCTGTTCGATCTTGATTAGCTAGGAAGTCGCAGGCCGCAGTCATGCCAATGACACCTTCGATGTTGGGCGTGCCTGCTTCAAGGCGATAGGGCAAAACATTGAACTCTGTGCTGTTGTACGTCACATGACGTACCATCTCGCCGCCCGTCTGTACGGGGGTCAGCACTTCTAGGGCATGAGGTTTACCATACAGCACGCCAATACCTGTTGGGCCGTACATTTTATGGCCTGAAAAGACGTAGAAGTCGCAATCTAAGTCTTGTACATCGACAGGATAGTGAGCGACCGCTTGCGCGCCATCGACCAAAGTAAAGGCCTTGACGGCTTTCGCGGCCGCGAGCATTTCTTTAATGGGGGTTTTGACGCCAATGGCATTGGAGATCTGAGTGCAGGCAAAAATACGGGTGTGGTCATTAAAATAACGCTCGTATTCAGGCTCCCATTCGCCCTTAGAAGTTAGGGGTAACACACGCAAACGAGCACCTGTGCGAAACGCCAATTGTTGCCACGGTACAAGGTTGGCGTGATGCTCAAGACTGGTGATCAGGATCTCATCGTCGGGCTTTAGACACCATTCCAATCCATAGGCTACCAAGTTAATGGCTTCTGTGGTGCCTTTGGTCCAAATGACATGGTTCGAATCCGCAGCATTAATAAAACGCGCAACCCGATCACGAGCGTGCTCAAATTGCGCCGTGGCGCGATCACTTAAGTAATGGGCACCACGGTGAACATTGGCATTACTGGTGGTGTAATAGGCCATTAATGCATCCAGCACAGCCTGTGGTTTTTGCGTGGTGGCGGCATTATCGAGATACACCAACGGGTGATCATTGGCTTCCAATTGTAAAATCGGAAACTGAGCTCGAAGGGTGTTTGCATCAAATGCCATACGCAAGGTTCCACTGCTGTCTAAAAACGGAGCTAAATTGTACCTTAAATTTAGTGAATCTCAGTAATATTGCACGTTACAGCGGTGAAACACTTGTCATTTCAGTGTTATTCGCTAAGGTTCATACAGTTATTTTGATTTTCAAATTAAAGGTACAGAGATCGTGGCGGACTTTCTTTATAAAGGCGTAGTGGATTGGTTTTTACAGCAAATGAGCCAAGGTGAGCTATCGCCTGGTGATAAAATGCCATCCCTACGAAAACTGGCGAAGCAGCTTGAATTAAGCTTGAACACCGTCATTCACGGCTATGATATTTTGGCTGAAGAAGGGTGGATCGAGTCGCGCCCCAAATCGGGCTATTTCGTCTGCCATAAGCCCACGGTCAAACATGCGCACTTATTGGCGGGGGATCGAGCGGTACGTTTTGATGAAGCGTTAAGTAAAAAGCTAGCTTGGTCGGCTTTGTCCCATCGCGCGGCGTTAGTGGATCAAAGTGATGACTTCCTTCATCCGAGTGCACGCCAAGGAGAAAACGATTTACCTGTTTTAGGGAAAGGCCATTTGGCGGTCAGGGAAGCCGTCAGTGAGCACTTACGCAAAGTTGCCATTCAAATACATCCATCACAGATTTGGTTAGGTAGATCACCACTCGCCATGTATACCCAAGCGGTGCAAACGCTGACTCAAGTAGGGCAAGCGGTGTTGGTAATTACTCCGTGTGATCCTCGTTTAACCTCCACCTTGATCAGTTTAGGCCGTGATGTAGTAACTCTGGCCGCTGGCGAGCGCGGTGTGGATTTGGATGAAGCGGTACGATGCTTACGTGATGACGCGATCAAGATGGTGGTGTTCCCTAGTCAGTTTGGCTTTCCGGGAGGCAGCGAGATTTCAAACCTGAGTTTGCGCCGTTGGTTAGCAATCGTGCAACAGCTTGAGATTCCAGCGATTGAATGGGATATGACGTCCCATTTGAGCTACAAGCCCAGCACACTAATGACTTATAAATCTCTGGATGAGAAAAACCAGATTGTCTACATAGGAGGCGTTGAGTCCAAAGGTGTAGATCGCAATGCAGCTTGGTGTTTACCGGGTAAGTATCAAACCTTAGAGGGGGCTTTATTGTGTGCAGATCTGGCTTTGAGTGACCCTCAACAACAAGCCTTGATCGATGCGCTACAACCGAATCAGCGTCATTCACTAATGCGTCGGGCACGCCAAATATGGTCAGTGGCTGAGAAGTCAAAAAGTCTCTTAGAAAACGCCCTAGGAGACACAGTCCGCTTTGCTAACGCTAAAGGTGGCTTAACACTTTGGTTGCAACTCGATACCGCACTAACGGAAGCTCAATTGACAACCCTGTTTGCCAAACATCGTCATGGTCTTGTCCCTGGTAGCTATTTGTCTGCGCAAGCTGAGGCGAACCATTGGTTAGCGGTCAATGTGACCTATGAAGGTATTGAGAAGCTTGCTGTGCAGTTAAGAAGCTGTATTGATGCGGCACAACAAGAGCAAGCAACAGTAGTGAGTGTAGAAACTGATGAGGCGCTATCTGAAGTTTCTGAATCAAGTGATGAGGTGGTGATGCCTGAAGCGCTTGATGAAACACTGAGTGTCGACGAAGTGATGGAAACGGAAGCAGCTGAAGACTTAGAGCAGGAAGTTGAAGCCACTCATCAGGAAAATGAGGTCAATGCAGAGACTGAGGCCGCAGAAGATGTCACTGAGGCAAACCAGAAGGAAGAGAGTAGCCAATCTGAGCCCGAGTCGGCGGGCATATTACTTGAGCCAAGCGACTTCGATTTAGAAGAGGTAATGTTAAAACAAGAAGATGTTGTTTCGCCAGATAGCGAAGTATCACAAAACTCTGACTCCGACGAACAAGTGAAACCAAAAGAAAGCAGCACCAAGACGGTTTATAACCCGATGCTTGATCTCATTAATCACGATTTTGGTTAGTCAGTTAAACTATGCGAGAGCTAGCGGAGGCCGTTAGGCATCCGCTTCTTTCAAGTAGTGTTCTATCTGGGCTTGCATGGGCTTGTGGTCTTGGTAATTGATGGGAATATTAATCAGCTTTTCCCCGATCAATAGCGCCAGTGATGGAAATGAGTTCAGCCCGAGGTGGCGTGCGTTCTCGATTTCTTCTTCCACTAGCCCGTGCTGTTTGATGTAGCTCATGCTCTTGATAAACCCTGTTCGACTCAGGCCAATATGCTCTGCACAATCCGCTAATACATCGACATCTGATGGGTTTTTAGCCTCTAAGTAATAGGCTTTCTGGACCGCGTGATACATTTCCATTTCTAGATTTTCATCACGCGCGACGAGACAAGCACGATTAGCTGGGTAGGTGGAACGACGCGGCTCTGTATGACGCCAGAAGTCATAGTTAAATTCTGTACCCAATTCTGATGCAATACGTTGCCAAGTGGCTTCTAGTTTCTGACGCATTTCCATGGGCATGGGCATATCAGAGTCCGGTGCTAAGCCACCAAGCATGGGCTGAATCGTCAAATCTTCTCGATCGATACGTTTTGCTAGGGCTTTTTGTAAGGCGGTCCATGTTGGGCGAAAGCCCCAACACCAGCTACACATAGGGTCATAGCAGTAAATTAACGTAGCGGTCATGTTTGCTCCAGTTCTTCGCGACAATAAAAAAGCCAGCTAGACGACGCCTAGCTGGCTTTTCATTATTAAGCGATTACGACTTAGTTCGCAAGAACCTTCGCAATGGCTTCACAAAGTGGTTCCATGTTGTCTTTGGTCATACCTGCTACGCTGATACGGCCTGAGCCAACAATGTAGATACCAAATTCGCTGCGCAGTTGAGCTACTTGATCTGGGTTTAGGCCAGAGAAAGAGAACATGCCATTTTGTTGAGAAATGAATGAGAAATCTTGCTCAACGCCTTTTGCACGTAATGTGCTAACGAATAGGCTACGCATTTCGTGAATACGCGTACGCATTGCTTGAAGTTCCATTTCCCACAAGCTACGTAGCTGAGGGTTAGTTAGCACTTCTGTTACCACTGCTGCACCGTGTGATGGTGGATTCGAGTAGTTAGCACGAATACAACGTTTCACTTGAGAGAAAGCTGCATCAGCATGCTCTGCTGTTTCACAAATTACTGTGATAGCACCCACACGCTCGTTGTATAAACCGAAGTTTTTCGAGAAAGAGTTCGCGATCAGCATTTCTTGAGCTTGATCCAAGAACACACGAAGACCCGCAGCATCTTCTTGTAAACCTGCCCCAAAACCTTGGTAAGCAAAGTCAAACAGCGGCAAGAAGCCTTGTTTACTGCAAAGCTTCGCTAATTGTGCCCACTGTTCTGTAGTTGGATCGATACCAGTTGGGTTGTGGCAGCACCCGTGGAATAGAACAACATCACCTGCTGGTACTTGCGACAAGCTAGCAAGCATAGACTCAAAGTCTAGGGATTTTGTTGCAGCATCATAGTATGCATAACTGCCTACCTCGAGACCTACCGACTGGAAGATGGCTTGGTGGTTTGCCCACGTTGGGTTACTTACCCAAACCGTTGCTCCTGGCATGTGTTTTTTGATGAATTCTGCCGCAATGCGTAATGCACCAGTACCACCTGGAGACTGTGCCGTGTGAGCACGTTGTTTCGTAATAACATCGTGATCTGCACCGAACAGAAGTTCTTGAACCGCTTTGCGGTATGCCTCGGTACCTTCAATGCTTAGGTAGCTCTTGGTTTTCTCGGTTTCCACTAAGCGCTCTTCAGCTTGCTTAACAGATTTTAGAATTGGCGTCGCGCCGAGCTCGTCCTTGTAAACACCAACACCCAAGTTAATCTTATTTGGGTGTGGATCATTACGATAAGCATCATTTAAGCCGAGAATAGGGTCAGCTGGTGCAACTTGAATGTTTTCGAACATGGTGACTCCCCGCAAGGGTTATAAGTACTGTTTTTATTATGCGTTGACGGTTAAATAGTTAGCCGTAATGGTACTCCAAGCGAGGCGCTTCCGCTATAAAAACAACCTGATATCACATGTAAAGGTGGGCGATTTAGGTCAACAAATTTAGGTCTTTTAATGAGTAAAAGGCACTTGCCCAACACTTCAAAGAGGTGTCAGGGAAAAAGATAAGTAGACAGCCCCGTGAGAAAAACTCTCGAGACTGCTAAAAAATTAGGTGGTCGCTAATCGTCCCAACCATCTGAAATCGCATGATTGAGGCGTTTTTCTTCCAGATAAGCTTCGATGGCGCGACGTGCTTTTAACATCCTTGCACTGTCTTCTTTCTGGTTACGTTCGTTTTCTTCTTTCTTTAAGCTGATAGAAGCGTATAACAAATCAGTTTTAACTTCGGAAACAGTTTCCGCTGGCGTACTCATCATTTTTTCCTCACAGGTCCATTTCGGATGACAGAAATGCACACATCACTGTCATCGACAGGTGAAAAAAGTCAAAATAGACAGACATCAAGACTTCAGTGATATAAAAAACGCAAAGCTGGTCAAAAATCAACCTATTTTTTATGAAATTTTTATTGGCGGATACGAATGGATGTTTCTTTTATCCTCGATGCTTTGAACGATAAGCAGCGGGAAGCGGTGGCAGCACCACTACAAAACAGCCTAGTGTTAGCAGGCGCTGGGTCCGGTAAAACACGAGTATTAGTGCATCGCATTGCTTGGTTGATGCACGCCTACGAAATTTCCCCTTACAGTTTGATGGCCGTGACGTTTACCAATAAAGCGGCGCGCGAAATGCAAGCTCGTATCGAACAACTGGTTGGCGTGCCACCTCAAGGAATGTGGGTCGGCACCTTCCACGGTATTGCACACCGTTTGCTAAGGGCCCATTGGCGCGATGCAGGTTTGAAAGAAAGCTTTCAAATCATGGACAGTGATGATCAGCTACGTTTAGTAAAGCGCATAATGCGCGAGCTGAGCATCGATGAAACACGCTGGCCACCTAAGCAAGTGTGTTGGTTTATCAACGCGCAAAAAGACGAAGGCCGCCGTGCGGCGCATGTGCCGGATAGTCATGATCCATTCTCCCGCGGTATGCGTGAAATGTATTATCACTATGAGGAAGCCTGTGAGAAAAACGGCTTACTCGACTTTGGTGAATTGCTGCTGCGCGCCCATGAATTAATGCTCACCAACCCAGCGTTACTGAAGCATTACCAACAGCGCTTTGTGCATGTGTTGGTGGACGAGTTTCAAGACACTAACACCATCCAATACGCTTGGTTGCGTTTGATGGTGGGAGAGGAAGGTTCCATTACCGCTGTCGGGGACGATGATCAATCGATCTACGGTTGGCGTGGGGCAAAGATTGAAAACATTCAAAATTTATCTAAACACTTCAAAGACCTACATACGATTCGTCTAGAGCAAAACTACCGTTCAACGGGTCATATCCTAAAAGCGGCCAATGGCTTGATCAGCAACAACGATGACCGCTTGGGTAAAGAGCTTTGGACAGACAGCGGCGAAGGCGAACCGATTTCGGTATACGCGGGCTTTAATGAGCAAGACGAAGCGCGTTTTATTATCGAGATCATCAAAAAATGGCGTGACGATGGTAACGCATTGAAAGATATGGCGATCCTGTACCGCTCCAATGCGCAGTCACGGGTCATTGAGGAATGCCTTGTTAGGGAACAAATTGCTTATCGTATCTACGGTGGGCACAGATTCTATGACCGTTTAGAAATCAAAAATGCTCTGGCTTACGCTCGTTTAGCGATTGATCCAAACGATGACGGTGCGATGGAACGTGTGATCAACGTACCCACGCGCGGCATTGGCGAGCGCAGTATCGGAACTATCCGTGAGATCGCCCGCGATCAAGGCTGTTCAATGTGGCAAGCGGCCGATCAAATCGTGACGCATAGTTTGATGCCTGCTCGCGCGGCCAATGCCATCAAAGGCTTTATGCAGTTGATCCAAGGAATGGCCAGTACGTTGCAGAACCCTGATCTTGGTTTGGGCGATATTTTCGATCAGATCATTGCTGAGGCGGGGCTGATTCCTTATCACGAAAAGGAAAAAGGCGAGAAGGGCGAAGCCCGCGTAGAGAACTTAAAAGAGTTAGTCAACGCTGCCAGTGGCTTTAACTGGTTAGAAACCGACGAAGAATTCAGCTCGCCAATGATGGCGTTCTTGGATCAAGCGGTATTGGACGCGGGTGAAGCGCAAGCGGACGAATACCAAGACTCGGTTCAACTGATGACCTTACACTCGGCGAAGGGCTTGGAGTTCCCATTGGTATTTATGGCTGGCGTCGAGGAGAACCTCTTCCCAAGTCGTATGTCCTTCGAAGAGCCGGGGCGTCTCGAAGAAGAACGTCGCCTTTGCTATGTGGGCATTACTCGCGCGATGCAAAAGCTCTACATCACCTACGCGGAATCGCGCCGTTTACATGGCTCGGAGTCATTTAACAGCCCATCGCGCTTTATTCGCGAAATCCCTGAAGAATGTTTGGAAGAAGTCCGCTTACGGTCTCAAGTGGCGCGACCTGTGTCCATGCAACGTCCGGATTACTCGGCTTCGATTCAGCGTCAGAACCAAAATATCATGCAAGGCCACACAGTGCCTGAGACCAATGTCTCCATGGGCGACCGAGTGAAGCATCCGATCTTTGGTGAAGGTTTAGTCGTGAACTACGAAGGCCAAGGCCCACAGGCGCGTGTTCAGGTCAACTTTGACGACGCCGGCACCAAGTGGCTGGTATTGTCATTTGCTAAGTTAGAGGTTTTGTAGGTTTTTCAGTTTCGGTGTTTGAGAGGTCTTCTGCGACAGTCAGTGGGAGACCTCTTCCCGTTACCTGATTTGCTTGCGCAACGTCTTTGCTTCGTTCCTCAGCTTCGACACGTCAGCGCACATCAGGCAAACGGGAAGGGTTTAATCAGTTTCAAAGCATTAAAAGAAACTTCTTCCTTGGTAAAGCTCCAAGCGGTGGACCCTCTGAGGTCTAGCGAGCCCGCGATACCAAAGGTCCCACCATATATTCCCAAGCCAGATACACTAAGGCTCCTGCTAATAAGCCAATACCAAAGTTAATCAGCATAGGCACGAGTCCAGAAACGATGGCTTCTAGGGCGGGTGGTAGAGAGTCTAACGGTGCTTCGATATGGGGCAAGGAGTGGGCAATGATGCCACCGCCGACGAGGAACATAGCGATGGTGCCAACAATAGATAGAGTTTTCATAAGCTTAGGTGCAAAGACTACCAGCCCCATCCCCAGTGTGTTGAGTAAGCCATTTTGATGTTTCTTACTGAGGTAAAGCCCAAGGTCATCAATCTTCACAATGCCTGCGACAAGGGCGTAAACGCCTATGGTCATGGCAATAGCGATCAAGGATACCACCAGTACTTGGCTGATAAAGCCAGCGTTTTGAACGGTGCCAAGGGCAATGACGACGATTTCAGCGGAAAGAATAAAGTCCGTGCGAATGGCGCCTTTGATTTTATCCTTCTCATAGGCGACTAAATCTGTACCCTCTGGCAGGCTATGCTGATCACTGTGCTCTTTTTTATGGGTCAAGCTGTGGAGTATTTTCTCGAAGCCCTCAAAGCAAAGATACAAACCACCAATCATGAGCAGAGGCGTAATTAGCCAAGGTGCAAAGGCAGAGATCAGTAACGCTAATGGGACTAGGATGATCTTATTCAACATTGAGCCTTTTGCAACGGCCCATACAACGGGAAGCTCACGATCAGCACTGACGCCTGTGACTTGTTGGGCATTTAATGCCAAGTCATCGCCAAGTACAGCACCGGTTTTCTTGGCTGCCACTTTTGACATCAGCGCGATGTCGTCTAATAACGTTGCGATGTCATCAATTAACGCGAGTAAGTTAGTCCCTGCCATGGTGAACTCCTGTTTCAGGTGTAGTCAGTCATCATAGTGCGGGGCAGATCGATAAATTGAAAGGCTCTTGTATGCAAGCTTGAAGATCCTTTCACACTTCAGCCGTCTCTACAGGATCAGTAAAACTGCTAGTATGTGGCAAACAGAATAAATGATAAGGGAGCGTTATGACCATCCGAGTGGGTATTATTGGTTTTGGGTTATCTGGCCGTGTATTTCATGCGCCGTTTGTGATGAATCAGGCGGATATGACTTTGTCCTATATTTGCTCTTCGAAACCTGATGAGGTTCATAAATACTGGCCTGATGTGTCGGTGGTGAATGACGCGGATGCTTTAATAGCTGGTGATGAGATCGACCTTGTGGTGATCACCACGCCGAATGCTTTGCATTTTCCTCAAGCGAAGTTGGCGCTGGAAACGGGTAAGCATGTTTTGTTGGAAAAGCCGTCGGTGACGGAAATTGAACAGATTGAAGAACTTTGCCGTATCGCCCACGATAAAGGTTTAATCTTCACGGTGTATCAAAATCGCCGCTTTGATGGGGACTTCCTACGTCTTAAGGAACTGGTTGAGACAAGGGAGTTAGGCAATCTGAAGCAATTAGAAAGCCGCTTCGACCGATTCCGCCCGGTGGTGCAGCAGCGTTGGCGCGAGCAGCCTGGAGTGGGCACGGGTATATTTTGGGACCTTGGCCCACATGTGGTGGACCAAGCGCTGGCGCTTTTGGGTACACCTGATTGGTTAAAAGCCAGTATAGATACACTACGAGATGAAGGTTCGGCTCCAGATAGCTTTGAAATTGAGCTGGGTTACGGCAAAACACGCGTGCGCCTTGGTGCGAGCCTCTTTGAAGCGGGCGACATGCGCCGTTACAACGCGCGCTTCGATGCGGGTTCTTGGCATTGCTATGGCTTAGATGCCCAAGAAGATGCATTGCGTGCAGGTGAGTTACCGGGTCAGGAAGGCTTTGCTAGCCCTGAGCAAACCGCGGTTCGCTACGATGCACCTAGCCAAGATGACATCAGTACAACGCACGATTCACTAAAATCGGGGCGTTACATAGACTTCTATCAGCAGCTAACGGATGCCATTCAAGGTCGCGGTGAAGCCCCCGTGTCGTCTCGCCATGCTTGTGAGTTAGTGTATGCCATGCAATTAGCCGAGCAGTCTGCATTGTCTGGAGAGCGCAAAGCATGGGGCTATCATTGTGCATTCTAAATAAACAATAAGCAGTCTTAAGGCAATCACTCAACGAAATTCTGTGAACGCTTTAGAATTTCGTTGAGTTGATCAAGTTTCCATCATACCATTTCGTTCCGCTCTCATCCGAGAGTAATTCAACGCCTACAAAAACAACAATACTGCGAATTATAAATATCTCTAATCGTGCACAGTGCATTGCTTGTGCACCTATCAGTGCTGTCTCTATTAACTCATGAGGTATGTGCTGTAACTAGCTTTTCTGAGGAATACCATGCAAAAACTTGCGAATTTGAGCAAGCTGGCTTTGGCTGGTTTGTTTTCTTTGTCATTGGTTGCTTGTGGCGGCAGTAATGACACTCAAACGAATGAAACGGCTCAAGCAGCACCCGCTGCAAAAGTGGAGCCGATCGAATGGAAAATGGTCACGACTTGGCCGAAAAACTTCCCTGCACTGGGTACTGGTGCGGAAAAACTGGCGACCAGTATCACAGAGATGTCTGGCGGCCGTTTGAAAGTAAAAGTGTACGCAGCGGGTGAATTGGTTCCAGCATTGGAAGCATTTGATGCTGTGTCTCGTGGTACGGCGCAAATGGGTCATGCAGCCTCTTACTACTGGAAAGGTAAAGTCCCAGCAGCGCAATTCTTCACAACCACGCCGTTTGGTCTAACAGCACAAGAGATGAACTCTTGGTTGTATAGCGGTGGTGGCATGGAGCTATGGGAAGAAATCTACGCGCCATTTAACATTGTGCCAATGGCTGCGGGTAATACCGGTGTGCAAATGGGCGGCTGGTTTAACAAAGAAATCAACTCGGTTGCTGACCTAAACGGTTTGAAAATGCGTATGCCTGGCCTAGGTGGTGAAGTGATCGCGAAGGCCGGTGCCACAGTTGTCAACATGCCCGGCAGTGAAATCTTCACGGCAATGCAAACAGGAACAATTGATGCGACAGAATGGGTTGGTCCTTACAACGACCTAGCATTTGGTATCTATAAAGCAGCGAAGTACTACTACTTCCCTGGCTGGCAAGAGCCTGGCTCGACGGTTGAAACCTTTATCAACAAAGATGCGTTTGCTGCCCTTCCGCAAGATCTGCAGCAGATCGTTCGTGCGGCAGCGCGTCAAGCGAATGCTGATATGCTTGATGAGTTTACTGCGCTGAACAACTCAGCTCTTGAGACATTGGTTAATGAACACCATGTGCAGCTTAAGCGCTTCCCTAACGATGTACTAGCTGAGCTACGTACGGCGTCTGATGAAGTCATGGCAGAAGTTGCAGCAAACGATCCTGCTAGTCAAAAAGTTTATGACTCGATGAAAGCCTTTAAAGAGAAGGTAATGAAATGGCATGAAATTTCTGAGCGTGCCTTTATCAATGCTCGTGCTGGCGAGTAATCTTAGTCAATAGAAACGATGATTAGCCCCTTAATTCGTTGAATTAAGGGGCTTTTTTAATACTAATGGCTAATAGCTCCATTGAGCTATAGCTATGTAAATCATAGTATCCTTAAACCCCAGATAAACGATTGAGCATTGGCTTGTTGAGTGCTTGCTATCATCTGGTCTATTTACCAAATAAAAAGTAACGAGTTTTCCAAGGGATCGATCCATGATAAATGCAAACGCTCTTAGCAAGTGGACACTTGCTGGCATTACCGCTGCCACGTTGATGGCTTGTGGTGGTTCAAACGAGCCATCGAGTAATACTGAAACCCAAGCTGTGGCGCCAGCTAAGCCTGCTACCATTGAATGGAAAATGGTTACAACTTGGCCGAAGAACTTTCCTGCGTTGGGTACAGGCGCTGAACATTTAGCACAGAGCATCAATGCCATGTCTGGTGGTCGTATCCACGTTAAAGTTTATGCAGCAGGTGAGTTAGTACCTGCTTTAGAAGCGTTTGATGCTGTGTCTCGTGGTACGGCACAAATGAGTCATGGGGCGTCCTATTACTGGAAAGGTAAAGTGCCAGCTGCACAGTTCTTTACCACCGTTCCTTACGGCCTAACTGCACAAGAAATGAACTCTTGGTTGACTCAAGGTGGCGGTATGGAACTGTGGGAAGAAGTGTATGAACCTTTTAATGTGATGCCATTAGCAGCCGGCAATTCAGGTACGCAAATGGGAGGTTGGTTCAACAAAGAAATCAACTCCGTAGCGGATCTGAATGGTCTGAAAATGCGCATGCCAGGTCTTGGTGGCGAAGTCTTAGCAGATGCAGGTGTCACGGTTGTAAACATGCCAGGTAGTGAGATGTTCACGGCATTACAAACCGGTACGATTGATGCTACAGAATTCGTAGGACCATACAATGATCTTGCGTTTGGCTTGTACAAAGCAGCGAAATACTACTATTACCCAGGCTGGCAGGAGCCAGGTTCTGCGATCGAAACGGTGATCAATAAAGACGCATTCACGGCGTTACCTGAAGATCTTCAGCTGATTGTTCGAGCAGCCGCACGCCAAGCCAATGCAGATATGTTAGATGAGTTCACTGCGAAGAATAATAGCGCTTTGGAAACGCTGGTGAACGACCACGGTGTAATGTTGAAGCGTTTTCCTGATGATGTCCTAGCGGAGTTTCGTGCATCAACCGATGTGGTGATGGAAAAAGTTGCAGCCAACGATCCGATGAGTCAGAAAGTGTACGACTCCATGAAAGACTTTAAAGAGAAAGTAATGAAGTGGAGCGACATTTCTGAGCGAGCATTTGTGAATGCGCGCGCCGCGGAATAAGTCGTTTTAACAGGATTAGCATGATGAGCCCCTTAGTCCTTGGATTAAGGGGCTTTTTTACGTCAATTGAGTCAGTGGGTGTTGAGCTATTGATGTGCAGAGCATAGTATCCTTATTCACCAATGCGAAAAGAATATGCACTTTCGCACGGTGCAGAGTGAAATCACTCGAGCGCAATCCAGTCGTGAACTGACAAAAAAAATAATGTAACTAGTTTTCTGAGGGATACACCAATGATCAACGCGAAAGCATTCAGCAAGTGGACGCTTGCTGGGATCACTGCGGCAACACTTGTTGCATGTGGTGGTTCAGAGCAGTCTAGCAGTACCGAAACCGCCGCCGCTGCGCCAGCTAAACAAGAAACCATCGAATGGAAAATGGTCACCACTTGGCCGAAGAACTTTCCTGGTTTAGGAACTGGCGCGGAAAACCTCGCTAATAACATCACTGAAATGTCTGGTGGCCGCTTAAAAGTCAAAGTGTATGCTGCTGGAGAACTCGTGCCACCACTAGAAGTGTTTGATGCGGTATCTCGCGGTACAGCGCAAATGGGTCATGGTGCGGCGTATTATTGGAAAGGTAAAGCTCCGGCTGCGCAATTCTTCACCGCGGTACCGTTTGGTATGACGGCTCAGGAGATCAACTCTTGGATCTACCATGGTGGTGGTATGAAGCTATGGGAAGAAGTATACGAACCGTTTAACCTAAAACCACTGACTGCGGGTAACACTGGGGTACAGATGGGTGGTTGGTTCAATAAAGAGATCAACTCTCTAGATGACTTCAGCGGTCTGAAAATGCGTATTCCTGGTTTAGGTGGTGAAGTGCTTCAGAAACTAGGTGGTTCACCAATCAACTTGCCGGGTGGTGAAATCTTCACAGCACTGCAAACGGGTACCATCGACGCAACAGAATGGGTAGGTCCATACAACGATCTAGCATTTGGTTTGTATAAAGCGGCGAAATACTACTACTACCCAGGCTGGCATGAGCCAGGTTCTGAAATGGAGCTTTTGGTGAACAAAACCGCATTTGAAGCGTTACCAAAAGATTTACAAGCCATTGTTCGTTCAGCGTCTCGCCAAGCCACTCAAGACATGTTGGATGAGTTCACTGCATTGAACAATGATGCCCTACAAACGCTTGTTAACGAGCATAATGTAGACCTGCGTCCATTCCCTGAAGACGTTTTGAAAGCCCTAAAAGTGGCGTCTCAAGAAACGCTTGAAGGAGTGGCTGCAAGTGATGAGATGAGCAAGAAGGTATACGAGTCCTTCAGAGCCTTCCTTGGCAAAGTATCACAATGGCATGATGTGTCTGAGCGTGCGTATATAAACGCTCGTGATGCCGAATAATCTAGGATCCATGTATGATGAAGCCCTGCTATGTCTATAGCAGGGCTTTTTAATATCCAAACATTCGTTTTCATATCGCTACGGAATGGTATCAAAAGAAAACAGGTTATTATTTGACCAACGTTTTTAAGTTCCTATAGTCTTAAGGCATATAAGGTTATTTCGGTTAGGTTACCATGAATCCTTCCATTATTTATTACTCTCCAGCGTTCGCTCCATGGAAGGAGACATTGAACTCATTTTTAAAGGATACAAAATACGAACACCAATGGCGCCCGTTTCAGGCGCTCTCTGAAGTGCCTGTTTCCAGCATGACGATCCTGCATGAGTCAGACCTTGGTGAAACAGATATCCCCTATGTTGGCGCCCGAAAAGTTCTGCTTTTGGTCTCTGCGTGGAGTTTCAAGCGATCACTACAGATGATTGAAATAGGAGCGAATGATTGCATTGGCTACGATGATATCTCACGTATAGCAACCTGGGTGATCGCTGAGATATCCCGTAGTGCTTGGCAGTCACATTCATTGGATCAGCCCAGCTCTTTACAAACGGTGTTAGACGCTATTCCTGTGCCTATCTTTTATAAAGACGAGCATCATATTTATCGAGGCTGTAATCAATCCTTTAGTGAATTTATCGGTTTAGCGAAAGAGAGCGTTATTGGACACTCCGTTTACGATATTGCGCCGAAAGAATTAGCCGATGTGTATTATGAGGCGGATCAAGCCTTGCTGGCGGCTGGTGGTACTCAGGTATATGAGGCATCGGCAAAAAGTGCAAGTGGGGAGTTGATGGAAATCGAGTTCAGCAAGGCCGTATTTTATAAAGCGAATGGTGAAAAGGGCGGCCAAGTGGGCGCGATGCTTAACATTACTGATCGCAATCGATTGATGCGACAGCTAGACAAAGCAAGTCGTACAGACCCCTTAACTGGCGTAGGCAACCGTCGTGAATTTAATATTGCGGTCAGTGTTGCACTGCAAAAAGCACGTCAGAGCTTACGCGCCACCAGTTTATTAACCATTGATGTGGACCACTTTAAATCGGTAAACGATGTTTATGGTCACAGTGGTGGTGATAAAGCGCTAAAATTTTTAGTAAACAGTATGCTGGAAGCATTACCCGAAGGTGGCCAAGTCTACCGTATTGGGGGAGAAGAGTTTTATATACTATTGCCCGATAATGACTTGGCTGAAGCTCGAGTCATTGCTGAAAATATTCGTCGACATATCCCTGAACAAACCTTGTCGCTACGTGGTGGGAATTTATCGATGACGGTTTCAATTGGCGTCATACAATTGGGTTCAGAGCAGCAGCTGGAAGAGTCGTTTAAACGTGTGGATCAAGCACTTTACGAAGCAAAAAGTTTAGGGCGTAATAGAGTGTGTTTGGCTTATTACGATTAAAGAAGTGTGACAAACATCTAAAAAAAAGCCCACTGCAAAGTTAGGGAGGGCAGCAGTGGGCTTAATACACTGAGAAAGATAACGTGGCGAGTACCAGGTGGAGAGCCTATCCCAACCACGTCATCTATCGCAGGGGTTACTCCGCTTTACTACCTAGTTCAAGTAGTGTTGCGTTACCGCCAATGGCAGTGGTATTTGTTGACACAGTTTGCTCTGTCACAAAACGAAGAATGTAGTGTGGCGCGCCAATGGTGCTTAGTGAACCAATGCTCGTCTCTTCGACTAATTGACATAGCAAGCCAGATTTCTCCGCTAAACGTTTGCTCAACTGCTGGGCATTATCCACATCACAGATGATTGCCACGCCAGCTAGGTCGGTTGCTTCAATGATGGAATCCTGTGCCGATTCCGCTACATTTTGCACCACGCCTTCAGGAACAAACTTCGCCAGTGTGTCCATTATTTGTTGGCCTTCTGGTCCCACCGTAATCACAGGGTTACCCGCTACGAGCGCCGCAAAGATTTGACCGACTAGGCCAACAGAGACAAGGTCACCTGTGATGCCGGATTGCACAGTGGTTAAAAACACACCGCGACCGTGGGTCGATAGGACGTTGCTTTCACCTGTTGGTCCTGGCAATACAACGTCTTCGCCAATTTCGTGACGGGCATTGTCTAACTGCCACTTGGCCATATTGGCTTGTTCGTGTGTTAGGCCAAAGATCGCTTTTTCCAGCTGTGCAACACGGCCAGCAACACCTAATTGGTTCCAGGCTTCAAAGACTTGGTTAGCCACTTCGATTTGAATAGGTTTTACGATTGTCATGGGTTATTTCTCCTGTCAGCCTGATTAAACCAATTGCTCTTTTGCAAAGCGTGGTAGGTAGTGTGGGCCACCGGCTTTTGGACCTGTACCAGACAGACCTTGGCCACCAAATGGTTGTACACCTACAACAGCGCCGACTTGGTCACGGTTAATGTACAGGTTACCGACGCGCGCACGGTTAGCAATGTGAGCACAAGTGGTTTCGTTACGGCTGTGAACGCCCATGGTCAAACCAAACCCTGAGTTATTAATCGTATCGATGATCTTATCTAGGTCTTTTGCTTTGTAGCGAACCACGTGCATGATCGGACCGAATTTCTCATCTTTTAGTTGGTCGATGCTGCTGATTTCAAACGCAGTCGGTGCCACAAAAGTTCCTTTGTCCGCCCATTCTGGCAGCTCGGCTTGAGCGATCAGGCGACCTTCTTTTTTCATCACTTCGATGTGATCAAGCAGCATTTTCTGTGCTTTTTCATCGATTACCGGACCTACATCAGTTGAGTGTAGGTAAGGTAGGCCAACCGTCTGCTCTTTCATGGCGCCTGCGATCATTGGGATAACGCGATCGGCGATGTCAGCTTGAACAAACAAAACACGTAGGGCAGAACAACGCTGACCGGCAGAAGCAAAGGCAGAGCGAACGGCGTCACGTACAACCTGTTCTGGTAGAGACGTTGAATCAACCAACATCGCATTCTGACCACCGGTTTCTGCAATCACAGGAACTGGAGCAACACCACGGCTTGCCAAGGTACGGTTGATCAACTGTGCTGTGCCAGTTGAACCAGTGAACGCTAGACCTGCGATGCGTTTATGTTGCGTCATTGGCGCACCTACGGTTGCACCATTACCAGGTAGGAAGTGCAAGACGTCTTTTGGAATGCCTGCTTCGTGCAGCATTTGCACGGCACGGAAAGCAATCAAAGAGGTTTGCTCAGCGGCTTTACACACGACTGCGTTACCTGCTGCAAGAGCGGCAACAACTTGGCCAGTAAAGATCGCCAATGGGAAGTTCCATGGGCTGATACAAGCGAATACACCACGGCCAGTCAGTTGTGACTGCTGAGTCTTACCTTGGAAGTTGGTGAAGACTTTTGGTGCGGCAAAGTTTTGACGAACCTGTTGTGCGTAGTAGTTACAGAAGTCGACGGCTTCACGTACTTCGTCAATGCTATCTTGGATAGTCTTACCCGCTTCGCGGTGACAGATAGCAACCAACTCAGCGTAGTTTTCTTCCATCAGCTCTGCCATACGTTCTAGGCAAGCTGCACGATCTGTTGCTGGGGTTTTAGACCAAGCTGGGAAGGCTGCATCCGCGGTATCGATGGCTTTGTTTACGATCTCAGTATTGGACCAGTACACTTTGCCGACGTTTAGACTGTGATCGTATGGGCTGTTTACTTCACGAACTTTGTCCGTTTCTAGGTTTTCACCGCCAACGATTGGGTGAGCTGTCCACGTTGTGTCGGCACCCATGAAGGCATCAACAGACGCTTTAAATGGTGTCCATTCAGACTCAATCTCGATGTTTGGACCATAGGAGTTTTTACGGTCAACAAACATGTCTTTTGGTAGATTGATGAATGGGTTGCGCAGCGTTTTACGGCTCTTAAGCGTCGTCACTGGGTGATCGACTAGCTCAGATATTGGGCAACGTGCATCCACTAGACGGTGTACGAATGAGCTGTTAGCGCCGTTTTCTAGAAGGCGGCGAACCAAGTAAGGAAGCAAATCTTTGTGGCTACCAACTGGCGCGTAAATACGAACACAAACGTCTTTGTCTTTGATTAGGCGGTTGTAAAGTGCATCACCCATGCCGTGTAGACGTTGGAATTCGTACTCGTTAGTGGTTGCGCCCAAGTTTTCTGCAATCGTAGCAATAGTCGCAATCGTGTGCGCATTGTGGCTTGCGAATTGTGGGAAGATCCACTGACGTGTGTGTGCACTTAATAGGAAGTTTGCACAAGCAAGGTATGAAACATCAGTTGATTCTTTGCGTGTGTAAACTGGGTAACCACTTAGACCACGTTGCTGACACAGCTTGATCTCAGAATCCCAGTAAGCACCTTTTACCAAACGCAAAGGAATACGATCACCCACGTCTTTTGCAAGCGCTGCTAGCCAGTTTAGAACAGGAAGACAACGCTTCGAGTAGGCTTGTACAACCAGACCAAACAGTCCCCAGCCTTTTGTGCTTTCGTCACGGAACAGCTTTTCAAACAGGTGTAGTGATAGCTCTAAACGGTCCGCTTCTTCTGCGTCGATAGTGATACCAACGTTCAATGCGCGGGCTTTTTTTATTAGACCTTTTACGCTGTCAAACAATTCTGTCATGACACGCTCTTCACAGCCAACTTCGTAACGTGGGTGTAGCGCGGACAGTTTGATTGAGATCGTTGGGCGGTGGCCCTTATTGTAAGTGTCTTGACCAACGGATTCGATGGCTTGTTCGTAAGACTTAAGGTATTTGTCGGCATCAGCAGCGGTCAGAGCCGCTTCACCTAACATGTCGAATGAGTAAGTGTAGCCTTTGTCGCGGTAGCTCTTACCACGTGACAAGGCTTCGCTGATAGAACGACCAAGCACGAATTGGTGACCCATGATCTTCATAGCTTGGTTCATGGCTTTACGGATCACTGGCTCAGAAACACGGTTCACCATACGGTTGATCAGGTTCGCTGGCTGACCATCTTTGGTTTCGTCCATAGTGACGATTTTACCCGTCAGCAATAGTCCCCAAGTCGACGCGTTAACGAAGAATGAGTCCGAGTTTTTAACGTGAGAAGCCCAGTCAGCAACACTTAGACGGTCTTTGATGAACGCATCAGCGGTTTCTTTGTCTGGCACACGCATTAAAGCTTCTGCCAAACACATTAGCAAGATACCTTCTTTAGTATCTAGGCTGTACTCAAGCAACAGTGAGTCAATCATTGACATGGACTCATCGTCTTTACGTACTTGCTCGATCAAGGTTGTCGCGGCATCTGTGCTGGCTTTTAGCTGCGCATCAGTTGGTTCAGCAAGCTTCAATAGTTCTGTTAGCCACTGCTCTTCATCCGCGCTGTACAGCGGTGAAATACGCTGCCACAGTTCGTTTAGGGGGCGCTCAAGAATAGTTGGTTGTAAAACCTCGAGTGCGTTAAACATAGTTAGATTCTCCCACGACAACCGGAAAGCATTGTTTCCGTATAAAACCGTTTTGTATTGTTATGAAGACGTTTTACGTAAAGTGTTGCAAAGGAAGTGAAAAACACAAGCTAGCAAACGTGTAATAAACGTCATCTTCGTACTGTGAGAGAAATATAGTGACAGAGAGGTGACAGCGTCTTTCGTAATACTCGGCTTTTTTTATAAGAAAATCCGACAGAATTTATTAGTGTTGTAAACAAGCTGCTATCTGCGCCAATAAAGAGCATAAATGGCGCTAAATGCTAAAAACTAGTGCAGGATTATGGTAAGAAATCAGCTACTACGGAACTGTTTTTGATATTTCAAAGGAGTGATGCCAAGGGTTTGTGAAAAGGTACTGGTCATGGCGCTTTGACTTGAAAAACCGCACATTTCCGCTACTTGAACTGGGGTATGGCCGTCACGCAATAATAACTGCGCTCGTTCAAGGCGTTTACGAATCAGATATTGGTGCGGCGTCATACCTGTACGCTCTTTAAAGCGCTCGTGAAACTGACTCACACTTAAAAAACAGAAGTTAGCAAGTTGGCTAATTTGTACACGGCGAGACAAATTAAGCTCAATAAATTGATCAAGCTTTTCGATATCCAACTGCTGGCCACGGGTTTTAATATTTTGGTTATTTAGCTGGTGACGAATAGCGCTGAGAAGCGTATTACCACAGGCGCGCGCCAAAAGAATGTCTTCTGGATATTGTTGTAATTCACCCGATAGAGCGGACGCCAATACCTGTAAACGTGGGTTTAGCTCAAAGTAGGCCGCTTGATCAAACAACCGTGACACCACTTCGTATTCTTCGTCAGTAATAGCTTTTTGCGGTGGGACTGGCAAGTTTACCACCATAATACGATTGTCTCCGAGACCGACAAATTGATGGCCTTCTGCCGATGGCACAATACAGCCACTGCCAGAACGCATTTGACGACCACCGCGACTTTCCAAATCAAAGTCGGTGTTTCCATCAAGTACGACAACTAGCTGATGGTAGTTGTGGTCATGTGTGTCTGCCACGTCGGGCAAGCTAAAGACATCAGAATCAGAGGGAGCCAAGTAAATTGCCTACTTTTTATTCAATCAAACAGTGAAAGTATAGCGGGGTCGCGGGAAATTGAGTAGAGGGAAAATGAAAGAGGGCAGAGAATCTGCCCTCTGGTGAAGGTTACAAGACAACAACTAGGTTCCCTTGAGCGCCACTTTTCATTACATCTTCATGGGCCTGTGGTAATTCAGTCAGAGCGTACTCTTTACGAATCACCGGTTTCAATACGCCTTTTTCAAACAATGGCAACATCGCTTGGGCGATACGTTTCAGAGCATCCGGTGTAGCATTTGCCAAGGCTACTCCCATCACTGCGGCATCGCGAGCCATCAGATCTCGTGGGTTAATGTCTACGGTGCCACGGTTACCGATAACGGCCACACGACCACCAAATGCCAGTGCTTTGAGGTCCTGGTCAAGGTTATGGTTAGCCAGCATCTCGATGATCACATCAAAGCCAGTTTGCAGTGATTGGTAAGGGGTTAGATAACCTTCTTGGTTGTGCATGATGACTTCTTGAACACCTTGGGCACGTAGAAGGTTCGCGCCTTCAATAGTGCCTGCAGAAGCCACAACACTCATACCAGCCGCCAGCGCAAGCTGAACCGTTGCAATCCCCACTGCACCGGTTGCACCGTGCACTAGAACACGCTCGCCCGCTTGGGCGTGAGCGCGGCCAAATAGAGCACGATGGGCTGTGGTGTAAGGAACACCTAGGCAAGCACCTTCAGCAAAGCTCAACGCATCCGCTAACGGGAAGGTATGCGTCGGTAGGGTGACGGCATACTCTGCTGCAGAGCCGGTTAGGTTGCGCGAGAAATATACCCGTTGGCCAATGCTAAACTCTTTTACATTGCTACCGACTTCGACAATCGTCCCCGCGCCGTCATTGCCAGGGGTATGAGGAAATGACGCGGTGTAGTTATTGATGCCAGAACGAATGTAAGTATCGACTGGGTTAACCCCAGAGGCTCCGATTTGAACCAGTATTTGATCATCGTTGATGGTGGGCTTTTCAGCATCTACCAGCGTTAAATCACTTGCTGGTCCATAATCGTTCACTTGCATAGCTTTCATAGCATCTCCTCTTATTATTAGTCTGCGTAGACCGTTTCAGGCAACCAAGTTGCCAGATCAGGCCAAATAGCGAGCAGTAACAGTACGAACAATTGAATCAAAATAAAAGGAATCACACCTTTATAGATAGACTGCGTTTTTACTTCTGGTGGCGCAACGCCACGTAGGTAGAACAGGGCGAAACCAAACGGTGGTGTTAGGAATGACGTTTGTAGGTTGATCGCCATCATAATACCTAACCAGATTGGATCTAGGCCCATTGCCAACAATACTGGGGCAACGATAGGCACCACAACGAAGGTGATTTCGATGAAGTCTAAAATAAAGCCTAGGAAGAACATCACCAACATGACGATTAAGACTGCGCTGATGACACCACCAGGCAGTTGGTTAAAGAACTCATGGATCAGTTCTTCACCGCCAAAACCACGGAAGACCAACGAGAACAGTGACGCACCGACTAGGATCATAAATACCATGCCGGTGACCTTTGTGGTCGACAGTACACACTCTTTAAGAGTTTGTAACGACAGCTTACCGGATGCCCACGCTAGGATAGCGGCACCGAATGCGCCAACACCTGCTGCTTCTGTCGGTGTTGCTAGACCGCCAAGGATCGAGCCTAATACCGCAAGGATCAGGAGCAACGGTGGCAATAAGCCTTTGATGATCTCAAGTGCTAAAGAAGAATCGTCCACACCACGGCGCAGTTCTTCTTTTGGTACGGCTGGGGCTTTATGCGGTTGTAGCCACGCCACACCTGCTACGTAAGCAATGTACAGGGCGACCAAGATTAAACCAGGGATCAAAGCACCGACAAATAAGTCACCTACGGACACCGTTTTAGGAGAGAATACGCCCATTTCCAATTGTGCCTTTTGGAAGGCATTGGACATGACATCACCTAGTAGTACGAGGGCGATTGACGGCGGAATGATTTGGCCAAGGGTTCCGGTCGCACAAATAGTACCGGTAGCTAGAGCGGGATCGTAACCACGCCGCAGCATGGTTGGCAGAGAGATCATGCCCATGGTGACCACAGTTGCACCTACGATACCGGTGCTGGCCGCCATCAACATGCCCACCAAGATCACCGAAATACCCAAACCACCTCGCAGTGTGCCGAACAGCATCGCCATGGAATCCAATAGGCGCTCAGCTAGCTTAGATTTTTCTAGTAGAACACCCATCAAGACAAACAACGGTACGGCAATCAGGGTTTCATTGCGCACGATACCAAACAAGCGGTTTGGTAAGGCTTCTAGGAATACCGCATCGAACGTTCCAAACATCGCGCCACCGGCAGCGAACAGCAGTGCTGTACCACCAAGAGAGAAGGCAACCGGGTAACCGAATAGAAGAAACACACAGACACCGGCGAATAGCCATAAAGGTAAAAACTCAGCCACCTTATTGTGCCTCCGTTAATTGCTGTTTATTGAATACCACACCTAGGTTCTTAAGAATGTCAGCGATGCCCTGAATAATCAGTAGCGCCATCATTATTGGAATCAGTGTTTTTAATAGGTAGACGAATGGCAGACCACCTGGCTCTTGTGATGTTTCTAGTACACGCCAAGAAGCGGCGACGTAGTCGATACTCATGTAAGCGGTGTAAGCACAGAATGGCAATAAGAAGAACAAGCCCCCTAAGATATTCACCCAAGCTTTTTTACGCGGTGAGAAATCTCGGTAAAGCACGTCTACTCGCACATGTTCATCGTCTTTGAAGGTGTACGCTGCGCCGAGCATAAACACCATAGCATGCATATAAAGCACAGACTCTTGCAGAGCGATGGAGCCGATGCCCAGCCCATAGCGTAGCAACACTATTAGACAGGTCAGCAACATCATAAGAAGGGTAAGCCAAGCGACACATTTCCCCACGACGGAGGAAATGCCTTCGGCACCGCATACGATTTTGTTAAACATAGTTAAACCCACAGGCTATTTTTTTGCTTTTGTAATATAGAAAGGCGGAAAAATCCGAGGCGTCAGTCTATTGGATATCTATTAAATAGTGAATGATTTATCACTTATTTGGCAGGATGCCCCCGCTTTTTGTCGTATCTGTTGAGCAATAGGATTATGCAAAAACTGAGTAAAGTGATGGTGAAGAGTACCCTTTTTCGAGGGTTAAAGTGGCATGAGTAGTGAAGTCATAATTTGCGTAAACTATTTTTCACTTTCCTAGGCTCTTTATATGAATGTCGATCCTAAAATCAAAACGCATCAGAAACGGTCGCAGTGGTGGTTTTTACTGCATAGCTGGTTAGCGATGCCTATTTGGTTGTTTCTTTTCTTTATCTGTTTGACTGGGACTATTGCTACCGTTAGTCAAGAGATTGTCTGGTTGTTTGACTCCAGTGTAAGAGCAAATCCACCTAATGATGCGGCAACCGTGTTGAGCTTTGATGAGGTGATTGATGTGATTGAACGGGACTTTCCAGGGGCGTATATAGAGCAAATTACTCGCCCAGTAAAATCCCAATTCGCCCTGACTGCTGAGATTAGTTACCCCGACTCCACAAGTGAAAATGTATTTATCAATCCATACACAGGTGAAATTCAGGGGCGGGCCGCAACAGGGTTTAATTTTCGTCAGTTTGTGCGTGCGATTCATGGATGGTTACTGATTCCTTTCAATACAGGCTTCACTCGCTACAGTTTAGGCTGGTACATGGTGAGTATTTTAGGCATCCCTATGCTCTTATCGCTGATCACAGGCTTGGTGGTGTATAAGAAGTTTTGGCGTGGTTTCTTGCATCCGCGTTTACGGGTTAACCGTGGAGCACGAGTGTTCTGGGGAGATTTCCACCGTTTAGCGGGCATCTGGTCGATCCCGTTTATTTTTATCATTTCCATCACAACTATTTGGTTTTTAATACAAGGGCTGCTGTTCGAGGTGGGAGTACCCTTTAATGGGGTATCGACAGCACCTATTTATGTGGCTAGAGATGATGTCCCTACCTCTCAGGAAGGAAGGCCTCCACTACTATTAGCTGATCAAGCCATCGCAAAGGTGAACTCGAGATATGAAAATGTTGAGGCACAAATGCTCTATTTCCCTAGTACAGCATTTGACCATTATCGAATTCTTGGGCGTAGCCAAGCGTTTCCCTTAGTTCATGAAAGCTTTTTAGTGAATCCATACACTGGAACCATTGATGAGGCGATGCGTGTCTCTGAGCAGCCAGGTTTGATGCTGACACGCTTATCCATGCGTGCGCTGCATACAGGTGACTTCGTCGGATTATCGTTGAAATTGGTGTATTTCTTTTTTGGAGTACTGCTTACGATGATGATATTTAGCGGTATGCGTATCTGGACCATTCGTACCTTCAAGGCCACCAAAGCCGCTTTTCGCCAGAAAAAGGCTTTTTCGAACTTATCAGGTGGCCTGTCATGAGGGAAGTCAGACAACGTAGCAAAGGTATGAATAAGAGCTCGCTCTGGTTTCGCTGGCGCTTTCATTTAAGTGGATTATTAATCCTAATTCCGATTGTACTCACACCATCTTATATTGAGTTGATGTCAATATTTGGAGGTGCTAATGGATTGGGTGAACGCACTGTTGGCTCTCGGCAGGTAGGGCCTTGGACGATTACATTAGCAGAACAGTTTGAAGCGGGGCCAATTTTGGATGGGCCTGCGGGATATATGAAGACGTTTAATGCCGCACTTTGCCAAGAGTGTGCAGAGGATGTAAAAGCAGTGTACATACGCTTAGGGAAACCCCGTAATTTACGTACTGCTGGTGTTATTGGTTTTGGCTCACCCTATCATATGAGTTTTACCATGCCTGTAGCAGAAAATACGTCAACTGAGCAGCTTGTTTGGCTCACTTTAGAGGGGTGGGATGGCGCTCTTCACCAAACACAATGGACTCTAGAGGAAGCTTCTCCAGCAACCGTACAGTTTTTAAAGCAGCTACAGGAGTAATAAAATTTTGAAACTTAGGCATTTTCAAACATTGTTAGCGGTCTTAATGGCGGTGTTTTCACAGACTTCGTTTGCACATTTTCCATTTCTGGAGTGTACCAATGAAGCGTCAAACATTGTCTGCATAGGTGGTTTTTCCGATGGCTCTAGTGCACAAGGCATTACGGTTGATTTAATTTCTTATGATGAAGAAATCATAGCTAGTAAAACATTTAATGATCGTTCAAGTGTCGAATTTCAGCAGCTTGGAAGGGAGTTTTATATCCTACTTGATGCGGGACCAGGTCATACAGTAGAAGTAGACTGGGATCAAATCAAAACGCCATAGCTCTACTTTTTAGCAGGCGCCTTTAGCGCCTGCTAAAAAAAATCAGAATATTTCAAGCTTTAACATTACTGTCACAAAGTCTCTTTATAGTTCTCATCATCGAAAGAAAACGAAGTTTATTCGGGCTCTCTGATAAAGATTTCGATTCATACAAAACTGACGATAACCATTGAGGTTGAAGTGATGAAAAAACTAGTTGCGACTCTAGCAGTGTCTACTCTAGCAGGTGTTTCTGCTAACGTAATGGCAGACGTTGATGCAAACCTACCTTCTTACACTAAAGCAAGTGGTGTATCAGGTAACATCTCTAGCGTTGGCTCTGACACGCTAGCGAACCTAATGACACTATGGGCAGAAGACTTCAAACGTCTTTACCCTAACGTGAACATCCAGATCCAAGCAGCTGGCTCTTCTACTGCGCCACCAGCGCTTACTGAAGGTACTTCTAACTTCGGTCCAATGTCCCGTCAAATGAAAGACAAAGAGATTGCAGCATTCGAGAAGAAATACGGCTACAAGCCAACTGCAATCCCAGTGGCAATCGATGCTCTAGCAGTATTCGTACACAAAGACAACCCAATCAAAGGTCTATCTCTTCCAGAAGTGGATGCGATCTTCTCTTCTACTCGTAAGGGTGGTCACAGCGAAGACATCACTAACTGGGGTGCAGCTGGCCTTGAAGGCGCTTGGGCGAACCGCGATGTTCAGCTATTTGGTCGTAACTCAGTATCTGGTACTTACGGTTACTTCAAATCAAATGCTCTATTCAAAGGTGACTTCAAAAACTCTGTAAACGAGCAGCCAGGTTCTGCTTCTGTAGTACAGTCAGTTTCTACGTCCCTTAACGGTATCGGTTACTCTGGTATCGGTTACAAAACGTCTTCAGTTCGTGCCTTGCCACTTGCTAAGAAAGAAGGCGGTGAGCTAATCGAAGCAACGCCAGAAAACGCTGCGACGGGTAAATACCCACTGTCTCGCTTCCTTTACGTTTACGTAAACAAAGCACCTAACAAACCACTAGCTCCACTAGAGCGTGAGTTCGTTAAGATGGTTCTTTCAAAAATGGGTCAAGAAGTTGTAGTGAAAGACGGTTACGTTCCACTACCAGCGAAAGTATCAGCTAAATACCTATCTGACCTAGGTATTCAGTAATAAGAGATACTGGATAACAAGGAACGTTTGCAGGATGCAACGGAGCAGGAGAGACTTGATCTCTCCTGCTTTTGTTATGTCCCTAACTGTCACAAAAATGTCATAAAAAGTGAAATCGGATGAGTACAAAAGCGGATCAAAAAATACCCGAACTGGATTTCGATACGCCAGCATTGAAGCGTCATCGTAAAGTTCGTGCATTCAAAGATCGCAGTGCGAGCGTTGGCATAGCCATCGGCGGTAGCAGTGTGATTTTGGCTGTCCTACTGATATGTTTCTATCTAATGTATGAGGTTGCACCCCTATTTTCAGGTGCCAGTATTGAACAAAAAGACAGCTATGCCGTGCCTGCTGCAGAGTCAGGTAAAAGTTTATATCTCACATCAGAAGAGCAAGCAGAAGTGGGCTTCCGTGTGGCTGAAAATGGCGACATGGTGTACTTCAACGTGGCCGACGGTAGCGTTATCGAGAACGTTAAAAACCCGTTAGGTCAGCCTACAGCATTTGCCGTTGAGTCTGACACCAGCCGTATGATTGCCTTCGCGTACGCTGATGGCCGTGTTCTTGTGGCACAACAAGTGTACAAGACGACCTATCCTGAAGGTGAGCGTGTGATCACGCCAAGCATTGAATACCCATACGGTACAGAGGGTATCCAAGCCGCCGATTTCGCACCTCGCCACTTGAGCATTCGTGACAACGAAGACCGTATGACATTGGCGGTTGTGGGTGATCAGCAAGCACAAGTCGTGCGTTTATCAAAAGACGTTAACTTCATCACGGAAGAAGTCGAGTTAACAGAAGACAGTGCAGACATTCCATTTGTAGACGGCACCCATTCACTATTGATTTCGGGTGATCAACGTTACTTGTACGTAGCGAATGCTGCGGGGGATATGTCTGAGTTTGATATTCGTGACATTGATGACGTGCAACTGAAAGAGCAAATCGATTTAATCGATGGTGATGCCCAGTTAGTTTCGATGCGTTACTTGCTAGGTCAGTCATCTGTCATGGTGGCAGACAGTGCCGGTCGTGTGAGCCAATGGTTCAATGTACGTGATGATAACAATGTTGAGCATCTGACTTACATTCGCGATGTGAAGCACCCAACGGGTCTAGTCGACATGGCGATGGAGCACCGTCGTAAAGGCTTTGCTACCTTGGATGACCGTGGTGTGGTATCGATCTTCAACGCAACGTCTAGTCGTCAGGTGATTGATGAACGTATCAGTGATGGCTCAGCGACCATGATCAGCTTCGCACCTCGTGCTAACGGTCTATTACTAGAAGACGGTAAAGGCCTGCATTTCTTCGAAGTTGACAACGAACACCCTGAAGTCTCTTGGTCATCGATCTGGGGTAAAGTGTGGTACGAAGGTTATCAAGAACCGACTTACACTTGGCAGTCCTCTGCTGCGAACAACGACTTCGAGCCAAAATACAGCTTGATGCCACTGGCATTTGGTACCCTTAAAGCCGCGTTCTATGCCATGTTGATGGCGGTTCCGCTAGCGATCTGTGGTGCGATCTACACGGCTTACTTCATGGCACCAGGTTTACGTCGTAAAGTGAAGCCAGTCATCGAATTAATGGAAGCACTACCGACGGTTATCCTAGGTTTCTTGGCCGGTCTATTCTTTGCACCATTCTTGGAAGAAAACTTAGCGGCGGCGTTCAGCATTCTGATCGTTTTACCACTGGGAATCTTACTGTTCGCTTTTATTTGGTCTCGTATGCCACAAAGCATTCGCTTTATGGTGCCAGATGGCTGGCAGCCAATGCTGCTGATTCCTGTCGTTGTGTTACTCGGCTGGTTCTGTGTGGCGATGAGCCCAGTGATCGAATTGAGTTTCTTCGACGGTAACATCCGTGGCTTTATCACTAACGATCTAGGTATCACGTTCGACCAACGTAATGCCCTAGTCGTTGGTTTTGCGATGGGCTTTGCGGTGATTCCAACGATCTTCTCGATCACTGAAGACGCAATTTTCTCAGTGCCAAAAGCGCTAACACAGGGCTCCTTAGCATTGGGTGCGACGTACTGGCAAACCATGACACGCGTAGTACTACCAACTGCAAGTCCAGGTATCTTCTCTGCCATCATGATCGGTATGGGTCGTGCAGTGGGTGAAACCATGATCGTATTGATGGCGACGGGTAACACGCCAATCATGGACTTCAACATCTTCGAAGGTATGCGTACCTTGGCGGCGAACTTGGCCGTGGAAGTACCGGAATCCGAAGTGGGTAGCTCGCACTACCGTATCTTGTTCTTGGCAGCGTTTGTGTTGTTTGCCTTCACCTTTATTGTGAACACCATCGCTGAATCCGTGCGTCAGCACCTACGTAAGAAATACGGGTCGCTATAATGAGTAATGAACTAAAAATTAAGAATCAAACCGTATCCCAGTGGGTGAAGTCTGGTGATCCATGGGTATGGCTAAACGCAGGTGCAGTCGCTATCTGTGTGATCATGGTAATTGGTCTATTGGCGCTGATTGCGGTACGTGGTCTAGGTCACTTTTGGCCAGCGGACATTAACCAAGGAACATACAGCCTACCTGGCTCAACGCCATACACATTGGTTGCGGAGCGAGTTGAGTCCGCGGAAGTACCTGCAGCTCAACTACGTGAAGCTGGCATCGATGTGGCGGACCATCATGACCTAATGATGCGCTCTCTAATGAAGACAGGTAACCGTGATGTATATGGCTCTGACTTCCGTTGGGTGATCGATGAGTACTTCACCGATATTACTCAACCTGAGATGCTGTTCGCAGCGGAACGTCATGAGTGGGGCAACCTATACGGTTACCTAAAAGCCGTGAAAGAAGACGGCAAGGTCGTTGCTGAAACAGCGGACCTAACGCCAACGGATTCAGCGTTGGCGACTTGGGCAGCCTTGGAACGTAGTATCGAGCGTGCGACAACGATTTACGACGACATCCATGAAGTGGAAAAAGACGAAATCGGTGCGATCAACCACAAGCTAGAACGTCTTCGTCTGGAGCAGCGTCGTCTTGAGTTGAACAACGAACTGACGCCAGCGAAGTTGGCGGACATCGATGCGCAACGTGCAGAGCAAGATGCGCTGTACGAAGCATTACAGCAACGTCTGATCGACCTATACGCCGAAATCAACCGTGATACCTTTGTGGTACAGGTGATGGATGGCAGCGTACATGAGCTGCAAGTGGCGAAAGTTGTGCGTGCTTACCGTCCTAATGCGATGGGCATTGCTGAGAAACTAGGCTTCTACGGTTCAAAAGTGGTGGAGTTCCTAACTGCTGAACCACGTGAAGCGAACACGGAAGGTGGTGTGTTCCCTGCGATCTTCGGTACAGTAATGATGGTACTGTTGATGACCATCCTGGTGACACCATTTGGTGTCGTGGCGGCGGTTTACCTACGTGAATACGCATCGCAAGGTTTTGTGACACGTACCATTCGTATCGCAGTAAACAACTTAGCGGGTGTACCATCGATCGTATACGGTGTATTTGGTCTAGGTTTCTTCGTTTACTTCCTAGGTTCGGGAATCGACCAAGCGTTCTTCCCAGAAGCGTTACCGTCACCGACGTTCGGTACCGGTGGTCTAATGTGGGCATCGATCACGCTCGCACTGCTAACCGTGCCAGTGGTCATCGTAGCGACAGAAGAAGGTCTATCACGCATTCCGCGTAACGTACGTGAAGGTTCTTTGGCATTGGGTGCCACCAAAGCAGAAACACTATGGCGTGTGGTCTTGCCAATGGCCAGCCCAGCGATCATGACCGGTGTTATCCTAGCGGTAGCCCGTGCTGCCGGTGAGGTAGCTCCGCTGATGCTTGTGGGCGTGGTAAAACTAGCTCCATCGCTACCATTGGATGGTAACTACCCATTCATCCACTTGGATCAGAAGTTCATGCACTTGGGCTTCCATATTTATGATGTGGGCTTCCAAAGCCCGAACGTAGAGGCAGCGCGCCCATTGGTTTACGCGACGGCACTATTATTGGTAATCGTGATTGCATTGCTTAACTTAGCAGCCGTTACCATCCGTAACCACCTACGTGAAAAATACAAATCGCTGGAAATGTAAGACGGCGGAGAGAGACTATTATGAGCGAAACAACTACACACTCTATCGATATTTCAGCAATGCAACGTAGCCAGCAGGCGCTGCGCATTGAAGACGAAAAAGTTTGTCTTTCCGTTAAAGACTTACACCTTTACTACGGCGAGAAAGAAGCACTGAAAGGGATCGACATGATCATCCCTGAAAAGAAAGTAACGGCGTTTATCGGCCCATCTGGCTGTGGTAAATCAACGCTGCTACGTTGCTTCAACCGTATGAACGACTTGGTTGACAGCTGTCGCATCACAGGTGAAATCAACCTGCATGACACGAACATCTACGAAAAAGGTACCGACGTAGCAGAGCTACGTCGTCGCGTGGGCATGGTATTCCAGAAGCCAAACCCATTCCCGAAAAGTATCTACGAAAACGTGGCTTACGGCCTACGTATTCAAGGTATCAACAAAAAGCGTGTGATCGATGAAACGGTTGAATGGGCACTGCGCTCAGCGGCGCTTTGGGACGAAGTAAAAGACCGTCTACACGAAAGTGCCCTAGGTATGTCTGGTGGTCAGCAACAGCGTCTAGTTATCGCTCGTACAGTAGCGGTTAAACCAGAAGTACTTCTTTTGGACGAGCCAGCATCGGCACTTGACCCGATCTCTACCTTGAAGATCGAAGAGCTGATTCACCAGCTAAAAGAAGAATTCACGATTGCCATCGTTACTCACAATATGCAACAGGCAGCACGTGTTTCTGACTATACTGCGTTTATGTACATGGGCAACATGGTTGAGTTTGGTGATACCAACAGCCTATTTACCAACCCAACGAAACAGCAAACTGAAGACTACATCACTGGTCGCTACGGCTAGGATAAGGAACGACGATTATGAGAGAGTTAACAGCGGATCATATTTCTCAGCAGTTTAATGCCGAGCTTGAGACCCTACGTCAGCACTTTTTGACCATGGGTGGTGTAGTAGAAAATCAGGTCGCGGATGCTATCCATGCGCTACTTGAAAGCGATGGCAGCCTAGCTGAAGAAGTGAAAGCAAAAGACGCGACCGTCAACCAGCTAGATGGCATCATTGATGAAGAATGTACGCGCATCCTGGCGAAGCGTCAGCCTGCGGCAACCGACTTACGCATGATTCTATCGATCAGTAAAGCGGTTGGTGAACTAGAGCGTATGGGCGACGAAGCGAAAAAGATTGCTAACCATGCCTTGAAACTGATCAATGAAGGTGAATCGCCACGTGGTTACGTAGAAATCAGCCGTATCGGTCAGTTAGTAACGCGCATGGTACGTGAAAGTCTGGATGCGTATGCGCGTTTGGACATTGATCTAGCGGTCAGTGTTGCCAAAGCTGATCGTACTGTGGACCTTGAATACAAAACTGCGATTCGTTCTTTGATCACTTACATGATGGAAGATCCACGTTCGATTGGTCGTGTATTCAATGTTATTTGGATTCTGCGCTCACTTGAGCGTATCGGTGACCACTCACGTTCTCTTTGCCAGCACTTGGTGTACTTGATCAATGGTGTCAACGTACGTCATATGCCAGCAGAGCAGCTTGAGAAAGTGGCTCAGGACGACAAGAAAATCTAGCGGTTGATGAACTGAACTAGGTTACTAAAGGGCTGATTTATCAGCCCTTTTTTATTGGTTACCCCGCATTTAAGAGAGAGTCGAGCTCTAGCAGTTCTTCAGGGTAGGTGACTTGAACGGCATCATAGAGTGCAGCTAAAGAGCTGGGCTCCTGCTGTGTGGCAGCGGCTTCCATGTTCGCGAAAAGTCTAGCTAACTCGCTTAAGGCGAGGTTTGAACTGGCAGATTTTAGGGAGTGACTCAACTGCTCAATGGTCGCAAAGTCGAGGCTTTCTACGGCATTGCCAAGTAGCTCAAGCTTTGGTTGACTGTCTTCTATGTAACTTTCTTTTACACGATTCAGTGTTTCACTACCCAATATATCTTTAAGGGTTTTGAGCTGTATTTGGTCGACCGCCATTAAAAAACTCCTAGTCTGAAAATTGTGTAATTGAACGCAGTTGGTTAGGTGTAATAGGGTACTGAAAGCTTTTACTGCCCGCTAACTCAGGGTAGGCCTGAATGAGCGCTTGTGAAAGTATTAAATCAACCCCGTGAGCTTTAAGATGAAGTAAGCAATCCAACTGTTCATTATGTAATAGATGGATTTGATTTATAAACAGAGCCTGAAATGGTATCGGTTCGGAAATCAACAGAAACTCATTGAGCTGGGCTTCTGTAACACTCATCGTATGCACAAAAGGTTTCATTGTCTGAAGTAACGCTTGATCCAATAGGCTGTCAGACTCCAATATAGCCATCACCGTATCAGGCGTGGGTACCGTATCTTGGTTTCTGTTGGGCTCATTCTCATTGACTCCCATAGGCAAATCAATCCAGATCTCAGACCCTTTCCCTGGTGAACTGGAAAAGTGTAATTCGCCTTGTAATGCGCTAATAAGAAAGTGACAGAATGTAAACCCCATCCCCATCTGTTGAATTTGATTCATGATCGTATTATTTGGGTTATGCGGATTACTCCGTAGCCCATCTTGGATACTTTCTGGTAAGCCTTCGCCATTATCTCGAATGCTAATTTGGATCATCTTAAGAGGGTGTTGTTTTGATCGACGAGGGAGACTGACAATCGGTAATGTGGATGGACGCACTTGTATAAGCAAATCCGCACTTTGACAATAAGGAGCTAACTGAGTGATTAATGTCACCAGTATTTCGTGTAAGCGTTTTAAATCTGTTTCAACACAATCATTAAGGTGTGGATCGATACAACATAAGGCTCGAATACGATAACTATTAATGGTTTGTTTGACGGATTCAATACTGGCACTTAGTTGTTGGCTCAGGCTTCCAAATGTTAATACTGGCGTCAGTTGATCGGCTTCAATTAGAGTCAAATCATGGTAGCAATCCAGCTGAGTCAAGACTTGTTGATGGTTACTCGCAATACGCTCCAGCACAATATTGATGCTTCCTGATAAGTTTTGTTGAAGCAAAGATGTGCTGCTATTTAAGGTGCCTATGAGGGATGGCTGCAATTCTGCGTTAATTTGTCGAATGGTCTCAAACTTTCCTGCTTGTACATCTTTTACTCGCTGCTCTAAACGAGTATTACGTTTAAAAACATGACCTAATTTCTTAGATAATTTAAAGCTAATAATCAGCAATATCGCTGTGAGAATAAGCAGTATTAACGAAATAATTTGAATACACTCTATCTGAATATCCAGTTCTGCTCGCTTTTCTGTAACGTAGTCATTGGCACTTTGATTGACGATGACGACAAAATCACTTACCTGAGAATCCAGTGCTCTTAAGCGCTCGATGAGAATAGGAACTTGATCTAACTTGCCTTGTTCAAGGTGATCGATGTTTAAGCTAATGAGTTCGAGCTCGCCAGAGATAATATTCAGTAATCGGGTGGCCCGTCCATTTGCAAAGTTTCGAATATGGCGCCCCAGCTCACCTTTACGTAGTAGGTCAACTCGGCTCAGTACAAGGTCGTATTGAAAGTATGCATTGCCCTGAAGAGGTAAGTCGCGCTCATCCACATCAGATAAATAATCCATTAAGCGGTAAGTCTGTAACTGCAATTGCAATGAGTGCCAACGTGAGCTATCGAATACTTGTCTTGCGTTTAAGCGTGTACTGCTGTCAGCAAGAGGAATCAGTAAGAAGGAAAATACAGCGGACAATAAAGCACAGGATACGAGCATCTTACCGAGGTGACGCTCGAAAAAACGGGGTTTTTCTGATGCCTTAGGCTCTGCATTCATAAAGGACTAGGGCTCCATGATACGTAGAGTTTGGATCTGCCAAATGGATCGGCCATAGTGTACTTCGTTTCTCAATTCTGGATGTTTATCAAAGTTGTACACTACCATTAACGGCCCTTTATTACGTACAGAAATGGGATGTCCGTCCATTTCATAAGCAATAATGGCGTCCCAATCGTTAAAGTCAGAGAGGGGGATTTCAGTAACATACTGGTTTGAAGCGGTTAACCGTAGAATATGTCCATCGGCTTTGAGCCATTGCAGAAGATCTCGCGGGTGGAAACCAACGTAGTGATGTATACCTTCTTCCCAAGGGTTATGTGTTTGAATTTCATGAGCAGGAAGCTGCTGTAGCATTCTTAAATCAAACTGAGCTTGCTTTTCATCTGTATTGAATTCATCTATTGCGCCAGAGGTGGTTAAAATCACTCGTCCAGTGGGTGATTCAATCTCAGCAAAAGTTATGCTTGATATGCAAAGTAACAGCATTTGAATGGCAAAACGTATCATCTTGGTTCCTGACGCATTTCTAGTTGGATATTTGATCAAGTACTAAAGTGTATCAAATTTCCCTGTTTGAGTTAGAACAAATCCTTTTTGTGCTCCTACTTTACAATCATCGAAAAGTGACAAGTTTTTAGATAAGCCGTTCTGTGCGAAAATATGCTTAAATAGCGCAACGTTGTTACGTCTGTAGTGATTAAAAAAGAGGAAGCTCAACTCGTGATTACGCATCCATTTAGTGCCATTGGCGCATTTATACAGGCCTTTCCTTTGCTATTGTCTAAGCGCTTGCGCTTTTTCTTATTGGCGCCTATTTTGGCGAATATAGCATTAATGGCTTTACTCTATACCGTCGCGTTGAGCTATATGAATATTGCCGTAGATGAAATGATGGACTACGTGCCAGAGTGGATGTCCTTTTTGAACTGGTTGTTTTATCTGCTTTTGAATATCGCGATCGGGTTATTAATGTTTTACAGCTTTTCTGTTGGCGTTAATATCTTGGCAGCACCGTTTATGGCTTTCTTAGCGGAAAAGGTGGAAGAGCAGCAAACGGGTAAGCAGTTTAATGAAGATCTGAGTGCGTCAGGCTTGTTAAAAATCGCTGGCCGAAGCTTGAAACGTGAGCTACAAAAGTTGGCTTATTTTCTACCTCGCTTTGTGGGGTTGTTACTGCTCTCGTTGATCCCTGTTGTAAACGTGGTTGCATCGGTTTTAATTGTCATGTTTTCTGCTTGGATGTTGGCACTTCAATACATGGATTACTCATTTGATAATAACCAAGTCCCCTTTCATGAAATGCGGGCGACCTTACGCAAAAAACCTCTGCTGTGCTGGACATTTGGCTTCATCATTATGTTAGGTGTTACGATTCCATTCCTGAATTTATTTGTGATGCCGATCGCCGTCGTAGCGGCAACTTTATTATGGATAAAACTGTTTAGTGAACATTTTGTTAATTACGCAGATTTATTGGCTCAGACTCGATAGGACCCTATTGTGAAAATTTTAGTGGTAGATGATGCCTCGTTTACTCGTGACTTAATAAAACGTACCTTACGTAAACGTTTTCCCTCGGTCACAGTTGAAGAAGCAATCAATGGTCGCAAAGCACAGCAAATGCTAGAAAAAGTGACGTTTGATATGGTGCTTTGTGACTGGGAAATGCCTGAAATGACAGGTGTTGAGTTGCTACAATGGTGCCGAGAGCAGCCAAATTATAAGAAAGACACTTTGCCATTTGTGATGATTACCAGTCGAGGTGATAAGTCCCATGTGGTCGAAGCGGTACAGTCAGGTGTGACCGACTATCTCGGTAAACCATTCTCAGCAGACCAACTAATACAGAAAGTCCTGTCTGCAGCAAAACGCAATGGCATTGAAAAAAAACTTGGCGCCCCAGCAAAAGCACCTGTGACAAGCTCGGGAGGTGTTGCTTCTGGCTCACTGGATGTTTTGATGGCGGGAAACGCTTCTGCTAAGGCTGCTCCGACGCCTAAGATTACTAACCCAGAGGCATCCTCCAAAGACGTTAAAATCCCAACTAAGGTACGCTTTGCGGGTAAAGAGTTCCGTTGTATGGTGGTGCATTTTGCCAAAGACGAAGCCACTATGTTGATCAAGAGTGACGATGTGATTCCCACTGTTTTGGATCAAGCCGTCCTAGACCTATCCCATGATAAGCAAGTAAACCGTTTGAATTATTATGTTCAGTCGGTAGCGACCACAGAAAAGAAAGCCGATTCTGCCTTCCTAACCGTTACCCTATCTTTGATTGATCAGGACGCTGAGAAAGAAGCCTTTATAAATCGCTTATTTCAGTCTTTATAAGCCCCAATAGAAGATCCCATATCCAGCCGCGCCCAGAAATAATAAGGTGCGGCTGATTTCACATTAAGATTGAGACGGTTGTTCCGCTGCAGCTGTGTTGTGATTGTCTGGGACGTCACTAGCGACCGTTGCGAGTAACGCTTCTTGACGAACACGATCTGTTGGGAAATGACAAGAGAATGTGCTGCCTGTACCTGGCTGACTGCGGATTTGCAGTTTGGCATTGTGGTGTATTAGCACATGCTTGACGATAGCAAGCCCCAGTCCAGTGCCTCCTGTGCCCGAACCTCGTCCCTTATCAACTCGGAAGAAGCGCTCTGTCAATCGAGGAATGTGGCGCGGGTCAATACCAAGCCCTTGGTCATCGACTGAAAAAATGCCACTGAATTCATTTTGCGTCCACTGTACTTGAATGTCGCCCCCTTCAGGAGAGTACTTAATAGCGTTGAAGACGAGGTTTGAAAACGCACTGTAAAGCTCGTTGTACGCGCCATAGATATAGCTGTTTTCAGGAATATCAAAACTCAGTTTATGGCTGTCAGAAAGCGTTGGTAATGCGGTTTTCTTAATAGTCTCACACAAGTCTTCAAGCTTTAGCCATTGATGGGCTTCTCGCTTATCGTTGGTCTCTAACCGAGAGAGCAGCAATAGGTCTTCAATTAGATGCTCCATACGCAGTGACTGATCGCTCATATTCACGATACCACGCTGCATGGATTGCGGCAGGCTATCTTTAAACATCGATAATGTTTCAAGGTAGCCTTTGATAACCGTTAAAGGTGTTTTCAGCTCATGTGAGGCGTTGGCGACAAAGTCTTTTCGCATCTGCTCCAGTAGGTGCAAACGTGTCACATCTCGTACGAAAATCAGGTGATCGTTTTGATCATACAGTGTGGTTTGTACTTCAAGGTACACCCCTTCTTTCGATGGCGACTTCATGACTAAAGGCTCGCCAAAGCGCTTTTGCGTGAAGTACTTGAAGAAGTCTGGGTTACGCAGAATGTTGGTAATCGGCTGCCCTCGGTCTACAGGGCGTTGCAAACCTAATAGCAAGCCAGCGGAGTTATTCCACCATTCGAGATTGCCATTACTATCGGCCATGATAACGCCTTCTTTCAGCGCGGCAGTCGAGTTTTCAATTCGATTGAGCGCTTGACGCATGCGACGTTTAGATTTGCGTTGTTTCTTTTGCAGGCGGTAGACCGCATCAAATATTTCCCCCCAGATGCCAGTAGCTTCAGGAGGTGCTGCTTTACCGGAGCGGCGCAGCCAAGAATGAAATTGATACAACTGGTACAACTGCCAATACAGTGTACCCAGTGTATAAATCAATGCGAGTGCGAGAATGTGGCCCAGTACGAAACCGATGGTAATGACAGCCATCAGTCCAATAATCCATGTAATGAAAGCTCGTTGCCAAGTTCGCTTCATAAAACCTTATGCCGTACGTTTTGCCGAAAAACGGTAACCTGTTCCACGGACTGTTTGAATTAAAAAGTCATGGGTTTCACCAATCGCTTTGCGTAAGCGACGGATATGCACATCAACGGTACGCTCTTCAACATAGACATTTCCCCCCCAGACCTGATCAAGCAGCTGAGCGCGAGAATAAGCTCGCTCTTGATGAGTCATAAGGAATTTAAGTAAACGGTATTCCGTTGGACCCATCTCAATAGGGGTTGAGCCAATAGAGACGCGTTGACTAATAGGGTCTAGGTGTAGCCCCTCTACCTCGATTGGATCGTCGACACCCTGCGGCGTGGCACGACGCAAAACCGCTTTTAGGCGTGCAACCAATTCTCTTGGTGAAAATGGTTTGGTGATATAATCATCCGCACCGACTTCTAGACCTTGGATTTTGTTATCTTCTTCGCTTTTAGCGGTTAACATAATCACTGGAATTTCTGCCGTTGTGGAGTCTTTTTTCAAACGGCGTGTCAGTTCGACGCCACTGCCTCCAGGCATCATCCAGTCAACTAATACCAAATCAGGACGATGATCTACGATCATTTCATGCGCCTGTTGGCTATTTTCAGCTTCCATGTATTCATAGCCTGCCATTTCCAGCGCGACGGCAATCATCTCGCGGATTGGTGCTTCATCATCAATTATCAGTACTTTTTTACCGGTCACAGGACATACCCTCATCTCAGGAACGGTAGATATTAAAGCGGCTAAATATGACAGCTGTGTTAAATTGTCACATCATTGCCATATTCACAGGTAATAGCTTAGTAATATTCCCGCAAATATACAGCCACCAACCCGATTGTTATCCAAAAAAGATTTAAAACACGCTTGTCGATCACGGTTCTTTGCTTGTTGATATTGCTGGTAAAATAGCCAAACAGCTACTAATAAGCTGATAAAATATATTATGTTTAAATGCGCTAGTATGCCAACCCACATCAACAGAGATAAGGTTAACCCCTGCAAAACGATGATTACCAACAAATCAAACTGACCAAAGAGAATAGCGGTGGATTTAATGCCAATTTTTATGTCATCAGGACGATCGGTCATTGCGTAATAGGTATCATAGGCAATGGTCCAAAAGCTATTTGCTACGAACAGCATCCACAGCTCTGGGTCCAGGAGACTGCCTCCTTGAGCGCTGTACGCCATCGGAATTGCCCAAGAGAAGGCTAACCCTAAGAACACTTGAGGCAGGTGTGTATAACGCTTCATAAAAGGGTAAAGCGCAGCTAAAAAGAGCCCTACAAATGAAAGTAATACCGTTTTCCAGTCCGTTAGCAGCACTAAGATAAAGCTTAGGACTGATAGTCCTGCAAACAGTAATAGGGCCTCTTTTTCTGATACTCGTCCGGAGGGCAATGGACGATTCTTCGTTCGGTCAACGAACCCATCCACTTTGCGATCAGCAAAATCATTAATGACACAACCGGCGGAACGCATACTGAAAACACCTAGAACAAAAATGACAACAAGATGCCAATCTGGCCAGCCATCAGCAGCGAGCCATAAGGCCCATAATGTAGGCCACATCAGCAGTAATGAACCAATGGGCCGATTGAAACGTGTTAATTCAGCGTAATCTTTAATTTTACTCATAGGGGCATTATTGTTGCGGTGATTAAAGTTGTCCAGCCATTTTGGTAGCGCGGCTAATAGCAGGGTAGAAGGCTTCATTGACCAAAATACCGGGACCATATTCAATGAATACTGAGCGTCGAGCCCATAATGCCTCATTACTATTTTGAATCAAGCCAGCGGGTAGTTTAACAACTTCAGTCGTACTGCGTCGAAGTGCTCTGGATTTGTACACGTAGCCACCTAGAGGCTGATTACCTAAGTATGGCAGAAAGCGCCATGAGCCTTTCATTGAGCGAGCGGGGATAATGGATCGAGCGTAAAGCATCGGCTCATTATCTAAATACAGTACTACGGTTCGAACACGAGCAGTTTCACGAGATTTGAGTCGTAGGCGTAACTGCTCTCTAGGCGTGGGCGTTTGCCAACTGTCCTCCAGCACATCCACTCTTAACTGGCCAGCCTGCCTAAGCTTTGCCGTGATCGAGAAGCGTGTGATCAGCCAAGGTAATATATCTTTAGGAATACTGGTTCGACGGACCTGATTAATGCTGTGCCATTGGTAGTCGAGTTGTTTAATTTTCTTGAAGTCTAGCAGGTTCATTTAGATCCGCTTATTAAATCTACCATCTTAGACAATTCGCTGGATGAGCTAATCACTTTGTGATGAGATTGTTTGGCATCTGAAGCAGATAACCCGAGAGTAGACAGTAGTGACTCGTCAGGCTCTTGATCATTGAAAAGCTGGTGACACAACTGGAGTAATTGAGCCAACTTACTGAATGGACCATCATAGTCTTCGGTCCTGCTGTAGCGGACAGCAGTATAAATACTTTCAGGAAGTCCCCAGTGCTTTAACAACCAAGCGCCTAATTGCTCTTTCGTGAAGTGAAGCGTTTGCATCTCGATGATGTCAGATGGCAGGTGCGCGTTGGCTTCAATATAACGAGACAGTATACCGAAGTGTGGTGGTAGTACGACCGCAATGGCCAAGTAGCCAAAGTTATGCAATAAACCAGATAAGTAGGCATGACCTAAGCGCGGGCGATCTGATTGCATTTTACGGACTAACTCTTCCATAAGTACCGCATGTGATACGGAGCTAAACCAAAAATCCTCATAGTGTCGCGGGCCATTTTTAGGCAGTTGCAAAGCGCTTCCCATGGACAAACCGAGCGCCAAGTTCATCACCATATCAAAACCAAGAACGCGAATAATCGCTTCCTCAACGGATTCAATTTCACCGCGTACACCGTAATAAGGCGAAGAGGCCCAGCTAATGACTTGCGCGGATAAGGACGGGTCTAAACTGATCACATCACATAAATCATCAGTGCCAGCATGCTCATTGGAGCACAATTGAATAATTCGATGAGAAGAAGCAGGAAGAGGTGGAATCTCTAAGGTTTCCTCTAAGCGTTGCTTCAGTCTCATAGATTGAAATTTACCAAGAGCAGTCTGCATTTGTTGTGCATCTTGGTCTATATCATGAACCGGCTTATCAATACTAGAAAGAGGAATCGCAATGTTTTCATAGCGCGCAAGAGGGCCCTGAAATCGCGAACAAAACTCTTCTTGAGTAAATTCTTTATAGCTGTGTTGAGCACTAGTACGAAGCTCTATGATGTCGTGACTTAATAAAGACGAATCAATAATGGTTGAGCAGGCATTGGGTTTTACGAGAGGGTCGCCTTCAATATTGTAGTTCGCGATTGGGTCAAATCTACGTTTCGTCAAACGCGACAACGACGCCATATCCAGCATGCTGTCATACGGAAAAATGACCTGTAACTTTCCTGTGTGATCGGCTAAATGAACGATCCTTACTCGAGTTCGACTCGGCTGTTCAATGGCTTGCTCAGACACTCTACATCCCCATAGAATTGTTCAACTATATTAGTGCATGATTATGAAAACGAAAAAAGCCCCTTAAGGGGCTTTTTTAGTATTGTTTGAGCAAAATAGCAAACTTTAATGGTTCAAAATTTGGCTTAAGAACAATTGTGTACGGTCATGCTGCGGGTTTTCAAAGAACTCATGTGGCGTATTCGCCTCTACGATTTCTCCTGCATCCATGAATACCACACGGTCGGCAACGGTTTTTGCAAAGCCCATTTCGTGCGTCACACACACCATGGTCATGCCTTCGTCTGCCAATTGAATCATTACATCCAATACTTCTTTGATCATTTCAGGGTCAAGAGCCGATGTTGGCTCATCAAATAGCATAATGCGTGGTTTCATACACAAACCACGAGCGATCGCTACACGCTGCTGCTGACCACCAGAAAGCTGACCTGGATACTTTAAAGCTTGGTTAGCAATTTTTACACGCTCCAAGTAATGCATTGCCATGGCTTCCGCTTCTTTCTTAGGCATTTTACGAACCCAGATTGGCGCAAGTGTCAGGTTTTCAAGGATGGTCAAGTGCGGGAACAAGTTAAAGTGCTGGAACACCATGCCCACGTCTTTACGAATCGCCTCAATGTTTTTAAGGTTATCGTTCATCTCGATACCATCGACCAAGATTTGGCCCTTTTGGTGTTCTTCAAGACGGTTGATACAACGAGTCATCGTTGACTTACCGGAACCTGATGGTCCACAGACAACGATACGCTCACCTTTTTTAACGCTGAAGTTGATGTTTTTCAGTACGTGAAATTCACCGTACCATTTGTTTACATCGCTAAATTGAATGATTGCTTCTTCGCCCGGCTCAAGTTGGGCAAGTGCCATATTTTGTTCTGTCATGTGTAAAGGCCTCAAATTCTCTTATTAATTCCGCTTGTGTCCGGTATCTAACTTACGCTCAACCGCCATAGAGTAGCGGGACATACCGAAGCAGATAGCCCAATATACAAAGCCTGCGAAGGCATAACCTTCTGTCGTTGTTCCTAACCAGTTGGCATCGTGGTTTGCCATCTGAATGATGCCTAAGAAGTCGAACATACCTACGATGTAAACCAGCGTGGTGTCTTTAAATAGACCGATGAAAGTGTTCACAATACCTGGGATAACCAGCTTCAATGCTTGCGGCAAAATGACCAAAATCATTGACTGCCAGTAGGTAAGCCCCATTGCATCAGCGGCCTCGTACTGGCCTTTTGGAATGGCCTGTAGACCACCACGAATTACCTCAGCCATGTAGGCTGCAGAGAACAAGGTAATACCGATTAGAACACGTAGCAGCTTGTTAAAGTTCATGCCGTCTGGCAGGAACAGCGGAATCATCACCGATGCCATGAACAAGATTGTGATCAAAGGAACGGCACGAATGGTCTCGATAAAGATGACACAAACAGATTTCGCTACCGGCATTTTAGACTGGCGACCTAGCGCCAAAATAATACCCAGTGGGAAAGATGCTACGATACCAATGATACCCAGTAGCATGGTCAAGAATAGACCGCCCCAAAGCGACGTTTCTACCACTTCTAAGCCCAATATTCCGCCCGCAAACAAGAAGTAGGCGATGATCGGGTAGACCACGATGATAGCAATCGACAGCAATAGCTTATTGATCGCTTTGATGGCAAACATGCCCACCAGAACCACCAGTAAAATTGCCGCTACATTGACACGCCAATATTCCGTCGCTGGATACAGACCATACATGAACTGGTCGAAGCGAACTCTAATGAATGCCCAACAAGCGCCACCAGCAGTACAAGCGGCTTTCGATGTGCCTTCCCATGTTGCGTTAAAAATCGCCCACTCTAGAGCAGGGGGAATTAACAAATAAAGAATGTAAAAGCTGAAGAACGTTAAAAAGATGTTCAGCGGTGAAGAGAAAAAGTTTTTACGAACCCAAGCGACCGGACCGACAGCATTACTCGGTGGTGGTAGGCTAGGAGAAGGTTTAAATTCAATCGCCATGTGTGCCCCCTTATCGCTCAATTAATGACATTTTCTTGTTGTACCAGTTCATAAAGACTGAAATGGACAAACTTAAAGAACCGTAAACCAACATACATAAACCAATGGTCTCAATAGCCTGACCGGTTTGGTTCAATGTGGTACCCATAACAACGGCTACTAGCTCTGGGTAGGCAATGGCTGCACCCAAAGATGAGTTCTTTGCAAGGTTTAAATATTGGCTGGTTAGCGGTGGAATGATAACGCGTAGTGCCTGTGGCAATACGATCAAACGCTGTGTTAAGCCATCAGGTAAGCCCAACGAACGCGATGCTTCCGTCTGTCCCCAGTTCACCGACAAAATACCCGCACGTACGATTTCAGCAATGAACGCGCCAGTGTACGTAGATAAAGCGACTAGCACAGCAACAAACTCAGGTACCAGTACCATACCGCCTGTTACGTTAAAACGGCTTTTCGTTGGGGCATCAAATTCTACTGGAGACCCAGCAAGGAAGTAGAACACAACTGTGCCAACAATAATGATCGCCAGCGATGTCCAATAGGCAGGGAACCAAACGCCAGTTTGCTTTTGGCGTTTTTTAGCCCAAACGATTAGGGCAATGGCAGCCATGACACACGCTAGGAAGCCAAAGATGACGATACCAAATCCGTCTTGTGCAATCGGTTCTGGTGAGTAAATGCCACGTTTGTTTAGGAAGAAATTACCAAAAATTAAGCTGTCGCGTGGGTGTGGCAAGGTTGCTAGTACAGCAAAGTACCAGAAGAACATTTGTAACAGTAACGGGATGTTACGCAATGTTTCGATATAAACCGTTGCTAAACGTGCAACCAGCCAGTTATTGGACAATCGTGCTAAGCCCATGATTACACCAATGATGGTCGCAAGGATAATCCCCATCAAAGATATTAGAGTGGTGTTAATCAAAGCAACAACAAAGGCACGTCCGTAAGTGTTGGCCTCAGTGTATTCAATAAGGTGGATTAGAATTGGGAAGCCAGCTGGTTCGTTTAAAAAGGCGAAACCAGTCGAAATCCCTTGATTTTCAAGGTTCGCTTGAAGGTTATGGAATAAGTAATAACCCACAGCGACCACAGCAATTAGGAGCACAGCTTGAAACAGCATGGCGCGGTTGCCAGCATCGTTCAAGAAGCTCGTATTCGTCGTTGTTTTTTCGCTCATCTTGGTTCAGGCAATGAAATGCTCGTCAGATGTAAAATCGGAAGGGGGTACCCAGCGGCATCCACCGCTGGGTTTAATCCCTGGTAGGTAAGGGATGGATACGTATTAACGTACTGGTGGCGCGTATAGAACGCCGCCTTCAGTCCATAGGTTGTTCACGCCACGTGGTAGACCTACAGGAGTGTTAGGACCAACGTTACGCTCGAACACTTCACCATAGTTACCTACTTCAGCGATGATGTTGTAAGCCCAGTCAGCGTTTAGACCTAGTGCTTCACCCATGTTACCTTCAGCGCCTAGTAGACGACGGATACCTGGGTCAGTTGACTCAGATTTGATTTTAGCAACGTTCTTAGAAGAGATGCCCATTTCTTCAGCGTTAATTTGAACGAATAGCGCCCAAGTAACGATGTCTTTCCATTGGTTGTCGCCGTGACGAACAACAGGCCCCAGCGGCTCTTTAGAGATCGTTTCTGGAAGAATAACGTGTGCAGCTGGATCAGACAGCTTAGAGCGGTGAGCAGCTAGACCTGATTTATCAGTAGTGAATACGTCACAACGACCAGATGCGTAAGCAGCAAGTGCTTCGTCCGCTTTCTGTACGATTACTGGAACGTACGAAAGCTGGTGCTTACGGAAGAAGTCAGCCATGTTCAATTCAGTTGTTGTACCTTGCTCAGTACAAACTGTTGCACCGTCAAGCTCCATTGCAGAAGACACACCTAGATCTTTACGCACCATGAAACCTTGGCCGTCGTAGAAGTTTGTCGTAGTGAAGTCTAAACCTAGAGACGTATCACGAGTGTAAGTCCAAGTCGTGTTACGTGATAAAACATCGATTTCGCCTGATTGTAGAGCAGTGAAACGCTCTTTAGCAGAAAGTGGTGTGAATTTTACTTTTTGCGCGTCGCCGAAGATTGCAGCAGCCGTTGCACGACATGCGTCAACGTCGATCCCTGTCCAGTTACCTGCATCATCCGCGTTTGAAAATCCTGGAACACCTTGGCTCACGCCACACTGCACAAAGCCTTTTGCTTTTACGTCATCCAATGTTGCTGCTGCAGCACCGGTACTGATCGTTGCCGCTACGGCTGCGGTGGTTAGAATTTTTCCAACGTTCGATTTCATGATTTTGCCTCCAGGCGTTTTGTTACTAGTTGTTATGTTTGCAAAGTAGAATCCGTTAAGATTCGGATAATTCACTTTCGAAAATATCTAAAGCAATTTGCTTGCCAACATTTTTTAATTGTTTTTGTTGTTTCTCTAGTCTAGTGCAATCTACTGAGTTAGCACGGAACTACCTTATAGAATTACTGTTTGCCCCCTCTCGTCAAGCCGAAACCACTGCTTTTATGCGTTTTTTTTCCTCTTTTGTATATTTTCGATAACATAAATGCTATTTGTGCAATGCTCTTAATAGCTTTTAGTTATTGTGTTTCGGTGTGGTGCGTTTTTTTGCAAAAGCGCACTCTAATAAAGCAAAAATCGCCTAGTTTCTGGTGGATAAACAAACAAAATGACGCATTTGGTTATTTTTTGGTGCTATTTGATGCTCATTGTTATTATTTGGTGCGAAGAATCTATTAAAACTGACTATATGGTTCATTTTAGCTTATTTTTCCTTAGGTATTTGCCACGTGATAGAATCGAGTTAAATTAGATGTCAGTTATCTTCGGAGAGTCGTATAAATGGAAACGTCTGCAAAGCCTTTAGATAGATTGGATAAGAAGATCCTACGTGAGCTTCAAATAAACGGACGTTTGTCGAATGTAGAACTTGCTAGCCGCGTTGGCTTAAGTGCCACACCTTGTTTAGAGCGTGTGCGACGTCTAGAGCGCAATGGTTACATTACCGGCTACTGTGCGTTGGTTGATCCACGAAAAGTCGATGCAGGTTTATTAGTATTTGTTGAGATCCGTCTAAAAGCCACTTCACCAGAAGGTTTCAATGAGTTTAAAGAAGCCGTTGCTGAGATACCTGAAGTGCTAGAATGTCATTTGATTGCTGGTGATTTCGAGTACTTACTCAAAGCTCGTGTATCGAACATGGACGCTTACCGTCACTTATTAGGTGAAACATTATTAACCTTACCTCATGTTCGTGAGTCACGAACTTATGTCGCCATGGAAGAGGTCAAGAACACCACGGTTGTCAAAATCCCATAAGTGGTTTGACTATTTACTAAGAAAAGTACGTCAACCACGCTTTCTGTAGTCATGAGTAAAAGCGTGGTTGAGTGATAAGAGGTCAAAAGCAATTTAGTTTAGCTTTAACCCCGCGCTTAACTTTTTTAGTAGCTTTGGCCCCATTCCTTTTAGTTTGAGTAAGCTCTCCCACGTTTTATGTGGCCGCTTATCAACGATTTCGATTGCCAGTTTCTTAGGCATTCCCTTAACGCTAGACAGTTCTTCAAGACTGCTTTTATTGATACTTGTAAGCACTGGCTTCTGTTTCTTTTTTGTCTTCACTGATTTTGTTGGCTTTGGCTGTTTAGGGTGCTTAGTGGTGATCGCAGGGGATTCCAAACGATCATTGTCCTTTTTATTGGGGGGTACGGTATCTGGTTTTGCTTCAGATGGGGAGAAATCTGCCACAATAACGTTGCTCATGGGCAGTGGACTTGGTGTCTCGGGTTCTTGGGGGACGTAGTAAGTTTGATCGAAAAGCTGGCGTGATTGCAAAGCGAACTGATTGCCATCCCATTCTTTTAGCTCTAGGGCCAGTGTCCATATTCCTGCGTATGGCTTATTAAATACTAGGTCATAAACGCAGTGTTCAAGAAAGTGTTGTCCCGTAATTTGACCTATGGTGGTACTGGCGAGCACTGTCTCTCGACCGTCACTTGAGTAGCCGTGAAGCTCAATGGATAAGGTACCACTTAAATTGTCTAGTGAGCGCTGATTGGCGATTTGATCAATGCTGATCATAATTCGGTCTTGTTTAATGCGGTAGCCGAAGCCACCGATAAGCGTCAGTTCATTTGCCGGTTCGATGGATGATGCTAAAGCAGACACGATGATTCCCCTATGTTTCCTTTACAAAGATGTCGTAATAGAGCGTATGTTCGGAGCAGGATATGACAAGCAGGTTAAAAACTAAACAATATTTCGTCGTGTTATTGCGCTTAGACATTTAAATATTGTTGGTGCTTTGGTAACCATCGAGAAAGTAGGGGAGAAACATGCTCAGGGTACTCTTGATAGAGTTTCGCGGCGGCTTGTTGCACCTGACTTAATAGGGCTTTATCCCGTTGTAAGTCAGCCACTTTGAATTCCAACAAACCAGTTTGGCGAGCGCCAAGTAGCTCGCCTGGTCCACGCAGTTCTAGGTCTTTCTCTGCGATTTTAAAACCGTCTGTGGTTTCACGCATGGTGGACAGGCGCGCTTTACTTTGTTGGCCAAGCGGTGCGTGGTACAACAACACACAATGACTGGCTGCCTGACCACGTCCGACACGACCGCGCAGCTGATGTAATTGTGCTAAGCCAAGCCGCTCGGGGTTTTCGATCACCATCAGGCTGGCGTTTGGAACATCAACACCGACTTCAATGACCGTGGTTGCAACTAAGAGCTGAATCTCGCCCGCTTTGAAACGAGCCATAATATCCGCCTTTTCCTGAGCTTTTAGTCGTCCATGTACCAAACCAATAGAGAGGCTGGTAAGGTGCTCTTGTAACAAGATGGCCGTATCTTCGGCGGCTTGGCATTGAAGTGCTTCAGATTCTTCGATAAGGGTACATACCCAATAGACTTGTTTGCCTTCTTCACAGGCGTGACGCACACGTTGAATAACTTCATCCCGCCTTTGGTCAGAAACGACAATGGTATTCACCGGGGTTCGTCCTGGTGGCAGCTCATCAATGATGGAACAATCCAAGTCTGCATAGGCAGACATGGCCAATGTTCTCGGAATAGGGGTTGCGGTCATGATCAGTTGATGGGGCTGGAAACCCGCTTGTAAACCTTTTTCGCGCAATGCCATACGTTGATGCACACCAAAGCGATGCTGTTCATCAATGATGGCCAGAGCTAAGCCTTTGAATGACACGGTTTCTTGGAATAGCGCGTGAGTGCCGACGACGATGCCTGCGCTGCCTGAGGCAATCCGTTCAAGCTCCGTCTCACGCTGCTTGCCTTTGAGCTTGCCAATCATCCAAGCCACCTCAATACCAAGCGGCTCAAACCATTGCTTAAAGTTTAGGTAGTGTTGTTCTGCGAGGATTTCTGTCGGTGCCATAACAGCGACTTGGTACCCTTGTTGAACAACTGCCGCTGCTGCCATGGCAGCCACTAGAGTTTTCCCTGAACCCACGTCTCCTTGTACTAGGCGCAGCATGGGGTGTCCTGTGCCGAGATCCTGAAGAATTTCTTGGCTGACACGCTGTTGTGCACCGGTGGGAGAAAAGGGCAGTTCAGCCAGTAGCCGGTCGACCAGTTGACCAGGCTCTGGTACTACAATCGCCCGATCATGCTTAGCCATTTGGCGTTTGCCGATCAACGATAATTGGTGCGCCATTAACTCTTCGAAAGATAAGCGATACTGGGCTGGGTGTGCACCGCGCTTCAATTGTTCTAAATCGGTGCCACGAGTGGGGTGATGCAAAAAGTGAATGGCGTCCGCTAAGGGCGGCAGACTGAACTGCTGGCGTATGCTGTCTGGTAGCCACTCGCGCAGGTTATAAGGGGTTAAACGCTCTAGGGCTTGTTCACAAATCTGGCGAATCTTAGTCTGCGTTATTCCCTCGGTAAGCGGGTATATCGGAGTAAGCTGGTCAGTACCTTCAAGGGAGTCATCGTCTGAAAGCACCGTATATTCAGGGTGGTATATTTCAAACCCTGTACTGCCTCGGCGAATTTCGCCAAAGCAGCGCACACGCCCAGATTGCTCTAGTTGTTTTTTTTGCGCTGCATTGAAATGAAAAAAGCGCAGGCAAAGTGAGCCTGAGTGATCTCGCAAACGACAAATCAAACTGCGTCGTTTGCCCATTTTGATTTCACAGCCGCTCACTTCACCTTCGATCACGGCTTCATCGCCGAAGCGTAGTTGCCCGATGGGTACGACGCGAGTGCGATCCTGGTAACGAATTGGCAAATGAAACAAAGCATCTTGGACAGTATGAATGTGGAGCTTAGCGAGCTTTTCAGCCATGGCTGCCCCCACTCCTTTTAGTTCTTTGATATCTTGTGTTTCAAGTGTGTCAATCATGTCTGTCCAACGTTAATCTAGGTTAAGCTTTTGGCACGCTTCTTTGATTGATTGGCTCAGTGACTCGATGGCTTTAGGGCGTGGGAAACTCGCACGCCACGCTAAGGCCACGGTCCTTTTAGGAGCAGGGGATTTGAATGGGCGCACTGCCAATATTTGCTCATCTAAATGCGTTACCGCGGATTTTGGTAACACGGTGACGCCTAGGCCGGAGGAAACCATATAACGAATTGTTTCGAGCGAACTGCCGTTAACAATGGTATGGCCTTCGTTCAGCTCGTTCTCGCCGACGATTGGACAGGCTTCCATCACCTGATCACTGAAACAATGGCCTTTGCCCAGCAGCAGTAAGTTATCGGTGGTGAGCTGATCAGTGATAATGTGCTCCAATTGAGTCCATGGGTGATCTTTAGGCATTAACACAACGAACTCTTCTTCATAAATGGGGCGAGTCACGACGTCTGGCTCACGGAATGGTAGTGCGACGATGATGGCATCTAATTCACCATTGCGTAACTTTGGACGTAAATTCTCAGTTAGATCTTCTTCAATCAGTAGCGGCATGCCTTCGGCAATGCGCTTTAACTCAGGAATCATGGAAGGAAATAGATAAGGAGCAATGGTGTAAATAGCACCAACTTTTAATGGCCCCTTAAGTTGGTTTTTTCCTGACGAAGCCACTTCCTTGATCATATTTGCTTGTTCTAAGACACGACGTGCTTGGGCGATGATCTGTTCGCCTATAGGGGTAATGTAAACGGAGCTTTTGCTACGCTCAAATATGGCCGCACCAAGTTCGTCTTCTAGTTTCTTAACCGCAACACTTAATGTTGGTTGAGAAACGTGACAACGTTCTGCTGCGCGGCCAAAATGTTTCTCTTCTGCTAGCATCACGATGTATTTGAGTTCTGTTAGCGTCATAGTTATTACCCCTTTGATTGGTATTAACTATGATAATACATAATTTGATAAAGTGTACTGCTTCTGGAAAGATGCGTTTTATTTGCAATGATTGAGGATGTCATGACAAAGATTTTAGTGGCGGGCTGTGGTGACTTAGGACAAGGTGTTGCGCAGTACTTTGTAAAGAAACAGGCTCAGGTTATTGGTATTCGTCGTTCTGGTACTGTCTTTCCAGAAGGGGTGCGTGGCATTACCCATGATTTGCTCACATTGCCTGCTGAGCAATGGCCCGATGCGGATTTGCTGTATTTGATTATGACGCCTCAAGGTCGTAATGCAGACGCTTACCATGCAGCCTATGTTATGACCGCTGCTGCAGTGGTGACGGCGTACCAAGGTAGACGTCAGCCAAACGTGATCTTTGTTTCAAGTACCAGTGTTTACGGGCAAAACAGCGGCGAGTGGGTGGATGACCAGACGCACGCAGTGGCCGAATCGGAAACGGCTGGCAAGCTGCTCGAAGCGGAAAATCTATTGGTTTCAAACCTTCCGACGGTTGCGGTGCGTTGCTCGGGCATTTATGGCCCTGGTCGTTTCCGTTTATTGCAAGGTGTACAGCGAAAGGAGGCTTGGGGAGCGAATCAATGGACCAATCGCATTCATCGTGATGATGTGGTGTCCGCACTGTGTTTGTTGGGGGAACGAGCATTAGCAGAAGAGTCGCTACCAGCACATATCATTGCCAGTGATGGCCAACCGACGTCCATGTGGGAGGTCAAATTATGGTTGGCAGAGCGATTGCAGGTATCGACCCCGCTGGGTGAAACCATCAACCGTGCAGATTATTTGCCTGCTCGTGGTAAACGTATTGTGCCGAACGCTTTACTGGCATTAGGTTGGACACCGAAATATTCATCTTATGTAGCGGGTTATGAAAGTATGATGGCCGCTTACCATGAGAGGCTCGATTGAAGGGAGGAATAAGCCTTGATCGAACCACAAAAAAAGGCGCTTGAGGTTATCCCAAACGCCTTTCTCTTTTACTAGGTAGCAGAAGATTAGTCTTCTAGAACCATCACGCCTTCGATTTCTACAGCAACGTCTTTTGGTAGCGCACGAACGCCAAGCGCTGCGCGAGCTGGGTAAGGTTGTTCGAAGAACTGAGTCATCACTTCGTTAACCGTGGCGAAGTTGCCAAGATCTGTCATGTAGATGTTTAGCTTAACGATGTCTTTTAAAGCACCGCCTGCCGCTTCACAAACCGCTTGAAGGTTTTTGAAAACCTGAGTGGTTTGCTCTGCAACGTCTTCACTGACGATTTCCATTGTCGCTGGAACCAATGGGATTTGGCCTGAAAGGTACACTGTGTTGCCAGCGCGAACCGCTTGAGAGTATGGGCCGATTGCTGCAGGTGCGTTTTCAGAGAAAATCACTTGTTTTGCCATGTTAAGTATCCTTATTGAGTTAATCGAATAGGGGTGGGACGCATTAACGTCCCACCAGCGTTTCGCGGGTGACTTTTTCCACACAGCGAACCGCTTTAATACGACGCATCACATCGGCCAAGCCAACACGACTTGAGATCGCGATGTTTAAGCGTAAACGAGAAATCTTGCCGCGCTCGATAATATCTAGATTCGATACTTGGAAGTCGGTATCTGTGATAGAGCTGGCAATCTTAGCCACCGCACCGCGCTCATTCACATAAGAGACGATTAAGCTCACATTTAGCTCCTCCTCAATCTCTTTGCTCCAAGTCATACGAATATAGCGTTCTGGGTTAGACAGGTGGTCCTGAATATTCGGGCAGTTTTGGTGGTGAATAATGATACCTTTCTCAACCTGAACATACCCTACAATAGGGTCACCTGGGATGGGTGAACAGCACTTAGCGTAGGATATTAACATGCCCTCAGAGCCGTTCACTTTGAAAGATTTAGGGGTTGTTAGCTCATCTTCATTAAAGTTAGGGAACAACTGACGAGCGACTACATAACCGACATGTCGGCCTTTACCAATCGACTCTAATAAGTCGTCCATACTTTCCAGTTGATAATGCTCTAAAACAACTTGTACTTGTTCCTGCGTTAGCTCTTCTATAGTGCTATTAAACGCATTTAAAGAGCGTGTAAGAAGGCGGTATCCAAACGAAATGGCATTTTCACGCTGTTTGGTTTTGAGGTAATGACGAATATTCGTGCGAGCTTTACCAGTAATCGCAAAACTTAGCCATGCAACGTTAGGTTGGGCGCTTTTCGCCGTAATAATCTCTACTGTCTGGCCACTTTCTAGTTGCGTACTGAGTGGCGCGAGACGACGGTTAATACGACAAGAAATACACGTATTACCAATTTCTGTGTGTACGCCATACGCGAAGTCGACAGGCGTTGCTCCAGACGGTAATTCAATAATTTGACCCTTAGGTGTGAAGACATAGACTTCATCAGGGAATAAATCACTCTTAACGTTGTCGATGAACTCCATTGGGTTATGCGCTTTTTCTTGAATCTCAAGTAAGCTTTTTACCCATTTTGTGGCGCGTTCGTGGTTTGTCTGTGATATACCAGACTGCCCATTGGATTTGTAAGACCAATGGGCAGCAATACCGTTAATCGCAACCACGTCCATTTCTTGAGTACGGATTTGTACTTCCAATGGTAAGCCATTGTTGCCTAGCACAGTCGTATGTAATGACTGATAACCATTCGACTTCGGTACAGCAATATAATCTTTAAAGCGACCTTCGATCGGCTTAAATAGTGCGTGGACCACACCTAAAATACGATAGCAGCTGTCTTGTCGATCAGTGACAATGCGAACGCCCATCACATCCATGATTTCTTCTAGCGAGCGTCGCTTTTTCTTCATCTTTTGATAGATGCTGTAAGTGTGCTTCTCGCGAATACTGATGGATGAATCGATATAGTCCGCTGCCAACTCCGAGCGAATAAAGTCCTCAAGCTTTTGCATGGCTTTTTCGCGTTGACCGTAACGCTTGTTGATCGCGCGTTTTAGCATGCGCGAGCGCATTGGGTAGTATGCTTCGAAGGCGAGGGATTCTAGATCGACTTTGACATCGTACATACCAAGTCGATTGGCGATTGGTGCGTAGATATCTAGGGTTTCTCGAGCGATGCGGCGCTTTTTGTGGCCGGGCATGGCGTCGAGTGTACGCATGTTATGTAAGCGGTCCGCTAACTTGACCATGATGACGCGAATGTCATCGGCCATGGCCATGGCCATTTTTTGGAAGTTATGCGCTTGTTTCTCAAGCTGACTGTTGAACTCAAGGTGTGTCAGTTTACTTACACCGTCAACTAAACCAGCAACGCCTTCGCCGAATTGCTCGGCTAAAGATTCACGTGAGATACCCGTGTCTTCAATCACGTCATGCAACAAAGCCGCCGTGAGTCCTTCGCAATCCATACGCAGATCAGCAAGGATAAAAGCCACAGCTAAAGGGTGAGTAACATAATGCTCACCGCTTTTACGCTTTTGGCCATCGTGGGCTTGTTCTGCGTAGTAATACGCTCTCTTGACGGTTGCCACTTGCTCGTAGGGCAAGTATTGGCTAAGCGTTTCCGCTAATTGTTCAATAGTCGACATCGCTCACCTCACATCAGGAAAAGCTAAACCAGAAAATCGTGTGCTGAGCGATGCATACCATACAGATTAGAACTCAGTCGTAGGCTTGTTTTGGAAGTCGACGTTTTTTGCGTTGATTAGATCTTCTGCGATTTCACGCAATGCCACAACGGTCATTTTGTCTTCTTCTAGTGGTACTTTTGCGTCTGCACCACCTGTTGCAAGCTGGCGAGCACGCTTCGCTGCTACCATTACTAGTTCAAAACGGTTGTCTACGTTTTCTAGACAATCTTCAACTGTCACTCGAGCCATGTTAGACCTCTATATAGGGTAAGGATTGATCACTAATTAGTGTGGTTGATTTTACTTAAGGGGCAGTCTCTATGACAAGAGATCATTGATCAGATCGCTATGAATATCTTGGATTAATGATGTTCGTGCGCGATTAGCAACAAAAATAGCCTTAAGTTGAGACAGGGCAAGCTCAAAATCATCATTAATGATGACGTATTCATATTCATCGTAATGTGACATTTCGCTGACGGCTTTGGACATTCGTCGTGCGATCACATCCGTGGCATCAGTGCCACGCCCCGTTAAACGCTCTTCCAGTGCTGACAAGGATGGCGGTAGAATAAAAATGCCAATCGCATCAGGGTACTGTTCACGTACTTGTCGAGCACCTTGCCAATCAATTTCTAAAATGACATCAAGACCTTGGTTCAAGGTGTCAAAAATGGCTTGTTTTGAAGTGCCATAGTAGTTGTCAAACACCTGCGCATGCTCAAAAAAGGCATCTTCAGCGATCATATCTAGAAAACTGTCCACGTCTACAAAAAAGTATTCTCGGCCATGTTCTTCACCGGTGCGAGGTGCGCGAGTGGTATGAGAAACAGAAATACGAACCTGAGAATCTGCCTGTAGCAATGCTTTGTACAGCGAAGATTTGCCGGCACCAGAAGGTGCGGAGAGGATATATAAATTGCCTTTTTGTTTTGTCATGACCCTACCTTGCTGAGCAAGATGTTGTTTGAAAATATACACAATACGAACGGCGACTATAGCATATTTGTGGTGCAAATTTGTTGGCGAAGTATGATTAAGGTGACGTTTTGTAAACCGGAGCTTGCTAATGTTTGAAAAATCCAACATTCCAACAAATACTTAGACTCTTATGTGTCTCGTTTAAATACACAACGGATCCTTTTGTAGTACTGCAAAATAGGTATTTGGAACATGGAAGCAACTCGTAAAACGACCCAAGTCTGTAAAGTACTGTCTGTTGAAGATGATGTGGACTATCAAGCAGCATTATTACTCTCTTTGCAAACGCTTAACTATGGTGATTTTAAGGTCGAGTTTCTTTGCGCGAACAGTGCTCAAGAAGCGGCTTCGGTCATGGCGAAACACCCAGACATTAGCTTAGTACTATTAGATGTTGTGATGGAAGATGAAGACTCTGGGCTGCGTTTAGTCCGGAGTATCCGCAATACCGTAGGTAATCAGATGGTGCGTATTATCCTGCTAACAGGCCAACCAGGGTTAATGCCACAAGATGAGCTAATGTCTTCCTATGATATAGATGACTATTGGAATAAAAGTGAACTCAGCCATGAGCACTTACAAACCATTGTGCTTGGTAATTTACGTACTTGGCATCATTTGTATGCGATGCAACAAGCGCGTCTTGGTCTGCAAATGATGATTGAGTCCAGTCAGCGTATCAGCAGTAAGTTGGATCTTAAAAGTTACACACAGTCCATTCTAGATGAGTTGGCTCGTGTCTTTAAGCTCGAAAAAGGGGGCATCGTTTGCATTGCTCATCAGCAGGATGAATTACCTGATCAGGCGTTAGTATTCGCTGCGGCGGGGCAATTTCGGCCATGGTCCAATCAGTATTTAGGGCGCGTATCACCTGAAGCTGAGCTGGTTCGTGTGTTTGAGCAGAGTATACAGGCAAAATGCCATGTTCTAGAGACGCCTTTTACGGCACTGTATTTCTCAAGTGTTGAAATTGACAAGCGTGACTACGTTGTCATTGTGAAATATGAAGAGCCATTAAGCGAATTTGACATGGATTTGCTGCAAATCTTTGGCGAGAACATTAATGCAGGGTTTACTAACGTTGCTCTTCATAGTCGGCTCTCGGAGCTTGCTTATCAAGACAGTACGACAGGTCTACACAATAAAAACTGGCTTTTAAAACAGCTGGACAGTTTATCCAAAGCTGAGCGAAAAGACGCCAAGCTCGTCATGCTCTTTGTTGAGGAGCTCTCGTACAGTGAGGTTCTGCTTGGGGTTCAGTTTGGTCGCTCTTTGATGATGCATTTAGCGGCGCATCTGAAAGCCTGCTTCGTAAAGGCTATTGATATTGTTCTCTATGAGCGCGATACCCTGATGTTGCTGGTTTATGACAGCCAAGATTATCAGCGGCAGGACTTAGAGCATGTGCTGCATCCACAGCTAGATATCGAAGGCGTGTTACATACGATTGATCTCACTGGCACCATCGTCAAATTGTCAGATTTACCTACCCATCAATCTTCCGCGCAAATACTGGGCATTACAAAAAGCTTTTTAGAGCAAACAAAACATCGAAATGTCGATTTTGGTGTGTTCAACGCTCAAGAAATGAATGATATGCAAGAGCGCTATGAGCTGATGAAAAAAATGCGCAGTGCCATAGAAGAAGAGGAAATCTTCATCCATTTACAGCCAAAAGTTGCTCTAACAGACGGCGCTTTAAAGGGGTTTGAAGTTTTGGTTCGATGGCAAGACAGTGAAGGTAAAATGATTCCCCCTGATCGGTTTGTGCCACTTGCTGAAAGTTCGGGCTTAATTGATAAGTTAGATGAGTACGTGACTCGACAAGCATGCCAAGCGATTAAGTATTTGCGTCAATCGGGTGTAGACGTTCCTTTGTCAGTCAACGTCGCAGGTTCAGAAGTCTCTCGTATTGATTTCGCAAACCGCTTTGCCGAGCTACTGCAGAAGTCGGGTGTCTCCATGCAGGATATCGAGATAGAGGTCACCGAAACGCAATTGATTGAAGTATTTCGAAATGCCGCAGGCTGCCTTGATAAACTAAGTCAAGGAGGCGTTAGGGTTAGCATCGATGATTTTGGTGCAGGGTACTCTTCATTGTCCTATTTGTCGCAACTAATGGCTTCTGAACTTAAGATTGATCGCCAATTTGTATGGCGTATGGATCGTTCTAAACAGGACCATCAAATCGTGCAAATGATTATCGATTTAGGCCATTTGCTGAATATGAAGGTGATTGCCGAAGGCATTGAGACGCAGGCGCAATATCAAGCTCTATTGGATATGGGATGTGATGCTGGACAAGGTTACTTAATCGGTCGCCCCATGCCGCTTACGGATGTGTTAAGTTGGTTGGAACATCACCATAGAACTCACTCATAAATGAAGCGTCCTTATATTGCGATTTTTGCGCTCCCACTATTGTTGGTTGCGTTATTAAGCTACGCTGCTTGGCATCTTTGGCAAGACCGTGTTAGAGAGCAATGGCGCCTCGATCAAATAGATACAGTGAATCGTGGCGCTGTTTTGATGTCCCGAGAGCTTGGACATATCCAGCAAACCTTGTCTTACATGGATGAAGTACTGAGACAGTTTTATCGCCCAGATCAGTTTGATGACCTAGCTCGCTGGCAGACGGATGTAGCGAATTATTTCATTCGTTCTGCTGGTTTATCCGATTATATGTCGCAAATTCGTTGGCTAACGCCCGATGGTATAGAGGCGGTTCGTGTCAACATTTTGGGTCAGCAAACAGAAGTGGTAAAAGGGACCGATCTTCAAGATAAGTCTAATCGATACTATTTTATTGAGGGTATGAAGAGCGCTGCTCAAACTGTCTCTTTTTCACCCATTGACTTAAATGTTGAACGTGGTGCCATCGTTAAGCCTTATGAGATAACCGTAAGAGCCAGCATAAAATTACTAAGTCCAGAAGGTAAGGAGTTAGGGCTGCTGGTGGTGAACTATAATCTTAATTACTTATTTGCTCGATTACGCTCTATGCAAACAGCAGCGAATACCTTTGAGATGATTGATCAAGAAGGAGATTGGCTGATATCGCAAACACCAGAACAAGAGTGGCGTCATCTATATGGTGACATTTTATCGTCTTTTCAAAATCAGCTGCCTAATACTTGGGCGGAGGTGAAAAACAGCCGAAACTTACAGGCTTTGATGCTAGCGGATGGTCGTCCCATGACCGTTTTACCCAGCTATGTGGATGAACAGCAAACTGGGATGCCAAATTATTTCTTCTTGTCCCAAGTGCGCTCCAACATCTGGAAATCAACCAATCAACTGGCCTTGTTCTTTACGGTGTTCATTAGTGTGATTGTATACAGTTTTCTCGTCTCCATTTTAATGCTGTGGTGGCGTAATACCGAACAACGAAGAGTGTACATCCACGCGTTGCAACAGGAAAAAATCCGGCTAGAGTTAGCTCAAACACAGTTACAAGAAAGCAATCGGGATCTTGTCACCTTGCAAAGTGAGTTAGTTGAAAAAGGGAGATTATCTTCTCTAGGGCTGCTCGTCGCAGGGGTTGGTCATGAACTGAATACACCCTTAGGAGGTGTGCGTTTAAGCTTGTCATCGTTGGAGCATTTATCAAAGCGGCTTATACCGACATTAGCAGAACAGGATCAGACTCTCTTTCAAAGTAGCCTCAACTTAGCGAATCAGAACTTAAGCCGTGCCGTACAAACGGTCGCGCAATTCAAACGCATTACGGAAAATCAAATGAATTCAGACAAGGATAGTTTCTTAGTGCAAGCCATGTTTGATGACACCTTAGCACCCTTAAAAGCGATTCTAAAAAAGCATCCACATATACAGATAATGTGTCATGGTGAGCCAGAGGCAGAGATGCATACCGCTCAAGGGGTGCTGTCCCAAATTCTTCAGAATCTCGTTATGAATGCTTTGGGCCATGCATTTGACGAAGACTCTGCCGGGATTATTACCTTAACGGCCAAGCAAGAAGAAGAATACGTTATCGAAGTATCAGACAATGGTAGAGGGATCGACAATAAGATTATTGACCAGATTTGGGAGCCGTTTGTCACGACAGAGCGCGGTGTTAAACAGCACTCTGGGCTGGGTTTATTTATGGTGCATCAGTGGGTGACGAAGCTTTTAAAGGGACGTATTACCGTTTATAGCGAGCCTGGTCAGACCCGCTTCACCTTGTATATTCCTATTCCTGATGGCAATGAGCATTAGGCTTGCTTGCATACCAGCCTAGAATACTCCAAATGAGACATAGGACGATGAGCGCATAAAGCCCTGTGTGCCATTGCCCTAGCCAGTCATGTAAACCACCCATTGCAACAGGGCCCATCGCTGCTAGGGTGTAACCGACCAGCTGTGCCATACCAGACAGCGCGGCGGCTTGTTTAATGCTGTCCGTGCGCAAGCTGATTAACGCTATACCTATGACAAAACCTAAGGTGATGCCAAAACCAAATAATAACGACCAATAAGCGGCCCAAGCAGTGAATTCAGCAATGCCAAACAATCCGATTAGCGTACAAACACAGGCCGTAGCGCTTAACTGCCGGTTACTTTTGAGTACGCGTTGCAGCAAGGGCAATAGCAGACCAGGTAAGGCCCCCCCCACTTGAACATAGCTGTGGTAGACCCCTGCGGTGACCGGTGCAATGCCTTGATCCATATAAATAGTGGGCAGCCATGCATTGACGATGTAATTGATTACTGAATCCAAAGCAATGAACAACGTAATGAGCCAAGCTAATGGCGAGCGCCAAAGGTTGATAGGCAGTGTGGTGGTAGGCGCTTGGGCAGCATTGGATGGAGATTTTGGTAACCAAAACCAAAGCACAACAGGCACCAGCACCAACAGTATTTGGCTGGCTAAGGACAGCGACCAACCTTCGCCCAATGCAGACAAATGTTGTTCTGAGAACAAAGCAATGGGCATGGCGCTGCCCGTCATCAGTGCACCGCCTACATTCATCATTAGAACATACAACGCGGTTAGTTGAATGATGTGTTGAGCAAAATCCCGCTTTAGCAAAATAGGCAGTAAAACATTGCCTACTGCGATGCCTGCTCCGATTAGAAATACTCCCAAATAGAGAGAGGGCAGCATACCCAAGGAGCGCAGTACCATGCCGATCAGGATACACACTGCGCCGATGAGTAATGCGGTTTCAATTTGCCAACGGCGAGCGAGCCAAGTGGCCACTGGGGCAAAAAAAGCGAAGCTAAGTAACGGAAGTGTGGTTAATAGACCTGATGCGGAGCTGGTCAGTGACAAGTCATGTTCGATACGCTCAATTAAAGGTGCAATACCGACCACTGGCCCTCTCAAGCAAAGGGCTAGTAGCATGATAAATGATAATAATAAAAGGGTATCGCGCCTAATGTAGGTGGGCATGTTTTCGAATTCCGTCGGTGTAAATGCTTGAACCATGTGCAGTATATGGGATAGCGTGCTTTACGGTATTGTGAAATTAAGACAAAAAATGACGAAATTCAGACAAGATGAGCAACCGGTACTGACAGACTTTGGTCCAGCCGACACATTAGCTCAGCCGATGATCCTCCAGCGAGAGAGTCATCATCAAGAAACCCCGTGGCACAAACATAAAAAAGGTCAACTCATTCTTGCTTTAAAGGGCTCGGTTACAAGCTATGTCGAGCAAGGTATGTGGCTTGTGCCACCAAAATGTGCGGTATGGATTCCAAGTCAACAAGTTCATCGAAACGCATTTACCCCTAATTCAGATGTCTGCATGGTATTTATCGATGTGGCAATGACTCGTTTACCAGATAGCGTTTGTACCATGGCGCTGACACCACTGATGCGCGAACTCATTCTTCATATTGCGACCTTACCTATCAAACACGAGCCAGACAGTCAGGCAGAGCGTTTGGTAAAGGTGCTAATGGAGTTGTTAGAGCAAGCACCACAGGAGTCGTTTGATTTTCCAATCCCAGAAGAGCCTCGTTTACGAGACTTGGCACAACGGCTTTTACATCAGCCAAATGACCGCCGTACGTTGGCGCAATGGGCAAAGGACTACGCTATGAGTGAGCGTACGTTAGCGCGTTTGATCCGTCAGCATGTACAGCTTACATTTGGGCAATGGCGAGCACGCTTACATACAGTGCTCGCTCTCGAGAAACTGGCTCAGAAGTGGCCAATACAGCGAATCTCAGATGAGCTAGGTTACGAATCAGTCGGAGCATTTATTACGTTCTTTAAAAAGCAATTTGGTTGTACGCCAAAACAGTACCAACAACTGCGTTGGGAAAAGAGGTGAGATTGAATGGCTAAATTAGGAAAAAATGTTTAACTGCTTAAATTCTCACATATATAATCTGCATGCTGCCAATACAATTTGCTTAAGCTTTTCTTAAGTTTCACTGTTTAGAATCGGAAAAATTCTGTCCAAAGCATTAGGAATCGGCCCATGAAACCCAGTTTGTCCGTGGTATTGCCTGCCAAAAATGAGCAAGGAAACATTCGACCGCTAATCGAAGAAATTCATTCCGCACTGAGCACACATACAAAGTTTGAGATTGTGTTAACAGATGATGGCAGCGATGATCAAACTGGACAAGAGGCGATCGAAACCGCCAATCGACTGGGTTGCCAGCTTAAAGTTCTGCGTCATTCTAGTAGCTGTGGGCAAAGCACGGCGGTTCATACTGCGATCCGACATGCGGAAGGTGAATTTATCGCAACATTGGATGCTGATGGTCAGAATGATCCAGCTGATGTGGTGGCGATGTTAGAAAAAGCCAAAAAAATCAGTAATCCACATTTTTGCATCGCAGGTTATCGTAATAAACGCAAAGATACCCCTTGGGTACGACTGCAATCAAAAATCGCCAACCGAGTACGACAGTTTTTCTTGGCGGATGGTGTCCCGGATTCTGGTTGTGGCTTGAAAGTATTTCGTCGAGAAACGTTTTTGCTATTACCTTATTTTGACCACATGCACCGTTTTTTGCCTGCCTTGATTTGTCGTATGAACGGCGAGATTGTTGTTTACCCTGTCAACCATCGTGATCGTGGTGCAGGTGTATCGAAATACAATGTTTGGAATCGCTTGTGGGTGGGTATTGTCGACATGTTTGGTGTCTTATGGTTGCGCCGTCGGACTCGTTGGCCGGTAGTTGAAGTGACTCATAAAGACTAATAAAGAATGAAATTTCTTAAAATCGTTCTGTTAGTCGTATTGGCAGTTTTAGCGTACGGTCAGTCGAACAGTGAAATTTGGCTGCACATTGCCGATAAAGATTGGATCGCTGCCTACGTTGCAACACATGGTGTACAAGGATTAGTACTGCTGTTTGCTTGCGCTGTGATTTTTACGGCCATTGGTGCACCTCGGCAGCTAATTGCGTTTACCTTTGGTTTCACGTTTGGTGGATTGAGTGGGGTGCTACTGGCTTTGCTCTGTACCATATTAAGTGCAGTGCTTGTATACAGTTTGGCGCAATGTCTAGTGAAGCAAGCCTTGATTCGTTACTTTGATCGACGTTATCAGCGCTTCCGCGAATTTGTTTCGGTTGATCCTTTCTCAAAAGTGTTACTGGTTCGCATTTTTCCCGTTGGAAGTAATGTCATCACGAATTTATTATCTGGGGCCGTCGGTGTGCCCTTTATGGCCTTTGTCAGCGCTTCAGCTTTAGGCTACTTACCACAAACAATCATTTTTGCTTTAGCAGGTTCTGGTTTTGGCTCGGCTAATCAGTGGCAGTTCATCGTCAGTATTCTGCTCGGTATCGTGAGTTTAGTACTTACTAGTCACTTGTATCGTCAGTATAAAAAGCAGCATTCCAATATCGTCACCATAGGAGAGTAATTCCGTGTTCTCACGTTTGTACGAACGCTTAATGAGTGATGATTACGGCAAGGTGTTAGCCGTATTACTATTAATGGCTTTTGTTTTCATCTTTGCTGGGATTGGCTTGCGTTCACCTTGGCCAGCGGATGAGCCTCGTTTTGCGGAAGTCGCCCGAGAGATGGTGACTTCGGGTAACTGGTTCTTCCCCATCCGTGGCGGTGAGCTGTACCCTGATAAACCTCCGGTATTTATGTGGTCGATTGCCTTTTTCTACTGGCTATTAGGCAATATGAAGGTGGCATTTTTGCTACCGAATGCCTTAGCGTCTTTGTTGACGTTGGTGTGTGTGTACGACATTGCAGCCAAGCTTTGGAATGTGCGCACCGCACGAGTGGCGGGGCTGTTATTGCTGCTGGCGCCACAATTTATGTTGCAGGCGAAAACCGCGCAAATTGATGCCATGGTGGCCTGTTGGATCACGGTAGCCATGTATGGTTTGATTCGCCACTTTTATGTCAAAGCAGATCTACGCTGGTTGTGTGTCTCGGGCTTTTTTATGGGGGTGGGCATCATAACCAAAGGGGTTGGCTTCCTACCGATCCTGTTCTTTATTCCTGTTTACATCCAGCAAGCTTTGCAGAACCGTCGTGGTTCATGGCGCATGCTTTGGGAACCGCTATTGACGCTTGGCTTTATGCTGTTGGCGGTGCTGTGTTGGTTGGTTCCGATGCTGTATTTGGCGGACAGTAGTGGTAATCCAGATTTTATTGCCTACCGTGACAACATTATGTTCAAGCAAACCGGTGAGCGTTATGCCAATGCTTGGCACCATATTTTGCCTTGGTGGTATTACCTCGTCGAAGCGATTCCATCTTTGTGGTTCCCGCTGTCGTTTATGGTGTTAAGCCGAAGTTTCTGGCGTTTCCTAGTGCGTCACCGCATTGCCTTGGTGTTGTTCGCTTGGGTCGCATTAGTGGTGTTCTTTTTTAGCTGGAGCCCTGGTAAACGAGGTGTGTACATCTTGCCCGCGGTGCCGATGTTAGCGTTATTGATGGCGCCTTGGTTGGCGCAGCAATCGCCTGAGCGTTGGCTTCAAAGAGTGATCAAGGCGCTGCTTTGGTTGGTACCTGTGCTGCTATTTGTGACTGCGGGTATGTTGTTAGCAGGCAAGAAGTCCCTAGTGGATCATCTTGATGGCGTAGTCAGCCCAATAACAGTGGCACTATTCTTTGCTGGATCCGGCATGGCTTGGTTGGTGATTTTGCTGTGGCAGCGTCGCGCACCAGCATTGCAAGTGTTTGGTGCGGTGATGGCCGCGACTTGGTTGCTGTACAGTACTTGGGGCTATGTGGTGATGGAACCGGTGCGTGCTGGAGCGCAAAAAATCATGGCAGATACGGCAGAGCGCATTGGTCCTGAGGCGGAACTAGGCTTAGTGAAGTTCAAAGAGCAGTTTTTATTGTTCTCACCGATACCATTGACGCATTTTAGTTATCTAGCGCCGATGGAAGAGCAGTACCGCAACGCTTGGTTTTGGCAACAAGAGCAGCCAAATCGTTACTTGTTGGTGCCAAAAGAAGAGCCCACCCCATGTTTTGACATCAGCGGTGGCGAGTTGATGGGCATCGGCCATGGTGGTGAATGGCTATTGTTAGATCGCGTTGACATGCTCGCTGAGTGTGCACCGCCTAAGGCGCTGAAGCGTTATCAGATGCCGTTTTCTGAGGATCGTGTGTTATGAAGTTTTTAGTGACTGGCGCAGCCGGTTTTATTGGTAGTTATGTTGCAAAGCGCTTGTGCGAAGCAGGTCATACGGTCGTTGGCGTGGATAACCTTAACGATTACTACGATGTCAGCTTAAAACACGCACGTCTGGAGCATTTTGCCCACGACAACTTTAGTTTTCACACACGCAGTATCGAAGATTACGACGCTCTGAATGACCTGTTTCAAGAGGAGCAATTTGATCGTGTGATTCACTTGGCAGCGCAAGCTGGCGTACGTTACTCCATCGATAATCCAATGGCCTACGGCGCCAGTAACTTAACTGGCTTTTTGTCGATCATAGAATGTTGCCGTCACCATAAGATTGAGCATCTGGTATACGCGTCTTCCAGCTCTGTGTATGGTTTGAATAAGTGCATTCCTTTTTCCACCGAAGACAATGTCGATCATCCGATCTCTTTGTATGCGGCGACCAAAAAGTCGAATGAGTTGATGGCCCATTCATACTCGCATTTGTACCAATTGCCGACCACGGGGTTGCGCTTCTTTACCGTTTATGGCCCTTGGGGGCGCCCGGATATGGCGCTGTTTAAGTTTGCCAAAGCGATCCTAGTGGGCGAGAGTATCGATATCTACAACCACGGCGATATGCAGCGTGATTTCACTTTTATCGACGATATTGTTGAAGCTGTGGTGCGTATTCAAGACGTGATCCCAACGGCGCAAGACAATGAAGCCAACACGCCGAATGTCAGTGCGACGGCGCCGTACCGTGTGTTTAACATCGGTCACGGCAGTCCGGTGAAACTGATGGATATGGTGCAGGCCTTGGAAGATTCCTTGGGTGTCGAAGCGAAGAAGAACTTCTTACCCATGCAGGCGGGGGATGTATACACCACCTTTGCCGACACGGAAGACCTGTTTAAAGCGATTGATTTTACCCCAAGCGTGGCGGTGAAAGAGGGCATTCAACGCTTTGTTGATTGGTACAAAGCGTTTTATAAGGTTCAGTAGTTCCTGACACAAGGTAGCCGCGAATGCTTAGCGGCTACGTCCGCCTTTGCCTGCGGGTTTGGCCGGTTTGCCACGACCAGCGCTATTTTTACCGTTAGATAAAGGTTTACTACGGCCCGCGCCGCCTTTACCTACTGAAGCTGGTTTACCGCCGTTACCTTGAGGTTTACCACCTTTGCCGTTGGTTTTGCCTTGAGCTGGTTTACCACGACCACCAGTAGCTGGCTTACCGTTAGCGGGTCGTCCCCCTTGGCCACTTCCTTTACCTCGTTGCTCACCACCACGGCCTGGCCCTCCAACACGAGGCTTACCGTCACGATTGCCTTTACCTTGTCCTTGAGGACGTGGTTTTGGCTTACGAGGGTTAGAGGCTTTTGGTGCCGCATTGCCGTCCGAGTCTTTGGTCATGTCAGCAATCGTGGCGATCTCTTTTTGCGTCAGGTCACGCCAGTCACCCAAGGCGAGGCCTTTAAGGGAAACGTTCATGATACGAATACGCTCAAGCTGAACCACTTCATAGCCAAAGTGCTCAGCCATACGGCGAATTTGGCGGTTTAAGCCTTGCACCAAGGTGATGTTAAAAACAAAGGTCGACTCTTTGTGCACCTTACATTTCTTGGTCATTTGACCCAAGATCGGCACACCATTACTCATGCCTTCGATAAAGGCATCGGTGATTGGTTTGTTGACCGTTACTAGGTATTCTTTTTCGTGGTTGTTCGACGCACGCAGGATCTTGTTAACCAAGTCGCCGTTGTTGGTCATAAAGATCAGACCCTGAGAGTCTTTGTCTAAACGACCGATCGGGAAGATACGCGCACCGTGTTTTACGAAGCTAACAATGTTATTCGGTTCGCTCGACTCAGTGGTGCTGACGATGCCCACTGGCTTGTTCACCGCGATAAAGATCAGATCTTCCGCTTCCATTGGCTCAATGGTTTGACCGTTTACTTTCACCAAGTCGCCAGGCGTGACCTGATCGCCAATGCCAGCCCGCTTACCATTGATGTAAACACTGCCTTGCTCAATAAAGCGGTCCGCTTCACGGCGTGAACAAAGGCCGCTTTCACTGATGTATTTATTCAGGCGAATAGAGGTTTTTAACTGCATCGAATTAGCCTTTAAAGCCACGGCCGACTAGGTATACTTCACGAGAACGTGCTCGCGAAGACTCTGGCTTACGTACCACGACACTGTCAAAGTGCGGACGCATTTGCTTGACGAATTCTTCGTAGCCTTCTCCTTGGAACACTTTCACTGCGAATAAGCCTTTTGGCTTAAGCGTTTGAATCGCCATATCCAGTGCCAGTTCGACAAGATACATGGATGAGGCTTGATCGACCGCCGAGACACCACTCATATTCGGTGCCATATCAGAAATCACAACGTCCACTGGCGCGCCATCGACTGCGGTCATGATCTGATCGAAGACTTCCTGCTCAGTGAAGTCACCTTGGATAAACTCAACTCCTGCGATGGTGTCCATCGGCAAGATATCCGATGCGATGACTTTACCTTTGTCACCCACTAACTTAGACGCTACTTGTGACCAGCCACCCGGAGCAGAGCCTAAATCCAGCACCAAGTTACCAGGTTTGATCAGTTTATCTTTCTCGTTCAGGGTCAGCAGTTTGTAACTGGCGCGGGAACGGTAACCGTCTATTTGAGCTTTTTTAACGTACGGGTCGTTGACGTGTTCTTCGAGCCAACGGTTACTGCTTTTTGATCGAGCCATGGTGATTTCGCTACCGGATTGAATAAAAACGCTATTGTAACCGCTGACAGCCAATCAGCAAAGGAAGCAAGGCTCTGACAGAGTTCTAAGCGGACAAGATAATTTTGCCTGCCAAGGCAACGAGGATCAGCCCTGATAGGCGATCAATCAGCACTGCTTTTTTACGTAGTCCATTCAGAAGACGTTGATTTGAAAGCATTAATGTAATCAGGGTGTACCACAAACCATCGATAATGAAAGGCGTCATCACCATTAACATTTTGCCATCGATCGAATGTACGGAGGCGACAAAGGGGCTAAACAAGGCTGCGAAAAAAAGTGCAATTTTAGGACTTAACAGTGAAATCAATAGGCCTTCTTTAGCTGATTGCCAAACAGGCATGGTTTGACCCGCTTCCAGCTTCGCGGCGATACCGCCTTTGGAACGAATGGCATTAACACCCAAATAGATTAAGTAAGCAGCACCGGCGTAGCTGATGATCTGATACAGCCAAGGCAATTGATGGAAAATCACTGCTAAGCCGACCATGGAAATAAACGCGTAAACCCCGATACCAAACGCATGGGCCCACGCCGCGGCTAGGCCATTGGCTTTACCGCCCGCTAAACTGTGTTTGGTAACCATTACCAAGCTTGGCCCTGGTGACATGGCGCCCAGCAAACAAATCGCTAATAAAGAAAGCCAGAGTGTTAGTGTCATGATGTTCTCCTTTTGAAGAAATGCACTTTAGCAAGTCGTGAATATCAAATGAAATCATGATTGATCAACATGGATATGATTTAAAATCATAAGCTACCGAGCCTTTTACCCTCGTCATGATCTCCTCAATCACGCTTCGAGCCCACATATGGGCAGGGTCTAGGTCGTATTTGCTGTGCCATGTGAGCCAGTATTTATGTTTTGGCGTTTTCAAAGGGAGTTGGTGATAGGTTAGGTCATAGCGTTCGGAAAGGTTTTTAGCAATGTGCTCTGGCGTTATCAGGAGCAGCTCACTGTCACAAAGCGCTTGGGCGGCGGCAAAGAAGAACGGTACATTCAGCGCGATTCGGCGTTGTTTACCTTGTGCTTTAAGCGCGGCATCGAACAGCCCATCTTTATCACCGCCCCCGACTATTTTTATATGTGGATAATGAAGAACCTGATCCAGGCTAATCGACTCTGCTGAAGCCAGTGGATGATGAGCGCCCATTAAACACACAGAATGATCTTCACCGATTTGAACCGAGGATAGCCCTGCTGGTGCTTCTAGGGACATGCTGGAAGCTAGTTGGATACCTTCATCATGCAATTGATGGAGTAAACTCGGCTGCCATAAGCGATAGGTTAAGGTGACTTGCGGTGCTTCTTGCATCAAGGTCTTGGTGATTTCTGGCAAAATATACTGAGCAACGTAGTCGCTAGAAGAGAACACAAATTCCCCTTGCCACAGCTGGGGGGCGAACACCTCATCGCTCATCAAGTCGTCCAACTCGACGAACCAGCCTTCTAATTTCTTCTGTAATAGTAGCGCTTTGGGCGTCGCAATCAGCAAGTTGCCATCACGAACTAACAAGGGGTCTGCAAACATTTCTCTCAGAACGCTCAAATGACGGCTGACAGCGGATTGAGTCAGGTTGAGTCGGTTTGCTGCATGGCTGACATGGCATTCTTCCAAGAGGACTTTTAACGATCGCAGCAAGTTGAGGTTAATGTTTTGATGCATGGGGTGTTCTCGTCACGCGCATTAAAGGCCTTAACATAACAGTTTTTCCGTGATAGATAACGCTTCTGACTGACTTGTAAACAAGGCAGGCGTATAATGCGACCACAATTTACTTTTCGACATTTGTCGCCGGACTATCTTTTGCCGAGTCAATCGGCCAGGACCTTTCCATGATTCGTTTATCTGAACTTTCTCTACCCCTAGACCATCCAGAAGCTGCATTGCGTGAGGCGATTATCAAGCGCCTGAACCTTGTAGATGAAGAGTTGCTGGATTTCTTTGTCTTTAAACGCAGCTATGATGCGCGTAAAAAGAATACGGAAATCACCTTCGTGTACATCATTCACCTAAACACCAGCAATGATGCAGCGGTCTTAGCACGTTTTGAAGACGATGTGCATGTGAAAGTGGCACCGGATATCGAATACCACCCTGTGGCGACAGCGCCTGAAAACCTAAGCGAGCGCCCAATCGTGGTGGGCTTTGGTCCTTGTGGTTTGTTTGCGGCTCTGACCCTTGCTCAAATGGGCTTTAAGCCGATTGTCTTAGAGCGTGGTCGCAACGTGCGTCAACGTACCAAAGATACCTGGGCGTTGTGGCGTCAAAAGAAACTGGATACGGAATCGAACGTTCAGTACGGCGAAGGCGGTGCAGGTCTGTTCTCGGACGGTAAGTTATACAGCCAAGTCAAAGACCCAAAATTCTACGGCCGTAAAGTCATGAGCGAATTTGTGCGTGCGGGCGCGCCCGAAGAAATCATGTACGTGAGCAAGCCGCATATCGGTACTTTCCGTCTAACCGGTGTAGTAGCGAAAATGCGTGAAGAAATCATCGAGCTAGGTGGTGAAATCCGCTTTGAATCGAAAGTCACGGACTTGTTGCTGGAGGACCAAAAAGTGACGGGTGTGGTGCTGGCTGACGGTACTGAACTGCACAGCCAACACGTGGTGATGGCGCTGGGGCACAGTGCTCGTGACACCTTCCGTATGCTGCATAAACAAGAAGTCTTTATTGAGCCGAAGCCATTTGCCATCGGGTTTCGTATCGAGCACCCACAGTCATTGATCGACAAAGCGCGTCTAGGCAAATACGCCGGTCACCCTGAGCTGGGCGCAGCGGATTACAAACTGATTCACCATGCAAAGAATGGCCGTGCGGTATACAGCTTCTGTATGTGTCCGGGTGGTACTGTGGTGGCTGCTACATCTGAAGAAGGCCGCGTGGTGACCAATGGTATGAGCCAGTACTCGCGTAACGAGCGCAATGCTAACTCTGGCATTGTGGTGGGCATTAACCCGGAACAAGATTACCCAGACGGTATCTTAGCTGGTGTTGAGCTGCAAGAGCGTCTGGAAGCGGTGGCTTACAAACTAGGCGGTTCAGATTACAAAGCGCCAGCACAGCTTGTTGGCGACTTTATCAAAGGCCAAGCATCGACTGAATTGGGCGAAGTGGAGCCGTCTTACAAACCAGGTATCCAGCTATGTGATCTTGCTGATGCGTTGCCTGACTTTATTATCGAAGCGGTGCGCGAAGCCTTGCCTGCATTTGGTAAGAAAATTCGTGGTTTCGACCGTGACGATGCGATCCTAACGGGTATTGAAACCCGTACCTCATCGCCAATTCGTATTACCCGAGACCATCAAAGTTACCAGAGCTTGAACACTCAAGGCCTATACCCAGCAGGTGAGGGCGCCGGTTACGCGGGCGGTATCTTGTCTGCGGGCATTGACGGTATCAAAGTGGCGGAAGCGGTGGCGCTAGATATTCTGAAGCAACAAGGTGCTTAAGATGAAAATTGACCAAATCAAAAAGCTGCACCAAAAGAAATATCGCCAAGAACTAGGCCATTGCCTAGTGGAAGGAGAGCACTTGGTGCTGGAGCTGGAAAATGCGGCCAAGCACAATCCTAAGTTGGCGGCGGCCAAGCTTTATGTGACGGCGGATTACGCCGATTGGTCAACTCAGTTTGAAAAGATCGAAGTCAGTACTAAGCAGATGGCGGGCATGTCCGATACCAAGAGTCCACAGGGCATTTTGGCGGTGGTTCCAATGGCTGCTATCTCACCTTTAGCAGATGAGAAGGCGGTTGGCATTTATCTGCATGAAATCCAAGATCCGGGCAATTTGGGTACGATTCTGCGTACTCTCGCTTGGTTCGGTGGCTTTCGCTTATTACTAAGCCCTGGCAGTGTCGATCCGTTTAACCCTAAAGTGATTCGTTCCAGCATGGGCGCGTTGTTCCATGTACCAATGGAGCTAGATGTGGATATCACGACTTTGCCAGAGCGCTTTGAGGCGATTGCTTGCTTGGATATGCAGGGTGAGCCATTAAGCTCACCAGCGTTCAAACAGCGTGATTGCTACATCTTTGGCAACGAAGCCCGTGGCGTACCACGTGAGCATTTGGATAGCCTAAAGGCGAAAGCCTTTACCATCCCTGGCGTTGGGCTAATTGAATCGCTCAACCTAGCAACCGCAGTCAATTTGAGTGTATACGAGCGTCAGCGTTAACATAATGTTACACAAAACTTAGTACACAAGAATATTATGTAAAGATTCTTATGTACTAATAAACAGGCGTTAAGCATATAAATAGTGGAAGTCGGGTGTAAGGAATCACTGAGTGGCATTAGTATCGTTACGAGGGTTAATCGTCATACCGTTTGTTATTCTGGCTACACTAGCTGGCGTGACGGTCTATACACTGTCTAATGTCACACTGTCTAATGTATCTGATAATGTCGGCCTGCATTATATGCAAGAAGTGGAAAGCCGAGTGTATGACCGTGTTACTGAGTTTATGGCACCGCTCAGTGTGCTGGCAGAGTTGAACCGTGATGCGATATCCCATCATCCAGAATGGTTAGATGACCTCGATATGTTAGCGGGTCGATTCTATGAGCAAGCCATTCCTTATCCCTATATGACGTTTATTTCTTTGGCGACCGCCTCAGATGGTCGCTATATAAACTCTACACGTGATCCTTTTGGTAATGCCAGCCATCACGTCGCAACCAATTATACAAACTCTCCAGGCAGTTTAGAGGCTTTCGAATATGACCCGTACTCTTACGTGGGCAAACATATAGAAAGTGAGCCCGCCTATAAAAACTATGATCCGAGGTCACGCCCTTTTTATCAGGAGGCGGTACAAAAGCAGGGAATGGTTTGGAGTTCGATCTCTCCTTACTTTGGCTATCATTCGTTAGGTGTGGGCCTCTCCGTACCGATCTATGACCAAGCAGGTGAGCTTTTGGCTGTGACCGCGACCAGTGTCGCCTTAGTGTCACTGGATAACTATCTACAAAACATCGATCTAGTTGATAACTCCTATGTTTTCCTAGCCGAAACCAACGGTAACTTGATCGCCAGTTCCAATACCAACCCCCTGTACCAAACGATTGATGGTGCTGTTCAGCGTGTTTCGTTGGCGTCTCACCAAAGCCCTGTATTCCGCCAAGCGGCAAAGCAGTTAGAGCCTGGGGTGCATCATGTTGATATTTTAGACAAAGGGTATTTATACAATGTTAGAGCCATTGAGCTGCCCTATGGTCAAACTTGGTTAATCGGCGTTTTAATACCGGATTCTTATTATAAGGGAATGCTAGCAGAGCTGTCGGAAGGCTTACTCATTGTGGTCGCGGCGATTTTCATCAGTATTGCCTTGTTAGGGTCGCTGATAGCGCGTTACATCGGTCAACCTATTTTACGTTTGAACAGCGCGGTTAATGCGCATTCCTTAAGTCAAATACGCACGTTACCTGACACGTTGAGCCATGTAAAAGAGATTCATTCTTTGAATCAAGGTTTGCAAAAAATGGCAGGTGATCTGTCAGACGTTATGCAGAACTTAGAACAGAAAGTCGCTCAGCGTACTTCTCAGCTTAAAGATGAAAATGAAGTGCTATTGGAGCAAAGTACCACCGATGAGCTGACGGGGTTGCATAACCGTCGAGGATTTAACTTCCTTTCAGAGCAAGCCCGTCAACATGCAGAACAACATGGAAAACCGTTTGCTATGGTGCTGTGTGATATCGACTTCTTTAAACAAGTGAATGATACCCATGGGCACAATGTGGGCGATGAAGCATTGAGTGCGGTTGCTCAAGTGTTGAAAACGAATTTCCGCGAGAGCGATATTATTGCCCGCTATGGCGGAGAGGAATTTATGCTCGTCATAGCGGGTATGGAAAAAGATGAACTGATGCAGCGCTTACAATCTGTGCGACAAACACTTGTTGAGCAACCTATCTTGGAAGATGTTAGTGTGACGCTGAGCTTTGGGGTCACGCATTTACAAACCCTTGATGGGAAAAACCTAGGGGACATCATTCATGATGTCGATACGAAACTTTATCAGGCCAAAAATACAGGTCGTGATAAAATCATCGATTAGTAATAGGAAAGCGTACGATAAAGCAGTTCATTTCGCCTTCTTTTGCTGTGACCTCGATACTTGCTCCATGCAATGAGGTGATGTCCTTACAGATGGACATACCCAGTCCTGCACCATCGCCAACCTGACTGGCGCCTCGATAAAACTGTTCAAAGATGCGTGCTCTGATTGCTTCAGGAATAGTCGGGCCACTATCGGAGACAGAGACTCTAATAGAGTGATGTTCTTGAGTGACGTCCACACATATAGTGCTTTGCTTTCCTGAATAGCGAATCGCATTATCGATTAAGTTGCGAAACAGTACCTCCAGTAGTAGCTTATCGCCTAAACAACTCACTTCTTCCGCGTTAAGGCTTATGTCTTGATCTTGTTTTAGGGCAAGAGGGACTAGGTCTGAAACCACTGCTTTAAGCATGGCAGATAGCTCAACACGCTCAAAGGCAGGCGCTCCGATACTATCGACTTTTGCCAAGGTGAGCAGTTGGTGAATCAAACGGTCTGTTCGATCTATGCCTTGTAAGATATTCGCTAGATCTTCTCGTAATTGCTCAGGGTCGTTACTTTTCAAGGCGTTTTCAGCGTTAAGACGTAAAATAGTGAGCGGTGTTTTGAGCTCATGAGCCGCTGTACGTGTGAAGCGTTTTTCGCGTTGCCAAGCTTGCTCCAGTTCAGCGAGTAGGGAGTTAAGTGCCTCAACGAGGGGGGCTAACTCAGTGGTATTTTTGGAAATATAGATACGGTCTAGGCGATGTAGATTGCGCTGCGCAATCGCCGAACGCATTTCACTGATGGGGCGAAAGTATTGGTTAATAAGCCAAATCAGTAGCAATAATAGAGCGGGCAATAGAAGTAACTGCTCAACCGCCGTCGACAGAGCGATTTCATGAATAATTTCTTCACGAATTTTCTGTTTCTCCGCGACCACAACATATTGATTTAAGGACTCACTGTTTGGCATAGACACCTGAAAAGTGCGCCATTGTTCGCCCGCTTTGAGGAGGTCGGAGTAGCCAATATTAGAAGATGCATCTGAAAGTGGAGGTAGATCAGAGACAGAGCTCCACGTTAATTGCCCCTGCTGATAAAATTGAAACACCAGATTTTGCTCATAGGGATGACCAAAGGCGGTTGGTTGATCATCGTCTGCTGTGGCGTTTGATATCTGGTTTATATTGTTCATCCAGTGATCAAAGTGCGTTTTGTAATTTGCTAGAGCGGCGTCATCCGTGGATGAAATGGACAGTGTAAGTAATAGTAATTTGGCCGATTGGCCAAGGCGTGCGTCATAGACTTCCTCGACTTCGTGTTTGGCCGACTGAAAATTGAAGTACAGTGATAACAGCATTAGGGCACTGACTAACAGCCCTACAGACAGCGTCAGTTGTCGCTTGATAGAATAGGGCTTATTACTTTTCAAGAATGTACCCTACGCCACGAATCGTTTTAATCACAACATTAGGGGCTTTTTTTCGAAGGTTATGAATGTGTACTTCGATGGCATTATCACTGGCGCTGTCATCCCAGCCGTGCAGAGATTGCTGCAATTGCTCTTTGCTTTGTACCCGGCCTGCATTGATCATAAAGCTGGCGAGTAATTTGAATTCATTCTTCGTCAATTTCAGCGGTTCACTGTCGTAGCTAACCGCTTGCTCTGAAAGGGATAAGGTCAAAGGGCCAACTTGAATGACCTCATCCGCATTACCAGACTGACGTCGAATCAATACCCGTAAACGAGCCAGTAATTCTTCCAGCGCAAACGGCTTTCCAAGGTAGTCATCAGCGCCTCGATCTAGCCCTTGCACTCGGTCTTGAATGTCATCCCTTGCCGTGAGAATCATAACGGGTAATTTGTAACCGCTATGACGAAGGCTGCGTAGTACGTCTAATCCATCCATGTCTGGTAGAGTGAGATCAAGAATCACCGCAGTAAAGACTTCGGTTTTTAACGCAGTGACAACGCCTGCCCCTTGCTCAACCCAGTCTACCGTGTAGCCATGGCGACTTAACGACGTCACCATGGATTGCCCTAATAACTTGTCATCTTCTACCAGTAGTAAGCGCATAACTTATGAAAGTTCCTTGAGTTTCGCTTGGATCTCCATTTTACGGCCTTGATCAGCCAACGGGCGGTCAGGGCGTGATGGAGCTTGTAGGGCTCGATTGAAATACTGTTTGGCTTCTTCTTTGCGACCATCTTGTGCTAGGAAATCCGCATAAAAGTAATTCGGATCGATACCATTCGGGTTAATTTCTAAGGCTTTTTTCAGCATTTGCTCAGCTGTTTTATCATTGCCAAATCCGAGTGGCCAGCCAGGTACTTGATAGTATAGTGAACCTAGACTGGTGTAGGCTGAGCCGTCCAATGTTTGCGGCGCACGATCAATGACGCTTTCGAGTAATGCTTTAGCCTCTTTCACCAATGATAATGCGCCTAAACCGCCTTTAGCACCAGCCAAAGTCGATTTATTAATCGCTAGCCATACGGTTAACTCAGGATCATTCGGGTGTGCATCTAGGTACTCAGTATTCTTCTGAACCACTTCATTTAAACATTGCTCTTTTTGGTCTTTGTCAGATGTGTTGTATTGGCACTTTGCCCAGCTTGTTTGAAGCGCTTGCAGCTCTGTTGAGGCGGCAAAACTGGCAGAGGCGGTCAGTGTGGAACAAATGGCGAGTGTCAGGAGTCGTTTATTATTCATCATTTGCCTCCTAGTGGCTTGTACGGTTGATAAAATTTTGAATGGTTGCGTGTTGCTTGCGAATGGCAGATGACACGATGCTTGGAAAGATTTGATTGATACGAGCAAACAGTTTTTCTGGCCAGCCAATCCATTTAGCTGATATTTCCTGTTCAAGCATCATGACGATATGTTCTGCAACGACTAACGGTGAATCGGTTCTATTGCCTAGTTTTTGATTCATTTCGATCACCGCATGGCTGTTCAATGCGGTATCGGTGGCTCTAGGTGCCAGATAAAGTACTCGAATTCCTGTAGTGTGTAGTTCTCGATCCAGTGCTTCAGTAAAGCGCTGCAATCCGGCTTTGGCTGCACAATAAGAGGTATAACCTGGGTAGCCTATTGAGCCAAACGTTGAGCCAATATTGAGCATGATGCCTGGTTGATTTAGCCAAGAGAATGCGGACTGGCAGATCAGCATAGGGGCGATCAAGTTCAGCTGAACGTCATGTTCTACCTCTTTTGCCTGCTTCTGACTGAGCATGGAAAAGTGATTAGCGCCTGCATTATTAATTAAGGCGTCTGCTTTTCCGTGAGCCTGAATATGCTCAGACAGGCTAGCAAGGTCCACTTTTGAAGTAATATCGATCGCCATGACAGTATGCTGCTCAGGATTTGGGAGAGTATTTTTCAACTCATTGAGTGCATCTAAATGGCGGGATACCAGCGTCAGACGAGCACCGCGACGAGCCAGCTCAAGTGCGGTTGCTTGACCGATGCCACCTGTTGCGCCAATTAAAACGATGTGACTGTCTTGGATAATCATAGATCACCTCAGGCTGCATTCAGGGCTGATTGCGTGGGCAAGTCGCGCAGCATTTGGCCGTACAAAGAAAACACCATGTTGGCCGATTCAATAATGGCTTGTTGGTCTTCTGGCTGTGTGACTTGATTCATTAGCTCTTCAAAGAATTTCAAATGGTCTTGGTCGAGTACACTGTGTGAAACGAGATAGCTCATAGCTGACTCAGGCAGTTGTAGCGTGCTTTGGATCTTTGCTGCAATTTGACCGCCAATGCCGACACTGGTGCCTTCAAGTACCCACACCATACCAAACAAAGCCATAGGATTATGGCGATCAATCTGGTGATAGAGATACGATGTCATCAACTCAATCGCTTGTCCGACTTTGCCTTCGCCAATGTTGTGACGAACCGCTTCTGCATCACCACCACAGGCTTGGATATCATTCAGAATCCACTCTTGATGGCCGTACTCTTCTTCGATGTATTCCGCCAAGGCTTTGCGTACCCATTCGTACTCTTGAGTTAAACGGCCGCCGCAAGCCATCAGCAAAGGTACGGTGTGTTTTACATGATGGTAGGCTTGTGTCAAAAACGCGATATACAGTTCTTTCGAAATATTGCCTTGCTGCACATTGGCGATGACCGGGGCCATGAGCATTTGCGTTTGAGCGGGTTGTGTTTGCTGTTTTAGTTGATCAAAAAAACGACTCATAACAATCTCCAAAAAATAAAAATTAGACAGAAATAGGGTGAGAAAAAGGTAAATCGATGCGCTCTATGGACTGGCCTGCGAGTGATAGGTCGCCATGGCTCGCAAGCAATTGCTTAACGCTGGCTTCTACTTCATCGCGTTTGACCTTGCCATTGTCGGTGTACCAATGAGGGATGGCGTTGGGATTCTCCAATAACAGCAAGGTGCGGATACGGGCATAGTCCGGTAGTAACGCATTAAGTTGCGCCACTTTATTCAGCACATCCTCAGCGTTACTTACCACGGCACACAAAGCTTGTTCGCCATCTCCCGTGATGATAAGAGGGTTCATCGGCAAGAGGGCAAGCGCTTCAGATTCGATCCATTCAGGGGAAATATTGCGTCCATATGCGGTAACAATCAGATTCTTCTTACGTCCAGAAAGGGTGATAAACCCTTGCTCATCCATTTGTGCAAGGTCGCCAGTCGCCAGCCATTCCGACTGAAAGGGCTCATTGAGGTAACCCAAGGCAACATTACCTTTTACCAACAGTTCGCCATCTTCTGCGATGCGAACTTCTGAGTGAGGCAGTGGCTTACCGCAAGAGCCTGCTTTCATAGACGTTGGTGTGTTTAGGCACACCACAGAACCACATTCAGATAAGCCATAGCCTTCAAACGCAGGAATACCCAATGCATGAGCGGCTTGAATCAGTTGTGAAGACACGCGGGCACCGCCAACGGCGACAAATTTAAGTGATGTCACCAATGCTGGTTGCAGCGTCGCCACATGAATAAGTGCCAATAATAGAGCCGGCGTCAGCACTAAGCTCTCTGGCTGAATGACCGCTAATGTTTGAGCAAAGCGTTGCGGGTCGAATTGACTAGAGCCCATCAGCCCCGTGCGTTGTCCCGGTAAAATATGCGATGTGGCCCCCAACAAAATCGGCACATAGATACCCGTAATATTCTCCAGTAGCGTAGAAAGAGGAAGTAACACCAGATGTGTCTCAGCAATGCCATTAACGCAATCTGCCAAGGACTGAGCGACAATACTGATGTGCTCGTGACTTAAGCACACGCCTTTTGGTTGACCCGTTGAACCTGACGTAAAGGTGATTTTCCCTGTCCCAGATAGGTAAGCATGTTGGGCATTTGATGTGCGGCGATAAACAGGCAAGTTAACGAGGTACTCTGGTGTACTGATTTGTACCCCCAGTGCTTGTAAGGCGTCGGATCGAATGGTACTCCAGTCGCCGATTAACGCATCCACATCCGATTGTTCCAGAGTATGCAGTACTTGCTGTTCAGAGAAAAAAGTAGGCACAGGTACAACGACGGCCCCGGCATGCATCGCGGCTAAATCGATAATGGCCCAATAGAGTGAGTTTTCTGCACGTAACGCAAGAGAAGTGATATTCAGGGCTTTAAGCTGCTCTGACGTCTGTTGCACCTGTTGCCAAAGTTCTGCATAGCTTAGCTGATAAGGCTGTTCGTGATGGTCGAGGCCGACCAACGCGACTTTATTCGGTGCTTGTTGAGCCCAATGATGCAGTGCGAAAAGAATCTTGTTCATAGGATACCTAGGCGAGTTTGCGTCTGCGTTCTTGAACGAAGCTTAAGCGCTCCAGTCCTTTTACTAAGTTGCCGGCTAGCACTCTCGGCTGATGCTCGTAATAGGCCCCCCAAGTTGTGTGGGCGTCTGGTACTTTGCTTTTGTCAGCCTGAGCAATGATCTGCGGCTCAAGTCCTAAGCGCGCCATCATGGTATGAAGGGATTCGGTTGCGGTGAAAATACACCACTCCACACCACGTTCTACCAACATCTGCGCAATCAGATAGAAATGCAGAGTCGACAATCCTTGAGCGAAAGACGCTAAGTGACCAAACTCCACCAAGTGGTCGCGCTTAACCTCGCACTTGAAGGCATCTGATAGCAGGATTTGTGCTTCATCATCTAGGTATTGCTCTAGATACAATTGTTCAGTGTTAGCTTGGCGGAAACCACAGACAGACATGATCTCGTTATGGTCCGTCAGGGTGAGATAAGCCGGCATGAATTGTTGTAAATCAGCAAAGAAAGCTTGGCGATACCGAGTCGACACATGCTTAACAACGGCCTCCCAGCGTGGGTCAGAAGGACACACAATATCGAGAGATAATTCGTTATCAGTTCGTGTAATAGAGTGCTTCATTCGCGCTTCCTCTGTTTGATTTATAATCAAAAGATAAAGCGCGAAACTTAAGAAACTCTTAAGGATGGGAGAATTTGTGAGTAAAGATTGCTTTCAAATGTACGGTGGTCGATTTTATGCATTTAAAAACAAAAGGTTATATAAAAATAACGGCTTTGGTAAACGTTGTTTGATTAACAGATTTTTTCAAAAACGATACTGCTATCCCCAAGCATCGTGCTGATAGCCGCTTTGAAAAAAGGAATATTAACGCGTTCTATGACCTCACGAGAGTGAATGAAGTTGGGGACGGTATTAATTTCTAGCAGACGAACCGAACCGTCTTCACGCAGCAAAACATCCATTCCTAACATGGTGTAGTCCAGCGGACTCGAAGCATGACGTGTGCTTTCTAAAATCGGCTGTAGATTGGATACCAACTCTTTGATAAGAGGGTAGTAACGATTGTAGTCAGCATAGTTTATCAGTGGCACGAGTTTCACTTGTCCGTCTGACTTGTGATACCCCGTGTGATCAATCTGTACTTTGTAATCTGTACTGTTGGGGTCAAAGTCGGCTCCATGAACCACCAAAAAGCCATTTTTATACAGATAAATTTTCTGATTCCAAATGAAACAGTAAATACGCACAGTGAACTTACGCCCATTGAGCAAGTTTAGTTGAGTAACGCCTTCCTGAATGATTTGATCCTTCTCTAAAGCGATGCTTGTTAACTCTTCTTTGCGAAGGCAGCGCATATCCTTACCGCCAGTACCGAAAATATGCTTTATAAACCAAAGAGAAGAGTCTGGGGCATCATACGCGATAGCATGTTCGACCTTGAAAAAGGTTTTTGGTGCTAGGTGTTCAAGCTGGTGCGTTTGCAGGAGTTGGGCAAGTTGACCTTTATTGGCCAGCGGGTTGGTGATGCGTCGTTCGATTAATTTGAACACTGCGGTCTTGTTATCAATATCCGATAAATCAGGGGCAGAATGCCCGTAAGTGTCCCAGTAGGTAAAACAGGCTGGGTGGGCTTGTTTAATCAGAACAGGATCGAGCTGATTGATGGCCTGCGTAAAAATATCCCGAGCACGATTGGCTATGATCGGCATTAGAGTGCTTTCTGTATGTGGCTGATGACTCTTTTTCAGGCTGGCGTATTGTTCAAAATTTTGCCTTTCTTTCATAGGCCGCGCGTGGAACCAAATGTTAAACGCCCATTTTTCACCTTTGATAACAGCGTCTCCCGCATGAAGGCTGTTAGGGTGAGGGCGATTGTAATCCTCGTCGACATTATTAAATAACGCCATACGCCCACGTTTTGCCTCGATAGCAGTATTAAGCTTATCGAAACGTGTTCCGCCACCTTGTTCGACATCATTCAGATACACCAACGCAGTGACCAAGCGCTGTCCGCCATAACGACAACAGCGTTGTCCGCGCTCATTGGCTAAGTTGTAGGCATCGTAATGGCTGCGGTACTCCTGCTCGGGACCATAGTGAATCACCTGCATCGCCTCAGCATTTTCCAATGGAATGCCAACGATTTGAGCGATGCGTTCACCGATTCGCTTTACCTTCTCATCAGAGGCGTAGCTGATCCAGCAGTTGCTACCGCTGCGCCCGGGGATGATCTCACTTTCTTTGTCTAGGGAAACCTTTGCTCTTTGTGTTTTGCCAGAAGCCAGTTCAATAATGTATTCGCATTCCTCAGCGGACAGCACATCATCCTGAAAGCCGACGAAAGGTATAGCATTCAGCATCTGTGTATTAGGATAGTTTTTTTGAATTGGAGCAAAACTCAGCATAGGTCTTCCCTTGATAGCAGGCGTTTATTGTCGTTTAAACGCCTCATGAGAGTAATTTGAAGAGAACAGACTACCAGACGACTCGAGAAGTTGGGTAGTCGTATTCTTTCTCATGTTGTGATGAATCCATTAAACACATCATCAATCAAGCTTTCCAAGTGTTCTTTCGCATCGCTATTGGCGCGCACGTAAGCGCGTAGCCCCATTAGCTGCATTTGCAAGTAGCGTGCTAGACGCGTGCTGTCTACGTCGCCTGAAAGTTGCTGCTGCGCTTGAGCTTGGGCGAGCACTTCTGCAAACGCCTGTTCCATACCATTTAACAATCGCTTGGCTTCTAGAAGCAGCTCGACGTTGTCTTCGGTGAGCTCAGTAATGCTTTTGACCAACATGCACATGCTGCTTGGCGCTTGGTCGCAGCCCATGACTACTTCAGAGATAAAACGCTTCAGCCCAGCTAGGGGCGAGTCTGACTGCTCGACGCAAGCGGCGAGCCGCGCCTGACTGTTGGCGGCGTAGTACTGCAGCGCCTGCTTAAAGAGTGCTTCTTTACTGCCAAAGCTGGCGTAGATGCTACCTGGGCGCATGTCCATGGCTTGCTGAATGGTACGCATAGACGTGGCATGGAAGCCCTTGGCCCAGAATAAGTCGGTGGCTTGATGTAATGCTTCTTGTCGATCGAATTTCATAGGGAGCCGAATAATTGCTTGAACGTTTGTTCAATTATGGCTTGAACGATCGTTCAAATCCAGTTAATGTGCTTTGGTTCTATTCATTCAAAGAGCGCCTTTTGTGAAAGGTGAGGAGATTATGATGAGTCATTTTACATTTCATACTATTGAGACTGCGCCGCCAGAGAGTCAGCCGCTGATCGAAAATTCAGTGAAAGCATTCGGTCGTTTACCTGGGTTACATAAGGTGATGGCAGAATCGCCACAGTTGTTAGAAGGCTATCAGGTGCTGCACAAGTTGTTTCAAGACACATCCTTTGATGCAGAAGAGCTCACTGTGGTTTGGCAAACCATCAACGTTGAGCATGAATGCCATTACTGTGTGCCAGCCCATACAGGCATTGCCAATATGATGAAGGTGGATCCAGCGCTAACGGAAGCGCTACGTAATGAAGCACCGATGCCAACGGCTAGGTTACAAGCTCTTCATGATACGACTCTGGCCATGGTACGAAGCCGCGGTAATTTATCAGAACAAGAGGTCGAAGCCTTCTTTGCAGCGGGTTATGGTCCGAAGCAGTTGCTGGAAATTATCTTGGGATTGTCGCAAAAAGTGATGAGTAACTACGTAAATCATTTAGCGCAAACACCAGTGGACGAGGTGTTCAAAGTGTATGCTTGGGAAAAGAAATAATCGTCTAGCTTATCGTGCAGATGCCAGCATGGACGCTGGCATCTGTGATGCGATAAAGCATTAACCTGTGTAGGCACCGCTAGCGTAATGTAGCTCGTAGCTGTGGCTGTAAATTTCAAGAATGTTGCCAAATGGGTCTTCCATGTAGATCATTCGATATGGCTTTTCCCCAGGGTAGTAGTAACGCGGAGCCTTCATGCGTTTCTTGCCGCCTGCTGCGACGATGCGTTCAACCAGCTCTTCGACATTTGGGTCTTGGACACAGAAGTGAAAAATGCCCGTTTTCCAGTACTCGAAGTTGTTCTCCGGGTTCTCTTGGTTTTTAAACTCAAACAGCTCAACACCAATGCGGTCACCTGTTGATAGGTGTGCAATGCGAAACTTGTCCCAGCCCACGCCAAAGACATCGGTACACATCTCACCAATGGCAGAATCATCTTCGACGATTTCGGTCGGCTCCATGATTAAATACCAGCCCAAAACTTCGGTATAAAACTTCACCGCTGCTTCTAGGTCCGGTACCGAGATACCAATGTGTGAGAATGTTCTTGGATAGGGCGTTGTTGCGTGAACAGACATATTAACCTCGCTATAAATACTATGTGCTTCGATGAGGTCACTATAAAATTGAGGCTGATAAATTAAAAATTATCATTTATTCTCAAAATAATAATTTATTGTTATCAGGGAGCGTCAATGCTAAACCCTATTTGGCTGAATACGTTTAAAACTTTAGTGGAAGTGGGGCACTTTACTCAGACGGCTGAGGTGCTGCACATGACTCAGCCTGGGGTGAGCCAACACATTCATAAATTGGAAAGCGCCTGCGGCCATCTTTTGATTAAGCGAGAAGGGAAGCGCTTTGAGCTGACCGAGCAGGGGCGTTTGATGTACGACTATGCGTTAAAGGTCACAAAGGACGAAGCCACTTTACTAGAACGCCTAAGCTTTGATGACCCCTTTTCCGGTGTCTGCAAATTGTCGTGCTCTGGCGCCCTAGCACTGCTTTTGTACACACCATTGCTGGTGTTACAGCAACAGCATCCTAACTTAATCATCCAACTAGAAGTCGCTCCTAACCATAAGACACTGCAGGATCTGCAAACAGGCGCGGTCGATTTGGGAATCGTGACACATCAACCTAACGAGACCCAATATCAAAGTACCGTTATCGGCAGTGAAACTTTATGTCTGGTGTTGCCTAGTGCCTATCAAGATGCGGTGATACAGCCAGAGTTATTGCATCAAGTAGGGCTGATTAATCACCCAGATGCCAAGCATTACCTTCCCTTATATCTAGAACGCTGTGGTGATTCAGTCTTAGCTGAGTTAGACACCGAACGCCTTGCTGTAACGGGTTATATTAACCAGCTGGGCCAGATTCTCTTACCCGTTGCAAAAGGGCTAGGGTTTACGGTTTTACCAGAAGCGGCAGTGGCGAGCTTTGCGCATCAGGAGAGCTTGCATGTCGTGGTGCCGAAACAGCCAGTCGAAGAGACCTTATATTTGGTGCACAAGCGTTATCGCACCTTACCCAAACGCTACGATACTATTTTTAAAGCATTGGCGAAGATCCTATCGTCAGGATGAGTCTTTTGTCTTGCAGACCCTCGAAATATGTTACTCTTATAACGTTTTAGCCTTTGTTATTCGTGTCCTTATCGCAACCATTGGGGGTGTTTGTTGTTAGATTCTCAGCGTTTTGCTGCATTCGATTTTAAAGGGGATGTGTTTGGTGGTGTGACCACTGCAATCATCTCTCTCCCATTGGCGTTGGCATTTGGTGTGGCATCCGGTGCTGGGGCAGAAGCAGGCCTTTGGGGCGCGATTATGGTCGGCTTTTTTGCAGCGTTATTTGGTGGGTCTACCACGCTGATTTCTGAACCGACTGGCCCAATGACCGTGATTATGACAGCGGTCTTGACCAGCATGATGGCTGAGTACCCAGAACACGGCATGGCTATGGCGTTTACCGTGGTCATGATGGCGGGAGCCTTCCAGATGCTGCTCGGCTGGCTCAAACTCGGTAAGTACGTCACCTTAATGCCCTACAGTGTGGTATCGGGCTTTATGTCCGGTATCGGCGTTATTCTGATTATCTTGCAGTTATCCCCCTTGCTAGGGTCCCCAGCACCTCCAGGTGGCGTTAGCGGCACGTTGATGGCAATCCCTGAGACTCTAGCGAACTTGCAATGGCGCGAGCTATTACTCGGTGTCTTGACGTTGGCCGTGTTATTTTTCTTTCCGAAGCAGTATCGAAAATACGTTCCCGCTCAATTGGTGGCGCTGGTGGCGATCACACTGATTTCGGTCATTCTGTTTGATAGCGATAGCATCCGTCGTATCGGTGAAATCCCATCTGGTTTGCCATCGTTGGTGTTGCCGCATTTTAGTGCGGATATGTTCACCAAAATGGTCATTGATGCCTTGGTACTAGGTACTCTGGGTTGTATTGATACCTTGCTCACAGCGGTGATTGGCGATTCATTGACGCGTACCGAGCACGACTCCGATAAAGAACTGCGCGGTCAGGGTCTTGCGAATATGATTTCTGGTTTATTCGGTGCTTTGCCAGGTGCTGGCGCGACCATGGGGACAGTGACCAATATCCAAGTGGGCGCACGCTCTCCAGTATCAGGTATTGTGCGCGCATTGGTATTAGCACTGGTGGTATTGGTTGCAGGAGGACTTACCGAACCGATTCCAATGGCGGTCTTGGCGGGTATTGCAGTCTATGTCGGCTTTAACATTCTCGATTGGAGCTTTATTCAACGGGCTCACAAAGTCAGCTTGTCAGGCATGGCGATTATGTATGGCGTGATGCTGCTGACGGTGTTTGTCGATTTAATCGCAGCGGTCGGCCTCGGCGTATTTATTTCTAACATCATCATTATCGAAAAACTGAGCCGCGAACAGACTCGTCATGTAAAAGCCATCAGTGACTCGGATAACAACAACGTTCCTCTAACCGACGATGAACGTGCCATGCTGGATCAAGCTCAAGGTAAGGTGCTGTTCTTCTACTTATCTGGCCCAATGATCTTTAGTGTCTCCAAAGCCATCTCACGCCAACATGCCAGCATCGATGAATACGATGTGATGATTTTGGACTTGAGCGACGTGCCCATGATCGACGTCACCGTAGGCTTAGCGCTTGAAAACGCCATCAAAGACGCCAACGACGTGAACTGCGAAGTTTTACTTCTGTGTCCGAATGAACGCACCCGTGAACAACTCGATAAATTCCACGTGATGAGCTTTATTCAAGAAGGCAACGACTGCGCGACCCGTGAACAAGCCTTGCAAGCCGCGCTAGATTATATTGAGGCGAAGGCGACGCACTGACCTTAGGGTATTTATTACATGTTCATACGGATTGTAAAGAATCCATACAATTAAGCCTTTGCTATTTGAATGAAGGCTTAATTAGAATTGTATATATTCAATACAAACTGATCACAATACTCAGCCATAGCATCACTGTGGCTCTTGGAAGTGTTCACTTAGCCGGTAAACGGGGGTAGCACTGATATGTATTATTTGCTTGAAAAAATTAGGGCGAGCGTCCTATTTATCAGTGCTATCTTCACTGTTTCGTTTGTCTGCGTTGTACTTTATACCCCAGCCATTTCGATCAATGATTTGTTGATCGGCGCGATCCTTTTCTCTATTGGCAACCTATACGGACTGTATTTGTGGTTTCGTGAGCGCAGGATACCTGAGTCACTGGGAAACCTGCTGGCTATCATCGTCGCCGTGACGGCGAGTATCGCGGCTTTCAAAAATGGCTTTATCGCGTTAAGCCTTTATCCTTTTGTGTTAGTGATCTGCCTGTTTCTGGCGAATCGAGCCATCTATGGTCTGATATCGATCGGATTACTCGGCACATCGATCTACATTGCATCGATTACCATTGGGCAAGACTTTTACTCTGCCATCAGAGTATGCCTATCAATCGCGTCTATCGTCACGCTTGGTCAAATCATTCATGTTTTTTTATATCGCTACATGCAGGAGCAAGACGCTTCTATATCTGAATTGACTAAGAATGAACAAAAGCTTGTGCAACGCGCGGAAACATTAGAAAGAGATAAAATGGCTGCAGAAGAGCAAGCATACAGTGATTCATTAACGGGGTTGTTCAACCGACGCAAATTAAATGAGTGTGTGCCAGAGTTAATCGAACAATGTGAGCAAGAGCAAAAACCTTTAGCCGCGATCCTGTTGGATATTGACCACTTTAAAAGCGTGAATGACGAATACGGCCATGCAGCGGGTGATAAAGTGTTAATCGAGATCGCCAAGGTGATTCACCAGAATATTCGTGAAAGCGATATGGCTTTTCGCTTTGGTGGTGAAGAGTTCTTGATCGTCTGTCCCAACTTATCGTTACCCCAAGCCACTCGACTCGCTGAAACCGTGCGTGAGCAGGTTTACAGTACATCGTTTTCCTTGGTGCCTAAGCAATCCGCTAGCTTCGGAGTGACCGAGCGAGTAACAAATGAAACGAGCAGTGCAATCATTGCCCGCGCCGATAGAGCCTTGTACCGCGCTAAGCAAAACGGTCGTAATCAAGTCGTGGCAGACTCAGTTGTAGCATAGAGTAAACACAGCAAGCCGACGCTTAACAGCGAAAAGAGGGACTGTATTCCCAGTTTTAGCTGAGATATGGGAATATAGTCCCATTATTGATTGAGAAGCGATAAAGGGATGTTATGCAGCAGTCGGGTATTTATGAGCAGTTGATTACACAACTGGTGGAAAAGCGTTTGGATCGTGAGCGCTTTTATGTGGGCGAACGTACGTTATCACCTGCAGAAGCATCGGTTTGGCTGTCGCGTTTTCTATCGAATATTCTGGAATATGCCATCGGGTCCGTACCGACTGGCAATGACCAACTGCAGCAGCAAATCGCTTTATCCAACGAACTACTGTTATGGCTGAAAGAGCGTTTGCAGGATGATGACCTGATCGAGGAAAACCTGCTCGATAGCCAAGGCAAAATTCTGACCGCTTTGTATGAACTGGAAAATCCAGTAGCGGCCAACCTCAAGCAATACGTAGAAGATATCTTTCCGCTAACGGGTTTGACGCAAAGTGAGCTGTTTTGCGGTAGCAACGCAGGGTTATCGTTAGAGTCTGAGTTAAAACGCGAGATTCTATCCGCCGATAAAATCTATTGGTTGGTGTCTTTTATCAAATGGGCAGGGATACGTATCTTCCGCAAGGAGCTGGAAGCGTTCACTGCCAGTGGTCGGGAGCTAAAGATCATCACTACCTCTTACATGGGGGCGACCGATGCTAAAGCGGTAGAGTATTTGGCGAGTTTACCGAATACCGAAGTAAAGCTGAGTTACAACACCGAGCGTGAACGATTACACGCTAAGAGCTATTTGTTCCTGCGCAATACGGGCTACCACACGGGCTATATCGGCTCTTCTAACTTATCGCACTCGGCATTGACCAATGGCCTTGAGTGGAACTTAAAGATCACCTCACAAGAAATCCCGCATATTATCGACAAGTCGCTCAGTACCTTTGAGACCTATTGGGCATCCAATGAGTTTGAGCCGTTTAACGGCGATGCCAGCAGCACCGAAAAGCTTAACAAAGCTTTGCGGCAGCAGCGTGTTGGCGATGAACACACGACAGCGCACTTTTTTGATATTACGCCGTTCCCTCATCAAAGTGAGATTTTGGAACAGCTCGCTGTAGAGCGAGATATTCATCAGCGCTTTCGCAACCTCGTTGTCGCGGCTACCGGTACAGGTAAAACCCTGATTTCGGCGTTTGATTTTGCGCGCTTTGTGAAACAGAAGCCGAACGCGACCTTCTTGTTTGTAGCGCATCGAGAAGAAATTCTAAAGCAAGCCCGAGCGGCCTACCGTGGCGTATTGCGAGATGGTTCCTTTGGTGAACTGTGGGTTGGCGGTCATACGCCAGCCCACTATCGTCAATTGTTTGTGTCGATCCAAACGCTGAATAATCAACTAGAGCAGCTCAAACTCACTCCAGACTTTTACGATTACATTGTTATCGATGAAGTGCATCACATCGCGGCCAATAGCTATCGGACTGTATTGAGCTACTTCCAGCCGACTCTTTTACTCGGTTTAACCGCTACGCCAGAGCGTCATGATGGCGGAGATATTTTGGCGGACTTTGGTGGTGTGATTGCTGCGGAAATTCGTTTGCCGGAAGCGATCAATCGTCGCCACTTATCGCCATTTCAATATTTTGGCATCGATGACGATACCGACCTGCGGAATATCGCTTGGAGCCGCGGGCGCTACGATATTGCACAGCTGACCAACCTTTATACTCATAACCAAGCGCGTTTTGACAAGATACTACTAAGTTTGCAGGAGATCGTTACCGATATCAGTCAAATGAAGGCGTTAGCGTTTTGTGTCAGTCGCGAGCATGCAAAGTACATGGCGAGCCAATTCCTGCTCAAAGGTATTAAAGCGGATGTACTGACCAGTGATAACAGCGCTGAGCGTCAGCAGAAACAGCAGGCCATTCGTAGTGGGCAAATCACTGTGCTGTGTGTCGTGGATATCTTCAATGAAGGCGTCGATATTCCAGAAGTCGATACCTTGTTGTTCTTGCGGCCCACCGAAAGCCTCACCATCTTTTTACAACAACTAGGGCGCGGTCTGCGTCTAGCCGAGGGTAAAGAGTGTTGCACTGTACTGGACTTCGTTGGTAACTCACGGCCTGAGTACGATTTTGCCAATAAATTCAGGGCGTTAGTGGGCAGAAGTCCGAAAGCGATCAGTGATGAAATCAAACAAGGCTTTCCGCATGCGCCGTTAGGTTGTCGAATCGAGCTGACAAAACTCACCCAAGAAATGGTGCTTAGCAATATTCACCAAGCGACACTGACTCAAAATCGCCTGACGGCCATGATCCGCCAATTCCCACAACATTCGACACAACCTCTAACGCTGGCGAACTTTATCGCGCAACATCCACATATTGATCTGAACGAACTCTATAAACGTGGCAGTTGGGCTGAGTTGGTCGCGAAAGCCAAAGATGAAGCCAAAGAAGGCTTGCAGATCGGTGAAGCCTTTAAAATAGTGCGTAAAGCGATTCATAACCGCATTCTGACCTGTGATGATCATGGTTATTTAAACTTTCTTGAACAGCTTTGTCAGACCGACTTTCGTGGTGTCAACGTGGACGATCGACGTGTGGTGATGTGCCATTATGATTTCTGGCAAAAGCCAGGTCCTGATATAGGCTTGGCGACTTTAGCGCAGAGTATCAAACAGCTCAGCCATCTTGGGGTGGCGCAGGAGCTAGCCGATGTAATTCGCTGGCAACTTGCTCGTATCAAACATGAATTGGTGGATATGAACGAGCTTCCTGAGGTGCCGCTTAAAGTGCATGCTCGCTATGCTCGTGAGCAGATATTGGTAGCATTTGGTGCGACGACATTTGAGCGTCAACCGCCAGCAAGAGAAGGAGTGTTCGTTATTAAAGAAGATAATATTGAGTTGCTGTTTGTCACGCTCGATAAAAATGAAAAGCAATTCTCACCGACCACCATGTACCACGACTACGCCATTAATGAGTCGTTATTCCATTGGCAATCGCAAAACAGCGCTCGACCGGACCGTGGGCGTGGTTTGGAATACATCCAGCATCGTGAGATAGGTAAGCGCTTATTTCTATTTGTACGTGAGCAAAGCAAAGACGAGTACGGCCGCACCATGGGCTTTGTCAACTACGGAGAAGTGGAATACGTGTCACACTCCGGCTCGCAACCGATGAGCATCACATGGCAACTACAAACACCGATGCCACACTTTATGTGGCAACAGGCTGCAAAGTTGGCGGTGGGTTAAGCTTCTAATTCTTTTATAGAAGTAATGTAGTCTTCAAAATCCGATAGTCTATTCTCTACCACATGCTTTACTATCTCTAAGTTAAGCGTTTGTTCGTCACGGACTGCTGAACAGCTAAACTCGATTAGCTCAAGCAAACGTAAAGCAAGTTCTGCCGAGATAAAGCCCGATTTATGAAGCGCTTCAAAGCTGTCGTGGTTATCTTTCGGAAATTGAGAAAAGAGTGTTTTATTGAAGTAGTTGGCGATATCAACGCTGGCTTGGCAGGCGCGCTGTAGATTGAAGATGATTGAGTCTTGGCTTGTTAGGTCCGTATCAAGCCTATCTTGAGCTAGGTTATAGACCTCACGGATCCGAGCTAGGCTGTGATGGATTATCGCGATTTTATGATCAATGATTTCATTCATAATGCTTCCATCAGGATTATTGGTGAGTGGATAGCTTCGTTATCCACTCACCAATAAAAGTTACTCAATATTCTGAATCTGCTCATTGAGTAGCGGTCTAGACCCTAACAAACTCAATGCGTTATCGAAAAGAAACCGTTCAAAAATGCTTGTTTGCCCACCAAACTGCCCACCACTTGCCTATGGCTTTTACTAAATCTTAGTGGTTAGCAATGGAAAAACAGTGCCGCTTTTATGCTGCTGTTAGGGTCTAAAAATAGCAGTTTTGAAGGGCTTTATCGAGTGATTTTTTCAACACTCTACGCACTTATGGATATCATAGTATCCACTTTCTGTTTTATTTCGCTATAATGGATATAACTGTATCCATTTGGTCTTTGCGGATGAATTTTACCTTACTTGATGATACCGATGTAAGCCAAGCTTATGCGGCTTATTTACGTGAGTTACGCAAGCAGGCAAAGCTGTCACGAGCGGCGCTTGCTGAGCGAAGCTGCGTACCTGCGGCCACCATTAAGAAATTTGAGCTGACTGGGCAAATTTCATTTCGCCAATTGCTGTTGCTTTGGCAGACTCTCGACTCATTGGATAGGCTTTATCAGCTCACGCAACCTAGCAAAGAACGCGCTGCTATGCCCACGAGTATTGATGAGGTGCTAAAAGATGAGTTTTAAACCGATTCAGAAGCTTAATGTTACTCGTACGCTAAGCTCAGGTGAACAGATATCTGTTGGAGTCTTGGCGCAGAATCGGCAAGGCGTTTTTTTTCAGTATGCTGATGACTATTTGCAGCAGTTTGGCAATTTATCACCGTTTACCTTGCAAGCGAATACGCAAGTTCAAGCCGCACCTAAAGCGCCGCACCAAGGTGTACATGGCGTATTTGGAGATTGTTTGCCCGACGGCTGGGGCATGCTGTTGCAAGATCGTATTTTCCGGCAAAAGGACATCTTGCCTAATCAATTAACAGCGATGGATAGACTGGCCTTTGTCGGTGACAAAGGCATGGGGGCATTGTCTTTTTCTCCGGTGTCTGAGTTTTCAGCCGCCACGCACGCGGATATTGATTTAGCAACCTTGGGATTAGAAGCGCAAACGCTGTTCGATGCTTCAATGTCAGACTATATGGACGACAACCACGATGAGTTAGATGGGCATACGCAACAGGTGTTGGCTGCATTAGTCGCCGGAGGGAGTTCGGGTGGGGCAAGACCTAAGGCACAAATTTATATGCCTGCTGGGGAAGCTCGGCATTGTCGAACCTTTGCAAAGCTTGGTGATGAAGCGTGGCTGATTAAATTTACTTCTAAAAATCTCGCACTCGGCCATGAAGAAGGTTTGTGCGAGGCGGTTTATTTGCAAATGGCCGAGCTTGCCAAGTGTCAACCACCAGTCTGGCAACTCATTGAAGCGCCTCATACAAGTGGTGCGCCTGCCTGGTTGGCGCTCAAGCGTTTTGATTATGTCACTGAACAGGCCGACTTAGGCAGCAAGCGCAGTGCAGGTCGATTGCATATGCACAGCGCTTGCGGGCTGCTGGATGCAGACTTTCGAACGCCAAGTTTAGATTATATTGACTTGATCAAAGCCAGTCGTCAGTTGTGTAAATCACCAGCCGCCGGGCAGTTGCAATTTCGCCGCGCCATTTTTAACCTGTTGTCGTCTAACCAAGACGATCACAGTAAAAACTGGGCGTTTTTGCAAGCGGATGACGGTCAATGGAACCCTGCACCTTTTTACGATGTTACCTACAGCCCACATCCATTCAACGAACACGCCACTGCGTTCGGAGGTTATGGCAAAGCGCCTCCGACTAAGGTGATGCAAAAACTCGCGACCAGTGCTGGCTATGGGAGTTGGCATGATGCAAAGCAAGTTATTGAAGAAGTCGCAGAAGCCATCAGCCAATTCACTCACCTTGCGGCGCAACTAGAGATCAGTAAAACAACAGTGTCTGCAATTGCTAAGACATTGGATCAGCGCAAACAAGAAAATGCAGCGCTTTATTATCGCTAAGTCTCATCCTTAAACTCAGCTAAACGGTGTTGTGGCAGGGGCGATTTTACGCCCCTGTTTTAAGCTCCTTTGCGCAGCACAAACATGTGGTATCCAAACTCGCCTAGGTAGCCTTCATAAATCGCAATTTCTCGCTCGATATCTGCAATGGCGTTTGAATTTGGCATGCTTGCTGTTACTTCTGCCACTCGCGCTTTGAGTGGTTGATAGTAATCGTGCCATGCTTGTTCACTTAAGGTGAAATGATCAATCACATCAAAGCCTACTTGGCGCATTTGATCTAAGCGTTTTTCGACGGTTTGCATATCTGGGTATTCACTTTCCCAGAAAGCGACTGCCTCTTGGCTTGGGTTATCGGTTAACCATATTAAGTCACTGATTACCATGAAGCCGCTATCAGTCAGCAATTTACGCCACTGGATTAATGCTTGCTCAACACCCATTATGTAAGCTGCCGCTTCTGACCAGATGCAATCAAAGCTTTCAGGTGTAAAAGGCAGATCCGTCATGCTGGCGCAGCTTAAGGTAACGCGGCTATCTAACCCCTGCTTCGTGAGGCGTTCACCGAGTTCATCCAGCGCACTTTGCTCGTTATCCACCGCCACAATCTCGGCTTGGGTGTGCTTTGCCAATAAACGGGTTGAAAAGCCTTTGCCGCAGCCAATATCAATGATCCTGGTGGGTGTTGTTGGCAGTGTTGACAAGGCTTTTAAGGTATCGGCATCACTGCTGGGCCCCCAGCGTTCTAAGCCTTGAAATACCGTCATAAAATCAGCCATGTATTGATCGTGTGCGTTCATATCTTTTGATAACCATTTCAAATGCAGGGCTTGTTGTTCATCAAAGCCTTGCTGCTTTAACCAATCCAGATGGGCGTCTGGCGCTAATTTATCGGTCTGTTGGTGCCAAAGACGCAGGGAACCGTCACCCAGCAAAGCGGCAAGTAACGCTCGAGCTTGCTGCTTTTGCGCGATGTCTTCGTCCAACTGCTGCAAGCGCTTTTCAAGTACAGTGCGCTGCACCTTGCTGTCCAAAAAGGATTTACATTCCTTAAGTGTTAAACCGCCCGCTTGCAGTTGTTGCAACAAGTGCAACTGCTGAACATCTTTGTCTGAATACAGCCGATAGCCGTTGGTATGGCGAATACCCTGCAACAACCCCAGCTTTTCGTAGTAGAGCAAGGTTGAGCGTGACAGCCCGACTTTTTCAGCTAACTCAGAGATGCGATACACAGATAAAACGTCCTTTCCGTTCTTTTTTTATTCATGGCGCGGCTCAAACAGACCAGAACACGAATGACGATAAACTATGAAGTTATAGACAGGTCAAGTTTGGTTAGCAAAAAATATCGTTCAGTTTTGATTGGTTGAAATCTTGAATGTCGCATTCAGGTCTACAAATTGTTACCTATGAAGTAACTTTGTGTAGACCTATAACCTCTGAATTCTCCCGTTCGGTAAAATGCATAGAGGAGTACTCAGCTCGCATTGCATACTTTTACGCGCAGAAAAGTTCGGAATTCTACATTTTTATGCGCATAAAAGTGTTGTGGTGTTCTAATTGAGCAAGACTTTCCCTTTTTGAGAAAGCTTTTGGCACTTATCCCTTGGGCTTTTGGGGCAGTATGGGCAAAGCCTTAATTCACGCTGCTTAGCCGCACACCAACCCTGCCCACAGAGCATTTATTATTTGGGGCACTATCTACAAACTGGGGCAACTAGCTACCTGTACCCTCAGAAAGCTGCACGATCTGGGCATTTATCTGCCTACTGCGTCCGTTTAGTACTGGCAAACTCCTAACTGAACTTAACAGATCAGTGAGGAAGCAAACGATGAACCCAACTACACAATCACCCTCAAACTCAGCACACCCAGCTCGTCAGCAGCGGATTTTGCGCTTGCCCGAGGTAAAGGCCAAAACAGGCTTTGGCCGCAGCACCATTTATGCCTTGATGGCCAACGGTGAATTTCCGCGATCCATTCGTATTGGGGCGCGTGCCGTGGGCTGGTTAGAAAGCGATATCGACCAGTGGATTGAAACCCGCCGTATCGGTGCTGCTTATGGCCGTGGATAAACCATCAGCATCAAATCCATTATCAGCCAGTGAGATGTATAGCAACGAGCCAACATTACCGGCTGGTTTTGCCTATAACGCGCAAAACTGGCTGGTGATGCAACCGGCAGGGCAAGATAGCCCAGTTAAAATCTGCTCTTGGTTGCAAGTAGCGGCACGCACCCGGGACCCGCAAGGGGACAACTACGGCTATTTATTGCACTGGTTAGACGATGACAATCGCCATCGCTACTGGGCCATGCCCGCAGAACTATTGGCCGGAGACGGCAGCGAGTACCGTCGAATCCTACTCAGTCGAGGCATGCGGCTAAGCAACAGTGTCAAAGCGCGGCAGTTGCTCTCGCTGTTTATTCAACAAATGGGCGAACTGGCCACGCAAAAGGCCATCAGCGTGAACTGCATAGGCTGGCATCACCACGCTTATGTGCATCCGCGCCTCACCTTTTACCCAAGCGAACACAGCAACAACCCGCGCATGGTGCTGCAAACCATGCACCCGATAGAAGGCTTTATTCAACAAGGAAATAGCGACAGTTGGCGGCAGCACGTTGGCCGTTATTGTCTGAATAACCCGCTATTAATCGTTGGTGTCTGCGCTGCATTGGCTGCGCCTTTGTTACACTTGTGTGGGGTTGATGGTTTTGGTTTACACCTCTACGGTGCCAGCAGTACTGGTAAAACCGCAGCGTTGTATCCGGCGTTATCGGTGTGGGGCGAACCTAATCAGCTGCGCCACAGTTGGCGTGCCACGGCCAACGGTTTAGAAGGCACTGCATTAGCCCATAACGATGCCTTGCTGGCGCTCGATGAAATGGGTGAAGTTGACCCCAAAGAGGCAGGCGACGTCGCTTATATGCTTGCCAATGGTCAGGGTAAAACACGAGCAGGCAAATACGGTGAAATGCGTTTACCCGCCCGTTGGCGTTTGGTGTTTTTATCTACTGGTGAAGTGACACTCGAAAGCCACCTTGCCAGTATTGGCAAGCGCGTAAAAGCGGGGCAGCAAGTGCGCGTGATTGATCTCAGTGCCGATGCCGGTGCGCAAATGGGCGTGTTTAACCATAGCCATGGCATGAACGCCGCCGATTTAGCCGACCACCTAAAACAGCAAAGTCGCCAACACTACGGCTGCTTGGCCTTGGACTGGTTACGGTATTTAACGCAGCACAGCGCGCAGGTGCGCCCCGTTTTCCAAAACGTACGCCAACGCTTTTTAGCCAGATTACCAGCCGAGGCTGACGGTCAAGTACGCCGAGTTGCCGAAAAATTTGCCTTACTGGCTAGTGCTGGTTTGTTAGCGATTCAAGCCAAAGTACTCGATTGGCCAGCCCAAAGTGTCGAAGCCGCCTGTTTAAGCCAGCTAAACCAATGGATACTCGCTCGTGGTGGTGTGGCTGCCAATGAAGACCAACAAGCCATTCGCCAGGTGCGCAGTTTTATTGAGCAGCATGGCGAAAGCCGCTTTACGCTTAAACAATCCGGTTACAGCAGCCAAGTACGCCAACGAGCAGGCTGGATAGATACCAGCGGCCCACAAACTCTCTACCTGTTTTACCCAACTGGCTGGCGTGAAGCCACCGAAGGCCTCAGCCCAGATCGCGCCGCCAAAGCGCTGATGGCCGCAGGTTACCTAATCCCCGATGGCAACCGACCACAGCGCAAAGTCAGCCTGCCCGACAACACCCGCCCACGCATGTACTGTGTTAAAGACAGCATTTTGGATGATTAAAGAGGCGATGTACTCTGTGTGTGCTTGTCGCCTTGCAGCGTACCGCCAGTCAACCTAAGAGCTTGGCTAGGTTTTAAAGGCTAAGGCAGACAATACCGCTAGTGTACTGGTTGTGTACTTAGCTATTCGATACAGCGTGCTGACTAAATCAATGCCATTTCCAGTTTATGTTTGCGCTTCACCCAATCTGGTAAAGAGCGTTCGAGTAAGCGATAAAACTCTGGGCCGTGGTTGTGGTGCTCTAGGTGACACAGTTCATGAATGATCACGTACTCAATGCATTCTTTCGGTGCCTTAATTAACTCGCGGTTTAAGGTCAGCGTTCCGCTTTTTGATAGACTGCCCCAGCGCTTTTTGAGTTGCATGATTTTCATGGTGGGTTTATCTGCATCTGAATGTGTGAACTTGTCCCAACAATCCGAAAACACCTTATTTAAATGAAAATCGGCTTTTTCTCGATACCAATCACTAAGTAGGGACTCCACATGGTCTGGTTTACCATTGGCTGACGTTACCCAAAAAAAGCCCGCTTTCAGCGCAACACCGTTGTCACTACCTACTTCAATTTTTAGCCGATACTTCTTACCGAGATACAAATGGCTTTCACCACTGACGTATTTGCGAGAAGGGGTCCTTGGGTCAAACTGGTCAAAGTAGCGAATTTGACGTTTGATCCACCGAGCGCGCTTTTTAACTTTAGCTTCAATGGCCTCACGGTCGGTGCCTTCAGGTGCTTTCACAAAAACTGATTTATCAGGGTGAACTGATATTTCCAGCGACTTGCGTTTAGAAAAAGCCAGCTGGAAGGGGATTTCTCCCCCTCCGTATACGACCGCTAGCCTTTCAGCACTTGCCGCTGGTGCCTCGGCCTGCTTGATGGTTGACGACATCAAGAATGCCTCCGGTGCTTCGCAACTTGCATGGTTTTCTCAATGATTTCGTCCATTTGCTCTAGGCTCAGCGTCACGCCGTACTGCTCTTTGACTTCGTCATAAAGAAAATCGTCAATATCATTCATCGCCGTTTTTTGAACGTCGGCATCGTCCCAAAAATCGACCTTCCAATGATCATCAATGATCTTTTGTATCGCTAACGATGTTTGTGCCGCAATGGCATCAAGTTGAGCATCATCTAACTCGTTGAGTGTTGCCACTTGCTGAAACTGCGGCTTAATCAAGCCAAAGTAGGCACACGCTTCGTCGTTTTCACGAATGCAATCAGGCATATCATCATGCTGCTTCGTGGCCACTTTGTTACGAATATCAATCACTCGGTTGAGATATTCTAAGTCTGAGATGCGCTTGGCCTTAAAGTCATCAATAGCGGCTTGGATCAGCTTCGAAAACTTCTCATAAAACGCAGGGTCTTCGTCCATGTTCTCCGAAATGCTGCGCTTCGTGGCGTGGGCGATGGTGTCCGCTTTTGATGCCGTGGTTTTGGTTTGATAAACCCCTTGCTCTTCTTTCACGGCGGTAAACATTTTTTCATCAAAAATATTCACTGGCTCGTTAAGCTGAGTCACTTCATTGGCCTGAATATGGGTATCCAGCAGCTTTTTAATTTTCGGCTCGTAGTCGCGATAATCAATCGCCTCGGCGTAACGCAACTTAACCGCCGCCTTTAAGTTCTGAAAACGCTTTAAATCGTTTTTATAGGTTTGTAGCTTCTTCTCATCAGAGTTCATGATGAACTGCTCAGACGATAAAGCGATGGCTAAAGATTTACTGTATGCCGATAAACATTCGTAAAACTCTTCACGCAACTCGTCATCTGCCAACAACACCTCATAGGCTTCTTCGTCTTTTGAGTTTTTAACGGCTTTAAACAAATCCCATAAGTCAGAGTAACGCTGTGGCAGTTTAAACACTTCCTCATTGATGGAGGTGAGCGTGCCTGCTAAGTCATCTTCGTCAAACCCTTCAAAGGCTTCATACATGGTTAGGGCTTTATCCAGCTCGCCCAATACGCTGGCATAGTCGATGATATAGCCAAACTCTTTGCCTTCGTAAAGGCGGTTAACCCGAGCGATGGCCTGTAACAGCGTGTGCTCGCGCAGGGTTCGGCATAGATACAGCACGGTGTTGCGCGGAGCATCAAAACCAGTTAATAGCTTATCCACCACAATGAGTATTTCAGGGTCATCGCCGTGTTTAAACTGGTTGATGATTTGCTTGGTGTACTCTTCTTCAGAGCCAAAGCGCTTCATCATTTTATTCCAGAACTTACCCACCTCATCGGTTGGCCCTTCGTCCACTTCGTCGTGGCCTTCGCGGGTATCAGGGCCAGAAATCACTACCTCTGTGGTGACGGTGCCAATCTCTTGCAAAAACTGCTGGTACTTTAATGCCGCCGGTTTGCCTGGGGCAACCAACTGAGCCTTAAAGCCAGTGCCTTGCCAGTTCGCACGAAAATGCTCGCTGATATCAAAGGCGCGCATGTAAATCACCTGATCAGCTTTGTTTAGCATTTCAGCTCGGGCGTATTTCTTTTTAAGGTCGGCCTTTTGCTCTTTGCTTAAATCGGCGGTGTGGCGCTCAAACCAGAGGTCGATAGCCGACTGATTCTGCTCCATCTCAATATGTCGACCTTCGTACAGCAATGGCAATACTGCTTCGTCGGCAACCGCTTGTTTAATGGTGTAGTGCGGCTCAATCAGGCCACCAAACTTGGCAAAGTTGTTCTTTTCTTTTTTCAGTAGTGGCGTACCGGTAAAGCCAAGAAAACAGGCATTGGGCAACATCTGGCGCATTCGGGCCGCCAATGAGCCGAAGTTAGTGCGGTGACTTTCATCGACCAATACAAAAATATCGTGCGACTCATCCACAAACTTCTCGGCCACCCAGCCTTTATCAAATTTGTGGATCAGTGTGGTGATCAGGCCCACTTTGTTTTTCAGGTGCTTAACTAAGTTTCGGCCAGACGTGGCACGCTCGCGGCTTAAACCACAGGCCGCAAAGGTATTGCCCAGTTGTTTATCAAGATCATCCCGGTCGGTAACCAAAATGATCCTGGGGTTGATAAGCAGCGGCTCTAGAGCCATAGCGCGGGTGAGCATCACCATGGTGAGTGATTTCCCCGAACCTTGGGTATGCCAAATAACACCACCTTGGCGGTTTTCTTTTGCACCATTGCCGTTATTGGTCAAACGCTTAATTCGGGCGATCGTCGCTTTAATCACAAAATATTGTTGATAGCGGGCTACTTTCTTAATGCCACCATCAAACAGGGTAAAGCGATACACCATATCTAATAAACGCTCTGGGCGGCACAGGCTGTGAATGGCGTTGTCTTGTTCCGTCACCAAGCGTTTACCTTCCGCCTCTAGCGCATCAAAAAATGGCCGTGCGGCAGCAAACTCGCCACTGAATAGCTGTGCTTTTGTGTCTTCGTCTAGGGCAGTATTGACGCCTTTATCGACATCGGCGGGTTTGTCTTCTTGCTCTTTCCACACGCCCCAGAACTTTTTAGGTGTACCTGCTGTCGCGTATTGGGCGGCGTTTTTATTCACTGCCAACACTTGCTGCACATAAGTAAACAGGCGGGGAATATAGTCATCACCCTGGTTACGAATGTTTTGTGATACCGCTTGCTCTACATCCACTTTGGGTGATTTACATTCAATCACGCTAAAGGGAATACCATTTACAAACAGGACGATATCGGGGCGTACGGTATCGGTGCTGCGCGCGCGCTCAACCGAGAACTCAGCGACTACATGAAAGCTGTTATTGGTAGGCGTTTTCCAGTCGATATAATTGAGGGTAAAGCTTTTTGAGTCCCCCTCAATGGTTTGCTCCATGGCTGAGCCCAAGGTGATTAAATCGTAAATCGACTCATTGGTTTTTTGCAGGCCATCAAACTTAATGTTTTTGAGCTTTTGGATCGCGGTTTGAATGTTCTCTTCGCTAAACAGATACTCGCCACCTTTATAGTTAATGCGATTAATCTTTTTTAGCTGCTGACGTAGCACCCCTTCCAAAATCACATTGGCACTGCGCCCACCCCGTTCAGCCAGCGCCTGCTCTGGGGTGAGGTATTGATAACCTAAATTGATCAACTGTTGCAGGGCTGGGATTTGCGACAAATACTTTTCGTTAAACTCGAAGCCCGAAGGCTCCGAGTTTGCTGTGTAATTGACTGGCGGTGTGCTCATGCGCTTGCCTCCTGATACATATTCTCAGCGACTGGCTGGGAACTGCTCACCTGCCACTCACCAGTAAGCAGCTTTTGCATCAGACCGCGTTTCTGGCTGCGGTATTGTTCTAAGGTCTTTTTGAGTAAACTGATTTCCTTTTGAGCAAGGTTGAGCTTGTAGGTTACGTCTTTTTGCACGTCCATTGCGGGCAATGGGATATCAATTGCGCCAAGATCTTTAAAACTGACTGTCTCACGTACGCTACCCTGAGCACTGTTCTTAATACGTTGGCGTGCTTCACTTGAATTAAGCCAGTGCAAAAAGTAGTCGCTACATACCTTTTTCGTATCTAGTTTAAACACGACGTACATTGGGCTTAAAATGCCGTTTTCCCAGTCATCAAGACGAGCAATAGAGCCTACATTGATTCGAGACGGGTTATAAGCGTATTGGCCTTGTTCAACAACTTTGTAATTTGACACGTTCGCGCTGGCCACGCGTCGCTCAAATTGCTCTTCTGGCAACACAAAGCCACTGTGATTTGTCACGCTTAAAACGCGTTCAATCGTACTGTTTTTGTTGCGTTTAGAAACTTCTGTCATCAAACCAGAAGCCGACGTACGTTTATGACCATCACGGTTGATCAAGTTAGAAGTTAACCACTCAAACTGCTTTTCCTTGGCCGCAATTAACGCCTCCGTTCTTTCGATGGCGTTGTCCCAAAGCTTTGACGCCGATACGATAGACTTTTGGACATCTAAAGAAGGTAGAAGCACAGGGAACTGTTTAAGCTGTGTTGAATTAATACTCGCCAAGTTCGTACTTTGCTTTGAGCAGCTAATAAAATAACGTTTTCCATAGCTACTAGCCGTTAGAATGCTTAGAAATTCAGGCAGTAAAACAGAGGCGTCGGTTCTCACAGAGAACACATGATTCTGGTGAACACATGATTCAATTTCATTATTCCAAACAGTACCACGCCCTAACTTATCGAAGTCACCTCCTTCGGTAAGTAGTACATCACCAGTTTTAAGTGTGTAACGTTCTAAATTTTTCCGCTCGATGGAAATATGTTTAATGACCGAAAGGTCAAGGTGCCCATCTTGCACATTTGCCACTCTTAAATATGGGACTTCGATTGGATCGGTTAATTTTCTAGATGCACTTTTTGAAATTCCGGTTTGAATTTCTGCCACTTTCTCCAATCTTACGGTTTTCCAAGGCGATTTATTCATTGATCACCCTCCAACTTCTTCTGTGCACGTGCTAACTGGGGAATGCCTTTTTCCGGCGTTGGCAAATCCTCTGGCATGGTGCCGCCCAGTTCTTCAATGGTGGCGCGCACTTTGGCACCCACTTCAAAATGGGTTTGATTGGCTTGTCTTTTATTGGCAACCTGATCGCGCTTTAGTTTCTCTTCCGTTTGCGTGGCACGGAACAGGTTAGCGGCAAGCTCGGTACTGCCCATATGGTCGAGGATTTTCTGGCTCTTTTTTAAGCCCTTGTGCTGGTGAATGGCTTTGTTGTCTAACCCACCATACAAGCCTTTGTAGCCATGGTTTTGGAAAATGGCATAGTCCAAACCAGACTCAACACCTGCATCACGTGCCGCCGCAGCCAGCTGCTTGTTGTGGTCGGCTAATTCATTGCGCAGCATTAAGCGTTTTTGGTCTTCATTTAGTTGCTGAAAGCCAGTGTCATCCTGTAGCTCTTGGCGACGAGTCTGAATGGCAAAATAGGTCTGCCCATTGGCGATCACCGGCTTGCTGGCATCACCGTTTTGCACAATGAGGTAACAGGCGTAACGGGAAAGCTGATAATCACGGGTAGTTCGCTTAGCCCCCGAGCCAATATCGACCATTTTTCCCACCTGGGAAAAATGGTCTTCACTCGACTGGCCGGAGCCCTCACAAGCTGTGATCGCTTTTTTGATAACGCGCTCAAACTTGTCCCAAGTACTGTAGTCAAGAACAGTCTGTAACTCTCTGGCATACCAAAACTCGGCGCCTTCCGATTCATGCTTTAAGCTTTCAAAGCTAGTGTGTTCTGGTTGGGTAAGCTGCTTGTTACTCATCGCGCACCTCCCACCATTTTCGTGACGTCACGCAATTGGTTTGTAGTGCCGTACTCACACTTAGACACCATTTTGTTGGCGTCAACAAAATGGTTGTTGTTAGTCATGCTCATTCAGCCACCTCCGTTGTGTTGCTTTGCGCCTCGTTAGGTACGATATCCTTCAACAGCGCCGCCATCTTGCTGCGGACATCGGCAAGTTCGCTTTCAAGGCTGGTGATCTCAGCCTGTACCGCCACAATATCGATCTCTAATTCTTCTTCGAAGGTGTCGACGTAGCGCGGGATATTCAGGTTAAAGTCGTTCTCTTTGATCTCGTCAAAGGTGGCTAAATGGGCGTATTTTTCTACCTCTTCACGGGCTGTTACCGCTGCAACAATTTTGTCTAGGTGTTCATCCAGCAGAATGTTTTGGTTTTTCCCTGCTTGGTAATGGTCTTTGCCGCTGGCATCAACAAATAGCACGTCTTTGCGGTTTTCATTGGCGCCGCCTTTCTCACGCGAGCGATCAAATATCAGGATTGCCACTGGAATGCCGGTACTTGGGAACAAGTTACCAGGTAAACCAATCACGGCATCCAATAAGTTTTCTTCAATCAGTTGCTGACGAATACGGCCTTCGGCTGCGCCTCTAAACAGCACGCCATGTGGCACCACTACGGTAATGCGGCCTTCTTTTTCAACGGCGGCTTCAACCATATGGCTGATAAAGGCAAAGTCGGCTTTTGATTTAGGCGGTAGACCGCGCCAATAGCGGTTGTATCTGTCGGATTCAACGTCTTCTGAACCCCATTTGTCGAGTGAAAACGGCGGGTTGGCAACCACGTTATCAAACTTCATCAGCCTATCGTTTTCGACCAACGCTGGAGAGGTAAGGGTGTTACACCATTCGATACGGGCAGAGTCTGAGCCGTGCAAGAACATATTCATACGCGCCAGCGCCCAAGTACTGCCGTTGACTTCCATGCCGTAGAGTGAGTAATTACGGTCGCCCACTTGGCGTGCGGCTTCAATCAATAGCCCGGCTGACCCACAGGCAGGGTCACAAATACGAGCCCCCGATTTTGGTGCAGACAGACGCGCAACCAGCTCAGAGACTTTATGAGGGGTGTAGAATTCACCTGCTTTTTTACCTGCATCGGAGCCAAAGCGCTCAATAAGGTAGATGTAGGTATTACCAATGACATCTTCAGACACGCGCGACGGGCTCATGTCGAGTGCGGGCTTGTTGAAGTCGTCCAGCAAGGTTTTTAGGCGACGGTTGCGGTCTTTGGTTTTACCCAAGTTGGCTTCGCTATTGAAATCGATGTTACGGAACACGCCTTCTAACTTGGCTTTGTTCGCGGTTTCAATATGCTCTAAAACAATGTTGATCAGCTCGCCAATGTTGGGTTCGTTTTTACGCTCTAACAATGAATAGTAGTTGGCCAAAAAGGTGTCGGTAACAACGGTTTTCTTCTCTTTGGTTACTTTGTCTTCTACTTCTTCTGTGAGTTCAACCATTGGCAGTACAAAACGCTCGCGCTCAAGCTTACGTCTGATACGGACGTCATCGTCACCGTACTGTTTTTTATATTCTGCGTAGTGGTCATTCCATACATCGGAGATGTATTTTACGAACAGCATTACTAGGATGTAGTCTTTATATTGCGCAGGGTCTACCGCGCCACGGAAAGTGTCGCATGCAGCCCATGCTGCATTGTTAATGTCTTTTTGCTGAATTTTATCGCTCATGCTCTTGTTCATTAATTCGCCCTCAAATTTGGTCAGTGTCTATAAGGCGGGGCAGGCTATACCGGTAGCGCCCCGCTAGCTGTAAGTTAAAAGGTTAAGAATCGAGTACGGCTGATTGAGTCCAGGTAATCGACCGCCCAAATGGAGGGTAAATCGATGTACTGTCCTTTATGGTGTACCGTGCAATGACTTCACCTTGCTCGTTTAGCTCTTCACATTCATATGTATCAGTGTCTTGGCCTTTTCGTTGCGACCACTGACTACTTACGATGTTGAGGATATGCGATTCAGGTACACCTATTTTCTTTTTGTATTCATCACTCATAAGGGCTCCTATCCTTTAATGTCTTTTGGGTCGTTACCGTGACTATCTTTGCGTTGTATCTGGCCGTCTTTGCCATGAATAAACAGCTCAGTGCCTTCACGCTTGCTTTGTTCGCGCGCCGCAGCTTCGGCTTCTTTTTTGGTGCTGTGTACGCTTGAAGCGCGTTCTGCACCGCCTTTTTTGTTCGCCCATCCATCAGGATGTGGTACGACATGTCGGGTATTGCCCTTGCTTGATGATGTATTCTTTGCCATAATTTTGGCTCCTGTTTTTTGAAATGAAACGTGGATTAAAGTTTTGCTAAAAGTGCTGTCACACTTTCGGCTCGTCTAACCCCAGTAACTGTCATTACTGGGTATTCACTGCTAAATTCATTAATATTGCGTCAGTTAACACCTCCTTCTTCTTGGCTAATGCATTCATTAGCTTCTGTTCGTTGATGGATAATTGGTAAATCTCAATAATCTTTTTCTGCACATCGAGACTAGGGACTACTATCTCCAGATCCTCAAGTGCAGGTTTGCCAATCATTCTTACCGCCGTGCCTGTTGCCTTACTCTGCAATACTGCTTGTGAAGTCGGTTGATTAATAAACCAGCATAAATACGCAGGCATAACCGAATCACTTTCAACTCGAATTCGCAACAGTGGCGCAGCGATAACAGCATCATTCAACTCTTGGTCAATCAATGCTGCCGTATTAGTTTGACCTCTAGAGCGAAATGCTAAGTCGTTATGTTTAACTCTGTGATGATCCTTTAAGTCCTGCATAGCAACCTGCACTAGCTCTTGGGCATTAACTCGGTTATCTTCAGTAAGATCCTTCATCTGAATAACAGAGATATTTCCATTAGCGTCTGGCTCAAGCTTTGACCTAAAAGAGTGTCCCATCTGTACAGAGGCAATTTTTTTCAAATTAACTTTCATTGTCACCTCAAATGCGCTGTAATGGCGTTCCTGCAACTTTTGAGTAAGCTTAAGCTTGGATTCATAAGTTGTCAATAATTAATTTTGAAAAAACGCCGTTACTGTATTTTTTTGTGGTGAAGTTTGGAAATGCTTGAATTGACCAGACACTAGGCAGTATTGAGAGGGAAGAATGATCGTTGTCTGGTACCGACATTTATGTCGGTACCAGGTATCTTGCTGATAAAAAAGAGTTAATTATTAAAAATCATATAATCAAGCAGGTAGAGCTGTACAAAACGCAACCATCTGGAAATTCTGAATAGTTCAAAGTGAAGCCTGAGTAAAACCTAAGAGAGACCGCTCTAGCCAAAAATATCGAGCTATTTGGCGTTTTTGATATTAAAATCGCATCAACAACACCCCTCCCGCTACCCGTTAGATCAGCGCCCCGCGAGGGGTTACTCTTTTTTCAGGCTTCTAACTTTTTGGTACCGTAATGAGTTACGGCACCAAAATTCGCTTTAATCCACACATCATTCTCCGGCCCACAAAGGTGGCGCAACAGCGCTAGGTTGATTTGGCGGCTGATCACGTTGCCGTTTCGTTTTTGGATTTCTTTTTTCAAACCTCTCAGTAATAACCCTGTACATGATTTTCCTATTTGCTCCGGCGAACTGGGCAGGCAAAAGCCGCGGTTTTGCTGTTTGGGGTGCAAGGTAGTGCGTTTTCCTGTTTTAGATAAAGGCGAAATGCACCAAAAGATACAGGCGTTGGCAGGTGTGTTTGCGTGCAATGTGTTGGTTTGACTTGTGCCATTCCTGTCTGTCGGTAATAAATGTGCCGGTAACAAATGAGCTGGCAACAAAACTAGCCCGCCTTGCGCGTGGCCATCAACCTCAGGTAAAGGCAACCAATACAGGTTTGGCCATTGCTCGGGGCTTTGCCACTTTTCCACGATCACTTGTGCGCCAATGCTATTCAGCCATTGGTGAATGGGGCAGCCAGGATGCACCTGCTTAACGCGCGGTAACTGGTAGGTCAGCCAGCGGGTTAAGCGTTCGGCGGCATTCTCGCACTGGCTCAATGCTGGGTAGAGGGTAAACGCGCCATGCCCAACGAGTAAAGCGACCACCTGCTGTATCCATTCTCTATCCCAATTGTTGCCACTTGCCCATAACACGTCACTTATCACCTTGTTGGTTTTTCATGTCGTCTATTTTCAGTCGTCGGGTGCAGACGCGGTGGTGAAATAGATGAAAGAAATGGCCATCAAACTCACCAGTCAAATAAGTTTTTTCTGATGACCTGTGCGCGGCTAACTGTTTGATATACATGGTCCAATACGGCGCTGTTTGGCGGCATTTGGCTAGTGCAAAAAAATCGAGACGCCAAACAATCGTTTGCATTCTGGGTTTAAAAAATCAAACGGTTTGTACGTTGGAGTCGAGGTTGGTTTAGGGGGCAAAAAGTGCCAAACCTTGCTTTGTGCCAGTACCGGCAAGGCCTAGCAGCGTTGGATTTCAATCGAGACGCCAAACAGTAAATGGGCTAATTTCCCTGTTTGGCGTTTCGATCCAAAAGCCAAACGGATAGTGGTTTTGGCGTAAGGGGGTAAAGGCATGGGGAAATGTTTAATCAAGTGCTGCTGTTTCTTTTGACTTGGTATTTGTTGAAGAGGTGTTTTCCAACTTCAGTGAAGGTTGCTTGTTACTGTTGTAATCAATGTACTCAAGGGCGTACCCCATTGCCTTGTAGCTTTTCTCGCGTTTTTTAAACATGCGTTGCAGCATAGGGAGGGCGCAGTCCACATAGTCGTGAATGGTCACTTGTGTTTTTCCTTCCGATTCACGATGAATACGACCGGCATATTGGGCCAATGTGCCTTTCCATGCGATTGGCATGGCCAAAAACAACGTATCCAGTCTTGGTAGGTCAAATCCTTCGCCTACATATTTTCCTGTTGCGACGACAACTTGAGCCGATTGCAGATGATTGTCAGCGTTCTTGCGTTCCGCAGCTTTCATGGCGCCTTTAAGTACGACAGTGCTTATACCCATTTCGGTAAGTCGTGAGTGTATGGATTCTGCGTGCTCTCTACGCTCTGTAAGGACTAACGGGTGTCCGCCATTTTGAACACACTCGTAGGCGTCTGAGACGATTTTTGACGTGCGCTGTTCGTTATCGACGAGCCAGCGGTAGGCATCGCTTATTTTTGGACGCTCACCTGTTGTTAATAGCTCTGCTGACGGTACATCGTAGAGCTGATGAATCATCACGGTTTGAGTAAATTGCTCATCAGGGCTTTGTTTCACTTTGTAGCGAATTGGCCCTGCTGTCATAAAAATGATCTTTTGATGACCATCTTGTCGCTCTGGTGTTGCTGTTAGGCCCAACACATATTTTGCTCTTACCTCGTTGAGTACCATTTCAAACCTTGGCGCAGACAGATGGTGGCATTCGTCAACAATAATGTGGCCGTAGTCTTGGATGAGAGGGGAGATAGAGTTGTCTTTTTTATCGACCAAGCTTTGGTAGGTGGCTATGTCGATAATGCCACTCGGCTTTCTTTTACCTCCGCCTATACTGCCAATGGTTACTTCGGGTAGGAACGTGCGTAAGCGCTCTTGCCATTGTTCGAGCAGTTGTCGGCTATGAACCAGTATTAGGGTATTTACTTTGCGTTTTACGATCATACCAATGGCTGTAACCGTTTTTCCAAATGCGGTGGGTGCATGCAAAATACCGAAGTCATGTTTAGATATTGCGGCCACTGCGTCTCGCTGGTTCTTTCGCAAAGTGAACTCGGGGGTAAGTTTTAATAATGGTTTGCCGGTTTCACACTTATCGTCAAATAGTGGCGAAATATTGTGCTCTTGTAGCAAAGCAATCGCGTCATCGAGACAGCCTCGCGGTAGTGCTAGATAACCGTTTTCAATACGAGCACAGGAAATAAACCTCGGAATGCCATGGGTTGAAAAGCGCAACGCTTGTGTTTTAAAAAACACAGGATTAGAAAAACTTGCTAATCGCTTTAGTCCTGCCAGTAGTGGCCCAGGTAACTCGCTCATCAAAAAGTAGATATGGTTGGCCAAGGTAATAGTCACGCTTTTCGGCAAAGACTCTAATTTTATTGGTGCGGCTTTGGCTGTGATTTCCCAAGGAGGGCGGTTGTCTGTTAGACCCTGTTCGGACAGCAATAGGGTATTGGGTGAAATGGTTGTTATGAGTTGATCAATGCTCGACTGAGTAAGCGTTTTAAGCTCAGCAAGGTACCGCCATTGATCATCGATAGCATTCAAATCACGGTCAACAAAGCAACTACACCCTGAAAGGCGAGCCTCCTTTTGAAGTGGTAGTGCAATGAGATTGCCAAACCCGCCTTCAGGAAGGACATCTTGGTTAGGAAATAGCCTGTCATAGGAGTCAAACGATAGATTTGGAAATATTTCCATGGCTTTATCAAGCAAAGCGAAACCAAGTGTCCGAGCCTGGTTAGCGGGGATATTGGTTTCAAAAAATATCCATAAGTGCGCCCCGTTGCCAGAGCGCGAGATTTCTATCGCGTGGGGAATATCAAACGCTTGGCACGCTTTGGACATTGCTTTGACTTCTTGTTGCCAACAGCCTTTGTCAAAATCGGCTGCCAACAAATAGCACGTATTATCTTTCATTAAGGGATACAGCCCGACCACTTGATGACCGGCAAGGTGCCTGTAAATAATGCGCTCGTTTAGTTCGCTAAACTTTCGGTGTGAACAGTCTTGGCATTTAATGCGGGGTTTGTTGCAAACCCCGTTTACCCATTCATTATCACAGGCTACGGAGTAGCCACTTCGGCCCTGTTGGTTTTGCCAACGATTGGCAAAGATATCCTCTCGTCCACGAAATCGTTGTCTGAACAGGGCGACCTTTTGTGCTGGCGTGAATGTCTGTACTGAACGCTCGTTTTGAGCGCTACGCAAAGCCTCTCTTAATGCGAGAAGCTGCTGCTTTTCGTTTTCAAGCTCAGCTAGCCTGTTATCAATAGCAGAAATGTTTGGGTAGCGAGCATCATTCATAACAAACTAATTTTGATTCGAAGCACTATGAAGCGCGAACTTGCGGTGGCTTGATCAGCGACTCTGCTGGAATACCTAACCCTTCATGAAGTTTCCAAATCATTTTTAGCGTGAGTGATCGCTTATGGTTTAGGATTTCATAAACACGATTGCTTTTACCTATCATGGGTTCAAGATCTTTAACCGTTAAGCCTTTGCGCTCCATCTCAAACTTTATTGCCTCAACAGGGTCTGGCAAATCCATTGGAAAATGCTTTGCTTCGTAGGCCTCGACTAACGTAACCAAAATGTCCAGCTTTTCGCCTTCAATGGTATCTGGCTCCGCCATCATTAGGTTTTCGATGTCGTTTAATGCCGCGCGGTAGTCGGCATCTGTTTTAATAGGTCTGATGTCCATTATATTTACCTCTTGTTACTACCTTTTGGCTTCAAATCGTTTGCACATCAATTTGATCGTATTGTGCATGGCTGCCGATAAACCGTATGTAAACCACCTTGTAGGCATAATTGATCCAAACGACTAATCGGTATTTATTACCGGCAATGTTAAACACGACACGCCCATCTTTGAGGATGCTGGCATTTCTAAAGTCCTGTTTCACATCCGCCGGTGATCCCCAATCAGCGTTTAATGCATGCCTATACCACGCTAACGTTGGCTCTTTAGCGTCAATGTATTCTGGGCTGTCTTCCCAAAATGTTTTTAAGGTTGATAGTGCGATAATTCTCATAAATAGATGTTAGTCCCATATTGGGACTTTTGCAAGTTTGGCATTTTTGATGCGGTTAGGAGTTTTTACCGCATCCCCAATTGCCCCATTCCTTGGGGCGGTTCAAATCCCTCTTATTCACCTTCTAAAGCTTGTGGTATCAAGTGTTGCCCCATTGTCCCAACTGCCCACAGTAAGTGAGCAAATGGGGGCTTGCTAATTTCGCCTGATTGGCTTTTTTGGCATACGGCTGCGTTTGCCATCGAAGAACGCCAATACTCTGAACCAATAGAGTGATTCTTCATAACCTAGGCTGTGCGTTGGGCGTGCAGGCGGGATGAGTCCTAGTTTACGTCCTAGGCTGACAATCACGTAGAATGTGAGTTTTAGCGTCAGCCACGGGGCGAGAACCACCAATGTCGTCAGGCAATATCGGGTAAGTGCGTAGCCTAAGCCATGAGATTGTTCGAGTAAGGCAATGCCAATACACCAACCAAGGCCTGCCAGCATGGCTATTGGAAAGGTAATGGGGGCGAGTCGCATCATCAGTTGCATGTTAACGTCCTCCTGTGTGGTGTTGTGAAGAGGGCTCAAAGTTCACTAGTGGTTCAACCACATCAGCCACGGTTTGATGGGCAATTCGGCGCTCTTCAAAGTAATCGTGGCGGTCGTAGATGCCCTCAACGCCTTTTAGCTTATGGTTAAGACAGCGTTCTGCCACGTTGCCTGCAATGCCCAAAGAGGCGGCAAGGCTGCGAAAGGTGCGGCGTAAATCGTGTACGGTGAAGTGTTCCAGTTTGCCCATTTTATTGGGAGGCTGTTTTTTGCGCCCAGGCTCGCGACCAAAGAGTTTAGAAATGGCCCGGTTTAGCGTATCTGGCCCCATATGTGGACGATGGCTTGCTCGTCTGGCAGGGAAAACATAAGGCGAGCCACAAGCGCGGATTTGCAGCTCGTTAAACCAAGCAATGGCTTGGCGCGGTAAGGGGATGCTGATTGGCACGCCAGTCTTACTGCGCTCTTTGGGAAGATCCCATACGCCCGTGGTTAAATCCATTTCACGCCACATGGCTTCGCACAGTTCGCTTTTGCGTACGCCCAACACCAAAAACAGACAGCAAGCGAGGTAGTTGTCGCGGCCAAAGCTATTGATATGGGTATGAAACACGCTAAAGGCGTAGTGAATTTCCTCTTTGCTGAGCATTCTGTCTTTACTGGACTCCACGCCACCAGCATCGTCCACGGTAAATGCTGCGGCGGGGTTGTTCAGCGTTAAGTCTAGCTTTATCGCATGTCGAAACAGCTGCTTCATGTACATCAAGGTATCGTTGGCAATGGTAGGGCGGTTACTTTCTCGAATGCGCTCTAATACTTCGCGCACGTCGCGTGCGGTCACCTCAGCAATACACTTAATGCCAATGACTGGGCTTATGTCTTTGGTGTAAACCCGATACGGAATCTTGGGATGCTTTAGTCGTCGACTCAGATCGGTTCGATACCAGTCATGGAACAGTTGATCCACGGTTTCAATCTCAGGTAACTCGATTTTCTGTTTTTCCAGAAGAGGATCGATGCCGTCACGTACTTCCTTTCGAAAGTATGCGGCGGCAATTCTGGCGTCTGCCAACGACATTAAAGGAAATTGCCCCAAGGTTGCTTCTCGTCTTCCTTTGGCTGTGGTGTAGCGGATCATCCAATAAGGCGAGCCTTGTTTGCGGACGCAAAAGTATAGCCCTTCACCGTCTGAGTATTTTTTTGGTTCGGCTTTGCTGTATGCAATAACCTGTTTTGCTGTGAGTTTTCCCATGTTTACTCCATAGTTGCTGAAATAATGGAGGGGGCAATAATGGCTGCCCACCACCGATTTGCTTATTGAATCAGCAGCTAACCTGTTGTGGTGGCGAGTTAAATGCGAGAATTAGGCAACTTACTGCCCACCAATTTGCTCACCGCAAAACGCTTATTGAGCCAAAATGAGGGGGCTGCCCACCATTCTGCCCACCACTAAACAGGTAGTTGGTAACGGACATCTGCAAACTGATTTGGACGGGAAAAATAAAAAAGCCCTGTATTTTCAATGCTCTTCACAAGGTAATACAGGGCTTCTAAGACATTCTTGGACGGGTGAAAAATCTATTCGATGTTTTGGATCTGCTCGCGCATCTGCTCAATCAAGACTTTCAATTCCACCGCACTGTTGGTTGTCTCAACCACAATAGACTTAGAAGACAGCGTGTTGGCTTCGCGGTTGAGTTCTTGCATTAGGAAGTCTAGGCGGCGGCCGATTGGGCCTTTTTCTTTGAGCTGGCGGCGGACTTCTTTGGTGTGGGTCGCTAGGCGATCCACTTCTTCGGCGACGTCGGCTTTTTGTGCCAGCATGACGATTTCCGCTTCGACACGCATTGGGTCTAGCTCGACTTTTGCCGCTTCGAGCTTATCCAGTAGGTTTTGCTTTTGCGCGGCGATGATCGTTGGTAGTTTCTCTTTTACATCGGCCACGATGGCATCGATACTGTCTAGGCGCTCTTTGATGATGGCGTTAAGTTGTTCGCCTTCGCGTTGACGTACACTGATCATGTCGTCTAAGGCTTTGTTAAATAAAGCGATTACGGCTTTTTTCACTTCGTCGGCATCGGCGCTTTCATCGCTTAGAATGCCTGGCCATTGTAGGATTTGCAGTGGTGAAGGCGTTTTGATGCCATCGAACCAAGTGCCAAGTTCTTTCACGGCGTTGGCTAGCGCTTGGGCGTTTTCGGCATTGATGTTAAGGCCTTTGGCAGCGGTATCTTCGGCGTAAAAACGTAGCTGGCATTCCACTTTACCGCGGTTTAGCTTTTTACGTAGGCTGTCACGGAAGCCAAATTCCAATTCACGGAATTGTTCCGGTAGGCGGAAGTGTGGCTCAAGGTAACGTTGGTTTACTGAGCGGATTTCCCAGCTGATGGTGCCCCAGTCGTATACGGCTTCTTGGCGCGAGAACGCGGTCATGCTTGCAGTCATGTTGATTCCTAACAGCGAAATAAAAGATGCGGTTAGTGTAACCTAAGACTGACTTTCCCGTCAGGATGGGCAGTCATTTTTGCCAAGGTTCGTTATAATCACGGTTTTAGAAACGAATAACAGTGAGACTTTTATGCGTCCAAGCGGTAGAGCAGCAGATCAATTACGTCCAATGAAATTTACGCGTAACTTTACAAAGCACGCGGAAGGTTCCGTATTAGTGGAATGCGGTGATACCAAAGTGATTTGTACTGCAACGGTTGTGCAAGGCGTACCACGTTTCTTGAAAGGCAAAGGCCAAGGTTGGATCACAGCAGAATACGGCATGTTGCCACGCTCGACCCACAGCCGCATGGACCGTGAAGCGGCGCGCGGCAAACAAGGTGGCCGTACCGTGGAGATTCAACGTTTGATCGGTCGTTCTCTACGCGCCGCTCTGGATCTGAAAAAGCTGGGCGAATACACGATCACGATTGACTGTGATGTGATTCAAGCCGACGGTGGCACTCGTACGGCATCGATCTCTGGTGGTTTCGTGGCCCTAGCGGACGCGGTGAAAACACTGGTTGAAAGCAAGAAAGTCAAAGAGAACCCAATCGTATCGCAGATCGCGGCGATCTCTGTGGGCGTTTACCAAGGCACGCCAGTATTGGATTTGGATTACCCAGAGGATTCCAGTGCGGAAACGGATATGAATGTGATCATGAACGATAAAGGCGGATTTATCGAGATCCAAGGCACGGCAGAAGGCGAAGCGTTCAGCGATGAGCATATGATCGGCATGTTGTCTGTTGCGCGCAAAGGTATCAGCGAAATCATGGAAATGCAGCGTGAAGCCCTGTTCCAAGAAGCTTAATCTATCGCTAGATAGGTGATCAAAGGGAGCGCTATTCGCTCCCTTTTTTGTGCTTAGTGACTGTGTGAGTTGTATTGCTATATGAATTGCACCTTATTGTACGTTTTTCAAACAGTCTAATGTGCCATCCTGAATCCCTTAAAAGGGAGATACGCAATGAACAAAAAGAATAAACTCGCGTTAGTCGTAGGGTTAAGTTGCTCCATTCAGGTGATGGCGGATACAACGCTGACGGGAGGGTGGCAAATTCACGATATGAACTTGGCCTCAAGCAGCACCTCTGAAGCCATAGAAAAAGTAGTGAAAGAGATGAATTTCTTCGTGCGTAGTATTGCTCGATCACGTTTGGAGGAAGAAGCGCAGGTGTGTCAGCGATGGTCTTTGTTGCTAACAGAGCAAACCTTCAAATGGCAATGTACAGACGGCCCACAATGGACAGTAAATACGCACTCGAATACCAAGCTGAAAGGTGATGATGGCAGGGAAATTCAGGCCAGTTTTAGTCAAGTCGGGGATCGCGTTTCTGTGACGTTACAATCCGAGCGAGGCACGCGTACTCACAGCTGGGAAGAAAGGGGCGATGAGATGAAGTACTTCTCAACTCTAATGTCTGAAAAACTACCAAAACCGTTAGAGTGGTCGCTAGATTATCAGCGTTTAGCTCAATAAAAAGCGAGCTTGTGCTCGCTTTTTATAAGACTGACTGCTACCTGTTTTATTTTAACTTGCAGGTGTTGATGCCGAGCAGTGTGTATAAGCCGCAGAAGTTAAAAATGCCCGTCGCGAGAATAATAATACCCACATATCCCCACACACCGACGACTCCGAAAAACGCCAGTGCGATCAGCGCTACACCCAAAACAATACGCAGTACTTTATCTAAACCACCTACATTTGATTTCATAACCGCTTCCTCTAGAAGTGTTGTTTATGAAAAGAGTATAAAGAATTATTTAATATTAGATAAGTCTAATTTTGTGTGTTACCGACTTGGATCAAAAAAGCCAAAGCGTCACAAGGTACGCTTTGGCTTTTTGTAAAGGTTTATAAGTCGATTGTTTATCGAATCACAGCGCCTGTTGGTTTGTAGTTGTTGATCATGATTGGCGAGTAATCCTTGATGTACTCAACCAATACGTCAGCATCTACGTAACCTGAGTTCACGTAGTTTTTGTGATCAGTGACTTTCGGGTAACCGTCACCACCGGTTGCTGTAAAGCTGTTCATGGCAATACGGTATGTTTTGCCTGCTTCCAGTGCTTTGCCACCGACTTTGATGTTGGTCGCTTTGCCGTCCATTAATACCAAAGACACGCCTTGGAATTGAGCAAAGGCACCAGAGCCTGCTTCTTTAGCGGCTGCTGCAGACAGGTAATCAGTCAGCTCTTCTGCCGTTAGATCAACGTAAGCTAGCGCGTTACCAAATGGCTGAACCTGTAATACGGATTTGTAAGTGATGTCGCCTGCTGGAATATCATCACGGATACCGCCTGAGTTCATGACCGCGACGTCTGCGTTCACTTTCTTCATCATAGCCGCTGCAATAAGATTACCAAGGTTGGTTTCTTGTGAACGGACAATGCCACGTTCGCCGACTAACTTACCATCGGTGAAGCCAATTTTAACACCCAGTTTTTCTTGGCCGATGTCTTGGTAAGGCTGCAACATAGACAGCATGGTTGGGTCTTGGACGATTTCTTTATCGATGAAAACACGCTCACTGGAACCGTCGGCTTTCTTTACTTTTTTCTTCAGGTTAACTGGGATCAGCTCGTAGTCCGACGCGACGATTATGCCATCTTTAATGGTCATATCGAGGCGGCCTACGTATTTACCCCATTCGTGGGCTTGAAGAATCAAGGTGCCGCTTTGTACGTCTGGCTCAAATAGTGGGTTTTGCGAGTGACCACCCACGATCACATCAATACCTGGAACGGTGCGCGCTAATGTCACATCACCTGGGGCATTACCACCATGGTTGCCGTTATCGTAGTGGCCCATATGGGTGACCGCGACGATCAGGTCCGCTTTCTTTTCCAGTACTGGAATCAGGTCTTGCGCCACTTCGATCGGTGACTTGATGGTCAGGCCGTCTAGATATTCAGGGTTACCGATTTTAGCCGTATCGTCGGTAGTGAATCCGACAACGGCTACACGTAGATCATCAACAGTGAAGATCTTGTAAGCATCAAATAATGGCTTGCCCGTTTTATTGTCGATGATGTTAGCAGATAAGAATGGGAAGCCTGCCCATTCATGCTGTTGCTTCAATACGGTTAGAGGGTTATCAAACTCATGGTTACCTAGAGCCATGGCATCGTACTGCAGCATGTTCATGCCTTTGAAGTCTGGCTCGGCATCTTGTAAATCGGACTCAGGCACACCGGTGTTGATATCACCACCGGACAATAGCAGGGTATTGCCGTCTTCTAACATAACCTCTTCACGAATGTTGTCGATCAAGGTTTTACGAGCCGCCATACCGTACTCGCCATTACTGTTTTGCCAGAAGCGACCGTGGTGGTCATTGGTGTGCAGGATGGTTAGGTGATATTCCTTGCCTTCTTGCCACATTGGGCTGGAAGCCATATCGCTGTTCATGGTTGAACAGCCAGCCAAAGCGATCACAACACCTGATAAGGCGAGTGGCGCAATCAATCGATGTGCGTTCATTCTTTTGTCCTTTGCGTGAGTTTGTATTATTCAAGATTCCAACATGAGACGGGCGCTCACTTGTAAAACAATGTAACCCAACAAGATGACAACTGCGAGGCAAAATTGATCTAATGGACAGGTTTAGTAAATGAAAAATAATTCTTTTATTGAGCCTATTGGTCTATTTGTTGGATTAGTATGATTTAGATGTAAGATTGAAGTTATTCCTTTGATGTGTCGCCTCATATATGGCCACTCAAAACAGCAGACTAAAGTGATTAATATCATAGTACTCGATGCTGATAGGCTTCGAAGTTGATGAGACTTTCTTGGTGTTATAGGTCCTAGTTTCAATATCAATTAGAGAGTTCCGAAGCAGTGAGCTTAATTAAACCGTAGGGCACGGTAATAAATATGAATAATAAGCATATCCTCGTAACTGGTGGTGCGGGTTTCATCGGATCACATCTATGTGAAAAGCTTGTATCTGAGAAGTTCATTACACACTCGCTAGATAATTACAGTACTGGATCGGCAAGCAATCATGTCAATGGAGTGAATTACATTGTTGGTGATATATTGGATATTGCAAACATCGATATTCCGATACCCTCAATCATCTTTCATCTAGGGGAGTACGCTCGAGTTGAGCAAAGCTTTGAAGATGTGGCGCGCGTAATGCAGAGCAATATAGTGGGTACTCAAGCTGTATTAGAATTTTCTAGGCAGCACAATATAAAGCTTGTATATGCAGGGTCGAGTACGAAATTTTCTGATGGCGGTCTAGGTCGCAATTTAAGCCCTTATGCTTGGACAAAAGCCAGTAATACGGATCTGATTATAAATTACGGTGATTGGTTTAATCTTCGATACGCCATTACATATTTTTATAATGTCTATGGGCCCAGAGAAATCTCTGAGGGCAATTACGCCACACTGATTGCTTTATTCAAACAACAATATGAAAAGAATCTACCTCTTACTGTCGTTGCCCCTGGAACTCAACGGCGCCATTTCACGCATGTTTCTGACATTGTGGAAGGCCTATTTCGTGTTGGTATGGAAGGAGAGGGAGATGGTTATGGACTTGGAAGTACAGATTGCTATTCGATTTTAGAAGTGGCTGAAATGTTTAAAACAGAGCTGATTATGTTACCTGAGAGATTGGGAAATAGAATGAGCTCCCAACTAGATGTCTCTCGTGCTAAAAACGAGTTTGGTTGGCATGCGCAAAGGAGTCTGAAGCATTACGTTGAAAGTATCATTACAAGAACAAACTAGTTGTCTGAAATGTGCTCATCACAGTTTAAATCTATAGCACTCATAAACTTAATGGTGATGCGTGTACTTGAGCATAGGCTCTAATAAACATAAACAGATCTTTAAAGACGGGCTAGCGCTTGGAGAGACAGATGACAGACAAGCTATGTTACGAGTTTACGAACAATTGGTTTGATTTAACTGCAAAGAAAATTTGGGATTCTTTAATTCCGCAAATTAATCCTACTAGAATTTTAGAGATTGGCTCGTTCGAAGGCCGAAGCGCTTGCTACCTTATAGACCATCTAGCTGCCTACAAAGAGATTGAGCTTCACTGTGTTGATACATGGGAAGGCGGATTAGAACATAAGCAGATTGATATGGATAAAATAGAAAAGCGATTCTATCAGAATACTCAGAATGCGATTAGTAATGCACAAAACTCGGTACATCTAGAAATCCACAAAGGTTACAGCGACAACATACTTTCTAAGCTTCTGGTGGAGGGTAAACGAGGATATTTCGACTTTATCTACGTCGATGGATCACATCAAGCAACAGACGTATTATGTGATGCTCTAATGGGTTTTAGGCTGCTAAGAAACGATGGTGTACTTGGTTTTGACGATTATCTTTGGCAAGAACATTTACCTTATGGTGTTGATCCTATGCGTTGTCCTAAGCCAGCAATTGATGCTTTTACTAATTTGTATTGTCGAAAAGTTAGCATTATAAGTGCGCCCAACTGCCAATTATATCTTCGAAAGATAAGTGATTAGTTTATAGCATGGTAAGCTGGAAATATTTAAATTTGAAATTTCTGAAGACCATTTTATGAAAATTCTCATTACCATTCCGCACTTCTATAAAGCGAGCAATAAAGGCGATCATGGATCATCTCGTAAAGACCCTCAACCAAGAATCAGGGCTTTGACTGAGAGTATTTTAGCATTGCATCAGAACTTTGGTATCTCTCAAAGGATGATTGAGCATTACAGCAAGCTGGCTGTTAAAGCGAATGGTGAAGAAAACATTTCGATAGACATTGTCATCTGTACAACTCAAGAGCAACACATTCTTAAACAACTTGAACTTCATGAAAGCTTATTTAGCATCAGGGAGTCTGACTGCGAGCCGTTGCTGCTAGGGTATGAGTGCCACAGAGTTCTGAAAGAAAATCTAGGGAAATATGATTATTACTGTTTTCTAGAAGATGACATCATTATTCATGACCCTTTATTTTTTTCCAAGCTTAATTGGTTTAACTCGCGCGTCGGCCATGACAGGTTGTTACAACCTAATCGCTTTGAATATTCAACACAACAAAGTGCGCTCAAATGTTACATAGACGGAGACCTTCGCCCTGGTGCAACCGGTCAATTTCAAAATGTAAACGATGAACCAACAATTACTGGGCAGGCATTAGGGAAACACATACGGTTTAAGCGTCCTCTGAATCCTCATTCGGGCTGCTTTTTTCTTAACCAAGAACAGATGAAGCAGTGGTCACAGCTTCCATACTTTTTGGACTGCGATACAAGTTTTATTGGGCCTTTAGAGAGTGCTGCATCTCTTGGAATCATGAAAACCTTTAAAGTTTATAAACCCCTTCCTGAATGCGCGAATTTTCTTGAAGTTCAGCATTACGGAACGGCTTTTACACAGCTAATTGGTCGAGAAGTAAGCTTAGCGGGAAGCTAGGTTGGTGTTGACTTCATATAAGAAAGCAGAAGATTGTTTGCTCTCTTTGGTCACTATCTTGACGTAATGCTTTCAACGAAACTACTCTTGATACAATCATCGAGTATCCATCAAATATGGTTACTCGATACGAAATATCCAATCTGAATAGCTTAGGTCTGAGGACGAACCCAGAAAGTAGTCAGAAATCAAAACAAAAAAATAGCACCCCATGCAGAGGGGAGTTCAGTAGCTAATATGATACGTGCTTTAGCGATAGCCCCTTCATTTAAGAGGTATGAGAATGTCAGGAGTTTGGAATTACAACCCAGATGCAAACCAAGATGGTATAGGCGATGGCTTAACCTCCCTTTATGTAAGTGGTGCTACCGTAAGCACCACTGATTGGACAACGACCGATGTTGTTATCGATATTTCTGGCTCAAGCTGGAGAATAAATGGTGTAGTTTTAACGGGCAGTCCTGGTGGGGGATCTACACCCACTAACACCACTTGGGATTATTTATATATAGATAACAGCAGCGCCACCACAGGAACTATCAACTTTGTGGGTGGTGATCAAACAGATACGGTTATTGCTACTGCAAATAACGACACTTTAAGCGGTGGTGCTGGCAGCGACACTTTGTACGGTTATACTGGCGACGACTCCATTATCGGTGGTACCGGCAATGACTCCCTTGTTGGTGTAAATGGCAACGACTCACTTTTCGGTGGCGATGGGGACGATACCCTCAAAGGCGGCGGCGATGATGACTGGCTTTTTGGCGGTGATGGTAACGATACTCTTTCTGGAGGTACCGGAACCAATACCATTGATGGGGGAGATGGCAATGATTTTATCGTACTTAACTCTAGCTCTATAAATAACGTTACAGGTGGGCTTGGAAACGATACTGTCTCGGCTGGCAATGGAAATGATACTATTGATGGCGGAGCAGGAGATGATTCCATTTTGGGACAAGGAGGCAATGATAGCATTCTTGGTGGTGATGGCTCTGATACCATTAATGGCGGTAGCGCTGATGATATCCTTTACGGTGGCGCTGGCGATGATGTCCTAAGTGGCGGTGTTGGCAGTGATATTTTAAGCGGAGAGGATGGCAACGACTCCTTATTAGGCTCTCTAGGTAATGACTCCATTTATGGCGGATTGGGAAATGATTACCTCAATGGAGGAACTGATAATGATGTTCTATGGGGAGGAGATGGTAATGATGTTCTCCTCGGCGGTCCAGGCAACGATATTCTTTATGGTGAGAGTGGTGATGACACCCTTAGCGGTGGGAGTGGATTAGATAGTCTAACAGGCGGAGATGGCAATGATACATTTACGGACTCTGCTACCGATTTTAATGGTGACACCATTACGGATTTCGCCATGGGTGATAGCATCATTGTTATGGGGGCCGATTTATCTAGCTTGAACAACTCTGTTGCGAGCAACACCTTAAACCTCGGCAGTGGCAATACCTTAAACTTACTAGGCATCACTTCATCTAGCGGTTCATTCTCTGCGGTTTACGACTCAGTCAGTGGTAATACTACCATTACACTAGTCGAAACTAAGCAAGATACTACTAATTACGCACCAGTTATCACCAGTAACGGTGGGGTAGATAATCCATCTATAACTGTTTCCGAGAATGGTACTTACGTTACTACCGTTAAAGCCACCGATGCGAATAATCTAACTTATAGTCTGACTAGCGGAGCCGATAGGTCCCTATTTACGATCAATAGTACTACGGGGGAGCTGAGTTTTAAAACCGCTCCTGATTTCGAGTCACCGACTGATGCAAACAAAAACAATGTTTATATTGTACAGGTTACCGTCACCGATGATGGAGAAGGTGCTCTTAAAGATGTCCAAACATTCGCGATAACGGTTAGCGATGTTGATGACACAACGACTCAAGTCAATACTACAGACGGTGTAAATGTAACGACAGTTACCAACTCAAACGGTTCTCAGACCACCACTGTCCCAATCGTGAGTTCAACACGAGAAGACGACACTCAAACTCAAAATCGTAACCTAGCCGACATCGTATTAGCAGAAGACGATGATGGCGGGGCATTGTTGTCAGTTAGTTTACCTACTGGGGCTGGACTAACTTCACAAGGACCTTCCAATACACAAACTATAACGGTCGCCTCCGGTACATTAATTAGTAGTATTAGTACACATGCCAGTGACGATTTAGAAGATGAGCTAATAGCAAGCGCACAAAGCTATCTTGATAGTCTAGATGAAGGAACTCAGGTTCTTGTTAGAACCATTACCCCTGAATTAAGTAGTGATATTTCAGCAGATGACACTATTTTAATCAGCGGTACTTCGGGTCGTCAGGAAGCTTTAGTTATTGATGTTAGCAGCCTGCCGCAGGGAACTAAGCTGAAATTAGATGATATAGACTTCGTTACCATCGTTGGTGATGCCGATGCTCGTGGTGGTTTAGGTGCGAATATTGTCACTGCGGATGATGGTAGTCAGTTTATTGTCTTAGGAGAGGACGACGATGAGCTTCATGCTGGTGGGGGTAGCGACACTATTGGTAGTCTCGGAGGCAATGATTTAGTCGATGGCGGAGCAGGGAATGACACAGTGTTTGGTGGAGCGGGCCAAGATACTCTAGCCGGTGGTGAGGGCAATGATGAATTGAATGGTGGATTTGGCTTCGATACCGCAGAATTAATCGGTAATCGTGATGATTACAATATCTCGGTGGAGCAGGATCATATTGTGCTGTCTCATAAAACCAACGGAGAAACAACCTCGATTGTCGATGTAGAGCTCCTTGAATTTGATGATTCTCAACTCTATGTTGCTGGAAACGAAGCGGAAGCTATCGGACAGTACCTAGTATCTACATGGTTAGGGCGTAATCTGACAGCTGAAGAAGTTGCTATACTTCAATCAGAAGCATGGCAAAATACTTCAACGTCGAATCTAGATATTGTCGATACCTTTCGCAGTGTGTCTGGTTCCTCATCTTTGAACTCGATGAGCGATGATGAGCTTCTAGCGGGCTTTAGCGATAGTGAAGATATTCTTATCACCTCATCTAATCGATTCTTAAATGGATCCGATTTGGATGAACAAAGATATCTCAACTTTGGTTTAGGTCTTGAAGTCGATGGCGGCGCCGGCTTTGATGTAATGCAGTATGCAGGTTCACAAGATGATCTAGCCATTGAGGAGGTAGATGGCCTTCTACAAATCACTCAATATCAAGATGGGTCCATGATAAACCTGTCTAACGTAGAAATGATTGCATTTGATGATGGTGATAACCTTATGGTCGCTCAGACCCCTGAGGAAACCGTGCTTGGCGGACTATTCACCATATTTTTGGGGCGCAGTGCTTCCCTTGAGGAGTGGTCTATTGGAACTGAGTTACTTGAAGCAGGAGAGACTCATCACGAAGCGATCCTTAAATGGTTTGAAGATCAAGCAGGTCTTAATGCTCAATCTGATACTCAAGATACTATTTCAACATTCTATCAAAACATCTTAGGTCGAGATCCTACCGCACTAGAGCTTGCTGGCTATGAGAGTCGTCTAGATGAGGGCTCGACTAGCTATGGTTGGATAGGTGTTGAAATTGCACTTACAGACGAAGCTGCTGAGAACTTTGCGAACCTAGTGTCGCTTTATGATTGGGTTTAATTTAAACCAATACTGTTAAAACCAAAGTGCTGGTCAAGCAGCCAGCACTTTTAGTTCCGCTTTCTTCTGATTCAATTGAGCTTTCCAGATTTTTCCAGCTATGTCTTATGTGCTGCTTTTTTTGTGCACTACCAATCCAAACTGATAATGATAAAGAAATAATTCTATGGATTGAATATGAAGTATTTCAACGATATTGCGTATAGTTGAAACAAAAAAAGCCGGCTTGCGCCGGCGAAAAGTTCTGTGAGTCTTACCTACAAAACGTTAGTTATCAATACGTTGACCGTTGTCTTTGTCGAAGGCAACGGCTTTTGATGTATCAAACATCATAGCAATCGCTTCCCCTGCGCGAGCTGGGTAAGCAGGGTTACAACGACAGTTCACTTCCGCGCTTTGAATGCGTGTCAGCACCATGGTGTCAGCCCCCATTGGCTCTGTTACTTCCACATCAATGTCTGCTGTGACAACGAACTCTTTGCCTTCTTTATGTGGCTGTGGCTCGGTGATCATTTCAGGGCGAAGGCCCAGTAGGATCTCTTTGCCAACGTGTGCTTTTAAGCTGTCTGGTTTCGGGAAAGGCACAATCGTTGGTGTAGCCGCTTGTAGCTCCAGTGCGTAGGAACCGTTTTGCTCAACCACTTTTGCTGGGATGAAGTTCATCGCTGGTGAACCCATGAAACCTGCTACGAATAAGTTCGTCGGGTTGTCGTAGATTTCTTGTGGTGTGCCCAGCTGCTGTACTTCGCCGTCTTTCATCACCGCGATGCGATCCGCAAGGGTCATCGCTTCGATCTGATCGTGAGTTACGTAGACGATGGTGGTACCAAGCTTCTGGTGCAGCTTCTTGATTTCAGTACGCATTTCTACACGAAGCTTCGCGTCTAGGTTCGATAGTGGTTCGTCGAATAGGTACATCTTAGGACGACGCGCTAGGGCACGGCCCATGGCCACACGTTGACGCTGACCACCGGATAGTTGCGCTGGTTTACGCTTCAGCAAGTGACCGATTTGTAGCATCTCTGCAACGCGTTCCACTTCCGCTTCACGCTCTTCTTTTGGCACTTTACGCATTTCCAGGCCGAATGAGATGTTCTCAGCAACGGTCATGTTTGGGTACAGGGCGTAAGACTGGAATACCATCGCGATGTCACGGTCTTTTGGGCTTGCGTAAGTAACGTCGTTATCACCGATTAGGATGCGACCTTCAGATACGTCTTCTAGGCCGGCAATCGAGTTCATCAGAGTCGATTTACCACAACCAGAAGGGCCGACCAAAATTAGGAATTCACCTGCTTCAATCGAGATGTTAATGCCTTTTAGGATTTCCGTTTGGCCGTAGCGTTTTTTTACATTATCAATCGTTAAACTTGCCATGATTCTTTCTCCAAATTCTTTCACTGGCCGGCGGATGTTGTCGCCGGCCGTCAACCTTTAAATTAAACCTTAAGACTTAGCCTTTCACTGCGCCCGCTGTTAGACCGCGAACGAAGTATTTACCCGCTAAGATATAAACCACCAATGTTGGTAGGGCGGCGATGATGGCAGCAGCCATGTCGACGTTGTATTCCTTACCACCGAAGCTGGTGTTTACAAGGTTGTTAAGAGCTACCGTCACAGGTTGTGTGTCGAAGCCAGAGAACGCCACGCCAAATAGGAAGTCGTTCCAGATTTGCGTGAACTGCCAAATAACCGTTACGACGATGATTGGCGTCGATACCGGCAAGATAATACGGTAGAAGATAGTGAAGAAGCCGGCACCGTCTAGACGTGCTGCTTTCACAAGTTCTACTGGAATAGACTGGTAGAAGTTACGGAAGAACAGTGTGGTAAACGCCACACCGTACACCACGTGTACCATGACCAAGCCTGTTGTCGTGTTCGCAATGCCCAACCAACCCAGAGTTCGCGCCATCGGCAATAGGATTACTTGGAATGGGATGAAACAGCCCACTAGCAATGCTGCGAAGAACACGTCGCTGCCTTTGAATTTCCAGTGTGAAATCACGTAGCCGTTTAAAGCGCCTAGCAATGTAGAGATGGCAACGGCAGGGATAACGATCTGGAACGAGTTGAAGAAGTACGGCGCCATACCTTCACACTGGCTACCAGTACACGCACCACTCCATGCCTTAGACCAGGCATCAAAGTTCAGCGAGCTTGGCAGCGACAGCAATGTGCCGGAGCGGATTTCTTCTACGTCTTTAAGAGACGTTAACAGCATGACTAAGAAAGGCGCTAGGTAAACAGCTGCCATGCCTAAAAGGCAGACATATAGCGCGATACGAAGCACTTTATCTAACGTAGAGGTTTGGCGTTTTGCTACATTACTCATGACGCTCACCTCGTAATTCTGAGTACAAGTAAGGAACTAGGATGGCCAATACACAGCCCAACATTACCATTGCAGACGCGGCACCTAAGCCGATTTGGCTACGTGTAAAGGCGTGTGCGTACATGAAGTTTGCCGGTAGGTCTGATGAATAACCTGGACCACCATTGGTCAATGCGGCTACCAAGTCGAATGACTTAATCGCGATGTGCGACAGGATAACCAAGGCACTGAAGAATACCGGTTTTAGTGATGGCAAAATGATACGACGGTAAGTCGTAATGGTACTCGCGCCATCTAGTTGTGCGGCTTTGATCATTTCACTGTCAACACCACGAAGGCCTGCTAGGAACAACGCCATGACGAAGCCAGATGCTTGCCATACCGCTGCGATGACCAAACAGTACACCACCATGTCAGGGTCAGATAACCAATTGAAACGGAAATCTTCAAAGCCCAACTCGATCATCATTTTTTCGATACCGTTGGTTGGGTTTAATAACCACTTCCAGGCCGTACCCGTTACGATGAATGAGATCGCCATTGGGTAAAGGTAAATCGTACGGATTGCCCCTTCTGCCCGGATTTTCTGGTCCAAGAAAATGGCCAGCATGACACCAAGAAACAGACAGATCAGAATGAATAGGCCGCCAAAGATACCCAGGTTTGATAGGGCTACCATCCAGCGATCATTCATGAACAAGCGCTCGTATTGATCAAAGCCTACGAACTTATACGTTGGCAGCATACGAGAGTTGGTGAAAGAGAGTACGGCGGTCCATATCATGTAGCCGTAAATACACACGATGGCAGCAATCACCGTCGGTGCCATAACAATTTTGGGCATCCAATCAGCCAAACTTAGGCGTGCAGGACGACCAGCTGGAGTCGCTCCAGACCCAGCGTTGGCGGCATTTTTATTCATAATGGGTGCTTCTACTTAAGGGAGAGAAGAGAGGCTAACCTATTGGTCAGCCTCGTTTTTTTAACACAAATTACATGCTTGCTTTGACAGCACGAGCTAGACGGTCAACGGCTTCTTCAGCTGTCATAGACTCGCTGTTGTAGAAGTTAGTAACAACGTCGTAAATCGCACCTTGCACCATTGAGCTTACGGCCATGCCGTGCGCCATACTCGGTACTAGGTCACCTGTTGTTGAGCTTGCTAGGAAGGCATCCATAGAAGCGTGTGCACAAGTGTCGAACTTATCACGAGGCATGTTTAGACGAGCTGGAATCGAACCTTTGTTAAGGTTGAATGTTTCTTGGAAAGTAGGTTCAAGCATTAACTTAGCAAGATCTTGCTGAGCACCTTGAGCGCTTTCGTCATCCACTTGGAACATTGCTAGAGAGTCGATGTTGAAAGTGAACTGGCCGCTTGTGCCTGGCGCTGCGTAACAAACGTAATCGATACCCGCTTTTTTGCCCGCGGCTGTGAATTCACCTTTCGCCCAGTCACCCATGATTTGCATTGCTGCATCACCATTGATCACCATAGACGTAGCGATGTTCCAGTCACGACCAGAGAAACCAGGGTCAACGTAGTCACGTGTTTTCTTGAATGTTTTGAACACATCGATCATGTCTGCGCCGCGAAGCGTTGCGTCATCAAGACCTACGAATGCTGCTGTGTAGAATTGTGAGCCTTTTGCCAGAGCAATGGCTTCGAATAAGGTAGCGTCTTGCCAAGCTTGGCCACCGTGAGCAAGTGGTGTGAAGCCGGCTGCTTTGATTTTGTCAGCTGCTTCAAAGAATTGATCCCAAGTGCTAGGGATAGATGCACCTGCTTTCTTGAAGATTTCAGGGTTAGCCCATAGCCAGTTTACACGGTGTACGTTAACAGGAGCCGCTACGTAGTGACCATCATATTTCATGACATCACTGACTACCTGTGGCAGCACTACATCCCATTGGCCTTGTTTCGCAACAGCGTCAAGATTGGTTAGGAAGCCTAGATCACCCCACTCTTGAATAGTTGGGCCTTTGATTTGGGCAGCCGCAGGTGGGTTACCAGCGATTGCGCGAGATTTTAGAACAGTCATTGCAGATTCACCGCCGCCACCAGCAACCGCGAAGTCTTTCCAAGTGTGGCCTTGCTCTGTCATCAACTCTTTAAGAACGTTGATAGACTTCGCTTCACCACCGGATGTCCACCAGTGTAGAACTTCTACTTCACCTGCATGAGCTGTCGCTGCAGCAACAGAAATGGCAAGACTAGATAAACCTAATGCAATTTTTTTCATGATTAGTAACCCTTGTTATTGTTATGGGACTTTTTAACTAACGTATTGTTATTAAATCTAGGTCATATGCTTAGAAAACGCTCACCCTAGACTGGGTAAATGTAGCAAACCTTATGCACGCAGGTAGTAAAGTAGAGCAACCAATTGTATCAAAGTCTTGCGGCGCTAGGATTGGCCAGCTTTATTATGCTTCTATGATCTTCATCTATACTGATTCAAATGCGTTACTACACTGTGTTTTAGCCAAGGGGGCGTTATGGGCACGCACGTTCAAGTCGGATGGGATGCATTTTTCTTGCTCTGCTATGCAGCATTACTATGGGGGTTATGGCGTTACAACCGTGCCGGCTCAAGTAAAGCACAAGGAAAGGCGTTGCAAATCATCACGCTTATTTTAGCCTCTCTATCGGCTACTGATATCATGTTAGACATGAATCGTTATGCGCAGTTTGACTCATTATTGGACACATTAAGCTTTGGGATGGGAATGGCTTATGTGGTGGCAGTGTGCCTGATCTGCGTCTTTGTCGCGTTTAATAAACATGACCGTCACCGTTCACCGTATCGGCAACTTGAGCAAGAAATTCATCGGCGACAGGCGCTAGAGGAGCAGTTACGTAAAGCATCTGATTCTCTTGAGTATGATGTTGCTCAACGTACCCGCGAACTGGAAGACATTAAGACGCGGTTAGAGCAAGAGGTTCAAGCGACAGCACAGGCAAACAAGCGTATGACAAGCATTTTTGATGCGGCCCCTAATGGTATGTTGGTGGTCAATCGAGAAGGTTTCATTACCCAAGCGAACACGATGGTGGCTTCGATATTCCGCTGCAGTGTGGAGGATTTAATCGGTCAACCGGTGGATAACTTGGTGCCAAGCGAAATTCGTCATCAGCACGTTGTCGACCGCCAAGCGTTCCAAGATAAACCCGCAAAACGAAAAATGGGTGCCCGCCGGAATCTTTTTGGTATCCGGTTCGATGGTTCCTATGTTCCAGTAGAAGTGGGGTTACACCCCGTTGAGTTGGATGAAGGCACTGAGATTGTGGCCGCAGTGGTAGATATCAGTGAACGTAAGGCATACGAAAAGCGAATCCATGAGCGTAATGAAGCGTTAGAAACGTCAAACCGAGAGTTGCAAGAATTTGCTTTTATTGCCTCCCATGATCTTCGTGAACCTCTTCGCAAGATCATCTCATTCTCAACTTTGCTACAAGAGGGGGAGTACGGAGAATTTAACGATGAAGGGAAAGTCTTTTCGGACTACATTGTGAATGCAGCCCATCGTATGCGTGACTTATTAACGGATCTACTGGCTTACAGTCGCGTAACGTCTAAGGCTAATCCGTTTAAAGCCGTGCGAATGAACGCGTTGATGGAAGAAGTATTGGATGACTTACAGCTTGCTGTCGAAGAGTCGCATGCGCAGGTAGAAGTAACAAACTTGCCCGATGTGGTGGCGGACCAAGTGCAATTAAGGCAGCTTTTCCAGAATCTTATAGATAACAGCTTGAAGTATCACGATCCAGATAGGCCGCCTGTCATCCGTATTAGTGGTAGTGAAGATGATTACTTTGTGCGCTATGAAGTCGCCGACAATGGCATAGGTTTTCACCAACAGTATGCGGATAAAATATTTGAGGTCTTCAAGCGACTTCACGATAAGCAGATGTTTACCGGAACAGGGATGGGGCTGGCGATTTGTCGCAAAATAGTACAGCGTCACAGTGGCACTATTACTGCAAGTTCAAAAGAAAATGTAGGTACTACCATGCGCATTGAATTGGCTAAAAAGCAGGTGGAGAGTGATGGTCAAGAGTAATGACGTTGCCGTGAAATTTTTGATGTTGGATGATGATCCAGAAGATGCTTTCTTGGTTAAGACCGCTCTTCTGCGCAGTGCAGTGCCCGTTTCTTTTCACTATTTTCAAACCAGTGCAGCATTTGCTCAGTATTTGCCCAAAATGGTCTTGGAAATAGAGCATGATCAGCTCATAGTCCTATTATTAGATTTGAATATGCCCTGTAAAAGTGGACTTGAATGGCTCAAGGAGCTACGTTCGAATGAACGGCTTGATGATCTGTTCATCGTGGTATTTTCAACATCTGATATGGCAGAAGAAAAAGCTAGAAGCTTTGCGCTGGGCGCAAACGAGCATCTCGGTAAGCCTGATAGTGTGACCGAGTTGGCGAGTAAACTGAATGCATTGTATCACCGCTGTGTGAAACAGAGGGGGCTGTAGGAAGATGGAGAAGGCGAATTTATCCGTTCTAGTGATTGAAGATGATCTAGAGGATTACATTCTTTTAAGGACATATTTATCGCGCGCCACACGTTCCCATTTTGAACTGACACATGTGCAGCACTTTCAGGAAGCGGTTAAGTGTTTGGTTGAGCATCAGTTCGACGTGATTTTAGCGGATTATTTTCTCGATGGGCATACGGCAACAGACCTGTTTAAGCATGTAAAGCTGATTGGTGTCGATACGCCAATTGTTGTTCTGACAGGTATGGCAGCAACCGAACTGGATGACGTGTTGATGCAATTAGGTGCATCGGACTTTATTCCTAAAGATGAACTCACCACAGCGTTGCTTGAGCGTAGTATTCGTCATGCCATTGAACGCAAACGCGCCGAACAACAAATTTCCCAATTAATTAAACGTGACCCGCTTACCGGTTTAGGCAACCGTCTAATATTCGAAGAGCATGCGGAGTTGGCTATTGCTCGCGCTAAGCGTAATAAGTCTCGGCTTGCTGTCGCATTTTTAGATCTTGATCGTTTTAAAAACGTCAACGATACATTGGGCCATCATGTGGGCGATTTACTGCTCACTTTAGTAGGTAAACGAATACAAGATGCCATTCGTGCGAGTGATTTTGTGGCACGGATAGGAGGGGACGAATTCACTTTATTGTTGGACAACGTGCAGGATGTTGAAAGTCTTAATGCTATCGCCAATAAGGTTCTTTCCGAAGTCACTCGCCATGCAATATTAGACTGCAAACATTTAGAAGTCTCTGCCAGCATGGGGATTGCGTTGTACCCTGATCAAGGCGAAACGGTCTCTGAATTAATGCGCAAAGCAGATATGGCGCTTTACGAGAGTAAAAAGCAAGAAGGTAGCTGTCATCATATGGTGTTCAGCGATAGTTTGCAGGCGCGGCTTCAAAAAGAAACTCGTGTCGAAAACGGCTTGCAACAAGCGCTCGCGAATGACGAATTTGTACTGTATTACCAGCCAATTGTATCGTTGGATACCCACCGCATAAAAGGGGTGGAGGCTTTGATAAGATGGCGACAGCCTGACGGAAAACTTTTATTGCCAGGCGAATTCATTGAGGAAGTGAATCGAGTCGGTTTGATCGGTGCGCTGGGTGAGTGGGTTTTAGAAGCTGCTTGTAAGCAGCTTCGTGCTTGGTTAGATATGAGAGTAGAATTAACCATGTCGATTAATATCTCTCCTAGGCACTTGAGGCAAACTGGTTTTGATGAACTGGTAATTAATACTGTTAGACGCTATCAGATACCAGAAGGTTATTTAATGTTGGAGTTGACCGAAGAGGTGTTTGTCGACAGTGGTATTTCCAGCCTGTATGTGCTGAATGAAATCCGCCGAGTGGGTGTACGAATAGCAATTGATGACTTTGGTACTGGGTACTCATCTATGCGTTATTTAAAAAGCCTTCCGATAGATCGTATCAAGATTGACCGTTGCTTTGTCTCAGGAAGTGGAGATGAGCAATTATCCGATCCTATGATTACCCAAGCCATTGGCTTTTTAGCTGAAGGGCTTGGTCTAGACCTTGTCGCGGAAGGCATAGAAACCGCCGAGCAGGCTGCCGCGTTGTCTGCACAGGGATGTCATAACGGACAGGGTTTTTTGTTTGCAAAACCGCAATCTAGCGAGCATTTATTGGCATTGGTAGAGCAACAGCAAGCGCTATCAGTGTCGGGGTAAGCGTAAACGAACTTCTAAACCACCTTGTATACGGTTGATTAGCGATACCTCTCCACCATGTGCTCGTGCAATATTGCGTGCAATACTCAAACCAAGTCCAACGCTGCCGGGGCGGCCACCACGAGTGGAAGCCAGTTGAGTGTATGGCTCAAACACATGGTCAATTTTAGCATCAGGGATACCTGGCCCGTTGTCACAAATTCTGATGCATAACTCATTATCACTGTCTTCAATAATGACTTCGGCTTTGTGCCCATAATACAAGGCATTATCAATAAGATTGCCTAGACAGCGTCTGATGGCTAAGGGTTTACCAATGTAAGGTGCTTTTAGCGTTCCTTGAATCACCAGTGTTTGCGATGAATGCTGGGTGCTTTTCTGAATATCATGCAGAAAGCGAATCAAATCAATTTCTACGCGATTTTCGTGTATATCTGTCTCTTTAACGCTCTGAATTGCCCCTTTTACTAACATATCAAGATCCTCAAGATCCCGAATCATGGCTTCACGACTATCATCGTCATCGAGCATTTCTGCACGTAGTCTTAGTCGAGTAATGGGGGTTTTTAAATCATGGGAAATGGCCGCGAACAGTTTCTCGCGATCGTTTAGATAACGCTGTATACGTGCCTGCATATCGTTAAAGGCGTGAGCTGTATGGCGCACTTCTAATGCGCCGACTTCCCGTAGTGGTTTAAAGTCGCCCTGGCCAAAGCGTTCTGCAGCGCGTGCCAACACCGCCAGTGGGCGTGTGGTACGTCGTAAAATAAGCAGTGTCAAAAGCAGAACCGTTGTTACCGAAACCACCAGTGAAAAGACACGGTCTTGGCTCAATGGCGAGGTATCTTCAAGAAAGTAAGGGTCGGGCATTAGGCTCGCTAAATACAGCCAATCAGAATCGTTTATAGGGATCTGAATAACAATGATGGGAGGCGTTAGAGGTTTTACTAGCAGGCTGTGGTGTCCCCATCGTTCAGGAAGATCAACTAGCCGAGTATGATTATTGATAACATGTAAGTCTTCGGGGCTTGAGAAGGCGATTTTCGCATTACTGATGCCCAATTGATTGACAAGAGTCGTTTGTACTTCTTCTTTAACAATATTTTTGAGAGGTGAATCAGGGATTGGATTGATCAGAATCTCTTCCCGATTCAACGTGACAAAAAAACGAGTCCCCCCCATGTCTTGTAACTGATCAATGACTACATGGCGATAGTTTTGTGGTAAGGACGAAAAATAGCTAACCGTGGCGGCAATCCGAAATGCCATATGCTTGGATACCTCACGGACATTTTCACGGGTATCAGCCTCGACCTGATGTAACCAAATGGTTGAGCCAATTAACTGCACGGAGGCTACGCCGAAGGTCATAATGATCACGATTTGTCCGGTGAGGGACTGAAACCATCGCTTAACCCTCAATAGTGTGGTCATGGTTATTTGCTTCAACGTGTACCGTCAAAATGTAGCCTTGACCCCGTACTGTTTTAATAAGCTGCGGTTGACGTGCATCTTCGCGTAAACGTTGTCGTAATCGGCTAACATGTACATCAATGAATCGGTCTAGTGGAGAGGTATCACGACCTCGAGTATTCTCCGCAATATAATCTCTAGAAAGAACCATGCCTGGGTTGGTAACAAAAAGCATCAGTAAATTGTAATCCGCTCCGCTTAGTGGCTCTTTTACACCATCAACCCATAATTCGCGCGTTAACGTATCTAAAATAAACTGTGCGAAACGGTAAAAACGGTAAGACTCTTGTATCGGTTCAAGAGGCGCTTCGGGGATCTCAGCGATCTGCTCCATACGCCGATGAATGGCTTTGATGCGTGCTAAAAGTTCCCGAGGATTAAAGGGTTTGGCAAGGTAGTCATCTGCACCAATTTCTAGGCCAATGATACGGTCCATCTCATCTGAGTTAGCCGTTAGCATAATGACGGGAACATTAGACTGAGTGCGTAAGGTTCGACATACAGAGAAGCCGTCAGCGCCGGGCAAACGAACATCTAGAATCACTAAGTCGACACCCAAATTGGGGCTAAATGCGGCCAGAAAGGATTCACCAGAATCTGCTGTCAGAACCTGATACTGGTTTTTCTCTAAGTAGGACTGAAGAAGTGAGCGGATCTCATCATCGTCATCTACAACATAGACGCATTTCGTTTTTGTCATAAAAACCTATTTTGAATAGTAAATAAGCAGATAAGGGAAAGAGTCTAACAAGAAACCGTTTGTTAACCAACGACCTTGATAATAGAGTGAGTGGCAGTTTGTAATAGCCTCAGCAAGGTATAATGAATAATTACCAGATTGTCTTCATACAACCACAGCAAGACAACTGAGTGTATCGTAACAATTGAAGAGAGATAATACGATGACAACAAAAGTAATGGCATTTGGGGAAGCCCTGATTGATTTCCTATCGAACGGGAGCACTGGTCTTGATGGGTTGGAGTCATTTGCGAAATACCCTGGCGGTGCACCAGCTAACGTTGCTGTGGCCGTTGCGCGATTGGGTGGCGATAGCCACTTTGCAGGCCAAGTTGGAGACGACTCGTTTGGCCACTTCCTTAAAGAGTCGCTGGAACATTACGGTGTAAAAACAGACAGCATGCTGATGACCAAGGAGGCGAAAACCGCTTTGGCGTTTGTGAGCTTGGATGCAACGGGCGAACGTAGTTTTGAGTTCTACCGTAACCCATCGGCGGACATGCTGTTTCGTCGAGAAGACTTTAAAAGCGAATGGTTCTACGCGCCTCGTGGCGTGTTCCACACCTGTTCAAACACACTGACAGACAGCGATATCAGCTCGGCAACGATGGCTGGGATCGTGATGGCAAAAGCAGCCGGATGGATTGTCAGTATTGACGTAAACCTGCGCATCAACCTATGGCCAGATCATCAGGTCGATACTGACCGAGTGATTGCGTGGATGCGCCAAGGAGACGTTATCAAAGCCAGCTTGGAAGAGCTTGAGGTGTTATCAAGTGAGCCGTTGGCACTGATTCAAGAGCTATTAAAAGGTGGCGTTGCTTTATTTGTACTAACGGATGGCGGCCAGCCAGTACGTTACTTCACTGCCTCTGGGCAAGGTGAAATAGCGGCACCTAAAGTGGATGTAAAAGATACCACCGCAGCAGGTGATGCATTTGTCGGTGGTTTGCTGTATCAATTGGCGGAGCACGGTGGTGATCGTGAGTCTTTATCTCGCTTTAGCGAAGAGGAACTGAAAGCGTGTATTCGCTTTGCGGTGGCCTGTGGTGCGCAAGCCGTGACCAAGCCTGGCGCGTACCCATCATTACCGACGTTAGCAGAAGCGAACGCCCGTTTAGAGACTTTCTAACCACACTTAATCCATTAAGAAAAATTTAAATAAGAGGGGGATGGGCCCGATAAGAGGCTACATTCCTCTCTTGTTCTACCGTTTCACACTACGTGTTTTCTTGTTTGATTTTTATACTAATCCTTTGGGAACCCATATAAAAAGTAGTAAAAGTAATACTTTTTCCTGCATATCTTCGTTATAAGTCTATATTTAAGTTGTTTTTAAGATAGTTGTCGCCTTGAAGTTATATGTGACTTTGACAATAATTTGCACAATCTTAATCCTTAAAGATGTTTTTTAAATTAAGACGATTCAATCCTAACTGATAATAAAAACTATAGGGCATTCAACATATGGTGCCCTTAAAGGAGTGAAAATGAAGAAGTCCACCCTCTCTATGCTTATCGCTTTATCACTTGCTAGCACGACCAATACTTGGGCTAATCAAGATGAACTCATCTTTAAGCCAGGTGCTGATACAAGGTTTAATTGGGCGAGTTTTGAGCAACTGAAGGCAGTTGATCTTTCAGGTCAAGAACTCACAGTTTTTGGCCCATGGTTAGGCTCAGAGAAAGAGCGTTTCGATAACGTTATTGCCTATTTTGCCCAAGCAACCGGTGCAAAAGTTAGCTACGCAGGCTCGGACTCCTTTGAACAACAAATTGTCATTGATGCTCAAGCAGGTAGTGCACCAAATATCTCAATCTTTCCACAACCTGGCTTAGCGGCAGATTTAGCAGCTAAAGGTCTATTAACGCCACTTGATGCGGAAGACGAAGCGGCAGTTAAGAAAGACTACGCTGCAGGTCAATCTTGGGTCGACCTTGCTACGTTTAAGGATCAAGATGGCAATAACGAGTTTTACGGTGTCTTTTACCGTGCTGACTTAAAGTCTTTGGTTTGGTACTCACCTGATAATTTCTATGATGCAGGATACGACGTGCCTGAAACCATGGAAGACTTGAAAGCCTTGACCGAGCAAATCGCTGCAGACGGCGGCACACCTTGGTGTATTGGCTTGGGTTCCGGTGCAGCAACTGGGTGGCCTGCGACCGATTGGGTGGAAGATCTTATGCTTCGTACACAGCCTGCCGATGTCTACGATCAGTGGGTAAAAAATGAGGTCAAATTTGATGACCCTCGTGTGGTGGGTGCAATCGAAGAGTTCGGCTGGTTTGCTCACAATGACGCATTTGTAGACGGTGGTATTAAAGCGGTTGCGGCGACAGACTTCCGTGACAGCCCTAAAGGTTTATTCGCATCTCCGCCAAAATGTTACATGCATCGTCAGGCGTCTTTCGTGCCAGCGTTCTTCCCTGATGAAATTGAGCTGGGTATTGACGCAGATTTCTTCTACTTCCCGTCTTACGCTTCAAAAGATTTGGGTAATCCCGTTCTTGGCGCAGGTACCTTGGTCAGTATCACGAATGACTCTGAAGCGGCTCGCGAGTTCATCGACTTCATGCGCTCTCCGATCGCTCACGAACTTTGGATGGCTCAAAAAGGCTTCTTAAGTGCGCACCTTGGCGCGAATCCAGAGCTCTACGCAACGGAAACGGCTAAGAAACAAGGCGAGATCCTGCGTTATGCAACGACATTCCGTTTTGATGCCTCTGATCTGATGCCTGGCAAAATCGGTGCCGGTGCATTCTGGACCGGTATGGTCAATTACTCAAATGGTGACAGTGCCGAAGCGGTTGCACAAGAGATTCAAAAAACTTGGGATGCACTGAAGTAATTGCGTTAGAGCGTTTGCGTCAGATCCTCTTGGTTTGGCGCATTCTTCTCGCCTTTTTGAAGAAGTTAGTCACTTCTTACCCTGTTTTTGTCACTCGATACCATCCATCAATATAGTAAAACGGAGTCTCTATGGGACAGCTCGCTGTAGCGTTTTTGACCATGACCCTAGGTGTGCTGACTTGTGCTGGTTACTTCTATGGCTCAAATGCACTCTTGGACGTTATCTTTCCCTCAAAAAATCGCCCACCTGAAGTGGTTGCGCGTAATCTGCGTATCGTCAATCAAGTGCGTCCGTGGTTGTTTTTAGGACCAGCATTGTTGCTTTTGTTCTTTTACCTTTTTTACCCTGTCGTCCAGTCTGTGATCCTTTCTTTTTATGGCCGTACGGGTGAAGAGTTTGTTGGACTAGATAACTATCTATGGCTTTTTCAAAGCGGTGAATTTCTTGAGTCCTTTCGCAACAACATGTTGTGGTTGATCGTCGTTCCCACGTTGTCGACTTTTTTTGGTTTGATTATTGCGACGATGACTGACCGTATTTGGTGGGGCAACATCGCAAAAACGCTTATTTTTATGCCGATGGCGATTTCATTTATTGGTGCTTCCATTATTTGGAAGTTCATCTACGAATACCGTAGCGGCGGCGATGAGCAAATTGGTTTGCTCAATGCACTCGTCGTGTTCTTTGGTGGCGAGCCTCAGACTTGGATTCAGATTCCATTTTGGAACAACTTCTTCTTGATGGTTATTTTAGTTTGGATTCAAACCGGTTTCGCTATGGTGATTTTGTCTGCGGCGCTTCGAGGTATCCCTGATGAAACCGTTGAAGCGGCGGTACTAGACGGTGCAAGCGGGTTACAGATTTTCTTCCGTATCATGGTGCCGCAAATTTGGGGCACGATCGCGGTAGTCTGGACAACTATTACCATTCTTGTGCTCAAGGTGTTCGATATTGTATTGGCCATGACTAATGGGCAATGGGGCACGCAAGTCCTTGCGAATCAAATGTTTAGTTGGCTTTTCCAAGGAGGAGGAGACTATGGTCGAAGCGCGGTTATTGCGTTGGTCATTATGATCCTTGTTTTACCGATTATGGTTTGGAACATTAAGAATGCAAACGCTGAAATGGAGGGCCGATAATCATGGTGACGTCAAAAAAAGGCTCTGCATTAACCATGGTGGTTCATGCAACGGTGCTTTTCCTCGTGATTATGTGGACGATTCCGACTGCTGGCTTGTTTATTTCTTCTATCCGAGACAAAGACCAGCTGTCAGTTTCTGGTTGGTGGACGGCGTTGTCTTCTTCTGAGCAGAAAATTGTGTACCGAACGCCTGATGCTGACTCAGAGATTCAAGAAAATGGTTTATACGTGCTTCGCGGCAACCTGCTAGAAGGTGGAAGCGGCAAAGTCGTTAAGTTTGGTATTAGTTCACTTAAACCAGAGGCATTTGAACCAGGAACTGAAACCCAAGATCGTCGCGATGTTACCTTCAAGATTATGGCGAATGGCGATTACGAAGTAACGTCAGAGAAGTCATTCCGTCGTGGTGTACGTATCTTCTATACCGCCGAAGTGCCACCGCGTTTTACGCTTGATAACTACCGTACGGTGCTAAACTCCGAGGGGTTAGGGCAATCATTCATTAACTCGCTAACGGTCACGATTCCGGCGACTGTGATTCCTATTTTGATTGCCGCATTTGCTGCTTATGCCTTGGCTTGGATGAAATTTCCTGGCCGTGCTTTGTTGATCGCAGGTGTTGTTGGCTTGCTGGTCGTACCATTGCAAATGTCTTTGATTCCACTGTTAACGGCTTACAGTAAGATTGGCGCAATTTTCGGTATTGAGGCGAAAGGCTATGTGGGTATATGGCTCGCCCATACCGGTTTTGGCTTGCCTCTTGCTATTTACCTTTTGCGTAATTATATCTCGGGCTTGCCGGGTGAAATTATCGAATCGGCACGAGTAGATGGCGCGTCGGATTTTGTGATTTTCCGCAAGATTATTCTGCCTTTGTCGTTTCCTGCGTTGGCTTCGTTTGCGATCTTTCAGTTCCTTTGGGTCTGGAATGATCTGCTGATTGCAACGGTATTCTTGGGTAACACCGAAGAAAGTTTGGTCTTAACAGGGCGCTTGCGTGAATTGCTTGGATCACGGGGGGGCAACTGGGAAATCCTCACAGCATCGGCGTTTATCACAATTATTATCCCACTGATGGTGTTCTTTGGCCTGCAACGTTATTTGGTTCGCGGCCTGCTAGCGGGTTCTGTTAAGTAGAAAACAGCAAAAAATAACTTGTGCCTTCCTTCTATTGGATTCGATTAGTAACGAGAACGGAAGGCATGACGCCCAAGTAGGGCGACAACGGAGCAAGATTAAGATGGCAAATGTAAAGCTAACCAATGTAAAAAAAGTCTACTCGAACAATGTCGAAGTCATGCGCGACATTAACCTCGATATTCAACAAGGTGAATTCATCGTATTCGTCGGCCCATCAGGTTGTGGTAAATCCACGCTACTACGAATGATTTCTGGTTTGGAAGAAATCTCTGATGGTACGCTGGAAATCGATAACCAAGACGTAACGCATGTGCCTCCCTCTCTACGTGGTGTGGCGATGGTGTTTCAAAGCTACGCGCTATATCCACACATGACGGTGTACGACAACATGGCATTCAGTCTTCAAATTGCGAAGATGAATAAACAAGAAATCGATGCACAGGTTCGCCGTGCCGCTGAGATGCTTCAGTTAACGCCTTATCTAGATCGTTTACCGAAAGCGCTATCGGGTGGTCAGCGTCAGCGCGTTGCAATCGGCCGTGCGATTGTGCGTCGACCAAAAGTGTTCTTATTTGATGAACCGCTTTCCAACCTAGATGCGGCATTGCGTGTTGCAACGCGTATGGAAATTGCCAACCTGAAAGAAAGTATGCCCGATTCGACCATGATCTATGTGACCCACGATCAGATTGAGGCGATGACGCTTGCTGATCGTATCGTTCTCTTGTCTGCGGGTAATATTGAGCAAGTCGGTTCGCCACTTGAGTTGTATTCGAACCCAGAAAACGTCTTTGTTGCGAAGTTTATTGGCTCTCCTGCCATGAATGTTATGCCATGTGTGATCGAGTCCACGGGTGAAAGAACAGCAGTGAAAGTCGCTGACAAATTCACGATACAATCACCTATCGCTTCTCCTACCGAAGACAATGGCAAATCAGGTTTCTTAGGTGTTCGTCCTGAGGATCTTGTTATGGTGCAGGATGGGGACGCTGCGCTTCTAGAAGGTGAAGTCTCATTTGTCGAATCACTTGGCGAAGCGACATTGCTTTATGTTCATGTTCCTGGTGTGACAGACGCTGTGATTTCTAAGCAACAAGGCACGGTTAATATCCATAAAGGCGACAAAGTACGCCTAACAGCACTACCCGAAAAACTACATCTTTTTAATCAAGACCAGCAATCTTATCGCTGTTTGTAAGCTTTTTGATTAATCATTTATTGGAGACAGTTATGACGAGCAATCTGAATTGGTGGAAAGGCGGAATTATTTACCAAATTTATCCCCGTAGCTATATGGATTCCAACGGCGATGGTGTGGGTGACTTAAAAGGGATCACAAGCAAGCTCGACTATGTTGCGTCGCTAGGTGTTGATGCGATTTGGCTGTCACCAATCTTTACTTCTCCGATGAAAGATTTTGGTTACGATGTCTCAGATTACCGCGATATTGACCCTATGTTTGGCTCGCTGAGCGATTTTAAGAACATGGTTAATCGTGCTCACGAGCTAGGCTTGAAAGTAATGGTCGATCAAGTGATTAGTCACTCATCGGATCAACACCCATGGTTTGAAGAAAGTCGCCAAGATAAGACGAACCCTAAAGCGGATTGGTATGTTTGGGCGGATCCTAAGCCTGATGGTTCGCCGCCAAATAATTGGTTATCTATCTTTGGGGGGAGTGCATGGAAGTGGGACAGCCGTCGTTTGCAGTACTACTTGCACAACTTTCTCGAATCGCAGCCTGATTTGAACTTCCATAACCCCGAAGTGCGTCAAGCAAGTTTAGATAATATGCGCTTTTGGCTAGATCTTGGTGTGGATGGTTTCCGACTTGATACCGTGAACTTTTACTTCCACAGTCAGGGCTTGGAGGATAACCCTCCTGTGCCACCAGGTGAACCTAAGACGATGGGAGCGCCTCATGACAACCCATACACCTACCAGCGACATGTATACGATTTAAGCCGCCCTGAAAACTTAGGCTTCCTGAAAGAAATGCGCCGCATGATGGATGCGTATCCTGGTACCACTACCGTGGGTGAAATTGGTGATGACTTTCCCTTAGAGCGAATGGCGCAATATACTTCTGGCGGCGATAAGCTTCATATGGCTTATACGTTTGACCTGCTCAATAAGCCTCACTCACCGGAGTACATTCGTAATGTACTGAAGAATATGAATGAGATAGTGGGCGATGGTTGGCCTTGTTGGGCGCTATCTAACCATGATGTGGTGCGTGTGAGTACTCGCTGGGGAGAAGGCCAAGATGCCCAAGCGTATCCTTTGATCGCCATGGCGCTGATTCTGTCCTTACGTGGTAGCGTGTGTTTATATCAAGGTGAAGAATTAGGGTTGCCAGAGGCTGATGTGCCTTTTGAGCGTATTCAGGACCCTTATGGCATTCCTCTATGGCCCGTTTTTAAAGGGCGTGATGGTTGTCGTACGCCAATGGTGTGGGAAAACAGTGCTCAAGGCGGCTTCTCTTCTGTGGAGCCATGGTTGCCAGTGGATGCGCGTCATTTGCCAATGAGTGTGGCCGAGCAGGAAGCCAATGCAGACTCTTTGTTACATAAAGTACGTAACCTGATTAAATGGCGTCAGCAACAACCTGAGTTGGTGAATGGTGATTTGCAGTTGTTAGATGTGAACAATGAGCAATTGGTTGCGTTTGTGCGTAGCTATGAAGGCAGTAACGTAGCAGTCGTGCTCAATATGACGGGCGAGACTCAAGCAGCCCAACTGACAGTGCCATACGGCGAAGTATTGCAAGGCCATGGTTTCTTATCGGCACTAAAGGCAGGAGAGCTGGAGCTACCACCTTATCAGGCGTGCTATGTTCGATTAGCTTAAAAAATGGATATCAGGCGCTTATGGCGCCTGATATTGTGCGTTTATGAAAAATGAAAAGAAATTAACACTTAAAGATGTTGCTGAGCAATTGAACGTCTCGACAGCAACGATTTCCAATGCGTTTAATCGCCCCGACCAGCTGTCTGCCAAGCTTAAGGAGAGTATTCTCTCTCGCTGTAAGGAGATGGGGTATTACGGACCCAACGCCGCGGCACGCAGTTTGAGAACCGGGCGAACGGGCATTGTCGGCATTGTTCTGTCTGATGAGTTGAGCTACTCACTTTCAGATCCTGTTGCCAACCAGTTTATTACGGGCATGGCAGAGGTATTAGAAAAGAACAATTACAATATGCTGCTGCTCTCTGCATCAGAGCTATCGTCCGACTCGCAAAGGCGTATGCAGTCTTCCATGGTCGATGGATTCATCGTTTATGGTTATAAATCGCAACAATATCGCGATGCGCCTTGGCTAGATAAGAGCAAGAATGTGGTGGTAGTCGACAGTCATATTCCTGGTGCCTCATCCGTAAACGTGACGAATGAGCAAGGGGCTTTTGATATTGCGGTTCATGCATTACAGCATCGTCCCAAATCGGTAGCGATCATGGGGCTTGAGCTATTAGAGACCGATCGTGTTTGTCGTATTTTTGATGATGAATTATTGGACGCTGATACATCGATTTCGATCCAGCGTTTGCATGGCTATCGCCGAGCCCTCGAACAGAACGGTATGCAAATCTCTTCGGAACAGATTTGGAATATTCCTCATAATACTCATAAGTTAGCTTATCAAGCGGCGCGAGAGGCGTTAATGATGGCTAATCGCCCTCAACTGCTGCTTTGTATGAGTGACCGGATTGCTTTAGCAGCAGTCCAAGCCGCATTACATATGGGAGTGCGTGTACCAGAAGAGTTGCATGTGGTTGGCTTCGACGGTATTCCAGAGAGTGATACCTTTCACCCTTCCATCACAACCGTGCATCAGCAAACGGTAGAGAAGGGGCGTATCGCAGCAGAAATGTTTTTGGGCTTGCGTCCTTCGTGTAATGTGGAACTACAAACTAAGTTGAAAGTAGGGTTGAGCTGCCCTGCTGTTAATAGCAGTACAGCTTAGTCAAATCTTGTTTGTTTAAATGTTGATGTGCCACTTGCGCTTGAAACAGCTCGGCACAGGAGACCGCGTCCATCAATGCTTGATGGGCGCGATAGCGCGGTAAGTGATAGCGTTGGCGGCAGGCATCTAGGCGCAGCGAAGGCTGTCGACCAAAGCGTTTCCACCAAGGTTTGTAGGTGATGTTCGCCTCCAGTGCCATGGTATCGATCATCGGAAATAATAACGGCTCCCCATAGTGCTTCATGGCGGCGCGATACAAAAACGGTCGCTCAATGGCGGCACAGTGCACCACCACGATTTTCCCTGCAATTGCATCCAATACTTCATCCAGAAAGCTCGACAAGCGTGGTGCATCTTGGATTTCAGAATGGGTGATTTCATGAATGGTGACCGATTCCGCGGTCAACGCAGAATGCGGTTTGGCTAACCAATATTGGGCGCTGCGCAGCTTGATGGCTTGCAATGAAAAGGACACTAAACCAATGCTGACAATTTCATTCTCATCCGAATCAAGCCCAGTGGTTTCAATGTCCAAGGCGACCAATGGCGCTTCCTCTAAAGGGCAATCAAGGCCTTTTACACCGGCCTGATAAAAGCGCTTTAAGGCGTCGGATTGGGTGTTGTTCGCCATCTCTTGGTAAGCTTGCTGCCAGTTTTCTGGAAGATTGTCGAGCGTCATACGCTGTGATTAGCCTTTTCCTGGGTAACGGTATTTTAAGAACTCTTGTTGTCTAGAAACGATATTAAACGCGTCGCGTAAATGGCGCTTCTCAAATTCGGACAGGGTTTCTGGGTCCACTTTGTTATTTGGCTCCTCTCCTGCTTCGACCTGAGTTTTCTGGTTTTTAATGCGCACCATGCCGATCATTTCTAGGGCGAGGATGAGATCACGAGCGCGCCCATCTGGCATCACGCCTGCCTCTTCGATGTCTTCTAATCGCTCAAATGTATTGAGCTTATTGGAGCCCAGTGCCAAAGCGTGCACACGGACTAAATCTGCAATGGGAGCGATGCCACGAGACTTCAAGTTGAACGTTCGGGATTGTTTACCTTCACCGTCTAGTACAAATTGACGGAAGAAGCCCAGCGGTGGCGTACGTTGGTTCGCATTACGTGCCAGAGCGGATAAGAAGCCCTTATGGGTTTTCGCCAATTGACGGATATGGCTGTTTAATTGGCGAGCTAGGGTTTTATCGCCATAGATGCCGCGCAAATCGAAGAAAATAGACACATGTAACAAGGCTTCGGCTTTGGGCTTTTCGATCCACTCGCCAAACGTGCGTTTCCAATCCGATAAAGATAAGCGCCACTTCGGGTTTTTCGCCATGATATCGCCAGTACACAAAGGGTAGCCACAGCGATCTAGGTTGTCACAGACAAAGTCGCTTAATTCACGAAAGTAATCCCCGTGAAGTGCTGGATCATAACGGTCATGCAGAATCAGCGCATTGTCTTGGTCTGTACTGATGATTTGCTCTTCACGAGCTTGTGAGCCTAACGCTAAGAAGCAGTAGGGAATCGGCGCGGGTCCCAGTTGTCTTTCCGCCAGTTGAATCAAACGCTTCACAAATGCGACCCCAATATGGGACATGGCGTTGCCAATCATTTGTGTGTTGGCATCTGCATTCACCAACTGCGTGAAGATGTGCGACATTTTCTTGCTGATCGCGACCAAACCTTCAACGTCTTCTTGTTTGTAGATATCGCTGATCACATAGACTGAACCGTGGCTTTCACGCTGAACCAGATCGCCAGTACTGATCACTCCAACTGGTCGGTCATTCTTGATGACAGGTAAGTGGTGAATGTTGGTGGCCATCATTTTCAATACGGCTTCCGCGGCAAAATCCCCTGCATCAATGGTGATGGGGTTTTGCGTCATAATCATATCGACACGAACATCGAGAGGCAGTCCTTGCGCGACCACTCGGTTACGTAAATCTCGGTCGGTCAAAATGCCCACAAGCGCATCGTCTTCGGTGATTAACAAAGAAGAGACACGCTCGTTGGCCATGATATTGGCTGCGGTTTTAATGTCCACCGTATGGCTGGCAGTAATAGGGGGACGACGCAGCAGAGAGTGCACCGGACACGTCATAAGAGACAAATCAGAAGACTGATTGTCCATGGCGGTTTTCAGTCGCACTTCGCGAGACAGCTCGAAAAAGTCAGAAAATGCGTCGAATTCGCTGTAAAACTGAATGAACCATCGAGCGGGGATGCGATACAACAAAGAGTCTTCGAGTGCTCGCATGGTTTGTGATGAGCGCCCGCCACGTAGTAAAGAAGAGGAGCCAAAAATATCCCCTTCATGCATACGACGCAGTAGCTTATCACTTTTGCTTTTGTTCTCGATGGCGCCCGAGCGAATAAAAAACAGGGTGTCATTGCGTGCTTCGGGTGCGATGACCCACTCACCTGCACGCACATATTGGATCTCAATATCTTTGACCATATCCTGCAGAATAGGCTCGTCCTTCAGGTCTGAGAAGGGCGCGTATTCGCACAAGGTATCCAAAATTTCAGAGAGTTCGACGTCCATTAAAATCCTCGTTTAGACGGCTGGGTAGAATATGGCAGCTATACCCATCAGGATAAATAATACGCAGGCTGCAATACGGGTTTTCTTAGGGTCGATCCGTTTCATCAGCCATTGTCCTGCGTAAACAACAGGTACATTAGCCAACAACATGCCTATTGTAGAGCCTACTGTGACCCAAAATACTGAGTGGTAGTTGGCCCCTAATAATACGGTAGCGATCTGAGTTTTATCACCTACTTCCGCAATGAAAAACAAGACAAACGTAGCGACCAAAGCACCAGATTTTAGTACGTTGCTTTCTTCACTGTCGTCTTTATCAGGGATTAAAATCCAAAGACCTACAGCAATAAAGCTAGCACCAATTAGCCAGTTTAACCATGCACCTGGAATCCAGTTAGTGAGTTGAACACCAAACCATGCCGAAATAAGGTGGTTGATGATTGTCGCAGCGACAATGCCCAATACAATTTGAAATTTAGAAGAAAAGCGTGCTGCCAAGAATAAGGCTAGAAGTTGGGTCTTATCGCCCATTTCAGCCAAAGCAACAGTAGAGATAGAGGTAAGGACGGCTTCCACTAGTCGTATCCTACGGTGGGCGATTAAACATAAGACGACACACTTGTGCCCACCTGAGCCAAGTACTCGTCTTAAGTCTCATCAATCCAACGCTGGCGCTTTGGACTTCTATGCCATGAGCTTGAGGCTCAATTATGTTGACATAGAATCTTCGTAAACGAAGAAGATTACTCCCTTAAGAGGCGGCCAGTATAACCAAGAGGGCGGCACAACTCAACCAAGTTATGCCGCCCTCCGATGGTATTTAGGCTTACCTAAGAAACGTTATTTTACGAACTTAAGGTCCGATTTAAGTCCGATAAACAAGCTTACACACATCACTAGAAGCAGTAGGGTAAATGGTAGACCAATGGTGATTGCTGCGGCTTGGATGGCAGTCAGTGCTTCTGAACCACCACCTACTAGCAGAGCCACGGCGATGATGCCTTCTAGAACAGCCCAGAAGATACGTTGTGACATAGGCGCATCGGTTTTACCACCTGCGGTAATGCCATCAATGACCAAAGAACCCGAGTCAGAAGATGTAACAAAGAACACCAAGACCAACACGATTGCGATGAAAGAAATCACAGACGTCAGTGGCAGGTTTTCAAACATTTGGAACATTGCCAAAGAGACCTCACCAATACCATCTGCTAGTGCACCTGTGCCCTGTTGCACTTGCTCAATTGCAGAACCACCGAAGATGGCCATCCAAACAACCGATACTAAGGTTGGTACAAGTAGTACAGCGATGATGAATTCACGAACCGTACGACCACGTGAAACACGTGCGATAAACATACCTACGAATGGTGACCAGCTGATCCACCATGCCCAGTAGAATACTGTCCAGCCGTGGTAGAAGGTTTCATCTTCACGACCCACCATGTTACTTAGCGGTAGGATATTTTCGATATAACCCACTAACGTGGTGCCCATGGCACCAAAGATCGCACCAGTATGACCAACGATTAATACGAAAATAGCCAACAACGCAGCAATGATCATGTTGATATTGGACAGCAGTTTTACACCGCCATCTAAACCACGCGCTACAGAGATAATCGCAACACCTGTCACCACTGCGATCACAACGATTTGAGTGGTCAGCGTATTCGGAATATCAAATAGGAAATGCAGACCACTGGTGGCTTGCTGTGCACCAAAGCCTAGTGAAGTGGCCAAACCAAAAATCGTTGCAATCACTGCGAGAATATCAACAAAGTGACCAAGAACACCCCATACACGTTCACCAAAAAGAGGGTAAAACGCTGAGCGGATCGTGAGCGGTAGGCCTTTATTGTAAGCAAAGAAAGCCAGTGCTAAGGCAACAACGGCATAGATGGCCCAAGGGTGGAGACCCCAGTGGAACATGGTTGCGCCCATGGCGAGAGACTCTGCCTCGGGTGAACGGGCTTCAACATTAAGTGGCGTGCCATACCAGCCTGTATAGTAAGCCACAGGCTCAGCAACACTCCAGAACATTAAGCCGATACCCATACCCGCTGCGAACAGCATACAGAACCAAGCAATCGTGGAATGCTCAGCCTTGGCATCAGTGCCTCCAAGACGGATTTTACCCATTGGTAAGAAGATGAGTGCCAAACAGAAGAGCACGAAAATGTTGCCGGCAATCATGTAGAACCAATCAAAATTATTGATCGACCAACCACGCGCCGCCATAAGCATATCTTTTGCGCTATCAGGGAAGGCAATAGAGCCAATGACGAACGCAAAAATAATGAAGGCAGAAATACCAAATACAGGGTTATGCACATCTAAACCCAGGAACTGTACGTTGTCCTGACCTGCTTTATAGTCCGTCTGATACTCGTCCCGACCAACTGCCGGTTTGTCTTTACTCATAGTGTTAGTTACTCCCAAATGGTTAAGGCAGTAACAATTGGAATAAAGGCCGAGCCCTAGGGCCGGATTTGTGTCTGCATTCCAATTGTCGCAGTGTCTATTCGTTTGAATGGACCCTTATTTGAATCACGTTTCTACTTTGAGGTAGAAGTACTTTGTTGGCGGTAAAGCGCCTCAATAAGAGGCGCTCTAAGCAATTTGAAGGGAGAATGGCAGTATATTAATTTGATGTCAAACAATTGTAAGGAGTAAGAATGTTAGCTCTCTAAGAATAATTCGAGCAATTCGTTCAAGAACAGTTTGCCCTTTTCGCTGGTACGGATGACGCCCTGTCGCCAAGCGTTTTGTTCCAATAGACCTAGTCTGACCGCTTTCTGGCAAGATTCAAAAAGTTCTTTTGGAACAGTGTGATAGGCATATTTTTCATAGTCGCTAAGCGGAAATTCCTCAAACAAACGTAAGCGATTCATCATAAATTCTAGCGGCAAATCTTCTGGCGCAATCGCTTCTTTAATGCAAAGTGCTTCGGGTAGATTGTTAAGGTAATGATTGGGGTGTCGGGTTTTTCGTGTACGAAATATTTCCCCATTATTTAGCGTGATTTTGCCATGTGCGCCCGCACCGATGCCTAGATAATCGCCAAAACGCCAGTAGTTCAAATTGTGTTGTGCTTGGCGCTCGACTTTGGCATTAGCTGAAATTTCATACTGTGAATAACCGTTTTGCTCGAGCAAAGCGAGGCCTTCGTCTTGAATGTTCCACAGCGTATTGTCTTCAGGAAGCGTTGGTGGGCGGCGGTAAAATTCGGTGTTCGGTTCGATGGTTAATTGATACCAAGACAAATGCTCAGGGTTCAATTCAATGGCCAGTTTTAGATCTTCAAGTGCCATTGCTACGCTTTGATCAGGTAGGCCATGCATCAAATCTAGGTTGATATTTTCAAAGCCTGCGAGACGAGACTTATCCACAGCGGCGATTGCTTCTTCGCGATTGTGGATTCTTCCTAGGGTTTTCAACAGGTTTGGCTGAAAACTTTGGATACCAATCGATAACCGATTGATGCCTGCCTTACGAAAGTGTGCGAACTTTTCTTGCTCGAACGTACCAGGGTTGGCTTCCATGGTGATTTCTGCGTTTTCTACCCAGTTCAGCTTATCTCGTAAGCGGTCAAACAATTGGTAATAGAAATCGGCGCTCATCAAGCTTGGCGTACCGCCACCAATAAACGCGGTTTGAATAGGGCGATCCGCCACATAGAGCAGATCTACCTCTAAATCGGCAATCAGCTGATCAAGGTAGGCTTGCTCAGGTAGCTTGCCTTGGTCCTCAAAGCGGTCGGCTTGGTGTGAGTTGAAGTCGCAGTAGGGGCACTTGCGTACGCACCAAGGTACATGAATGTATAGGCTTAAAGGCGGCAATTGGCTCATAGCATTTGACGGGCTTTAAACGCCTCAACCAGTTCCGTTAGCGCTTTAGCACGATGGCTAAGTTGGTTTTTCACTTCTTTTGGCAAACTCGCTGAACTACAGCCTTTTTCTGGTACATAGAAGATTGGGTCGTAGCCAAACCCTTCCACACCTTCTGCGGACTCCAAAATACGGCCTTCCCATGTGCCGTGGGCGATGATCGGCGTTGGATCGTCTTTATGGCGCATAAACGCTAGCACACAATGGAAGCGAGCCGTACGTTGTTCTTCAGGAACACCTGCAAGCTTTTCGAGTAGCAATGCATTGTTGGCTTCGTTGTTACCGTGCTCTCCAGCAAAGCGCGCCGAGTAGATGCCCGGCGCACCGTTTAAAAAGTCTACTTCGATACCGGAATCGTCAGCCAACGCAGGAAGACCGGTTTCGGCACAGGCATGACGTGCTTTTAATATGGCGTTTTCAACGAACGTTAAGCCGGTTTCATCCGCGTCTGCTACTTGGAAGTTACCTTGTGGTTTTACTTCAAAGTTAAATTGGCTTAACAGGGCGTTAAACTCTTTGATTTTGCCGGCATTGTTGCTGGCAAGCACGATGGTTTGGCTCATTGGAATACCTTTAGTCCACGTAAAAGTGGCGTTGGAAATTCACAGTCATCGGTGCGCTATCGGCACTTAATTTAGCGTTAACCGTGAACGTTAAGATTTCATCATCGGTCTTGGTAAACGGTGCTAAATAGTACACCGCATCGCCTTCTTCGATGGTTATAAAAGATAGTGAGACAATTTGTCCTAATAAGTTTTTTACATTAGCACTGACCAGTGCGCGTTGCGATTGTGGTAGCTCACCTTCGGTTTGGGTGGTTACCGCAACATTTAATAACGCCTGACCCTTGGTGCGGGTCAGACCATATTGGTGGGCTATCTCGGGCGTTAGGAAAGTGGACTCAAAGGTGTTGTAGTGTAGTTGGTAGTCACCAAACTGCGTCACTTGATCGGCTTGCACAGCGGACATCATCAAGGCGCTAACAACGCCTAATAACCATTTCATAACAGAGCTCCTAATTTAGCGGCTGACTTTAAAGATAGCAGTCTCGCTAAATAAGTTGGGCATTAAGCGAGTCCACCAGTGATCGCGTAATTGTCCGTCAACCGCGGCCCAGCGTTGTACTTTTAAGCCTTTTGACTGACATAAGTCGCGAAAATCTTTAAAAGTACAGAAGTGGATGTTGGGCGTGTCGTACCAGTTGTATGGCAAAAACTCAGACACCGGCATGTGACCTTTGATACCTAAGTGCACACGGTTGCGCCAGTGACCAAAGTTCGGGAAGGTAATGATCGCTTCTTTACCAATACGTAGCATTTCGTCTAACAGTAGGTCAGGACGACGGAATTGCTGTAGCGCATGGGCCATAATCACCACATCGAAACTTTGATTCTCAAAGTTCTTTAGGCCTTCATCAATGTCTTGCTCAAGCACTGGAATGCCTTTTTCGATACAGACGTTAATGTTCTCTGCATCGATTTCAAGGCCATAGCCGGTGACATTTTTATGCTCTGATAGGTGGCTTAATAACGCACCGTTACCACAACCCAAGTCAAGCACACGTGTATTGGGAGCGACCCAATCGCTGATTAATTCGAGATCCGCGCGCATTTAGGCATTCTCCTTCGGAAGGTGTTTTGCTGCTCGACCTAAGAAGCCACGCAGGGCTGCCATGTAACGAGGAATCGGAAATAGGAATGCATCGTGGCCTTCAATCGCTTCGATTTTGGTGTAACTTACATGTTTTCCTGAGCGGATTAAGGCATCGACAATTTCTTCGCTGCGCTCTGGTGAGAAACGCCAGTCCGTCGTGAACGACACCAGTAGGAATTCACATTGCGCTTTGCTCAGCACCTTAGCCAAATCACCGCCTTCTCGGGCAGCAGGGTCAAAGTAATCCAACGCTTTGGTCATCAACATGTAGGTGTTGGCATCAAAGCGTTTGGTAAAGGCCTCGCCTTGGTAGCGCAGGTAGCTTTCTACTTCGAACTCGACTTCGTAGTTGTACTGGTAAGTATCGTGACGCATTTGTCGGCCAAACTTATTACCCATGGAGTCGTCTGACAAATAGGTGATGTGCCCTAACATGCGCGCTAAACCTAAACCGTTCGTCGGGATAGTGTCATGGCTTTGATAGTTACCGCCATGGAACTCAGGATCTCGGCGGATCGACTGACGTGCCACTTCGTTAAAGGCGATATTCTGTGTTGAAAGCTTCGGTGCTGAGGCGATGATCGCTGCTCCACGTAAACGATCAGGGTAGCGAATACTCCACTCAAGCACTTGCATACCTCCTAAGCTACCGCCAACGATCGCTGCAAACTGCTTAATGCCAAAACGATCGGCAAGGCGAGCTTGGGTTTCAACCCAGTCTTCCACGGTCACCATTGGGAATTCGGCCCCCCACACGTTACCCGTAGCTGGGTTAACGGTCGTTGGTCCCGTACTGCCACAGCAGCCTCCTAGATTGTTTAGGCTGATGACGAAAAAGGTATTGGTATCAATAGGTTTACCTGGGCCTATTGCTGTATCCCACCAGCCTGGCTTTTTATCTTCCATGCTGTGGTATCCTGCCGCGTGATGGTCGCCACTTAAAGCATGGCAGATAAGCACTGCATTGCTGGCGTCAGCGTTCAATTGACCGTACGTTTCGTAGATCAACTGATAATTTGGCAGGGTTTGTCCGCACGCAAGCACAAGCGGCTCATCAAAATGTGCCACCTGAGGTGTGACAAGCCCGACTGAATCGACAGGAATGGTTTCCGGCATAGGTGTAGCGTGTCCTAATGAAAGTTTGAATACCGCAGAACCGCGGTCTAACGCATTTTAATTAAATGGAGGCACAGTCTAGCGTTTGCGCAAGAGGGCTTCAAGCGGATGTGGGTAAAAGCCGCCCCGAGGCCTCGGGGCGGCAATATTGCTATGAGTTTTTAAGAGTGAACACACGAGTTTTGTCGGCCAGTGTGCTGGCCAAACCATGAATCTGATGTGCGCTATTTACTATCAATTCAATCGAGTGGCTGTCTTCACCTAACTGTTGGGCGATTTGGTCCATTTCAGTGCTCATTTGCACCGCAGTACTGGCCACATCTTGGATTGATGTCGCCATTTGGTCTGAAGCTTGAGAGCTGGTTTGGGCATTGTTTTCAATGACTCGAATGGCTTCTTCTGCCTCGCCACCGTTTTGTTCAATGACGCGAAGGCGTTCTTGGCCTTGCTCCATGGTGCTGATAGCGGTCTGAGTTGAGCTTTGAATCGTTCCAACAATCTCGGTAATTTTTGAAGTGGCGTCGACGGTTTTCTCCGCCAAAGAGCGCACTTCGTCCGCAACGACCGAGAAACCACGGCCTGCTTCCCCTGCACGAGCGGCCTCGATGGCAGCATTCAACGCCAGTAGGTTAGTTTGATTCGCAAGATCATTAATCATGCCGATGACGTTATCAATGTCCGAAGACAACCGGCCCAGTTCATCTAGCTGTTTACCTGTTAGGTTCACAGCTTCGACTGTTCCGTTGAGGTTATCTAATACCACGCGAATGGTTTTCGCACCTGCTTTAGCGGACTCGTAAGTTTCGCTTGAGTGCTCTCGTAATTCGTCTGTCGTGGAGGATAGGTGTGTGATTCGGCTGGATATATCGTCGGTGGCGACGGCGAGTGATTTTGTTCTATCGGTTACTGAGCGGTTATTGTCAGCAATATTGGTAATGGCGCCATTCAGTTCGTCGATCATGGTGCTGACGTTTGAGGTAGTGTTGACCACTTCTGACAATACGCCGCCTAGGCCCCCAGTCATTTCATTTAACGACTGGCTTAAGGCATCAAATTCATCGTTTCGTTTATGGTTAATCGATGCCTGTGCCGTCATATCACCTTCTTTCACCTTGGTTAAGTCAGCGATGACTTTCATTAGGGTGTTACGGGCACTACGACCAATGCTTAGCATAAGCAAAATAGAAACGATTGATACACCAACGCTGACGATTAAAAGTGTCACCAACGATTGTTGACTCTGCTGATCTGACGCTAGCTCTGCTTCTTTAACATATTGGCCGATCAGCTCTGCGAGCTGGAATTGCGCTTCTGCGAAAGCATTTTTGCTCTCATCAAATTGTGCCTCAGCACTTTTTAAGCTTGCGAACGCTGGGCCATAGCTCATGATGGCGTCGTAGTATTGCTGCGCGACGGCACCGATGGTGTCGTTAAAGCCAAAGTTCTCTACTTTTGATTGAAAGCGAGCAAAGCTCTTCTCAAAGTCTTGTAATACGGTCTCTGAAGGCTCACTTAGATACACTGCTTCGAACTTGCGAGCATTGATAAATTCTTTTTTGAGTAAGCTAAGACGCTCAATGCTAGTAGAGATCTCATCACCTAAACGTGTAATGTCTCCTTTAAGCCCTGACTGGTTATTAAACCCTGTCGTGTTTAAATTTTCGGCAATGAGCAATAAGGAGTCCGCATAAGCAGAGAGCTTCACTTTAGAGTCTTGCAGGGCTTGATCTAGTTCTGGCTGGTCAATGAGTTGGATATCTTTTTCTAAGATATCTAAATCTTCCGACTTTTGCTTGCTAAGCATGGTTTGGTATTGAGCAAAGTTTTCATTGCTTAAGCTGCGCAACTGATCGGCTGCTTCCAAAATGCCTAAGCTGATTTTGTCTACTCCCGATCCAACATCTCCGTAGACGCGTAGTTGCTGATTTGCATCTTGTTGTGCATTCATGCCGCGAACAGCAACCCATGTAACCAAAATGAAGCCAGCAATAGCACATGCCAGCAGCAGCATGAGTTTGGCTCTAAAAGACAAGTTGTTCAACATACAGCACCCTCGACCAATTTTGTACAGCTCTGCTCAAAAATAGAGCAACTGAACACCTATATGCAAGCATCGTGCACATTTTGTCAATGGACTTAAACCAAAACTTGATAAAGCGCAAACGTCAATTGACCTGCACGCTTTTCTTTTTTCAGTTGCCAATGTTCTGGGAGCTCTGTTAGTGGGTTTTCACTTTCCCTTTCAATGTAAATATATGCCTTATCAGACAACCAGTTACCCTCTAACTTAGGCAAGATTTGCTCTAGCAGCCCCTTACGAAATGGAGGGTCTAGGAAAATAATGTCGTAAGGTGTTTTTTCCGTTTGTAAGAAGCTTAAAGCGTCCATGTTTAGAACATGACCATTATGTGCATTCAAGGTACTTAAATTTGTTTGAATTTGCCTGGCGACAGCTTTGTTTAGCTCCACGAAGGTGCACTCTTTTGCACCGCGAGAGAGCGCTTCTAAACCTAATGCACCAGAGCCACTGAACAAGTCTAAGCATTTTGCTCCAGGCACCTCGAAGTTCAACCAGTTGAATACGGTTTCTCTCACTCTATCTGTTGTAGGTCGCAGGCCCTCAAGCTCTAGAATTGGGAGCTGCCTTGAACGCCACTCTCCACCAATAATACGAAGTTTGGACGCACCGCCTTTGGTTGCAGGTTTCGGACGGGCGTGAGAGGAAGGTTTCTTCATAATTTAACTAACACTTCTTGGCGAGATGAAATAATGAGCAATCGGTCGATTGCAGCTTGGTATTGCGACATTGTAAAAGAGTTTGCTGCATCACTGTAGTGCTCAGCAAAAGACTCTAAGTCTAGTGCAGAATTAGGGTAAGCCACTCGACTTCCTATTGCAGCCCACCAAGTAGGATTTTGACTCAATTGGGATAGCTGTGCCAAAAGCTGCTGCTTTAACTCAATAAAAGCGTCAGCGTTTTGGTAGCTAGGCAGAGAGCTTGGTACAACCCAGCTGGATTCTGGGTCTGATGACTGGCTAGCAGAGGCTAAAACAGATTGTGGTGCCTGTAATTGCCAAGTGACATAGGGCTGCCAAGGGGATAAATGAAGCTGCCATTGGCCAACTGTACTGTTAAGCGCTTGCTTTTGGCGATCTAAGGAGTCTTTTGCCAAAATTTGTAAGGCCAGCCAATCGGTTACAGATAGTAGGGGGGTAATTGTCATTGCGCCATAAAATGCCTGTAACTCTTGCTGCCCAAGTATGCTTACGCTGCTTTGCACGCTACTTTCCCAATTGGAGGGCGGTGCTTTAAGTGCCATATGGGCTGTTAATCTATTTAAGGCGCTTTTAAGCTGTGCTTTAGACGTGTCATTTAGCGTTCCTGCAAGCGTTATATGAGAAACAGCCTGCTTTATGGTTTGGAGGTGTTGACTCAATAAATCTGGAGAAAGGCCCTCTAAGTTGTTTGTCTGAGAGGCATTATATTCAGGCCAAAGCTGAAGCAGAAGTTGCTGGTTGGCCATATTTTGGTTGGTTAAGCGGATGTTATTTTGCAAAGAGGAGTACTTAAACTGGGTCCGATTAAGCCAGGCGTCTAAAACTCTCATAGTAGCGCCAAGATATTGTTCTTGATTACTAAATGAAACTTGAAGTGTTTGCTGTTGAGGGTCGTAATGACTATCTGCTTTCGCAGCCAAGGGCGTGAGACGCTGATTGATCGTTGCTGTGCTCAGAGGCAGTGTTGCGCCGGTGAGGCGTTCCCAGGTGGCTTGTGTTAAAGAGGGGGTTGATGTTTCAGCATGAAACACGATCGCCATCTCGACTTTATCGCTGCCAGACCAAGAGTTCTGTGTGACCCAATAAACAGGTATACCACTGTCGGTTTTCCATGACTCTACGGAGGGTTGTTCGAGTACGGTCCTAGGATCAGTTAAATTGAGTAGCCAAACAGCCAGGGTCGTTACAACGATGATGACGGCTAGAACAGGGCGGCTAAATAACGGTTTATCGCGATTAAACATGGTAAAAGTCGCTGAATGAGAAAGATTAGGTACATTTTTCCACGAAAGTGGGGCTTTTTGCCAATAGGAATGATGCTAAAATCACCGCTTTTAACGCACCCATCGTCTAAAACGGCTAGACCTGCTTGAGACGTCGCGATTTAGTTACCCATCCATTGGGATCAATTTAGAGAGATGTGAATGGAACTTGTAGATCAGATTATCGCTTATTTAACCCCTTACTTTGGTGAATATGCTCGTTTTGCACCAATTGGCTTGGGTGTTTTACTGGCCATTATTGCTTTTTACATCAAGCGTTCAGTGATGAAGAGCATGGATGCCGATATCAAAGCAGCGAAACAAAAGCCCACAGAATCTGTTGCCGAAGCAAAGGAGCCAGCCGATGAAGAAACTGTAAGCAAGACCTCGGTCCAAGCTGAAGCGGATTCAACAGAACAGACTAGTGTGTCGACTGACGAAGGGCAAACCACAGAAGTCTCTGAGCCGGACGTAGCCGTTGAGCTATCAGCCCAACCTGAGCCCGTAGTCGAAGTTGAAACGCCAAAAGCAGCGGAGCCCGCCCCAACTTTGTCTTGGTCTCAACGCATTAAGGCAGGCCTTTCACGTACTCGTGGTGGCTTTGGCTTGTCATCATTACTGATGGGCAGTAAAAAGGTCGATGATGATCTTTTGGAAGACCTCGAAACACAGCTATTAATGGCTGACGTGGGTGTCGAGGCAACGCAATCGTTGATTAATACGCTAACCGAGAAACTAAATCGTAAAGAGCTGAAAGACACCGATGCTTTGATGGCGACACTAAAAGGAGAGCTAAAAGACATTCTAGTGAATTCTGAAGAGCCATTAGACCCTACTGCTAAGCAAGGACCATTTGTCATTTTAATGGTGGGCGTGAACGGTGTTGGTAAAACCACTACGATCGGTAAGTTAGCGAAGAAATACCAAGCGGAAGGCAAGAGCGTCATGCTTGCAGCGGGCGATACATTCCGCGCTGCAGCGGTTGAGCAATTGCAAGTATGGGGTGAACGTAACAACGTACCCGTGGTCGCACAGCATACCGGTGCGGATTCTGCTTCGGTGATTTATGACGCCATTGAGTCGGCTAAATCCAAAGGTGTTGATATCGTCATTGCAGATACCGCTGGGCGTTTACAGAACAAAGCAAACCTAATGACTGAGCTCGAAAAAGTGGTTCGCGTCATGAAAAAGCTAGATGTTGAAGCACCACATGAAGTGATGTTGGTGCTGGATGCGGCGACTGGGCAAAATGCACTCAGCCAAGCGAAGCTGTTTACTGAAGCGGTTGGTGTATCGGGTATTACTTTGACTAAGTTAGACGGTACTGCCAAAGGTGGGATTATCTTTGCCATTGCGAAGCAGTTTGGTTTGCCGATTCGCTACATCGGTGTCGGTGAGCAAGCTGATGATTTACGCCCGTTTAAATCCCAAGAGTTTATCGACGCTTTATTTGATAGTGAGTAACAGGTAGATTTAATCGATCAACCACAGGGGATGTTGGCGTGGAAATTGAGTTTCAGCGTGTAGGTAAGAAGTATGAAAGCGGTCATGATGCACTGTCGCAGGTGAGTTTTCATTTGCAGCAAGGCGAGATGGCCTTTCTAACCGGTCACTCGGGGGCTGGCAAAAGCACTCTGATGAAGCTCATTATGATGATCGAGCGTCAGACAACAGGCAAGATTCTGGTCGATGGTGTTGATTTACGAACTCTCGCTAAAAGTGTTATCCCTTATCATCGTCGCCGAGTGGGCGTTGTTTTCCAAAACCACCAACTCCTGTTTGACCGAAGCGTGTTTCACAACGTTGCGTTACCGTTACAGGTGAGTGGTGCTGACGATGAGCAGACGGGCAAGCGCGTTCGTGCGGCCTTAGATAAAGTGGGGTTGCTAGGCAAAGAGAAGCTCAATCCTATGGCGTTATCCGGCGGTGAACAACAGCGTATAGGTATTGCACGAGCGGTAGTGAACAAACCACAACTGCTGTTGGCGGATGAGCCGACCGGTAACCTAGATCCACGTCTCTCAGCGGAGATTATGAATCTATTCCAAGAGTTTAATCGTGTAGGTGTGACGGTATTGGTCGCTAGCCACGATTTAGCCTTAGTGGCGAGAATGCGCCATCGAGTCTTGACTCTTAATCAAGGGCGTATGGTTAATGATGGAGGGTTTGCTTAAATGGCTAAACCTCCACAACAGCGTCCTATACAAAGAGGTGCAACTCGACAAAGCCTTAGTAATAGCCGCCAATCGGCATGGGGGGCGCCAAGCTTTGATTTCAAGTTGTATTTACGTCAGCATCAAGCTTTTCTGATTGAAAGCTTTACTCGATTGCTAGGACATCCTCTTGCCAGTCTAATGACGGTGATGGTATTGGCTATCTCCTTGTCATTGCCTGGTGGACTTTTTGTTCTACTGAAGAACGTGCAGTCTGTGACAGATCGTTGGGAGCAGCAGTCTGTCATTTCCCTATACCTGTTTTCAAATTTAGAGGACACAGAGGCCTTATCTCTGTCTCACCAACTCTCCAGCCGTGCAGATGTAGAGTCAGTTGAATACATATCTAAAGAAGAGGGCCTGCGCTATTTTGAGCAGTCCAGCGGTTACGAGCAGATAATGTCGACTCTGCCTGAAAACCCTTTGCCGATAGTGCTCAAAGTCATTCCCAAAGCGATCGTAGACTTGAATACACTGCCTGAGCTGCAGTCTTTACGTGACCACCTACAAAGCTTGCCTCAGGTTGAATATGCGCAATTGGATGCCGAGTGGTTGCAGCGTTTGGCGACTATGATCAATTTTGGTCAGCGCTTTGTATACGCCATTTCTGCACTATTAGTCATTGCCGTGCTATTGATCGTAGGTAATACCATACGTATGGCGGTCGAAAGTCGTCGTGATGAGGTCCTCGTGATGAAGCTTGTTGGGGCGACGAACAGTTATATCCGTCGCCCTTTCCTTTACATGGGCTTTTGGTTTGGTGTACTAGGGGGCGTGTTTGCATGTATATGTATTATGATATTAGCGTGGTGGGTGAGTACACCTGCTGAACGTTTGATTGAGCTATACCATGCAGGCTTTGAGTTGCAAAGTTTTAATGCAGTCGAAATTATAATGTGTTTAACTATTAGCGCGTTTATTGGTGTGATCGGTTCTTGGATTGCCGTAAGTCGCCATATTCGCGATATTGAATTACAGTAAATGAGGAAGAAATGGCGCGTTGGCATTGACGAATAACGCGAAAATCTCCACATTTACGGCACACATAGTGTGAACTTTGTTGCTAGTATTTCTCATACTCAGTATGAACACGAAGAGGTGAAATAGAAATGGGTAAAGCTCTCCAGCCAATTGACATGATGACTCCAGGACAGAATCTTGAGTCGTATGTGCAGGCCGTTAGTACCATTCCGATTTTGTCAGCGGAAGAGGAACATGAATTAGCCGAACGCCTTTACTATCAGGGCGATCTAGAAGCCGCGCGCTCGCTGGTCATGTCTCATCTACGCTTTGTTGTGCATATTGCGAAAAGTTACTCGGGCTACGGTCTGAATCAGGGTGATCTGATTCAAGAGGGTAACGTAGGTCTAATGAAAGCAGTGAAGCGATTCAACCCTGAAGTTGGGGTGCGCTTGGTGTCTTTTGCTGTGCATTGGATCAAAGCAGAAATTCATGAATTTATTCTTAAGAACTGGCGTATTGTGAAAGTGGCAACTACGAAAGCGCAGCGCAAAATGTTCTTTAATCTTCGTAGTGCCAAAAAGAGTCTAACTTGGTTGAGTAATTCCGAGGTTGAATCGGTTGCCAGCGACTTAGGGGTGACCCCTGAAGTGGTACGTCAGATGGAAGGCCGTATGAGTTCCACTGATATGGCATTTGACGCTGGCAGCGATGACGATGATGATAATGCTTTCCAAGCACCTGCTAACTTCTTAGAAGATTCAAGCTACGACCCAGCGATTGTGCTTGAGCATGGTAACTGGGAAGCGGATTCCAACCGTCGCCTTGAGAGCGCGATGCTTGAGCTTGACGACCGTAGTCGAGACATCCTAATTAAGCGTTGGTTGAATGAGAATAAAGCAACCTTGCATGATCTAGCGGATGAGTACGGTGTTTCTGCTGAGCGTATTCGACAGCTTGAGAAGAACGCTATGAAGAAAATCCGTCTGGCCATGGGTGAAGCGGAGTTTCATTAATCGTCACCGTGTCTACAGATACTGAAGAAGCCCTCCTTTGTGAGGGCTTTTTTTGTATGTGACTTAAGTGTATCTACAAGTGCTGACCCCATCTAAAGCTCTGAGAACAGCTTAGTTTTAGAGAGTATAAAGTGGTAAAGCTAGTTTAAAGGCTACTGGCTACGCAAACGATCCCCAGGCATAAATTGCCAAGTACGAATGATCTCTAATTGATCCACTTCTTTTTTCAGCTCCGTCGGGAAGGTGTCGAAAGGCTCTGCTAAACGGACAATGCGCATTGCAGCATCGTCTAACACACGGACACCAGATGAGTGCAGAATCTCAATATTGTCCACATAGCCATTGGGTAAGATCGATACTGCGAGCCTTAGTTGCCCATAGAGATGTTTTTGCTTCGCCTCTGAAGGGTAGTGAATATTACCTATGCGTTCGATTCGGCGGCGCCAGTCATCTAGGTATTTTGCATCGATGGCTGACTTGGCTGACACTGAAGTCAGGCGACGAATGCGAGGACGTTTGGCGTATTCCTGACGTTGTTGATCTAAAAGTGCTTCAAGGGTAGCAATATCGCTGGATAAACGACTAGGTACTTGAGTCTTTCCAATGAACTGTTCTTCCAGCGTTTTATTTTGCTGTTCAGGTTCTTTTAAAACTTGAAAGACATCGTTTTGATTCTGGCTTGCTATTAAATCTGGATCGTTTACCGGCTCAGCTGAGGCTAGCTCAGGCTGAACGGGTGGCGTTATATCTTGTACGGTATCAGCGCGGAACTGAGCCGTCTCCGTTGTGGTTAACTTTTGCTTGCGTAACTCTGTGCCGCTGGCCTGTTGGTTCACTTGTGCGATGAAGTCTGCCTCTCTGGGGGCTTCTGACTTATGCTGAACTAAAGTTACTTCGAGTGCTTTTCTCGATGCAGATTGTCCTAGAGAGAAGTCAAAATTAACCAATGTTATCGCCAGCAGGTGTAAACTGATGGCAATAAACAAGGTTATGGAGAAACGATCGGCTGTACGCATAAAGGAATTAGTGTGCCGTTAAGCGAGCCTCAATGGCATCTAATAATGTCATGCCGATGTTTAAACCAAACTGCTCATCCAATTGGCGTACACAGGTTGGACTAGTGACGTTGATTTCAGTTAGATAGTCACCGATCACATCCAACCCGACAAACATTAAGTCCTTCTCTTTTAACGTAGGGATGACTTGATCACAGATCCATCGTTCGCGCTCTGTTAGTGGACGGCCTTCGCCTCGTCCGCCTGCCGCAAGGTTGCCGCGAGTTTCTCCTGATGCAGGTATACGCGATAAGCCGTAAGGGATCGGTTCACCATCGACAATCAAAATTCGCTTATCGCCATCCTTGATTTCAGGAATGTATTTTTGCGCCATGATTTGCTCTGCACCCATATTGGTCAGCGTTTCGATGATAACGCTGACGTTACTATCATCTTCTTTGACGCGGAAGATAGAGCTACCACCCATTCCATCAAGCGGTTTGAAAATAACGTCTTTATGTTCTTTATGGAACGCTTTTAGTAAGTCCGAGCGACGTGTCACCAATACTTCTGGGCAGCATTGCGGAAACTGAGTAGCGAACAACTTCTCGTTGCACTCAAGTAAAGCCTTAGGGTTATTCACCACCATTGCGCCATCACGCTGCGCTTGATCAAGAATCATGGTAGCGTGCATAAACGGAATATCAAATGGTGGGTCTTTACGCATTAGAATCACGTCAAGGTCTCCCAGTGCGATACATTGCTCAGCACCCAAATCATAAAAGTGATCGGGGTCTTTGTAGACGTCTAGAAGCTGAGTAAAAGCGTGTGCTTTGCCATTTTGAAGATATAGGTCTTTCGCTTCCATGTAATAGATTGACCAGCCTTTATCAGCAGCGGCCCAAAGCATAGCGAGCGAAGTGTCTTTTTTATAGTTAATCGTATGGATTGGATCCATCACAATGCCGAGTTTTATGGTCATAAAATTCGTTTCCTGTTTCGGCTAATAGGCATGAAAGGAGCCTATGGAAAGGTATATAAGCAAGAGTATAAGGACTAAAAGCAGGAAAGATAAGTATCGAGTGAGAAAATATCGGACAAAGGAAAGAGCACAGCCTAATGGCTGTGCTCGAACGGTGAAAGCTTACCAACCATTGGCGCTGTCTGTTGCATCAATGAATATGACACCATCTTCGCTAACGCTCGTACTTCCTTCTGGAAAGTTGCTATTGTAGCTTGGTGTTGTTGATGTGGTTGGGGCTTGATAACTCGTTGTAGCAACTGGCGTTACTGGCTGTACTGCTGTTGTTGCAGGTGCTTGGTAGCTAGGCGTTACGACTGTAGTAGCTGGTTGTACTGCAGTTGTTTCGGGTACTTGGTAACTAGTTCTAGGAGCAACATTCTGCGTGCCTGCTGTTGCAGAGTCACTGACCGTTTCGACTGGCGTGTAAGGTGCTGCAGCAGGAGAAGTCACTGCAGGAGAGGCAATCGGGGCTGTGATTTCCGTGGCCATTGCTGCTGTTCTTTCTCTAGGAATGACCTCTTGCTCAAATCCAAGCTCTTCTGGTTGGTATATGCGAAGAGCACGCATTAGGTCCCCTTTGCTATTGAACAATCTAAACTCAGCATATAGCTCATCGTAGTCTGCATTAACGTAGTCTTGACGAGCCTCAAAAAGCTCATTCTCACTATCAAGTACATCAAGCAATGTACGGCGGCCTAAATTAAATTGTTGTGCGTAAGCAAGCTGAGACTCTTTTGTTGCAGTAACATATTGTTGCAAGTAGCTTTTTGAACCTAGTGACGCTTCATATGCCGCCCATGCTAGGCGTGCAGTCAGTTCTGTCTCACGAACTGTGTTTCGTTTGATCTCTGATGCTTGGATGTTCTGCTGCGTCGCGGCTTCTTGTGCTCGCTTATCTGCACCACCACTGAATAGGTTATAGCTTAAACGAAGCATGGCTGTAAGGTCTTCATCGCTACCTTCCGCGCCATCAATATTGTTATCAAATGTTCGTTCTACAACAAAGTTAAGCTCTGGGTAAAAACTAGATTTTGCGCCACTTACCACGTGTTCTGTAGCCGTTACATCCCATTGAGCTGAATCAATTGCAGGATTATTCTTAATAGCTTGATCTATGGCGCTTTGTAAACTCTTAGGTAACATGGAGCGATCTGGTTCAGGATAGATCAGCTCTGCTGGGGGCATTTCACCTACAACGTTGACGTAATTTGCTTCAGCTGCTCTTAAGTTGTCAATTGCAGATAAGCGGTTCGCTTCCGCTTTAGCTAGTCGTGCAGTGATTTGGCTGAAATCAGATTGACGACCAACACCAGACTCACTGGCCGTTCGGATTTGCTGATAAATACGATTGTGAGTTTCTAAGTTGGATTGTGCTAACTCATAAAGTTCACGATTACGCAAAACGTCAGTATAAGCTTGAGCAACTTCTAAGGCTTTGTTTTCAACTTGTATTAACGCATTCCAGCGATTGGCTTCAGCTTCAGCTTTCAAGCGCTTTACGTCATTTGAAGTGCTAAAACCACTAAAAATGGGTTGAGTCAAAGTGAGCGCTAACTCTCTTCTTGTCAAAGAAACATCTTCGCCACTGCCCTGATAGTCGTAAGTGGTTTCGTGTCCAATCCCAGCATTAAGGTCTACAGATGGGTAGTAACCGTTTCGACGAGAGACTTCAGTATTCTCTAGGCTTTCTTGGTACAAGGCGATGGCTTGTCTAATGCTTGGGTTGCTTTCAACCGCTCGATATGTGGCTTCTTCAAGGGTGATGCCCATGGCTGGAAGGGCGCATAGTGACGTAGCCAACACAATGCTACTTGCCAAGAATTTTTGTCGAAACATGAGCTCCACCTGATGTAAGTAGTAAAATAAAGAGTAAGAAATATATGCTAGCTGATTTTTTACACAATTCTAAAATATAGTTTAGAAAACGGGCTAGTGGCTTAATAAGGTCTTCACGTTACATAGGACATTAAAATGTAACAAAATGTAAACGCTAAATATCGCCCCAGCGTATGTTTAATGCGGTTAACGCCACAATAGGGGCGGTCTCTGTACGTAAAACTCGAGGCCCTAGTGCGATCGCCGAAAAGCCATATTGTTTAGCTAAAGCAACCTCTGTCTCAGATAAACCGCCCTCTGGTCCAATTAATAAGGCTATTTGTTTATTGGTCGGTTCTGCAAAATCCGATAGCGGACGAGGGCTATGATGATGTAATGTTAGTTTTAACATATCATTACAATCTGGTACCCACTTCTCTAGTTCGATGGGGAAGCAGACTTCGGGCACAATGCCGCGACCAGATTGTTCCGCTGCGCTGATGGCAACTTGTTGCCAATGTTGAACGCGCTTCTCTAAACGGGCATCGTTTAACCGCACTTCGCAACGTTCGCTAAACAATGGCTGTATTTTATAAACACCTGCTTCGACGGCTTTCTGCACGGCATAATCCATACGCTCACCTCGAGAAATCGATTGTCCAATCGTTACTTTAAGAGGCGACTCGTTTGTTAACTCTTCAAAGGTGCCCACTTCGACTTGAGCCGAGCGTTTTTGGACATTAACTAATTCGGCTTTGAACTGCCCGCCTTTGCCGTTAAACAAAGTAATAGGGTGGTTTTCTTTAAGGCGGAGCACCTTACAGCAGTGTTGGAAAGCACCGTCGGGAAGCTCAATTGTGGAGTGTTCAGCAAGTGGTAGATCGACGTAGATACGTGGAATGCGCATAAATAAAAAAGCCCTCTGTTGAGAGGGCTTTTATAACGGAAATCCGAGAGATTATAAACCAGCAGCTTTACGAAGTGCGTCGGCTTTATCTGTGCGTTCCCAAGTAAAGTTCTCACCTTCACGACCAAAGTGGCCGTATGCGGCAGTTGGTAAGTAAATTGGGCGCTTAAGATCAAGCATCTTGATTAGACCTGCTGGACGAAGCTCGAAGTGTTCACGTACTAGTTGAGAGATTAGCTCGTCACTTACTTTACCTGTACCAAATGTGTTGATACTAATAGAAGTTGGTTCAGCGACACCAATGGCATAAGACACTTGGATCTCACACTTGTCGGCAAGACCTGCAGCAACGATGTTTTTCGCTACGTAACGACCTGCATAGGCTGCAGAACGGTCAACTTTTGATGGATCTTTACCAGAGAAAGCACCACCGCCGTGACGCGCCATACCACCGTAGGTATCTACGATGATTTTACGGCCAGTTAGACCACAATCACCTACTGGGCCACCAATGATGAATTGGCCAGTTGGGTTGATGAAGTACTTAGTGTCTTTAGACAACCACTCTTCAGGCAGAACCGGCTTGATGATCTCTTCCATTACCGCTTCGCGAAGATCTGCCTGCTTGATCGCTGCGCTGTGCTGAGTGGAAAGTACCACAGCATCGATAGCACATGGCTTACCATTTTCGTCGTAGCGGAATGTCACTTGGCTTTTCGCATCTGGACGAAGGAAGTCTAGTGTACCGTTTTTACGAACTTCTGCTTGGCGCTGTACCAAACGGTGTGAGTAAGTGATCGGTGCAGGCATTAGGACATCGGTTTCGTTGGTAGCAAAACCAAACATTAGGCCTTGGTCACCGGCGCCTTGTTCTTTTGCATCCGCTTCATCAACACCTACCGCGATATCAACAGACTGCTTACCGATGGCATTGAGTACAGCACAGGATTCCCAGTCAAAGCCCATGTCTGAGCTATTGTAACCGATTTCACGAATCACGCCGCGAGCGATGTCCTCGATATCAACCCAGGCATTGGTACGGACTTCACCAGCGACCAATACCATGCCCGTCTTCACGAGTGTCTCACACGCAACACGTGCTTCTGAGTCTTCTTTTAAGATGGCATCAAGGATGGCATCAGATACTTGGTCTGCGATTTTGTCTGGATGGCCTTCAGAAACCGATTCTGAAGTAAATAAAGAATATTCTGACATGTTTGTGCCTCTATAAATGTAGATTCTAGAGCGCCAAACAGGCATAAAAAAACCCGCTTAGCTGAAAGATTTGCTAAACAGGCTGCCTTGCTTCTGTTTAGCTGATTTTATATAGCGTCCGCAAGCCGAAACAAATCGACGCTGTGATGCGGATAATGAACCAATGGCGACTAAAATTCAAGCAATTAAGCGTTTAAGGTAGGGTGTTAGTGCAGCTTTTTTGCTATGATCTTTGCCATCTTTGTGCAATTTCATTCTCTTTGCTCATTTATTGGGCATGCATTACCCGAGGCCGTTGCAAGAACTGGGGTTAGCATGGAGAATGAAACGACATTTCGTACATTAACCAGGAGTGGATAATCAATGCCGTCTCGTAAACAACTTGCTAATGCTATTCGCGTACTTAGTATGGACGCGGTTCAAAAAGCAAAATCTGGACACCCAGGCGCGCCTATGGGCATGGCTGACATTGCAGAAGTGCTTTGGAATGACTTTCTAAAACACAACCCAACTGACGCTAAATGGGTCGATCGTGACCGTTTCGTATTGTCGAACGGCCATGGCTCTATGTTGATTTACTCTTTGCTTCACCTTTCAGGCTATAACCTATCTATTGAAGATCTGAAGCAATTCCGTCAACTGCACTCAAAAACTCCTGGTCACCCTGAGTATGGTTATACGGATGGCGTTGAAACAACGACTGGTCCTCTAGGTGCGGGTATCAGTAACGCAGTAGGTATGGCAATTGCTGAGAAAACCTTAGCGGCACAATTTAACCGTGAAGGCCACAGCGTTGTTGATCACAACACATACTGCTTCCTAGGCGACGGTTGTATGATGGAAGGTATCTCCCATGAGGCGTGTTCTCTGGCGGGTACGTTAGGTCTAGGTAAATTGATCGCATTCTGGGATGACAACGGCATCTCAATCGACGGTCATGTTGAAGGCTGGTTCACAGACGACACGCCAAAACGTTTTGAGTCTTACGGCTGGCATGTGATTGCTGATGTAGATGGTCACGATCCAGAAGCCATCAAGGCAGCCATCGAAGCAGCGCAAGCTGAAACGTCTAAGCCTACATTGATCTGTTGTAAAACCATCATCGGTTTTGGCTCTCCAAACAAATCAGGTTCCCACGACTGTCACGGTGCGCCACTAGGTGATGAAGAAATCGCCGCAGCGCGTGAATTCCTAGGTTGGAAAGAAGCACCATTTGAAATCCCTGCTGATGTTTACGAAGGTTGGGATGCGAAATCTAAAGGGGCGTCAGCTCAAACAGAATGGGAAGCGAAATTCGAAGCGTATCAAGCGGCTTACCCAGAGCTTGCAGCAGAATTCGAACGCCGTGTAATCAAAGGTGAATTGCCAGCAGACTTCGCTGAAAAAGCGGCTGCTTACATCAAAGAGTGCCAAGAAAAAGGCGAAAACATTGCTAGTCGTAAAGCGTCGCAAAACGCGATCGGTACGTTTGGTGCAATTTTGCCTGAACTACTAGGTGGCTCGGCTGACCTGGCAGGTTCTAACCTAACCCTATGGTCTGGCTCAAAAGGCATTCAAGAAGATCCAGCGGGTAACTACGTATTCTACGGTGTACGTGAGTTCGGTATGAGCGGCATCATGAACGGTGTTTCGCTACACGGCGGTTTCATCAACTACGGCGCAACCTTCATGATGTTCATGGAATACGCGCGTAACGCAGTACGTATGTCTGCATTGATGGGCATTCAGAATATCTTCGTTTACACCCACGACTCAATTGGTCAAGGCGAAGACGGTCCAACACACCAACCTGTCGAGCAACTTGCGAACCTACGCATGACACCAAACATGTCAGTATGGCGTCCAGCGGATGCAACGGAAACAGCGGTAGCTTGGGCAGCAGGTATCCAGCGTCGCTCTGGTCCAACGTCTTTGGTATTCAGCCGTCAAGGTTTGCCAGCGCTTGCTCGTACTGATGCGCAAGTAGCGGACATCGCGAAAGGTGGTTACGTATTGTCTGACTGTGAAGGCACGCCAGAGCTAATCCTGATTGCGACCGGCTCAGAAGTTGCTCTAGCGCTAGACTCTGCGAAAGCATTGGCAGAAAAAGGCACGAAAGTTCGTGTTGTGTCTATGCCATCTACAGATGCTTTCGATGCTCAAGACGCAGCGTACCAAGAATCTGTACTGCCAAGCAGTGTGACGAAACGTGTTGCGATTGAAGCAGCGCACGTTGACTACTGGTACAAGTACGTAGGCTTTGGTGGTGCAATGGTGGGTATGCGTACATTCGGTGAATCAGCACCGGGTGGCGACCTTCTAAAACACTTCGGCTTCACTGTAGAAAACGTAGTAGCCACAGCAGAGAAACTGCTGAACGCCTAACGGCTTCACAACGAAAGAGGAGCTTCTGGCTCCTCTTTTTTGTTGCTTTGATTTGATTTAAGAGAACTATGTTGCGAGTAGCGATTAATGGCTATGGCCGCATTGGCCGATCAGTGCTTCGTGCAATCTACGAAAACGGTTATCAAGACCGAATGCATGTCGTGGCGATCAATGAATTATCGGATATTGAAACGATCAGTTATTTGACACGCTACGATACCACTCATGGCCGCTTTCCTAAGCCTGTGTCGATTAAAGGCAATAGCCTGATGATTGGTGAAGATGAGATTCAATGCTTCAGTGCAGCGACGCCTGAAGAGTTAGATTGGTCAGCTTTAAACGTTGATATGGTGCTTGAGTGCTCGGGTGTCTTTGCAGAACGTGAGCAGATTCAGCGTTTTATCGATGCAGGAGTGCCACGAGTGCTGTTGTCCCAGCCTGCTTCGGCAGATGTCGATGCCACGATTGTCTATGGGTTTAATCACACGACGGACATCAGCGCTAAGCATACGATAGTCTCCGCAGCGTCTTGTACTACCAATTGTGTCATTCCAGTTTTAGATACACTGGAGGCGTTAGCGGGTGTCGAGCACGGCGCAACGCAGACGATCCATTCGGCGATGAATGATCAGCCTATCATTGATGCTTACAATACCAAAGATTTGCGCTTAACTCGTTCGGCAATGAGTTCAATCATACCAGTGAACACTGGCCTTGACCGTGGTATCGCACGTTTGATACCGAGCCTAGCGGGTAAGATCAGCTCGAATGCCGTACGCGTTCCAACCATCAATGTCTCTTTGATCGATATGGTGGTGCGTACGAAGAATGATGTGACCGCGGAACAAGTGAATACCGCGTTGCAAGTGGCAGCATCCTCTAAATACGCTAGCTTATTAGGTTACACTCAGGAGGCTCACGCGTCGGTGGACTTTAATCATGATCCACGCTCGGTGATCATTGACGGTACTCAAACACAAGTGGTCGATGGTCGCTTAGTGAAACTGCTGTGTTGGTTTGACAACGAATGGGGCTACGCGAATCGTATGTTAGATGTGGCATGCTATTGGCGACAATTATTGGAAGACAGTGCTAAGCACTAATGAATTTTAAAAACGACGAGGAATCGTGCATGACCGTAATTAAAATGACCGATTTGGATCTTGCGAACAAACGAGTGTTGATTCGTGAAGACCTTAACGTGCCTGTAAAAGATGGCAAAGTGACTAGCGATGCACGCATTCGTGCGGCGCTTCCGACGCTTAAGCTTGCGCTAGAAGCGGGTGCCAAAGTGATCGTAATGTCTCACCTTGGTCGTCCAACGGAAGGTGAGTACGAAGAACAATATTCAATGCAGCCGGTTGCCGATCATTTAGCAGGTCTTCTAGGGCAAGACGTGCCACTAGTGAAAGACTGGTTAAACGGTGTTGACGTTGAAGCAGGACAGCTCGTTCTAGTTGAGAACGTACGTTTCAACAAGGGTGAGAAGAAAGACGATGAAGCATTGTCTAAGCAAATGGCTGAGCTATGTGACATCTACGTGATGGATGCTTTTGGAACGGCCCACCGTGCACAAGCCTCAACGCACGGTGTAGGTAAGTTTGCACCGCTTGCTTGTGCAGGCCCATTGTTGGCAGCTGAACTTGATGCCCTTGAAAAGGCGTTAGCGAAACCTGCACGCCCAATGGCTGCGATTGTCGGTGGTTCAAAGGTATCGACTAAGCTAACGGTACTCGAGTCTCTATCTGACAAAGTAGACCAGCTTATCGTTGGTGGCGGTATCGCCAATACTTTCCTAGCGGCGGCAGGTTTCCCGGTCGGTAAATCTTTGTACGAAGAAGATTTGATTCCGCAAGCAAAAGCTCTGATGGAAAAAGTAGATATCCCACTGCCTGAAGACGTGGTTGTCGCAACCGAGTTCTCTGCCGATGCGGAAGCGACGGTTAAAGATGCGAAAGATGTTGCAGCAGACGATATGATTCTGGATATCGGTCCGAAAGCGGCGGCGAAGCTTGCCGGTCTACTTGAAAGTGCTCAGACGATCATTTGGAACGGCCCAGTAGGTGTATTCGAGTTCGATCAGTTTGGTGAAGGTACCAAAGCACTTTCTATGGCGATTGCTAACAGTGCTGGTTTCTCTATTGCCGGTGGTGGTGATACGCTAGCTGCAGTGGATAAATATGACATTGCTGAAAAAGTGTCTTACATTTCCACTGGTGGCGGTGCTTTCCTAGAATTTGTTGAAGGAAAAGTGCTTCCAGCTGTTGCTATGTTAGAGTCGCGCACGCAAAATTAGTGTAAAGCTAAAAGCTTACACTTGAATAAGACAGGGAAAACCCTGCACGATGAGATGCGTCATGATGACCATCTCATCACTATAATAACTAACACTTAGAGAGTGACCGGTCTGTCATTAGACAGAATGACAATATAACGATAAGGCGTAAAGCCACATGTGACACACATGCGCATGGATAAACATTAATGGGTGCTTTGTTATTTGCAAAGACACCAATCAACTTCATTGTCAGAGGAAACTTTTATGCCTTTAATTAGTATGCGTCAATTGCTGGACCATGCAGCAGAGCATGATTACGGCTTACCTGCGTTCAACGTGAACAACATGGAGCAGGTAAAAGCGATCATGGAAGCCGCAGACGAGGTAAACTCGCCTGTTATCATGCAAGCTTCTGCTGGCGCGCGTAAGTACGCAGGCTCTCACTTCCTTCGCCACTTAATCGCAGCGGCGATCGAAGATTACCCACACATCCCGGTAGTCATGCACCAGGATCACGGTACGAGCCCAGCAATTTGTCAACGTTCAATCCAGCTTGGTTTTTCATCAGTGATGATGGACGGCTCTTTGATGGCTGACGGTAAAACGCCAGCAAGCTACGAATACAACGTTGATGTGACACGTCGTACAGTAGAGTTCGCCCATGCATGTGGCGTCTCTGTAGAAGGTGAGTTGGGCTGTCTAGGTTCTCTAGAAACTGGCCAAGCAGGTGAAGAAGACGGTGTGGGTGCAGAAGGTATTCTAGACCACTCACAGATGTTGACGGATCCAGACGAAGCGTTTGATTTTGTTGAAGCAACAGGTATTGATGCCCTAGCGGTAGCGATCGGCACAAGTCATGGTGCGTACAAGTTCACTCGTCCACCAACCGGTGACATTCTAGACATCGAACGTATCAACCGCATCGCAGAACGACTGCCTAACACACACATTGTGTTGCACGGTTCTTCATCAGTGCCACAAGACTGGTTAGAAATCATCAACGAATTCGGTGGTGAGATTCCAGAAACTTACGGTGTGCCAGTAGAAGAAATCGTGAAAGCGATTCGTTACGGTGTTCGTAAAGTCAACATTGATACAGACCTGCGTCTAGCGGCAACGGGTGCGATCCGTCGTAGCCTAGCAGAGCACAAAGGTAACTTCGATCCACGTAAATACTTAACTGAAAGCATCAAAGCGATGAAGGCGGTATGTATTGATCGTTACGAAGCGTTCGGTTCAGCGGGTCAAGCATCACGTATTCATACGATTGATCTGGAAGAAATGGCAATTCGTTACGAGCACGGTGAGTACTCAAACGGCCGTCGTTTCTAATAAATAGAATGAGCGAGTGACTTTTTTAAATTTATTTTAAAAAAGTGTTGACCTGAAAAATGGTTCACCTATAATGCTCGCCATTCCAAAGCGGGAGTGGTGGAATTGGTAGACACGCTGGATTTAGGTTCCAGTGCTTCACGGCGTGAGAGTTCGAGTCTCTCCTTCCGCACCAAATTAAAGAAAGCCGAGTTACTTAGTGACTCGGCTTTTTTTATGCCTTTTTGATGCTTTCAATGTACCTTTGTTGAGTCTTATCGTTAGAATGTCCCTTTAAGGTAAGATTTTATGAGGCGATAGTATTTGAAGCGTTTTCTTCTCATCTGTTTTGCATTACTGCTAACGCCGATAGATTGGGCATATGGCTTTAATCAGCCGTCTACTAGCTTACAGCGTTATCTAGAAGATAATCCAAACCAACTTCCGTTGATTGAACAGCTTTCTGTTCGAGTTCATTCACAGCCCATTCGCCTGTCTAGTATCTATCCTGAAACCTTAAAAATTGCTGTAATACTTCGGACTGACCCAGAAATACCTCAAAACCAAGCTTGGTTTTTTGCGTTCAAACGACGCATGCAAGAGCTCAACATGGACTTTCGTTTAGACGTTTTTTATGTTCCTCGTGACGAGGGGACGCTTGCCATGTTCTATAAGTATCAAAGTATTCAGGCAACCAGCTTTGATTATGTCATTGTAGATGGTGTCGATGACTATAATCGACCATTAATTGAGCACTTACTTCTCCAAGATGGGTCAAAAGTCATTATTTTGAATAGCTTTGCACCTTTTCCAGCGTGGCATTTACATCCTCCTTTGCTATATATTGGGACTGATAAGGCGCTTATGATGCATCGTCTGGCGAGTTTGTTAGATAGAGGCTTGGATAGCAATGCTGTGATTGACGCTATATCTGAGGTAAGTCCGACAAGCGGGCAAAGTGATTGCCAGATGTTCTTGAATGAGTTAGCTGGATTAGGTCGTTCTGTGCGATATCGTTATCGTGTAAAGGATCTAGAAGAGGGTATTGAGCCTGTATTAGATGCTTTGCTTGCAAAACAGCCTGATGAGCGCCAGCACTTTATCTTCTCATGTACACCTAAGATCAGTGAGCGTGTAATTGACGTGTTAATGACGAACCCGTCAATGTCAGCGAGTACAAACGCTTGGTTAGGCCAAAGGCGCCTCGACGCAGCGCATCAGCAAGGGGTTGTGATGGTTACAGTTCTAGATATGAAGGATTATATGGCTATAGCTGCTGCGGAAGCGATTAAAGCGGATATAGAATTGCGTCTACTTCCAAGGGTCTACACAGAAACGGTCACATTTTTAACGCGCGATATGGATCAGCAAACTCGTCAACTAACTTTTCAACAAGCGCTTCAATATTCCTTTGCACTATGGCCACGCTGAGTTTACGTAAACACTTTTCACGTAGTATTGCTCCTTCCTTTCTATTGATTGGGGTTTTGATCTGTGCCGTGATATGGCTAATGGATTTTTTCACTCAACGTTATTACGCAGAGGAAATGAAACAACAACGTGCGGAAGCAATCCATTTAAGTTTTGCTGCTTATCTCGATCGTGCCAACTTTGAAGTTAAGTTCTTGTCAGAGCAGATTGGCGATGGTGAAACCATCGACAGTTTATTCCAGTTACATGATGTGCTGTTTTTTGGCGGCTTGGACTTTTTCTATGCTTCTTTGACGGATGGCCGATTCATGGAAGACCCAAGGATTCGATTATACACTCGAGATGAGGTGGCAGGCCTGACTAAAGGCGTTGGAACAGATGTTTGGCAGCATATTTCCAGCTCTGATAATGGCGAGTTTCTTGTATATAAGTACTCACTTGAAGCGGATTCGGAGGGGCTCAGTAAAGGCTTTTTTTATGGCTTTATTTCTCTTAATAACAACTTGGCATTAGCGAGTGATTTAATTGGAAGCGCGGAAGCGGACTATTTACAAATTAATAATGTGTTGGGGCATCCGCTGCTGATTGAACAGTTAAACAGCTTCTCGGATGATGCTCCGTATGTGAAGCACGAAAGTACCCTGTCGCTACCAACGTTGGAAGACAAGTTAGCTGTTGAAGTTAGGTATTCAAGGCCACTGGTTGAATCCTTTAGTAGTTGGGCGATCATTGGCAGTCTTTCTGTTTTGATTGGCCTGATGGTGCTGTATTGGTTTGTCCAATGGCATGCGCAACGAACACTTTTTATGCCTATTGCAGGACTCCCTGCTTTAGGCCGTATAGACACCTTAACTTATCAGGAGTTTGAGCCTCTTTTAGCGCAACTCAGTCATTTTCAAGTGAGGCTAAAAGCACGAGATCAACACTTAGATCTATTATTAAACTCTCTTCAAGCAGCCATTTTATTTTGCGATGAATCTGCCAGAGTAACGGACATAAATGAAGAAGCTGCAACGATCTTCCCCGAATCTGCGACAGCAAAAACTATTTTCGATATGACGCCTATTGCCTGCCATCAGCCTATACAAAGAGCCTTAAAAGGTGAGTATGGTGGAGGGTTTGAGCTGGAGTTGAAAGATCACCCTAAAGTGTACGCTTTTCAAACGCATACCTTTGTAAATGAGCATGGTTTTCGAAGTGTTATGTTGGTAGGTAAAGATGTGAGTGAAGTTCGAAGATTGCGTTGGCATCTGACCCATCGCTTCCCCCGGCAAGCGTTCGATCGCCCACAACCTCTTCCTCAGCTCATCTTTCAGGAAATGTCTGCGCATTCTGAGTTGTTAACAAAGTACCCTGAAGCAACCGTTAGTTGGCTTGTCGTGGTGGGGGAGTTACTGAAAAGTATTGCAGAGCAACCAGAGGAATTAGTACAAGAGTGCTCGTTAGGGCATTTAATTCTGCAGCAGCAGGATTGGCTAGAACAGAAGTTAATAGCGCAAGATCGCCAGTATCAGATTGAGCTATCGTTAGAAGATGCTGTATTGCATGGGCGGTGGACAACAGACCATGCGCATATGATTAAAACAGCATTATTACTTTGTATGCATGGTTCAACAACGGGTAGGCATCTTGTATTTGGCTGGGATAAGAAGGGGTTATTGATAAAAGTGTATGGGGCTGATGATAGTAGTCCCAGCGTAACTTGGCTTTGTCAGGAGTACCCTAAATTGCTGAAAGGGCGATATGAAGTATCGAAGGGCGGTTATATTAAAATGACGTCTGCTGTTGATACTGTCGTTTCTGATGTATCCGAAGCAGCACTTAATGTGAACGCCGCGTTTATAACAAATGATTTTGTTGACACTGACCGAGTCCACCAATTGCTTACATCGCTTGCTATTGAATACGACTGTTATGCTTCGTTTGCGGAGTTTTCTTCAGCAAGTGCTCCTTACCATTGTCAATATGACTTACTGCTTATAGGCCTTGGTGATATCGATTTAGCGGAAACTTATGTGCAGAAGCTAGTGCATGTGAGTGAAGAGGATGAGCTGCCTATCTTGTATTTGGCGGATCATCTTGCAGATCATACAGGAAACAATTGGCTTTGTTCTCATCAGCTAATGGCGTTTAGTTTATTAGAACATATCAAAGCGTTGAACCACCTACCTGCAATTCGAATGGGTGAGTGGGCAACCCAAGAGACGAATTTTATCATCACTGGAGGCTCTTCGATTAGCCAAGTTATTTGGCAGTCAGAGTTAAGTGCGCATGGCTATGTCGTGCGTCGAGAGGTGGATGTCGAGAATTTAGTCTCTGTTCTACGTCATACTAGTCCTGTGATTATTATAGTGTTGGATGATAAAACGGCTTTACGTGCTAACAAGCTTCATTTAGTGCAACTCGTTAATACTAGATGGGTGGTGCTAGAGGACTTTTCTGGACGACCTGATACAATGCTTTTTATGGATATGGATGAGCGAATCCCTGATAGTACTGTGGTCGCTTCTTTGCTTCAAACATTAAAAATTTAGAGTGAGATCATTATGAGTGTAGTGGGTTTAATTGGTGCAATGGATGAAGAAGTTGCCGTAATCAAGGAGTGGATGACCAATGTTCAAGAAACCTCTATTGCAGGCTGTGATTTCTTCACTGGTCAATTAGACGGCAAGGAAGTTGTACTTCTTAAATCTGGTATTGGTAAAGTGAATGCTGCAGTGTCAACGACATTGTTAATGGCAAATTTTACTCCTTCTGTCGTGATTAACATTGGTTCAGCAGGAGGGTTTGACCCTGAATTAGAAGTAGGGGACGTGATTATTTCGGATGAAGTTGTGCATCACGATGTCGATGTTACGGCTTTTGGCTACAGTTTGGGGCAATTACCAAGTTTGCCAGAAACATTTACTGCAGATGCTGCATTGGTAGAGGCTGCCAAGAATGCTGTCGCTAAAATCGGTAAAGTGAATGCAAAAGTTGGCTTGATTGGAACGGGTGATGTGTTCATGTGTGAAGCGAGCCGTGTGGCTCAAGTTCGCGCCGCCTTTCCAAGTCTGAAAGCGGTTGAGATGGAAGCCGCTGCAGTGGCGCAGGTCTGTCATAAGTTTGCTATTCCCTTTGTTGTGGTTCGATCTCTTTCGGATGTTGCCGATAAAGAATCACCTGCTAGTTTTGAGGAGTATCTAAGTGTGGCTGCTCAGAACTCATCATTGATGATTCGAGAAATGTTGCACGGACTATGAAATGGCATGTATGGCGTTTGTGCCTAGGAAAGCTGCAAACTGCATCACTGTGGGGACTTATGCTAAGTTCTCCACTGTATGCGACGGATGTGTTGCCAGAGGACGGGGATAGCAAGGACTGGTGGTTGAGTACCCATGAGACCATGTCCTACAAAGTTGGAGAATGGTCCAACGGCTTGGATGCATTTTTTTCCGGACAACGTCATGAGAACGATGAAAAAAGTTTTGTGAGTCTACGCTTTGGTACCATTTTAGAAAGTGAAGATGGGGTGTCTGGCTTTTTTAATTTGGATGCTCGATTGCATTTGCCGAATACCGAAAATAGATTGGACTTAATTATCGAGTCGGACGCTGACGAGTTAACACAAGATAATCGTTTGATGGATAACGAGCCTGGACAGAATATTCTACAGTCTGCTCAAAATACGCGTTTTGCGACCATGTTGCGTTACGTAAAGGACGAGTGGAATGCAAACATCGATTTGGGACTCTTGGTGCGAATGCCGATGGATCCATTTGTGCGTATCAAGTTTGATCAAGATTATCAGCTGGGTAAGTGGCTAATTGAGCAAAATGAAGCTTTGTTTAGTTATTATTCTCTTGGTTATGGGGGGCGCTATAGCCTTGCCGCAAGAAGGCCCTTTTCAGACCGGTTTGAATTTGGTGCGGAGTTCGGTACGACTTATCTTGAATTGGATTCGGAAACGTACTGGCGTCAGAACCTTTATTTAAATCATGCTTTATCTGATCGAAGTAAACTGCGTTATCAAGTGAGTTACCTACAAGAAGGATCAAAGCCTAAGGCCGAAAGTTTTCTATATTATGTAGAATACCAGCAAGTTTTATATAGCAATTGGCTGATTGGTCAGTTGAAGCCTCAGGTGACCTATGAGCGAGAGAATGATTACCAGTCAGAGTTATCCTTAACTGCGTCGTTAGAAGTGTTATTGGGTCCCAGCTTTTTATAAAAGGCATTGTTCGCAAAATAGACGAACTCTTTGTATAATTCGCGCCCTTTTTGAATACTAGTTTAGTGGACTTTTGCATGAGACCCGACCAAATACATCCTGAACACTACACGGCACAGTTACAGGCTAAGCAGGCTTCTTTATCTGAATTGATGGCAGACTTAGAGTTGCCATCAATGGAAATCTTTGAGAGTGCGCCAAGCCATTACCGTATGCGTGCTGAGTTTCGTGTTTGGCATGAAGGGGATGACCTCTATTATGCAATGTTTGACTCCGCAGACCCTCGTACCCCGATTCGGGTCGACCAGTTTTTAGCAGCGTCTACTCTTATCAATGAGCTGATGCCAAAGTTGCTGGCCGCGATTAAAGATGTTCCTGTACTGCGCCATAAACTATTCCAAGTCGACTTTCTGACGACCACAACAGGTGAAGCATTGATTAGTATGCTTTACCACAAACCCATTGATGACGTATGGAACCAAGCCGCTCACGAACTGAATGGCCTCTTTCCTGCGTGCCACTTTATCGGTCGTAGTCGCAAGCGTAAGCAAATTTTAACCCGCGATTTCGTCATGGAAACTCTAACGGTAAATGGTCGCAAGTACCATTACCAGCAAGTTGAAAACAGCTTCACTCAGCCCAACGCAGGCATCAGTGAAAAAATGCTTGAGTGGGCACTTGATGTTACACAAGGCTGCTCGGGCGATTTGCTGGAAATGTACTGTGGTAATGGCAACTTTTCGATTCCTTTGGCACGCCGCTTTGATAGAGTAATTGGTACAGAAATCGCTAAAGTGTCCGTTAACTCAGCTTCTCTAAACATCGCGATGAACGGTGTGAATAATGTTCAAGTCGTCAAAATGGCCAGTGAAGATGTGTCTGCTGCATTGAATGGGGAAGGTGAATTACCAAAGGCATTATTACAAGCGGGAATGGATACGTTGTCTCCCTCAACAGTCTTAGTGGATCCACCAAGAGCTGGTTTGGATGATGGTACTGTAGAACTAGTGAGAAAAGTTGATCAGATTCTATACATTTCCTGTAATCCAGAAACATTGAAACGGAATCTAGAGGCGTTATCGACTACCCATAAGGTGACTCGCTTTGCCATGTTTGACCAGTTTCCATACACTCACCATGTTGAAGCTGGGGTATTTCTAGAACGTATCTAAACGTTCTAGAAATACGGCGTCCTAAGCAGAAAAGTCAATCGTTTGGCCTAAAGCTGACTCAGGGCTAATATTGTATTGCGAAGCAACACTAGCACTTTGACTGGAATTGGAAGGCGCCGCGTTAAGAGTGTCGCCTGACGCTCCATTGACTCCGGCGGCAACAGATGAATTGTTAGCCGTAGCATTGGCTCCAAATTGGGAGGCGGTTGTTAAATCTGCACCAGTATCTAATGCATCTGTCTGAGCAACAGTTTGCTGAGAGATACTATCTTGTGCAAGTTGCTGAGCCTGAGGCGATAAGGAAACGGCAACATCTACCGAACTAGGAGCTGCACTGGCTTCTGACGCACTGCTAGACACTGCAGTGTTTGGGTTGACAGTGACCGCCGTTTCATTATCAAACGGACTGATGTAACTGTTATTAATACCTTCGATGGGCATAGCTCACCTCATTGCTTATCTTTTGTACAACACAATTCTAGTGCTGCCAGCTTATTCTTGCCAGTTAAAATGCGTAGCTAAGGTGTAAATTGTTGTATAGTTGAGTATTACTCCCCTCAAGATGAGTGACTTTCCAGTATCTTTGGGTTTGCGGCGCAAGCTAGTGTGATACCATAGCGTCTAAAATTCCCCCACAAAAAACCATAGAGATACGAAAAAAGCCATGAGCAACACTTCTTTAGAAAAAGCAAAAATCAAAATTTTGTTATTAGAAGGCGTGCATCAATCAGCCATTGAGGCGTTGAATGCCGCTGGTTACGAAAACATTGAATACCACAAGACAGCTCTACCAGAAGACGAGTTGATCGAGAAAATCTCTGAAGCACACTTCATTGGTATCCGTTCCCGTACACAACTGACATCAAAGGTGCTTGAGCATGCAAATAAGTTAGTTGCAATTGGCTGTTTCTGTATCGGTACAAACCAAGTTGATTTAGATGCTGCTTCTAGCAAAGGTATCGTAGTCTTCAATGCGCCGTACTCTAATACACGTAGTGTTGCAGAATTGGTACTTGGTGAGCTGATCTTGCTTTTACGTGGCATTCCCGAGAAAAATGCGGTATCACATCGCGGTGGCTGGATGAAGTCTGCGGTTGGGTCTTTCGAGACACGTGGCAAGCGTTTAGGTATTGTTGGTTACGGTAGCATTGGTACTCAGTTGAGTGTGTTGGCTGAGTCGTTGGGGATGGAAGTATGCTTCTACGACATCATCACTAAGCTACCATTAGGTAATGCACGTCAAGTGAAGTCTCTAGAAGAATTATTGTCTACCTGTGATGTGATCTCTCTACATGTTCCAGAAACACCAAGCACTAAGATGATGATTGGCGCGGAAGAGATTGCACAAATTAAGAAGGGCGCAATCTTCTTAAATGCTTCTCGCGGTACGGTAGTCGACCTTGAAGCATTAGCTGAATCAATCAAGGCAGGCAATATTGCTGGAGCAGCGATTGACGTATTCCCAGTGGAGCCGAAAGGCAATGCGGAAGAGTTTGTATCACCACTACGTGGCTTGGATAATGTGATTTTGACGCCGCACATTGGTGGTTCGACAATGGAAGCGCAGGAAAACATCGGTGTTGAGGTAGCTGTGAAACTGATTCAGTACTCTGATATTGGTACAACAACTGCGGCAGTTAACTTCCCTGAAGTGGCATTGCCTGCGCAAGCGGATACGCACCGTATTCTTCACATCCATGAAAACCGTCCAGGTGTATTGTCTAAGATTAACTCTATCTTCTCTGACAATGGCATTAACATCTCTGGCCAATTCCTTCGTACGACCGAGAAACTTGGTTACATGGTGATGGAAGTAGATGCGGACATGGGTGAAATTGCATTAGAGAAAGTGAAAGAAGTAGACGGCACGATTAAGGCCCGCGTACTTTTCTAAGCGACTCTATGTAGCAAGATGAAAAAAGCCAGCATATTAGTGCTGGCTTTTTTATATCTAAATATTAGCGAATGCCCAGAGTTGAGGTGATGTCATCGATTTTTTGTCTTACATTGCTGGTCATTTGCGCTAAGAATCGTTCTGATTCATCCGCTTGTGAGCGCACTTTTTCAACCGCTTCAGTCAATAAGCTCACACTGCGCTTTTGGTCTTCGGCATAGCCTGATGCTTTACGCGATAGGACAGTAGATTGATGTGACTTTTCTTGAACTTCCTGAGCTGAATGTCCTAACTCTAATGTTAGTGTACGTTGTTCTGAAGAAGCTGATTCAATTAACTCTAGGTTTTTACGTAAATTGGTGGTTGAGCTATTCAGAGAGTCAAAGATTGACGTGATTTCTTCTAGGGAGTGTTGAGTACGGCCAGAAAGCGTTCGTACTTCGTCAGCGACAACTGCGAACCCTCGTCCAGCTTCACCAGCTCGTGCTGCTTCGATCGCAGCGTTAAGGGCGAGCAAGTTTGTTTGCTCTGCGATATCCCGGATACCGCTGACAATGGAGTTTGCGCTTGAAACAGAGTTTTCTAAGCTTTCAAGTGCAGTTTTGCTATTGTTCAGTCGATCTACAGTGGCTTTGTTTGCTTGCTCTAGTGTGGATACCTGCTTAGAGCTCAACTCCATAGCCATACTTGTATCATGTGCGTAGCTTTCTACCTCTTTTGCTCTGACCTCTGCTTTGTTGGCCAGAACATCCACATGGGATGCTTGTTCAACTGTATGTTCTAAAGCAGTCTTAGACGCTACGCTAATATTATGTACTTCCGCAAAAGCATTTAGCATTTCATTCAACGATGTTGAGATGTTTTTAAGCTCAGTATCTCGTTGCTGACGCTGTACAGCGATTTGCTCAAGATAGCGATTAAGGTAGCGTGCTACATCAGATAATTCATTTTTACTGTTTGAGACGGTGAGCGTATGAATATCGTCGCTTTCAACCAGTGCTTTGACTGCGTTGTAAAGGTCTTTGGCACTTTGCACTACCACTCGGCTTTGGAATAGGTGGGCAATAATAGTGGTGAGCACCATGACAATGACGAAGGCACCAAAAGCAATCAGGGTGTTTCGCTCAGTTTCTGCAGTGGCGGCTTGAATGGTTGCTGTGCCATTTTCTAAGTCAGAACTGAGTCCTTCGATCAGCTCACGCATGGCGGCCTTGGCTTGATTTGCTTGCTCAATGACTGCGAGGCTGTTATCAACATCTTTTAGATAACGGTTTGACCAAGTATTTAGCTCGCTCTTTGTTTCTTCAAAAGCATCGGATTCTTCCTCGCTTTCTTCGTTACTGCTCCAGCCCATTAATGCGGAAAGATCATCAGCGCCGCTGCCCTCATCCGAGTTGGCTTTATGCCAAGCAGGTAGTGAAGTAAGGCGTTCCACTTGAGCGATTAAGGTGCGATTTGCTTGATCGACAAGTGCTCTGTTTTCATTCGTTGAGCTGTTTAAGTAATTCTTTGTTGCCTGTTGCAGTGAGGCAAGTGCGGCAAAAATGTTAGCTTGGCTAGTCAAGTATTGCATCACTACGGAAGACTCTACCGTATCACCAGAATCGTTAATGGTTTGGTTTAAATAAGCGAGAGAGAGCAGCATTTGGCGCTCATTGTTCTCGATCAAAGCGTATGAATTTCCTGACAACTTACCTGCGGCGCGTACGTCAGTTTGAAGGCTCTCTACAATGGCGCTAAAACGAGCATTAAGAGAGGTTTGCAAAGACTCTGGAAGGGTCGCAAGCATTGGCTGAATATCGTCAAGGATAAAGGCTTCCGATTCTTGTAGCAGTGATGCTTCTCCAGAAGATAAATAACGCTCAATTTTCTGTTCTAGTTTGATCGCAGAGGCTTCCCATACTTTATTGAACGTACTGTTTTGCTCAAAAGCCATCCGGTAGTTTTGCGTACTCCAGAGCAAGAGTGCCGCTAAAGCGACAGCGATCACAAGATAGCAAACAGTAGTGGCGCGCGTTACGTGGGATATTTTCAAGATTGACTCTCTATTAAAGCGATTTAGACATCGGTTGCTACAATATTCTTGAAATATGACAGCTATGTTTCAGAGTCGGCTAAATGTAGCGAAATGTATGTTTCATCCCTTTAATGTAGCGTTATGTAAGTTTTCTCTAATGTCTTATGAAAGGGTTAATCTTGTCTTTTTGGTTCAGATTTTGATTGACTGTTCATTTTTTCGTCACTAAATTGACACATTAGCCACCAATAATTGAACAACTATTTAATAATAAGGTGACTTTTTATTCCGGTTGGAAAACGAATGTCATAAGGATACAAGGAGCAATCATGAGCATCTCTCGTCGTCAATTTCTCAAAGGGGCCTCTGTTGCAGGCGCAGTTGCCGCAACCCCTTTTTCCATTAGTAAGGCTGTTGCTGCGAATAAAGAACTGAAGATTTATGCGTGGGCTGGCTACATTACTGATGAAATGTTGGCAGATTTCAAAGCGAAAACGGGTATCAATGCAACGTTTACACCATATGGCACGAACGATGAGTTGATGAACTCCCTTCGAGCAACGGATGGTACAGGCTTTGATATCATCATGCCGACCGTTGACCGCGTGCCTGGCTATGTGGACTACGACCTGGTTCAGCCGCTTGATACAACTCGCATTAAATGGGATGGCTGTCTAGAAAGTGCTATGTCTGGCTCAGAAGTGGGCGGTGTTGTGGAAGGTAAGCGTTACTTTGCTCCATCTGATTGGGGAACGGAGGCGATTGCTTACCACAAAGATTATGCTGATGTAGACCCTAAGAATTTAAGTTATGGCGATCTATGGAAACCTGAGCATGCGAGTGGCGTTACAGTTCGTGGCCATTCTGCCTTGGTTGGAATTGGTTTGTGGTTAGAGAAAATGGGTAAGTTACCTTTCCCATTGCTTGAGTCATACAAGTCTGAAAAAGCCATGCGTGCCAACTTTGATGTCATTCTTAAGGAGGCAGTTGCCCACAAAGATATGATTGCTCAGTTCTGGTCAACAGAGAATGAAGCTCAGGGTGCATTCCGTACCAACGGGGCAGTCATCGGTCAAACATGGGATAGTACTGCGTTCAAATTGGGCGAAGAGGGTGAGCCGATTGCCTACGGTGCGCCTAAAGAAGGTGCCCTTGCCTGGATGGAAGGCTTTGTTATTCCGAAAAATGCAAACAACGTTGATGCGGTGTACGAGTTTATTAACTGGTATTACACGCCTGAAGCGGGTGCGATGTTCGTCAAAGCAACAGGCTACAACTCTACAGCAAAAGGTGCTTCAGAGCTTCTTCCTGAATCAACGAAAGCATTCTTTAACAACTCATACTCTCAACAAGATTTGGCGAATCTGTGGTGGTGGCCTATTCAGGAGCCTTGGTACGTTGCACTGCGTAACGAATACCAAGACCGTTACCTATCTGCCTAGGCTGTTTTAACCCCAATAAAGCCTGCTGAGTACTCAGCGGGCTTTTCGCGTTTCAAAAATAAGATTGAGAGGAAGTATGGACAGCAGTGTTCACTTAGATAATGTCGTTATGCAGTTTGGTGACTTTACCGCCGTTCAGCAAATGGATCTTAAAATAGAGTCAGGCGAGTTTTTCAGTTTTCTAGGCCCCTCTGGTTGTGGCAAAACCACGATTCTAAACATGGTAAGTGGCTTTCTCGAGCCGACAAAGGGAGCGGTGCGCATAGGTGGTCAAGACATGCGTGGTGTGCCGGCGAATAAGCGTCCAACCTCAATGATCTTTCAAAACTTGGCGCTTTTTCCTTTGATGACGGTTGCTGAGAACATTGAGTTTGGTTTAGAGGTTCGTGGCGTATCCAAAGCTGAGCGTCGAAAAACCTCAGATCGTCTACTTGAATTAGTGGCCTTAGAAGGTAGCGGAACCAAGAAAGTATCAGAGTTATCTGGTGGTCAAAAGCAGCGTATCGCTATCGCTCGTGCCTTGGCTGTCGAGCCGCAGGTATTGCTGCTAGATGAGCCTCTGTCTGCATTGGATCTAAAGTTGCGCCAGCATATGCGCACGGAGCTAAAAGAAATTCAACGTAAGACAGGGATAACCTTTATTTACATAACGCACGATCAAGGTGAAGCCCTGACGATGTCGGATCGTGTTGCGGTGATGTCCGCCGGCAAATTACAACAAGTCGCGGATCCTATTTCTCTTTATAAGCAGCCAGATACGGCTTTTGTGGCATCCTTTGTTGGAGAGAATAATGGCATCACAGGGAAGGTAGTATCGTATGCCAATGGTGAGGCGGTTATTGATGCGGGTGTGCTGGGGCAGTTAGTAGGGAAAGCGCATAAGCCGCTCAATACTGGTGATACGGCGACATTATTTATTCGCCCTGAATCTCTGCATTTGGATTCACAGCGTGATTGCCAAATCATGACTCAGCTGGATGAAGTTAATTTTGAAGGTTCTTATCTAACCCTTAATAGTAGGACGCTAGATCAACGAGCGCTGTCTGTTCAGCTTGGTGCTAATCAGTATCAATCTGATATGGTTTCAGGGAAAGAGCTCGCGCTTTCATATAGTGCAGTTGATGCTATTGTGATTGCTGGGGAGGTGGGTGATGTTTAGTCAGCTCAAAGCTCGATTTGGTGCGCCCTTATCTGTTGGGGTTGTGGCATTGATTGCGGTTTGGCTGATTGGCATGGTTATTCTGCCGCAATTGTTAATGGTCGATTACTCCTTCAAGCCTAATTTACTGCCCAGTGAAATAGGTTCTGACAAAGATCATTACACATTAGAAAACTATACAACACTGTTCGGTAACACGATTCATTTGACCATTTTCTTTAAGACGATATGGTCGAGCGTTCTAGTGACGTTCTTAACGCTTGTTGTGAGTTACCCATTAGCCTTTTATCTTGCCAAGGTGGCTACGCCACAACAGGCTGCATTGTGTCTCTTGCTGCTATTAATTCCGTTCTGGATCAATGAAATATTACGTACGTTTTCGTGGTACATCATTCTTGCCTACAAAGGTCCTTTGAATGCACTGCTACTAGGGTTGGGGTTGATCGACAGACCTATACGCTTTCTTTCGGGTGATGGCGGGGTGTTAATCGGGATGGTGTACGCATACATCCTGTTTATGATCTTTCCTATTTATAACGCGATTGAAAGCTTGGATGGCAATCAAATCAAAGCTGCTCGTAACTTGGGAGCGGGTTGGATCAGAACGCACTATCGCGTCATCATTCCTCATGCGAAACCAGGTATTGCAACAGGCTGCATTATGACATTCATGTTAGCGGCGGGGAGTTATGCTGTGCCGGCATTGTTAGGGTCACCTGGAAGTCGCTGGTTTACCCAGATTATTTATAACTGGTTCTTTGAAGGGGGGGATTGGAACCAAGGTGCGGCTTACGCATTCTTGTTGCTAGTGATTTGTATTGGGTTCATTGGTTTAGTCATGAAGGTCTTTAAAGTCGGGTTGGGGGATATCGCGCGATGAAATCTGAAACCCTTTTTAAAGTAGGTGTACGCTTTTATATAGGCGTCTTCTTTTTATATCTGTTTACGCCACTGATTGTAATGGGATTGGCGACCTTCAACGATAGTCGCTTTCCGACTATATCTCCTTGGAAAGGTGCCACCTTAAAATGGTTTGAAGCGCTCGCTCAAGATGGCGCTATGTGGGCTGCATTGGGTAATAGTATTGTTGTGGCAATTGGTGTGTTAATCGTGGCGGTTCCGATTGGTGTTAGTTGTGCGCTCTTTCTATCTACAGTTGAAGGGAAGGGGAAAACATTCCTTTACTCTTTAATGATGTCTCCACTGTTAACTCCAGGTGTAATTGTCGGGATTTCAACACTCATATTCTGGCGTAGCTTAGATGTGAGTGGTGGTATTGTGTTGACTGTAATTGCACAAACAACATTTATTGCTGCTTATGTGATGCTGATGGTGTTGGCGAGGTTGCAACGCTTTGACAGAACATTGGAGCAAGCTGCGCTCAGTTTAGGGGCAACGCAATGGCAGGCGTTTAGAAGAATTTTGCTGCCTTACCTTAATCCTGCGATTTACTCCGCGGCAGTGATTGCTTTTTTGCAGTCATTCGAGAACTACAATACGACTTTGTTTGTGAAAGGCTATGACACGACGTTAACCGTTTACATTGCTTCAAAAGTAAGGACAGGCCTGACACCTGCAGTGAATGCACTTGGTTTAGTTCTGATTCTGATCACGGTTGCTTTAGCGGTTGCGTATGAACTTAAACGGCGCAAAGAACAAAAGCAGCCAACCTAATCAGTGTATTGCTGTGATATTTCTAGAAAGGGGCAAAGTTTTTGCCCCTTTTTCTTGATTTTGATTAATAAACGAACTAAAACTTACATCCCCTTAAGGTTTTATGACAAGGGAATGACTTTTTAATTAAAAGTTTAAAAAAGTGCTTGCACTAAAAATCCTGATGCGTATTATACGCACCCACTGACACGGCAGACCACAACGGACTGCGAAGCGGATCGAACGAGACGCAAGA
>NZ_JAEMUH010000008.1 GCF_016461785.1 Marinomonas ostreistagni | reverse complement strand
AATTATTATCATCAAGTCGACCTAGTAGGTACTCTACTTCATCGACAATGAAACTGTATTCAAAGTCGTTTTTTCTAATAAAATCATTTATTAAAGATCTCTGATCCCTAAACTCAACTATTGTTGTGTTTGGATTTATTCTATTCCACATATATTTTGAAATAGTTGTTACTTCTGAATTTATAGATACTTTACTGTCTTGTTTGATTAGATTAATCTCATTTGAAACAAACTCGTCAACATACGCGGCAAGAGTTTTGTTGAAAGTAAAAACTCTTAGGGTTATCTCTTTTTCTTGACCTGAGTGTTTATCTATCAAATAACCTAAAGCTAAGTTTAACATCATTAATGCTGTGGTCGTTTTACCGCTTCCGGCTGCCCCTCTTATAACCATTGTGCCTGCCTGAGGTCTTACCAATAGTTTAAGTTGCTCATCAGTTGGAGTGACTGTTTGTAAAGCTTTCAATTTTCCTATTCCTTTAAGAACTAAGATGGAATTCGTTTAATTTAATAAGGCGCACTAATGCGCCTCGTCCCAGTTGTTCCCAACCCCAGCTTCCACAAGCAAGGGCACGTCGATCTCGCTGCTATTCTGCATAATCTCGACAATCTTACTCTGCGCAGCATCAAGGTCTTTCTCGGCCACTTCGAAGATTAATTCATCGTGTACTTGCATGATCATTTTCACGTCTAGATCGGTTTCTGCGAGCCAGTTGTGCATGTTGATCATGGCGCGTTTGATGATGTCGGCGGCGGAGCCTTGCATCGGGGCGTTGATCGCGGTGCGTTCGGCGGCTTGACGCATCATGGCATTACGGGCTTTGATCTCAGGAAGGTATAGACGACGACCAAAGATGGTTTCCACATAGCCTTTTTCTTTGGCGTTTTCACGGGTGTTGTCCATGTAGGTGCGAACGCCAGGGTAGCGTTCAAAGTAGCGCTGTACGTATTGCTGCGCCTCGGGGCGGCCAATGCCAAGCTGTTTCGCTAGACCAAACGCCGACATGCCGTAGATCAGGCCGAAGTTGATGGCTTTGGCGCGGCGGCGTTGTTCTGTGGTCACTTCGTCTACGGTGGTGTCGAAGACTTCCGCAGCGGTGGCTTTGTGCACGTCCACATCGTGGGCAAACGCATCCAATAGGCCCTTATCTTGTGATAGGTGCGCCATGATGCGCAGCTCGATTTGCGAGTAGTCGGCGGCGATCAATTTGTAGCCTTCTGGGGCGATAAACGCTTGGCGAATGCGGCGGCCTTCGGTGGTACGAATCGGGATGTTCTGCAAGTTTGGATCGGTCGAAGATAAACGACCTGTCGCGGTCACCGCTTGGTGATAAGACGTGTGAATACGGCCGGTCTTTTGCAGCATCTCTGGCAGCTTGTCGGTGTAAGTCGATTTTAGCTTCGACATGCTGCGGTGTTCCATGATCAAACGTGGCAGTTCGTATTGCTCCGCCAGTTCTTGCAGGATCGGCTCAGCGGTAGACGGTTGGCCTTTTGGTGTCTTCTTAATAACCGGCAAGCCTTGTTTTTCAAACAGGATTTCTTGCAGCTGTTTTGGCGAGCTTAGGTTAAAGGCTTGACCCGCTTCTTCGTGAGCTTTGATCTCGATCTCCTGCAATTTAGCGGCGATCTCAGTGCTCTGTGCATGCAGTAGGTCTGGGTCGATTAAAGCGCCGGTTTGTTCCATTTTCGCCAACACGGGCACCAATGGTAGTTCGATGTCTTTTAGGACGTTAACCAAATCACCTTCTTTTTCCAGCTTCGGCATGATCGCATGGTGTAGGCGCAGGGTAATGTCTGCGTCTTCGGCCGCGTAGAAGGCGGCTTGCTCTAGGTCGATCTGGTTAAAGGTTTTCTGCTTCGCACCTTTGCCCGCGATCTCTTCAAAGCTCACGGTGGTGTGACCAAGGAACTTGGACGCTAGGCTGTCCATATCGTGGCGAGTTGCGGTGGAGTTCAATACATAAGACTCCAACATGGTGTCGAACTCGATACCACGTAGCGTGATGCCGTAGTTGTTCAATACGTTAGCATCGTATTTAAGGTGCTGGCCGACTTTCTTTTGGTTGTCGTCTTCAAGCCAAGGTTTCAATTGCTCTAGTACCCAGTCACGATCAAGCTGTTCTGGTGCGCCTTCGTAATCGTGTGCCACAGGAATGTAGGCGGCTTTGCCGATCTCAACAGAGATGCCTACGCCAACTAGCTCGGCGGCCATGTAGTTAAGAGATGTGGTCTCGGTATCAAATGCCACAAGGTCTGCGTCTTGGATTTTCTTCAGCCAAGCATTAAAGCTGTCTTTATCGAGCACCGTGTCGTACTCGACGTCGATATTGGCTGCAGGCGCTGGCTCATCATCGTTGTCTACCGTGTCATCGGCGGTGCCGGAGGCTGGGGCTTTATCTAGATCGCGCAGCCAAGTTTTGAATTCCAGTTTAGTGAACCACTCGCGAAGGGCTTCTTTATTGATCTCTTCGTTTTTCAACTTGTGTGGATCAAATGGCAGTTCCACGTCGCATTTGATGGTCGCTAGCTTGTAGCTAAGCTCGGCCATTTCGCGGTGTTCTTCCATTTTCTTGGCCATGGTTTTTGAACCACGGAAGCCAAGCGGTGCAATGTCATCAAGACGTGCGTAGATTTCCTCTAGGCTGCCGATGCCTTGCAGCATTGCTAAGGCAGTTTTCTCACCGACACCCGGTACACCTGGGATGTTATCGACCTTGTCGCCCATTAGTGCTAGGAAGTCGATGATTAGCTCAGGTGGAATTTTGAATTTCTCTTTAACGCCTTCTACGTCCATTACGGTATCGGTCATGGTGTTCACCAGTGTGACTTTGTCCGTCACTAACTGGGCCATGTCTTTATCGCCCGTTGAGACAACGACTTCACGGCCTTCACCGCCGATTTGTTTGGCGATGGTGCCGATCACATCGTCTGCTTCCACTCCTTCGATGATCACCAAAGGTAAGCCCATGGCTTCGATCATGCGGTGGATCGGTTCGATTTGTAGGCGCAGATCGTCTGGCATTGGTGGTCGTTGGGCTTTGTACTCTTTGTACATATCGTCGCGGAAAGTTTTACCTTTGGCGTCGAAAATCACCACTATCGGGGAGTTAGGATAACGACCAATTAAACTGCGAATCATGCTGATCACACCGCGGGCTGCGTTGGTCGGTTGGCCATCGCTGGTCGTCAGTGGTGGAATCGCGTGAAAAGCACGGTACAAATAAGATGAACCGTCTACTAAAACCATTGGTGATGCATTGGTCAGAGAGTCTTGAGCCGACATAGTTTCCCTCGTGGGCTGCGCGATGACGTGCGCAGCGCGGTAAAAGTACAAATAATTGCCCATTAGCCTAACATAATCGCCGCTTTTTCGCGGTGTTCAATTGACCTTTTTGCTCTGATTGTGGAGCATAAGCGGCTAAATGAATCATTGCGCAAATAAAATACATTAGGTACAGATTTTGGCTGTTTACACTTCTCTTTCGGACTCTGATATGCGCGGCCTTGTGGCCGATTATTACTTAGGTGAATTGGTGTCTTTTCAAGGCATCTCAGGTGGCGTAGAAAATACCAACTACTTTGTGAATACTACCACCGGTAAGTATGTACTTACTTTGTTTGAAGAGTTTGAATACGATGAAGTGCCGTACTTTTTAGATGTGGTCGCGCATCTAAAGCATAAAGGCTTTAATGTACCGGCGGCTTTGCTTGATAACCATGGCGAGCGTTTACGTATCGTCCAAGGTCGCCCTGCGATCATGGTGGATTGCTTCCCTGGTGGTTTGCTAGAAGAAGGTACCACTGTTGAAAGCTGTCGTTTAATGGGCAAAGTGTTGGCGCAGTTGCATACAGCAGGTATGGATTTCCCTGAACACCGTCCAAGCCACCGTGGTATGGATTGGTGGCGCGCGACGTCAAAGTCGATTGCCCCAGAGCTAGAAACAGATCAAGCGCATTTATTGCTAGAGCAAGTGTCTGAGTTTGATACCTTTATTGCGCAATACGATGATCAGTTAGCCAAAGGTACGGTGCACGGTGATCTGTTCTACAACAATACCTTGTTTGAAGGGGAGCAGCTGTCTGCGATCATCGACTTCTACAATGCGTGTTACTCTTGGTTGATGTATGACTTAGCCATTGTTGTGAACGATTGGTGCTCGGATATGAGTACTGGTGAGTTAGACATGGATAAGTACCACGCGATGGTCAATGCTTACATTTATGAGCGCGAGCCAAGTGCGGCGGAAATCATGTCTTGGCCGCATATGCTGAAAATCGCTGCGTTGCGTTTTTGGTTGTCACGTCTAGAAGCATGGCATGGTGCGAAGCACGATCCAGAGCGTTTAGCACAACAGCATGATCCAATGGAGTTCCAACGTATCCTTGAAGCGCGAGTGCGTCATGCACCGAGCTTGACGGAGAACTAAGCTATGTTGAGCTGGCGTCGTCATGTTTGTCAAAGCATTAGTGCTGGCCTTTTGTGGCTTGGTGCAGGGCAGGCGTTGGCTCATCCGCATATTTGGATCGACTCTTATTACCAAGTCAATCTGACGACGCCAGCGATTCAGACTGTGGATGCCTACTGGACGTTTGATGTGTTCTCCAGTCTCGATATGCTGATGGAGTTTGATAAAAACGCCGACGGTCAGCTGCTGGGGGCTGAAAAGGCTGACGCAGCCAAGGCCATGACCAACTTAGCTCAATATCAATACTTTCTGCGTTTGCAAGTCGATGGACGAGAGATTCAGCCTATTGATGTGCAAGTCGTGGATGTTGGGGTGGTAGACCAAGCCATGACTGTTCGCTTAGGTATTGTCTTACCTGAGACCGTAGATTTACAGCAAAGCACGTTGCGTATGGGCTTTGGCGATAGAGAAAACTATTTTGCTCTAGTGATACCTGATGAAGGTTTGATTAAGCTGACGGGGCTGATGGCGGAAACCTGTACGCCAGCGGAGCAAGAAGCCGATGAATTCTATATGGAAGGTTGGGTCGACCTTCACTGTGACACCTAGTTCTTAGGCTGTCGTGTTCCTAATTTGATTGAGAGCGTCCTATGATCGAGCAATTCCAATGGTTGCCATTTTTACTGGCGATAACGGTGTTAACCATGAGTCCTGGGGTGGACACTTTGTTGGTGCTTCGTAGCTCTGCTGTGGCAGGCTGGCGTGTAGGCTTCGTATGTAGCTTAGGTATTTGTTTGGGCTTGTTTGCCCATGCCACGATTTCAGCCCTAGGCTTGTCGGTGATTTTATTAGGTTCTGCGACCTTGTTTACGGCCTTTAAAGTCGCTGGTGCTCTGTATTTAGTGTACTTAGGAGTACAAGCTTTGCGCAGTGCTTGGCGGCCTCAAGGACTGACGCTAAATTTACCAGAAGGGCGTCAGATGAATGCCAAATTGGCATTTCGTCAGGGCATCTTGTCGAACATCTTAAACCCTAAAACCATTGTATTTTATATGGCGTTCTTGCCGCAGTTTATTAATCCAGAATATTCTGCCGTGGCGCAATCTCTGTTTATGGCTGCCCTTCACTTTATCATAGCGATGGTGTGGCAAACGTTTCTTGCGGTGATGGTTCACCGAGCAAGAGTATGGCTAGCGCGACCAAAAGTGGCGCAAGTCTTGGATAGCTTAACCGGCGTATTGCTGGTGGGCTTTGGCATCAAACTGGCACTGACGCAACGCTGATCGCGAACGCACTGCCGACCTAGGTACTCCTATCATGAGTCTATTACTTTCCACTTGGATTAAGTTCTTCTTCCTATTTGCTCCGTTTTTCGTGATGTCGATGTTTTTGGCACTCACGCGCGGTGAAACCCCTGAAGCCCGCCGTCATGTGGCCAATAAGTCGATTATTGCCGCGTTAGCGATTGCTTTAGTGCTGATGTTCTTTGGCAGCACTTTGTTTGCGGTATTAGGGATTACGCTGGATTCTTTTCGAATCGGTGCGGGTATTTTGCTATTTATGTCTGCCATCAGTTTGGTGAAAGACGGTACTCGTAACCATGCTACGGGGATGCCGAACGAAGAGCGCGATGATATCTCTGTGGTGCCGCTCGCGGTACCGACCATCATTGGTCCGGCGACGATTGGTACGATCTTGGTCTACGGTGCAGAGTTTAAAGGCTGGGAGTTTGCTATCGGCTTGATGGGCTTAGTCGCAGCGCTATTGACCCTAGGTGTGTTGTTGTACTGCAGTTCGATTATTGAGCGCTTATTAGGCCGCACAGGTCTGAATATTCTATCGAAGATCACCGGTTTGATTTTGGCAGCCATGGCGGCGCAGATCTTTATGGGTGGTGTGATGGGCTTCTTGCAGCCTAGTGCTGGATAAATCCTAATACGCACCACATTTCCAAATGAGAATTATTGTTATACTATAACAATAATTCGATTTTCGTTCGTAGGAAAGCTGTGGTGCGAGTAATAAAGTGGTTAAGCATTTGGATGATGTTGCTGTCCAGCACTGCATGGGCGGCTGACCAGACGTTTGTCTTTGAAATAGGGCGCTGGGTCATGGAACAGCAGCGCGACTTTCACCGTGAATTGGCGCGTTTGGTGCAAACCTTAGCCAAGCAAGAAAGCCCTGCATTAATCGGCAGCTTGCTGGTGGCTAGCTTTTTGTATGGTGTCTTTCATGCGGCCGGCCCCGGTCATGGCAAAGCGGTAATCGGTTCTTACTTACTTGCTACTAAGGCACCGTTGCGTAAGGGCGTTCAGCTGTCTTTTATCTCCGCTTTGGCGCAAGGTGCAGTGGCGATTCTCTTGGTTTGGGGGATGGCGCAACTACTCGATATTGCTGGTGCGATCACTGAAACCACCCGTATCTTAGAACTGGCTTCTTATGCCGCGATAGGCTTGATTGGTATCTGGATGCTGTGGCGCTTGGCGCAAGGCAAATCCAGTTGTGGGCATGATCACAGTAAGGATCACTTGCACGATCACAGTCACCACGATTGTGGTCATCATGAGCATAGCCGCTGTGAGCATCATGATCATAGCCATGAGCATGATGCAAAGCTTTTGGATGCGCCGGAAGAGGAAGTTAAAACAGCCAAGCGCAGCACCATAGCTATGGTGTCTGCGATTGGTATTCGCCCGTGTACGGGGGCGGTCTTAGTGCTGTTGTTTGCCACCAGCACAGGCATTTTTCAATGGGGCGTATTAGCGACCTTGGTCATGTCGTTAGGCACAGGCTTAACGGTATCTGCGTTAGCATTACTGAGTGTATTGTTTCGCGATGGCAGCTTCGCATTAAGCCCCAGTCGATGGCGACAACGGGTGACACGCCTACTGGGTGTGCTTGCCGCATGCGCCTTAATTTTTATCAGTGTCACGATGATTTACAGTGACCTACAAGTAGCAGGGCGGGCATTCTAATGACCGAACACCACCACTCCCATACGGCTGGCCATGATCATGCACACAATCATGATGTATGCATTGAGCAGGCCTTGGAAACCGCTGAAACGGTTTGTTCTGAGCAAGGCCAGCGTCTAACCAAAGTGCGCCGACGTGCGCTTGAGCTGATTTGGCAAAGTCATCGTCCTCTTGGGGCGTATCAGCTATTGGCGAAGTTAGCAGAAGAGGGCTTTAACTCGGCCCCGCCAACGGTTTATCGTGCCTTGGATTTTCTGATGTCGGCAGGCTTGATTCACAAGGTAGAGTCTATGAACGCCTACCTCGGTTGTGCTCATGCTGATAAGCCACATAAGGGCTATTTCTTGATCTGTGATGACTGCCAAAACGTGATGGAATTTGATTACCAAGACATTCACCAGTCGTTGATTGATAAGGCAGCGGAGCAGGGCTTTGAGCTGCGTTCTGAAACCATTGAATTGACCGGTTTATGTGCCGATTGCCGTACTCAGGAAGCGCCTGCATCATGAGTACGCGACTAGCAGAGCTACAAGACATTGGCATTCGTTTTGGGGAACGCCAATTGCTGAGCAATATCAATATGACCCTGCATCAAGGGGAGATTGTGACGCTGATCGGCCCGAATGGCAGTGGTAAGAGTACTTTGATCCGTACCTTGTTAGGCTTGCAAGAACCTACCACGGGTAAAGTGGTGCGTCATGACCATTTGCGAATTGGTTACATGCCTCAAAAGCTGCATATTGATCCGACCTTGCCACTGACGGTTAAGCACTTTTTAGGCTTGGTACGTGGCGTGAATAAAAAAGACATTCGCCCTACGCTCAATAAAGTGGGTATTCCGCATTTAGAAAACTCTCAAGTACATGTGTTGTCCGGCGGTGAAACGCAGAGATTGCTATTGGCCCGTGCGCTTTTGAATCGCCCTAACTTATTGGTGTTGGATGAACCGGTACAAGGGGTCGATGTCAGTGGTCAGGTAGAACTGTACAACTTGATTGATGTGATTCGCAAAGAGCTAAACTGTGGCGTTTTGATGATTTCCCATGACTTGCACTTGGTGATGGCGCAAACGGATACCGTGGTATGTATCAATCAGCACGTGTGTTGTTCAGGTTCTCCACAGCATGTCAAAGGCCACCCAGCGTATCAGGCTCTATTCGGTATTCCTGGTGCGGATTCGTCCTTGGCGATTTATGCCCACAATCATAATCACGTGCACGATGACAGTGGTGAAGTGGTCGAAGAAGGCCATGTACACACGGCTAGTTGCCAGCATCATACTCATTAATCGGAGATTTCTAGAACATGCTTGAACTGTTAATGAGAGCCTTGATTGGCGGCATTGGTGTGGCAGCCGTTGCGGGGCCGTTAGGTGCGTTCGTCGTTTGGCGGCGGATGGCCTACTTTGGCGATACCTTAGCGCACTCTGCTTTATTGGGTGTGGCGCTTGGTTTCTTGTTGGATATTAATTTGAACTTCGCCATTGTGGTGCTGTGTGTTGGCTTGGCATTGGTACTGGTGGCGTTGCAGAAAAAACACATCATTGCGACGGATACATTGCTGGGCATCTTAGCCCACTCCGCTTTGTCGCTGGGACTGGTGGCGGTTAGCTTTTTGGACAATGTGCGCATTGATCTGATGGCGTACTTATTTGGTGATTTGCTTGCCATCAGTCAGACAGACTTATATTGGATTTATGGCGGCGGCTTATTAGTGATGAGCTTGTTAGTGACCTTCTGGCGTCCTTTGCTGGCTCTGACCGTGAACGAAGAGTTGGCGAAAGTGGAAGGTTATCCAGTTGAAGCCATCCGCCTGTTGCTAATGCTGTTGGTGGCGGTGGTCATCGCGGTGGCGATGAAGATCGTGGGTGTGTTGCTGATTACGTCTTTGATGATCATTCCGGCGGCGACCTCACGTAAGCTCTCACAAACCCCCGTGCAGATGGCGTCTATGGCAGGCGTATTAGGGTGTTTGTCGGTGTGTGGTGGCTTGTGGGCGTCGTATCATTGGGATACACCAACTGGCCCAAGTGTGGTTGTCTGTGCAGCGCTTCTATTCTTGATCGCTTACACTCTTCCGATTCGTAAGACGGCTTAAACTAAGCGCTGATCGCCAAGTAAGACTTAAAAATGCGACATCTTGAGAGATCAAGGTGTCGCATTTTTTATGGCGTATTGCTTAGGCTCTTAATTTAATGAAACGCTTTCTAGCGAGTGAGAAGGTTGTCTAGAGAAACACGTCCAGCGCCTTGTTTCATAAGTAGTAATGCCATAGCGGCCCAAGAAGTATGCAAGGCATAGGCACTAGGGTAAACAAAGAGTTGAATCACTAGGGTCATGGCCAAAATGCCCGCAGCGCCTAATCGCGTGAACAAACCCAGCACAAGCAAAATGGGCAGTACATGCTCGGCAGCGGTGGCGAGATAAGCCGCGAGGTTGGCTGGGATCAGAGGCAGGGCGTACTCATACTCAAATAAGAAGAATGTGGATTCCTTTATGGTAGGTAAGCCAAATTCAAATTGTCCCGCTAATGGGTTGAAGGCAAAGCCTTCGATTTTTGTTTGTCCTGAGAGCCAAAATACAGTGGCCAGAGCAAATCGAGCCAATAACAGAATGAGTGTTTCAGGGATGGTGCGAAACAGCTGTTCGGGAACACGTGTTAACAGGTTTAGCATATCAGGCTCCTAAGATTCATAAATGTCTGAAAACACTTCCCAAGTCATTAATTTTGCGAGGGTTTGGCCTAAGTCGAAAGATTCGTTTTCAGGCAATGCTTGCCCCAAACTCGGGTTCTCTTTTAACGCCTTAATGAACTCGAACTCTAGGGCATTAAGTGGGTAAATACAGCCGTACAGGCCAGATTTAGCAATTAATAAGTGGTCTGCCTGTTGAAGTTGCAATTGCTTTAAATTCAGCTGTGGTTGTTTATGTGCTAGATAAAGTTGTCCGACGGCGTAAGGATAGCTTAGAAGCTCACATTGCGAGTACAGTAACAGTTGTAATGCGTCTGGATTGTTGGCTTGGCTGAGGCGTTGTTGTGCTTCACTTAGAGACAAATGTGTCGGCTCAGCGTTATGCGTCATCTGCAAAAGTCGGTATTCCAGGTCACACAAACTGGCAAGATAGGGCAGCGATTGGGCTGCAAAGAAATGGCTGACAAATTCACTGAATTGATCGCCGTACTCGCTTAGGATTGCTGATCTAGGAGGGTGTCTATCTACATATTGGCGTGCCATGGCATTAAAAAAAGCGTCACCCACCACTTGCTTGCACACGGGGAAAATTTCCCCAAGGGCGTCCATCAGAGAGACATACACATTGTTGCGGTAGACGTTTAGGCGTTGTGTGCGCTCAGCTAGCGAGTGGCCCTTAATATCGTTGAGTAAATCTTCTTGCTCTAGTTCGTTTGTGGAAAACAGAGCCTGACTAAATTGCTGCTGCATTCTGGGCCTCCTTTACTAAGGCTCGAATACGGTCGGCCATAACCGCTTCTTCGTGCAAAACAGATAACTCAGGAAAATTGCCATCACGTTCAATCAGGGTTGGGCAATCTCCCATCAACTCAAGTGTGTGTTGATAAAGCTGCCAGACATCGCTGGTCACAGGTTGATCGTGTGAGTCGATCTTTAGTGCAGGTTGCGCCTTCTCGTCTAGCGTATGTCCAGCTAAATGTATCTGCTGAACGGCCTGTAACGGGAAGGTTCGTAAATAATCATAAGGGTTACGTTGATGATTAAAGCAAGAGACATCAACGTTATTGACGTCGAGTAGAAGCCCACAGCCTGTGCGTTTGACCAACTCCGCGATAAAGTCAGTTTCTTCCATGGCGCTGGAGCAAAACTCGAAATAGGTAGAAGGGTTCTCGATTAATATCTGGCGTTTGAGTCGTGCTTGTACTTGGTCAACGTGCTCACATAGCCGCTGCAACCGATCTTCGGAGTAGGGCACTGGTAATAAGTCATTAAAGAAATGTTGCTGGTGAGTGGACCAAGCCAAGTGCTCAGAAAATACGGCGGGTTGAACTCTTTCTACTAAACGTGCAACGCGTTCTAAATGGTCAAGGTTGAGTGTGTCATCGCCGCCTAAGGATAACCCCACACCATGAACGGTGATGTCATACAGACTACGAACTTCTTCAAGGTAATGACGAGCGGGGCCGCCTTCACTCAAGTAGTTCTCGGCATGGATTTCAAAAAAGCCAACCTTAGGCCGTGTTGTTAAGATTTGCTCGTAATAGCACGGCTTTAAGCTGATCCCTGTTTGCTGGGCAAAGCCTGAGGGTAAATATTTACCCTCGGCTTGCGGCTTACTAAAGGTCATCATGACAGCCCTTAGAATGCTTCCAATTTACCGTGACCAGAAGGAGACGTTGGCGAGTCCATTTCCATGCATGTGCCAGCTGGAACCAGTTTCCAAGCATTGCCTTGGTAATCCATGGTCGATGTGCCTGCACAAGATGTACCTGGGCCTGCTGCACAGTCATTTTGACCAGCAAGCGCCACACCGTAACATTTTTCTTTCGATGCGGCTTGGGCTGGGACCGCTACAGCTGATAGAGCAACCGCAGTACCTAAAGCAAGAGCAAGTGAAGTGTTTTTAGTAGACATGATGTTTTCCTCCAAAGGAATAAATGTTTTGTTACATCCTTTGGACGATTCGTTTTTTAAATTCTTACAGACAATTTTAAAAAAAAGATAAAATTTTTTCCCCAGATGGTTTTTGTTTATGTGGCGGTTTTGTGACTTATGTATTAAGTTTTTATGACAATTGCTGTTGAGGGGTGGGGTTTTCTCTTCAACAAGCGTACAGTGAAGATCTTAAATCATTGAATTATAAGGAGACTATGGATATGTCTAAGAAAGAAGTGAAAGCAATCAAGTCAGAGATCAAAGCACGTAAAGAAAAAGTATCTAAGCAAAAAGACAAAATTGCTAAGCTAAAAAAATCACTGAAAAAAGCCACTAAGAAATAAGACTTTTTGAGTGTGTTAGTAAAAGCGGAGCGATAGGCTCCGCTTTTTAGTTGTTTCCTTCCTTATGGTTCACGTATTGCTGACTAATTTTACGTAAAGAAAGCATCTGTTTACCAAATTGACGACACGCGGGGCACATAGCAGTGTGGACGCCTAAGTTAATTTTTTCCTTGCTGGATAATGAGCGATCCATCTTTTCCGATAAAAGTTGTGTGGCTTCGGTGCATTTCATCATGTGTTTTTCTCCCCTTGAAACCAGTTATCTTCAAGGCATTCGCGCAAGCGTAAACGCGCACGAAACAGTGTGGTGTTCAGGTTACTGACGGTGACATCCTCGTTGTCGCAAATTTCGTTTGTGTCGAGCTCTAAGAATTCACGCATCATAAAGAATCGGCTATATTTTGCAGGCAGAGCATCTAAACAGACATCAAAAGTACGCCAAAAATGCTGGCTCTCAAGGCCGTGGTCTGGCTCATCCCATTTTTTAGGGCGCTCATCTTTTTGCCAGTGACCTTTTTCATTAAATAGATCTTCTAGTAATGCTTCGTCGCTTCGGCCTGCGCCTTCTTCTAATAAACTGACGCTGGTATAGCGCTTTTCCTTACGCAAAATATCAATTAATTTATTTTTGAGAATCGCGAAGACCCATGTTTTTAAAGCGGCCTGACGATTAAAACGTTCGATATTTTGGTAAGCAGAGATCATTGCTTCTTGAACGGCATCTTCAGCTAGGGCGTCGTTTCTGACTTGCAGCACCGCAAACTTGATCATTTGGGCACGCAAACTTTCCATGAACTCCGTGTCATGAAACAGTTGGGCGTTCGTTTGTTCGTTGGAGCGAGATAGGGCTTGGGTCATGTAAAATCTCGGCTTGTCGTTTCTACGGGTTATCAATTTAACGCTATAGACGGAACAAGCCGAGTGTTTATTACACACTATGGACAAAAAAATCGAAAATTTATGGATTCAATGCTTTAAAAATGACGTCAAAAGATTCTTGCGTGTAGGGGGGCTGTATTGAGCCGGCAAACTTTCCTTCTTTGTTAAGCAGAAGTACTCGGTTTTGATGCCCTACATATTTTTCTGTACTGAGAATTTGGCTCAGTTCAGCAGAAGTCGCTTGGTTAGCAGGGAGAACATGTACGCCCAGTTTTGTCATTTGCACACTACTGCCTTGGCAAACGGCATCACAGAACTCAGGTTGGACGTAGACGCTTTGCCATTGGCCTTGTTCTAGACGCTCAATGGGTGGAATTTGACGCGGGAACTCAACCAGCTGAATGCCCAACTCAGCTTGCTTGGCTTCATCTAGGGCCGGGCCTGCGAAGTTTTTCTGGTAGGACTGAGTCGCGACCCAGAACGCCCCAGCGACCAGTGCTACACCGATAAATGGCGCACTTAAACGGCTCATTAGGCGTCTCCTGCGGCCTCAGCTTCGGCCAAGTATTCGTCTTTTAATTTGACGTAGTTAAGACCTGCGTATTGGAAGTATTCGATCTCTTTCTCGCTCAGTGGGCGAGCTTGTTTCACTGGTGAGCCCATGTATAGATACCCTGATTCAAGACGTTTACCAGGTGGCACCAATGAGCCTGCACCGATAATGACTTCATCTTCAATCACAGCGCCGTCCAGAATCGTAGTGCCCATGCCGACGAGGACTTTGTTGCCGATTTTGCAGCCATGCAGCATGGCCATATGGCCTACGGTGACGTCGTCACCGATTTCTAATGGGTGACCTTCTGGCTTGTAAGTGCTGGCGTGAGTAATATGTAAGCAAGAGTTGTCTTGGATGCTGGTGCGTTGGCCGATACGAATGCGGTGCATATCACCGCGAATGGCAACCAATGGCCAAACTGAGCTGTCATCACCGATCTCTACGTCACCGATGATCACTGCGCTGTCATCGACCCAGACTCGCGCGCCAAATGTTGGGGTATGACCACGAAATGTCTTAATTGCCATTGTCTAATCCTTAGCACGCACCGTGCAGTATTAATGAAAGCTATGAGGGTGATCGGCGTTTGCCCATTGAAAAAGCGCCAAGACCACATATCTTATATGTCAGTATTAAACCTATTTCTGCAAGGGTGCTACTGCATCCTGCAAACGCCAAAAAGGATATCACGATATGACACAATCCGTATGGGACGCTACGACATTGCCAGAATTTTCCAAGGTCGAGCCTAAGAACATCGTTGCCGACTTGGAATCATTACTTGAGAAGAACCGCACGGATATTGCGGCTGTCGTTGAAAAGAACGCACAGCCAACGTGGGCAAGTTTAGTCACGCCTTTGGATGAGATCCACGATCGCTTAGGTCAATTTTGGTCGCCGATCAGTCACCTTAATTCTGTACAAAACACGCCTGAGATTCGTGAAGCCTACAACGCAAGCTTGCCAATGCTTAGCGACTACTACACAGAGCTTGGTCAAAACAAAGCTCTGTACGAAGCCTACAAAGCCCTAGCAGAAAGCGCTGAAGCCAAATCTTTGACACCTGCGCAAGCCGAGGCTTTGACGCAAACTATTCGTGACTTCGAGTTGTCGGGCGTTGGTCTAGAAGGCGAGCCGAAAAAACGTTACGGCGAAATCAGCGCACGTTTATCCGAGCTAGGCAGCCAGTTTGGGGAAAATGTATTGGATTCGACCCGTGCGTGGAGCAAGCTGATCACCGACGAAGCAGAGCTGGCGGGTTTACCTGAATCAGCCATTGCCCAAGCCAAGCAAATGGCGGATGCGAAAGAGCAAGAAGGCTGGTTGTTCACACTAGACATCCCATCTTACTTGCCAGTGATGAACTATGCAGACAGCCAAGAACTGCGCAAAGAAATGTATACGGCGTACGCAACACGCGCGTCTGAGTTAAGCAGCGAAGGTAAATTCGACAACGCGCCATTGATCGATGAAATCCTGGCGCTTCGCCATGAAATGGCTCAGATCCTTGGTTTTGAAAACTACGCAGAATTATCAGTTGCGACGAAAATGGCGGAAAGTGGCCAGCAAGTTGTAGACTTCTTGAGTGATCTTGCGGTGAAGTCTAAGCCTTCTGCTGAGACGGACCTTGCGGACCTTAAAGCGTTTGCTAAAGAAGCATACGGTGTCGAAGAGTTGAATTCTTGGGATGTGGGCTACTACGCAGAGAAACTGCGCGAGAAGAAATATTCCATTTCGCAAGAAGTGCTGCGTCCTTACTTTCCGATTAACAAAGTGCTGTCGGGCTTGTTCCATACGGCACAAACCTTGTTCGGTGTGGATATTCGCGAAGAGTCTGATTTTGATACGTACCACAAAGACGTTCAGCTATTTACCATCTCTAAAAATGGTGAAGACATTGCTCGCTTCTTCTTAGACCCTTACGCTCGCGAAGGCAAGCGTGGCGGTGCGTGGATGGACGAATGTCGTGTACGTCGTCGCTTAGACGATGGCCGTCTACAGCTACCTGTGGCATATCTTGTTTGTAACTTCACTCAGCCAATCGGCGATAAGCCTGCTTTACTGACCCACGATGAAGTCACGACCTTGTTCCATGAGTTCGGTCACGGCTTACACCACATGCTGACGCAGGTTGAAGTCTCTTCTGTATCAGGCATCAATGGCGTGGCATGGGATGCGGTCGAGTTACCAAGTCAGTTTATGGAAAACTGGTGCTGGGAGCCGGAAGCTTTAGCGCATATTGCGGGTCACTTCGAAACCAACGAGCCACTGCCTCAAGACTTGTTAGACAAAATGCTCGCGGCGAAGAACTTCCAGTCTGGTATGCAGATGGTGCGTCAATTGGAGTTCTCTCTGTTCGACTTCCGCTTACACCGCGAATACAAAGACGGTATCAAGGCGCAAGACGTATTAGACGAAGTTCGCAGCCAAGTGGCAGTCACTGTTCCACCTGCGTTTAACCGTTTCCAGAACAGCTTCTCGCACATCTTTGCTGGCGGCTACGCGGCCGGTTACTACAGCTACAAGTGGGCGGAAGTTTTGTCTGCCGATGCGTTCTCGAAATTCGAAGAAGATGGCATTTTCAACACTGAAACCGGTGCCCACTTCCGTGATACCATATTGGCAAACGGCGGTTCACGCCCAGCGGCCGAGCTGTTTGAAGCCTTCCGTGGCCGTGAGCCAAGTGTCGATGCGCTGCTGCGTCATAGTGGCATTGCTGCTTAGAGTCTGCTTTTGAGTAATCTCTGTTCAGCAAGGGCTACTTGATCCATACCCTTTTGCCTCGACGAAGGTGTATCCCTGCACCTAACGTCTCGTGCGGCCATCCATAGCCGCGGTCAAAAGGGATTTGGATCAACTCGCAAATGTGTATTTTAGGTGAGACTAAGGACTTATTAGGCGTCACTTGTGTTCCTTTTCGACAGTCACCAAGGAGGGTGGCGCGAGGGCTCTGGCGCAGGGATGCGCCACGCCCGAGTGAAAAGGAACCAAGTAACTAGTAGCACCGAGGCATCGAGCCAGTCCCAATAAACCGAGGTAAGAAATGACAGTTAAACGCTTTATCGCTGGGGCCGTATGCCCACGCTGTAGTGAGATGGATAAGATTCGTGCATGGCGCGATGACGATGCCGAGAAACAATACCGCGAATGTATTGCCTGTGGGTACGAAGATGAACAATCGACGGTTGTGCAAGCGCAGCCGCAAGAGTTAGTCACACGCGTTAACCAGCCGCATTCTTCTGCACCAGAAGGTGATACCGCAGTGATCAACTTTGTGCCAAATCCAGGGTCAACGAAGCACTGATCTATAAGGCGAGGGCTACGTTAGTCTGCGTAGCCGCTGCCAATCGCACTAAAAGGCATATCTAAACCCAGTTCAGGGACTTGCTTTCCAATCCATGCCGGGAAGGTGTTGCTGTTTGGTCCAGGAAAGACGCTGTATTCGTTTTTCCAAGGGTAGCTTTGAACGGCTTGATCTATCTTGGGAATCAGTTCGGCTGCTTTCTCACCTTTGATTGATAAAATCTTTTCAGGCTTTGCGCCAAACCAATATCGGTCTGGTGTGGCAGTGTTGTAGGTATAAAGCGCCGGCTGTCCGCGCTCGACACGCCAACCCGTAACTTCGTGTACTTTATACTGTGATGCCCCCGCTTCTTTCGTGGCGATCCATGTATGAATGGCGAACCACCCGCGCCAGCTAAACGCATCGGCACCATAAAACTCTATGACGGCTTCTTGCTCTTTTTGCGGGTCAGGTGCAATGCCCGCAGGCTCGCGACTTGCGGTGCGCCAGTCAGAATTAGAGCAGGCGCTCACAAGCACGGCTAAGCTTGTTACGAATAACGTTTTCTTCATAGTATTCTCCATGTCATCTTTCCAGTTTGACAAAAAAAACGCGCAAGATGCGCGTTTTTAGAGAACGTTCCAGATTTAATCCATAATATGGATAAATTTGTTTAGTAGGTCGAGCTGAAGAAACGTGAACACGAGCATTAGCCTAAATGGCGAATGAGTTCATCTTCTGGCGTTGGTGGTAGAAATAAATACCCTTGCAGATAGTCTACTCCCATATTACTCAGTAGACGACGCTGCTCTTCAGTTTCAACGCCCTCAGCAACAACTTTGTAATTGAATGACGTCGCAATTTGAGACACAGCTTCGACAATCGCACGCCCACCTTTATCCATTGACCAAATGAAAGAACGGTCAATTTTGACGTAATCTACATCAAATTCTTGCATCACTGAAAGGGAAGAGTAACCAGTGCCGAAGTCATCAATGGAAACTTGGATTCCGGTTTGTTTCAACCTGCGAATGTTCTCGATCAATCGACGTTTGTCGTGTGCAAACAAGGACTCTGTAATTTCCAAATCCAAGCAATGTGCAGGAAACTCTGTTCTCTTTAATGTCGCAGCCACTTCATCGGGGAAGTCATCGTCTAAAAGCTGCTGAATAGAGACGTTAACGCTGATGCCTAGATCAGGGTGATGGTCTTGCAGACGCTTACCAGCCAAACAAGCTTCTCCTAATACCCAAAGGCCAATAGCGCGAATAAAACCGTACTGCTCAGCAATGCCGATAAACTCATCAGGGGGAATCATTTCGTTGTCCAAGCGCCAACGCAGCAATGCTTCTACTGCTTCAATTTTCCCTGTATCGGTTGCGATGATGGGTTGATATACCAAGAATAGCTCATGGCGATGAATGGCGTTCTCTAGATGATCTCGAAGGCGCAGCTCACGCATTAGTTGTTCGCGTAAAGATTCATCGAATATACCGACACGGCCTTTTTCTGAACGCTTTTGATGATACATTGCCATGTCCGCCCGTTGGATAAGGCGTTCATGATGAGTACCATGCTGTGGGTAATATGCAATGCCTATGGTTGCGCCTAAGTTAAGCTTCGACCCATCTACAATATAGGGTAGGGAGATAGTGGCAATGAGTTCTTGAGCGTCCTCTAATAGGCCTTGATGCTGCTCAATGGCCAGTAAAAATTCATCGCCACCCCAACGGCATAGTAAATCAGAGGGTTCGATGTTTTGTTGTATACGTTGACTGGCTTCTCGAATAACCCGATCACCTGTTTCATGTCCTAACGAGTCATTGATAGTTTTAAAGCCGTCTAAATCTATAAAGAGTACAGCCAGCTGTGTGTTGGGCTGTGTTTGTAAACGGTAGTTCAATTTTTCTGAAAAGGCTTTTCGGTTAAAAAGCCCTGTTAACGGATCAATGTTTGAAAGAGAGTAAATTTCTTGCGTTCGCTTTGCGACCTCTTGTTCCATATGCGAGAGCAAATGGTCGTTTTGATGCTTTAAATGGATAGATCGAGAGGTGAATAATGCTGCTTTATGTGCACTGGCAAGAATGATGAAGAAAAAGCCCAGAGTGAGGTAGCCTAAGGTATCAAAGATTTCACCACCGACCAGAATGAGTGAAATACCAAGTGGTATTGTGAGTATTGCACTGTAAGCAACAGACAATCGTTTAGACCCTGATAATAGGCTGACTGAACCACCGGCAAAAGCAGAAATGACGATACAAGTAATGGCGACTTCGGCCCAATTAGTCGAATGCATCATTATGGCGGTATAACATGCCCACAAAGCACCAGTAATCATTACGCCTGAAGCAAACCGTGGGAATGCTTTGTTGACGATATCATGGCTTTGATGACGAACTTTGGAAAAGAAATACGCTAAGTCGATCAGACGAATGAATACAACGCAGTTAATAATACTCCACCAGCCAAGTTGAACAACGCGATCTGGTCCGCTATGAGGAAACGTAAACACTAAAACAGAAGAGATAATAAATGTAACAAATATCCCTACCCCAGCATTTGAGTAAAGCAGGTTGACGGCGTCTTTCTTTTCCATCTTAGACAATTCAGTTGGCGACATAAGGATCGTTTTATTCTCTTATTAGTGCGCTGTCCCGCGCAATAATGGCGGCCTAGATTAGTAATTACAACGTCATAGCTAAAGCACTGTCAAAGTCGTATTGCTCGACATATTGTTTAATTATATCCAATTTATCGGAAGAGTAGGCTGATTCTTGAAGTTTGTTTAAACACTGGAAGGCTGCATCGGCATCACCCAGCTGACAGGCCTGCTTGAATTGCAGTAGCAATGCCTCTTGCTCATCCTGGTCTAAGAGTTTGTCGGTTGGTTCTATGGCCTCAACAGAGGGGGGCGTTTGGTTTGTTGTTGCAGTATTTGGTGACTCGATTAAAGGTATAAAACGGTTAATACAGTCACATAGTGGCTGCCAATGTACAGGTTTGGCGATAAAGTCTGAAAAGCCACTGTTCAAATAGCTTTGCTTTTCATGTTCGAAACTTGAGGCGGTCACTGCGATGACAGGAAGAGACTCTAGTTCAGGCTTTTGGCGAATGTGTTCGATAAGCGTCATGCCATCCATATTAGGCATGCGAATATCTGAAAATACGATATCAATAGGGTAGGTCATAAACTCCAATGCTTGCAGCCCATCTTCTGCTAGCAACGTTTTAAAGCCGAGTTTCTCAAGAGTGTGCTGCATCATGTCGCGGCTGAGTTCATCATCTTCGATAATCAAGGCAGTTTTCGCAGAGGCGATGGTCATCGACTTTGATAAATGCGTATCATCGGTTGGGTCGTCTGCGATGAGTTGTACCGGTAAGTCAATTTGGACCTCTGTGCCTTGATTTAACATACTGTGCAGAGCAAAAGTACCGCTCATTGCGTCTGCCAGACGTCTTGCCAATACTAATCCCAGCCCTGTACCGCCGTTTGTTTTGCCACTTTGTCCTTGGCTAAATGGAGTAAACAGGCGATCTAGTTCTTCTTGAGTAATGCCAGGCCCAGTATCAGAAACCTGAATTTTAAGATGGCTTTGACGGTAACTTGCAGTAAAACGAATGTCTCCTTGGTCTGTGAATTTCACCGCATTATCCAAGGCATTTGTGATGATTTGTCCAAACTTTACCCGATCCAAAACGACTTGATCATATGGGTTGAGCTTTATGTCGACCACAAAACGTAGCCCTTTAGCCTGTGCTTTTTGAGCATGTAATGTCGTAAGCTCTTGTAACTCCGACATTAACGGGAACTTTTCTTCATTTAGTTGTAACTTGCCTGCTTCAATTTTGGATAGGTCGAGGATGTCGTTGATGAGTCCAAGTAAGCGCTGGCCAGCATAATAAATACGCTGAATTTGCCGGCTTGACTCTGGGTCCAAGTTATCCTGCTGTAGAAGCTGAGCATAACCAAGAATAGCGTTTAATGGCGTGCGTATTTCATGGCTCATATTGGCTAAGAAAACACTCTTACTTGCGTTGGCTTGATCTGCCCGATGCTTTGCTTCTTGCAATTCTTGCTGTAACAAAAAGGTATCTGTAATGTCTCGCGCTACCGATAGAATCCCGATGATTTCATTTTCAGCGTTGATGAAAGGGGTGCGGATGATGCTGAAATAGGCTTTTTTACTGTCTCTGGGCGATACCCATGTTGAGGTGTGGCAAAGACTTTGGTTTGATAATAAGGTCTGTTCCTGTTTTAGCCAGATCTCTTTTTGTTCATCAGGTAAACTGTCAAATAACGTGCGATCAGAGAAAAAACGGCGGTAGGCTTGGTTGGTAACGGGCTTATCTTCGTCCAGAAGATCCAACACCACAAGGTCCGGTAGTACGTCAAATAATAGTGTCACCATGGCATCGCTTTGATGCTTGGCTGTTTCGGCAATTTTACGCGTTGTGATATTTTCGATCGTACCTAATAGGATGGCCTTTTTGCCAAAAGCCTCTGAGGTGCTTCCTTTTAATGCTAGCCAGCAAGGAATTTTAGTCTTTAGACGAAACTCTATATCTAAAGATTGCTCTGCATCTAAGCGTGCTTGCCTAAATGCTTCGTAAACAGCTTCTTGGTCATGTTCGTGAATCAGCTCGATTAAGTCGTTGAGCTTCTCTGGGTGAGACAAAGGTTCGGGAACAATATGACGGAACTCATTGGAAAGCTCTAGCTCCGCGGTACTTTTTGGCATACGCCATTCAACCGCATCAATTGCGGCGAGTGCAGCTTTAAAGCGTTGCTTTTGCTCGTTGACAATACTTCGGCTTCGCCAAGCGTATCCCACCAAGCTAAGTAGCAGTAACATGATCACTGTCGACCAACTGATATACGTCCAGTCAAATTGTTTCTTGGTTAGAAGGTTCGTGTTATCTAAATACCAACCCTCAGCAATTTGATAGCGTTGCTCTGGTGTAAGAGAATCAATCCAGCGATTAAATAAGTCGACTAGTTGCGGCCAGTCATTGCGTATCGCGAAGGCGAGGTGAGTTTGAATGGGCAGCTGTCCACGAATGCCTAGGTCTGTTTTATCTAGGGCAGTCAGTTGGAATTGACCTAAAGCATAAGTGGTCACGAGATAGTTAAAAGTATTGTTTTCTAACGCCGCAATACCCGCTTGAATATTATCAACTTCGACAAAATTGACGTCTGGGTAACGTTGATAAAGCTCCCATGTATAACCATAGCCTTTGATAATGCCGATCGGCAGAGGAGACAAGTCCGTAAGGTCCTGAATTTGTCCGCCCACCTTATCGGAGATCACAATGAGGTTGTTGCTAATGTATGAATCAGTGAAAGTATAATGCTTATGTAATGTTAGACTGCCAAGCACATCGGATAAGGCATCCACCTGCTTGTTCGCGGCGAGTTCAAGTGTTTCAGACCAAGAACTAGTGGGGTGGAATTCGAACTGAACACCTGTATCGAGTGAAAACTGTTTGAGAAAGGAGGGCACGATACCTATGTATTCTCCCTCATCAGTGAAGGCTTCAAACGGCAGCCAGTTTGGATCTCCTGTGAAGACAATTGGGTCCTTATGGCGAGCAAGCCATTGCTTGTCACCTTCGGTCAGCTCAAATGAGTAGGCACCTCCAATACCAAGAGATATGAGAGCTAGAGTGACAAAACGAAGTAAGTTTAAGAACTCTCTTCGCATAATTGTGACCTAGTTAAACAACGTTCCACATTGGCGATGCTTAACGGTTCTGGCTTATGGAAGTGATACCCTTGGCCCCACTCAATCCCCATGCTTTTGTATCGCTCAGCAAGACTTTGGTTTTCCACAAACTCAACCACACATGGTTTGTTCAATTTTTTAGCAACATCTAGAATCGATTGAACCATGGCTAAACTTGCGTCTGAATGCTCAATTTCTCTGGCAAAAATTCCGTCGATTTTAATGTGATCAAAAGGAAAATCACGTAAATAACTAAAGCTTGAGTAGCCGCTTCCGAAGTCATCAATCGCAATACTGCATCCTAGCTGCTTAATGCGTTCCAGAATCGAGGAGGTTTTATTAACGTGAATGATTTGTTCCGTTTCTGTGACCTCAAAACATAGCTTATTAGGTGACACTGCATACTTCTCGAGCGTGTCTTGAATATAGTCCGCTAAATGGGAGTCTCTTAGAGTGGTAGCGGAAAGGTTGATCGCAATCTGTTTAATTTGTTGCTGTTGTCGAGGGTTGGTACTGAGGAATTCGCATACCTTGCGGATCATCCAACGGTCAATGTCAGCAATAAGCTGGTAGCGCTCTGCAGCGAACAAAAAGCTGTCAGGGAAGATTAGTCCATCATTTTCAGGATCATATAAGCGAATGAGTGCTTCCATATGTACACCATCTCGTTCGCTATTTAGAGGGCAGATTTGCTGAAAGTAGACACGAAAGTGGTCATATTTTAGAGCATCAATTAAGCGCAGAGCCCAGTTTTGGCGAGCTCTTTTCTGATTGGCTTGATTATCCAAGTCAGAAAAGTAACGTACGCACTGACCTCCAGCTCGTTTAGCGCTGTACATGACTTCGTCGGCCATCATAAGAACTTGATCAAAGGATGTGACAGTTTGATCAATTTTCACGATAGCTATGGTTGCACCAACGTCAAACTGTCGGTCATCCCAACTGAAGGTAAATCGAGAAAACTCTTCATGTAGTTGATTGGCAACGGTGGCCACGATATCCAATTGATCTGTTGGGTAAATCACTGCAAAACTGTCGCCGCTTAAGCGTGCGATGAAAGCACTCGGACCAGTAATAACACTGATCATTTCAGCCGCTTCACTTAAGAGCTCATCCCCAGCAATAAGACCACAACTCTCATTTACGACGCGGAAGCGAGATAAATCAATGGAGATATAAAAGGCCGGGGTAAACATTTCGGGGGCAGAAGAAATGAGTTCTACGACATAAGATTCGAGTGCTTTGCGGTTGTGAGTTCGACTCACAAAATCATGTTCTGCGAGGTATTTTAAGCGGTCTTGCATGTAACGCCGCTCATTGATTTCTTCTCGGAGCAGTTTATTAGTGGTGACGAGTTCAGCTGTTCTTTGTCTAACACGCTCTTCTAACTCATTATTTAATGAACGCAATTGAGTTAAAAGGGTGTGTCGTTCTTGATGGTGCTTAACGCGCACAATGACTTCATCGGCGTTTATGGGTTTGGTAATGTAATCGTTACCACCAACAGCAAAGCCTTGGCTAATATCATCAGTGCGCCCAGTAACAAATATAATTGGGAGATCTGTAAATCTAGTGTCTTTGCGAAGCAGTCTGCATAGATCAAAGCCACTCATCCCTGGCATCATAACATCCAGTAAAATTAGATCTGGTGTTAACTGTTCAAGAATAGATAATGCGCGCTCAGCAGAAGTGGCTACTGAAACTTTACACGCTAAAGGCTCTAATACTTTTCGTAGGACATCGATGTTATCAGGGACGTCGTCTACGATTAAAACAGTGAATGCTCTCATCTCAATTCCATTACTACATCGTCACGTTTTAGAATCGTTTATTTTATGGACAAAGTCTAGTCGTCATTTACGTCAAGTGCAGTGATTGCTTTGGAGCAATCACTTGTATTTAAGCTTTGACAACTACTGACTAGGACCAAAATACAGGTTTATACTGATAGGAACACTTGCCGCAATACAACAATAGGATGGTCTTATGACACAGCATTTAGTGTTAACAGTAATTGGTGATGATCGCCCAGGACTGGTGGAGGCGTTATCTCATGTGGTCGCTGAACACCATGGCAACTGGAGTGAGAGTCGCATGGCGCATTTGGCTGATAAGTTTGCTGGTATTGTCACAGTCACGGTGCCCAAAGCAAATGAATTGGCGTTAGTCGCAGCTTTGAAAGAGCTTTCTTCGATTGGTTTGAAAGTGGCGGTTGAAACGGCTAATCAAGGTTCTGCGAATCAAGATGTCGTGGTGCTATCGATTATGGGTAATGATCGAACAGGTATTATTCGTGAAGTGTCGAAAACACTCAGCAGTCTTGGGGCTAACGTTATTGATTTGAATAGCTACTGTGAGCCTGCTCCGATGAGCTCAGAAATGCTTTTCAAAGCAGAGTTGGAGATTGCTTTACCAAGCAATTGCTCTGTTCAGGCGTTAGAAAAAGCCATTGAAGAAATCAGTAGTGACTTAGTGGTTGAGCTGGTCGAGTAACTCATTCCGCTTATCACTAGCAGCTTTCTAATGTGCTCATTAAGCTCTCTAGACGGGGTAGGGCTGCTTTTAGGCAGCCCAACTCAGTAAACACACTAGAGCGGATGGCAGGTTAAGGTACTCGGGCGAATACCAAACCAGCTTGACCAAGCTTTATGAGGGTGGAGGATGAAACCTTCCTCCCTTAGTAATCCCTCGGTGATGTGAATATCTGTCAGTGGGGTATGTGCTTGGTAGTCAATGTTGAAATCGACACTCACGGTTTTTTGTCCTGCCAGCAGGCGCTTAGAAATTGTGTCATTGTAAACCACAAGCTCAATATCGTCCCTTTCGCCAAATCCAATACTGTCTCCTGTTGTTGCACCTGCGATGAACTCGACTGGTGCAGCTTGACATAGCTCTCCTTGAGCATTGTATGTGAGATAGCGTCCTTCTCCTTTTAGTCCGTGTAAAAAGGGTAAACTGCCAATCTTTACTGAGGTGATGGTGAGTACCCCTAGAGCGCCTGAAGGGATAGTTGGCAAGGGACGTGCAGGGGCGCTCATAGTAAATAATGATATAACCAACCCCCAAAGAATAACGATCAGAGTATGCATACTTAGACTCCTTTTGGTTGATGAGCTGTGTAGGTTTGGCTTGGCAGACTTAATAGAACAAGCATGACGAGCAAACCGAAACCTGGAATCAGCAAGACGAGAAACCACCAGAGTGATAAGCCTGTGTCACGTAACCGTCTGACGGTAATGGCCAACGTTGGCGTCAACGCGATCACTGAGTAAATCAGATCAAGCCACCCTGGATTATTCGTCAGAATTTCGATGGTGGCGATAAACAGACTGATCAAGACACTGATGAAAACAAACATCCAGAACGCTCGGCGCTGGGTGAGGCTGGTAAAATCGGCGTAGTGTCGAAAAGCATCTAGATACCAATACATGGGAGTTCTCCTGTGTTAAAAAGTACGTTCATAATCGTGCAAAGCCTGTAATCTCGCGTCCTAGATCAGGATTTAGGACGTCTTGCTTTGCGACTTAGGACACACTGGATGTTCTGAGATAGGAGTCAAAGGAGCGAAACATGGTGGCCATTCCTCTACCGTTTGTGGTGTCGTTATTGTTGTGTGTCTTGGCGGGCAGTTTGTGGATGCAGCGTCGCCATACGTCATTACTGGCTTGTGCATTCTTGTTAATGTGCGCGTTTACAACGTTTATTGTGGGGCTTCGCTGGGCTCTTGATGCCGCGTTACTGCGAACGCTGCAACCTATCTGTGCCAGTTTGATTCCCGTTTTAGCTTGGTGGGTATTTGCTAAGGCGAGAAGCCAACAACGTCTGCCATGGTGGCATGGCCTATTACCTGCACTGGTTTGCGTTTGTGCGGTGACATATCCATGGTGGCAACCTCCAGTCGATATGCTGATCACTGCTGAGTACATCGCTTATGGTGTGGCTTTATGGCGTTCCGCGAAGCATAGTCATGCGCTAGAAAATGTCCGGTTATCGGATTTGAACTGGGCGATTCAGTCTGAGCGAGTGGCGGGCACTATGTTGCTATTCTCTGCCTTAATTGATGGGGCAATGACGTTAGATTTTATGCTTTATCAAGGACATCACGCTGTATGGATTCTATCCATTGGTCATGCGATGTTATTACCGACTCTGGCGTTATCCGTTGTTTGTCTGAGCGTGACAACGACCGAAGACATTGAGCATCCAGCTGAGGTCGCTAATGGCACAAAAACTGAAGACAATTTTGCCTGCACAAAAGATGAAGCGAGTCTTGATGAAGAAGCCGGAGCGGTGCAAATTTCCCAGCAAGCCAATAAGGTCTTAAAAGAGCAAGCTTTATATCTAGACCCAGATTTAACGCTAGCGAAAATTGCTCGAAAAGCAGGGATTCCAGCACGTCAGATTTCTGCAGCGATTAATCGAACCGCGTCGCAAAATGTTTCTCAATGGGTGAATCAGTATCGTATTGAACATGCGAAAAACCTGCTAACGACAACCGATGCACCGATTACACAAATCTACTTGGACTCAGGCTTTCAAACGAAATCTAATTTCCATAGGGAGTTTTCGCGTTTAACAAAACAAACCCCTAGCTCGTATCGCAAGACTAATTGTACGTCATGAAGCCGTACCAAGTTTCTTAGACGCTTGACGAGGCCAAGGGACGCGACTAAGAAGGACGCCTCCTAGCGTTACGGCGATCCCGACGATCTGCATTGAGGTCAGTGATTCATTAAATAAGACATAACCTTCAACAGCGGCAAGCGGTGGTACGAGTAACATTAATGTTGATACCAGTGCGGCAGGAACTTTACGCAATAGCCATACCAGCAGAAAAACACCGCCACAGGAGAGTACAAAGACTCCCCAAGCCAATAATGCAAAGGATTGCCAGCTGAATACAAATAGGTGTTCGCTCAATGCTACTGCAAATAAGCCGGATACAAGCGCTGCCGTTAAATTCTGTAGTGCCATGGATGACACAATGTCAGAGTGGGCAATAGACATTTTTTGATAGATGGCGCCTAGAGCCAGACTTAACACCCCAGCGCCTCCTATAAGGACCAGCCAAGGTTCAAAATGGGAGGCTGAGCTTGCGGACAAGGACGGGCTGATCACCAGTAGTAAGCCAGACAGAGCGATGAGCACACCGATAATACTGAAAAGAGAGGTCCTCTCTTTAATCAAGACTAACGCCAATAGCATCACTAACAACGGCTGGATAGCACCGATAAGAGCCATTATGCCAGCGGGCAGCCCTTCAGCTAGCGCCACATAGGCTAAGCATAGATAGAGGGCATTTAGGAGCGTGCCAGCAATCGCGTGTTTGATCCAATCTTGGCGGGGAGGAAAAGGGCGTTTAAGTATATAAGCTAAACTTAGAAAGATGATACCAACACAAGCAAAGCGTAGGGTGAGGAAAATATTTGGGTCAATTACCCCTACTATAAACTTCCCGATAATAAACCCTGTGGACCAAATCAGCACCAACAACACATAAAAGATCAACATGACTTACATCCCAGTTTGAATGTACTCAGTCCCAATAAAATCAACCTAGAGAAGTGGATAAAACACACTCCCTATACCTATTGAGAAATGTTACCATTTAGTTTAAGACTACAGCACTTTATTCCAAGAGATACTGACATGCCAACTTTTACTGTATTACAACGTGGTGATCTTATTCGTGCGGAGCAAGATGATAGCGCTATTGAGAGCTTTACCGTTTGTGGTTATACAGCCCGAGGGCAAATTGAAGCGCAAACGCCTGAGCAAGCAGTTTCCGAGTATGTGACACAATACGGCATGGGCGAGAAACCGAAAAAACCACTCGGATTGCGCTGGATTATGGGGGTTGCAGGTGTATTTGCGATTGTTTGGTTTGTCTTTGTGATCTTTTTCCTCTTGCCAACTGCATTTGAAGGTTAGGCTGTTCTTGGCCTTTTATTGATAGGTCTGGACTTTTTAGCAGCCGTTACATGCTGGATGGTAGCGATGAAAAAGCCGCCTCAATGTTTATTAAGGCGGCTTTAGTATCAGTTCTTCTATATCGTTTTAGCTGGGCTTAGTTACGAATCAAGTAGTCAAATGCACCCAATGCTGCGGTAGCGCCTGCACCCATTGAGATAATGATCTGCTTGAATGGAACGTTAGTTACGTCACCCGCAGCAAAGACACCATCCATTGATGTACGGCCGTGAGTATCGATCACAATTTCACCACGATCCGTCAGCTCCAAAGTGTCTTGAAGGAATTCGCTGTTTGGCACCAAACCGATCTGAACAAAGATACCTGCCAAATCCAGTTTGTGTGATTCACCTGTCTTACGATCAGTGTATTGAAGCCCCGTAACATGTTCACCGTTACCTAGTACTTCAGTGGTCATCGCTTCTTTAATGATCGTTACGTTAGGTAAAGACTCTGCTTTTTTAACCAATACATCGTCGGCACGTAGCTTATCACCGAATTCCAGAACGGTAACGTGTTCGACAATGCCAGCAAGGTCAATCGCTGCTTCAATACCTGAGTTACCACCACCGATTACCGCTGTTTTCTTGCCTTTGAATAGTGGGCCATCACAGTGTGGGCAGTAAGCAACGCCTTTTGTTTTGTACTCTTGCTCACCTGGTACATTCATTTCTCTCCAGCGAGCACCGGTTGCAAGTACGACTGATTTACTTTTCAGTACGGCGCCGTTTTCAAGCTCGACTTCGATTAGATCTTTCTTTTCTACACGCACGGCTTTTTGCGTCTTCATTAAATCAACATCGTAGTCTAGTACGTGCTGTTCTAGACCTGCGACAAGCTTAGGACCGTCAGTGGCTTTAACAGAAATAAAGTTTTCGATTGCCATCGTATCTGCCACTTGGCCACCGAAGCGCTCCGCTACCACACCGGTACGAATGCCTTTACGTGCCGCGTAAATCGCTGCCGCTGAACCTGCTGGACCACCACCTACAACTAACATGTCGTATGGCGCTTTTTCTGCTAAAGCAGCGGCTTGTTTTGCTTCTGCACCGGTATCGACCTTGTTTAAAATCTCGTCCAGAGTCATTCGGCCTTGGCCAAAGTGCTCACCGTTTAGGAAAACGGCTGGTACACCCATGATCTTACGATCTTCGATTTCTTGTGGGAACAACCCACCATCGATCATTGTCGCGGTCACTTTAGGGTTCAATACAGCCATTAGGTTAACGGCTTGAACCACATCAGGACAGTTGTGACATGACAATGAAATGTATACTTCAAAGTTCAGCTCAGTGTCTAAACCTTTGATTTGCTCAAGTGTTTCTTGAGCTGCTTTCGATGGGTGACCACCCGCTTGTAATAGTGCCAATACAAGAGAGGTGAACTCGTGACCCATCGGAATACCTGCGAAGTGAACACGCGCTTCGCCGCCTTGTGGTCCCACTGTCATTTGTGGTGCACGGCCCGCTGAGTTTTCGTTCACAGACATGGAAATTTTTGCTGAATTTAGCTCGGTGATTTCACGCGCTAATTCTAGTAATTCTTCAGATTTTGCATTGCCATTTGAGGACACAGTAATCTCAATCGGATTAACGATGTTTTGAAGGTATGTGCCCAACTGTTGTTTCATGTTTGCGTCTAACATATTGATTAACCCGTTGTATTAGTTGAGTTTTACTAAAATGATTACAGTGCCAATAAATTTCGGGCGAGAGAGGTCAGCACCTGCTCTTTGAGGTGTGAGGTTCCTTAGCTCGAAAAATAAGTTTTGGGCTTTTGTGCCTTGCACTGGAAGGCTAAGCCCGATGTTGGGCGCTAAGCGCCCAACAAAGGAAGAGGCGTCTTAGATTTTGCCTACTAGGTCTAGAGATGGAGCAAGAGTCGCTTCACCTTCTTTCCATTTAGCTGGGCAAACTTCACCTGGGTGTGCAGCTACGTATTGAGCAGCTTTCACTTTACGCATTAGGTCTTCAGCGTCACGGCCGATACCTTCTGCAGTGATTTCCATTGCTTGGATAGTACCTTCTGGATCGATCAAGAAAGTAGCACGGTCAGCAAGGCCTTGACCTTCACGTAGAACACCGAAGTTGTTCGTGATCGTTGCAGTTTGGTCACCTACCATGTAGTAGTTGATTTTGCCGATTGCTTCAGAAGTGTCGTGCCAAGCTTTGTGACAGAAGTGAGTGTCTGTAGATACAGAGAACACTTCAACGCCCATGCCTTTAAGCTCTTCGTATTTGCTTGCTAGATCTTCAAGCTCTGTAGGACATACGAAAGTGAAGTCAGCTGGGTAGAAGAAGAACACGGCCCATTTGCCTAGAACGTCCTTTTCAGAAATCTCTACGAATTCGCCTTCTTTAAATGCAGTCGCGTTGAATGGTTTGATTTGAGTGTTAATCATGTTCATCTCCTAAGTAAATGTATTTCGCTGTTTGCGTTTCCAACAGTGTCTATAGTATGGGGTCGATGTGACGAATTGAAATTGTGTTTTACTAAAACTTAGATAAAAAAAAACTATTAAGCTTTAATAAAATCTAAGTATCTGGATATTGCACATGTAAATCAGCGATCTTAACCGTAAGATCTAAGGCAATTTCGGTAAGCTTGGGGTCAAAGTGGCGACCAGATTGATCCTTAACGTATTTAAAAGTGTTCTCAATGCTCCATGAACGTTTGTAAGGGCGATTGGACAACAGGGCGTCAATCACATCGGCTAAAGCAACAATACGACCTTCTAAAGGGATCTCTTCTCCTTTAAGTCCGGCAGGGTAGCCTTTACCATCCCAGCGCTCATGGTGAGTTAGAGCAATGGTACGAGCCATTTCAAGTAAAGGGTCGCCATCAACAGAGAGGATGTCAGCGCCGAATTGAGTGTGGCGCTTCATCTGCTCCCACTCATCTGGGTCGAGCTTACCTGGTTTCAAAAGGATTTTATCGGCAATGCCTATTTTTCCAAGATCATGCATTGGCGCTGCATGAAATAAACGATCAATCCATTCTTTATCGTCGACACATTTTTCTGCGATGTATTTGGATAAATAGCTCATACGAACGACATGGGCGCCAGTCTCGTTGTCACGATACTCAACGGCGCGGCCCAAGTGATGAATAATACGTAGCTGGCTGTCTTGAAGTGCTTTTGTTCGCACACGAACCATTTCCATTAATTGACGGTTTTGATCGTACAACGCAATCTGGTTACGTACTCTAGCTCTAACAAGAGGCGGGCTGATAGGCTTGACAATATAGTCTGCAGCACCAAGCGCAAACCCTCGCTCTTCATCACTGATATCGTGCTTGGCGGTGACAAAAATGACGGGGATATTAGCTGTGACAGGATCTGCTTTTAAGCGCCGACAGACTTCATAGCCATCCATATCAGGCATCATGACATCAAGTAGGATTAAGTCTGGACGTGGGTTTTTTTGTGCAATAGAAAGTGCTCGTGTTCCGTTTAGGGCCACTTTGATACTGTATTCATCACGTAATGATGCAACGAGAACGTCAATGTTTTCAGGGATGTCATCGACGACAAGTAGAGTGGGTTTAGTAGGTTTATCTAATTCCATTGATTGCGTGATCTCATTATTCTCTACCATATATCACTCACTTAATCCTTAATACTATCTAGCAATGCATCGAGACGTTCTAATGCCTGATCAAAGTCGTAAACATCAATGGCTTCTTTAATTTCCATCATAGCGACTTTCTGATTCGCTTTAAAATATGGGGTTAAACCCTCCGCAACGTCTCTGGCTTCAAACAAGTTTTGCTCTAACATGGCTTTCAGTTTTTCAAGTTCAACTTGTTTATTAGCGTTGTCTATCTCTTCTATATTGGCATCACTCTCTTGATGCATTTCTTCTACGTATTGATCTTGCCATTCCTGTAATCCTTTAAGAATAGCTTCCAATTCAGATTTTAGTTGAGTAATTGTGTCATCCGTGGGTAAACGTTGTTCAATTTGCATCTCTAAGTCTGAGGATAGTTTAGATAATTGCGTCATACCTAATGTAGCAGAGTTGCCTTTTAGAGTGTGAGCGAGTCGCGTTGCGGTTTGATATTGTTGCTGCTTCATCATCGTCTCTAATTGCTCCGGAAAGTCGGCTTGTGCTTTGATGAAGCGTTTCAAAAGACGTACATAGAGTCCAAGTGTCTGGGTATGTTGTAAGCCAACAACAAAGTCAATATTGGTTATATGGTCTGGTAAGTCTTGCAGCCCACTGTTGTCGGTTGGAGCGACCTCAGTTGTAACGTCTGGAAATTCATGAGGGGTTGCAACCTTGGATTTCGGCATCCATCGCTCCATGGTGATGAACATTTGCTCTAAGTTGATTGGCTTAGAAATGTGATCATTCATACCTGCTTGGATCGCTTTGTCGATGTCCTGCTGTAGTACATTTGCGGTCATAGCAATGATGGGTAATTGCGCGTATTTAGACATCGCTCTGAGTTTCTTAGTTGCTTGATAGCCGTCCATGACTGGCATCTGACAGTCCATTAAGACTAAATCAAACTCTTGCTCTTCGAGGCGTTCAATTGCCTCTTCGCCATGTTCTGCTACCACAACGTTAATGTCTTGTTGAGCAAGCAGCTCAATAGCCAACTCACGGTTAATTTCATTATCTTCTACCAGTAGAACGGTAGCGCCAGAGAGAGAAGAGAATTTATGTTGCTCCAGTTCATTGTGTCCCACTTGATTATGATGAATTAAGCGTTCAACACCGTAACTTTCTGCAATGGCATCATAAAGACTTGAAACCGTTATGGGTTTGGTAACAAACCCTGAAATATCCACACCTTTAGCCGCTTCGCGTGCTTTTTCTAAGTTATAGGAAGTTACCATAATCATGGTTGGTGCGTAATGCGTAGGCAATTCACTGATGACGCGGCAGGTATCGATGCCATCAATACCTGGCATTTTCCAATCCACTAGTAAGAGATCATAAGGCGCTTGTTTCTTATTGGCTTCTTTGACTAATTGAACGGCATCAGAACCATTATCGATCGCATCACATTGCATTCCAAGTCCTACAATATAGCTCTGTAAAACTTCTCGAGCAGTATCATTATCATCTACTACCAGCACTTTAGATATGTCATCTGATAATTGAGTGATGCACTCTGGAATCTCATCCTCGACCCTCGTTAAGGTAACGGTAAAGTGAAATGTACTGCCTTTTCCTTCAGAACTATCCAGCCAGATTTTACCGCCCATCAGTTCAATCAGTTGCTTTGATATGGCGAGTCCCAAACCTGTACCGCCAAAACGACGGGTGGTAGACGAGTCAGCTTGAGAGAACGAGTTAAATAAACGAGTTTGATTTTGATCGGGGATGCCTATGCCTGTGTCAGAAACGCTGAAATGAACTTCCATTTGCTCACCATAATGTTTGAGGTAGCGAGCACGGATGACTATTTCCCCTTGTTCGGTAAATTTGACTGCATTATTGCCTAAATTGAGCAGTACTTGACGTAAACGTGTGACATCTCCATTGAATACTTGGGGTAGGTTTTCATCAATATCAAAGATCAACTCCAGATCTTTCTCATCAACTTTTATAGTAAGTAGGTTAGCTACTTCGGTGAGGATGTCCTGTAAATTAAAAGGCGCTTGCTCAAGCTCTAATTTACCCGCCTCGATCTTAGAAAAGTCGAGAATATCATTGATAATATTGAGTAAGGACTCAGCAGAATTTCGAACGTTTTGGATGTAGTGTCGTTGTCGTCCTTTTAAGTCCGTTTGAAGCGCCAAATAAGACATACCTATAATTGAATTCATAGGGGTACGAATTTCATGGCTCATATTTGCTAAAAAGTCGCTCTTTGCACGATTCGCCTGTTCAGCGTTGTTTTTAGCCTCTTTAAGTTCGCTGGTTTGTTCGGCAATTTCCTCTTCAAGTCTTTGCTTATAAGACTGTAAAGACATTTGATATTTGAAGCGCTCAGAAACATCACGCCACGTACAAATAATAGCGGGATGATCATCGAGAATAACTGAGATCATCGTCATATCTGCATAAATGAAATCGTCTTGTTTTCCTTTGAAGATCCACTCTTGGTAACTGTGACCTTTTTCAAACACTTGTTTCGTGAGTAAATCCAACTTCGTTAAGGTGGTGCTGCCATCATGTTGAGTAAATGGCGACAAATCACTCATCGTGGCATTTAAAAGGGATTGTACCTCAGGGTAGCCTAGGGTATGAGCTGCTGACGCGTTGCATTCTATAATCTGCCCTTCCCGTAAAATCCAAGCTGGGTCGGGGGAGGATTCGAACATGGAGCGGAAGCGGTCTTCGCTTTCGATTAGGGTATTTAGCTGGCGTTTTACACGCTTTGAGATAACCCAAGCAAGGATAAGAATAATTAAACTGGTTAGGCTGCCAATCCACAATATGGCAACGGTTAATCGGGACAGCTGTTTTTCAATTTGCACTTCAAGCTTATGACTTTCCGATTGAACCGATTCATTGATCTTGTCTAATAGACTTGTCATAGGAAAAAAGATGCTATCGACTTGCTGACTGATCGCTTGTCTTTTAAGTTCAGATTGGATGATAGCAATACGCTCATTAAATAAACCGCCTTCTCCAAGCTCGATAGAGTTAAGCTGGTTGTATTCATAGGATGAGCCATAGAGAATTGATTTTAGTTCGTCGGAAGAAACTTGTAGCTGCTCGAAAACATCTGGATATTCCCATTGAAGTTGAGACACGGCGTAGTCAAGACGTTCGAATGTAGGGGAAACTCTGTTGTTTAGTAGGTCAACTAACTGTACTTGCGTTAATGCCGTGCTGAGATGATTCACCCCCATTTCAAGGTTTAGTATGTCTTCTAAAGCCGTAGTGAGTGCGCTTTCGACACTGCTGGACCGAAGCGACATATACTCTTCTGTGAGCTTTAGTTGTTCCTCACCCGAAGCACTACGATACTGAAAAAGTAGCACGGCCTCTCGTAAACGGTGGCGACTGCTTAAGCCTCGTATGATACCAGTGATCGTATCGACCTTGGCCTCTGCATTGAGTGCTAAATTGGTTCGTTCGGCTTGAGTAACGATCGCTTCGTTTTGAAGATGCCAGTCATTTAAGCTGGTAATGAGCTCGTTGATTTGTCTACCTCGAGCCTGCAGAGACATACTGAGGGAGGCAATGTCCATATTTTCCTCTGACGCCATGCTTAACATATTTAGTGCGCGGTTATAACGAGAAAAAAGGCTTTGATCTAAGTAAGCGTTATTCATACCTTCAAGCAGTGCTTGGCGAACTCTGGTGCGTTGTGCAGGTACGACTTCACGCAGTTCTGAAACCGCATCAATCATAGACGTCTGACGACTGCGTAAGGTTTGTAATTGATCATTTAAGTTGTATGCGGTACCGCCCAAAATAGACGTGCCAATCACGATAGAAAGCAAGCTAAATAAAGCTAACAGCTTTACTAGCGGTGTTATCGACGATTGAACATTTCCCGCTTTACTCATTGGCAGTCCTAAAGAGCTCTTTAGATAGAGATGTCCCACAGAATTCTTGCTGAGTTTTATAGTTATACCACTTCAGCCAGAGTTGAGTACCATTGTTGCGCGAGTTGCTTACTAAGTTCGTGTTACTTTTGTCGTGTTTATGTGAAAACTCGTAACGACTCAAAGCGTTGAGAAATTCTTTGCGTGTAGGCGCGGTTTTTAAGTTGGCAAATTTGAGTACATCATAAATATAGTAAGCGGCTCGATAGCCTTCAAATACAGCAGAGGAGACTTCTACTGAGGGTGTGTAAGTATTTACATCTTGAACAAGTCGATGAAAGACGGAATTGTCTTCACTGTTGTTCATGCAAGGGTGCATTTGTGAAGATAGGACTTTGGCTTGGGTTGCGGCCAATCGCCCTTTAAACATGTCATGGCTCACAAATGAAAAGGCTGCGAACGTAGGACTAACACCCACTTGATCGAGCATAGTGATGAGCTCTTCAGCAGCGGGAAAAGTACTGATCAGAAATATCGCTTTAGGGGCAGTAGGTCTAGATAATATTTGAGCAACGGCATGTGCCGTATTGGGTTGATTACGAACATAATGTATTTGCATTAACTCATTCGCATGCTTAAGTCCGTATGACTTTAGAGCATCGGTTAAACTGCGTAAGGTTATTTCGCCATAACTGTCTTTTTGAATGTATACCGCTACTTCACTGGGCTGTATGCCCAAATCTTGAACGATTGTTGAAGCCAATAAATTTGCTTCATCATGATAGCTCGGGCGGTGTGTAAAAATGAATGGTTTGACGTCTTCTTGTTCTAGTAAAGAGCTGCCAGTGTATGGCGCAATCAGAGGGAGTTTAAACTCTTTTAAAATGGGAAAGGCACTGACGGCAGTGGGGGTTCCTACACTACTGACTAAGCCAACAATGTTATCATTTAACACCATGTTTTTGATAAGTGAGGGGGTTTGACTGGGCTCATAACCATCATCCTTAGCAAGGACAGATAATGAAAAAGGCAAGGTCTGAGCATCATTAATGGCAGTGAAACCAAGCTCGATACCACTGACAAGTTGTTGTCCAAGTGAGCCACTGGGGCCTGTCAATGGGCCTGTAAACCCCAGCTTTACATCTGCTGCACCGACATTTGTAGAAAGTAACCAAGTAGACGTTAACGCCAGTAATCCAATACGTGTGTAGCTACGCACAATACATCCCCACCAAAACACTATCGTACAAAAGTACAATTCGTGCGCAGTTGTACAGAATGGAGCCTAAACTTGCTCCTAAACTAAATTAGTAGACCTAAGTTTAGAAGCAAATGGCGAATTCTCTAGTGGATTTTTTGTGTCGGATTGTAAGGTGGATTAAATGGCGCAACTCAACGCCATTGATGAATGCGAGCAAGTGCTAAATGCCGTTCCCGTTCGGCTTGGTCGACGCTCATATACCGAAAGCCAATTTTATCGCCCGGTTTCTTTTGTGCCAGCAAGCTTCCCGAAATACTCGTAACACAGCCGATTTTGGGATACCCGCCAATGGTCTGTCGGTCTTTTAATAAAATAATGGGCTGACCATCGCTGGGAATTTGAATCGCGCCGTATGCAATGCCTTCAGAAATAATTCCTGGTTGATCTTTTCCTATAGGCCGACCATCAAGACGGTATCCCATACGATCGCAATTTTGGCTTAAGGTATAAGCGCTACTAAAAAAGTGTGCGCGATCTAAGCCAGAAAAACTTTTATATTGGTAGCCAGTCACCACATCGATTTCGGTTTGATCATAATTCGGAATGGCCAGTCGGGGTAAATGCCTAGGAGTATGTTGTTGCGTTGGGGCATAAGGTAGCAGGTCACCTTTCTGTAGCTTATCTCCCTTTCCGGTGAAGCCTCCAAGTTGCTCTCGTATGACCGTTGCGACACTGCCTAACACGGGTTCAGCAAGAAAGCCCCCTTTGACAGCTAAGTACGCTCTGAGTCCAAATTTTGGTTGCTGGAATGTCAGCACATCTCCTGCTTTGACGGCATAAGTTTGCCAAGGCATGATGGAATCACCGTTTAGCGTTGCTCCTAAGTCTGCGCCTGCTAGGGCGATACTCGTGGGTTGCGTGGCTTCTAGAGAAAGCATACCAAACGTAATTTCGAGCTGAGCTGCATTATCATCGTTATCCAGTAAGGAGTTGCCCCACAGGAAAGCGACCTCATCCATTGGACCACCTGAGGTGACTCCTAGGTGTTGATAGCCATGTCGCCCTAAGTCCTGCAGCAGTGTCAGCATGCCAGGTTTTAACACCTTAAAAGCCATCTAGATTACCCCCTTGTGCTAAAAACTCTTCTTTTGACATTGGCTTAAAACGAACGCTGTCTCCCGCTTTGATTAACGCTAAACTGTCACTCGTCCAATCGACTAATTTGGTCGGGGTTCGGCCTAAAATTTGCCACCCTCCCGGTGTCACGCTTGGATAAACCGCAGTTTGACGCTCAGCGATGGCTACACTTCCCAGTGGTACTTTTAGTCGAGGTGTTGTTTTGCGAGGAACATGTAAAGCCTCAGGCGTATTGCCAAGAAAAGCAAAACCTGGCGTGAAGCCAATGGCATAAGCTCGATAAGTCGTCGTACTATGGAGGCGAATCACTTCCTCTATGTCTAGCTGACAATGCTTTGCGACATCTTCTAAGTCTGGTCCGACTTCTGGGCCGTAGTACACAGGGATGACCACTTCATGACTGATACGATTGCCTGCACTGGACCAATCAACTTTAGCTAGCACGCTCTGTAGCGTTTTCTGAATGGCAAACCGATCAAAGCAGCCTGCATCAAATACCACTAGCAACGTAGTATAGGATGGAATCAGGTCTATTATGCCCTGATGATTCTGGAGCGCAGTGGTCACGAGACTGATCTGATCGGCCACCTCATCACTGATACTGTCTGAAAACTGTAGCAAACAGGCTTGATCGCTCACTAGACTGATTTCAATATGAGTGGGGGTGGCAGATGTTGATGTTTCGTTATGCATCATAAGGCGCTGGCACCATCAACCACTTGGCGGATACGCTGGACTGCTTCTACGGCATGAGCGCCATCACCATGGACACAAATGGTGTCAGCCTGAATCGCTAAAAGCTGGCCGGATTCAGTGGTTAACGCGCCTTGCTCACTAAGCTGCAGCACTTGCTGCTCAATCAAGTCAAAGGTCTGATGCACGGCACCGTTTTGTTTACGTGGCGTGAGGCGCCCTTCATCTGTATACAGGCGATCGGAGAATGCCTCGAACCAAAGTGCTAGCTGGTATTTCTCTGCTAGGGCTTTAACCTGATCAGATTCTGGAATGGCCATCACCATCAGAACCAATGATGGATCCAGTTCGCTGACCGCTTGCATCACGGTTTCTAGTACCGAGAAATCCGCCATCATCGTATTGTAAAGTGCGCCATGTGGCTTCACATAGGTAACCTGAGTCCCGTGCGCTTTACAAATACCTTGTAGTGCACCCACTTGATACTGAATCAGGGCTTTGAGCTCTGTTGGCGCAATGTCCATATTACGGCGACCAAAACCTACCAAATCAGGGTAAGCCGGATGTGCGCCAATGGTGACATTATGCTGTTTTGCAAGCGCCACGGTTTTGGCCATGGTCAGAGGGTCTGAAGCATGGAAACCGCAGGCAATGTTCGCTTGATCAACGTATGGCATGATTTGTTCATCCATGCCCATTTTCCATGCGCCAAAGGCTTCGCCCATATCACAGTTTAATTTCATAATAGCCTCCGTTAGCGTTGCGACATCGTAGTGGGTAAGTAGGTGACGATTTCAGGGAATAGAGTCACCAGGACAATGGCTGCGCCGATTAACAAGAAGAACGGCAGTGCAGCACGTGCGACGTATAAAATATCGCGTCCGGTAAGGGATTGGATCACGAATAAGTTGAAGCCGACAGGTGGTGTAATCTGCGACATCTCCACAACCAGCACGATGAAAATACCGAACCAAAGTAGATCAATACCCGCTGCATCCACCATAGGCAGTACCACTGCAACCGTCAGTACCACGACAGAAATTCCATCAAGGAAACAGCCCAAAATAACAAAAAGCACGGTTAGATACAGAATTAGCTCCATAGGTGACAGGTTCATGCTGCCAATCCAAACCGCTAATTCTTTCGGGATGCCTAAGAACCCCATAGCAAGGGTTAGGAAGTGAGCACCAATTAAAATAAAGGTGATCATACAAGAGCTCTTTACCGCTCCCATTAGGCTTTCCATAAAGCTGCTAATGTTGAGAGATCCCGTTACTGCTGCGATGACCAATGCGCCAGTTACACCAATGGCTGCGGCCTCTGTAGGTGTGGTAATACCACCATAGATCGAACCAAGAACAAAACCAATCAGACCAACAACTGGTAACAACTGCTTAAGTGCTTTGAACTTCACGCTCCAGCTAACTTGTGCGCGAGTTTGTTGTGGCAATTCGTCCTTGTGCATCAGCCCCCAGATCATGGTGTAACCCATAAAGAGTGCGACCAGCAGCAAGCCAGGAAGCGCCCCTGCAATGAATAGGCGTGCAATCGATACTTCTGCTGCGACACCATAAACGATCAAGATGATAGACGGTGGAATCAATAGACCTAGCGTACCAGAGCCAGCTAATGTGCCAATTGCCATGCGCTCGCTGTAGCCTTGCCTTTTAAGCTCTGGCAACGTCATACGTCCAATGGTTGCTGCGGTTGCAGCGGAAGAGCCGGATACGGCGGCAAAGATGCCACAGCTTAAAATGTTGACGTGAAACAGTTTGCCTGGAACGCCTCCCAGCCAAGGAGATAAACCTTTGAATAAGTCTTCGGACAAACGGGTACGGAATAACACCTCACCCATCCAGATAAACAACGGCAATGCTGTGAGTGACCAAGCGGTGCCTGCACCCCATGAAGACGTCGAGAATAACAATCCAATCTGGTAGTTTTCAGAAAGGATAAGGCCTAAGCCACCGATAAAGATTAAGGTAAAAGAGACCCAAACGCCTAGTGCCAGCATGACAAGCATGCCGACTGCGAGGATAATAGAAATAAGTGTTAAGTCCATGGTTATTCCTCCAGAGACAGTTCGTCTTCATGACGAATATAGTGTGGGGATTGACCACGAATCGCACTGAGCCAAGCGTCCAGCACAGCAAGTGCTAAGGCAATGGAGCCAAGGGCGACACTTAGTTGAGGAATCCATAAGGGAACAGGGATGTAGCCGTATGACACTTCTTCATAAATGTAAGATTCATACACCATGTAACAGCAAGCGTAGGCGACAAAGGCGCTTAGGATCAGACCTAACGTCAGTACGAAGGCTTCTTGTACTTTACGCGGGCCTTGGTTGAGGCGTTGAATCAACAATGTGACTCGAATATGTCCGCCTTCGTGAAAGGTGTACGCCAAACCGAAAAAAGTCGCTGCGGCTAAGGCAAAGCCCGCAAAATCTTCAGCAGAAGGAACGATAAAGCCGAACAATCGCCCAACAATTTGAGCAAGCAGTAGCAATGTGATGGCGACGATGCATAGGCCAGAAAGCCAACCCGACATGCGGTAGCAAGTGTCTTTGAAATCTTTCATGGTGTTCTCTTTTTGAAGGTGCCTCCCTCAGTGCGAGAGGGAGGCTAGGATGCGAAGGTTGTGCTTAAGGTTGGTAACGGTCTAGGATCGCACCTACTTCTTTAGGATCTTCCGCTTTCCACTCGGACACCATGGTATTTCCGATCGCTTGCAGTTCTTTGATTAACGTATCCGATGGGTCGGATACATTCATGCCGTTGTCGATTAGCTTCTGCTTGTCGCTCGCGGCGCGTTCAGCGACTTTTTCCCAACCCAAAGCTTCAGCATGTTTTGCCGCGTCTAGGATGGCGGTTTGAGTGTCTTTATCTAAACGGCGGAATGCTCGCTTGTTAACAACGATAATGTTCTTTGGAATCCACGCTTTAACATCGGTGTAGTAGTTCACATAGTCCCACGCTTGGCTGTCGACACCTGTTGAAGGAGAGGTGATCATGGCTTGGATGATACCCGTGCTGAACGCTTGTGGGATATCTGGTACTTGGATGGTTGTCGGTGTTGTGCCCATTAGGTCAGCAAGACGGGATGTTGATGGGCTGTATGCACGCATCTTAGAGCCTTCAAGGTCACTTAGCTGAGAAACAGGCATCTTGGTGTAAAGGCTTTGTGCTGGCCATGCCACCGCATACAGCAGCTTCATACCACTTTTATCCAGTTGCTTTTCAACGGCTGGTTTTGCCGCTTCCCAAAGAGACTTGGCTTCTTCGAAAGACGTCGCTAGAAAAGGAATATTGTCATGTTTGAAGACTGGGTGCTCGTTACCCAAAATACCTAGGAATACTTCACCAATCTGCACTTGGCCCGTTTTCACTGCTCGTGGAATTTCAGTGTGTTTCACCAAAGAGCCTGCTGAGTGAACAGTAATATCCAACTCGCCACCTGTTTTCTCTTTGATTTCTTCAGCAAAACCGTAAGCAATTTGAGTCGGCAGATTACCGTCGCCATAAGGTGTTGGCATGTGCCATTTATCCGCTATTGCAGAGGTTGATAGTAAACTGCCGAATACTAATGCTGTTGTGATTTTCTTCATTGTTCCTTGTCCTTTCAATTGAAGGTTTAAAGTTATTTTGATTTTAAAAATCGCCGTACAGAGTTAGGGCATCTGCACGGTAAAGCAGACACTAAAAGACCGCTAAGTCAGTATCGAGAATGTCAGTCACCAGCATTTTACCTGGTGCATGGGTGATGCAAATTGGCGGTTTGGCATTACGAATCGCCAGCTGAGGTGTGACACCACAGGCCCAAAATACCGGTACTTCGCCAGCACGAATGCTGACTGCATCACCGAACTCTGGTTTACTAAGGTCATTGATACCGATGGCTTCTGGGCTACCGAAGTGAAGTGGCGCGCCATGGGCCTTAGGAAAACGTGTGGTAATTTGAATCGCTCGGATGGCATCTTTAGGTAAATAGGGACGCATGGTCACTACGGTATTACCATGGAAGCGTCCAGCAGGCGTCGTCGCAATATTAGTTTCAAACATGGAAACATTAACGTCTTCTTCAATGTTTCGAGGGGTTAAGCCTGCTTGGGACAAAGCATGTTCGAAGGAAAACGAGCAACCTAGGACAAACGCAACCATATCGTCTTGCCAAAGTGCTTCAATATCAGAGCGACTTTCTACCTTTTCACCGTTGCGATAGACATAGTACTCGGGAATATCGTGACGCATGTCGATGTCTTCACCTAGCATAGGCATACGATAGTCGCCGACTTCTGAAACGCCGATCAAAGGGCAAGAGACAGGGTTGTTCTGGCAGAACAGTAAAAACTCATTTGCGTACTCAGCCGGTAGAATCACTACGTTACCTTGCATCGCTCCCGTTGCTAAGCCACTGGTAGGCCCTGTGTGCTCTTTTCGGCGTATCGCTTGGCGGAGTTCTGAGGTCTGTTGCAACAAGGTTAACGATGACTGAGGCATGACTGTTTTCCTAATTTTTATCACAGTTGGGTTAAATCAAGAGTAGAAGCACACCCTATAAAAAGTCTAATCGTGTTTTTTTGGTATTTTTGATCAATTTTTTTTATCAAGTGTTCATTTGAGCGTATTCATTGGCTGTTTCAACGGCGATTTTTGCGGCGACTTCTGCAATGGGGTTAAACGGCTCATCTGAATAGGACGCGGTAAATTTTAGTTCTGATGGCGTCCAAATGGCGCGAATGCGCTTGAGTGTGCCTGCTTGCAGCGCGTCCTCAATCATGACATCGGGCATGGTGGCAACCCCCACTGCATCCAGCGCCAAACTGCGACAGGCAGCGAGCGAGGTCGACGCAAAAAAGTGCGCTGGAGGCCCTTCTAACTCCCTGAATTTCTGGGAGATTTCAGCGTAAGGTTTACTGTTTCGGGCATAGGAGATGATCGGCCAAGGAGTCAGTTCTTCGAGATACAGCAAACGGTCAGGTAAGTTAAGCATTGGGCTGGCTACCCAAGAAAGTGAGAAGGTACATAAGTCTAAATTGACAATGCTCGGATCATTAATAGGCCCCATTAAAAGCCCCAAATCGATGGAGCGGTCTTTGATCCCTGCTGAGAGTACGGTGGTGACTTCGACCGTGAGTTCTACGTCTAGTTTGGGCATTTCATTGTGCAAACGAGACAAAAACGTCGATAGCCATGTGTGAGCAATGGTTTCCGAAACGCCAATACGAATCACACCCGAGTATGCGGTTGTACTTTCTGCTCGTTTACGTAGTTGTTCCGATTGGTACAAAATCTTCTCAACGTAAGGCAGTAAGTCTTTGCCTTTAGCGGTTAGGGCGATGGGGGCTGAGCCAACTTCCCGTTCAAAGAGTTTCACCCCCAGTTCGGATTCCAAGGCTGAGATGCGGGCAGAAATCGCGGGTTGCGTGGTATGCATGCGTTCTGCTGCCTTGCGAAAACTGCCAAGTGAGGCGACCCAAACAAAAGTCTCTAAGCGTTTGTAATTCAATGAACTTCTCCCTTTTACCTGACACAGCAGAATAACGGGCTTTAAACCTCTAAGCCAGACCAGTGTGACGCACTTTCCTATGTTATTGCCGAATCATTGCGTCCAACTCTCTATCTATGCTGGTACGGGTTTTGTATGCTCTGTTACTCCTAATGGAGCGCAAAATGAATAAACTGATATCCTTAGTATTAAAAGGCTTGGTGGCCGTTTTACCGATTGGCCTGACGGTCTATTTTATTTATTGGTTGTTTACTACAGCCGAGACATTGGTACGCCCGCTAGTGTTGTTAGTATGGCCAGTGGACTACTATTTCCCTGGGCTTGGAGTGTTAACCTGCCTAGCAGGGTTGGCTCTGATTGGCTTGGTGGTGAACTTTTACGGCGTTCGCTACCTAATGAAAGTAAGCCACAGGGTGTTTGAGAACATCCCCTTAGTCAAATCGATCTATGGGGCGCTGCAAGACATGATGACAGTGTTCAGTCTGTCCAATAAAACTGAGCAGCAGAGTGTCGTGTCGTTAGAAGTCCAAGGTATGCAGGTCATTGGTTTTGTTACTGGTGAAAAAATGGGGCAGCGACTGTTTGGCGACGGGAATTTAGTGGGGGTTTATCTTCCTTTGAGCTATCAAATCGGTGGTATGACGGTATACGTTGAACTGGATAAACTGACACCTTTAGATGTAACGATGGAAGAAGGTATGCGCATTGCGGTCACAGGTGGAGTGCAATCAAAGACAAAATCATGAAGCAATTAGAAGACATTACGACATTATTAGAAGAGCAGGGCTATCCCGCTAAATTAAAAGCCTTCCCACGCCGTATTTATGTTGGCTCAATCGGATCATTTTACGGCGTCACTATCGTTCAAAATGAACAAACTGGCGCGTTGAAGGTTTCTTATCAACCACTGATATTGATTATTGGTAGTGTGCTGCTGATTTATAGCTTCATTGTCAGCTACGGCAATGATGACATGTTGTCCGCTCTGATCGGTATTACTGCCGCATCGGTGATCGCAAACTTTTTTAAATCCCGTAAAAAGAAACAGGAAATCGAAGCGGTATTGGCGCAAGTTAACTCGCAAGAGTAGCGTATAGCGAGACATTGGCTTCGTTGAAAAAGGGTTTCAAGGCAGACTTGAAACCCTTTTTTCGTTTTATAAGTTCGATAAGGGACAAAATATTGTTCAAATGAAAGAAGCTGGTTTCATTTGAAATTTAAATATCATCAAAATGAAACATTACGCACGTACATTGACCCTCGTTTGATGCGTTATGACGAATTCTTATTCCATTTTTGGCTTACAACGAGGGTTATTAGCATGAGTTCACGTGCATTGGTTTCATTAGCGGTAGGATTAGCGGTTTCAGGCTCTGCGATGTCTGCGACACAGATTGAGTGGTGGCACGCAATGGGTGGCGCTAACGGTGAGAAAGTTGAAGAAATTGCGCAGGCATTTAACAGTGCCCAAGACTTGTATGAAGTAAAACCGGTTTACAAAGGTAACTACACTGAAACCATGACGTCAGCAATTGCGGCGTTTCGCGCTAAGCAGCAGCCAGCGATTGTGCAGGTGTTTGAAGTCGGTACGGCGAGCATGATGGCCGCAGAAGGCGCGATTTACCCAGTTTACAAATTGATGCGTGAACAAGGTCAGCCGTTCAATCAGGATGACTATCTAAGCTCTGTAACGGGTTACTACACAGACCAAGATGGCAACATGCTTTCTATGCCATTTAACAGCTCAACACCAGTGCTGTATTACAACAAGGAACTGTTTGCGAAAGCTGGCGTGTCGGCACCAAAAACTTGGGAAGACATGGAAACTGTATCGCAAAAGCTACTGGATAGCGGAGTGGAATGTGGTTTCACTACCTCTTGGCAGTCTTGGATTCAATTAGAAAACTTAAGTGCGCGTCACAATGTGCCTTTTGCGACGAAGGCGAACGGTTTCGCTGGCATGGACACCGAGTTTGCTTTTAACGGTCCTGTGCAAGTTGCGCACATCTCGAAAATGAGCGAGTGGCAGCAAAATGGCATCTTCAGCTACGGCGGCCGTCGTAGTGATTCTGCACCGAAATTCTACAGCCAGGAATGTGCGATGTTTATGGGCTCTTCTGCAGGCTATGCCGGCATGAAGCGTAATGCGAAATTTGATTTTGGTGTGTCGCAATTACCTTATTGGGCGAGCCAAATCGATACCCCACAAAACACCATCATTGGTGGCGCATCGCTTTGGGTGCTTCAAGGTAAGAGCGATGCAGAATACCAAGGTGTGGCAACGTTCCTAAACTTCCTATCTCGTGCAGACATGCAAGCTGACTGGCACCAATTCTCAGGCTACCTACCGATCACTCATGCAGCCTACGATCTGACTAAAGGACAAGGCTTCTATGCTGCGAACCCAGGTACGGAAACAGGTGTGATTCAAATGACCTCTGTGACACCAACAGAAAACTCTAAAGGTCTGCGCCTAGGTAACTTTGTTCAAATCCGCGACATCATCAACGAAGAACTAGAGTCGGTTTGGAGTGGTGATGCGGACGCTCAAGCCGCCCTAGATAAAGCGGTTGAGCGTGGTAACGCGTTACTACGTAAATTCGAAAAAGCGAATAACTGATCATCACTTCCTCACTCTTGAGGTGCCTCCCTCTCTCGGAGGGAGGCTTTTTTGCTTTGATGTTTGCTCTAAATAGCTGAGTGCGAGTATGTCCGTACATTTTCCACAAAAGAAGTTGCCGTATTTGCTGCTGTTACCACAGTTAGTAATTACCTTTATCTTCTTTTTATGGCCTGCCGAACAGGCCATTGAACAAGCGTTTTATCAAGAAGACGCGTTTGGTCTAAGCCGTGAATTTGTCGGTTTAGATAACTTTATCGATATTTTCCAAGACCCACAGTATTACACCTCGATCGGTGTGACGTTGATATTTAGTTTCTCGGTGGCTTTCCTCGGTATGGCGTTAGCCTTGTGGCTGGCCGTGATGGCCGATCGTGTGATTCGAGGCAAGTTGGCTTACCAGACGTTGCTGATTTGGCCCTATGCCGTCGCCCCTGCGTTGGCTGGCGTTTTGTGGTGGATTCTATTTGACCCCAGTATGGGGCCCGTTGCGCTTTGGTTAGAAACGGTTGGTGTCGAGTGGAATCACTTTTTAAACGGTGATCAGGCAATGATTTTGGTGGTAATTTCTGCCACTTGGAAGCAGATCAGCTACAACTTTTTATTCTTTTTAGCGGGCCTTCAAGCGGTGCCACGTTCTTTGATTGAAGCGGCTGCAATTGATGGTGCCAGCCCTGCAAAACGCTTCTGGGACATTGTGTTTCCGTTGCTATCACCGACCACATTCTTCTTATTGGTCGTGAACTTGGTGTACGCCTTCTTTGACACCTTTGGTGTGATCGATGCGACCACTCAAGGTGGTCCAGGTGTGAGCACCGCCACCATGGTTTACAAGGTCTTTAATGACGGTTTCATTGGTCTAGATCTTGGCAGCTCTGCAGCGCAATCTGTGGTGCTCATGGGATTGGTGGGGATTATGACGGTGGTTCAATTCCGTTACATTGAGCGTAAGGTGGAATACTAATGATTGAAAATCGTCCTTGGCTAACGGCCATTAGCCACCTTTCCCTACTTTTAGGCATTGCCATGGTGGCATTGCCTGTCTGGGTGGCGCTAGTCGCGTCGACGCATCCTACGGAAGCCTTTGGTTCTGGGGAAATCCCACTCTGGTTTGGTGATCAGGCGATCCAAAACTGGGGCGCGGTGTTGTTCGCTAAAGCAGGGAATGGCATCGATGCCCCAGTATGGTCGATGATGCTGAATTCGCTGGTGATGGCATTGGGTATTACCATCGGCAAAATTGCGATCTCCATTTTATCCGCTTACGCGATTGTGTTTTTCCGTTTTCCATTTCGAGGCGCAGCGTTCTGGGTCATTTTCATTACCTTGATGTTGCCCGTTGAAGTGCGCATTGTGCCGACGTATGAAGTGGTGGCAAACCTCGATATGCTCAACAGTTATTCAGGTTTGGTACTGCCTCTGATTGCCAGTGCCACGGCAACGTTTTTATTTCGCCAGTGCTTTATGACGGTACCTGGTGAATTGGTGGAAGCGGCTCGCATCGATGGTGCAGGACCGATTCGTTTCTTCTTTGACATCTTGATGCCATTGTCGCGCACCAATATCGCGGCCCTGTTTGTGATCATGTTTATCTATGGCTGGAATCAGTATTTGTGGCCGTTGATCGTGACCACAGATGATGCCTATTACACCTTGGTCATGAGTATTAAACGGATGCTCTCTGTGGAGCAAGGTGATGTGGAATGGAACCAAGTTATGGTCACCACATTATTAGCTATGCTACCGCCAGTATTAGTAGTGGTAGGTATGCAGAAATTATTTGTAAAAGGTCTGGTGGACGCGGAGAAGTAGTATGTCAGATTTAGTCTTAGAAAATATTGGTAAAACCTACGCTAACGGATATCACGCGATCCCCAGTATTGACCTGAATATTGAACAAGGTGAATTCATCGTTTTAGTGGGGCCATCCGGTTGTGGTAAGTCAACCTTGCTCCGTATGGTGGCAGGCTTGGAAACCATTACCCAAGGAGACTTGCTGATCAAAGGCGAGCGGGTGAATGACAAAGAGCCCGCCGCGCGTGACATTGCCATGGTGTTTCAAAACTATGCTCTTTATCCACACATGTCCGTGTACGACAACATGGCTTATGGTTTGAAAAACCGAGGTGTGAATAAAGACGAGATCGACACCAAGGTGAATGCGGTCGCCGTAATGCTTGGACTTGAAGAGCTGTTGAGTCGTAAACCGAAGCAGTTGTCAGGCGGACAGCGTCAGCGTGTTGCTATGGGGCGTGCCATGGTACGTGATCCTAAGGTCTTTTTATTCGATGAGCCTTTGTCCAACTTAGACGCAAAACTACGTGTGCAAATGCGCGTGGAAATTCGCGAGTTGCAGCGTAAGCTGGGAACGACCACGCTATATGTGACCCATGACCAAGTCGAGGCCATGACGTTGGCCGATCGATTAGTGGTATTGAATAAAGGTCATGCGGAGCAGATTGGCACCCCAATGGAATTGTATGATCGCCCTGCCTCGACGTTTGTGGCGCAATTTATCGGCTCACCGTCCATGAATCTTATCCCCACCGCGGTGAAAAGTGAGTATTTGCAACTAGGTGTGGATATCCGCTTGCCTTGTCCACAGCTTGCGGATCAAAAGCTTATTTGGGGAATTCGACCTGAGCATGTGGAAATCTGTGCTGCAGAAGAAGCCGATGTCATGCTGAGCGTGAAAGCAGTGGAAGCCTTAGGTGCGGAAACCTTAGTCCACGGTAGCCTTCAATTAGGAGACGGCAACACGCCAAACTTTGTAGTACGATTGGCGGGACATCATACGCCTAAGTCGGGAGAGCGCTTGCCCCTTAGGGTTCCTAAATCTGCTTGGCATTTATTCGATGCTGAGACCCAACAAAGGGTAGAAAAATCATGCAACTGAGCAAAGTTATGGGGCACCGTGGGGCAGCATTGTTAGCGCCAGAAAATACCTTGGCATCGATCAAAGCTGCAGCGAAAACAGGCGTGAAATGGGTAGAAATTGATGTCTACCCAATTGCTCAAGGCGGCCTTGTGATCTTTCATGACGATACCTTGGACCGTTGCACCAATGGTTCTGGAGTGACAGCAGATGCAGAGCTTAAAACGGTCTTATCTTTGGATGCTGGAGCTTGGTTTGGTCGCGAGTTTTCAGGGGAAGGGGTGCCCACACTTGAGCAGGCGATAGTGTGTATTCAGGATCTTGGTTTGGGGCTTAACTTAGAAATCAAATACGAAGGCACGGATGTTGAGACGGTTGTACCTCCGATTTTGGCTACGTTAAAAGCGCTTTGGCAAGACGCTGAAAAGCTAATGATTTCAAGCTTCAACTATCCTGCGTTGGAAGTCTGTTATCGTTTAAACAACGCTCTTTACTTGGCTTACTTAGTGGAAGATGTACCGCAGGATTGGCAGGAGAAACTCTCTGGCATAGCGGCATACAGTTTAAATTGTGACTATTCGCAATTAACTGAAACGCAAGCGCGAGCGATAAAAGAGGCTGGCTACAAATTGCTTTGCTACACCGCCAACACCACCGATGCGGTTAAAGATCACTGGCAGTGGGGTATGGATGCGGTGATCACCGATGATCCTAATCAGTTTATGCATTTGGAGTCATGATTTGAGTTTAAATGAACGTCAGCTGCACATCTTAAATTGGGTGCAGCAGTGCGATTTATTATTGGTTGAGGACATGGTGGAACGCTTCAATGTGTCCTCACAAACCATTCGAAAAGACATTAACCAGCTGGCTGAAAAACATCTAGTCAGGCGCCAACATGGCGGCATTGCGCCGGTATCCACAGCGGAAAATCTACCCTTCGCGAATCGCCAATTCTTGAATAGTGATGCGAAGCAGAAAATCGCTCAACAGGTGGCGCAGGCCATTCCTAATGGTGCGTCGGTATTTCTAGGCATAGGCACAACGGTGGAGTACGTGGCGAAGACGTTGCTGAACCATCAAGCGCTGCAAGTGTTTACTAATAACCTAACGGTCGCGACCTTGTTTGCAAATCGCCAAGACATTCCTGTAAGGCTAACGGCTGGGCGAATGCGTCATCGTCATTGTGATTTGGTGGGAAGCGATGCCATCGAGAGTATGCGCAAGTATGTATTTGATTACGGCATACTAGGCTGCGGTGGCTTACATGAACGCTATGGCATTCTCGATTTTGACCCAGACGAGGCCAATCTAAGTCGTGTGTTGATCGAGCAAAGCCGCCATGTGTTGTTGGTTGCAGATCAGCATAAGTGGGGGCGTAAGGCGAGTGCCTGTGTCACATCCTTTGCCGCAGTGGAAGCCCTGTACACCGACGTTATTTCCGTAGAGCAGCGTCAATTACTGATGCAACAAGGAGTGGACATTGTGCTTAGCGAAGAGTGTATTCGACATGCCTAAACCATTAGTGGATTTACCGCTGACATCACTCAAAAACATACGTTATGTGCTCACAGACTTTGATGACACTTTAACACTTCATGGCCGTTTACCTTCTGCAGCACTGAGTGCTTTGTACCGATTAGAACAAGCGGGAATTAAGGTAATCCCCGTCACCGGTGGCTGTGCTGGATGGTCGGATATGATGGCTCGAGTGCTGCCTGTAGCCGGTGTCATCAGTGAAGGTGGCGGTGTGTTTCTAGAGCCAAAATCTGGTGTCGTCCATTACCATTTTTTGAATGCTGAAGCGGCTATGCGCACAGAGCAAGCATCACTGTTAGCAACGGTTCAAGCAGAGTTGGTGCATTTTCCTACTTTGGCTCTGGCAAAGGATCAAGCTTATCGATTAACGGATGTGGCGATCGATTATGCACAGCAGGTGCAACCGCCCGCCCATCAAGAGAAAGAGGCGTTACTGGCTATTTTGCGAGATAAAGGGTTGAATGCGAAAGCGTCTTCCATTCATATCAATGTTTGCCAATCAGGGGTAGATAAAGTGGTTATGGCGCGTCATGTGCTGACGCAATTCTTGCAACTGTCTATGGCGCAAGCCCATCAACAAGTCATCTACGTAGGCGATGCTCCCAATGATGAGTCTATGTTTGCTGAGTTTCCTGTAAGTGTCGGCGTAGCGAACATCGCGCCACATTTAACAACGCTGAAGCATCTTCCAGGCTACCTAACCGATGCCGAAGGTGGGGAAGGCTTTGCCCAGCTAGCGGATTACCTTCTTTGTCATCAAGATTAACATCACACGTAACGCTTGAAGCATAAAAAAACGCTGCCAGATGGCAGCGTTTTTTGTGGTTTAGAATAAATTCTCAATGGCGATATTACTGGAAGGAGCAGGTTCTGCCGTAGTATCCGATGATCGTTCTTGAGGCTCGGAGCGTGCTGTGACTCGTCTTGTGGGAATATGATCCTTGCGGAATAGCTCGAAAATAGCATTATTCTGGCCAGGATATGCCCGCTCGCCGGTGGTTGGATCGATGCGAACCGTTACCAATGATGAAGGTTTCTCGACATAGCTTGGTTCTGTTCCTGCTAAGGTTGGGCGCATGTAGTTGATCCAAGTGGGTAGGGAAGCAGAGCCACCCCATTCGCCACGTCCCAGCGGAGACATATCATCAAAGCCGGTCCAAACCGTCGTCACCACATCGCCATTAAAGCCTGAAAACCAAGCGTCACGACCGTCATTTGTGGTGCCTGTTTTACCTGCAATATCGTCTCGTTCTAGGACACGGGCACGACGTCCTGTGCCGTAGCGAATCACATCGCGCATGATGTCGTACATGATGTAGTTAATTTCTGCATCCAATACGCGAGGTGCGACAGGTAGCTCAACCACCCCTTGTTGTTTGTCGAATAGTCCTTTTTCAGGGCTATCAATGTCAACACCTTCTAATAAAGTACAGTCTTTGCAGACTGTTACTGGCTCAGCTTGGAATACTGTCTCACCTGAACGATCTTCGATACGGTCAATTAAGTAAGGCTGAACACGGAAGCCACCATTTGAGAAGACGCTGTATCCTGAAGCAATTTGTAATGGTGAGAGGTTTGCACTACCCAAAGATAAGGACAAATTATGCGGTAATTCATCTGGGTCGAAGCCAAATCGTTTCACAAACTGCAAGGTTGGACGTACCCCCATTTCATCTAGCAAACGAACCGAGACTACGTTTTGGGAGCGATACAGCGCTTGGCGTAATCGTGTTGGGCCATAGAATTTACCGCCGTCGTTTGTTGGACGCCATGCATTGGCTAAGTTGCTGTCATGAAAGACAACCGGTGCGTCGTTAATGACACTGGCAGCGGTATAACCATTGGCTAGTGCACTGGAATAAATGAACGGCTTAAAGTTCGATCCAGGCTGGCGCTTTGATTGAGTTACGCGATTAAATTTATTGGCGAAGAAGTTAAATCCACCGACAAGGGATTCAATGGCACCATCACGGCTATCTAGAGAAATTAATGCACTTTGTACGGTAGGAGTTTGCGCTAAACGCCAGACGGTTTCTTCATCTGGGCGTAATTGAATGATATCTCCCGGTACGACAACGTCTTCAACGGTTTTAGGTTTGGGGCCATGAGCGTTTTCATTTAAGTAAGGGGCCGCCCAGCTCAACGCCGCGAAAGGTAAGTCCACAGCACTGCCATCTTGTAAACGTACAGTCGCTTGTTCTTGTTCGGTGCTCAATACCAAGGCCAGTGTCCAATCAGGAATATTATCAAACTCTTTAAACACTGCTTGCTGATCTTCTAATGTGGCATTGATTAAATCGGTTCGAGTATCCAATGTACCGCGATAACCGTGTCGCTCGTCATACGCAAGTACACCGTTATAAATTGCATCATTGGCGTCCTTCTGGCGTTGTGAATTTATCGTTGTATAGACCACAAGGCCTTCTGAGTAAAGCTTGTCTCCGTAGGTTTGGTAAAGTTCATGACGCACCATTTCCGCTACATAATTGGCTTCCACATCCGCTTGAATACCATAGTTCTGCGCGGTAACTGGGGCTTCAACAGCTGTTTGATAGGCTGTTTTATCAATCATTCCCAACGTTAGCATGCGTTGTAGGATCCAGTTCCGGCGGATCAATGCTCGGGATGGATTGGCGATTGGGTTATAGCGTGAAGGAGCTTTAGGCAAACCTGCAATCATGGCGTATTGCGCTAGAGATAGCTCATTTAATGGTTTACCGTAATAGACTTGTGCTGCTGCATCAAAACCATAGGCGCGCTTACCTAGATAAATTTTATTCATGTAGAGCTCTAGAATCTCGTGCTTACTGAGCTCTTGCTCCATTTTCAGAGAGATAAAAATCTCCGTGAATTTACGCATGAAGGTTTGTTCAAAGGACAGAAAATAGTTACGTGCGACCTGCATGGTAATGGTGCTACCACCACTCTGAATTTCCCCAGTCGATACTAATTGATAGGCGGCGCGTAATAGCCCCATGATATCGACACCTGGATGGTGGTAAAAATTACTGTCTTCTGCCGCTAACACAGCATTCTCTAAATCCAGAGGAATATCTTCGTAGCGAACAGGCGTACGACGTTGCTCACCAAACTCCCCGATTAGTTGCTCATCTCGAGTGTAGATTCGTAAAGGGATTTGCAGTTCGATAGCTTGCATTTCTTCTTTAGTTGGGATGCTGTCTTTTACTTGATGGTATACAGCGAAGATAATCCCAGCAGCGGCCAGTGCGCCAAGTAGAGCAAGGATAAAAAGAATTTTGAATGTTTTGGCCATGTTAGGTCACTGATTAATTAGTGTGCGATGGATTATACCTGACTTGAGTTAGCCATGGAGGCTTGTCGGAGGGAATTTTCGTGTTATCTTCTTGTAAAAATATGATGATTAATAATCAAACGACTAATTTTGCTTGTCATATTTAAAAGTTACTAACAACGACATCGATTCATGGAGGAAGACGTGTCTATATTTTCTCATCCCAAGTTTATTGTTTGGCGTGATGGTGCATGGTGTGTCATCACCAAAACAGCGAAAGAAAACTTAGCTTCTAAAGTTCATAAAAGTACTGGGCATTCCGATATTCAGAATGAGTTATGTCAATTAGAGAAGTTTCTCAGTCAACAGAGTGCCTTTCCTAACGCCATATTATTACCCAATCACTGGCTAGAAAAGTCCTCACATGTTGTCGGTAGGCGCTTGTCGAAAAAGTTACTAGGAGTTGCTGCTCAGGCTTACGCAGGAGTGACTTCTTCTCTTCAGGAGTCAGAGCGCAACCTAGTTTTTTGGCAAGACAGGGCTAGAGAGCCATATACACTGCATGTTTATGTGTTGGCAAATACTTACTATCAAGCGCTATCGAAGCTTGGTTTTAAGTATATTCTTAGTGAAGAGTTGATCTCTTTGCGAGAGGCCGATTGGCTATTAATCAACAGAGAACCATATTGCTTTCACCCATACAGCGATGCCTATATGGCGGAAAAACAGCGACGTTTTGAGCTGTCCTGTTGGGGCGCCGGAACATTTCTAACGACTGTTTTGACCCTTGGTGTAGCCAGCTTCTTATTGGCTGAGATGCCTACGCTAAAAGAGCCGTTCCAATGGCCATGGCCTGAGGCGAAGTTCTCTTACCTGAATACGACGCTTGAATACGTACAAGCACTTCCGAGAACTGTTCGTTTAGAGCACATAGAACTACAGCCTTATCAAGTAGATCTTACATTGACTGGACCGGATCGGGATTTACAGCTTTGGTACGAAAACTGGTCTGCATCTCTCCCAGCTGTGAAAGTCGTTCTAAATGGTGAGGTGTGGCCATGAGGTATCCATCAAACAGTACTTTACGAATACTTCAAATGCTTCGTTGGTTGCTACTAATCGAAATAGTCAGCGCTGTATGGGGAGGACGCCTATTATGGCAGGAATATAAGGAGCGCCAACAAGCTATTATTCAATGGCAACATGCTTCACAAAAATGGGTGTCAGTGGAACAGCGTATCAAGTCTTTGCAAAATACAAACGCCATGACACTTCTATATCAAGATGATTTGGTTGTTGGCTTACGGCTTCAAGATAACATGACGTTAACGCATTGGCGTGAGGCTTTAAGTGAAATACAAAATCAATATTGGTTAGCATTAGAGCGCGCCACTTGGCATCGAAGTGGTGAGCTTTGGCAGGCAGATTTAACCTGGCACTTTACTAAACCAGAGATCCTAAAGCCTGAGCAAGATTGGCTGCCTATTTCTAGTCAAAGTGAATGGCCGAGCAAAGGTGAATTACTGACCACATTGAACAACTATGACGCTTCAGCTTTAATAAATATAAATGGCGATGAGCACTGGCATAAGCAAGGTAGCTGGTTACCTGCGCTGCATGCCACCCTCACTGAGATTGATCAAGATGGAATTGTCTTAACAAATAGCCAGGGTGAACAACGGCGCATAGAACTGAATCGAGCATTAAGCCTATATGATGATTCAAAGGAGCCTTAGTATGCGTAGGTATGTGCACTTCTTTATCATATTGAGTTCATTCATATTAAGTGATCTCGTTTTTGCTCTGGATGTTTTTATTAGGCAGCAGCCTCTTCAGCAAGTCTTACCTCAGCTCGCAACTCAACTGAATAGTAGTGTCGTTATCGACCCAGACATTGATGGCGATATTTCGTTATCCATAAGAGACGCTACGTGGGAGCAGGTTTTATCGGCAGTAGCGTTGCAGCATCAGCTGACACTTCAATGGCAAGACGATATTGCTGTACTGATGCCTATGTCTCCTTCTTCCATGGAAGATATTACGCCCAAGGCAAAGGATTGTTTTCACCGAATCTGGCATTTAAAGCATGCTAAAGCTGAGCAAGTAGGCTCTCATCTACAACAATTTTTCTCTGGTATTAAAGTGATTATTGATCCGAGAACCAATGCGTTAATGACACACTACTGTGGCGCACCCACCATTTTAGAGCAGTCCTTAACTTGGCTAGATAGCCCCATGCGACAAATAGAAATCGCTGCGGAAATTGTGCAAATCAATGAAGGTGTCCAAGAACAACTCGGTGTGAATTGGCAAGCATCATTATTGGATAGAGCCAATCAAGGCGTTTCAGCTGATGTTGGGCTTGGTATTGCATCTTCTCCTATTACGCTGGGAGTGAGTGGACAATCTGGGATCATGAATTTATCTGCAACCTTGGATTGGCTAGAACGTAATGGCTCAGCCAACATTGTCGCACGACCTAAAATTGTCACGGCAGAAGGGCAGTCTGCTCGTATCGAGTCTGGTACTGAAATACCTTATCAAGTTATGAACGATGAAAGTCTAAGCGTCGAGTTTCGTCAGGCAGGGTTGGTATTAGAAGTGACACCGGAAGTGAAAGATGCCAACACACTCTTGTTGAACCTCAAAATTCATCAAGACTCGGTTGGTGATATGGTCAATGGTGTGCCTAGCTTGGAAACCAATCGTGTCCAAACTCAGGTTGAGGTATTAAATGGCGAAACGTTAGTCTTAGGAGGGATTTTTCGGGAAGAGCGTCTTGTTACCATTAGCAAAGTTCCAGTCCTTAGTGAGGTGCCTTTATTGGGGGCATTATTCCAGCAGAGCACCGAACAACAAGAAAAAAGGGAACTACTTGTATTTATTACGCCAAAACTGCTAAAAATGTCGGTAAACTAGGCGGTAGCCGAAAACAGTTAACTTCGAAGTATTAAAAAAATGATTAACGCCCCGACAATTATATTAGTGGGCCCAATGGGAGCAGGGAAAACGACCATTGGGCGCCTTCTGTCGCAACAGCTGGACAGAGAATTTTTCGATTCTGATCGGGTGATTGAAGAAAAAGCTGGTGCAGACATTCCTTGGATTTTTGAAAAAGAAGGTGAGGAAGGGTTCCGAAAACGAGAAACGCAAACTTTACAAAGTATGCTACAAGACGACCAGACTCCCGTCGTTTTAGCGACTGGAGGAGGAATCGTGATGAAAGAGGAGAATCGTCACATGCTAAAGCAGCAATCCTTAGTCGTGTATCTTTTTGCATCAGTTGCCCAACAATTACAGCGAACGTCCAAAAGTAATAATCGCCCGTTGCTCAAACAGGGGAACCCGAAAGAAACATTGAATCGATTATTCTCGATTCGAGACCCTCTTTATCGTGAGGTGGCATCGGTGATTGTGGAAACCGACTCCCGACACCCTAAAACGGTTGCGAACAAAGTAATGGACGCTATTAAAAAGCATTTAGCTGCGGAGGTTTAAACGCATGCGAACTCTTACGGTCGATTTAGGTGATCGAAGCTATCCTATTTATATTGGAGCAGGTATTCGTCAACAAAAACAATTGTTTGATGATGCGATACATGGAAAACAAATCATGATCGTGACAAATACAACGGTTGCGGATATTTATTTAGCCGATTTAGTTGCCTTACTAGGTGACGATTACCAAGTCGACACATGCGTTCTACCCGATGGTGAAAAGTATAAAACGCTAGATACCTATGAGCTTATTCTATCCTCTTTATTAGAAGCGAAGCACAACCGTACAACGACGATCATTGCGTTGGGTGGTGGGGTTGTTGGAGATATGGCTGGTTTTGCAGCTGCTACCTACCAGCGTGGTGTGCCTTTTATTCAGGTGCCAACCACCCTGTTGTCGCAAGTTGACTCATCGGTTGGCGGAAAGACGGGAGTGAATCACCCGTTAGGTAAAAATATGGTTGGTGCCTTTTATCAGCCACAAGCGGTCATTATTGATACGGAGTCACTGAACTCACTGCCCGCACGTGAATTGTCTGCTGGTATGGCGGAAGTGATTAAATATGGATTGATTTGCGATGCGCCATTCTTTTCATGGTTAGAAGATAATATTGACGACTTAATGACACTAGATGGTGAGAAAATTACACATGCTATTTACGAGTCTTGTCGAGCAAAAGCGGATGTTGTCGCGCAAGACGAAAGAGAAGGCGGCATTCGCGCAATCTTGAATCTTGGTCATACTTTTGGTCACGCAATTGAAACGGAAATGGGATATGGCAACTGGTTACATGGCGAGGCCGTTGCAGCGGGAACGGTCTTAGCGGTTGACCTATCTTGGCGTTTGGGCAGTCTGACTGAGTCAGATGTTGAGCGCAGTGTGAACCTGTTAGCAAAAGCTAACCTACCTGTGCTGCCACCAAAAGAGATGAGTCGTAATGCATTTATTGAGCGAATGTTGTTGGACAAAAAAGTACTCGATGGTAGTTTACGTTTAATACTGTTGAAGGCACTGGGGGACGCGTACGTTACGTCTGACTTTGCTATGGAAGACTTCAACGCTTGTTTAGATGATGCGATAGAAGCAGCAAGCGCTTAATCATTCAACTTATATCCTGAGGACGTGCATGGCGGAGCCAAACTTTCAGTTTAATCTGGAGGAAGCCTTAGATCAGCAACCGAAAGTGATGCTGAGGAATCCGTTTGGTTCCAATGATTCGCAAGTCTACTTCTCCAGCGAAGAGCGAAACCAGCAGCTAGGTATGCTGGAACACCTTAGTCGATACTCAAATCTGCTTTCTGTTGTAAAAGGCGCTGCCGGCAGCGGTAAAACTCGGTTTTTACAGGAGTTTATACGCCTGCAGAATGACACCGCTGTCATTAGTCATGTGAAAGCTTCTATGCTGATGACAGCTGGCCAGCTATTGCAAAGTATTTATCAAGGCTATGCCGATGTGCTGGACAGTCAAAATGCCGGAACTTCATTTGGTCCCTTACTAAAATTTGCTCATGAGATTGAAGCGAAGGGGCAAAAAGCTATTATTCTGATTGATAATGCGCATGAGTTAAATACGGATGCCGTTACTATGCTCATGGACATGATGTCCCTCGCGACAGAGTCTCAGGAAGTCCCACACGTCGCGCTGTTTACCGAATACTCTGTTGCTCGAAATTTAGACAGCTATCAGCGCAGTCGCTATGAGCAATTAAGTCATGAGCTTGAACTCGCGCCGTATTCTTTTGAGCAGACTCAAGCTTACCTATTGCACCGGGTTCGTGCGATTGGGGGAGGGATAAACTTACCTTTTAATGAGCGCCAGCTGAAAAAGATTTACCAACAGTCCGGAGGCTTTCCGGGAGCTATCAATCAAGCCGCACTTGCATTGATGGGAGATGGTAAAAATAATGACGGAGACACTAAAGGCAAGCGCTCTTGGATACGTCTTGGCGGGTCATTTGGCTTTCCTTTAGTTCATATGGCGTTGATGTCTATCATTATGCTGGGAATACTCGTAGCGGTGATTTTCAGTGATGGCGAGGAGGAATCAATGCCGGTTAGCAACAGTACCAGCATTGCACCGATTGCACAGAGTGCGCCGCGACAGGCGAGCTCAGAAACATTAGCGCGAATTGAAGCGATGCAGCGCCAGATTGGTCAAGAAACACCGGTATCCCTTCCGCCTATTCCCGCTGAAGCATTACAACCATCAGAGCAAACGAGCAACAATAATATTGAGACGGCTCCAATCCGTTCAACCTCTCCTGTTCAAAATACGCCTGACTCAGCCCCGGTTGCACCTATTCAAACCACTCCGGTTCTGCAAACAGAAGAGCCTTTGGAAACTACGCCTGCGCAGGTTAAACAAGTGGAATCAACGGACCCATTTGATAAAACAGACGCTTGGTTAGAGAGAAACCCTAATCGTTATACCCTGCAATTGCTCGGAACTCATAATAAAGATACGGTTCAGGATTTTATTCGGGATCAAGGAAGTTTGGCCGCTTTTAGTTACTTCCAAGCCATGCACAATGGTAGGGAATGGTACGTAGTTGTATACGGTGAGTACCGTAATCGTAGTGAGGCCATCGCAGCGGTTGAAAACTTACCTCAGTCCTTGAGGACCTTGAACCCATGGGCGCGGAGTGTGCGAGGTATTCAGCAAGATATTCAGAAGGCCAAAGCACAATGAGCTGTATGAAATTTGTACGCTTTTTGTGTTTTTGCACTTTTAATGCATGATTTCCGTCGCATTTTGATAAAAAAAAAGAGAAATAAGTAAAAAAAACCATATTTCTCTGATTTCCAATGTAAGTCAGAGGAATTTTCTGTCTGCAAATCAGCGAACCATAGATAATTCTACTTTACTATGAGAACGGTTCTTATTTGAGGCTTCGAAAGCCCCGTTTTACCCCATTTGACCATGCTTGAAGTTTGAGCGATCCCAAAGCCCAGAGTAGTATGACCCTCAGTTTGAATGGTTAGGTGGGTATATTACAACCATTTCTCGTGCCCTTCTGAGGCATTCTCACCTAACGTTATATGAAGTAAATCGAGTAGAGTTTTCTACGTTTTAACTGTGGGAGTTGGTGTATGAATGCAGGCCTTTATCGTCCTGGCGAGTTCAAAGACAACTGTGGGTTTGGCCTAATCGCTCATATGGAAGGCACGTCTAGTCATGACCTTCTAAAAACCGCAATCGAATCTTTAACCTGTATGACACACCGTGGTGGTATTGCTGCCGACGGAAAAACCGGCGACGGTTGTGGTCTATTAATTCAAAAGCCTGATGCGTTCTTGCGTGAAGAAGCTAAGACTTTGTTCAATCATGTATTTTCAGACCTATACGGTGTGGGTATGGTGTTTTTGGACCAAGACGAAGCACTGGCTGAAAAACAACGTGATGCGTTAACCAAGCAACTAGAAACAGAAGGGTTGAATGTAGTGGGCTGGCGTGATGTGCCAGTAGATCCTTCTTGCTTAGGTACGATTGCGATGGATTGCCTACCTCGCATTGAGCAAGTGTTTGTCGACAGTAACCGTCTTGATGCGCGCACTTTCGCCACTCGTCTTTTCGTGGCTCGTCGCCGTACTGAAATCGAGCTAGCTGAATACGAAAACTTCTACATATGTTCTTTGTCTGACAAAGTGTTGGCCTACAAAGGCTTAATGATGCCAGTTGATTTACCTACTTTTTATAAAGATCTAGGTAATGAAAAGCTAAAAACCGCTATTTGTGTATTCCACCAGCGCTTCTCCACTAACACTTTGCCTAAATGGCCGTTGGCACAACCGTTCCGCATGGTGGCTCACAATGGTGAGATCAACACGATCGACGGTAACCGTAACTGGGCGATCGCACGTGGTAGCAAACTACGTTCTCCTTTGATCCCTGAGTTAGCGGACCTTCAACCGATTGTTAACCTAACGGGCTCTGACTCGTCTTCTATGGATAACATGTTGGAGCTATTGGTAACTGGCGGCATGGATATCTTCCGTGCGGCACGTATGATCATTCCACCAGCATGGCAAAACGTAGAGAACATGGATCCTGAACTGCGTGCATTCTATGAGTTTAACTCAATGCACATGGAACCATGGGATGGCCCAGCAGGTCTTGTTATGACTGATGGTCGTCACGCTATCTGTATGTTGGACCGTAATGGTTTGCGCCCTGCCCGTTGGGTAGTGACTAAGAATGGTTACATCACACTGGCATCTGAAATCGGTACTTACGATTACAAAGCCGAAGACGTTGTTTCTAAAGGACGTGTTGGTCCTGGCCAAATGTTGGTGGTGGACACGCAAAACGGTAAAGTACTGCACACGGACGACATTAACAATAAACTGAAATCTGCTCACCCATATAAGAAGTGGTTGAAGCAAGAAGGTTTGCGTATTGAGGCTTTATTGCAAGAGCATTCGATGGAGTTTGTGCCGTTTACCCCTGAACAGATGTCGACTTACCAAAAGATGTTCCAAGTATCTTTTGAAGAACGTGATCAGATTTTCCGTCCATTGGCTGAAAGTGGTCATGAAGCAGTTGGCTCGATGGGTGACGACACGCCAATGGCGGTTATGTCGAGCCAAACTCGTCCGGTATCAGACTACTTCCGTCAGAAGTTTGCTCAAGTAACCAACCCACCCATCGACCCACTGCGTGAGTCGGTTGTTATGTCCCTTGAGACATTGATCGGTGTTGAGCGTAACTTGTTTGAAGAAACGCCTAAGCACGCTAATCGTATTATCTTATCGTCGCCAATCTTGTCGGCACGTAAGTACAGCCGACTATTAGCGTTGGACGACCACCGTTTCCGCCTAGTACGTTTGAACACTACATACAATCCTGACGAAATTAGCTTAGAGCAAGCGGTTCGTAACTTAAAAATCAGTGCCGAAGAAGTCGTACGTAATGGTGCTGTGATTGTTGTGTTGACGGACCGTGAGTTCGAAAAAGGTCAGCTGCCGATTCCTGCGCCAATGGCTGTGGGTGCGGTACACCACCACTTGACTGAAGTGGGTTTGCGTTGTGATTCAAACATCATCGCAGATACAGGCTTTGCGCGTGATCCACACCAGTTCGCCGTATTACTAGGCTTTGGTGCGACAGCGGTTTACCCATACCTATCTTACCGCTTGATCAACGATATGATCGATAAAGGTGAAGTGTTAGGTGATCCGATTTCTTGTCACCAGAAATACCGTAAAGGCATCAACAAAGGCCTGATGAAAATCATGTCTAAGATGGGTATCTCTACGATTGCTTCCTACCGAGGTGCGCAGCTGTTTGAAGCAGTTGGCCTAGATAGCAAAGTAGTTGATCTATGCTTCAAAGGTGTGCCAAGCCGTATCCAAGGGGCCACGTTTGAAGACTTCCAGCGTGAGCAAGCGAGTATTGCTGCCCACGCTTGGAAAGCACGTAAGCCAATACAGCAAGGCGGTTACCTAAAATACGTACATGATTCGGAATACCATGCCTTTAACCCAGATGTGGTTCGTAACCTACAAACCTCGGTGAGCAGTGGTAAATTCGAAGATTTCTCTAAGTATGCAGAGTTAGTTAACACGCGTCCTGCTTCGATGTTACGTGACTTATTTGGCATCAAAGAAGACGTGAAAGAGATTGCTTTGGACAAGGTTGAACCAATCGAAGCTATCCTGCCACGCTTTGACTCGGCTGGTATGTCTCTTGGTGCATTGTCTCCTGAAGCCCACGAAGCACTAGCACAAGCAATGAATGAATTGGGCTGTCGCTCAAACTCTGGTGAGGGTGGTGAAGACCCAGCTCGTCACGGCACAGAACGTCGCTCTAAGATTAAGCAAATCGCATCGGGCCGTTTTGGTGTGACGCCAGAATACCTTGTGAACGCTGAAGTGCTACAGATCAAAGTCGCTCAAGGTGCGAAACCAGGTGAAGGTGGTCAGCTACCGGGCGGTAAAGTAAATGGCTTAATTGCTCGTCTACGTTACGCGGTACCAGGTGTAACCTTGATTTCGCCACCACCACACCACGATATTTACTCGATCGAAGACTTGGCACAGCTGATCTTCGACTTGAAGCAAGTAAACCCAGATGCTCTAGTATCAGTGAAACTGGTATCTGAGCCAGGTGTTGGAACGATCGCCGCAGGTGTTGCCAAAGCTTACGCTGACCTAATCACGATCTCTGGTTACGACGGTGGTACCGCTGCATCACCAATCACATCGATCCGCCATGCGGGCTCACCATGGGAACTAGGTTTGGCGGAAGCGCAGCAAGCTCTTCGTGCCAATGATCTGCGTGGTAAGATTCGCCTGCAAACAGACGGTGGTCTGAAAACGGGTCTGGATGTAGTGAAAGCTGCGATCCTAGGCGCAGAGAGCTTCGGCTTTGGTACCACTCCAATGGTGGCAATGGGCTGTAAGTTCCTACGAATCTGTCACTTAAACAACTGTGCAACGGGTGTGGCAACACAGGACGAAAAACTGCGTGAAGAATACTTCATCGGCACCGTAGAAATGATCAAAAACTTCTTCCGCTTTATGGCAGAAGACACGCGTCAATGGATGGCGAAGTTGGGTGTTTCTAGCATGGCAGAATTGATTGGTCGTACCGATCTACTGACTTTGCTACCAGGTGAAACGTCTAAACAAGCAAACTTAGACCTATCGCCAATTTTGAACAACGATGCGATCCCAGCGGACAAGCCCCAATTCTGCCAAGTACCGTTTAACCCGCCTCATGATAAAGGCCTATTGGCTGAGAAGATGTGGGAGACCGTTAAAGAGGTAGTGGAAGAGAAAGAAGGCGGTGAGTTCGAGTTCAATGTAACCAACTGCGACCGTTCTATCGGTGCTCGTCTGTCAGGTGAAATTGCCAAGCGCTACGGTAACCAAGGCATGGTTGATGCGCCATTAAGTTTGAAACTGAAAGGCACAGCGGGTCAATCATTCGGTGTATGGAACGCTGGCGGATTGCACATGTACCTAGAAGGTGATGCCAACGACTACGTGGGTAAAGGTATGACTGGCGGTAAGCTAGTAGTTCGTCCACCAAAAGGTTCGGCGTTTGAGTCTCAAGAATCAGCGATCATTGGTAACACCTGTCTATACGGTGCGACCGGCGGTAAGTTATTCGCGGCTGGAACAGCGGGTGAACGTTTCGGCGTACGTAACTCAGGTGTTCATGCGGTGATCGAAGGTGCAGGGGATCACTGTTGTGAATACATGACAGGTGGTCTGGTAACGGTGCTAGGTAGCACTGGCTACAACTTCGGTGCAGGTATGACCGGTGGTTTTGCTTACGTACTCGACTTAGACCGTACCTTCGTAGACAAGTACAACCACGAGTTGGTGGAAATCCAACGCGTAGGTACAGAATTGACTGAAGAATACCGTTCGCACTTACGCAGCGTGATCGAAGAATATGTTCGCGAAACTGATAGCGAGTGGGGCCGTGAGATCCTAGAAAACTTCTACGACTACATCGGTAAGTTCTGGTTAGTGAAACCAAAAGCAGCAAGCTTAGGACAGTTGTTGGCGAATACTCGTCAGCGTCCTGAATAAGCTTTAGAGAAGAACGTTCCTAACCCAGTTTGACCCATTTGAGAGAGTGCCGCGCCGAGCGCGGCCACAGGAGATAGCAGCTTATGTCTGAGCGCTTGAACAACGTATTTCAATTTGTTGAAGTGGATCGTAAAGATCCGAAGAAGAAGCCACTGCTGACGCGTAAATCTCAGTTCGTGGAAATTTATCGTCCTTTCGAAGAAACGCAAGCGAAAGGCCAAGCACACCGCTGTTTAGAGTGTGGTAACCCATACTGTGAATGGAAATGTCCGGTACATAACTACATCCCGAACTGGCTGAAGTTGGTATCAGAAGGCAACATTCTGGAAGCAGCAGAACTAAGTCATCAGACGAACTCACTACCAGAAGTGTGTGGTCGAGTGTGCCCGCAAGATCGCCTATGTGAAGGCGCTTGTACGCTAGGTGAAGGTGGTTTCGGTGCTGTAACCATCGGCTCTGTGGAGAAGTACATCACTGATACAGCGTTTGCATTGGGCTGGCGCCCAGATATGTCAAAGGTTGTTCCAGTTGATAAAACCGTTGCCATCGTTGGTGCAGGCCCTGCGGGTCTTGCTTGTGCGGACATTCTGGTTCGTAACGGTGTGAAGCCAGTTGTATTCGATAAGAACCCAGAAATTGGTGGTCTTCTAACGTTTGGTATTCCAGAGTTCAAACTTGAAAAGTCTGTGATGACTCGTCGCCGCGAAATCTTTGAAGAGATGGGCGTTGAGTTCGTACTGGGTACCAGTGTGGGTGATGATGTGCCATTCGAGCACCTACTTGAAGAATACGATGCCGTATTCCTAGGCATGGGTACTTACAAATACATGAAAGGTGGCTTCCCAGGTGAAGACCTACCAGGTGTCTACGATGCCCTAGACTTCTTAATTTCCAATGTGAACCATTGCTTGGATTTCGAAGAAAGCGAAGACGATTACATCAACATGAAAGGCAAGCAAGTGGTTGTCTTAGGTGGTGGTGATACCGCGATGGACTGTAACCGTACGTCTATCCGTCAGGGTGCGAAGAGCGTTACTTGTGCTTACCGCCGTGACGAAGAGAACATGCCGGGCTCACGCAAAGAAGTGAAAAATGCTCGTGAAGAGGGCGTACAGTTCCTATTTAACCGTCAGCCAGTAGAAATCATTGGTGATGGCAAAGTAGAAGGCATCAAAGTAGTTGAAACACAAATGGGTGAGCCTGATGCCAATGGCCGCCGCAGCGCAGAAATCGTTGAAGGCAGCGAGCAAATCATCCCAGCAGACGTCGTATTGGTGGCCTTTGGTTTCCAACCTAGCCCTGCACCTTGGTTTGAAAAGTTCGGCATTGAAACGGACAACCGCGGTCGCGTATTGGCACCAAAAGACGGTAAGTTCATGTTCCAAACCACCAATGAAAAAATCTTCGCGGGTGGTGACATGGTACGCGGTTCTGACCTAGTGGTGACAGCGATTGATGAGGGTCGTAAAGCCGCTGAAGGTATCATGGATTTCCTAGACGTTTAAGATTCGTCATGTGACCCACGCTTGTGGTGTCTCATCTCAGCCCCTATCTTATGATAGGGGCTTTTTTTTGTCCGATTCATTGAGCAAAACGTTTTTAACGAAAAACCAAATTGCTGTTGTTAACACAAGGGCGAGAGCGCTATCGACAGCGTAATGCCATCCTAAATGCACGGAAGCAATCATAATAATGCAAGTGTATATCCAAGCTACCGCTCCTAACTTTTTATTTATGCTGTAAAGAGCAATAGAAATAATTGCTGTAATGGAAACGTGCATACTGGGAAGAGCTGAGATGCCAAGTCCTAAGTCATTGGTCTTATTTACGTAGCTCTCCCAAAGAAGATCTTGGATGGGGAGCGACCAAACCCGTAGTGTGCCATATTCTGAAGCAAGAATGTTATCCTGATGCGTTAGTAAATTCATCAAGCCTTCATACGGGTCATGTCCTACATAATAAGAGCCATAAAAACATGGGCCTACAGATGAAAAGATGATTGCAGAAATGTTTCCAATAACAATCCAGCACAATAGGAAAGAGATAATAAATTGTAGCCTCTTTATTTTTAGATTTGTCATCACCATAAAAATAGTCAAAAATACCCAGATTACTAAAAACCAAAGGTTGTACATTAGGTTTAGGAAGGCAGTAGATTCTGGTGTGCTAAAAATAATATGTGTTAGCTCCCATGGCGTGTTACCAAAAAAGATGAATTGATCCATATTGTAAAGTATGGGGTCTAGATAAAATGGTACAAATAATGGGATAGAGCTTTTCACAGAAGTGTAGATTGAAGCGACTATAGATATTGATAAAGTAAGTGCGATAAAGTTTAAAGTTTCATGCCATTCCTTTATCGGGATTAATACATATTCTAGCAGCTCTTTTAACGGTCTCTTGCTTTTCTTGAAAAGGATAAAGAAAAAATAGCCTAGAAACATTAAACATGCACTCAATACTAGAGAAACTAAAAACGTACCTCTGTATAGGGATAGTGTGAATTGAACTTCATTGTTAAAAAGGTAAAGAGACCATTGAAAAATAATAGCTAAGAGAGTTACGTAATAAACAGATTTATCTCGTATGAAAGGGTTAAACCTATGCTTAAAAGTATTGTTCACTATAAATCCTTTACCTTGGATAGCATTAAAGAATTTATTTTATATTAATTTCTAGTTTCTTTGAAATTATGTTCTATTATTTCTAAATTTGATTTTATTTTTAATATAGAAAGCCTTATTTACTATTAGGCTTTCTATATTAGTTTGATGGCGTTTGAGTTACTTTTTCTCGTATATAACAAAATTTTTTTTAGTAGCTTTGATGACAGTCCATGTGCCTGTGAATCCTGCGGGAATTACGAATCGATCTCCTGGTTTCACAATCATTTTTTGGTTATTGCTGAGATCAAAAATTTCACTTTCCCCTTCCAAAATATGGCAATACTCTTCTTCCGTATAGTGGATGTGCCATTTACCCTGCTCACTTTGCCAAATACCAACAAAAAACTGTTCGCTAGGATCGGTATATTCAATCCAAATTTTTTGTAGTGGGTTTCCTTGTATGAGTTTTTCAGGTGCAATGAAGTATTCTTCGCAAGCCTCTGTGATATTTAACATTTTAATTGTCATTATTAAGTACCATGCTGATAAAGTAGTCAGTCTAGACGTTTTTTAAAGCGACTTGCTATACCAAATAGTGGGTATAGACAGGTCTTGAGTGAAACAGAGTTAGATAGAATAGTTGTATGAAATTTTTAGTGTTTTTAGGCTCAGTTAGAACATCAACACCACCGCGACCTAAAAGGTTAGGGGAGCGAGTTGCTAAGCTTTGTTTAAATGAGCTCTCAAATTGTTATCCAAGGCATGAATTTGAATTAATTGATCCACTGGATTACGTTCAAGGGGCGGTTTTTAAACCTCACTTTGCTTACGCAAAAAGCAAAGTGCCACAGGATTTAGACGCGTTGGCAGATAAAATCCAGCAGGCGGATGGCTATGTTATGGTAAGCCCAGAGTACAACCATTCTATGAGCCCAGCGTTGGCGAACCTATTGAACCATTTTGGTAGCTCGCTGTTCTCGTTTAAGCCCAGTGCAATCGTCACGTATTCTGCGGGGCAGTGGGGCGGAATGCGTGCCGCAGTGGGTATGCGAACCTTCTTAGGGGAGCTTGGCTGCTTGCCTGTTTCAGCGATGATCCATGTGCCGAAAGCGCAAGAGGTATTAGACGAATCTGGAGCGATACTAAAAGACAGTGAAGTTAGTCATTGGCAAGACTATTTGGCACGTACTTTTAGTCAATTAGTTTGGTGGGCTGAGGCGACTCATGAACAACGGATCAAGGTTGACCCTTTTGAAGGTAGTGCAGCGTTTCAAATCGCGCCTTCACAACGTAATGCTCCTGAGTTATAGACCTTTGTCGATGTTTTTAACTCGGTTTTGACTAAACGTACCTTAATCTGCGTTTACTCGTTCCTATTTTTTTAGCTTGCCTGTATGTTTGATTAACGGCTTCATCATCCCGTCATGAAGTCCTGTATATATTGGCTATTAACTTTAAACACAGGGAGCGATACATGGGTAAGGTACACTTCGTCGGTGGCGAAAAAGGTGGTGTGGGTAAATCGATGACGGCGCGTTTGCTAGCGCAATATTACATTGATCACGAATTACCCTTTTTAGGCTTTGATTGCGATGCGTCACACGGCACGTTTTCACGATTTTACAGCGAATTTGCCTCACCAGTTGTGATTGGTGAAGAAGATAGCTTAGATGGTTTATTGGAAGCTATGGAAGCTAATCCGGGCAAAGATCTCATTATTGATTTAGCCGCGCAAGCTGCGAAGCCTTTAGGTGACTGGATTGATGATACGGATGTGTTTGGTTTGTTAGACGAAATGGACTACCAAGTATGCCTATGGCATGTGATGGACGACGGTGCCGACTCAGTGTTGCTACTTGATCAACTGCTAGAACGTTACCAACAGCCAGAGCTTGAGTTTATCGTAGTGCAAAACTTGGGTCGCGGTACTGACTTCTCGCGTTTCCAAAAATCAGATACTTTCAAAAAAGCTCAGCAGCGTGATGCTTTCATCATTGAGTTACCTAAATTGCAAAGTAAGCTGACGCAGAAGATCGACTTCAACAACAGCAGCTTCTGGGCGGTAGCCAATAACCGTAGCCTAATGAATATTGCCGAACGCCAGCGCATGAAAGTGTGGCTCCGTAATGCTTATGAGCAATTGGCATTCCTAGAATAACCCACGTCGCTTTCAAAGTTAGATCACAGCGCTTCCTTATTTCGCCTTGAGAAACAGGAAGCGTCTAGGGATAGTGATAGGACGCCTAATCATACGGAGTCCATCATGAGTAAAACCTTGATCGTAACCAGCGCATTCATTGTCGGTGTTATTGGCATGGTTGGCGCTGTTTGGCATGCGAACGAAAATTGGCAAGAGCCGATAGTCATGCCAGTTGTTGGAGCGACGCCTCGTGATTGGCACCCTGAAACATTCTGGTATGAGCCTTGGGGAGAGTCTCTGGTTCATAAAGGTATGGACATCTTCGCCGAACGTGGCACGCCAGTAGTCGCGGCGACGAATCATATTATTGTATCCATCAATGATAGCCGACGTGGTGGAAAGAACATCTGGGCGCTTGGGCCTAATTGGCGTATGCATTATTACGCTCACCTCGACTCCATTGAAGAAAATCTAGGGCGCTATGTCGAAGCAGGTACGCAGATTGGCACCGTTGGCAGCTCCGGCAACGCGCAAGGTAAGCCGCCGCATTTACATTATGGCATTCGTCTAGTGTTTGCCGATGAGTCTCGTATCGATGATTCGACGCTAGGTGAACAAAAAGCCAATTGGCTTAACCCGATCGAATACCTTAATTCGATAACGAATCTTGAATGATAATTAATATCAAATTGGGAAGGGCTATTGTAATATTCGGCTTCTCGTAACACCTCTTAAAAGGACTTTTAAATGAAAAAATTTATTTCTACAGCTGTTTTATGTATTGGGTTCAGTGTGGCTGCTGTACACGCCGCAGATACTCCCAGTAAAGAAGCACGAGAGTTAATGTCAGTGATGCGTATGGAGCAGTCTATGATGGATGGCTTTGACGCTATGTTACCAATGATCGAAGCTCAAGCGCAGAGTTGGCAACTGACTCCTGCCCAATTGGAGGAATACCGCTCGATTCATCGTGATTGGTTTGCTAAGGACTTTGATTTAAGTGCTATTAACGAGCAAATCACACTTGAGTACGATAAAACATTTAGTGAGTCAGAGTTACAGGACTTAATAAACTTCTACAACACACCAACAGGCCAGAAAACTCTGAACGAAATGCCAAGGCTGATGCAACTAGGCGCTCAGATTGGATTTCAAGAAGGCCAAAAGAAAGAATTCTTGCTTAAAGAGAAGGTCAAAGCCTTCTATGAAGAAAATGTTGCTAGCAAAAAGTAATCACTAATTCAAAATTAACACTTTCTATACTTCAATATCCTGCCAAATTTAACCGATCGGTTAAATTTGGCAGGATTCCTGCTACTCTATCCTAATAAAGCATAATTCAGTGTACTGATTAGTTTTTTCAGCGATCGCTTGTGTTCGTTGTAAAGGCTTAAAAATCAGGCACTAAGCAATCAAAGTGTGTTGGAAGGCTTTGTTTGAGATTAGGAGTAGAGAGATATGATTCGTTTTTTGATGAACGATCAAACAGTGTCCATTGAGCAATGTGCACCGCATACCACCGTATTGGAATACTTACGCACCAAAGCCGAGCAGCGGGGCACCAAAGAAGGTTGTGCATCAGGAGACTGTGGTGCTTGTACCGTGGTGTTGGCTGAAGTAAATGAAGGGCGTCTGCAATACCGCAATATTAATAGCTGCATTACGCTCCTAGGTAGTTTGCATGGCAAGCAACTGATTACGGTGGAGCATCTCAAACAGCAAGGGGCATTACATCCTGTACAGCAAGCCATGGTGGACTTACACGGTTCTCAGTGTGGCTTTTGTACCCCCGGCTTTATCATGTCGATGTTCTTCCTTTATAAAAACTGTTCACAACCGACTCGGGCTGATGTTGAGCAGGCGCTTGCCGGAAACCTTTGTCGTTGTACTGGCTACCGCCCAATCATTGATGCAGCACTAAGTCTGGCAGGGCAGGGGAGCAACGATGCCTTTTCTGAAAAAGAAGCGCAGACCGTTTCTTGTTTACAGGCGATTTTAACCCAACAGCCAAGTGGCTCATTAGTGGATGGCAGTCGTCAGTTTCTAATTCCAACCTCGAGTGATGCGTTATTGCAGTCTTTAACAGACCATCCTCATCCTGAGGCAAAGCTATTGGCGGGTGGCACGGACTTTTCGCTAGCGATCACTCAGCAGCTACAACAGCCAGAGGTGATTATTTACACTGGTCGAGTAGCGGAACTCATGCAATGTGAAGAAACGGAACGCAGCATCATAATCGGTGCCGCGGTGTCTTATAGTGATGCCGAATCTTTATTGCATAAACATTTCCTTCCCTTCGCTTCGTTATTAGAGCGCTTAGGCTCTTTGCAAGTACGCAATCAGGGTACATTGGGTGGCAATGTGGCCAATGCCTCACCTATTGGTGATACGCCACCCGTGTTGTTGGCACTGGATGCCGTATTGCACTTAAGAAGTCCTGCCGGACGAGAGGCGATACCGATCAGTGAGTTCTTCACTGGATATCGTCAAACTAAGCTGCCACCTGCTGGGTTTATTGAAAGCATTGAAATTCCACTGCAATCAGAGCGAACGTTGTGTGTCTATAAAATCTCAAAACGCTTAGATGATGATATCTCAGCCGTGTGTGCAGCGTTTTCAATCGCACTGAAAGATGGCGTAGTTACCGATGCACGTCTTGGTTTTGGCGGCATGGCGGCAACGCCTGCACGCGCTTTAAATGCAGAGAAAGCCTTGATCGGTCAGCCCTTTACCGAACTAGGAATTGTCGCTGCGCAACAAGCCTTAAGCCAGGACTTCAGTCCAATTGATGATGTTCGTGCAACCGGTACTTATCGCCTACAAGTGGCGCAAAATCTATTGCTGCGTGCCGTTCTAGAACACGATTCTGAACAAGAAAATTCCAATCAAATCATGGAGGTGGTGCAGTATGCGTAAGTTGACCGCAAATCAAAACAGTGCCCCTCAAACCATTGGTGCAACGGGCGTATCACGCAAGCATGAAAGTGCGCCGAAACATGTGGCGGGTGAAGCTATCTATGTTGACGATATGCTGGAGCCACGGGGCACGTTATACGGTGCTGTGGGCTACAGTGCCATTGCCAAGGGCCGAATTACATCACTGGATTTATCGGCGGTAAGAGCTAGCGAAGGGGTGGTTGAGACACTCTTAGTAGAAGATATCCCTGGTCATACGGACATTGGTGCGGTGTTCGGTGGTGATCCGATTTTGACGTCTGACGAAGTGAAATACCAAGGACAACCCATCTTTGTGGTCGTCGCGGAAACAGAGCAACAGGCGCGCCGTGCCGTAAAGCAAGCCAAAATTGAGTTTGAAACGCAAACGCCTCTGTTAGAGGTGACCGTAGCGCTAACCCATAAACAATTTGTTCGGCCTTCACATTTTATGCATCACGGCGATGCGCCAAAGGCCTTAGAGCAAGCCCCGCACCGCTTGCAAGCGGAACAACATGTCGGCGGCCAAGAACACTTTTATTTAGAAGGCCAAGTGGCGCTGGTGGTGCCTGCCGAAGATGGAGGCATGCTGGTGTACAGCTCCACCCAGCACCCCAGTGAAGTGCAAAAACTGGTGGCGGAAGTGTTGGCTGTACCAGTGAACCGTATCACCGTAGACATGCGTCGTATGGGGGGCGGTTTTGGCGGTAAAGAAAGCCAAGCCGCCGCTTGGGCATGCATGGCAGCGGCCTTGGTGTTGAAAACGGGCAAACCAGTGAAACTGCGTTTGCCACGTGTCGATGATATGAGCATGACCGGTAAGCGTCATCCGTTTTACAACACTTATGATATTGGCTTTGATGAGCAAGGCCTGATTCAAGGGGCGGACATCATGGTGGCGGGTAACTGTGGTCACTCAGCGGATCTGTCTGATGCGATCGTGGATCGTGCCATGTTCCATGCCGATAACGCTTACTATTTGCCAGATGTGAGCATCGCAGGTCATCGTTGCATGACGAACACAGTATCGCATACGGCATTCCGTGGTTTTGGTGGCCCACAAGGGATGATGATTATTGAGCGGGCCATGGATGATATCGCACGTGCAGTCGGCAAAGACCCACTCGATGTGCGTAAGCTCAACTTGTATGGCCCTGATGGACGTGATACGACACCATACCATCAAAAAGTGGAGCACAATGTTTTATTAGCGCTGATGGAGCAGCTTGAGCAATCCAGTGATTATCGCAAGCGCCGTGATGAAATCACCCAGTGGAATAAAACCAGTCGTATCTTAAAACGGGGTTTGGCGCTGACGCCAGTGAAGTTTGGTATTTCGTTTACTCTACAGCACTTGAACCAAGCCGGTGCCCTGATCCACATTTATACCGATGGCAGCATCCAAGTGAACCACGGTGGCACGGAGATGGGACAAGGGTTGCACACCAAGATCATTCAGATCGTCGCAGAAGCCTTGGCAATCGATCCTAATGAAATCCAAATTACCGCGACGCGAACGGATAAGGTTCCTAATACTTCGCCAACGGCCGCTTCAAGCGGCACTGATTTAAATGGCCAAGCGGCGAAGAATGCAGCACTAACGTTGAAACAGCGCATCGCGGAATGCATCGCTGAGCAAAAGGGCTGTGCACTTGAAACCGTCAGCTTTGCTAAGGGTCGTATTCATTGGGGGGATCAATCTGAGTCCATGAGCTTTGCCGAAGCAGCGCTCTTTGCATACGTAAACCGCGTTTCCTTGTCTGCGACAGGCTACTACAAAACCCCAAAAATCTGGTACGACAGAGAGCAAGCCAAAGGTCGCCCGTTCTTCTACTTTGCTAACGGTGCAGCAGTGTCCGAAGTCGTGGTGGACACATTAACAGGTGAATACAAAGTCGTGGGTGTTGACATCTTGCATGATGTGGGGCGCAGCTTAAACCCAGCCGTCGACCGTGGTCAGATTGAAGGGGGCTTTATTCAAGGCATGGGCTGGCTCACCACCGAAGAATTGAAGTGGAACGAGAAAGGTGTGCTGACCAGTAATGGGCCTGCGACCTATAAAATTCCAGCGATCAGCGATACCCCCAAACGTTTTAACGTAGACTTGTTTGAGCGTGATAACGACGAAGAAACCGTTTATCACTCCAAAGCCGTCGGAGAGCCGCCATTTATGTTGGCGATCTCTGTGTGGTCAGCATTGCGTGATGCGATCGCTTCTCTAGCGGATTATCGTGTCAGTCCACCATTGGATACGCCAGCGACACCAGAGCGTGTACTGAATGCCGTGATGGCGACTCGTGCAGCGGGTCAAAAGGAGGCCGTATGATTCGTTGGGCAGAACAAGTGGCAGCCTTGCAACGTCAAGGCTGTGCCTTTGTTATGGTCACCATTATTGGCACCCGTGGCTCTACGCCACGGGAAACGGGCAGTAAAATGGTGGTCACCGCAGAACAGACCTATGACACCATTGGTGGTGGGCACCTAGAATTCAAAGCCATTGCTCGCGCTCGTGAATTACTATTGGGCGAACAGGACTCTCAAACGCTGGAGCAATACCCTTTAGGCGCCTCCCTAGGGCAATGCTGTGGGGGGCATGTGTCCGTGCTGTTTGAACATTTTGCGGCGTCAGCTAAGCCTCTTTTAGTATTTGGCGCAGGGCACGTAGCAAAGGTATTGATTCCGATATTGAGTGAATTGCCCGTGCGTGTGAAATGGGTGGATAGCCGGGCAGAGCAGTTTCCTGAACACATCCCGAGTCAGGTTGAGAAGTGCTTAACCGACGATCCGGTTGGAGAAGTCACACAGGCTGCATCGGGCAGCTATATGTTGGTATTGACCCATAATCACCAGTTGGATTACGAACTCACTGAAACGGCATTAAAGCGTGGTGATATGGGCTTCATCGGCGTGATTGGCTCAGATACTAAGGCGCGACGCTTTCGTCAGCGCTTGGCCCATCGACAATTTATTGAGGCTGATATCGCCAAAATGACCTGTCCTGTAGGGCTCGCGGATATTCCAGGCAAACGTCCCATGGAAGTCGCTGTCTCCATTGCGGGTCAGATGATTGCGCTGTACCAAGCAGAGCAGCCTGCATCCGTGTCACCAGCCGCGGCGGATTGGTCTGAGATAAAACGGGCGTTAGAAGTAGAGTAAAAATAGGAGACATGACGTCTCCTATTTTAGTGTGGTGGTTGTGGGGCGTGTTAAAGCGTTACCACCAACCTTTCTTTTCGCCTCTTTCGCCACGAGGGCCGCCGCGACCAGTATTACCAAATTGAGTAATCACGGTATCCAGTGTCACAGTGGTAATGTCTTCGTCATTCACTTGCACTTGGTAAGTTTGACCCAGCGTGAATTCAGGCTCCGAAATAGTGAACGATTGAAAATCCATTGGCATCACTTGTTTGAACACTGGGCTGCCTTGCTGATTGCGAATCATGACGGTGGCACCTTTTGTGTAGGTGTTTTCAAGATTAATTTGGACTGCAGGTTGAGTGGAGTCATTGGAAGGCGCTTGCGCCATGCCCCCACTGCCCATCGCGAACAGGCGGCCACCCGTTACCTTAAAGAAACCATCCACATCAATGTAACCATCACGTCCACTGGTTGGCCCCTCAATAAACAGCTCGCCGCCACTCATCATGGCGTCACCGTTGGAATCAAAGCCATCACCGCCGGCTTGAATATGAACACGACCGCCTAGAATACTGGCGATGCCGTCCACTTTGGCTTTTCCGCCGCCGCCACGGCGTTCACCCATTTCGCCTTCCGGACGCTCACCACGTGGAGGGCGCTCACCCGGTTCACCTTCAGGTCGTTCACCACCTTTGAAGAAACCTTTCATGCGTTCGCCGAAGCTTGCTTTATCTGCACCGCTGCCATCGGAGATATTTAGAGCATCGTCTTCCGACTTAACAAAAATATCACCGCCATGGATGGTGATATTACGACTTTCAATACCTTCATAAGACTCTTCGACACGAACAGTGCCGCTCATAATGTCTACACGACGTACGCCTTTGATACCGTCATCTTTAGCAAATACTTGAATATTACTGCCTTCCAAGTAGACAAAGCCTTTGTCTTCGCGCTCTGCGTTATCGGCTTTAATGCCATCATCACCCGCTTTGATGAGGATCTTAGAATCACGGATATCGACACTGTCCTGACCATAAAGACCATCATCTATCGATTCGATACTGATGTTTGCGTGACGGATATCAAGGTCGTCTTTACTCACGATACCGTCTTTATAGCGGCCCACAATGGTCAAGGTGGCTTGTGGTGCGCCGATGATTTTTAGATCAGCTTTAGAGTAAATTGGCGCGTTTTGTTTTGCTTCGCCTTCTTTCTCTGCGCTGTGGTTGTGGTCTTCAAAGCGGTTGTTGGAGTTTGGTGCCAACTCGACATCCACATCACCCGCTTCTTCGATATACAGAGCAGATCCGTAAGCGTTGGACAGTTGGATATTATCCAGCTGTAACGTGACTTTCTCATCTCCTGTGTTAACCCAGATTTGACCGTTGTCACTTTGTCCCGTCAAACGGTAAGTACCACCTCGGGTAATAAGGATACGGCCGTCTTTGACCAAGATGGCTGGGTTCGATAACGGTGGCTGTGCCACATTCAGTTCAATGGCATCGTTGGCCGCAGAGACTTGGGTGCTGGCTGCGAACAAGGCCGCGTATAGAGGCGCGATCGCCCAACGTCGAGATAGGTGTTTCATCATATTATTCCGTAAATTCGCCGTTACTTGAAAGAAGAACACAGCTGTTGATGCTCGCACATGAGCGCAGCTGAGTAAGAAGAGGTTCTTGCTGACCGCGCTTAATTTTGACTTCGGTAACGCGTTCCACCACGTCTCCTTTTAGGGTGTCAGAGCGAGTTAGATAGCTGTTGACCAATTTGCGGTCATCTAAAATAGTTTGTACAGGAGCCCAATCGCTACTGCGTGGGTATTTAATAATCAGCATGTAAGCTGGCTCGAAGGTCACCGAACGTGATAGCCCCCAAAGTACGATGGCAATGAAAATGCTCGCGATAAATGACAGCTCGTAATAGGCCACGCCATTGGCGATCCCCACCATGATGGACCAAAAGATAAAAGCTGTGTCACGAGGGTCTTTGACGGCCGTACGAAAACGAATAATCGACAGCGCACCCACCATACCCAAAGACAGCATCAAGTTGCCACTGATGCCGATGACGATGGCGTTGATCGCAATCGCCGTCATCACCAAGGTGATGTTGAAGTTTTGTGAGTACAGTACACCGTTGTAGGTGCGTTTATAGATAAAATAGATGAACATCGCCATCAAGAAGGTGATCGACAATGACAATAGAATCTGCAGCATGCTCATGGTGTTTTCCGAAAAGAGCAGACTGTTATTAAGAATTTGGCTTAGGTTAGTTGAGTCCATGATGTTTCGTTTTGTTTCAAAGGTTAAAGGGTTAAATAAAAAGGTTTAATCAATCGCCGTAAAACTCACGCATATGCATTCGACCTTGGCAATATTTACTAATCGCCATGGCGGTGGTGCCATCAAATTTCAGCAGAGTCGGGAACCAAGAGGGCAAACAAGTATTGAACTTGACCTCCATGATGATGGTGTCAGGGCGTTGCAAAGTTTGCGTTTCAAGATCAGGATTAAATAGGTCTAGATCGCTGGTATTCACGCGAATGTTTTTATCAAACGTCACGCGAATTTCGTTGTAGTCGAGCATGTAGACTTCCCGGTCATAGTCGACGATCACTTTTGGACGGATAAATTTGCGCTTTAAATCAAAGTAGATAGAGCGTGCGCTTTGGCTGTCTTTTTCCAGTAAAAAGTCCACATCGCCATCGATCATTTGCAGGGCTTCAGCCTTGCTCAAGCGCACAGAGCTTTTATTGACAAATTGGTTGTGCTTGCGCTTGCGTTCTAACTTGACCCAATCGAGCGTCGGGTCGTAGGTGCGTAAGCGGTATTTATCACGGTGTTCAATGCCGTCCAGTTTTTCCTCAACGCTGGTGTCATAGTCATCATCAAAGTAGAGGCTACGAATGAAATAGCCGCGTTCGTCTTTTTGATGAGGGTCCCGCTGCATTAGCGTGGCGAGTAGATGACGCGCGTATTCGTAATCCGCGTAGCTGATGTAATACTTCACCTCATGGCGCTGAACTTTTAACGTCTTACTCATCGAGATGTCACTCCCCCAAGGTGTCCTGGAGTAGGTTGATAGGATATCTCAACAACGTCAGAATCTTTCAGATTATGCCCGATGGAAAATTGGCCTTTATAAGCGGTTGGTGCAACTAAGGCGATGCGATCCAATTGAGTCTTGCCGCTAGGGCTTGTGAGAATAACGCTTTCCCCGTTACTAAGACTGAAGTTCAGCTTAATCGCGTCAAACGGAAGATCTTCGGCTTTTGCTCCATATAAAAGTGCTGTGCCGTGTGAAGGGACAATGACATCGAACGGTATGCGAAATCGCTCTAGGTCGTCTATGTCGTCGCTTAGATAAAAACCTTTTAGGGAAACGCTGTTGAGACTGGGGTTATAGAGTTCAACCCAATCTTGCTTATCGTTATTAGAAAACGATACTTCGCTGATAAATAAGTGACTGGCAGACTGTGTTTTAGTTGTCTGATGTATAGCGAGCACAGCTAAAGCAGTGATCACCACGAACGCAGCAAATAAGTAAGGCTTAATAGAGCGGTAAGTCTGGTACATAAAATTAGTCATTAGAACGTCATAAATTGTTCATATTATAGCTTTAAGTGATATTGCATCTCATTTGTATTTACTTTGATTTACACTTTAGTAGAGGAATAAAAAGAAAAAAGAGCAGCCAAAAGGCTGCTCAATCAGAAGGAAATCTTAACTCTTTGAAGGTGGTTAGAAGCGGTAGTTAACCCCCACTTTAAAGTTGCGGCCAGGTTGGTATGACGTCACATCCGCACCAGTGTCGGCATCTTCAGAGGTCGAGCTTTTGCTGTATAGCTCATTGGTCACGTTATCAACACGCAGTTGAGCACTTAGGTTTTCTGTAAAATTGTAAGAGGTAAATACATCGTAAACAGTGTACGTTAAGTACTCGCTTGTGCTGCGTGTGCCTTCTTCTATGCGTCCTGTACGATACTTGGTATCGAAGCCAATACGACCTTTTTGATCATTAAAGTAAGTGCCTAACGTAACACTCACACTGCGTGGAATCAGGCTGGTATCTTTGCTCTTTGTACCATCATCTTCCACCACATAACCATTCATATCTTGGAAAGTGAAGTTAGCAAAGAGTAGAGGGCTGTCATAGCGAGCAGCCAATTCCCAACCGTAGACAGCGGCTTCATCTTTGTTCACAAACTGACGCACATTGTAGGCGCTACCGTTGTATGTACCGATACTGGTGTCGAGTGTACCTAGAAGTTGGTTGTAGATTTTGTCTTTTAAGTTGTTATGAATGTAGCTGATGTTTGCGTCGAAACGGTCATTAGCTTGCCATATACCCATACGCTCAAAGGTTAGACCGACTTCTCTATCCAGTGAGGTCTCGCCAGTCAGGTCTTCGTTTTCGATAACACACCAGTTGCCGTTACCATCGCCACAACCAGCAAGGTTACCTGTTTCGTATACGCCATCGCCATCAGCATCTGTACCAGTGAAGTACTCGGATGTGAATTTCTTACCGTAAATTTCATATACGGCTGGTGCGCGGTAGCCAGAACCCACTAAAGCAGTAAAGCCAAGACCATGCATTGATGTATTTTCAAATGGTTTCCAAAGCGCGGACAATTTCGAGTTAATAGAGTCTTCGCCTTGAGTCTCACGTCCAGCATAATCGGCATCATAAGAGTCATATCGTAAACTACCCGTTAATTGTAGGTCTTCGCCGATGTGCATGGTGTCAGATAAATAAGCGCCAATGGAAGTACGTTCCACTTGCTTTGGCGTACCGTCATCATTGTCGTAAGACATGCGCACATCATCAAAGGTGTAATCTAAACCGTAACGCGTCACATGCATGGTATTTTGGGTAGGGAAGAAGACACTGGTATTTTCGATTTCTGCGTAGGTCGTTGTGACACCGCCTGTGTTTGACCAATCGCCAGTACCAGCATCAGAGTCCTGGTCGCTTTCAGCTTGCGATACGCGGACTTTCAGGTCAACCAAGTCATTGTCTTTTGGGTTGTAGGTGTACTGCCCTGATAGAGTGAGGTCACGTACTTTCTTTTTCGTTTCGGTACCATCATCTGCATAATCAGAGTAATCCATATTATTTTGCAGAATGCTGGCTTCTAAGCGCTGTGCTTCATCGGGCGTATACACGCCTTTTAACAGGTAGCTTAGGTCGTCTGAACCCGTACCACCATTATCTGTCTTGACGCCATTTGCATCTTCATAGGCGTTAGTGTTTTTGGCTGAGATGGTCGCATTTGCAGAGAACTTGTCGTTAAACTGTTTGGCGATATCAGCACTGATGCCATTTGACTCACCATTCGTCTCATTGGTGTAGCGTATATTGGCTCCCCAATCACGATCCTCGCGAATGATGGATTCCGGGTCTTTGGTTTCTAGAAGAACCACGCCACCAGTTGAGCCATTGCCGTAGGTATTCGCTGCAGCGCCCGGGATGACTGTCACAGACTCATACATATCCATATTTAACCATACGGTATCGCGATCATTACTGCTCTTATGCATAATCTGACTACGATTATTTGGTGCCCCTTCGACCCTTACGCTGACAGCGTTACCTGTTTGTCCTCGTACCGTAATGGTACTGCCTCGTGAACCACCCACTTCATCGACTTGCACGGCTGCATTGCTTTGCAGAGCATCGGCTAGATTAGACGCCTGAGATTCAGCAATGTCTTCACTCGTAATAGTGGTTGCACCTTCCGCTTCACTGACGCGAGGCTGTTCAGTGGTTTGCAATTCTGTTTGGCCTTCAACCAAAAGTGTGTCTAGTGCTTCTTCTGCTTGCAGTGTTCCAGATGCTAGCGCAACAGCCAGAGCAATCATGGTGGGTTTCATAAAACATCGATCTCCATATTAAGGACTTTTTGTAAGGAAACTGTCATAAGTTCGTACGAGAGGGCGCTATCATCTCACAATGAGAATGAGTTTTTAATGCATTTGAGAATCATTATTAGTAATAATTGTGGGACGCTACGTTTCGTTAAATGGTGCGTTTTTTACATAAATTGAAGGTGGGTTGACACTAATTTACATAAGGTGAAATGAAACTGGGAAAGCATGAGACAACTTTGCAGTGTCATGATGGGTTAGAATCCTGTTGCATATGACAAAGAGTGCAGTGTGAAATGAAAAATGAGCAGCCAAAGGCTGCTCAAACAGAAAGGAAATGATCGTTTTTAAAGGGGGTTAGAAACGATAATTTACACCCACTTTGAAATTTCTACCTGGCTGGTAAGATGTTGTATCAGCGCCAGTAGTACTGTCTTCAGATGTCTGGCTTTTGCTATAAAGTTCATCGGTCACGTTGTCCACACGAAATTGTGCGCTCAAGTTATCGCTGAACTGGTATGAGGCAAAAACATCGTAAACGGTGTAACCTTTATAAGTGTACTCGGTAGTACCATTGCGGCCACCGAAGTAGCTGCGCCCCTTACGGTACTTGGTATCCAGTCCTACACGACCTTTTTGGTCATTGAAGTAAGTACCTAGTGTAACGCTAACGCTACGTGGCACTAAGCTGGTATCTTTGGTTTTTGAACCATCGTCTTCGACCACATACCCGTTCATGTCTTGTAGTGTGAAGTTAGCAAACACTAGAGGGCTGTCGTAACCTGCTGCCAGTTCCCAGCCGAAAACTGCGGCCTCATCTTTATTCACAAACTGACGTACGTTGTAGGCACTACCATTGTAGGTAGCAATACTTGTATCAAGAGTTCCCAGTGTTTCGTTGTAGATTTTGTCTTTTAGATCCGTGTGGATATAGCTAACACTAGCATTAACGCGGTCCTGCGCTTGCCAAATTCCCATACGTTCGAAGGTCAGGCCAACTTCTGTATCCAGAGACGTTTCACCAGTTAGGTCTTCATTTGGAATCACACACCAGTTACCGTGCCCATCCATACAACCCGAAACGTTACCTGTTTCGTATACACCATCACCGTCAGCATCGGTCCCTGAGAAGGGTTCAGAAGGGAAGCCTTTACCGTAAATTTCATACACCGCCGGAGCTCGGTAACCGGAGCCTACTAATGCAGTAAAGCCAAGCCCATGTGCGGACGTATTTTCAAACGGTTTCCATACTGCTGACAGCTTAGAGTTGATCGAGTCCTCCCCTTCGAAGGAATCACTATTGAAGTCTGCATCGTACTGGTCATATCGTAGGCTGCCAGAAAGCTCTAAGTCTTCACCGATATGTAGGGTATCTGATAGGTAGGCACCAATCGAGGTACGCTCTACTTGTTTCGGTGTACCGTCATCGTTGTCATATACCATGCGCACATCGTCAAAGGTGTAGTCTAGGCCGTAGCGCACCACATGCATGGTGTTTTGGGTTGGGAACAAAACGCTAGTATTTTCGATTTCTGTGTAGGTCGTTGTAACACCGCCTGTGTTTGACCAACTCCCTGTGCCAGCATCGGAGTCTTGATCACTTTCAGCACGAGAGACACGTACTTTAAGATCGACAAGATCGTTGTTCTTTGGATTATAGGTATATTGTCCAGAAAGAGTTTGATCGCGAACTTCTTTCTTTGTCTCTGTGCCATCGTCAGCAAAGTCAGAGTAGTCCATATTGTTTTTTAGAATGCTGGCTTCTAAGCGTTGCTCGTCATTAGGTGTGAAGACACCTTTTAATAAGTAGCTTAAGTCCTCAGAACCGGTACTTCCGTTGTCGGTTTTAATGCCGCTAGCATCTTCATAGGCGTCTGTATCTTTGGCAGAAATGGTGGCGTTAGCGGAGAATTTATCGCTGAACTGCTTAGCTACATCGGCACTGATGCCATTCGCTTCGCCATTGGTTTCATGGGTGTAGCGCAGGTTTGCGCCCCAACCACGGCCGTCACGGATAATGCTTTCAGGGTCTTTGGTTTCTAAAAGCAATACTCCACCTGTTGAACCGTTACCGTAGGTGTTTGCAGCGGCACCAGGGATGACTGTCACAGACTCATACATGTCCATATTTAACCAAATGGTGTCTCGATCACTGCTACCCTTGTGCATGATTTGACTACGGTTATTCGGTGCGCCTTCGACGCGAACACTCACTGCATTACCTGATTGACCTCGAATAGTGATTTCACTACCGCGCGAGCCGCCCACTTCGTCTACTTGCACTGAGGCATTATTTTGCAGCGCATCGGCCAGGTTAGAGGCTTGAGCTTCCACAAGATCTTCACTCGTAATAGTCGTAGCGCCTTGAGTCTCACTCACTCGTGCTTTGTCTGTGGTTTGAAGCTCTGTCTGTCCCTCTACAAGTAATGTATCCAGTTCATTGTCGGCGTGTAGGGCGCCTGATGCTAGCGCTACAGCCAATGCGACCAACGTAGGTTTCATGGGAAGGGTGGCTCCTTATGTCAATTAGTGTCAGTTTTCGTAAATGTGGCGCTATATTCTCATAGAGGATGGATGATATAAATAGTAATGGGAATGGTTATCATTAATTTTAATGAAACGTTGTGTTCCTTATTTAGCAACGAGTTATTTTGCTTTGCGCAATGACTAATGCTAAATGGCTCTGAAATGACTCAAAATCAAAGTTATGTGTTGTTTTTGTGCACAAAAAAAGCCGAATGAAGCATGACTTCAATCGGCTTTAGCTTTCTACAGAAGAGTTTACAATTCGGGAGGGGCTCCATTTGCCTGATAAATCGCTATGACGGCGTTGAGTATGCTTTGTCTTGCTGTCACCAAAGAAGCCTCGGAGTTGTATAAACTGCGTTGAGCACTAATTAGGTCTGATTTGTCACTGACACCTTCTTCCCATTCATATTCAGTAAGCTGGGTTTTCGTCACCTGATTCTGATAGTAAATTTGTGCATAACGGTAGCCGATCAAGCTTTGCTGATAGGTACTGAGGGTATCTTGTACCTCATGCAAGGCTGAAATAACCGTGTTTTGGTAATTGATGCGCGTGATAGTTTCGTTGATGTCGGCTTTTTTTACGGCACGTTTATTGTCGCCATTGTCGTATAGACTCAAACTAATGGATTCAACGAGTGATAAGGTCCAGGCTTCAGCTAAATCATACAAATCCGAAGGGCGTAAGCTCATGCTAATAGATAAATTAGGCCATCGATCTAACTCGGTTTCCACTTTGCTAAGGAATGCTGCTTTGACTGATGCTTCAGCGGCTTTTAAATCAGGGCGTTGGCGGATCAGCTCAGCAGGTTGGTTGAGTGCCACATCAGGTATGGTTAAGTCTGATAAACGAAACTCGGTATCGAGTGCTTTCCAGTCATTTTGTCCAGTTAATAGAGCCAAGGCTCGCATTTGATCTTGCCGATCAATGAGGTACGTTTCAATGTCTTCTTCTAAATTGAGAATGGTCTCTTGCTGATCAATCAAGTCAATTTGTGATACTAAGCCTTCTTCAAATTGCGCTTGATACAACTCGTAGCTTTCCTTTGCTGAGCGCAAATTCTTGTGTGACAAAAGCAGACGCTCTTGCAGGGTTAGATAGGCTATGTACTGCTTCACAATACTGGCCGCGACGGTCAATCGGGCAGCTTCTAAGTCCCATTCAGAGGTTTGTGCGGACAGTAAGGTCTGATCCATTTGGGCCTGTAATTTACCCCATAAATCCCATTCGTATTTCGCACTAAAGGACAGTGATGACGCATCCGAGCTAGTGAAGTTACTCAGGTCATTGGTGTTGGCGCTTTGTGTTGAGCCAGCAGTAAGTGTGGCCGTCGTTGAAATGCCTTGGTTAGCCTCCTCTGTCTCGATTGCCAATCGTGCTAAACGTACCCGTTCAGCCGCCACCGCGATGCTCCAGTTATGGGAAAATGCAGTCTTAAGTAAGGCTTCCAGATCAGGGGAGCCAAAACTTAACCATTGGTTAGCAGAAAATTCTGCAAGGGCATACGTCGGCATGGTTTCTGCGGCCACAGAGGGCGCTTCATACTGATACTGACTGGCACAACCGGATAATAATAGAACGGCGCAACCGGTGATTAGATACTTCATTATTCCTCCGCGAGTGCGTCAATAGGGTTGAGCTTAGAAGCTTTGCGTGCGGGTGCGTGTCCGAAAATCAAACCGACAAAGAACGCTGAAGCAAACGCTAGCGCAGGTGGGTGCCAAGATAGAGCGATAGCAAGGTTAAAGCTGGACATGGCTAAGGCAGCACTGAGGCCAATTGCGATACCTAGTAAGCCACCACTGCAGCACACCACCAATGCTTCGATATTAAACTGGCGTAAGATGTCTTTTGGTTTGGCGCCTGTTGCCATACGCAAGCCGATTTCTCGGCGTCGCTCTGAAACACTGACCAGCATAATGTTCATCACGCCGATACCACCGACGAGCAGTGAAATGGCGGCAATGGAACCGAGCAACCAAGTCATGGTGTTTTGGGTTTCGGAAACGGCCTCGATCAAAGACGCTGTGTTCAATACTTGAAAGTCTTCAGTACCATGACGTTGGATTAAGAGCGCACGAATGGCTTCTTCGACGCTGTCCAAATTGTCCGTATCATCCACTTTAACGGTTAGGCCATTTAGGTACTGTCCAGCAAATACTCGCGACAGGCCAGTAGATAGTGGGATGAGCACCATTTCATCGTTGTTGACGCCGCTGGCGGTGGCACCTTGGGTGCTGAGCACACCAATCACTTGGTACAAAGCGCTCTTCATCATCACGTATTGACCGATTGGGTTTTCATCCGGAAATAAAGATGTGGCAATGGTGTCGCCGATAACAATCACAGGGGCCTTATTCTGTATGTCTTGCTGGTCGAACATGACCCCTTGCGATAAAGACCACTCTTTTACGTCAATATAATTTGGTGTTGTGGCCATGATCTTGCCACGATAGTCTTGGCTACGGTAACGAATCGTCGAGCGACTTTCTCGCTCAGGTGCCACAAGTTCTATATGCTCAAGGGTACTGAGTGCTTCAGCGTCATACTCGGTTAATGTAGCAATGTCTCCTGTGTTGCGCATATTAGCGCCGCCTGGACGAACCAGTAGTAGGTTGGTGCCCATCGACTGGATACGCTGTACCACTTGCTGTTTGCCGCCTTCACCAATGGCCATCATGGCCACCACCGCGGCGACACCAATTACTACTCCGAGCAAGGTAAGCATGGTACGGAACCAATTCGCACGAAGCGCCTTAAACGAAATATTAATGGCTTCATCAATGCCAATAGAGGGCAGCTCTTGCATGGTTTCAGGGTTTTCGCTCACCGGGTCGGTGTTTGAAACATCGCTGTCGGACAGGATCTTGCCATCCTGAATATGTACCTGACGTTTGGCTTTGGCCGCGACGTCGGCATCGTGAGTGATCAGAATGACCGTTACTCCTTGATCATTCAATTCACTCAGCAAGGCTAGTACTTGTTCACTGCTTTTCGAGTCCAGCGCGCCAGTGGGCTCGTCGGCCAAAATTACTTCAGCGCCATTAATCAATGCCCGAGCAATGGAAACACGCTGTTGTTGACCACCCGATAACTCACTTGGCTTGTGGTGCTCACGTCCTTCTAAGCCAAGCTTTTGCAGCAGCTCCATGGCCTTTTGTAGACGCTGCTCTTTTGCTGTGTTCGCATACAGAGCGGGTAGGGCAACGTTCTCTTGAGCATTCAGTGTCGGTAACAACTGATAGCGTTGGAAGACGAAGCCAAAGGTTTTAAGACGCAACGCTGCAAGCTGGTTGGTATTGAGCTTATTAACATCGTGGCCGTTAATCAGATAGCGTCCTTCACTGGGTTGATCCAAACAGCCAATAATGTTCATCAAGGTGGATTTCCCCGACCCTGATTGTCCCATGATGGCGACAAATTCACCTTCGTGTACGGTGAGAGAAACTCCATCTAAAGCACTGATCAGCGAGTCACCATTTCGATAATGGCGGCTCACTTGCTCAATCGACAGCAGCGGACGTTTAGAACCCACGACGTCCTCCCATTGGTGCTCGACTACTCGATGAGCCAGTTAAACTGATGCTTTTCTCACTGCTCGCACCATTCTCTCGACCAACAATAACCGTATCGTTAAGACTTAGTCCGCTTACTATCTCCACTTGAGTACGATTCTTAAGGCCAATTTTCACTGCAGTGGTCGCACGTGAGCCGCTTTCTGATCCTGGAATGTAAGCCACGGTGCCGCGGGGGCGCTCAGAGATGGCGGCAAGCGGCACAGTCATTACGTCTTTGGCTTGAGCTTCAATAAAGAAGACCTGAGTACTCATGCCATCCATCAAACGCCCCGTTTTGTTATCCACATCGATTAACGCTTGGTATAGCACAACGTCATTATTGACTAAGGGCGTTGGCAGCACTTTGTTCATACTTGAATAAAAGAACTCGTTGGGGTTACCAAGCGTCGAAAAGCGAACGGGCATGTCTTTGTATAAACGTTGTACATCCGCCTCCGACACATTGGCACGCAATGTCATATGGGACAAATCAGAGATAGTCATCAAGGTTGGGGCACTTTGGCTGGCATTCAGCGTTTGCCCTACGCGCACTTCAACACTGGTGATGGTGCCATCCATCGGGGCATAAATTTGGCTGTAAGATAGGGTGATGAGATCTTGTTCAAGGGTGGCTTCATCTACTTGTAGCTCGGCTTCGGTGGCGGCAAGTTTGGCACGCTGAACAACAATGTCTGTCTCACTTTGTTTTAAGGAATCATCGCTGACAGCACCACGGGCATTAAGGCGTCGATCGCGTTCGAGCTGGCTTTCTGCCAATTCTAACTGGGCAACCAATTGATCCCGTTGAGCCTTTTGACTTAACAAACTAGCGCGACTGCCTTTGATTTCTGTTTCAAAAACGGTGGCATCAATCTCTGCTAGCAGCTGACCTTTTTTCACCACATCACCTTCGCTGACATGCAGGGTTTTAATTTGCCCTGAGACTTGTGCACCGACATCTACGTAGTTGGCGGGCTCTAGTGTACCTGTGGCTGGAATAGTGATCTCAATAGACCCCGTTTTTACCGTATCCGTTAGCCAACTTACAGAAGCGTTTTGACTGTCCTGGTAGAGCCACCAACCCGCAAAAATAGGGCTGCCCAATGTGATGCTCCATAGCACACACTTCAACGTGAATCGTAAGATTGCCATGGTGATTATTCGCTCCTTACTGGACGGTTATTAGCATCAGGGTTACGGCGTGGACGTTCGCCTTGAGAGGGCGAGACATCATCCGAAAGACCGATATATGAGAGCAGTTGTTGCTGGCCGGAAGACGAACTGAAGAAGTACATAACTGACGCGCTGAAGGTGAGGCTAAGCACCGCAGAAAGAAGTAAAGCTTTCATAGAATTAAGATTTGATTGACCAATTGGGAGGGAGATCTTTACAAATTGCAGAAAACAAGTAAATAAGAATGAAAACGATTATTGGTAAATGTATGTAAATGGTTTTTATTTACTTAAATTTACGTTTGGGGTGTCGCTTGGTATGTAACTTGTAAATATAATCATTCTCATCTTTAAATGGGGATGAAATGTTTAATAATGTTGCATGCAATTAAAAAAGGGTATGGCCTTGCTCTGTCGCCGAAGATGTCTTTAGCGATCCGTCTGGCTGTAGCATTGATTGGTGGATATGTTTTGTCCGCCGGGTTAAGTCTATTAACCAGCGCTATCCTTGGCGGCACAGAGCGTGAAATGCGCACCATCGTGCATTTTATGTTTTTCCTCTATTACGCCTTTTCTATTATGACCTTCGTGGCGATTAACTCTCTTTACCGTAGCGCCTGGATTGCGTTGGGTGCCAACGTAGTGGTGTGGGGATGCTGGTGGTTACTCGGAGGGCAAACGGTATGAAGGGGCCGTTACGTAAAACCATGACATGGCTGCACACGTGGAGCAGCATTTTATTAGGTTGGTTACTGTTTGCGATTTTCCTAACGGGTACTTTGTCGTATTTTCGTGGTGAAATCAGCCATTGGATGACGCCTGAGCAGCATGCATCATATGTCACCGACGATACGATTATGAAGGCCTATGAACGTCTTTCAGAGGTAGCGCCTGACGCCAATAGCTGGAGTATTTCTCTGCCGACTGTACGTGATAATACGGTAGGACTAAGTTGGCAGAACGAAGGTGAAAACCAGCGTCGCCGTGGTCCTCAAGAAACCATGAACGCTGCGACAGGTGAATCCATTGATGGGCGAGAAACCCGTGGCGGTGACTTCCTGTATCGCTTCCACTTTGAGTTGTACGGCATGCCGCGAGGCTTTGCTCGAACCGTGGTCGAAATTGCCACCATGGCGATGTTTATTGCGATCTTAAGTGGCATTGTGATGCACCGGAAAATCTTCAGTGACTTCTTTATGATGCGCACCAAAAACCGTTCTTTAGGCTGGGCGGATGCCCACGCGGTGACAGCGGTGCTGGCGTTGCCATTCCACATTATGATTACCTTTTCTGGTTTGTTGCTGTTGTCCTCTAGTTTAATATTTTGGACGGAAAATACTCGTGGAGGCGGCGGTGGCGGTGAACGTAACCAAGCACCTAATGCCCAACAGCAAATGGCAGAGAACGGCCCGCGCGGTGGACAAGGCGACTTGGCCACATTGACGACTACCCGTACAGAAGGTGGGCGTATGACGGAACAGCGTACGCAAGCTATGAATGGCGCTCGCGGACAAGACAGGGCCCGTGCTGGCGCTGACACTTCAGAAGTACGCGCGAGACCGAATCGTGATGCTCGCGAAACAGAGGGTGAGCGTCTAGGTGAACGAAGAACCCGCGGCGAAGGTCGTCAAGCGGCTCGTCATCAAGGTCGTCAAGACATACCAACACCACCTTTACGTAACATGCTGACTCAAGCCGAATTGTTGTTTGGCGGTGATATCAACCGAGTGCAGGTTCAGAATCCTCTGACAGCCGATGCGACGTTTACCTTTTCCCCTGTGGATCGCCATATGTTAATGGCGGAGCGTGGCTCCAATGACAGTGTCACGTTCTCAGCGACGGGATTGGAGGTCGAACGTAGTCAAGCGAAAGCGAGTGAAAACAATTCGTTCTTCAGTGCCGCCGGCGGTGTGCTGCATACTCTACATGAAGCGCGTTTCGCAGACGCGATTACCCGTTGGGCGTTTTTCTTAGCGGGTGTGATGGGCACGATTATGGTGGGAACGGGCTCTGTCTTATGGGCGGTCAAGCGTGCCAAACGCCAGATGGGCCAATTCGGTTATGAATTAGTGGTGATCACAAATATCGCCAGCATTGCTGGTTTGTGCGGTGCGGTGGCAGTGTATTTCTGGTTAAACCGCTTACTGCCTGCAACCTTCGAAAATCGTAGCAACTGGGAAATCAATGGCTTCTTTGTGGCTTGGCTACTGTCATTGATCCATGCGATTTTCTATCGCAATAAAGGCGCTTGGGTGGTGCAACTCGGCATTGCTGGTGCACTGTTCTGCTTGATTCCTGTATTGGACACGCTAACGTCTTCCGCTAGCCTTTTACATGCCATCGTTCATGTGGATGTCTTGCGTTTAAGTTTCGATGTAATGTGCTTGCTATTAGGCGGCATTATGTTGGCCACCGCGCGTTACTTACAGAATAAGGCTCGTCGTGTCGCATCCCCAAAACCAGTCACTCGTAAACCCACTTTAGAAGGAGCTGCAAAATGACCGCATTATGGGGGATTTTAATTGTCAGCTTCTTTAGTTTTATGCACTTTGCTGTGTCGGTGCAAAAGCACCATCGCGATCTGTATAAGAAAATGGCGATTACCAACAAAGAGTTCCGTGTACTGCAAAGTGTCGCTTGGATAACATTGTTGTGTACCTTGATCCCAGCGATTCAGCATTGGGGTGTTGGCATTGGTATCATGACATGGCTATTGTTGATTACGGTATCTGCTCTTGCGGTGACTGTGCTAGTGAACTTTGCACCAGAAAGCTTTGCCAAACTATGGCGTTTGTTGGGCGTGGTGCGTTTTATTGCACCGCCCGCAGAGCGTCCGCAACGAACAAAATAAGAGGTTTTAAATGTCCACCATCCCTGTAGGTGTTTGCTCATTAGCGGATTATGAGCAACATGCGAGAGAAATATTACCTGCGCCTACATGGGCTTACCTCTCTGGAACGGCTATGGACGGCCTGACGTACCAACGTAATCGTCAAAAGCTCGATGAGGTCTTGTTACAGCAGCGTGTGTTATGTGAAGACATGGCCAAGGGCGGTTGTCAGCAGACCTTATTTGGCCAGCATCTGGCCATGCCATTGTTGGTAGCGCCGCTGGCCTATCAAAAGTTGGCTCATCCCACAGGAGAGCTCGGAACGATGCAAGCCGCAGCAGCGCAAAAAGTAGGGTTTTGTTTGTCCACCCTAGCCAGTGCGCCTCTGGAGGATGTGGCGCAAATGTCGCCAGAGGCCACCCGTTGGTTCCAGTTGTATTGTCAGCCCTCCCGTGAAACCACTTTGCAACTTGTGCGCCGTGCAGAGCAGGCCGGTTACCAAGCGATTGTTGTGACTGCTGATGCGCCGATTAACGGCGTACGTAATGCTGAGCAGCGAGCAGGCTTTTCATTGCCAGAGGGCGTCAGAGCGGTGAATTTAGAAAGCCTACCTAGTGCAGCGCAAGGCGACTCAGTTTTTTCCTGTTGGATGGGACAGGCTGCGGATTGGCAAACCCTCGCTTGGTTACGTGAGCAAACTAAGCTGCCACTTTTATTGAAGGGCGTTATGTCGATACAAGATGCTCAACGTGCTGTTGCACTTGGGATAGATGGCATCATCGTCTCTAATCATGGCGGCCGTGTACTCGATAGCCAACCTGCTACCATTGAGGTCTTGCCAGCCATTCGTGCTGCGCTAGGCAAGGAGACGACGGTTTTATTGGACAGCGGTATTCGTCGTGGCAGTGATATTTTTAAAGCGATTGCGTTAGGTGCGGATGCGGTATTGCTTGGCCGCTCGTTGTTTTACGCTCTAGCCGTGGCGGGTCCATTGGGGGTAGCCCATTGCTTGCGCATCCTGCGGGATGAATTGGAAGCCACCATGGCACTGTGTGGCTGTGCCAGTGTGCAGGACATTACGTCCGAATGCTTGTATCAACCTAATGCATCGACGTTCTGAACATTAGTTGGTTTGGCTCCATTGGCGGAGCAGGTTGTGATACACCCAAATTAGGTTTTGGATATGTTCGCTTTCTTCGCCGTGTTCTTTTCTAAGGCCTTGAATACTTTGATCAAGTTGATGCAAGGTGCGACGTTGTTCGTTATCGGACACTAAGCTTTGTAGCCAAAAAAAGGAGCTGACACGTGCGCCTTTAGTCACAGGGTTAACTTTGTGTACGCTGGTTGAAGGGTACAACACCATATCTCCTGCTGGCAGCTTAACTTCTTGGGTGCCAAAGGTATCTTGAATGACCAACTCGCCACCTTCGTATTCTTCTGGTTCACTCAAGAAAATCGTCATCGATAAATCGGTGCGAATCTTTACCGGTGTGTTGGGCACCTGGCGGATGGCGTTATCCACATGGTAGCCAAAGGCTCCACCTCCTTCGTAGCGATTGAACATCGGCGGGAAAATTTTGGCAGGTAGGGCACTGCCCATAAAGTCTTCCCGTTGACTCAAGGTATGTAATAAAAAGTCCCCTAACTTGCGGGCTAATGGATCTTCTTGGTTAAGCTGTAAGTTGCTTTTCTGCTGTCGTGATGCGTTGCCAGCGGTGAGTTTACCGTCTTGCCAATTGGCTTGATCTAAGGCTTGGCGAATCTCTTTGACTTGTTCTTTGGTGAGAATATTTTTGAGGTGTAACAACATGTTGAAACGCTTCTTATAAAGGTAAATGAAAAGCTAAAACGGCAAAGCAGCTGTGCTGAAACTAACACAGCTGCTCTGTAAGAGCGAAGAAGGGGAGTCACTTGGCTCTTATCTAGCTAGATTGAAGCCGTCTTAGAAATCGTACTTCACTGTTGCCTTAACATTTCGAGGGTTGCCAGGTAAGAAATGGCCTTTAGCGCTGTAGTCTGATGCGTAACGTTCATCGGTTAAGTTGCTGATGTTAAGCTGCGCTGACAGATTCTCGGTGAAGGCGTAGCTCGCCATGGCATTCACTAAAGTGACATCACCGGTGGTGAAGTAAACACGGTTTTGACGCCAGTATTCGTTGCCTGAGTTGTACTCCGCACCTAAGCCTAGGCCTAACTTCTCGCCTTGGTAAGACAGCCACACAGCAGCCGAGTCTTTTGGTGCAGAGCTCAAGCCATTCCCTGTTGCATTGGTGACTTCTCCTGAACGGTTTGTTCGATCTGCCGCTTCAGTGACTTTCGCATTTTGATGAGTGTAGCTAGCAGTGATACTAATAGTATCGGTCAGTTGACCTGTAGCAGACAGTTCCATCCCTTTACTTTCTTGCTCACCGGATGCTTCCAAAACGTTATCAACTGTTTGGTAAACGTCTTTGTTGGTTTGGAAAACAGCGGCTGCTAGTAGTAATTTGTCGTCAAATAGTTCCCACTTCGTACCAACCTCTGCAGTGATGGACTCGATAGGATCTAGGCTTGCGTATTCTGCAACTTGCTCAGCACTACGACCATTCAGAGATAAATTGTTGCCGTTAGGTTCTTGGTTATTGGCAAAGGATGCGTAAATACTTCCGTTGTTGCTTGGTTTAAAATTGATCGCCGTATGCCAGCTAATTAGATCTGATTTGTCGACAGCGCTAACGGATGTCGCACTCGTGCCGCGACCAACGTTTTGTGTACTGTCAATTTTGTATTTCTCTAGACGTACGCCACCAGCTAATTGAAGCTTGTCATTCAGCGTGGCGGTGTTACTTAAGTAAGCGGCTAAGCCGGTTGCGGTAGCATCTTTAGAGTAACCATCTACAGTGTACGATCCTGTTGCTGTGGTGACGCCGGGGTTTGTTGCATCGTAACTGGTCTGTGAGCGCACGACATTGTCCAAACTTACATTTGGTGTCTTTTGTGTCTCTTGGTAAATCTCTGCACCCACTACAAGATCATGTTTGACTGAGCCCGTCATTATTTCGCCTAAGAAATCAAATTGCGAAACAGCCAGTTGGTTCTCACTGAAGTTAGTGCTGGCACGCTCAGTGCTATAAGTGCCATCTGAGTTTGGCCAAGGGCGTGTAACGATGCTCTTGGTTTCTGTTTCACCAAAGCGAGTTTGGTTGCGGAAGGCCCAGCTGCTATTAAGTTGATGGTTGATGATTGCTGTTAAGGTTGTTGCATCGACTTCTTCGAAATCTAGCCCTTTAACACCGTAGTAATTACTCCAGTACTGTTCTGCGATCATACCCTCTGGTAAACCTGTTTCAGTTGAAACAGTTTCCGTAACGAATGGCAAACCAATCACAGGAGTGTTGTCTTGCTTCATATGCATAAGGTTGATGGTCAAGTCTGTGTCTTCACTGACTTTAGTGAAATAAGATGGCGCGATAGCGTAACTCTTGTATTCTTCTTCGCCGTTGTCCCAGTAGTCGCCACCTTGTTCAGCCATCAGGTTTAAGCGCAGAGCGCTGTCATCTGATAGCACTTTATTAAAGTCACCTGTTAAGCGGGCTGTATCACCCTCATCGTAAGAGGCGCTGATACTGCTTTTGTCACCACGTAGGTTAGCTGCTTTGGTGACTAAGTTAACCGATCCACCTGCTGAACCTTTGCCTGAAATAGTGCCGTTGGCACCTTTCGCTACTTCAATTTGTTCTGTATTGAATGTATCGCGACTGTAGCCTGCCACATCGCGGATACCATCAGAGTAGATGCTGCCGTTTGCATCAAAGCCACGAATGGTCACGTTATCTGTTGTGTTAACGTTACCGCCACCGCCTTCACCGGCACCAAAAGTAGAAACACCTGCTACGTTACGTAGGGCATCTTCAAGGGAAGTGACGCCTTGATCTTCTAAAACCTGTTCGTTGACAATATTGATTGTCTGAGGAGTATCTACTAATTCCTGAGTGTATTTCACACTCGCTGCTGATTTCACCGCATAACCATCTTGCGCAGTATCAACTACTTCAATCTGTTCCAACTCAACGGTGCTTGGCTCTGCTGCAAGAGCTGTGGAGCTCATCATTGCAAGTGCTGAGCTGACCGCGATAGCGATGGGTGCTACTTTGAAAGGAGTGTAACTAGGAGCCGCGTTTTTCATTCGTTTATCCATACAAAATTTATATTAGTGTTATTTATATTTTTAATGAGAAGCGAATGCTAAACGATAATCAGTATTATTTAAATAATAAATTTACGTTGATTTACATTAATTTGCATTAATTGATTTTGAGAATAAAAAAAGCGGAGTTCAGAAACTGAACTCCGCTTTAGCATGCTAGGAAGATAGTTGAGAGAAAAACGCTCTGTTTAGAACGTTGAAAACAGTTATTACGGCATGGATTGGATGGCTTGTTGCCAGCGTTCAACAAACGGTACCTCACTGTAGCGACTGAAGTCGTCTACCTGCCAAGTGCTTGCTGAAGCCTTGCTTGAGAGAGTGACAGTGTTTAACCCCTCCGCTTCAGAAGCATCAAGAGTGGGCAGCAATAACCCCTTGCTAAAAGGCTCTAATGAGGATTTATCCAGTTCAATGGCGTCGTATCCCTTCATCAGTAAAGCGTCATCAATATCCAATGCTAACTGACGTAACGCTGCACTAGTCGTTTGATAGTTTTGACTGATCTGCTCTGCGTATTCAGGCCATAGGGTGGACAAGTCTCGCTTTAAAATGCCGAGCATGAGTAAGGCGTTATTGGTGTTCAGCCAAAAGTACTCATCAGCTTGATGAGTAGCCACTTGTTCTCCACCAGGGATCAAAGCTTTGGCGATATCAATTGGCACAATGCGAATATTACGACTGCGTAAAGGCACGTAGAACGCAAGGTCTGGGCGCATAGAGCTGATGTTTACAATGGCATCAAAGTGCGCCATCGGTTCCGTTGCCGAGCGGTTTAGCCAACTCGGTATACGATTGATCGGTAGCCGGGTAGGAGGCAAATAAGTGACCTCAATAGGTGTGTTTTCGCTGAGAGCGCTACTCATACTATGGGCAATCGGTGACACCGTCGCGAGGCTAGCCGCGTGTCCAATATTGGCAAGAAGCGCGAACAGACTGATTAGGATTATGCGCATGCCGGTTGTCCTCCTTTACGCAACGAATAAACAGAAATGGCGATAACGAACCACACACACGCCACTAGAATGATGGCAGGGCCAGTGCCAATGGCCCACTTCATATGCATGGGCAGTAGCACGCCAATCAAGGCGCTGGTGGTGGCAATCAGTACGGAATACCCCACCATGCCACGTAAGTCCCGAGCCATTAATCGGGCGCTGGCCGCTGGGATTAACAGTAGTGCGCCGACTAAAATGGCGCCGATGATTTTGACGGCTGCTACCGTGACTAATGCAATCAGTAGCACAAAGCCATAATCATGCAGTGTGGTGCGAATGCGTCGTGAACGAGCGATGTCTGGGCTGAGGGCGTTTAAGTAGGCATCGTTGGCACTGAAAAACGCGAGGACTAAGACCACACTGGTGATGAGGGCCAAAATCACTAAATCATAGGCAGAGGCCGTTAAGATAGAGCCAAACAACACTTGTTCTACCAAGTGTGCATTAATCTTCTTTGCGACAAACATCAGTAATGCTGCGCCGAGCGCCAAAGCAAAGGCGAGGAATACCCCAATCAAGGCATCGTAAGGGACAGTGGTTCTGCCTCGTACCCACTGCAGTGTCAGAGCAAATAGGACCGAGAAGGCGAATAGACTGATCCAAGGTTCGGTGACAGGCTCTCCCATCAAAATACCAATGGATACACCAGTTAAAGCGCTGTGCCCAACCGCTTCGGATAAAAATGCCAGGCGTTTTACCACCACCAAGGTGCCTAATAAGCCGAGTAGAGGGCCGATCATCAGGCAGGCGATGAAGGCATTAACCACAAAGCCATAACTGAACATAGTGGGTAATAAGCCAGCGTCCACTAGCCCTGAAAAGAAACTGTGTAGATTAGCTAGCATGGCGAAGACCTAAATGAAGGCTGTTTATTTGGGAAAAAACAGTGTCGGGAGAATCGTGGTGCAGCAAGCCGCCATCAATCCATGACAGGGTATCACAATGAGCCTGTAAGATTTGCCAGTCGTGCTCGATCATAATCAGCGTACCACCTTCGGCTTTGAACTCGCGGAGCAGAGACATAATTTGCTCTCGACCTGCTTTATCAACTCCTGCTAACGGTTCATCCAATAACAGAATGTCGGGTTGTTTAACCAACGCACAAGCCAATAAAACCCGCTGCCGCTCTCCTGACGAAAGCGTGCCTAAGCGTTTATTAAGTAGACCTTTGATTTGTACTCTTTCGATCACTTGCTCAATAGAAGAGTTGCCTCGATAGCGCCGCCATACAGGTTGCTTATCACAATGCATACGTAAGAAATCCAGCGCCGTCACGGGAAGTGAAGCATCAAAAGGTGATAATTGAGGCATGTAGCCGATCTGCCCACGATCTGCAGGCCAATGTAAGGCTATTTCACCCACATGATTGTGAAGGCCTGCGATCGCTTTGAGTAAGGTACTTTTACCACCGCCATTGGGGCCAGCAATGCCATGCCACAAGCCACCCTCTAGTTGCAGGCTTAGTGGTGTCACGAGGACTTGTCCTTTTACTGTGACACCAACATTAGATAAATGAAGACTTGGTCCCATCATGAACTCAGTGCCTCAGCCAGTTTGCTTAAGTTGTGCCCCATTTCTTGCTCGACTTGATCTTTACTGTACGCGCCATGAGTCATATGGCTGAAGTAATAAATTTTGATCCCAGTTTCACGTTCGATCAGATCCACGTATTTATTTTCCATGTTCAGCTCGGTGAACAGTACGTCAATGTTCTGCTGACGAATGGTTTCGATGGTTTCTTCCAGTTGCGATGCGGTAGGTGCAACACCGTGGGCAGGCTCGATGACCGCAGAGACGGTTAAGCCAAACTCTTGTAATAGGTAAGCGTAGGCGCCGTGGGTACTGGCAATGCGTAGCTTGCTAACGTCTTTATTCAGCAGTGCTTGCTGAACCGGTTTCTTTAATGCTCTTAGCTTTTTCGCGTATTGCAGCGCATTTTTGAGGAAGTATGCCTTGTTGTCTGGATCCAAAGCGCCCAGCTCTTTAGCGATGGTGTAAACCTGGCGAATGGCAGCATCAATGGAGACAAAGGTATGGGGGTTTACTTTCTCATCGTGTCCGATTAATGGAACATCTTTATTGGCGTAAATGACAGTCAGGTTTTTTGGCTGGAGACGATCAACGGTATTGGTCGCAAACATGTCGTGACCGATGCCATTCACTACCAGCGCGTCCAAACCGTTGAGGCGCTCAATATCGGCAGGGTTTAGCTGGTAATTATGCGGGTTAAAACCACTGTCGATCAATGGCAATACATCGGCTTTGTCTCCCACGATATTGCTCACGTAGGAATAGTATGGGTGCAGTGTGATGCCAACTTGCAAGCGGGCGTTTGCCTGAGAGCTGAGTAACACCAAAAGACTGAGTAAAAGTAAACGCATGAGGGTTCCTATTGGTTAAGCGAATGCCAATCAAGCGAGGCGTGGCAGTCAACAGCTTGTTCTGACGGTGCCCAATGAGCATCCCAGCCTGCTTCATGACGCTCGATAACGAACACATATTGACCTTGAAACAAGCTAAAGCAATGTTCATCTTGCTGAATGAATGACTGGCTCTGGTAAGTTGGAAGAGGAAGGTCAGCTAACTGGTAAGGGGCACTGATCAGCTCAGCTTCTTCAAATAATTCGATTTCCTCTACCGCGTTGCTCACCTGAGTTGCTAAATTGCTCAGGTGATTGGGTAATTCTGACAACGCTTTAGGAGACGCAGAGTGGATCAGTGATAGCAAGCTGACGGCACTGATAAGTACCGCGGCACATACCAATAGAAAGTTACGAGTCTCCCCGCGACCATCCGCTGGCGCAATGATCTCAATATTAGAATTCGGCATAGTCGAACTCAGCAGGATCTTCGTGGCCAGGATCGAAGATTAAGTAATATTCACCATCTGGCTGAGCAAGACGAATTTCACCATCGTCATCGGTGGTGAGTGTTTGCAGCACGTCATCGTCATAGCTACGTACTTCTACGTGCTCGTTGTAGGCGACCGAACCGTCACTGTAGGCGGCCACACAAACCACTTTTTGCTGATCCAGTTGGCAATCTAACGTAGGGTAATGAGCCATGGCTTTGCTCGAAAGCAAAGCCACTGCGCTACCCAATAATAAGGCAGCTTTGGTCATTATTCGTATACCACTTCAAAGGTGTAGAACACAGTGTAAGACTCTTTATCTGCCAATGGGTCATTGCTTGGACCGCTGTAAGAAACCGCAGCGTTGTAGCGACCTGCATTGTCTAGAGTAAAGCTAGCAACACCGGATTTGTCTGTGCTGACTTCAACAGGCTCTTTGGCAATGCCATACATTGCAGATTCTGCTTTGACTACAATGTTCGCGCCCGCTAGTGGCTTGCCATCCATTAGGGTTTTGATTTCGATTTCTTCGCCGTTAATGTAATCGGCTGGGTGGGTCACTGGCACCATTTCAAAGCCTTGGTTGCTTGGCTTCAATACCGTATCCGTTGGCGCTTTACTGGTGATGTATGTTACGCCAGTGCGGCCCATTTTTGTGGTCTCGATATTTTTCGCATCCGCAGGGATTTGGTCAGCCATTTCTTGCTGATTACCACGTAGACGCTTACGAGTATTGCGTTCACCGATCTCATAGGTGGTCATGTAGCCCGCCATGCTGGAGCCGTAGGTGATCTTGTAAGTGCCTTCTTCGGTGACAGCAAGATCAAATGACGTACGTGTTGCGCCTTTTACCATGGTGCCAAGGTCGCGAATACGTTTGCCGTCAGGACTGTAAACTGTGACATTGTCAGGAGAAACGGCTTTATCAAAACGATACACGTCGTGTGTAGCTGTTACATCAACGGCCACATTAGCAGGCACGGCTGACAGAATGGATTTGCTTGGTAATACCATTAGATCGTGAGCAAAGCTTGAGCTTGCCGCAACGACAGCCAAAGCACAAAGACTTGTCTTAAACATATTCAATCCTAACTATTTAGGGGTTAATGGAAATTTGGATAGGGCCGATTTCAGCCTCTGCTGGAATGTTGTACTGTTTGGCGCTATTCAGATCGATGTTGGTTTTCACTAAAGATCGGCCACCATTTTCTCGGGCAGCTTCGACGTACAGGGTGAACTCGCTCCAGTCACCAAGGTCTAGGGTTTCTTGGTAATGGCCAGGGCCTTTTGTCGCTCCGGTTAAGCTGTCAACGTGGGCATCATAGCGACCAATTTTGCGCCACCAGCGGCGCAGGTCTTTCAGCCACTTGTCTTCTTTGCCTTGTAAGTGCCAGACCAGCAGCGGTTTGGATTCTTTGCCTTGCTCAGCCCAAATAGCCACATAAGGACGGGCATACTTTCCAGTCGTCACTTGAGGAATGTCAAAAGACACCTCCATCGACGCAGCCTGTGTGATGCCAGCAAAGCCTAACGTTGCGGCCAAAATGGACGTTTTACACAATGAGCGCATCAAGCTCTCCTTTGTTAATGCATTAGAAAAATGGTCACTACCATGACAATTGCCCCGAGCCCAACCCAGCTCAGTGTGCTTTGTCGCTGTAAAGCGTTGGTCAATAACAGCCACAACCCAGTGGCGCAAAAGACAAACATACAAATACCCGCGAAATCTGAGAGAAAGCGCCAAAATCCCGTCACGTGTTTGCCACGGTGTAAGTTGTTGAGCATTTCTAAAAATGGCAGATCGAGTACAAACAGCTCGGCGACCTCGTCCTCTGGGTAGACTTCAACGGTATAGCTACCTTCCGGTGTTTCTAGGTTGAGTATTAGTAATGATTCTTCCAGCTCCCAACCGATCTCGATGTCAACGCCATGAATGTCATGCTCTATGTCTAACCAATTCACAACACTGAAGGCTGTTTTTGCAGACTCTGTTTGCCAGTCTAGATCTAGTAAATAGTCTGGCAAATCAATGATCTGGTTTACTTTTTTTGTTTCACCTAGTTGCCAAGTCGTATGGTTCAACAATACCCCTGTTAGGGAGTAAAACAGCATCAGTAATAGCACTGGCGCCGCACTGTAAATATGTAGCCATCGAGCCCAGCGATTAATGATTGAGAGTCTAGTTGTCATTAAATAGTATTCAAATGTAAATAATTCTCTAATGATAATCGCTTGCAATTGATATTTGCAATATAATGACAATAATTATCAATAATATTTCCAGTATAAGTGAGGCTTGGGTGTCATCAACTTGGCTAACAAAGGCTGTGCTTCAGTTTGAACGTGTGCTGTGGCTCGTCAGCAGCGGTATGTTATTTGTGCTTGGTTACCTTTGGGGGGTGCTGGAATTTGGTATGAGCCACCCTCTGTCATTTATGGCTTCACTAGAATCGTTAAGCAGTTTTGAATTTGCCGAGCAATCTGTACATCAGTTACCGGGAGGCATTTGGGCGCATATTAGCGAAGGTGAGGTAGGTTACGTTTTTACTCGTACAGAGCAGCTTTTTATCTCAACTGTGATCTTTTTCTGTCAGGTCATACTGGCCATTATTATGATGCTTTGTCTAATCACTTTACGTGATAAGTCTTATCGTATTTACTCTGGGGTAGTCTTGTACGCCAGTGGCTTGCTTATGGTTTCGCCGCTTTACTCACTGTATGAATCCGGTACGGTATTGCCATGGTGGGAGTTAGTACGTGTGGCAGGCGCTTTATTGTGTGTACGTTGGGCGGCAAAGTCTTTGCCGACTCCACAGCCCCATAGTCAGGCGCTCATCGTCTATGCCAGCCAAACTGGCAGTGCAAAATATTTGGCTCAACGCCTACACGATACAGCTCATGCATTAATGGATATTGCCTGTGTTTCGACGCTAACTGAGCACACACTTCAGCGTTATCAGCGAGTCTTCTTTGTAGTGAGTACCTATGGGCAAGGGGAAGCGCCTGACAGTGCTCGACGGTTTGTTACTACATTGCAGGAGGCAAACTCGGCTGCCTCTCAAACCCAATTCAGTGTACTCGCATTGGGTGATCGAAATTATCAAACGTTCTGTGCATTTGGTCATTATTTGTCTGAGCTACTAGAGCAAAAAGGCTACCAAAGAGCCATTCCTACAACAGAAATCGATCGAATGGATCCTCAAGGGGTCGCTCATTGGTGGCAGCAAGTTGGGGAATTGCTAGGTATCCATACTGCGCCTGAATTATTTGAATACGATGATTATACGGTGGTGGCGAACGAATGTTTGAACCCAGAGCAAACGCACCGCTTGGCTCATCGAGTGACATTGTTTAGAGCCGATGTGCGCTATGAAGCTGGTGACTTATTGGCAGTACAGCCTGAGCAAAAGGATGAGCATGAACGCCTTTATTCGATTGCATCTTACCAAGACAACACAATAGAACTTTTGGTGCGTCAGCATATCCGTGCGGATGGAACCATTGGGCTGGTATCGGGAATGCTGAGTCAGTTAACACCGGGGGATCGTGTATTGGCCAGTGTGCGTGAGCATACGACTTTTCATCCAAAGACAACTGTACCTTGGATTATGATCGGCGCGGGTACTGGGCTTGCGCCGTTTATCAGCTTTTTAAAGAAACGCCAAACAGGGCAAGACAATGCGCCATGTTGGTTATTTTTCGGTGAGCAATATCTAGAACATGATGACTACTTTGCTAAGGAGCTGACCGAGTTCCAGAAGCAGGGAATATTGACACGTTTGGATCGAGCATGGTCTCGCAGTGATGGGGTCTATGTTCCGGACTTATTGCAGCAGTCCCACAAAGCTATTCGCCAATGGGTGGTAGAACAAGGGGCGCATGTTTACGTATGTGGTAGTCGAGCAGGTTTTGGAGAGTCTGTGCTCGCGACTCTCCAAAATATTTTGCCGGAACCGCAGTGGCAGCTTCAACTGCATACGGATCTTTATTGATTAATCATTAGCGGGGCAAGGGTGCCACTCACCAGCATGAAAGCGGTGGATGGACTGGTCTTGCCATTGGAAAACATAAAGCCACTGGTGATTGATCAAGTGTTGCAGCAATGCATGCTTGGAAACCACGGCTGCAATAGCGGATTGTGGCGCACGAATATAGACCGCTAATCGCTGCGGTGTGTGCATCCATTGTTGGCCGTCGTGCAGAGACTGCATGGCGAGTCCAATACGCAAGTCCCCGCCGTTGCCCTCAAATACACCAATATGATCGCCCACAGCGTTATGCAGTACTTTATTACCGCTGCCGAACTTAAAGTTATCAGTGGTTGATAAGTTGTATTGCATGTTAATCCAATGGGTGACCAGCATTGGAGCCGTCATCAGCCGTTCTAACACGGCACTGTCTGGATCAAGTTGAAAGTCGTAATCGTGTAAAAAGCAGCGACCATTAAGATCTAAAGCTCTGGTGTACTGGCGTGGCGCAATAATAAAGGCATTATTGTCAGCCAAGCCCCATTCAGGTCGTGTTTGTGACCAATCTTTGGCTCGCTTTAAATAGGCTTCATTACGTTCCTGCTTATCCATTTCCAGTAAGGCCGGATCAAGTCGAGGGGCACGTTCAAGTTGCGTTAGATAAGTGGCTTGCTGCAGCCAGTCGTAAACAAAGCTGTCACGAACTTCTTGGAAGCAGGTGACATGATCAGTCATCGTGTTATGCAAGGCGGCGACGAACTGGGTATGGCTAGGAATCTCGTGTCCAAGTTTGGCTAATGCCTCACGCACCTGGGTATCATTCAGCAGCTGAGCCAATACACGGACGTTCACTTCCCCCGTTTGTCCGCCACATGCGCCACATTCCAACCCAGCGCTTTGCAAGTTGTTGCAGCTATGGCTGCCATGCCCCACCAGCAACACAGTGGGGGCGTAATAGCGTAGCCCCATGGTGTCCAGAACCCCTTTTGCCAACAACGCTTGGTCATCAACACTCAAAGCATGGCCTTGACGGGTTAACGTCCAATGAGTGGCATCGGTAGGCGATAAGGCATGACCTTGATCGCCTTTTAGGCTCTTTTTGAACAGCTTAAAGGCATACCACCAGCCCATGGACTCAACCATCGAAAAAGTTGCCGCGGCTGCATTGCCCCAGCGGTTCCAGCCAGCATGGCGACTGGTTTGTGCTAGCTTATGCTCGTTTGGTGTACTCTCGAAGACGCGAATGGAAGCAGGAACCAGCCCCGGTAATTGTGGCCGAGCAACTTGAGTGCCAGCTTGCTCGTACTCAATGGGCAGGCCGAAGAATCCTGCGAAACCATAGGTTTCCACCTCGCTACTCTGGCTTTCTAGAGCGCGTCGATAAACTTCTGAGCGCACATCGATACAAAAAATAGCTTGCAGGGTCGCATTGTCTGAAGTGTTAGGTTGTGCGTTAACGAGCTGTTTTTGCAAACGATGTTGTTCACTCAGTTCTAGCGCTCGGGCCCAAATACGCGGGATGCTCAGAGCATCATGATGTTGACTGCGCAACTCTTGAGTATGCAGTAGTTGCTGTCCCCAGCGCTCTTTCAATGCCTCGAATTCGTCTGCTTGGTGTTTCTCTAAGTAGCGCCAAATAACCAATTCCCAAGCTAACTTGATGGCAAGCAAAGAGCGCACATCGTCTTGGCTTTTACCGACTTTCTCCGCTTCGAAAGCACGATAAGCCAAATAGGCGCCCCAACCATTAATGTCTAAGAGTAATGCTTGGCCGAAGTTGTAAATGCTTTGACTGGGAACTTTTAATTCGTTGAGAGCGGTGACAAATAATTGCTCTTGATCGTCTGGTAACAAGTCAAACTCATCATCTAGATGGCTTTCTGACAGGATGATCGATAAGCCTCTGTCCATGCGAGATACTTGTAGCCAATGCTGATACAGGTTTAAAGACTGCTGGCGATATTGGCGCTGGAGCATGGGGCGCTGATCTTGATAATGGGCAGCACAGAACTGGCTAATTTGATGAGTGATCTCGTCGTGCCACGACATTTTATGATTGCTACGAGTTAAATCTGCCCAATCGGCAATGTTACGCCAGCTTTGCACGCGTCCTGTGTCTTTGCTCAGATGAACAATCAGCGCTTCCGCAGAAAGGTTCAGCCCGTATTCATGGGCGGCTTGCAGCAGTTGCTGATTTTGAATACGACCTTCTTCGTACCAACTTAAGTAGGTTTCTACTGGCATATGACAGCGAATGCCAGCCAATAAGGACATATCGGTGGCGACGTTATCAAAGGGGCGATCCACCAAGTTCCAAAGCGGATTCACTGCAATCATGCGATCGAGTGGCCAGTTTGGCGCTAGACATTTTGTGGCACGTTGTAGCGCCTCTTGCTGCTGTGTTGTCAAGGATTGGGAGAGAGTGAAATCAGACATTATTTTTTCCAACCTTTTGACAGATTAGGGAACAGCAATGAAACACCGTGGTGTTTCGCTTTTGAATAAGCCGGTAGTGCAACAGGCCAGATTTTTAAGGTCACCTTGGTGAACCATTCGTCCATATAAAGGCCGGCAAATAAAATCACTGAGAAGCGATTTACCCAAGCGAGATGGGCGTAATAACGCAAACAAACCGCTAACACGAATAAGCTGATGAAAATTCCTGACACCCAAAGGTCAGCAGCACTTAATGGAATTCCTGTATGGCTAGCAATGTGTCCATGAAACAGCCATCCAAGCGCTGTCTTTAGGCCTCCGTAGAGCAATGACAGGCCAAATGTGAGCATCAGCAATCGAGGCCAAGGCACCGGTTTGGGAATACTGCGTCCCTGTGCAACCAATATCGTTAACGCAAGTGCCATCAACAGCCAAGGGCTCATCGGACCTTGATAGTGCCAAAACAGAGCCGAAAAAATAACGGTGATAGCACTGAATAGAAACGCTGACAGCCAGATAATGGGGGTTGGCGTATCATCGGGTGCGGCACGGCGCGTGATGAATTCCTGAACGGCACTGCTAGAGTTTAAGAATGCGTGCGCTTTATAAACTGAGTGTGTTAGTAGATGCAGAACCGCCAGTTCGTATAAGCCCAGAGCACATTCTAAAAGCATTAACCCCATCTGCGCACTGGTCGACCAAGCGAGACGCACTTTTACACTGATTCGTGTTGTCATAATCAGAGCACTGAATAAGGTCGTGAATCCAGCGACAATGAGCAGTAACCAAGTGGCTGAATGACTTAGGTGTAGCAATGGATAGAACGTGAGTACCAGATAGCCACCTAAGTTGATGATGCCGGCATGCAATAATGCACTGATGGGGGTTGGTGCTTCGACCACTTGCATAAGCCAGCCATGCACAGGGAGCTGCGCACACTTCATGAGTGCTGCGACGGCGATGAGGCAAGCCGCTATTTGCTCAGACCAAGATAGGGCGTCATCTATGTCGGACATAAGCTCAAGCAAATACCAAGTTTGATGTTCCCAATACAACAACGCGAAAGCGACAAGCAAGGACAGCTCAGCTACCCGAGCAAGAATGAATTTCTTGTGGGCCGCTAAGATTGCGCGGGGGCGTTCAGGATAAAACGTGAGTAGAAAGTGTAGGCCAAGGCTGATGCCCACCCAGCCGATCCAGAAACTTAATAAATGATTGCTAGATAGTGTCAAGGTGACGGCGGCTAAGGTGAGCATCAGCCAGCGGTAGTACTGTGCGACGCGTTGCTCCCCTTTCATATAATGCTGCGAAAACTGCACCAATACCCAGGCCATAAAGACCACCAATATGAGCATCAGAGCGCTAAGTAACGACCCGTGAAAAGCGGCTTGAGGATCAGGCGTTGTGACAAGCCAAGAGCTCAAAATGCCGAGCAAAAGTAGAGGTGCGCTGCGAACACTCCACAAGGCAATGCAAGCGGCATGACGCTCCAATCTTGATAAGCCACATAAAATCCCTGAAACGGCGAACAGGGCAGGTAAAAGAAACGTCATGAAAGTCATAAATAAAGGCGCTACATCGAGTGAATCCATTTGCGCTAAGTATGACGGGTCTTTAAAGTTAATAAAAATACATATATTTTAATGTATCGTTCTTTTTTAGTTATGAATTGAGCCCCCCTATGCCTCGTTTGAACTACCACCACCTCTATTATTTCTGGCGCGTGGCCAATATTGGCCACTTAACCCAAGCCGCAGAGCAGTTGCATGTGTCTCAATCTGCGTTGTCGGCACAAATTAAGCAGCTTGAAAATAAAATAGGACGTACCTTGTTTGAACGAGAAGGACGCCGCTTAGTGTTAACGGATGTTGGACGTCGAGTGCAAAGTTACGCACAGGATATTTTTTCCACAGGAGAAGAGTTGGAGCAGTATTTAAAGAGCGGTAATACCTCGCATACGCACTTAAATATTGGCTTTGAAACCCACTTATCCCGTAACTTTATTGAGGCGTTCATTACACCGTTATTTGCCCAAGACGACGTGAGCTTTTCGTTGTATGCCCGCACCATGAGTGACCTAACAGAAGGATTGTTAAACCACGAATTGGATATCGCACTGACTAACCGAGCCATCACCAATGATGTGCAAGGAGTGCTGTGGCAAAACCAATTGGTAGCGCGACAATCTGTAGCGATCGTTGGTCCTTATGGGCAACAGCCAGAGCAACCTTTTCCAAAAGGTTACGAAGACAAGCACTGGATTTTGCCCGCACGGAATATGGGCATACGCTCGGTGTTTGAATCCTTTTGTGCTACCCATGAATATCGAGCGGATATTAAAGCAGAAGTAGACGATATGGCGATGATGCGTCTATTGGCCCGTGACAGCGGTTTTCTATCGGTGATGCCACCAGTGGTGGTAAAGGACGAAATCGAAGCCAAGAAACTTGAAATTTATCAAGAGCTTCCACAGGCCTATGAGCATTTCTATGCGTTGCAAATGCCGCGTAAGTTTATCCCAGAAGTGCTATTGCATCTGCTGCGTAGTCATCAACTGGAATAACGAGTGTCATAAATAGTCGTTATTTTGAAACGCAATCGAATACTTTGCTGACATTTGCACTGTTATTGCATTCCTCCCTAGAGATAATGACGAGACAGCAAACTCGGAGACCGTGTATGGATACCTTAGTCGCTCTTGCCCCTGTCATCTTTTTGGTTTGGAGTATGACCAAACAGCGGCCGTTGGCAGCGCACGTTGCGTTACCCTTGACGGCTTTATTGGTGGCGTTGCTTCAAGCGTTTTTTTTCCAAGCAGATTTAACGTTGCTATTGGCCAATGCCATCGCTGGTGGTCTTTCGGTGTTTACGCCTATTTCGATTGTTGCGGGAGCGATTCTACTGAATCGTGTACTGGTGATTTCTGGCGCGGAGAATACCTTACGTCAATGGCTTGAAAGCATCAGTCATAACAAAGTTGCCCAGCTGATGATTATCGGTTGGGCGTTTGCCTTTATGTTGGAAGGCGCTTCAGGTTTTGGCACGCCCGCTGCGATTGCAGCACCGATTCTCGTAGGACTTGGCTTCTCTGCCATGCCGGTGGCGTTATTAACCCTCGTGATGAACAGTGTGCCTGTGTCATTTGGTGCGGTTGGCACGCCTGCCTGGTTTGGCTTCGCCGCTCTTGAACTTAGCGAAGCGCAATTGCTGCAAACCTCCCAATGGACGGCATTAATTCATTTAATAGCAAGTTTGATTATCCCTATGCTGGCGCTGCGTTTTTTGGTCAGTTGGCAAGCCATTCGTCAGAACCTTCTCTTCATTCTAATCAGTGCGTTAAGCTGTACCCTGCCTTTTTATTTGTTGGCGCAGGTGAACTATGAATTTCCATCATTGATCGGTGGCGCGATCGGATTATGTGGTTCGATTCTGGCAGCGAAATACCATATTGGGTTGCATAAAGAAGGCGACGGAAAGCGTTCAGAAGTGACTCAATTGCCGAAGATCGAGGTGATTAAAGCTCTTTCACCGTTTATTTTGTTGATTGTTATTTTGCTGGTGACTCGTATTCAGCAGTGGCCATTTAAAGCTTGGCTCAACGATGATACGCCTTGGCTAACGTTGGGAGACTTTGGTGTTAGCCAAGCGCTGATCTTGTCTTGGTCATCCATTTTAGATACCAGCGTCGGTTGGTCTTATAAAACCCTTTATGTGCCAGCCTTGATTCCATTTGTCGTCACGGTACTGGTGCTGATGCCAATATTGTCATTGTCACGTCGTCATTTAAGTCATGCGGTAGAAGAAACTTGGGGGCGGATTAAGTTACCTATCCTTGCCTTGATTGGCGCTCTGATGATGGTGAACTTTATGATGCAAGGGGGCGAGCAAGCGCCGATCTTTATCATTGCCAACAGCCTTGCCAGTACAATGGGATCGAACTGGAGCTATGTCTCTGCTTTATTGGGAGCGTTGGGCTCGTTTTTCTCAGGTTCTGCGACGGTCTCGAATCTGACCTTTGGCGGTATTCAATACAGTATTGCCGAGCAGACCAGTTTGCCGGTGAGTGTGGTGCTGGCATTGCAATCTGTTGGCGCGTCCATGGGCAATATGATCTGTTTAAATAATATCATCGCCGTATGTACGATCTTAGGTATTAAAAACCAAGAAGGCGCGATGATTAAGCGTACCATCTTACCGATGCTAGCTTATGCCGCCATTGCTGCACTGATCGGTCAGATAATTCTTAGATTGCTTATATAGCAAGCTAAGCACTTTGTCGTTATGCTGTGAACTAAGGTACATCGGGTGCCGAATTGTTAGGAAAAGTACGTCGTCGTTATGGAATTTATCTGGATACTGTTTGCGTTTATTTGTGGTTTAGCGGTTAAGTTGGTGAACTTACCGCCACTGATTGGCTTCTTGGCTGCGGGGTTTATTTTGAACTTTATGCAAGTTCAGCCCAGCAGTATTTTGGAGCATTTATCCAACTTGGGTATCACCTTGATGCTCTTTTGTATTGGTCTAAAACTGCATGTACAAGACCTGCTAAAACGGGAGGTTTGGGCATCCACCATAGGGCATATGGGAGCTTGGACGATTCTGATCATCGGTGTCGCGTCTTTGCTTGGCATCGTAGGTCTGCATGCTTTTGAAATCTTGTCTCTGCGCACCGCAGCATTAATTGGTTTTGCACTGAGCTTCTCTAGTACGGTCTGTATTGTGAAGTTGCTCGAAGAAGCCGGTGAAATGAAGACCCGCCATGGTCAACTGGCGCTCGGTATCCTGGTTATGCAAGATATCGTAGCCGTCGTATTCCTCGTATTAGCGACCGGAAAAGTGCCTTCGATCTGGGCGGTACTATTATTCGCTCTGATTCCGTTGCGTCCTGTACTAGGCAAACTTTTGAACAAGTCTGGTCACGGTGAAATGCTACCGCTAACAGGACTGTTCTTTGCGCTGGGTGGCTATGAACTGTTTTACCTAGTGGGGGTAAAAGGGGACCTTGGTGCGTTGATTATGGGTATTTTATTAGCGTCCCATACCAAAGCCTCTGAGTTAAACAAGTCACTTATGAACTTTAAGGACTTATTCTTAATTGGCTTCTTCCTCTCCATAGGATTCAGTGCTTTACCGACATGGAGCATGTTGGGACTAAGTTTGATCCTAACAGCATTGTTAGTGGTTAAGTTCGTACTGTTCTTCTATTTCTTTACCAGTTTACGCCTACGCGGGCGTACCTCCTTTCTGGGGGCGCTGGCGCTTTCAAACTACAGTGAGTTTGGTCTAATTGTCGTAGCACTGAGTGTGCAAGCGGGCTGGATCAGCAATGATTGGTTAGTGATTTTGGCGTTAGCGGTGTCGTTCTCGTTTGTAATTACTAGTGTTTTCTATCGTAAAGCGCACAGTTATTTCCGACGCTATAAAGACATTGTTCGCCGTTATGAAAATACAGTACCACTGCCTGAAGATTGCTTTGAACAACCTAAAAATATGGAAGTCTTGGTAGTCGGTTTAGGTCGAGTGGGACGAGGCGCCTTCGATTCTCTCACTAGTATGGTTGGTAATGTGGTAGCTGGTATGGATGCGGATCAGTTCCGTATCAAACAAATGCAAAACGATCAGCACAATGTCTTCTTTGGTGACGGTGAAGACGTCGACCTGTGGGAGCACTTAGACCTGTCTAATGTGAAGTTGATTCTGCTTGCACTGCCTTCTGCAGACGATAGTGTCAATGTTGTTAAGCAGCTGCGTAGTGGTGGTTTCCATGGTCAGGTAGCGGCCATTGCTCGTTATCATGATGAACGTGACTACATGTTAAAAGCGGGCATCGATAACGTTTTCAACTTCTATACTGAAGCCGGTACTGGTTTTGCCGAAGAAAGCTTGTCTTTAATTAGATAATTACTCCCACCTTACCACGGCGTTTCATGCTAGCCTTGTTTCTAAATTATAAGGATAACAACATGAAACGCCGTTTCGCTAGCCGCCTGCCTAGTCCATCTATCTCCCTTTCTGAAAAAGAGTTTATTGGTTTATTTGCCTGCATGATGTCGCTCACGGCATTGAGTATGGATGCCGTGCTGCCTGCATTTCGAGATATGGCTGAGCAATTAGCAGTCACTGATTACACTCATATTCAATGGGTGGTGTCTGCATTGATTGCAGGGATGGTGTTTGGTGAATTGCTGTTTGGTCCGTTATCGGACGCGGTAGGGCGCAAAAAAAGCATCCTCACTGGTGTGGTTCTATATTTAGTGGGCTGTTTAGTTGCCATGTCAGCGAACACGTTAGAAGAGCTGTTGTTGGGACGCTTTATTCAAGGTTTCGGAGTTGCTGGTCCAAAGATCGCCTCTCGGGCCTTGATTCGAGATTTGTACAAAGGGGCGGCCATGGCGCGCATCATGTCTTATGTGATGCTTATCTTTATTTTAGTGCCTATGCTGGCACCTGCTTTTGGTCAACTGGTGTTATTGCTCGGAGACTGGCGCTGGATCTTCGGCGCATTGATGCTCCAAGCCACCATTGCCTCCATTTGGCTGATCCTGCGCCAGCCTGAAACGCTAGCTAAAGAACAACGCCAGCCCATGGTCTTATCTCGCTTGTGGCGTGATGCTCAGTTTATCGTTAAACAACAAGAAGTGATGTGCTTAACGGGAATGGCAGGGCTCGTTTTTGCGGGGCTCATGCTTTATTTGGGGGTTTCACAATCGATCTTTCAGGATGTTTACCAAACGGGAGAGGCCTTTCCCCTGTACTTCGCCATGATGGCGGGTGGCGCAGGGTTAGCGTCTTTTACCAATGGTCGTATTGTGATGCGTTTTGGTATGCAGCGTTTGATCTGGTTTGCATTAACTTTGAAATGTAGCGCAGCGTTAGCCATGATGGGCGTTTCGCTGGTATGGCAAGGACAGCCGCCATTATGGTTATTCTTATCTTTGGGGATTCCAATCTTTTTTAGCATGGGGTTATTGTTTGGCAATATTAACGCCATGGCGATGGAGCCATTAGGGCGTATGGCAGGACTCGGAGCTTCCCTGATTTCGTCGCTGTCCAGTTTGCTGGCCGTTGTCTTGTCTGTATTGGTAGGTCGTTTCTATGATTTTTCTGTAACACCCTTGGCTGTAGGGTATGTGATCTTTACGGGCTTGGCCATCGTATTAATGTGGCGAGTTTGTCGATTACAGCAAGAGAAACCTCATGGCACACAAGAAACCACACCTTCCCAGTAAACAATGTCCAGTTTGTCAGCGACCTTTTGCTTGGCGGAAAAAGTGGGCTAAATGTTGGGATGAGGTGAAATACTGCTCGGAACGGTGCCGTGGACAGCGTGTTAACCTAGCAAAAATCACGGAAAATTCGCCTTAGTGTCATGACTCTCCCGTATACTGTGTGGTCGAAAGTTAATGCGTATATTTAAGGTATTCCATGCAGTCAACATCCTCACTTGGTAAACAACTTTTCTCGATGACTTGGCCGATGCTGTTTGGCATTTTATCGATTATGAGTTTCCAGTTGGTAGACAGTGCCTTCATTGGTCAATTGGGTGTTTTACCTTTGGCGGCTCAAGGCTTCACTGCACCGATTGCGTTAATCTTTATCGGTATACAGGTGGGGCTAGGCATTGCCACAACGTCTTTGATTTCCCGAGCACTGGGTGCATCAGAATCCCTGTACGCTAAGCAATTAGCCGGTTTGGTCGTGCTGTTGGGAGCCGTCGGTATCGGTCTGGTTGCCGTATTGGTTTGGTTTTGCCGAGCTGCAGTTCTGGCATTGCTAAGTGCGCCAGAGAGCGTGACACCGATTATTGATGACTACTGGGGATGGTGGCTCGTCAGTACTTGGATGGGCGCCATGATCTATTTCTTCTACAGTATTTGTCGCTCTAATGGTAATACCATGCTACCTGGCACCATTATGGTAGTGACCAGCTTACTGAACATCGCCTTGGACCCATTGTTTATCTTTGTGCTTGATTTGGGCATTGTGGGGGCCGCTTTAGCGACTTGCTTAGCTTTCTCATTGGGGATGTTGATTATTGTGCCAAAATGCTTTGCCAGCCATTGGCTGACGTTTGATTTTGGCAACCTGTCTGTTATCAAAACACTGGGTAGCATTGGTCATATTATGGGGCCTGCTATGGTTAGCCAATTATTGCCACCGCTATCGTCAGTGTTGGCGACTAAGTTATTAGCAGGGTTTGGTACGGCGGCGGTTGCAGCTTGGGCGGTAAGCTCTCGGTTCGAGTTTTTGGCGATTGTGACTGTATTGGCGCTGACCATGACATTGCCACCTATGGTTGGTCGCTTTTTTGGGGCAGGCCAATTCGAAGCGATTAAGCAGCTGCTACGAATCGCTGTGGGTTATGTCTTGGTCTTCCAGACCCTTGTGGCGATCTTGGTTTGGTGGTGGGCACCGAGCTTAGCTCAGTTGATGTCGAGCGACGCGGAGGTGACAGATATCGTGACTTGGCATTTGATGTGGGTACCGATCAGCTTAGGGCCTTTGGGCGTGTGTATGATGATGGTTTCTGCGGCGAATGCATTGGGTAAACCCTATCGCGCGTTGTGGATGTCGGCGCTTCGCCTGTTTGCTTTTTTCCTACCTTGCCTATGGATCGGTGGCCAGATCGGTGGTTTATGGGGGCTGTTTATCGGTGCTAGCTTGGCGAATGTCTGCGCGGGTGTGGCCGCTTGGTGGATCTATCAATCAATCTATCGAACATCTTGTCAGATTGAGCATGACGCTTAGGTCATGCTCAATCTGTCTGAGAAATGGTAATAACAGAACGAGACTGTCCGCTACAATTCGTTGATGTTATCTAGGCACCACTGTGCCCGCTCTAGTACGGCATCTTGTTGGGCTTTATCTTGTTTGTCCCAGTTGCCGTAAATCATACCAATGCGCGGGTTCTTTAATAGACGGTCACGGTGTTGTACCATAAAGCGCCAATATAAACTGTTCATTGGACAGGCTTTGTCGCCCACTTTCTCTTTCACTTGATAGTGGCAATCGCTGCAATAGTCGCTCATTTTTTGAATGTAATTACCACTGGCCGCGTAAGGTTTTGAGGCAATCCAGCCTCCATCAGCGAACTGGCTCATGCCGCGGGTATTGGGCAGTTCCACCCACTCCAAGGCATCCACGTAAATCCCCAAATACCACTCATCCACTTGTTTTGGGTGGATGCCAGCCAATAGACAGAAATTCCCCGTCACCATCAGCCGCTGAATATGATGAGCATAGGCGTATTCGAGAGATTGACCGATGGCGTGAGCCATACAGTTCATCTTGGTTTGGCCATCCCAGAAATATTGGGGTAAGTCTCGTTGGGCATCCAGTGCATTCTGCTCGTAGTAATCGGGCATGTTGATCCAGTACATGCCCCGCACGTATTCGCGCCAGCCAAGAATCTGCCGCACAAACCCTTCTACTTGAGCGATATCGATGTCTTTTCGCTGACGATAGGCCATCACGGCCGCTTTGATAACATGATTTGGGTGAATCATTTTGGCATTCAACGCGAACGATAGGCGCGAATGGTACAGACTCCAAGCATGCGGCGAACGGCCAGTCATCGCGTCTTGGAAACGGCCAAAATTAGGTAGTAAGTGATCGCAAAAATACTGCAATAAGCTCAAGCCGTCTTGGCGAGTCACAGGCCATGGTAAGGTAGAATCCGCTTCACCCAGAAACGGAATCTTATGACGTTCAATACGTTCGAGTAGGTGGCTTACATCATGCTGAAACAACAAGGGCTCAGGGATGTCTTTTAACTCATTGGCCTTTAATTTTTGCCGATTCGCGGAGTCGTAATTCCAATGGCCGCCTTCCGGTGTGTGGTCGTCGGTCATGAGGATGTTAAAGCGTTGACGCATTTTGCGATAGAAATGCTCCATACGCACACTGGTTTTAGCTTTGAAGAAGCGGGGGATCTCGTCGAAGGGCAGCATGAAGTGCTCCGTGTCGGCTAAATGCACGGGCACCTTAGCTTGGCTCGCCAGAGCTTGATACTGCATCATCACGCGGTGCTCGTCAGGTCGCTGCAATTCAATACGGCGCACACCAAGAGAATCCGCCATGCCCAGGATTAAGGATTCCAGGCTGTGTCCTTCGGTATCGTCGAGCGTTAAATATTGTACGTTGTGTCCGGCGTCTTTCAGGGCTTGAGCGAAGCGTTCCATGGCAAGAAAAAAGGCGCACAATTTTTGTTTATGATGACGCACATAAGTGGCTTCAGGATGCAGCTCAGCGATGAGGTAGGCGACCTTGTCATTGGGCTTTTTGAGCCAAGAATGGGCAGCATTTAATTGGTCTCCCAAAATGACGCGCAAGGTTTCAAATTGGCTCATGATGTCATGCCCTTACGGCGGCTGGATGGCCGTACGTGAGTGGTTAAAATACGTTGTTTCTCTTGCTGTACAAGGGCTTCTTTACGAAATCCCCAGAGCCTGTCCCGTGCGGCTTTCGCTGCACTCGGTACATCAATAATGGGCGCTGGATAATCTTCACCAACGGTACATTGATACAAAGCTTCCTCCATTTGCGTCATGGTCCAAGGGGTGTGAATGAGTGGACTTGGCACGTCAGCAAGTTCAGGTACCCAGCGTCGAATAAAGTCCCCATCAGGGTCTTGGTCTTGGGACTGCTTGATAGGGTTGTAGATACGAATGGTGTTGGCGCCTGTGATACCTGCTTGCATTTGAAATTGCGGGTAATGAATCCCCGGTTCGAAATCTAAAAATAGCCTAGCCAAATGATGTACGCCTAAGCGCCAATCAATATTTAAGTGGTGGCATAAAAAGCTGACCAGCATAGCGCGCATGCGAAAGTTAATGTAGCCAGTAAAGTGTAAAGCTCGCATGCAAGCGTCGATCATAGGTACGCCAGTTTGACCACTTTGCCAAGCTCTGAGGTCGTCGTTAACGCGCTCGTCTTGCCGGTAAGGGAAACGGTCATAGCCACGATTGATAGGGCGCCACTCCATCTCACACTCGCTTTCAAACTTTTGCATAAAATGACAGTGCCAATGCAAGCGTGAGCTCAACGCGACCAAGGTACGACGCCAACCTTTGGTGTGCCAGCGTGACAGCAAGTCTTGGTAGACTTCTCGCAGACTGATGTTGCCCCAAGCCAAGTAAGGCGATAAGCGGGTGCAGGCGTTACGACTGGTAAGAGGGCTTGATAACTGGCGGTAGTAATCTTGTCCACGACCCTCGTAGAAGCTCGTTAACGTTTGCCAAGCAAGTGAACTTCCACCGGTTTGCATGCCTCGTTGGGGTGTTTGCCATGAATCAGGTGGTATGAAAGTTGTCTTGGGAATAGCAAACCATTCGGCTTGCTCAAGGTTTGGTGTGTCACAGGGCGCACGCATAGTGCTTTGCCACGCTTTATCCCACGTGGTGCGTGAGGTCAGTGCCCGAATGACCGCGCCAGTTGGGAACTCTGTCCATTGTATTTGGTGTTGCTGGCACCAGTTTTTGACGGCTTGGTCTCGCTTAAACGTTACCCCAATACCAATCTCTTCGTAACTCAGTATCTGAGTAAAGCCCGTGTTGCGATGCAATTCATCAAATGCTTCTAGAATCGGCTTTTGGCGAATGTGTATCTGTCCTTGGTATGGTGCGAGCTGTTGCTGTAAGTCCTGCAATGATTGCCAAACAAAACGCCAATGGCGTTCATCGTAATGGGGATCATCTAGCTGTTCAGGTTCAAAAACATACAGCAATAAAACAGGCTGCCCGCTGGCACAGGCTTGTTTTAAAGGGGCGTGATCGCTCAAACGCAAATCACGCTTAAACCAGACAACAAGAGGAGAATAGTTTAATGCCATGACTAAGACGTGGGTGAGATGGGCCAGTCTGCAGCGTCGACAGAATCTAAATTCTGGTCAAAGTCATTACCCCTCCAAGTTTGAATAAAGCGTTGTTCTGGGTCGTAGGTGCGTGCCTGTTTGTCTAGATTAAAGTGACGTCCACCACGGGGATCGGCCCCCACTCCGGCAATGTATTGCCAATTGCCCCAATTGGAAGCGACATCGAAATCTAATAGTTGCGATTCAAAGTAAGCAGCGCCATAACGCCAATCGATCCCCAAATCATAAATTAAGCAGCTTGCTGCTAACTGACGACCACGATTGCTCATGTAGCCAGTTTGATTGAGTTGTCGCATGCAGGCGTTAACGATGGGGTAGGGCGTATTGCCTTGGCACCATTTCTTAAAGCGTTCTGGGTAGAAGCTGCCTTGTGCGCCTTGGCCACGAATACCTTGGCGAGCAAACAACTGTCGCCCGTAATGCAGTCCATAACCATGGAAATAGTCTCGCCATAACAGTTCAAAGAAAATCCAGTAGGTGGAGTCATTGGCACCGTGATCACGCTCATAGACATCAAGGCAGGCCTTAATTTGCTTTGGTGAGATACTGCCTTGCGCCAGCCAAGCGGAAAACTTCGTTGAGTTTTCCCAACCATCAAAGGCGTTGCGTGTCTCTTTATAAGTGCTTGGTAATGGCGTAGCGAAGTAATCGCTGAGCTGTGTTAGGGCGGCTAATTCGCCACCATTAAAGAGCGGAGCTTCTTGTTCTTGGGTGACTTTCCAAGGACTTATATTAGGCAATACAAACGGTGCAATAGCGGGCAGTCGATTGATCTCTGGCGCAGGAGGAGAGACTTCTAAACGTTCCATATGCTTTCGGAATTTGGAAAACGTATCCGGATATACGGAATTGAATCGCGCGATTTGAGAAGATGAGAACAGTTGAAGTCCGCTAAATAACTGAAACTGTACATCTGAGAAGGATTTTTTTAGCTCATTTAATGCGAACTGCTCGTACCATCCAGGGTGAATATTGCGATAAACATGAGTTATTGGGAGCTCGTTAAGCAGGACAGTCAAGGTGTTCAATGCAGAAACAGACGATACAAATAAAGTTTGGCCTAATTCCTGCAGACTTCTACTTAAGTCATTTAGCCCTTGACGCTGAAATTTTTGACGTGCTTGCGAAGGTTTTGCAATGGAATTAAATGATGAATGAGATGGCAGTGCTGTATCGCAGACAATGCAAATAAGCTGATCTACTTCTTGAGACGCATGCCATAACATAGCTTGATCAGCAGTACGTAGATCATTACCAAACCAAACAACACCAAGACTCATTATAAAATCCTCTTTATTATGAGCAATTATTTACGATACATCGTTGGTTTTGGATTACTGTAAATTGTCAGGTAAATTCTTGTAAATCTAGGTGAGAATGAATATCATTGTTAAAAATTCTTTCTTCTATGGAGCGTGCAATGAACAGCACAATGGAACAAATCTCAGACTTCTTGATAGTGGGTGGCCCAGTTGTATGGATATTGTTGGGTTTCTCTGTTATTGCCGTGACGATCTTTTTGGTGAAATTGTGGCAACTGGCTATGCTACGAGCAGAAAGCAGAAAAAATATTAATATGGCCTTGGAGGCTTGGCGTGAGCGTGATATCGATGGTGCGCTAGCAAAACTTTCAGAAAAGCGTCCGGTTGAAAGCATTGTTGCTTACAGCATGGAAGCGTTACGTCATGCTAATCGAGAAGTAGCTACGGTACGTGAAGAAGCCGAGCGCCGAGCATTGAACACCCTTCATGATCTACGCTCATTCCTGCGACCACTGGAAATCATCGGCTCATTAAGTCCATTATTGGGTCTACTCGGTACAGTACTAGGTATGATCACCGCTTTCCAGCAGATGGAAGGTGCGGGGGCACAAGTTGACCCTTCTGTATTGTCTGGTGGTATTTGGCAGGCATTACTTACCACTGCAGTGGGTATTGCGGTAGCGATTCCTGTGATTGCTATGCACGCTTGGTTAGAACGTAAGGTAGAGCGTGTAGCACATATTATGAACGATTCAGTAACGCAAGTTTTTACCTCAAAGGAGGGTGAGCGCCTTGCAGCTGTGGCTGCGCGTGAGGTGTTACATGCCGCTTAAGCTTGATCAGCCACGAAAAAAGCAACTCGTTAGCTTAACACCACTGATCGATGTCGTTTTTATTCTCCTACTGTTCTTCATGCTAACGTCATCGTTTGTGGCATGGAGAACACTAGACACACCTTTGGCTGCGCCTTCTCAGGAAATATTGCCTGAACAAGATAAGCAAGAACCGTTATTGTTTGAGCTGAAAGCCAACGACGGCAGAGTTTGGTTCGACAATCAGTTTATTTCCGTGCAAAACAGTGATCGCATTCGCGACATTGTGCAGCAAAACAAAGATCGCTTGTTTGTTCTTCAGGCTGAAGATAGCGTATCGCTACAATCATTAATGACGCTTGCTGACCAACTCAAGTTACAAGGTGCTGAAAAGTTATCGATCGCCAACGCGTTTAATGAATCTCAACCATGAATATTAATCAAAAATTTATTGCACAGCGTGATAGCCAAGCTGGGGATGATGGTGTTATTCCATTAATCAACGTCGTGTTCTTGATGTTGATCTTCTTTATGGTTGCAGGTCAGATTCAAAAATCCGACCCAATCAAAATTACACCGCCTAACTCCATTAATGAGCAGCGTGCTGCCTCTGAGCCCAATGTGTTGATCGTGCTAGGGACCAATGGAGAGCTGTACTTGAACGATGACTTAACCAAAGTCGAAGAGGTTCAAAGTCGCTTAAGTACCCTATTTGATCAAGCCTCCGATAAAGATGCGTTCTGGGTTCAGGTAAAAGCAGACGGCGATGTCAGTATTGAAGCCTTACGCCCATTATTCTCTGAAATTAAAGCCTCGGGTCTAACTAAAGTAAGTGTGGCGACACAATTAGGAAAAGGGACGGAGTAATGAAGAGAACACATTGGATTGTGGCGGGTGGGCTTGCCGTGTCTTTGCATGCTGGTGCTTTTTATGGGGCGTTTATGTACCCAAAAAATGAATCCGGCAGTTTGGCTTCGGGCGAACAAGGCATTGAATTTGATTTAGGTATGCTAGGTGACATGGGGATCAAAGAAGAAACCATCGTTGCCCAAGCCGAAGTGACACCACCGGAGCCAATTGTAGATCCTGAACCGGAACCAATTCCTGAACCGGAACCAATTCCTGAACCGGAACCAATTCCTGAACCGGAACCAATTCCTGAACCAGAGCCAATCCCTGCACCTAAGCTGATTCCAAAACCGGAACCTAAGGTTGAGGTGAAGCAAAAGAGTGAGATTGTTCAGCCTGAGCCGAAACCAGAGCCAAAGCCGAAACCAGAGCCAAAGCCAAAGCCAAAACCAGAGCCCAAGCAGGAACCTAAACCGAAGCCAAAACCAGAGCCTAAGCCTCGTCCAAAACCTGCCCCTGTCGTGGCGCAGAAGGTGAATGCAGCGCAGACGGTTGTGCAGCAAAAAGCGACAACGGGTAAAGCGAATGCGGCGCACAATGGTGGGCAAACTGGAGTGAAAGCGGATTACTACGCTAAGCTAAAGGCGAAGTTGGCGCACAACAAACGTTATCCTAGAGCTTCTCGTCGCCGAGGAGAAGAAGGCATTGTTACAGTGTACTTTGTTGCTCACGCAAACGGAAAAGCGCACCCAATTAAGATTAATAAGTCTTCAGGGTCAAAGCGTTTAGACCAAGCCGCCATTGATATGGTGAAACGCTCTCAGCCATTACCTGCATTCAGCTTGGAAATGGGAAGTGACTCCTTAGAAATCACGCTTCCTGTTGCTTTCCAGCTTAGAGACTAACATTTTGTTATTTAGCCGAGCGTGGCAGTAGTAGCCACACTCGGCCAAAATGTTTGAGTTGCCCTGCATGAAAATGAGCCTCTTCTCCAATACCTTGATACCAATCGATATGGCCTGGACCTTTAATTGCGCCACCTTTGTCTTGTGCCAGCAGTAAGCGAAACTCGTGTCCAATTAAGTTGCCTTGTTGATCAAGCTTAGGCACTTCGCCTAGCAAAATGCTGCCTAGAGGAATGACGCTTGGGTCTACCGCTACAGAGTAAAGTGGCGTCAAAGGCACGTTCGCAGCGCCAACAGGTTGGGTCAGTCCCTCACTGAAGAACAAGTAGCTTGGGTTCGTCGACATGATCTCTCGCTGGCGCTCAGGATGGGCGGCAAGCCACTCACGTATGGCTTGAGCAGACATGTCAGCGCGATCGATTTCACCTTGCTCGATCAACACTTTACCCAAGCTGCGGTATGCATGACCGTTCACACCTCCCCAAGAAAGTAAGCGGCGCTCACCGTCTTCAAATTCGACCATTCCTGAGCCCTGGACGTGTAAAAAGAAGTTGTCTACTAAACTGTTACTATAAGCAATCTCTAGCCCTTGGCCGTCCAAAGCACCTTCAAAATCAATCGCCTCACGATCAGGAAGAGGTGTTCCTTTGGTCATATTAGGCTTGCGGTAAAGAGGGTAGCGATATTCATCATCTGCCTGATGGCGTACGCTCATCACAGGGACATAGTAGCCTGTAATCTGCACATTACCTCGTTGATCCTGACCAGCGATCTGATAAGCACTCAACTGAGGCCAGTAGGTAGGGTGATTGACCCAAGTTTGAATTTCTTCTGCGGTGGCGCGCAAATCATCACGGGTAACGAGTAGATTATCCAACTGGTATGAGGTCGCAGAAATACGCTCTAGATAACGTATTTGCTGTTCAATACCCGTTATAAAAGTGGCATCTGGATAGGGTATGCCTGGTGGTAAGCGCTCACTTAAGTAGAGGGATTCACGCTTTTGTGCTTGCTCATCACGGCCATTATTTGGGAAATCATTGGAGGGATCGATCTCGCGTGTTGAACAGGCAGACAGTAGTAGGATGGGCATTAATAAGAACAGAGATTTAAGCGACATAGAAGCTCATTTTTTAAAAGGGTTAACAGCTAACAAAATAGGTTATGTTAAGACTGAAAAATGCGGTGTAAAGTTCACACAAAGGTATGCATTAAGCACTCGTAAGCCTGTCTTAAGCTGATAAAACGCTCTGGATCGCCTCCATGATCAGGGTGCGCGTCTCTTGCTAATTTACGGTACTGACGCTTAATCGCTTCTTTATCATTCATGAAGTCAGAATGTAATGCGAGAACCTTTAATGCATCTTTACGCTCATCAACACTGGCGATACCTTGATAAAAACTTTGCAGCAGCTGTTCAACATCCTCTTTGTCTGTTTTTACGTATTCATCCCAGTCACTGTAATAGGCCGCCAGCTTGGCATCTGCGCTGTCAGAAACGTTCGTATTGGAAGACGAGGATTGGTGTTTTCCGTAGACTAAACTAATTCGAGTGCCGGAGATCTCAAGAGCCAGCTGTTCCTCTTGCCAGAGACTTGTTTGCAGCTGATACAGCGCATTCATGATCAAGAAGTGTTGGCGAAAAAGCAGAAGGTTGTCGTCCTCTGCCAGCTGATTCAGCATGGCATGACGAACTTTCAAGGCTTTCAAAAGGTCAAACTCAGAAATACCCTGAGAGTGTTCTTTTAAAATGGCCAAAATATCAGGGATTAAAGGGTTTCTCATTGTTTTGCTCCTAGCTTTACTAAAGTGTAGGCGACCCTTTTTCCATTCGTCAAAGTGTGTCCTGTAACGAGAGAGATGATTATTTCATGATTGTTTATATAGTGTTACTTATCATTCTTGGTTTATTGTTCTTTGGTCCTCAGGTTTGGGTGAAACGCGTCATCAATCAATATCGTAGTCCTCGCCCAGATTTACCAGGAACAGGAGGTGAGTTAGCGCAGCATTTGTTATCCCGTTATGAATTAAATGACGTGAAAGTGGAGCTGGCCCAAGAAGGTAAGGATCACTATGATATTCAAGCAAAAGTCGTTCGTTTGAGCCCCTATGTGCTAAACGAGCGGTCACTCACCGCAGTGGCTGTGGCGGCTCATGAAGTCGGTCACGCCATTGCTCATCACCGTCAAGAAACCGTGGCACGATTGCGTACACGCTATTTGCCAGTGGCGATGATTATTCAGCGCTTTGCGGTCTTGATGCTATTTGCTTGGCCTATTCTCAGCGCCGTTTTGCGTTTGCCCTATACACCGCTACTTCATGGTCTGGTGATTGTGACATTGGGTTTGATGACTGTCTTCATACAGCTAGCGATCTTGCCTGAAGAGTGGGATGCGAGCTTTAACAAAGCGTTGCCCATGCTAAAAAAAGGGCGCTACTTACCCAGCCAAGACCTTCCCAAAATTAAACGCATATTAACCGCTTGCGCCTTAACTTATGTGGCTTCGGCATTGATGAATATTCTGCTGTTCTGGCGTTTTCCTAGAAAATAAGGTGAGCTGAAGCAAATAACGAACTAATGTAAATGTATGAAAATGAAATTAATTCTCATTTTTAATTGTGATTAAATAACTCAAAGTTTTGATTTATTTACTCTCACTTTGCATTAGGAATGACTTCAGTGAAATCTTTATTAACATGCGTTGCGGTGACATCCCTATTTGTATTTCAGCCGTCAGCGTTTGCGGCACCCTCGTCAGAAAAACTATTACCGGAGCAGCTTCCCATCGAATTAGGTGCGGGTTATATCCCTGATCGTGAAACGTTTTTAACGCTTGCACATATAGGGGCTGAGCGGGGCTCGAAAGCTTCTAAAGACGTTGAACTGATGAAGTTTGTTGTGGAGATTCGTCCTGAGCAGCCAATCTTAGTGTATTGGATGAATACCAATAATTATCAAAAACACCCTAATTTTATGAATGCAGTCGGCATTGATTTCTCATTTGGCGGTGCATCAGGTCGCTCAGGAGGGAAAGGGGGTGAGAAAGAAGGCCGCACAAAAGGATCAACTGATAAGCGTGGCGGTAAAAATACGAACGTTCGCGATAAGCAAGTCGAATCAACAGGATCGATTGAACGTGGAGAACGAGGCTCAGAGATCGCGGTTTCACGAAATGTGGGTAAGAAAATCAGCGTTATAGACCATTATGATCCGAGTAGAACATCTACCGTTTTGCGTGCTGATATGTCCTACTTGGCAGATGTTGAAGCGCCTGATGGCTCTTTAGGGGTCTATACCTTTAATTTAGATCCGAATGTCCCAATTGAATTATTGAGTAAAGTATATCAAGCCATTTTGTTATCGTTCCCAGCCGCTGACGGAAAACTTGCTTACCGTGTTTCTAAGGAGACCTTTAATAATCAGCGTTCACAGTATTTAGACGCAGGTGTGCATGTGTACAGTGATGTTGAGATGTATACGTCGTTAAACGAGGCTGTCTCGTTTGGTAAATTGGTGTTTTTATCTGAACAAGAGCAACCTAATCCGAATGATATTGTGATTGCCAAAACCTTGCCGAATACCATGCCGCGAGTGGCAGGTGTGATTACCTCGATCCGACAGACGCCTTTATCCCATGTTAATCTGCGCGCCGTACAAGATAATATTCCCAACTCATATATTGCGAATGTGTTAACGTCTGAGGCTATCTTGGCATTGGTCGGGCAATATGTTCGTTATGAAGTCACATCAGAAGGCTATAGTTTACGTGCGGCAAGTTTGGATGAGGTAACGGATTATTTCACCTCCCGTTTACCTAAAAAAGGAGTTGAACTACAGCCTGATCTTTCTCAAACAGAGATTCTTTCCCTTGACTCGTTATCGTTTCATGATGCCAAAAGTATTGGTGTGAAAGCAGCGAACCTAGCCGAACTGCGTCGTGTTGGCTTACCTGAAGGCACTATTCCGGATGGCTTTGCCGTGCCGTTTTATTTCTACGATGCCTTCATGCGTTTCAATGGTTTTTATGCTGACGTTGATGCGTTGATGGCCGATGACGAGCTAAAGAAAGACCCTAAACGGTTGCAAAAAGCGCTAAAGGCATTCCAAAAACGCATCAAAAGAGCCACATTTCCAGAAGAGCTGATGAACAAGCTTGCTGAGGTACAAGCACGTTTTCCTGCAGGGCAAAGCATGCGTACGCGTTCTAGCACGAACAATGAGGATCTTGAAGGATTTAGCGGAGCTGGGTTATATGACTCATATACGCATCATCTTCATGAAGGGCACTTGTCTAAATCCATTAAGCAAGTCTACGCTAGCTTGTGGAACTTTAGAGCTTTTGAAGCCCGAGAATTTAACGGTGTTAACCATAAACAAGTGGCCATGGGGGTATTGATACATCCTAATTTTAAAGGGGAGCTTGCTAATGGCGTGGCTGTCTCGGAAGACGTTCTATACAGTAGTCCAAATACGCTCTATATCAATGCGCAAGTGGGTGAAGATTTAGTGACTAACCCTGAAGCATTATCAACGCCTGAAGAGCTGTTAGTAGCACGTGATACGGGCAAAGGTTTCCGTTTATTAAATGCGTCATCCACCAATAAAGTGATTTTAGAAACCTCCGAAATTGCGGAATTAAGAGACGATTTGAAGCGAATAGAAGCTCACTTTAAGCCGTTGTATCAGATCAAAGATGACCAGCCATTCGCGTTGGAAGTGGAGTTTAAAATCACCGCTGATGAAGATTTGGTGATCAAACAGGTTCGACCTTGGGTTTTTTAAACTTCGTTGAATAAACCAAGTGACATCTCCCTGTCGCGCTTAGCATGACAGGGAGATCGCTCAACAGATATGGCGGTTTAGGAACGGTAATCAATAGTGATGATACCGGCATCCAGCAAAGCAGTAACATACGCCGGAATGGTTGACGTACAGAAGGCCATGTCTAATGCATTTTGAGTACGTAGACGTAGGCCTTGCCCAGTAAAGACTTGAACATGCACGATATTTATATAGTTCATTCATTGGGTAGAGTCATCGTCATGGGTTGATAGATCAGCCCTGCAATTTGGTTAATTTCGCCTGATAAGATAAAGCCAAAGGTTTGGTAAGCAGTGACTGAGGACAACGAGGCGCTGACGCTTATTGATGGGCTACGGGCGTGTTTGATGAGCTGTGTTAATAAGGCCTTGCCAATTCCTTGTTGCTGCCTATCCGGACGTACAAACAGCATGGACACGTGGTTTCCCTCCCTAAGCTCTGCAAAACCTACAATGTTGGTTTCTATTTCAGCGACGAGCATCATTGTGTCCTTGCTCATTCGCTCTCGAAAGGCTTCGGGGGCTGAGATTTTGGCAAAGGTCTCGATGCCCTCTGCGGGCAGAGAGCTCGCCACAGATTGATCAAATGCGGCGATACACACACCGCTAGCAACTTCGACATCTGATAATTGTAATGTCCTTATCTTCATTGCTTTTCCTTGCAGGGGAGTATGGAGTAAACACTCTATATTAATGGTGTAATTTCTTGTTTGTAGATTGTCATACCACGGGATAAATAATTTTTCAGTGCACTTGGATGATCTAGTGTGCATGTATGAACCCAAACTCTTTGAGTTCCAGGCCATTTCCAAGCGGATGTTATTGCTTGGCTAAGTAATGCTCCACCAAATCCTTTGCCAATATTTTCTCGTGACAAACCAAAATATTTAATTTCGGCATTTACACCGTCTGGTCGATACAGTTCATAGTAACCTGCAATGCTGCCACGATAATATGCAATCCATGTTCTTAAAGCCACGTCTTCGACACGAGCTTGCCACTGTTCATTAGTATAAGTGTCTAAATCTCCCCAATCCCATGAATCTCCAACAAGCTGGTATAAAAAGCGATTTAGCTCATATTGTGGCTGCTCACACTCAACAATATTTAATGAGTCTGGGAGCATTTTTGCATTCAGTTGGTGAGGAGAGTGCATTTCTAAATAGTAGGTGGTAAACGTTGTCATAGTTGTTACGAATCCATGTGTACCTTGACGAAATTGATATACAAAGTACTGGCAAAACGTGAAGAGAGCAATCGTTGGATTTTATACCCGGATCTTTCATTTGAAGGCATTGGTAAGCCAGAACCATAGAAACATGGCTTATCAGACTATTAGTCAAAACGGATTAACGATGAGCATCGGATTGTTTATCGATGTGATGACTATACTTTGATAATCATGCAGCTTAGATATCATTATGGGGAGTGTTGAGTCGTGATTAATTCTGCTGCTTGGGAGTCGACGTAAGATGCAAAAAAGGCCTCCGAGGAGGCCTAAAGGTGGAGTAACGCTGTGACTCAACTTTAACGCTGTTGAGTCTGGTACTCAGGATGAATCCATACTGGTGCGTTGGCCGCTGGCAGTAAAGATTTACCTAAGATCATATCGGCTGCTCGTTCTGCCACCATGATGGTTGGGGCGTTCAAGTTGCCGTTGGTGATGGTTGGGAAGATAGATGAATCCACCACGCGTAGGTTTTCTACTCCGCGTACACGACATTCGGCATCTAAAACTGCCATTGCGTCGTCGTCGGCGCCCATCTTACAGGTACAAGAAGGATGGTAGGCACTTTCTACATTGTCTTTTACCCAGCGATCGATTTCTTCATCGCTTTGGATATTCATACCTGGCTGAATCTCTTCACCTCGGTAGTCGTCTAGGGCAGACTGTTGCAAGACTTCACGGGTTAGGCGAATGGTGTCGCGCCAGTCCTGTTTGTCTTGTTCTGTGCCAATGTAGTTAAAGTGAATACGTGGCTTTGCTTCAGGATCGTTTGACTCGATCCAAACTTTGCCGCGACTCTCTGGTTTGTTAGGACCTACATGTACTTGGAAACCATGGCCGTCCACCGCAGCCTGACCGTCGTAGCGCATGGCTGCTGGTAGGAAGTGGTACTGAATGTTTGGCCATTTAAGGCCCGCGCGTGAGCGGATAAAGCCACAAGATTCAAAGTGGTTAGTGGCACCCAGACCGTCTTTGAACAAGATCCAACGCGTGCCGATTAAGCCTTTGCTAATCAAGCCTAGTTTGCTGTTCAGCGTCACAGGCTGTTTACACCAATACTGGAAGTACACTTCCAAGTGGTCTTGCAGGTTTTCACCCACACCAGGTAGGTCATGAATCACTGGTACACTAGCGTTTTCAAGTACCGCTTTTGGACCGACACCTGAGCGCTGCAAAATGGTTGGTGAGCCAATTGAACCGGCACTAAGAATGACTTCTTTGGACGCTGTTGCTTGCTGTTTCTGTCCGTTTATACGGAACTCAAGACCGGTTGCGCGCTGGCCGTCGAACAAGACTTTTTCAGTTAAAACGCCTGTCTTTAAGGTAAGGTTCGAGCGTTTCATAGCACGGCGTAGATAAGCGTTTGAGGTTGATGCACGAACGCCGTCTTTAACGGTCATGTGCATTGGGCCGAAGCCTTCTTGACGGTAACCGTTGTAGTCGTCAGTTTTTCCGTAGCCCGCTTCTTCCCCTGCATCAATAAAGGCTTGATACAATGGGTTCATGGTCATGTCATTACCGTTGTTGGTCGATAATGGGCCATCACCACCACGATAGGTGTCAGCTCCGCCAGACCAAGTCTCAGCACGTTTAAAGTAAGGCAGTACAGTCTGGTAATTCCAGCCCTCGGCTCCGTTTTCTTCCCATTCATCAAAGTCGCAGGCATGGCCACGAACATACACCATGCCATTGATAGAGGAGGAACCACCTAACACTTTGCCTCGTGGGCAGTGCATTTCACGGCCATCAAGACCGTCTTCTTTATCAGTGTGGAATTGCCAAGCGTACTTGTCTGTGTTCATTGGGTACGATAAAGCGGTTGGCATTTGAATAAAGATGCTCTTGTCAGAGCCTCCCATTTCCACGAGTAAAACCTTGTGCTCGCCACTTTCCGTTAGGCGATCTGCTAGCACACAGCCCGCAGAGCCGGCGCCAACAATGATGTAATCATATACTTCGCTCATGATGTCTCCACTACCTTAGTAAGGGCTAGGAATGTCTGTCATAGAAACCAAGACGCTCTTCACTTGCGTGTAAGCGCGCAGTGTTTCGATACCGTTTTCACGACCAATACCAGACTCTTTGTAACCACCTACTGGCATTTCTGCTGGCGATGCGCCCCAAGTGTTGATCCAACAAATACCGGCTTCAAGCTGTTTGATCACACGATGAGCACGGCTCACGTCTTTGGTGAATACGCCAGCTGCTAGACCGTATTTGGTATCGTTGGCACGACGGATCGCTTCGTCTTCATCTTTGAAGCTCAGTACTGACATCACTGGGCCGAAAATTTCGTCACGAACTTGTGGCATATCATCGGTACAATCTGTGAATACTGTTGGTTTAACGAAGGCGCCGTTTTCACAGCCATTTTCTGTGTAGCGCTCGCCGCCGCATAGTAATGTTGCGCCAGCTTCTTTCGCAGCATCGATGTAGCCTAGCACTTTTTCCATGTGGCCTTGGTTGATCAAGGAACCAACTTGCGTGTCCATGTCCATTGGGTCGCCGATGATCATGGCTTCCGTACGTGTTTTTAGTTCTGCCTTGAAAGCTTCAAGCATGTCTTCGTGTACGAACACTCGCGTGCCGTTGGTGCATACTTCACCTTGAGTGTAGAAGTTAGCTAACATGGCGCCGGAAACTGCCTGGTCTACAGGCATATCAGGGAAGATGATCAGTGGTGATTTACCACCTAGCTCCATGGTGACGTCTTTAAGTGAAGACGCAGAAGCCGACATAACTTTTTTACCCGTGCCGACTTCACCTGTGAAGGAGACTTTGTCGATTTCTGGGTGGTTAGTGATCAATTGACCTGTGCGCGCATCCCCTTGAACGATGTTAAATACGCCGTCAGGAAGCCCTGCTTCAGTGAAGATTTCCGCCAGTTTGTAAGCCGTAAGCGGCGTTTCTTCAGATGGTTTGAAAATCATTGCATTACCCGCAGCCAAGGCTGGGCCAGATTTCCAACAAGCAATTTGAATTGGGTAGTTCCAAGCGCCGATGCCAGCGCACACGCCAAGTGGTTCACGACGTGAGTAGAAGAAGCTGTCAGCATCTAGGTCTTGGAAGTCGCCTTGAATCTTGTCTGCAAGGCCTGCGTAATATTCGATTACGTCAGCGCCTGTTTGGATGTCGACAACCATCGCTTCTTGAAGCGGTTTACCAGTATCCAGCACTTCCAGTTTCGCGATTTCTTCATTGTTTTCGCGAAGTAGGTCAGCGGCGCGTTTTAGTATACGGCCACGTTCAACACCACTCATTGCAGCCCAAACTTTTTGACCTTGTTTTGCAGAGTCCACAGCCGCTTGCAGCTCTTTTTCGCCTGCAAGTTCTAGAGTCGCTAGCAGTTCACCCGTTGCTGGGTTACGTGTTTCGAAGGTCTCACCTGTTGTGGACGCAACGTAACGGCCGTGAATGTATTGCTGCTTATGTGCCATGTTTCACCTCTCAAAGTCGAAAAGTTAAATCCTAAGTTAGGATGTATTGGGTTAGCTCATTTTGCTGAAATTTGCGCATAATTTTTTATTAAATGAGCGTTTAATAAAAATCATTGTACATAAAATGAGTGGTTTTGAAATCCATAGAGTAAAAAAAAATGTGAAAATGATGGCTAGAAAAAGCGATTTTAGTAAGAGAAAGGCAATAAAAAAGCCCCTATAACAAGCGTTAGGAGCTTTTAAAAAAGAATGTCAAAACGAAGATTATAGCTGCAAAACGCAGTTCTGATCATGACTGATTGGGCTTTGAGCGAATGCATCAGCACTTTCATCATTAAGCCAAATTTTACCATCCACCAAGTAACGAAACTGATATTGCTTATCTTTTTCTAAATTAACTGTCGAAGCAAATACACCTGTCTTTTGCTTGCGCATGGGAGTGGCGGATTCGTTCCAGTCATTGAAGTCTCCCACAAGGAAAACCTTCTTAGCGCCCTCGACTTTATCAATGGGTAAGGCAAATTTCACTTTGCATTCGGGTTTGGTTTTTAGATAGGTCTTTTCAATCATTTTCAGCTCCTTGAGTCCGTAACAGGATTCTCATGACTTATGCACATCCATCGCTATGCAAGCAAGTCTTACGCCAATGGGGAAAAGTTGCTGCTTTATCCCCTGCTTTAGTGCAATTTGTGCCTGTAGTACCGATGCTATATCACTTTAGCGCCAAAAATGAGGGCGTATTGTTCAAACAATGCACAATTATTTGGCTTGATCGACTAGAATAAAAGGTGTTCTTCAACAATCGAGGAGGCTTCTATGGAATTCACTCATATTGTTTTAGTTATTCTAGCCATCGCTTTTGTTTTAAAGCTTGGATACCTTTGGTACTTAAAACATCACTCAGGTGCTTCACATCGGTCTCATCATAAGGACTCGTGAGCAATGTCGTTACTGGATAAATAGCGCTTCCTTTTGCTGTCTTTGACGCGGTCTAAATCCACGAGGACTAATCCGTCGACACAGTAACCAAAGCTTGCGTCGACCCCAAAATCCAGAAAACGAACGCCTTGGTCTTCGCACAATTCACTATATTGTTTAAACAGGGTAGGAACGGCTGCACCGATATTGCCTAGTTGCTCTTTTAGACTGCGAAAGTCTTCTTCATAGTTTTCACCACTAAAGTAGCTTTCCAGCAGCGTTCTGTGTTCTTCTTGGATGTTGTAGCGGGTATATGAACTTGCTAAATGCTCAGGGTCTGCAAAATAACTGCGGTAGAAATGGACAATCATGTCTTTGGCGAGAGGTGGGAAATGTCCACTAAGACTGACGGGGCCAAACATATAGCGCACTTCAGGATGTTTAATTAAATAAGCACCAATGCCATACCATAGGTAGTCGAGGCTACGCTTTCCCCAATATTTAGGCTGAATGAAGCTGCGTCCAAGTTCAATGCCGCGTGCAAAATAGGGCTCCATATCACAGCTATAGCTGAATAATGTGCTGCTATAGATACTTTTATCCTGGCCAGCTTTTAAATAGCGGTAGACTTCTCCGATACGGTACGCACCAACAATTTCAAGCTCCTCTTCATCCCACAATACAAGGTGTCGGTAATATTGGTCATATTTGTCTATATCTTTTTGCTCACCTGTACCTTCGCCTACTTTTCGGAAAGCGATTTCTCGCAGGCGACCAATTTCTTGCATTAAGCTGGATTCATGCTCGTAATCGACTAGGTAAATTTGTTTGTTATCTTTCGTGGAACCTAAATGTTCAGCACGTTTTAGCTCAAGTTTTAACTGTTGGCGGTTTTGCGGATGAGAAATGGTTTTTTCTGTTTTAAGCAGAGGCTTGCGACCTTTGGCAATACGGTACAAGTGTCGCTTTACCAGTTTGTTCTTTTCCTTGTTGCTTAATGGTAACTTAGCCAGCTCTTGAATCGGGATAGGTTCGCCTACTTGAATGGGAATACGACGATTGCGTTGACGGAACATCTCATTGGCGAGCTGCATAGTTGACAGCGGACGGTATACCCAAGAGCTGGTGTAAAACATCATCGAATTACGACCACCAATGTGAACAGGTAAAATCTGACTGTTAGTTTTCTCTGCAATTTTTAAGTAACTGGAGTTCCACTTTAGGTCTTTCACGCCGCTGGGCGACAGGCGTGATACTTCCCCTGCTGGAAAGATAATCACGCACTCTTCTCGGTGTAGACAATCCATAATGGCTTTAAGCTGCTTGCGCCCTGTTTTGCCACCGATGTTGTCCACTGGGAGCACTAAGCCTTGTAGAGCATCAAAACCAAGTAGCAGGTCATTGGCAACGATTTTGACATCTGGGCGAATTTCACCAATGAGACGCAAAATAGCCAGTCCATCCAGAGCACCTAAAGGGTGGTTAGCGACAATCAGAGTGCGGCCTATGGCTGGGATGTTACGACGGTCAACTTGACTCGCACGATAGCCAAAATTGAAGTGATCTAAAACGCGATCAATGAACTCAAACCCAACACAATGGCCATTTTGTTCAAGAAATTGGTTTACTTCGCTTTCGTGAAACAGGCGTTTGAGCAAACTAAGAGTAGGCTTAGTAATAAGAGGGCTTTTCTCTAAAAAGCCGGGGGCTTTACTGGATAGAATTTGTTCAACTTGTAACACGATCTAGCTCCACTAACCATCAACGATCTCTTAAACAGGCTAGGGAGAGACGATGACAGCTCGGTGACGCTTTTATGTCGTATTAATGACAGGTAGAAAGTAAAAAGCCGATCAGAGATCGGCTTTTTGTACTATTTAAGCTCTAGGCTTACTGTTTCCCAAGGTAATGTGTCGTGACCCTTTTAAGTTTGTCTGGCCACTCACGCCTTGTTCAATTTGTTCTATGTGCCCACCACGAGCCAGAAATTCTTCCATTTGCTTAGCAATGCTTGCTGAAGTTTCAATTGGAGTGTCGGCAGCTTTCTTTTTTGAGGCCATGGTGTATCCCTTTTATAATAGATTGAACTCTAATCATATCAAATTTACACCTTATTGGCTTTAGTTTATTTTTTCACCGATTATGGCTATTACAGTTATGTCAAGTCGCTGCACTGTTAGGGTGGAAATAGCGCATGATTGGATTCAATAATCGAGTAAACCACCCTGTGAATTCAATAGGGGAATCAAGAATGATCAAACAGATACATTCGGCATCCTTGGTGACGCGGGGCTGATGCTTGTGGTTATGGTCACGACAAATGAAGTCACCTTCACGATATAAGCCTTCATCGTCAGAAAATGCCCCTTTTAAGACAACGGTAATCTCATTACCCGTGTGGGTGTGGTTTGGGAGCCTTGCACCAGGCTTAACACGAGAAAGAGCAATTTGTGCACCCCCTGACTCATTGCTCAACGTAGCAAGCTTGAAAGATGGCGTCAGAGGCATCCAATTAAGGTCATTAAAACCTTGTGGTATCCAGCGTCGTAAAGAACGTGGGATATGTTGAAACGCCGTATTATCATCAACAGCTGCCTGAGTCTCTTCATGATTTACTAGAGACGCCATGACCTTACTTTTTAAAGAAGCCATATGATCAGGTCGTACTTCTGCAGAGTGCTCAGAAAATAACTCGGCACCGATGTTATTTAAGCGCCTAACTTGGTCACGGCAATGCGGACATTGGTCTAAATGGACCGATACGCCGAGCGAATGAGCCAGTGGCAATGAGCCAGCAGCGTATTCTGTCAAAATGTCTATAGTAGGGTGGCAGCTAAGCATGACGACTACCTCTTAATAATTACTGATAACTTGTTTAACGCTAGGCGCACACGTGACTTCACGGTACCTAGAGGTAAACCTAATTCTTCTGAAGCTTCTGAATGACTTTTACCTTCTAAATACACTTTAGAAAGGACTTGCTGCTGTTCACTAGGCAATTGTGTTAACCCTTCTCTTATACGTACTTGGTCGCGTTGTTGCTGCGCTTCCCGAAAGGGATCAGCATTTTCATCCGCCATTTCACTCCAGAAGTCTTCTGGATCGATATCGCTTTGATATCGACCATTTTTACGCATGTAGTCAATGCGTGCATTTCGAGCGATCGTAAAAACCCATGTATTTAGTGACGCCGTTGATGGGTTGTACAAATGTGCTTTATTCCATATCCGAATCATCACTTCTTGCGCAATGTCGTCAGCCATCAAGTTAGCTCCAGGCTGTGATGACAGGCAGAAAGCACGAATGCGCGGGGCATAATGATCAAAAAGCCTCTCAAGCGCTCGTGTGTCACGGGCCTGTGCAACTTGACTCATATCTACCAGTAAAGTGTTATCGGTTTTCGTTTCAGAAACTGTGTTCATCCTAGGCTCCAAACGTGCACGTTAGTCAGTCTGGGTGTGGTGAAAGTATTTTCACAAGTGATTATACGAGCAATACCGTTTTGTGGATCAGTGATCTGAAGTTTTTTTTAAAACGTATTATCAGTAAGTTACTGGAATCGATCTAAAGGTAGTTTCACCATGCAGGCACGCAACTTACATTCTGACTCAGCAAATGAATTAATAGAACGGTTTAAGGATTTCTACAAAGATGTCAAAAGACCTAAATTAGATGCCATTGGTGACGTCTATGCTAGCACGGTTAAATTTCGAGATCCTGTACACCAAGTTCAAGGTCTCGCTGAGCTGCATGCTTACTTGTCTGACGCCTGTGAGAATGTTGAAAGTGGTCGCTTCGAGTTTCTAGATCAGTTAGTCGGTAAAGATACAGCTTACATTAAATGGAATATGTACTTCAGTCATCCTAAACTGGGTAAAGAGACACATGTTGTTAGAGGCATGTCACAAATACAGTTTACGGATCGAATTTTTTACCACGAAGATGTTTATGACATGGGGCAAATGATCTATGAGCATGTGCCTGTAGTGGGATGGGCGGTTAAAAAGCTACGCAAACGTATGGCCACGGAGAGGTGAAAATGTCACAGGATAAACCCAACAAGAAAATTTGGATTACTGGCGCTAGTTCTGGTCTAGGGTTGGCACTTGCCAAACATTATTTACTTACCGGCAATCGTGTGATTGCTTCAGCAAGAAGTGAGGGCGAGCTGAACCAGTTAGCCAAGCTTTATCCGGATGAACTCAGTTTTGTGAAGTTCGATGTTACAGATAATACTCAGATAGAATCTGTGGCTAATGAAATTGAGCAGCTTACAGATCAGTTAGACCTAGCCATTTTGAACGCAGGGACTTGCGAGTACTTTGATGTAGATGCCCCTGACTGGAGTCTCTTTGAGCGCGTCAATCAAGTTAACTACCTTGGCGTAGTGAACTCGTTGCAAGTTTGTTTACCAATACTAAAACGCACACCCAATTCTCATCTAGTAGGCGTGTCTTCCCAAGCGGTACAGGCGCCTTTCATCCGTTCTGAAGCGTATGGTGCTAGTAAAGCTGCCGTGCGTTATTTATTGCATTCGCTGCGATTAGACCTTGCTCCTGATGATGTGTCTGTCTCGTGTATTTTGCCGGGTTTTGTTGATACCCCTCTGACACAGCGTAATGATTTTGATATGCCTTTTATTATGTCCCCGGAACAGGCGGCACACCGAATTGCGAATGCAGTTGAAAAGCGCGTATTCGAATATGCCTTTCCTAAACGCCTTACTGCATTGTTGGCTTTGGCTCGCTTGGCCCCGTCCGGATGGTTCAAATTTAACGCGCGCAAGCGCACTAGTTAAGGATAGAAAGTAATGAAAATTGCCATTATCGGCAGCGGTATTTCAGGACTAACAGCTGCGTACTTATTAAATAAGAGTCATGACATTACGTTATTTGAGAAGGATGCCAGAATTGGAGGCCATACAGCTACGAAGAAGGTCGATGATCATGGTATTACTCGCCATATCGACACGGGTTTTATTGTCTACAACGATTGGACGTACCCCAATTTTATTCGTCTTATGAAAGAGTTAGGCGTTGTAACCAAACCCACGGAAATGAGCTTTTCTGTTAGTTGCGAACGCACTGGTTTAGAGTACGGTGGAAACAATCTAAATACGCTCTTTGCACAACGTAAAAACCTCGTGAATTGGTCCTTTCTATCCATGTTGAAGGACATTCTTCGCTTTAATAAAGAATCAATAGAAGACTTAGAGTCTGACAAATTGGACTCTGAAATTACCTTGGGAGAATACTTATCTCGCCAAGGTTACGGTGAGATGTTTGCCAGCCATTATCTCATTCCAATGGGAAGTGCTATTTGGTCGGCTACGCTACAGGAAATGATGCAATTTCCACTGCTGTTTTTTGTCCGCTTCTTTAAGAATCATGGATTGCTTAGTGTGAATAATCGGCCCCAGTGGCATGTTGTTGAAGGCGGGTCTGCCGCCTATTTAGACCCCCTTAGCGATTCTTTTAAAGAGCGGATACGTCTAGAGAGTCATATCAAAAACGTGACTAGAGCAGATGGCTCGGTCACATTGCATTTCGAAGAAGGGAGCAGTGAGCAATATGATCAAGTCGTGTTTGCTTGCCATAGTGATCAAGCCTTAGCGCTTCTCGGTGAAAATGCCACGGAGTTAGAGCGTGAAATCCTTTCAGCCATTCCCTATCGTGACAACGAGATCGTATTACATACTGATACCTCTCTCATGCCAAAAGCAAAGTTGGCTTGGTCGAGTTGGAATTATCATTTAGGTAATGATAGCTCTAAACCTGCTACGCTGAGTTACAACATGAACATTTTGCAAGGGATACAGGATTCGAAACAGACCTTTGTGGTGACTTTGAATCACACCCATTGGATCGATCCAGATAAGATCATAGGGCGCTATACCTATGCTCATCCAACTTTCACACTCGAAGGAATTGAAGCTCAACAGCGTTGGCAGGAGATTAATAACAATAATACTTGGTTCTGTGGCGCTTATTGGCGCAATGGTTTCCATGAAGACGGTTGTTGGAGTGCTGTCAGAGTTGCTCGTTCTTTGGGAGTTGAGTGGTAATGTCTGACTGGTCTAGCGCCTTGTATACTGGGGTAGTCCGGCATCGTCGATTCGCTCCTCGGCACCATACCTTTACTTATGACGTCTGCATGGTATTGCTCGACTTAGACGAAATTGAGGATATCTTAGCGATAACTCCTTGGTGGTCAATGAAACGCTGGCGCCCGGTACGATTTGTGCGCCAAGACTATTTTGGTAAAGCAGAAATTCCACTCAAGCAAGCCGTCCTAGACGAGGTCAATCAGCGTTTAGGTCTTGCTTTGGATGGCACTGTAAAATTGTTGACGAACCCGAGATATTTTGGATATCTAATTAATCCTATTTCAGTTTATTACTGCTACGACAAACAAGAAAAGCTATGCGCCATGTTACTAGAGGTGACGAATACACCTTGGGGGGAAAAGGTTGCTTATGTATTTTCTTGTGATCCAGAAAAGCCAATTCAGCGTATTAATATCGATAAATCAATGCATGTTTCGCCATTCCATCCAATGGATCATTTTTATGACTGGCGCAGTAATCAGCCAAGTGAAAAGCTTGCAATACACATGCAGAACAAAGAGCAACACGGTGAACAGCAATGTGTGTTTGACGCGACCCTCTCTTTACGTCGTGAGCCAATTACCAAGGCCAGTTTAACGTCAATTTTGTGGCGTTATCCTTGGATGACGATGAAAGTTGCTTGGGGAATATATTGGCAAGCATTGAAGCTGTTTCTAAAGCGTGTGCCTGTGCATGATCACCCTAAACATAAATTAGGGCACTCTTCGGATTAAGGGGTATTTGATGATCAACTCAGTCAGTGTCGGTTTAAAGAAAAAAACAAATCGTCGAAGTATTGTAGATAAAGCCTCTAAAAGAGCTGTACTAGCCATTTTAGAGCGTCTTGAATTAGGGCATTTAGTGCTAGAGGATGGCGATAATACCTATACTTTTGGACAGAGCCTTTCTGAAACACCGTACCATGCTCATATTACTGTCCACGATTCGCATGCCTACAAAGATGTTTTTTCAAGTACGAGTATTGGGGCAGCAGAAGCTTACATGAAAGGTTATTGGAGTACGCCCGACCTCACTGCCGTTATTCGCTTGATGTGTGCGAACCTTAATGTCATAAATGAAGCTGATTCGAATGGCTCGCTTTGGATGCGCTTGGCCACTAAGCTTTTCCATACTTTTAATGCCAATACCAAAAATGGATCACGCAAAAATATTTCGGCACATTATGATTTGGGCAATGATTTTTTCGAGTTGTTTTTAGACCCAACCATGATGTATTCCGCTGCGATTTACCCTACGCCTGAATCTACCCTCTTTGAAGCATCTGTTCACAAGCTGGATAGAATCTGCCAAAAGCTTGAACTCAGTCCCGGTGACCATTTGCTTGAAATTGGTACAGGTTGGGGAGGGATGGCTATTCACGCGGCGCAGCATTATGACTGCCATGTCACGACAACCACTATTTCACAAGAGCAATATGACTACGCCAAAGCTCGAGTTCTAGAGCTAGGATTGCAAGACAAGATTACCTTGTTGCTTGAAGATTACCGTGACCTAAAAGGCCAATACGATAAGTTGGTCTCAATTGAGATGATCGAAGCGGTTGGTCATGAGTTTTATGACAGCTATTTCACTCAATGCAGTCAATTACTAAAGCCGGATGGTCTGATGGTGATTCAAGCTATTACGATTGCAGACCAGCGTTATGACTATGCCCGTAAGTCAGTTGACTTTATTCAGCGATATATTTTCCCTGGTGGTTGTTTGCCTTCTAACGCTGTGATCGCAGAAAAAATAGCGCGTAAAACAGATATGCAAATTATTGCTGTGGAAGACATTACCGAGCATTACGCTGATACTTTGGCTGATTGGCGTGAGCGTTTCCATCACGAAATTGAAACAGTCAAGAGCCAAGGGTTTGATGATGTGTTTTGTCGTATGTGGGATTACTACTTAGCCTACTGTGAAGGTGGCTTCAGAGAGCGTGCAATCAGTACTGGTCAGTTCGTTTTCGCCAAACCTCAATACCGTTTTCCTCGTCGTTAGGCGAGGACCCTGACGGAGGCCTGTTATGATGAAGTCTCTGCTCAATGCCATCAGCTTTCAGTTATTTTGGTTCGCCTGCGTGCTCGGAGGAGACAACTGGGCGGTGGCCGCTATCGTAGTGTATTTTGTTATCCATCATATTTACTTTGTCCGCAACCAGCGTGAGTGGTGGTTGATACTTTTGTTTGTCGGCCTTGGCATCATTATTGATGGGGCATTGATCTTTGATGGCTGGTTACAAATGCCTTCGTCTATCTGGACGTTTCCTATTCCTCCACCTTGGTTGCTCGGACTGTGGGCAGGTGTGGGATCTTTATTCTTTCATTGTCTGAGTTGGGGCTTGGATCGTCCTTGGTTACTAAGTGCCTTAGCCGCATTTTTTGCCCCCATGAGCTACCTAGTCGGTGCTGATTTCGCAGAAGTGTCATTTGGGCGCTCTACTATCGCAACTTGGGCTTTGATGGCGTTTATCTGGTTTTGGGTCATGCAGGTAGGCGTCTTTGTGGCAAAACTTACTCAAAAACGTAATGGACGCAAACAGCATGTTTAAACACACATTCGCTCTGTTGGTACTGGTCATCACCTTTCCAGCTTTAGCACAGCAATCTAAAGTTGTGATTGGTGAAGCATTTGATATAGACAGTCAGAAGTTGATTTATGTTGAGAAACATCGATATGTTGAGGGTAATCAACATGAGGTCAAATATTACGACCCAAACGGAAAGTTGTTTGCTGAGAAGCACTTACATTATGGTCAATATGAACAAGCACCCGCTTTTGAACAAGAGAACACACTGCGTGGAGAGTGGATAAAAGTTTCCTCTGAAGGTGATCAGATAAAGGTTCAATATCGAGAAGAATCTGGTGCTGTCGTGTTTGATAAGCGAATCAAAGTGAATGAGCATTTGTTGGTCGATGCTGGCTTTGATCGTTATGTAAAAATTCATTGGGAAGAGCTATTAAGCAATACTTCCATGCAAATTGATTACCTAGTTCCCAGTCGTTTGACAACAGTCGGGTTTGAGGTCGGGCGCGTTAATTGTTTAGCGAATACCCGGGCGGATGCGGTGTGTTTTGCGATTACACCTACTTCTTGGTTTGTGTCCCTCGCTGTTGACCCAATTACGGTGGCGTACGACCCAGACACTCGTAATTTATTGCGCTTCAATGGGCGCGGCAACATTGCTAGCAGTGATGGCAAATACCAAACCGTCGATATTCGCTACCAGTACCCAGAATAATTTTGAACTGACCCAATTTGCGCCAATGGAGGCTCGTATGATTCGAATAATGGCCCTGTTTTTTGCCATGTTATGGCTAACCGCTTGTTCTTCTACATCGGTAGAGGAGTATGCCAGTAATCAACCTGAGTTTAAGGTGGAAAGCTTCTTTCAAGGTGATCTCGTCGCTCATGGTGTGCTGAAAGATCGAGGTGGTAAAGTAACACGTTATTTTTACGCTGACTTAAAAGGCAGCTGGGAAAATGGCGTGGGCACACTGGAAGAGTGGTTTGTATTCGATGATGGGGAACAGCAGGAGCGCATTTGGACGCTAACCCCGAATGGTGATGGCACCTATACCGCAACAGCAGGGGACGTAATCGGAGCAGGGCGTTTAGAAACATCTGGTAATGCGCTGTTTATGGAGTACGTGTTACGGGTGCCTTATGATGGCGATACCATTGATTTGAATGTCGATGATCGTATGTATCTGGTTACACCAGATCATTTGATCAATGAATCAGTACTGACAAAGTTTGGCTTTGAAGTGGCATCTCTGACCTTAAGTATTCGTCAGAAAGCGCATCAGAGTGAATAAGCGTTTGATTGACGATTGGGGTCTGTTATTCTGCGCGCCATACAGATAACTCGCGAGCCTGGAGAAACAAACGTGGCACAATTGGTATTTCGTTTAAAGAATGTTCCTGAAGAAGAAGCGGACGATATCCGTGCGTTACTGAACGAACATGATATTGAGTTTTACGAAACCAGTGCAGGGCGTTGGCAAATTTCTATGGCGGGAATTTGGGTACGCGACAAAGACCAAGCCCAACAGGCAAAAGCGCTGATTGCAGAAGATCAATCAGCGCGTGCAGCCAGAGCTCAAAACATCAGCGCACGTGATTGGCTGGTTGGCTTTTTAGCCCATGCACGCCAAAATCCAGTGGAATTTCTATTTACCCTCGTAGCGATCGCCATGGTGTTATCTCTGACGTTGATCCCATTCTGGATTGGTCAGAACCTCGCTTCCTGATTCTATGCCTTATTTTCTCTCTGCCTAATCGCTTATACGGGAACGCATTGTTTTTGCGCCTGCAGCAGTGCCTGAGTCACCAAACGTCGAGTGATAACGCCCACTAGGCGACCTTCTTCCACCACGGGAAAGATCTTTGGTTTATCTTCCATCATCAATTTAGCAATTTGCATGACTTGCATGGTTGGTGTCACGGTCAGCACGTTTGAACGCATCACACTTTCCACATTTTTAGGTTGATGACAGTAATAAACGGCTTGGCTTAACGGCTCTAATAAGTCTTGTTCAGAAACAAAACCGATGACGTGATCGTATTGATCGGTGACCGGCGCACCACTGAGTTTGTGTCGAGCCAATTGCTCGGCGCAGTCATCAATGCGTGTCGTCGGATAAACATGGAACGTGTCGTGGGACATGATGTCTTGGACACAAAGACTTTCAAATTTCATAAACACCCCCACTCAACGAAAGGTACTTCTTTAGTGTAGTGGGGGAATTCAGATTTTGCTTATTAAGCCGTCGTTGTTTGTAATGAATCCAGTCTGGCTTGTCGTTTATTCAATGCCGCAGTAATAAACTGTACGGAAATAGCAGCGCCTACAACTAAAGCCATGCCGAATAAACTCAGGCTGTCCGCATGGCTAGAGATGATGACTCCTTGCCACAACCCTAACGCCACACACGCTTCCGTTGCGATAAAGGCGATGACTGGCGTCAGCGCAATAGAGGCACTGACTTGAACGGTTTGCCAGTAGTTCAGTGCCTGAGCGAAAGCGCCATAAGCAATCAAGGTATTAAAACAACAGAACGCCGCGACTAATGCTTGATCACTGTTCATCTCAAGCAAATCGCTCGGGCTGGTAAACGGCAGCATTACGACTAAGGCATACATGTAAATACCCAATAAAATATTGGTAGAGGACAGTACTTTAAATAGTGATTTCTGCAATAAGGCATAAAAGCACCACGCACAAGCTGATGTTTGTACAATCAAAAAGCCAAGTGCAAGGATACTTGGGTCACCGCTGATTTGACCACTTAGGACTGGATGAAAAAAGATCACCATACCTAAACCCAGTACGGCAAAGCATAGCCACTGTGGCCAGCGGATTTTTTCTTTGAAAAATATCATGCCCCCAAGTGCCAAGAATAAGGGTGCGACTTGGAAACTAAGTTGCGCCACACCTGGATGTAAAAAATCCAAGCTCCACGCGAAAAAGCTGTAGTTGATGATTAACAAACTGCCTGCAGCGGCCAATGTTAACCATTGTTTCTTGGTCAGTTTGGTAAACTCATAGAGCTTTCCTCGCCATCCCTGCCAAGCCAGTAAAATGATCCCAGCTACGGAGAAGCGCAACCAGGTTAGCGTTGCGGGGTCAGAAAAGCCACCAGACAGTTTCAGAACAATCGGTAAAGCACTCCAAAACAGCACACACACGGTGCAGAAGAACAAACCATATAAAAAGGCTTGGCGACTTGAAATTGGCATAACTTTTTCCCCATTTAGCAGGCCCATGTCATAAGCCTAAATGGTGTGCTAGTTTTGCTATGTTATCCAATGCATAATGCTTCTAAATATTATTCAATAAATGGATATTACTATGTTGAATAGCAGTATGATGCATCTGGACATCAAAACTCTGACCGCACTGTTATATTTGTTAGAAGAGCGAAACGTCGGCCGAGTTGCAAACAAACTGTATCTGAGTCAGCCTGCGATGAGTCGCACTTTGAGCCGCTTACGTGAGGCTTTTGATGACCCTTTATTCATTAGAACGCACAAGGAAATGTTACCGACTGCAAAAGCTTTGGCATTAGAGATGCCACTGCGTCAGATACTTGAGCAGATGAATGGCTTAAGCAACGATCAAGAGTTTGTGCCACATAAGTCGGAGCGGGTATTTCGTCTGCAAACGTCCCATTATCAAGCGCAAGCTTACATGCCGACCATTGCCGAGCGGTTTTATCAGCTGGCCCCCAATGCGTCCCTAGAAACTAGTTTGGTAACCGAGAACAGCTTGCTTCGATCTGAAAATCAAACAGTGGATGCGGTGCTTTGCAGCGAGTATGTGCAATTGCCCTCACGCTTTGAAAGTAAGATTCTAGGGCGCGAACGATTTGGTTGCATCATGGCCAAAGATCATCCCTTGGCGGAGAAGCCAACCATCAGTTTGGATGAATTCTTGTCTTACAATCATGTCTTAGTGACATTGGGTGGCAGCAGTCAAATTTACAGTGAATCGGCACTGGGCGATCGGGCTAAAGAGCGTCGCTATACGTTGCGTACGCCGTATTTTATGTCTGCACTGGAAGCGGTGGGTAAAACCGATTTGCTGTTTAGTACCAGTCAATTGCTTGCGTATCGTTTTCAAGAGCAGTTTGGTTTGGTGATTAAGCCGTTACCTTATGACTTCCCGCCGATCGATTATTGCTTGTCTTGGCCATCAGAGCAGAGTCAGGACCCGGGAGGTCTGTGGCTAAGAAATCTTTGCGCAAACGTGGTGCAAAGTATGATTCCTTACCCAGTCACACCTTAGGGTTTGTTTGTTGGGGGTAAAACTCAGTAAAATAAACTCTTATGCCCTGTCAGATTTATAAAATGGTTTAACCTTCGTATGGCTAAAAAAGAGCACAAGCTAACGTTACATCCTCGAAACCCTCATCGAGCACGCTACAATTTTTCGTTGTTGGCAGACTCGTGCCCAGAGCTTGCGCCTTACATTCAGCTCAACCAATACGGCACTCAAACCATTGACTTTGCCGATCCTAATGCGGTTAAAGTGTTGAACCGAGCCCTATTGAACCATTTTTATGGGGTGCTGTTTTGGGATATTCCTGAAGGGTATTTATGTCCGCCAATCCCAGGACGAGCAGACTACATTCATTATCTTGCAGATTTGTTGGCTGAAAGCAATGCGGGTCAGATCCCTCGTGGCCGAGGCATCAAGGCATTAGATGTTGGAACCGGGGCGAACTGTGTCTATCCAATTATTGGTTCCCAAGAGTACGGTTGGCAGTTTGTTGGTAGTGACGCCAACAATATTGCTGTGCAATCGGCACAAACTGTAGTTGACGCGAACCCAAGCTTAAAAAAGCGCATTCAACTCCGTCATCAAAGCAATATGCAGCATGTTTTTGCGGGTATTTGGCAACAGGATGAAGTATTTGATGTGACCTTGTGCAATCCTCCGTTTCACTCTAGCCAAGATGCCATGACGTCAGAAAATAAGCGTAAGTGGCGCGGCGTTAAGGGGGATGCCAAAAAGACTACGTTGAATTTTGGAGGTCAAGCCCCTGAACTTTGGTGTGAAGGGGGGGAAACGGGCTTTATTTCACGCATGATCAAAGAAAGTGTGGAAGTGAAAGATCGATGTTTTTGGTTTACATCACTGGTTGCTCGTAAGGAAAATTTAGCAGCGTTGTACCGTGTATTGAAGTCCGTTGGTGCTGTCCAAGTAAAAACCATTGAGATGGCGCAGGGGCAGAAAGTAAGCCGTTTCGTCGCTTGGAGCTTTTTAGAGCCTGCACAAATTGACTTCTGGCGTGATGCACGTTGGCGAAAATAGTCGTCCTAGCCCAGGGTGTTGTGGGCTAGGCATTGAACTAAACTAATAAGACCTGCGTGATAAAAAAGGTGTGACATGATCGCGTTATTTCGACTGGTAGCTTTGTTTTTTCTAATTGTGCTCGTAACCGCTGGAGGCTTAGTAATGAGCCTATTTTTAGCGCTTTCCAAAGATCGTGTGTACTACATCGCTAAGGCATTTGCACCAGTGGCCAAGCTATTTGGTTTGCGTGTCTACAAACATGTGTCATATAAAGCTTATGATGTGCCTCAAGCCGTTTATATTGCCAACCACCAGAACAACTATGACCTATTTACGTTCTCCCATGTGGTGCCACACAGCACCGTAACAGTTGGGAAAAGTACCTTGAAATGGATTCCATTTTTTGGCTGGTTGTATTGGGCAACAGGGAATTTCCTAATCCACCGCAATGACCGCAGCAAAGCCATTGCGACCATTGCTCAAATCGTCGAGCAAATGCGTGATACAGGCCTGTCTATTTGGATGTTCCCTGAGGGGACTAGAAGTCGCGGTAGAGGCTTTTTGCCATTTAAACGCGGGGCGTTTCATGCAGCAATTCAGTCTGGTGTACCGATCATACCTGTCGTGTGTAGTTCGACTCACCATCAAGTTAAATTAAACCGACTTAATAATGGACGAGTAAAAGTTGAGGTGATGGACCCTATCTATACCAAGGGGATGACAGAGAAAGATATTCCCGAGTTGGTTGCGCACTGCGAGGCGTTAATGAAAGCGAAGCAAACAGAACTGGATGAGGCCCTTAACTTACTGTAAACCTTATTGATTTGATTCGACAGCCGTTTCAATCTCTTGGTTTAATTTCCTGATTAAAGCATGATCCGGTAGCTGAGAAATAGACTGCCACTCAGAGCGTTGACTAAGCTTTTGAAATAGCACTTCGAGATGAGCAATGTCAGTGCTTGGTATCTTTGACGCGCTTTCTCCTTGATAGGCTTCTTGGCTGGCATGACCACGATGATGCAAGTGGCTTATGAGTTTAGCGCTGCGCCAAAAAATCGTTATGAGGCTCTCGGGTTTGAGGGCAAGCACGGAACGATTGCGCAGTTTATTGAATAATATGCTTTTAAAAGAGCGTCCAGTCTGTAGGCCAGCACCTATTAATGCTCCTAAAGTCGTTGCTGTTCCTAGAGTTAACCCAGCACTCAAAATATCAATGCCAGCGCCAATCACTGCTCCAGTGGCTGCGCTTGAGCCTGTGCTAATCCCCCAGCTTTTAAGGGTATCCGCATCAAATAAATCTTGTTGCCATTGTCCTTGATGAATTGGCAAAGCCTCAAGCGCTACATCTTCTTTGCGGAATGCGTATAAGTTTAAGCACCTTTCCACAAATCTATTTTCAAGCTCACGAATGCTGTCTTCAAAGGCATTTGACTCGTTTGCTGTGGGGGTATTTGATTGACACAGTTGCTGTGTCGTCGCACAGTTAATCAGTAATTCAGCTAAGGCTGTTTTGGTGTTTGCGAGCCTTAACTCAGCATCTTGTTCACGTTGTTTTGTTAGCGCTTGAAGCTGATCGTATTGTTCCGGTAAAAGGCTTTGTAATGTTTGATAAAGCTTACGCTCATCTGCTAAGTAGAAGGCCACTGTATCGTAGCGGACATAAGCATGCAGTTGACGTTCGGCGAGGCAACGCTTCCACTCTTTTTCATGATTTGAAGCATTACGACTGAAATTTAAAATCGGCACGATCGGCTTATTAGCGCAAGCGAGAATGCTGAGTTCATCAAGATACTTCCCTAGCGGTGCTTGGCGTAAGTCGATAACATACAAAATAATATCGCAGCGACTTAATTGCTTTATGACTTTTAGTTCTTGTTCAAAGTCAGCAATCAATGACGAGTCTTGTTGTACTAATTCAAGCCATTTTTCATTTGAAACGTGTTGATGCTCATGGCGTTGGCGGTTTTGCCAAAGGCTAATTGAGTCTTCGAATCCTGGAGTATCAATCAGATCAAGTAGGGGCTGATCTCCTAGTAATAAAGAAATCTTTTCCACATGGCGTGTTGTACCGGAATAGTTTTGCACATCGCCAAACTCATGATCTCGAATGAGCGTACGGATCAGAGAGGTTTTACCGGTGTTGGCATGTCCGACAATGAGCAATGAAGTTGTCATAAACTATCCTCTGATTGATCTTTCATACGAGCGACCTTTTCTGCTGCAATGCCATTTTCCTGTAAAGCTTGCGACCAAGCGTGTGCAAACCTATTACCATGCAAATAAAAGCTTCTCGTCACAGAGTCAGCATTTCTCATAAAACGTAGCGATCCTCGATCTGGACTTGCTTCTGCATCAATGACTATGATGCGATCATTGTTCGAATCTTCAAGGTAATGCTGCTGCGCTACGCTATCATTTAAAGGCACTATGGCATTGTTTGAGGCAACAATAGAGGGGGCAACACGGCTCCATTCAAATAAAAAATAGGAACTATCAGAAGGGAAATCCGCGACAGAAAGAGCATCTAGGGGAGTGATATTTGTTCTGCTAACGGCAGTATCATGGTGGTTCTCATCGATAATTTCTCGTGTTGAATGATATGTTTTAGGTCTGCTCTGAACCAATTGTTGCCACAAATCGTTTCTTTTTTTGCGGTAAAGTACATGGCATATCACCGTGCATAATAAGCGCACCATAACTCCGTAAATAAAAACGCAAGAGAGTATCCAAACAGCCCACGTTTTACGTGTTTCATCAGACTGAAATGTACTGTTTATCTGGCTAGTAGCGATGTCTTCCACGCTCGGCGTAGGAATACCGATCAAACTAGGTAAAGTGCCAATTAGCTTGGTTAATGATTGGAAGTCCGTCGCTGTTAACAGTGTGGTTTCCCAAACAAATGTGACTTGATGGGTCATCAAAAACAGCAGTGCGCTGAGTAGACCGCCAATCAAATAGCCCATCCAAGCACTGTGGACAACACGCCCAAGGTACCATCTCCCAGTAGCCTGACTAAAGTGGAGCCTGACATAACATTGAAAAGACTGATTATGTGCTCCTGTTAAATTGACAGCGCGCTTAAGCAGATCAGTAAACCATGTTGTTTCTGAAGCGGTTGGGACAGGTTTCTTCAGTTGGAACATCAGCCACAAGAAAAGGCTAAATAAGTGTGCACCGAGTAAGACAGTTAGTAACCAGAAGGTATTGATCTCTTGGTTATTGCCGGTTTCAAATGCCACAGGAGTAATCACACAGCCAATAATGAAGAAAACAAGAATCAACGCAATTTGTAGATATTTCGCATAACAAAGAATTTTCAAATAGCTGTCTTTATCATACGGTGTTGTTTTATCTAAAGAGTATTCATCTGACTTTATCGTTTCTAACGTATGAAGCTCCTCAGGTGAGATTTTCATGCAGTGTAAATCCTTGTCGAAAGCTTTTTGACTTACCTAAGTTAACAGTAAACTTACTTATTTAGACCATACTATAACCAATCATTCGACTTGAGATCAGAATTGTTTGCAATTGTTACGATGAATTGCTCGTGCCAAAGTACACCAAGTATTATGGCTTTAAATACAAAAACAAGGTTGGGTTGATCATGCGCTTAAACTCTATTCGAACCAAAGTTACTGCCCCTATAGCTTTATTAGGCGTTATCCTAGTAGGGTTATTCATTGGTTCTTCTTACATGCTGGAACTTGAAAAAACGACGATTAAGAAGCAATCGGACAATTATTTTGCTGCCAGTAGCCTTGTGCTCAATGCCGATAGAGATATTTATCAAGCATTGGTTGGGCGAAATGCCATCATTAACCAGCGTGGCAACTATGATGATAACCTAGCGGACTTTAACGACAATGCACAACAAGTCTTTGATCGCTTCCAAGCGTATCGAGCAGCTCTAGTCGATGAGCCTCAGTTGCTTGAGCAATTTAAACAGTTCGATAGCCTTTTCAAACAATGGAAAGCCGATGAACAGACGCTACTAAGCTTAGTTTCCTCTGGACAAAATCTCGATGCTGCAATTGAAAAAGCCAATACGAGCTTTTCAATGATCCGTGATGTGTTGGATGTAGCAGGTGAAACGGTAAGTAAGCGTGCAGTTGAAGCTCAGGATGAATCGATTGCTCGGATAGACGCTTTCGAGCGTTGGGAAATGATCATTATCATCATTGCGTTAGTGATTGCTGGCGTATCGGGTTACATCATTCCTAAGCGTTTAAACCACCGTGTTACGCGCCTTGCAGAGCGTATTAAAGAAATTGCAGAAGGCGATGGCGATCTCACATTGCGAATTAACTCCACAGCAAAAGACGAATTGGGCGACTTGGCGCATGAGTTCGATGGGTTCGTTGAGCGTTTACGCGGTATTATTGGCAGCATTCGACAACAATCTGAAACGCTAGGTGGTATGACAGCTGACTTAAGCCATGCTTCTGATCGTACATCCGGTGTGACTATGAATCTGGTCAATGCATCGAATTCCATTGTTAGTGCTGCTCACCAAATGAGCATGTCAAACCAAGAAATGGCGGGTGTTGCCAACGACACTGCAAACGAAGCACAGACATCTAGTGAACTGACAAACCAAGGTATTCGTGCTGTGAATACATCCCAAGGCGCAATTGATGGTTTGGTACGAGATATCAATGATGCACTAAATCGCGCTGGTGAATTGGAGAAAAGCTCCGAAGCCATCGCCTCAGTACTGGAAGTGATTCGCAATATCGCAGAGCAAACCAACTTACTTGCATTGAACGCAGCCATCGAGGCGGCTCGTGCTGGTGAGCAAGGTCGAGGTTTCGCCGTGGTAGCGGACGAAGTACGTACTCTGGCAACCCGTACACAAGACAGCACCAACGAAATAGAGTCAATGATTGAGCAGTTGAAGGTGAACGTTCAAGAATCATCGCGTGCGATTCAGAATAGTCGTAACAACGCAGATACAACCGTTGCGAACTTTGACGAAGTCATCCGAATCTTTGGTTCGCTAGAAGAATCCTTCGGTAAAGTGCAGCAAATGGCCGCTCAAACTGCCCAAGCGACCCAAGAACAATCGACAGTCTCTAACGAAATCAATGAAAACTTGTCATCTATGAAAGCGCAGACAGACGAGGTACAAGCGGTTTCAGAAATGGTTCAATCACAGTCTAAACAGATCAGTGACTTGTTCGAAGAGCTGGATCGCCAAGTGGGTAGCTTCAAGGTGTAATGTCTTTTTACATAAAGCTTTGATTAATGGAAGCCGTATCTGAAAAGATGCGGCTTTTTTGTGTGTTAATCGTTGTATTGGAAATATGGGGTTATTGGGGTTATAATTTTAAATTCTGAAGATCAAAGGAATGATCGTATGAAGAGTAGAGAGGTTATTCAGCTTTTGTTGGAGGATGGCTGGTATCAAGTACGTGTTAAAGGAAGTCACGTTCAGTTTAAACATCCAACGAAGCGAGGCACGGTGACAGTGCCGCACCCGAAAAAAGACTTGCCGCTTGGCACGTTTAACAGCATCAGAAAACAAGCGCAGCTTGATGGGTAGGTAGAACATGAAATATCCAATCGTATTACATACTGATAATGGCGTAAGTTACGGCGTTACGGTTCCTGATATTCCAGGCTGTTTTTCTGCTGGCGATACCTTTGATGAAGCCTTGGAAATGGCAGAAGAAGCAATTTTTAGTCATTTAGAATTGATGTTGGAAGACGGTGAGGATATCCCTATCGCTAGCCCGATTGCCGATTTAAAAGACAACCCAGACTACAGAAATGGTGTTTGGGCAATCGTAAATGTGGATATCACACCATTGCTTGGCAAAAGCGAGAAGATCAATGTCACCCTGCCACATTTGTTGATCACCAAAATCGATAAAGTTGTGGCAGCAAATCCCAAATATAAATCCCGCTCAGGGTTCTTGGCTGAGGCGTCGAAGAAGGTTTTGCAGTTATCTTAGGGGCTTTATTGTAAGACCTCGGTTTCCGAGGGAAGTGCTTTTAGGGGCAATGTTGTTCCCGCGCGAAGCGCGGTCCTACAAAGCACAAGAGGTCAGTTTATGTGTAAAAAAGCCGCTTCGATGAAGCGGCTATTGTGTTTTGAACGAGATGTCTAAGCGAATAATCCTGAAGATTACGCGTCGATACGTTTGTATTTGATACGTGTTGGCGTAGCGTCTTTACCAGTACGAGACTTGTAGTCGGCTTCGTATTCTTGGTAGTTACCTTCAAAGAATACGGCTTTAGAGTCGCCTTCGTACGCTAGGATGTGAGTCGCGACACGGTCAAGGAACCAACGGTCGTGGGAAATAACAATGGCAGAGCCTGGGAACGCTAGTAGCGCTTCCTCTAGGGCACGCAATGTTTCAACGTCTAGGTCGTTGGTCGGTTCGTCCAATAGCAATACGTTGCCGCCTTCTTTTAGAAGTTTAGCAAGGTGCAGACGGTTACGCTCACCACCAGATAGGTGCTTCACAAGCTTCTGTTGGTCAGAACCTTTGAAGTTGAAGCGGCCGATGTAAGCACGTGCAGGGACTTTCCAGTTGTGAACTGTGATGATGTCTTGACCGTCAGAGATTTCTTCAAAGACCGTTTTTTCACCATCTAGCTCACGCATCTGATCAACGTAAGCAAGTTGTACGGTTTCACCCAGTGTCACAGAACCTGTGTCAGGTTGTTCAATGCCAGCGATCATTTTGAACAGTGTCGATTTACCCGCACCGTTACCACCGACAACACCTACGATCGCGCCTGGTGGCACAACCATGTTGAAGTCTTCGATCAATACACGGCCATCGAAACCTTTGGATACGCCTTCGATTTCAATTACTTTGTTACCAAGACGTGGACCAGGTGGAATGTACAACTCGTTGGTTTCGTTACGTTCTTGGAATTCTTTCGAGTTCATTTCTTCGAAACGTGCTAGACGAGCTTTCGACTTAGACTGACGGCCTTTAGCGTTCTGACGAACCCACTCAAGCTCAGACTTAATCGCTTTGTTGTGCGATGCTTGTTGCTTCGCTTCCATTTCAAGACGCGCATTCTTCTGGTCTAGCCAAGAAGAGTAGTTGCCTTCGTATGGGATACCGTGGCCGCGGTCAAGCTCAAGGATCCAGCCCGCAGCGTTGTCTAGGAAGTAACGGTCGTGGGTAATCGCCACAACAGTACCTGGGTAATCTTTCAGGAAGCGTTCTAGCCACGCTACAGACTCTGCGTCCAAGTGGTTGGTAGGCTCGTCAAGAAGGATCATGTCAGGCTTGTCTAGCAGTAGACGACATAGCGCCACACGGCGACGCTCACCACCTGATAGATGTTCAACGTTCGCATCCCAAGGTGGAAGACGAAGAGCATCCGCCGCAACTTCTAGGGCACGATCAAGGTTGTGACCGTCTTTCGCTGTGATCAGGTTTTCAAGCTCTGCTTGCTCTGCCGCTAGCGCATCGAAGTCTGCATCAGGGTCAGCGTAAGCCGCGTACACTTCATCAAGACGAACCAGCGCTTCTTTGACATCAGCAACAGATTCTTCAACAATGCCACGCACGTCTTTAGTTGGATCTAGCTCAGGTTCCTGAGGCAGGTAGCCCACTTTTAGACCTGGCATCGGGCGTGCTTCACCGTTGTACTCTTGATCAACGCCCGCCATGATGCGAAGTAGTGTAGATTTACCAGAACCGTTTAGACCCAAAACACCGATTTTAGCGCCTGGGAAAAACGACAGAGAGATGTCTTTAAGAATCTCGCGTTTTGGCGGTACGACTTTGCCAACGCGGTTCATGCTGTATACAAACTGTGCCATAAGGTTATGTCTGTCCTAAGTTGAAGAAACTGTTGATCGCCAGCAATCTAATCAAGGTGCTCACAATCAATGAAAATACATGTAAATTTTGGCGCTAAGCATAGCACATATCCGTTTAATTCAGAACAATCCCCACCGCGCCAGCCACAACGAAAAAGGCTCCAATCCATGCCCCAAGAGCAGGGATTTTCTTAGTGGTGATCCATAAGCCAGGCAGAATCAAGACTGGCACCGTCGCAGAAAGCGTGGTGACAATCCCGACGTTGGCGTTGGCAACCCCCCAGACTAAAACACTCATGCCGATCACCATACCGACCGTAGCCAAAAGCAAAAGTCGTAGCCATATTGAGATAGGAAATAAGCGAGCATCAGAAAGTGTTGCTTGATGCTTAGGGCGATAAAGCAACATGTAGACGGCGCTGAGTGCCACCGCACCCGTGGTAACGCGTACTGCGGAGGCGACAATCGGATCGACACCAGCGACCAACGCAGGTTTGGCGATCAGTGCACCGATTGCTTGACATAGTGCCGCTCCCAAGCCCATCAAGACACCCACCCAAAGCAAACCTTGAGTATTTTCCCATTCATGAGTCTGACCGCGACGGCCAAACAGAATGGCAATGATAACGCCGACTAGTACCACGGCACAGCTCAGAAGTTCTTGCCACGAGAGTTGCTCATTTAAAAACAGCCACGCCAGTAAGATCGAAAATGGCGCGTTCATGGCGAATAGTACCCCAGCACGTCTTGGGCCTAGGCGGTGTACTGCACTGAATAAAAACGTATCACCAATTAAAATGCCAAGTAGGCCAGAGAGTACCAGTGGTCCTAGATACAGCGCCAAACGGTCTAGCTCTTCCACTCGCCAGAGACTGATCAACAGCAGCATCGAAGCGGCTATGACAATCCGAAAGGTGTTAAAGCGGAAAGTGCCGAATTGTTTGATTAAAGTAGGAGCAAGTAAGCTAGAAAGTGTCCAGCACAGCGCCGCTAGCAGTCCTGAAAGCTCGGCAAATGGCATAATCTTTGGGCCTCCTTTTTGTGCCCAGATATAGTTGACGGCAATGCGCAAACCGAGGCCATTTTATAGCCATAGCGTGATGGGGTTGGTATTATTTAGCCCATGCATAAGCCAATCTTGTTTTGGCTTGAATCGTACGAAATTTTGCCAACTATTGGAACCAAGATGCGCTGTCCTTTTTGTGGTACACAAGATACCAAAGTACTGGATTCACGACTGGTGTCTGAAGGGGCGCAAGTCCGTCGTCGTCGGACCTGTGGCCACTGTCAGGAACGTTTTACAACCTTCGAAGTCGCTGAATTGCAGATGCCAAAGCTCATCAAAAATGATGGTAGCCGAGAGCCGTTTGACGAAGATAAATTGCGCTCAGGCATTATTAAAGCGATTGAAAAGCGTCCAGTGAGTATCGAGGCGCTTGAAACTGCCATTGCTCGAATCAAAGAAAAGCTTCAGGCAACCGGTGAACGTGAGCTGCCATCTCGGGTGTTGGGTGAAGCCGTGATGGAAGAGCTAAAACGCCTCGATCAGGTGGCCTATGTGCGCTTTGCGTCGGTCTACCGAAGCTTTAAAGATATCAGTGAGTTTCGCCAAGAAATTGATCGCTTAGAACTGGGCGCAAACCAAACACCTGAGGAGAAGTAGTTGATGGCTATCAATCATCACGAATTTATGTCACGTGCCGTGCAGTTGGCTCGTAAAGGTTTATACACCACTCATCCCAATCCGCGTGTTGGCTGCGTTATAGTTAAAGACGGTCAAATCATTGGTGAAGGTTTTCATAAAAAAGCGGGTGAAGGCCATGCGGAAGTGCAAGCCCTAGCTAGCTTAACAGCGGATGCCAACGGTGCGACTGCTTATGTCACACTAGAACCATGCAGCCATTATGGCCGTACGCCACCTTGCGCGGAAGCCTTGATCAAAGCAGGTGTTGCGACCGTGGTATATGGCATGCAAGATCCCAATCCGCAAGTGGCGGGTAATGGTTTAAAAATGCTCGCTGACGCAGGCATCGAAGTGCTGGGTCCATTGTTAGAAAACGAATGCCGCGCATTAAATCCAGGTTTTATCAAACGCATGGAAGAAGGCTTGCCCTATGTGCGTGTGAAAATGGCTATGAGTGTTGATGGTCGCACAGCAATGGAGTCTGGTGAAAGCCAGTGGATTACTGGACCTGAAGCTCGCCAAGATGTACAACGCCTGCGTGCGCAAAGTTCTGCCGTGGTGACGGGCATTGGCTCGGTGATCATGGATAACCCAAGCATGACTGTGCGCATTGATGAGAACGATCATGAGGCGGACACGAAAGCGGTTCGTCAGCCCCTGCGTGTGATCATGGATACGGCGCTGTCAATTCCGCCAGAAGCGAAAATTCTTTACCCAACCAACGAAGTCTTGGTGTTCTGTGATGAAGAAGAGATCGAAGCAGATCATCTAAAAACGTTACAGAAGAAAAAAGTCGACGTGCGCTTTTTACCGCTGGCGGACGATGGGCGCTTGGACCTTGTCGAGGCCATGGGGCAACTTGCTGACGATGGCATCAACGAAGTGTTAGTGGAAACTGGCGCAGTCTTGGCGGGGGCTTTCCTTGACTCTGGCTTAGTGGATGAGTTGGTGATTTATATGGCGCCAAAACTTCTGGGCTCTGAAGCACGTCCATTATTAAGTTTACCGCTGGAGCACATGTCGGATGCGGTTGAGCTAAACTTGTTGGACATGGCGAAAGTCGGCAACGACATTAAGTTGGTGTATCAGCCGATTTACCGTGAGGAAGAAGACGCATAATGTTTACCGGCATCATTGAAGGGTTTGGTCGCGTCGCGCAATTGCAGCGCAAAGGCGGCGACCTAACTCTAAAAATTCACGCGCAAACGTTGGATATGTCCGATGTGAGGCTGGGAGACAGCATCGCTACCAATGGCGTATGTCTAACCGTGACTCGCCTAGAAGGTGCGAGTTATTGGGCGGATGTTTCAGCGGAAACCTTAGCGCATACGACGTTAGGTCAGTGGCAAGTAGGTCAAACTGTGAACCTAGAAAAAGCGTTGCAGCCTATTTCCCGTCTTGGTGGCCACCTTGTCAGTGGTCATGTGGATGCAATTGGGGAAATCAGTGCAATTTGGCCGGATGCACGCAGTATTCGCTATCGCGTCAAGGTAATGCCTGAGCTAATGCGTTATATTGCGCTGAAAGGCTCCATTTGTGTGGACGGCATTAGTTTAACGGTGACGGGGCTAGAGAATGACGAGTTTGAACTCAGCATCGTGCCTCACACAGCGGATGAGACGATTATGTCAAGCTACACAGTGGGCACGAAAGTGAATGTCGAGGTGGACCAAATCGCTCGCTATTTAGAACGATTGATCGCTCCGCAAGCAACGTCAGCGCCAAGCAAAGAGTCTACGTTGACAGCTGCATTCTTAGCTGAACATGGGTTTACAGGGCGTCGTTAAGGCGCTCAATATCGAATATAAGGTGAAGTACCATGGCAATTAATACCATTGAAGAAATCTTGGCGGATATGCGTCAAGGTAAAATGGTCATCCTGATGGACGATGAAGATCGCGAAAACGAAGGCGATCTGATTGTTCCAGCAGAGTGCATTACACCAGAAATTATTAACTTCATGGCAGTTCATGCCCGTGGTTTGATTTGTTTAACATTGATGCCAGAGCGTTGTGAACAACTGAATTTGCCTTTGATGGTGACGCAAAATGGTGCGCAGTTTAGTACTAACTTTACGTTGTCTATCGAAGCGGCAGAAGGGGTGACAACGGGGATTTCTGCTGCCGACCGTGCGTTGACGGTTAAACGTGCTGTGGCGGCTAATGCTCAGCCTTCGGACATTGTCCAACCGGGTCATGTATTTCCATTGATGGCGCGCCCAGGCGGTGTGTTATCGCGCGCGGGGCATACTGAAGCGGGTTGTGATTTGGCGCGTATGGCAGGCTATGAAGCCGCCTCTGTGATCGTCGAAATCATTAATGACGACGGAACTATGGCGCGTCGACCAGATTTAGAAAAGTTTGCCGAGAAACATGGCATAAAAATTGGTACAATCGCCGACCTGATTCATTATCGCACATTGAACGAAGCCACTGTGAAGCGTGAAGCGGAGCAAACGGTCCAAACTGAAGTGGGCGAATTTAATCTGATCACTTACCGTGACACGGTTCACGGCCTAAGCCACATGGCTTTTGTGAAAGGTGACATTTCTCCTGAAACTCCGACATTAGTTCGTGTTCATGTTCGAGATCCTGCCCGTGATGTGGCGGGGATCATTAGTGCGGACGGTGAACCGAAATGGTCGATGTCAGGGGCATTAGAATACATTGCCAAAGAAGGCTCCGGTGTGGTGGTGTTGGTGGATACGCTAGATCGCCCAACAGACCTTGCTGAGATTTTTGCGGCGACGATTAACCCACCTGCGGGTAAGGGTTCGGATAAAAGCGGTTCAGGTACTTACTTGACCGTTGGCACGGGGTCTCAAATCTTGCGTGACCTAGGCGTTAGTAAAATGCGCCTATTAAGCTCACCAAGAAAATTCTCCGTCACAGGATTTGACTTAGAAGCCGTGGAATTTATTCCATACAAGGGCACGCCAATACGTGCCGATCAAGTTTAAAGTTTAGAGGCAAATATGAGCGATATTAAGACTTACGAAGGTCATTTCGCAGCACCAGGCGCAAAATTCGCGCTTGTCGTTGGCCGTTTTAACAGCTACATCGTAGAAAGTTTAAAAGAAGGCGCCATCGATACCCTAGTTCGCCACGGTATCAAAAAAGAAGACATCACTGTGATCTATGCACCAGGTGCATTTGAGATTCCAGTTGTGGTTAAAAAAGTAGCTGAGCAGAACCAATACGATGCTATCGTTGCCTTAGGCGCGGTGATTCGTGGTGGTACGCCTCACTTTGAATACGTTGCTGGCGAATGTGTTAAAGGTCTAGGTCAACTAGCGCTGCAATTTGGTGTACCGGTTTCATTCGGTGTGTTGACAGTGGATACCATCGAACAAGCGATTGAGCGTGCGGGTACCAAAGCAGGCAACAAAGGTGGCGAAGCTGCCTTGTCTGCACTAGAAACTGTTGCGGTATTGCGTGAGTTGGAAGGCAAATAATGAGCGATCAAGATAAGGCGAAAAAGCCAAAGAAACCTTCACGCTCACAACTACGTAGCGCATCGCGCTCGTTTGCATTGCAAGCACTTTACCAGTGGCAAATGAACCACTCATCGGTAAATGAAATTGAAGCTCAGTTCGCGGTTGACCACGACATGAGCAGCTGTGATAAGACCTACTTCCGTGAATTGGTTTACGGTGTTGCGTCGAAGTCAAAAGCGCTAGATGAGCAATTCGAAGTATTCCTAGACCGTCCGCTAGCGGAATTGGACGCGATCGAATTAGCAACACTGCGTATCGGTACTTTCGAATTGGTAGAACGTCTAGACGTACCATATAAAGTGGCGATCAACGAAGGTGTTGAGCTAGCAAAATCGTTCGGTGCGAGCGAAAGTCACAAGTATGTGAACGGTATCTTAGACAAACTGGCACAGCGTGCGCGTCGCGAAGAAATCGCCGCTCGCCGTAACGCTAAGTAATCGACATACCGATTTAGAAAAGCCATCAAACGATGGCTTTTCTTTTATCTAGTCTAGGAAAAGTGATGCAAGAGTTTGAGTTAATCCGTTCTATATTCCAATCGTCGATCATGGCCAAGACCGAAGGTCGTTCAGATATCCTGCTAGGTATTGGCGATGACTGTGCCCAAGTCATGGTGCCGGAAGGTCAGAGTCTAGTGTTCTCCATGGATACTTTGGTAGAAGGGCGACACTTCCCGTTTGATGCAGACCCTGTTGATATTGGTTATCGAGCGGTGGCGACCTGTGTCAGTGACTTGGCGGCGATGGGCGCAAAACCTGCATTCTTTACTCTCGGTTTGACCTTACCTGAATCCGATCCTCAATGGCTGGCAGGCTTTGCCGAGGGCATGGCGGAACTGGCGGAGCCTATCGGCCTATTATTGGTTGGTGGTGACACGACTAAAGGCCCGTTAACCATTACCTTGCAAGTGCATGGTTACGTTGAGCAAGAGCTGACACCCAAAAGAAGCCAAGCTCAAGTAGGTGATGATATTTATGTCACTGGAACGTTAGGTGATGCGGCAGCCGCTGTGCCGATCGTGACCGGCGAACTGCATGTCAACACTGAGCGCTTTGATTACTTCTATGAGCGCTTCTGGCGTCCCAATCCACGCTTGATTGCGGGTATGGCTTTGAAACGTATCGTCCATAGCATGATGGACATTTCTGATGGTATTGGTCAGGACTTGCAGCACATTACTCGTGCTTCTGGGGTGGGGGCGAGAATAGATTTCAATGCTTTGCCTGTTTCTGAGCCATTAATGAATTGGCAGCCAGACGGTGCACGCATCATGGCGCTAACGGGTGGTGATGATTATGAGCTGTGTTTCACGGCCCCGAAATCGGCTCGAGAAGACATTCAGTTGATCCTACAAACATTGCATCTACCCTGTACACGCATTGGCGAAATCACAGAATCTGGCTATGAGATTGAAGGCTATGATGGGGATGTGTCTGGCTGGCAGCACTTCTAACGATATCGGCAAACATCCTCTCACCTAAGAGTAAGAGGGTGTTGCTCACTACCGCTTGTGCTCGTGTCTTCTTAAATATTGTTCTAGCCCACGAATCATCAAGGATAAGCTGAGGGTTAAAATCAAATACATAAACGCTACGACGTTGTAGGTTTCAAAGAACTGAAACGTTGAGGAGCTGTACACTTTGCCAAGCTGAGTGATGTCTTGCACTCCGAGTACGGAAACCAGAGAGGAGTCTTTGATAAGCGCAACAAAGTCGTTACCCAGTGGCGGTAGGATTTTACGTAACGCTTGCGGCCAAATGATCAATCGAAAGCGTTGCCAGCCATTTAACCCCAGCGCTTGAGCCGCTTCAATCTGCCCTTTACTGACTTCTTGAATGCCCGCACGGAACACTTCTGCGATAAAAGCACTGTAGCTAATGGATAGGGCAAAAATAGCGCGCCAGAGTAGCGTGAAATCTCGTGTACGAGCTTTGTCTAGCCAACCTTGTTCAATGGGCCATTGCAGCATCCAGTTATAAATTTTGACCAGCTCTGGAGCACCTACGAATGCGATGTAAAACAAAAGCACTAAAACGGGAATGCCGCGAAGAATCTCGATATAAAATCGCGAGAACTCTCTTACTACACGCCATTTAGAAAAGCCTGCCAAAGCGATGAGAAGACCAATGATCGAGGCCAGCACAAATGCCATAAGGGTCACGCCAACAGTGGTCAGTAGGCCTTGCCCGAGGGTATTGGCTATCTTTTGATAGCTCTGATCCGCAATGATGTTCCAAGCTAACAGCGCAGCGAGCACCACGGTGGCAACAAGCCACCATGGTAATTTTTGCATAGAGGATTTAAATGCCATGTGGGAGGTTACTGGTTGTAGTCAAAAAACCATTTTTGATTGAGCGCGTCCAGAGTGCCATCTGCTTTCATAGCCTTCAACGCGGCATTTACAGGTTCCACCAAGTCTGAGCCTGGCGTGAAGATAAAGCCAAACGCTTCGGAACCTAGGGCATCACCGACCACTTTAAAGGCACCAGGGTTTGCACCCATGTAGCCGCGAGCGGATGTGCTGTCCATCAATACTGAGTCAACGTCACCTGTCTTAAGGGCTTGAACCGATGCACCAAAGGTTTCAAACAGGCTAATACGTGGGTTGGCTTCGTTGCCATCTAGAACATCATAAACCGCAACGTAGAAGTTAGTTGTGCCAGGCTGTGCGCCAAAGTATAGGTCATCATCCGCTGCAAACTCTTTGGCATTGGTAAAACGATCTTCGTCAGCGCGCACGAGCATAAATTGCTCGGACACCATGTAAGGTTCTGAGAAATCAATTTGAGCGGCGCGTTCTTCGTTGATCGTAATGCCATCCATGCCTACGTCGTACTGGCCCTCTTTGACAGCTTGGATCATGGTGTCCCAGCTGCTGAGTTGCCAATCGACTTTAGCGTTTAGACGTTTTGCCACTTCATTGAAGGCATCGTATTCCCAGCCGATGCCTTCACCGGTTTCTGGGTCTACAAAGTTTAATGGAGTGTAGGCGTTTTCTGTAACGGCTACGATAGTACGGCCTTTCAGGTCGGGTAGAGTGTCTGCCTGAGATGGCATAGCAAGGCTAAGCAGCATGGCGCAGGCTGCGCTTAGGATTGGCTTTTTCATAGTGGACCTATAGATTGATTGGGGTGAAAAATCGGATGCAAGAATTATACGCATCTGTTGCATAACGCTCCACGCTATCTTGACACTTTGGTCAAAAAACTTGTTTGGGGATTGTTTGGCGCTTAGGTAGCTGAGTGCGTATAATTGCCTGTATTCACTTTCTCCTTAAGGGGCCGCTCGTGTCACGCGAACTTTCTCAATATCATGCATTTCAAACACGCTGTTTAGCGGATCTAGGTGTGGTGAGTTGGTTTCAACAGGATGAACCTGTTAATGGTGCGATTTGGCTGGCTCCAAACCCATGGCAAATGCCTGAAAATGTGGCGGTCAGTTCACCTTCGATGCCAGTTCCTGAATTGGACATGGAAGACGAAACATTCACGCCCCACCAGCCTTCTGCCCCTGTTATTCCAGTGGATGAGAAACAAAAAGATGCATCGGTTGCGAATTTGCGTCGACAACTTGATGCTGGCCCAGAAGTCATCGTTGAAGATCTGCAGCCGATTGAGGAAGAGCTTGCTCCTATCCAAGCACCTGTCGCAGAGGGTGACATCACTGGTGCGCGCTTGCCCATGCCGGTGCATTTGTGTGCCTATTGGTTGGCTGAGCAGCTTCTGATCATCACTGATTTGCCCCGTTCATTTGCCGATCAAGAGCCATTAGATAAACTGTCTCTGAGTCTTGCCAAAGCGCTACTTAAACAAGATATCTCTGCTTGGCAATCGGCTCACTTTCAATGGCCAGGGAGGCTGACTAATCGCCATTTGATGGCACGGGTGGACTGGGCTGTGGGTGGTTTTGAACAGTTTATTGCAAATCAGCTTGATGCGGCGTTGCCTGCTAAGTTGATTGTCGCAGGGGAGCAAAGTCGTGCTTACCTTAACGAACTTAATGAACAGCATCCGTTGCGTCATATCTCGACCGCAAATGTTCATAGTTTACCGCAAATGTTACGCATACCTGAGCTTCGTAAGGAAGCGTGGGGTGTGATGCAGTCGAGTTTTTCATCATGATTCAAGATCAGCATTCAGTGCCTGTTTTACGTGCGGCTACCGAGGCGGACAGTTCAGCTATCTATGATTTAGTAAACTCTTCTGATCCTCACCCATGGCGACTTTCTTTGATCGAAGAGGCGTTACACAGTCGCCATAATTGGCTTCTAGAATGTAGAGAATCTAGACAGATAGTGGGTTGGCTCACGGCATCGATGATGTTTGAGCAAACAGAGCTTGAAATGGTGGTAACGGATGTTCATCGACGTCGACAGGGGTTAGGGCGAGCCTTATTAGAACAATGGTTGGATTGGGCGAAGCAGCAGGACTGTGAAGAAGCGCTGTTAGAAGTGCGAGAATCCAATCTTGGTGCGATAAAGCTTTATTTGCTACTTGGGTTTGAGCAAGTGGGCATCCGCAAAAATTATTATCCTTTAGGTGAGGGCGGCAGCGAACATGCTGTCCTCATGACATGCAAATTGAAATAAGTGAGAGAATCCATGACGACTGTATTAGTTCCAATTGCCAATGGCAGTGAAGATATCGAAGCAATCACCATCATTGATGTGCTACGTCGTGGTGGTGCAGAAGTAACCGTGGCAAGTGTCCATGAAGAAAAGCAAATTCAGGCGGCGAATGGTACGAATATCGTAGCGGACGTGCTGTTAACCGATGTGTCGGAACATATGTATGATGCTATTGTGCTGCCAGGTGGTATGCCAGGTGCTGAACATCTGCGTGACTGTAAACTGCTGATTGATATGCTGGAAAAACATGATATTCAAGATGCATTGCTCGCTGCTATCTGTGCTGCGCCAGCGGTCGTATTTGGTACTCATGGTTTTGTTATGGATAAACAGGCGACTTGTTACCCAGGCTTTGAGGAAGGTTTGAAGGGAGCTGAGTACATTGCGGATCAGCCTGTCGTGATGGACGATAATATTATCACGGGACAAGGGCCAGCGATGGCGATGGCATTCTCATTGGCTGTTTTGGCGAACCTTCAGGGGATTGAGAAAACCCAAGGGGTCGCTCAAGGGCTGCTTTGCTAATTATCTTAATCTTGTCTAAATGGTCAGTTAAAAGTGCCGAAAAAACGTTAAAGTTTACAGTTTAATCGGGTCTTTTATATGGACGCTATCGTCATATAAGAGTAAAATTGGCCAGATTTATTTAGCCGTAGCGGCTCATAACATAGCAGTAGTTTTGCTACGACATCAGCATGATTTTAAGAAAGCGAGGTGGACCACGAGTTTACCTCGCTTTTTTGCAACCTAAAATAGGCTCTAACGGGAGGTTCCTTTGGCAACATCAGCGATTCTTGCTCTGGAAGACGGCACAATATTCAGAGGAGTGTCGATCGGGGCAGATGGCTCCTCAACCGCAGAGGTTGTATTTAACACCTCTATGACCGGTTATCAAGAAATTCTTACCGACCCTTCCTACGCTCGACAAATGGTCACTTTGACCTACCCTCACATTGGTAACACTGGCGTTAACGCCGAAGATGAAGAATCTAACCAAGTTTGGTGTTCGGGCTTGATTATCCGCGACTTACCTTTGCTAGCAAGCAGCTGGCGTAAACAAGAATCTCTTGACGCTTATCTTAAGCGCAAGGGTGTTGTAGGTATCGCCGATATTGATACGCGTAAACTAACTCGTATCCTACGTGAAAAAGGCGCACAAGCTGGCTGTATTATGGCTGGCGATAACATCAACGAAGAGGAAGCCGTTGCACAAGCGAAAGCTTTCCCTGGTTTGAAAGGCATGGATCTAGCAAAAGAAGTGACGACTGAAAAATCTTATGAGTGGACGGAGTCTACTTGGGATCTTGTAAACGGTCACACAACGCCAACTGAATTCCCATTCCACGTAGTGGCGTACGACTTCGGCGTGAAAACCAACATCTTGCGTATGCTTGTTGAGCGAGGTTGCCGCTTGACAGTTGTACCTGCGAAAACACCAGCAAGCGATGTGCTAGCTCTTAACCCAGATGGTGTTTTCCTATCGAATGGTCCTGGTGACCCAGAGCCATGTGATTACGCGATCACTGCGATCAAAGAAATCCTAGAAACTGAAATTCCCGTTTTCGGTATCTGTCTAGGACACCAGTTGCTTGCTCTAGCGAGCGGTGCGCAAACGGTGAAGATGAAGTTTGGTCACCACGGTGCAAACCACCCTGTGCAAGACATCCAATCTGGCCGTGTCATGATTACCAGCCAGAACCACGGTTTCGCCGTAGATGAAGCAACGTTGCCTGCAAATCTTGAAGCGACTCACAAATCATTGTTTGACGGTTCTCTACAAGGTATTGCGCGTACTGATAAGAAAGCGTTTAGCTTCCAGGGTCACCCTGAAGCAAGCCCAGGTCCACACGATGTGGCGCCGCTATTCGATCAGTTCATTGAAAACATCAAAGCAACGAAAGCCTAAGCGAGAACGAGAAGACTATGCCAAAACGTACTGACATAAAAAGCGTCTTAATCTTAGGTGCTGGCCCGATTGTCATCGGTCAGGCCTGTGAATTTGACTACTCAGGTGCGCAAGCCTGTAAAGCCCTTCGTGAAGAAGGCTTCCGAGTAATCCTTGTGAACTCGAACCCTGCAACCATCATGACAGACCCTGTTATGGCGGATGCGACCTACATCGAGCCGATCGAGTGGCAAACGGTTGAAAAGATCATCGAGAAAGAGCGTCCAGATGCCGTTCTTCCTACTATGGGTGGTCAAACAGCGTTGAACTGTGCCCTGGATCTTGAGCGTCACGGTGTACTAGAAAAATACAATGTTGAAATGATCGGTGCGACAGCAGACGCAATCGATAAAGCGGAAGACCGTCACCGTTTCGACGAAGCGATGAAGGCAATCGGCCTAGAATGTCCACGTGCGGGTATCGCGCACAACATGGATGAAGCACTTGGTGTACTGAACGAAGTAGGCTTCCCATGTATTATTCGTCCATCTTTCACAATGGGTGGTACCGGTGGTGGTATCGCTTACAACATGGAAGAGTTCGAAGAGATCTGTACACGTGGTCTTGATCTTTCTCCAACTAACGAGCTTCTAATCGACGAATCTCTAATCGGTTGGAAAGAGTACGAGATGGAAGTAGTTCGTGACAAAAACGATAACTGTATCATCGTTTGTGCGATCGAAAACTTCGATGCCATGGGTGTTCACACAGGTGACTCGATCACGGTTGCACCGGCTCAGACTCTGACTGACAAAGAATACCAAATCATGCGTAACGCTTCTTTGGCGGTATTGCGTGAGATCGGTGTTGAAACAGGTGGTTCGAACGTACAGTTCGGTATGGATCCTAAGACTGGTCGTCTAGTCGTGATCGAGATGAACCCTCGTGTATCTCGTTCTTCTGCCCTAGCATCTAAAGCAACAGGCTTCCCAATCGCTAAGATTGCTGCGAAATTGGCGATCGGTTACACCCTTGATGAGCTACAAAACGACATCACTGGTGGTCTAACGCCAGCGAGCTTCGAGCCATCAATCGACTACGTTGTAACGAAGATTCCTCGTTTCACATTCGAAAAATTCCCAACTGCAAACGACCGTCTGACGACTCAGATGAAGTCGGTTGGTGAGGTGATGGCAATCGGTCGTACGTTCCAAGAATCTATGCAAAAAGCATTGCGTGGTCTGGAAACTGGTTCTGATGGTTTCAACCCACAACTTGATCTTGCTGATGAAAGCAGCAAAGAGAAATTGCAGCGCGAATTGAAAGCACCAGGTGCAGACCGTATTTGGTACATCGGTGATGCGTTCCGATCAGGTATGAGCGTTGACGAAGTGTACGAAGTAACGGGTGTTGATCCATGGTTCCTTGTACAAATCGAAGACCTAATCAAAGAAGAGCAAGCGCTTGAAAACGCAGGTCTTTCGGATCTTGATTACGACTACATGCGTCGCCTGAAACGTAAAGGTTTCTCTGATGCACGTCTTGCGTCTCTACTAAGCGTTACTGAGAAGTCTCTTCGTGAGCGTCGTTACCTAGTCAATGTACACCCAGTGTACAAGCGTGTAGATACTTGTGCGGCAGAATTCGCATCGAACACTGCGTACATGTACTCAACGTACGAAGACGAGTGTGAAGCAGCGCCAAGCGATAAAGAAAAAGTCATCATCCTAGGTGGTGGTCCGAACCGTATCGGTCAAGGTATCGAGTTTGACTACTGCTGTGTACACGCGGCCCTAGGTCTACGTGAAGACGGTTTCGAAACCATCATGGTTAACTGTAACCCTGAAACCGTTTCGACTGACTACGATACCTCTGATCGTCTGTACTTCGAGCCTGTAACGCTTGAAGACGTTCTAGAGATCGTTCGTACTGAAAAACCAACAGGCGTTATCGTACAGTTCGGTGGTCAAACACCGCTTAAGATTGCTCGTGCACTGCAAAACGAAGGTGTGCCAATCATTGGTACCACGCCAGAAGCGATCGACCGTGCCGAAGACCGCGAACGTTTCCAAAGCATGATTCAGCGCCTAGGCTACAAGCAGCCTAAGAACGCGACTGTTCGTTCAACTGAGCAAGCGATCGTGAAAGCGGCTGAAATCGGCTACCCACTGGTTGTACGTCCTTCATACGTACTTGGTGGTCGTGCGATGGAGATCGTTTACAACGAGAAAGAATTGACTCGCTACATGACGTCTGCGGTAAAAGTGTCAAACGACAGCCCAGTACTACTAGACCACTTCCTAAACTCAGCAATCGAGATCGACATCGACTGTATCTCTGATGGTGAGCAGGTAGTAATCGGTGGTATCATGCAGCATATCGAGCAAGCGGGTGTTCACTCTGGTGACTCTGCATGTTCTTTGCCTCCATACTCATTGCCAGCGGATATCCAAGACGAAATCCGTGAAATGATCAAATGTATGGCACTTGAGCTTGGTGTAATCGGTCTGATGAACACTCAGTTAGCAGTTCAAGACGGTGAAATTTACGTAATCGAGGTTAACCCTCGTGCATCGCGTACGGTACCGTTCGTGTCTAAGTGTATCGGTCGTTCTTTAGCGCAGCTTGCTGCGCTAGTGATGGCTGGTAAGACATTGGCTGAACTTGGCTTTACTGAGGAAGTGATTCCTGATTACTACAGTGTGAAAGAAGCAGTCTTCCCATTCAACAAATTCCAAGGTGTTGACCCAATTCTTGGCCCTGAGATGAAATCTACGGGTGAAGTAATGGGTGTTGGCGATAGTTTTGCCGAAGCCTTTGGTAAGGCTGTGCTAGGTGGTGGTACTGTATTGCCAACATCAGGCCGTGCTTTCATCTCTGTACGTGACCAAGACAAACCAGGAGCGGTTGAAGTAGCGAAGCGTTTGGCTGGACTAGGTTTTGATCTAGTGGCTACAGGTGGTACAGCGAAGTTCCTTGCTGACAGTGGCGTTGAAGTGAAGAAAGTAAACAAAGTAAACGAAGGTCGTCCACATATCGTTGATATGCTGAAAAACGGCGAAATCGCTTACATCATCAACACGACATCGGGCACGCAAGCGATTGCAGACTCTTCTGTGATTCGTCGTACAGCGCTTCAAGGCAAAGTTTGTTACACCACGACCCTAGCGGGCGCGGAAGCAACGAGCCTAGCCATCAGCCGTAAGAATGAAGAAATCACAGTCAGAAGACTACAAGATTTGCATTCGGGGAAATAATGAAAAAAGTACCGATGACAGTGGAAGGCGAAACACGTTTACGTGAAGAGCTGAACCACTTGAAAACAGTTGTTCGTCCACGTGTGATCGCAGACATTGCGGAAGCACGTGAGCACGGTGACCTGAAAGAGAACGCGGAATACCACGCGGCTCGTGAAGAGCAGGGCTTTTGTGAAGGTCGTATCTCTGAGATCGAAGGCAAGCTTTCTGACTCACAGGTTATCGATGTAAAGACGATCCCACACACAGGTAAAGTGATTTTTGGTACCACAGTGACGTTGTTCAATGTGGATACCGAAGAAACGGTTACCTACAAAATCGTGGGTGATGATGAGTCTGATGTGAAAGCGAAAAAGATCTCTTACGCTTCACCGATTGCGAAAGCAATCATTGGCAAGATGGAAGGCGACGAAGTTGCGATTAAGATTCCTGCCGGTGAAGTGGTCTATGAAATCGAAACGGTTGAACACATCTAGTCATCTAAACGGCTAGTATAAAAACGCCAAGAGGGTAACTTCTTGGCGTTTTTTTGTTTTATAGGCTAAACATTTGCGTACAAATGCCGTTTCCATCAACATGGTATATCGCCTATTTCTATGGACTTTCTAATGAATCGACTGCTTATTTCTCTATTTTGTTTGTTTCTTTTATCTGCGTGTGGTGAGCCTGAGCCTTCGGCTGATGGTACGGACTCTTCAGGTGAGCAAACAAGTACTGATGGTTCTTCAGGTACGGACGATACCAATACGGATACTGATACTACGGAAGATACAGATACGTCTGAAGACGATACTCAAACTGATACGGAAGAGGATTCGACTGGATCGGATGACTCCGACGGTGATGATAGTTCTTCTGAGCCAGTCGACTATTCTATTGACGTAAGTTTGCAGGCTCCTACTTCATTGGTGGCAGTGGTTGCGGATCAGCAAGTCCTGTTGCGTTGGAATAAGACGCCAAATGCCGTCGCCTACGCTGTGTATTATTCGACAGAGGAAATAACTGCAAGCTCAGAATTGTCCAGTTTATTACTGGCGGTAGATGACTTGGAAGAAACGAGTTATACCTCGCCTGCCGCGTACCTTGAAAATGGCGTGACTTATTATGCAGCGGTTGTTGCACAAACTTCACTGGATGCGACAACGGTCAGTAGCTTTAGTCCAATTAAAACATTTGTCCCAATGGATAACGGTATAGATGTTACTGATTTTGCTCAAATGAGAGAGCTAAATGATACCGGTTCAAAATTTGCTGTGAGTTCGGACACCCATCAAGAAGCTTGTGAAGGCGGTGATTTGTTACCTGAAGGTCAAGACTGTTCATTTGGGCGTGATGTTGATGATATCGCCAGCGGTGATGATGATGGCTTAGCCGGGTTTAGCTTTAGCAAAGTGGGTAGCGATGGCAGTATTTTAACGGCCGATTCTGAAGACTGGAACTGCGTTCTGGATCATGTGACAGGTTTGATGTGGGAAGTGAAGGATAGCAGTGATAGTGCTAGTGGCAGTGCATTCAGCGGCAGCTTACACGATGCAGATGACTCTTTTACTTGGTACGAGCCTGATCTAAGTGGTTCGGGTGTGACAGAAGGGGAGGACTCAAACACTAGCAATCCTGATAGTTGTTTTGGCTATGATGGTGCAGATGGCCTTTGTAATACATCAGCTTTTAGAGAGCGAGTGAATGCAGAAGGGTTATGCGGTTTCAACGATTGGCGCTTACCGACGACAAAAGAGCTCATGAGCTTAGTCTATTACGGTAATTCTTTTGCACGAAGAACGACTTTTGCAATTGATACAAACTTTTTTCCTTTTACAAGTGACACCCTGGTCGATAGCTACTGGACTAGCTCCCCTTTTTATGAGGTTGGCAATTCTAGTCGAGCATGGCGTGTATATTTGCGTGATACCGCTTCAAGCGGTCAAGAGTTAGGCTTATTGGATGGTCTTTCAAAAGGCTCTAGTCTAGGGGTGATGTTAGTGAGAACTGATGATGAATAAAAAATACTTTTCAGTTTTATGTTGCATGCTGAGCTTGAATGCTTGGGCTGGATGTAATACGTCAACCATTACTGCGACTACGCCAGCGAGTAATTTTACGGTAGACGCTGAGAATGGGGTAGTGGTTGATCACTCTACTGGATTGATGTGGAAACAATGTGTGGAAGGTTTCTCAGGCAGTGATTGCCGCACAGGTGATACGCTTCAGTCGACTTTTTCACAAGTGCTGAGCTACATTGATTCATTAAATGCAGACGGTGGATTTGCGGGTTATACAGATTGGCGACTACCTAATGTTAAGGAATTACGAAGTATTGTCGAGGAGCGTTGTACGCGTCCTGCTTTGAATGAGGATGTATTTCCACTGAAGAACACTCAAGCATCAGATGATCAAAGCACTGTTAATAGTATGGTTTTGTTTAGCTCGACACCTACTTCTTACTATGATTCAACCGATACCTTTGTTTGGGTTATTAGCTTTGCTGATGGGACCTTGGATAAGAGTTCAGTTGGTCAGTATGATTATGTGCGTTTCTTTAGACTTGTTAGAGATGCGCGTTGAAAGGTTGTATTTTTGGTTGATTGGCTACCTTTGCGACAGTCTCAACGAAGATTGGTGCTGTCGCAAAATAGTTAACAAAAAAACACTACTCTTTGTAGAAAAAGTATAAAGATCTCTTGTTCATGAGTCGGATAATACGTGAATTCTCTGTCGAATAACTATAAAGAGGTGATCATGTCTGGAAAATTAAAAGGTAAGTGCGCGGCTATTACTGGGGCGGCATCAGGAATTGGTTGGGCCAGTGCGAAAGCAATGTTAAGTGAAGGTGCGACGGTCGTGTTGGTTGACCGCGATGCTCAGGCGCTTGATCGTGTATGTGCTGAGTTTGAGCTGGCTAAACCTTTGGTTGTTGACTTGCTTGACACTGAAGCATGTAAAACACTCGTGCCAAAAATTTTAGAGCTCACTGGCGGTGTACTTGATATTTTTCACGCGAATGCAGGTCTTTATGTCGGTGGAGATTTAGTGGACGCAGACCCCGATGCGATTGATCGCATGTTGAACTTAAATGTCAATGTGGTAATGAAAAATGTGCGAGATGTGATTAAGCATATGGCTCCCCGTAAAACGGGTGATATATTGGTAACTAGCTCGCTGGCAGCCCATTTCCCTACGCCATGGGAGCCTGTGTATGCTTCATCTAAATGGGCGATTGACTGCTTTGTTCAAACAACTCGACGTCAAGTTTTTAAAGATGGGTTGCGTGTAGGTTCAGTATCGCCGGGTCCAGTTGTCACCTCTCTTTTATCTGATTGGCCGGAGGAAAAGCTTGCAGAAGCTAAAGCGTCAGGTAGTTTAGTAGAAGCAGATGAAATAGCAGAGATTTTGATCTTTATGTTAACCAGACCACGTGGCATGACTATTCGTGATGTAGTGGTAATGCCAACTAACTTTGATCTTTAAAATGAAATGTAGTTTGAATTTAAAAGCCCTCATACTGTGAGGGCTTTTGGTTTTAAGGTTTAGAAAGCTTATTGTGCCGCTTTGAAGGCTGCGATCAGTGCTTGAGTGGATTCATCTAACTGGCTGTTGTCAGAATCACTTACAAGGCGATTGTAGATGTCTGTACCTAGTACTTTGCCAAGCTCCACGCCCCATTGGTCGAAAGAGTTAATGCCCCAGATAGTGCCTTGAACAAAAGTACGGTGCTCGTACAAAGCAATCAAAGAACCTGTCGTGAATGGTGTCAGTTGTTCTGTTAGCAAGGTGTTGCTTGGACGGTTGCCTGGAATCACTTTGTGCGGTGCTATCGCAGCCACCTGCTCTTCCGTTGCACCCGCATCACGCAATTCTTTCTCAGCTTGTTCTAAGCTTTTACCAACCATTAGTGCTTGAGATTGACTTAAGCAGTTTGCAAACAGCTGGGCATGGTGATCAGCAACAGGGTTATGGGTTTTCAATGGTGCAATAAAGTCCACTGGTACTAGGCGTGTGCCTTGGTGTAAAAGCTGGTGATAAGCATGCTGGCCATTTGTGCCTGCACCACCCCAAATGATTGGGCCTGTATCAGTAGCAACGCCAGAACCGTCCAGCAAGTTGGCTTTGCCGTTACTTTCCATATCCAGTTGTTGGATATGTGCTGGCATCGCGCGTAGATAGTGGTCGTATGGAATCAGAGCGTGGGTTTGTGCATTATGGAAGTTGCTGTACCACACACCGAGTGCACCCATGATCACCGGAAGGTTTTCTTCAAGTGGGGCTGTTTTGAAGTGTTGGTCCATGGCATGAGCGCCATCTAGCAGCTCATAGAATTTGTCCATACCAACGGCTACGGCAATTGGAAGACCGATAGCGGACCATAGAGAGTAGCGTCCGCCAACCCAGTCCCACATAGGGAAAATGTTCTCTTCTGCCATGCCGAATTTAACGGCTTTTTCGACATTGGAGCTGACTGCTGCAAAGTGTTTCTTGATGTCTGCATCTGGCACGCCTTGATCAATACACCAAGCGCGGGCGGCGTTGGCGTTGTAAAGGGTTTCTAAGGTGTCAAATGATTTCGAAGAAACAATAAATACAGTGGTCTCAGCATTAAGAAGCTTCAACTTCTCTGTAATGTCTGAACCATCAATGTTTGCAACAAAATGAACCTTGATGTCATCTTTCTTATAAGGCGTAAGGGCTTCGGCCACTACTTTTGGGCCAAGGTAAGAGCCACCAATACCGATGGAAACAACGTCAGTAATTTTTTTGTCGGTGTAGCCTTTCCATTCGCCGCTGTGTAACTGCGCGACAAACTTTTCCATCTGGTTTAGGGTACTGCGTACTTCTTCTAGAACATTGACGCCATCGACCATTAGAGAATCTTGAGCTTGGCTTGCGCGTAGGGCCACATGTAAAACGGAACGGTCTTCCGTATTGTTAATGTGGTCACCATGGAACATGCCTTGGATAGCAGACTTCATGCCGGCTTGTTCAACCAGTTCAAACAGTAGTTTCATGGTATTCGCGTTGGCACGGTTTTTAGAGTAATCCAGTGTCCACCCTGCAGCGGATGCTTTGAAAGACTCGGCGCGTGTCGAATCAGCATTGAAAAGTTCAGTCATCTTTACTGAAGTCATATCTTGCTGATGTTGCGCCAGCGCTTGCCAAGCGGAGTGTTGCGTTGGTGAGCTCATGACAATCTCCCTAATTTGAGTTAAGAGTTATTACGGCAGTTCAACAGTTAAGTTGTCAATCAGCCGCGCTTTGCCTAAATAGGCTGCAACTAAGATAACCAGTCGCTTCTCTTTCTCTGATGGTGTTAGTAAGTCGTGTTGTGCACGTATTTCAAAGTAGTCACGCTTAAACCCCACAGTTTCAAGCTTCTGTTGAGCTTGTTCACAAATGTCTGCGTAACTTACGTGACCTTCTAGGATGTGTTGCTTAGCCCATAGAAGGGTTTGATAAATTGTTGTTGCGGTGTTGCGTTCGGCTTCAGTTAGGTAACCGTTACGAGAGCTAAGGGCCAGACCTGACTCTGCTCGAGCAATTTCTACACCGATAATTTCAACATTGGAGCTTAAATCGCGCACCATGTCTTCGATGACTTTTAGTTGCTGGTAATCTTTGTTACCAAATATGGCACAGTCTGGCATGACAATGTTAAAGAGTTTTGTCACAACCGTGGCCACGCCAACAAAATGTCCAGGACGTGTTGCGCCGCATAGGATATCAGACAAGCCTGTAACTTCGATTTGAGTCTGGCTACGTTTGCCATCCGGGTACATTTCTAACGCAGACGGAGCAAAGAGGAAGTCACAACCATTGCTTTCAAGCAAGGCTTGGTCTTCTTTTAGTGTTCGTGGGTAGCGCTCTAGATCTTCATTAGCGGAGAACTGCATTGGGTTCACAAAGATCGAGGACACCACAACGTCCCCTTCCAGGCGGGCGCGACGAATAAGATCCATATGGCCTTCGTGTAAGTTACCCATAGTCGGTACAAAGGCAATGCGTTTGTCTTGTAGGCGTTCGCTTTTTAGGGCTGTGCGAAGTTCAGCAACGGTATGGAATGTTTTCATGCGTCAAAAGTATGCTCTGGTGCTGGGAAAACGCCGCTTTTCACGTCTGCAACGTAAGCAGCAAAGGCTTGTTCAATCGTGCGTCCTTCGGTCAAAAAGTTTTTCACGAACTTTGCTGGTCGACCCATGTTGACGCCAAGCATGTCGTGCATCACCAAGACTTGCCCATCCGTTTCAGAGCCTGCACCAATACCGATAACCGGCACGGAAACGGCTTCAGTTAAACTTTTGCCTAATGCGCTTGGAATGCACTCGTATAATAAGATGTCTGCACCAGCGGCCACCAATTCTAGCGATTCTGCTAGGATCAAGTCTGCTGCTGCTTTGTCCTTTCCTTGTACTTTATAGCCACCAAGCTTGTGTACCGCTTGTGGTGTTAAGCCTAAGTGGGCACATACAGGAATGCCTCGTTCAGATAACAGGCGAACGGTATCGGCTAGCCAGCTACCACCTTCCAGTTTCACCATGTTAGCACCGGCTTGCATAAGCTTTGCTGCGTTTTCCAGTGCTTGATTTGGGGTGCTATAGCTCATAAAAGGCATGTCAGCCAAAATAAAAGCGTGACTGTTGCCGCGTTTCACTGCAGCAGTGTGGTAGCACATGTCTTCAATGGACACTGGAAGCGTACTGTCTTGACCTTGTACGACCATGCCTAGAGAGTCACCGACCAAAATGGTTTCGACTCCTGCCTGATTCATAGCGTGAGTAAAGGTGGCATCGTAACAAGTCAAACAGGTGAACTTTTCACCGTCTTGCTTCATCTTCTGTAGCTTCGATAAGGTAATCGGACGCGTCGGCTTTTTCGCAGTAGTATCTGAGTACATAGCTTATTCTTCTTTGATCAATACCAAGTCGCTGGTATCAAGTTGACTAACGTGCTCTGCCACGGTTTTGCCATTGTGCAGAAGCATTTCAGGCGCTAGATCAAGCAGGGGACGGATCACGAACCCGCGCTCTAGCATAAATGGGTGTGGAACGGTCAGCCTTGGTAAGGCAATGGTGTCATTGTTAAACAGTAAGATGTCTAGATCAAGGGTGCGCGGCCCCCAGTGGCGCTCACGAACGCGACGGTGATTCTGCTCAATGCTTTGCAGTAGGTCTAGCGTCGCAATGCCATCGAGTGTGGTTTCAAATCGAGCCACAGCATTGGTGTAATCCGGTTGATCCTGTGGGCCAACCGGTTTACTGCCATAAAGGTTAGAGACTTGAAAGTTTGCAATGCTTGGGTGATTTGATAGCTGTTCAATGGCGCTTTTTAATTGCGCTAAAGGGTTATCTAAGTTACTGCCTAGGCCAATATAAACCACATTATTCATTGTTTATGACTCTTGAGAATCGGACGGACGTTTGGCGTTGCTTTTACGGCGTCGTGGACGGCGTCGTTTGGGTTTGCTGGCCTCATTTTTGCGACCGTCAGCTTGATTGACGAGATCACGCTGCTGATTGTCAGGTGCTTCTTGGAATTCTGTCCACCAAGTGCCGAGCCCGCCTAAATCTGTGCCGCTTTGCTCACGGATCAATAAAAAGTCAAAAGCTGCTCTGAAGCGCGGATGATGCAGCAATGTAAAGGCACGTTTGCCATAACGTTTCGGCAGGCGGAATTGTAGGTCCCAGATTTCACGCATAGGAGTTGAGAAACGGCGTGGAATCGCAGTGGAAGCAACTTGGTTATCTAAGACCATAGTAGCTGCTTGGTGTAAAGCAGGAAGTTCTGGTAACCCTTGTTTAGAAAACTCTTCATGACGAAGCGCTACGCTTGGCCACATTAAAATGGCATACAAGAAATAAGGTGCAGTACCTTTGCCAGCTTGGATGCGATTGTCGGTATTACTGAGTCCCTGTTGAATAAAGGCATCTGGTGTGATGTCTTTGCGTTGCCAGCCGCTGTTTAGTAGGGCATCGGTATCGGGGAATAAATATTTAAACAGTCCGTACTCACGAAGGAGTTGAAAGGTTTTGACGCCATAACCACTACCTAGAAGTTTTAATACTTCTTCAAATAAGCGAGCTGGTGGAATGTGATCCAGTAGGTGTGCCATCTCCTTGATAGGCGCCGCCGTGTTCGCTTCAATCTCAAAGTTAAGCTTCGCGGCGAAGCGCACGGCACGCAACATTCTAACGGGGTCTTCTTGATAACGTTGCTTTGGGTCACCGATGATGCGAATTTGTCGCTTGTCGATGTCTTCTAAACCGCCGCAATAGTCGTTGATAGAGAAGTCGGCAATGTTGTAGTAGAGAGCGTTGAATGTAAAATCACGACGTTCTGCGTCTTCTTCAATAGAGCCGTACACGTTATCGCGCAAAATAATGCCATGAGATGAGCGGGCAGTATCTTTGCCTTTTAAAGATTGTCGTTTGTCTGTGTCTTCTGCTTGCGCAGCACTGTTGGCACGAAACGTAGAGACTTCAATGATTTCTCGTCCATAAGTGACATGTACCAACTTGAAGCGTCTACCAATCAAGCGAGAGTTGGAAAACAGTGCGTGGGCTTCCTCTGGCGTGGCATTGGTTACCACATCAAAGTCTTTTGGTTCGATACCGATTAGGTGATCGCGAATACAGCCGCCAACTAGGTAGGCATCAAAACCTGCTTCATGGAGGCGGTAAAGAACTTTTAGCGCATTGGGACTAATGTTCTTTCTAGAAAAAGAATGATCATCTCTTGGGATTTCAAGAGGAAGTTGTTGAGACTCGTCTGAGCCAAATAAGGACGTCGCTTTACGAACCAAAGACCTAAAACCTGCAAGCATTATTTAAAATTCAATAATTGATGGGTTTGGTTATTCTACACGGCAAAAGGTAGAAGATACACGGTTTAAAAATTCAGAGTGATACAAGAAATAGAGATAGAAGAAAAGAATAGCTAGAGAGGCGAAAATAAAATAATCGCTTTGGATACATGAAGATACTAGTTCCGAAAACAAAGTTCGTGCTGCTTCTGCAGTTCTACTCAAGTTTTATTTTTATTATTGCATTGTTTTCATTGCCTTGCGGCTGGCATATCTAAAAAAATCAATTATCCAAAGCGATTTTCCATCCACAGCCTCAAATTTTTATTTTTATTTGAAGAGGCTGCGGTGTTCCTTTGTTTTATTTTTGTTTTAGGAACGTCACACATGATTAACTTATTTTTATTATCGTCAATCTTGTTATCGTTGTGCTTGTTATAAGGCATTTGTTGTGCCAATTTTTTCAATATACTGAAAAATAAGGATTTTTCGAAAAAGTTGTGCACTTTTTTTACGATTTTGCGATTCTTTTTTGAGTGTTTTGGTAACACTTGTTACTTTTATTCTGTTACTTTTCTGGGCACGCCGAGCTTTTGGCGTCTTTCCCAAAGGCTTTTTCTGGAAATGCCCAGAGACTGTGCAAGCTGGGTTTCAGTCATTTTATGTTGGTGCGTCAACACAAAATGCTTGAAATAGTCGTCTAGCGTGGTGCCCTCGATTGCAAAAGAGGAAGAGGGGGCTTGAGCGGTTGTAGTAAGTGCGCCTTTTGTTGCGGCCTGGTGACGCTCATTGCGTTTTAATTTTAAGTTATGCGCTTCGAGTTTGCCTTCAGGGCTTAAAATGACGGCTCGCTCTAAAGCGTTCTCTAGCTCTCGCACATTACCTGGCCATGTGTGTTCTCGTATAGCTGCATCGAAAGCTTTGTTGTAATGAGGTATGGGCTTGTCATGTTTTTTACAAGCCTTCTCTAAAAGAGTTTTAGCAATCAAGGGGATGTCATCGCCACGCTCTCGTAATGCGGGCACGCTAAGCTCCATTACATACAATCGGTAATAAAGGTCTTCACGAAACATCCCGCTCTGGACCATTTGCAATAAATTTCTATGAGTAGCTGTGACCAATCGTATGTTGACTTTAGTTGAGGTAACCGCGCCAACTCTGCGAATCTCACCCTCTTGTAATACCCTTAATAGGCGAGCTTGGGCTTCAAGGGGGAGTTCGCCTATTTCATCAAGAAAAAGTGTGCCGTGATCAGCTGCTACGATGAGGCCATCACGCGCAGAGACGGCTCCAGTGAATGCGCCTTTTTCGTGACCAAATAATTCCGATTCGATCAGATTTTCTGGGATAGCAGCACAGTTAACACTTATGAGTGCTTGGCTCTTACGTTTTGATAGGTTGTGGATGGATTTTGCGACCAGCTCTTTACCGGTACCGGATTCACCATGTATTAAGACGGTAGCATCGGTTTTCGCAATCTTTAACAGCTCGTCAAACAAGATATGCATGGCTGGGCTGTTGCCAATGATGCCGCTTTCTGGCGTTCCTAAAGGTGGTGTTTTGGGGGCGTTTTCTTGATCTCCAAAAAGGTTTATGTCGTTTTTTTGGACGTGTGTGTCTTTTTGTTGTGTGGCTTTGGGTTTTTCTAATGCCTCGATAACTTGTGCAAGAACGGTATCGGGGTCGGTTGGAAGAGGGATAAAATAGTGGGCCCCTTTTGCCATGTATTCTACAGCGGCATTTAAGCTAGGGCGTTGATCAAACACGATGAATTTGTAAGATTGAATAGTGCTTAACGAGTCGTCAGTTAAGGCGTCAGCGTCTACCAAGAGGATCTCAAAGTCCTCTAGTTCGTAGTATTTTTTAGCCTGCTCAATTGATTGGCTTATATTGACGTGAAAGCCGTTTCTGCTCAACCAGCGATCAACTTCTTTTAGCGGTGAATACTCGCTACAAATCACCATTACATGATACATCGTGTCACCTCTTGTAACTTGATGTAACGATTATACCCAGAATGAATGGCGGTGCGAGTGTCGATTAACGTATCAGGGCTTGATCATTTTCCGATAAAGAGAGGTTGGCTTGGGTTAATTGTTGGCGTGACCAGCGCTCAGTCGCCCAAACCAGTAGTTGAGCAATTGAATAGTCACTTGGAATATCTTTGAAACCTAAATAATGCAGCACCCTGCTCAGCACTTTCGGCTCAGCGTTGGGCACCGCTTTGGCGTGATTTTGTTTGCTGATCTTATCGCCGTGTTCATTAATGATTAATGGTAGATGGCAAAGCCTAGGTGATTGCCAGCCAAATTGTTGATACAGCCAAAGCTGCTGTCCGGTGGTTTCTAATAAATCTGCGCCACGGACAATGTCGCTGATGTTTTGTAAGTGGTCGTCGATCACCACCGCCAACTGATAAGAGAAATAATCGTCTTTACGCTTTAATACGGGATGGTTCAGTGGCTGGCTAACATCGAAATGTTGTAGCCCTTGAATAGGATCTGTGAACTCAAATACTCCCTCATCACATTGCGCACGCCAAGAGTGAGGTTGTAGAGTATTGCTGTCGCAACGTTTGGGGTGCAGTCCTTGGGTGTTTTTAAGTGAGGCTCGTGTACATTGGCATGGATACACTAGATTCTGAGTCTTCAGTATTTCCAAATAATGCTGATATAAGTCGTAACGATCAGACTGAATTAGAATAGTTTCGTCTGAGAAAAGCTCGTAGCTGTTCAGGGTCTTAATAATGGCGTGTTGGTTGTCGGTTGAGCAGCGTGAGCCGTCAACGTCTTCGATGCGAATTAACCATGTACCTTGCTGCTGACGAGCATCGAGATAACTCGCAACGGCGCTCAGTAATGAGCCGAAATGAAGCGGGCCGGTTGGCGAAGGAGCAAACCGGCCTCGATAAGCATTAGGCATGTTTTAGTTGCCGATTTGCTTCTCTTTAATCTCTGCCAGTGTTTTGCAGTCGATACACATGGTCGCAGTTGGGCGTGCTTCTAGACGGCGGATACCGATTTCAATACCACACTCGTCGCAGAAGCCGTAGTCGTCATCGTTGATACGTTCGATGGTTTGGTTGATTTTTTTAACCAATTTGCGTTCACGATCACGAGCACGAAGTTCTAGGCTGAATTCTTCTTCTTGACTGGCACGATCATTTGGGTCGGCATAGTTCACAGCTTCTTCTTGCAGGTTGTGTACCGTACGATCAACCTCTTCCATTAGGTTTTGCTTCCAGTTGAGAAGGATGCTCTTAAAATGCGCCAATTGATTTTCGTTCATGTACTCTTCCCCTTCCGCCGCAACGTAAGGAGTAAAGTCTTTCATCAATGATTCAGGGTTTTTACTTGGCATAGTCTTGCCTCACTTCCCAGGTGTTCCTTGTGGTAACCTGTTGACATTAAGTTAAGGTGGTTTAATTTTTCGGGCGGAAAGTTATCAGATAATTTGCGGCAGAACCACAATTTTTGCGCAAAAAGACGATTCTTTTCCAAGCATTTTTAACGAATTTAGTGAATGAGTATGCAGAAATTAGCAAAACGCGTCGAACAAATTGCGCCATTTCAGGTGATGGCGGTGATGGCTCGGGCGAAGCAATTACAAGCCGCTGGTGAAGATGTGATTCATTTAGAAGTAGGAGAACCTGACTTCTCAGCGCCAGAGGCTGTCAATGAGGCAGGCAAAGCTGCGATCAGTGCTGGTAAAACGGGTTATACTGCTGCGACAGGGTTGCCAGAGTTGCGTCATGCGATCAGTGATTTTTATAAGCAGCGTTATCATGTCAGTGTAGCACCAGAGCGTATTGTTGTTACGCCAGGAGCCTCAGGAGCATTGTTGTTACTCAGTTCCTTGATGGCAGAAGTCGGCTCTGAGGTGTTGATGCCAGACCCATGCTATCCATGCAATCGCCACTTCTTAATACAAGTGGGTGCGAAAGCGCGCATGCTTGAATGTGCTAGCGTAAATAACTTTGAAATTGATTTAGACTCGCTTGCTGCACAATGGCACGAGCAGACCACTGGGTTATGGCTAGCATCGCCTGCCAACCCAACTGGCTCAGTGTTGTCACCCGGTTACGTTGCTAAAGCGTGGGACATCGTGCAGCAGAAAGGTGGCCATTTATTGGTGGATGAGATTTATCAGGGCTTGGTTTTTGACGGTGAAGATTTTACGGCGTTAAGCATTAGCGACGACATTTTTGTGGTGAACAGCTTTTCAAAATACTTCGCCATGACTGGCTGGCGCTTAGGCTGGATTGTGGTGCCTGAGTGGGCGATTGAAGGTGCAACTAAGCTAGCGCAGAATTTATTTATATCCGCATCATCCGTAGCTCAACATGCTGCGTTACGTGCTTTTCAGCCGGATGTATTGGAGGAATGTGAGGCGCGACGCCAAACTCTAGCCAAACGTCGAGTAACCTTGATGAAGGGGGTGCAATCATTAGGTCTGCCTATTGCTTCAGCACCGCAAGGGGCCTTTTATGTCTACGTAGATGTGTCGAGTATCACGTCCGATGCCATGCAGTGGTGTTTGGATTTGTTGCAAAAGGAGTTTGTGGCATTAACGCCTGGAGCAGATTTTGGGATGAAGGATGCCCATAAATATGTGCGCTTTGCTTACACGTGCGATTGTGAACGTATTGAACAAGCCTTAGAGCGAATAAAGCGTTTTATTCAAGCGTAAGCCTATTTATTGACCTCAATCGTGTTCTCCTAAGGTTTTCCAAAAGCTGCTTCAAATGCGCATTATTACTCTGCATTATAGCTTGCTATATCGTTTAGCATGTAAGAGTGAAGGGACATAATGCGCAAAGTTCACTTATGGCGTCGTTTGGCGGCGGCCTTTTACGACTCTCTTTTGTTAATAGCCCTGTATTTTATCGTGGGTTGGATCGCTGTGATGGCGAATGATGGCGAAGCGGTGGAAGGTTTTTGGCTGTTCTGGGTGTTGTTGTTGATTGCTTGGAGCTTCTTTGTGAAATTCTGGCGTTACCCTGGCCAGACATTGGGGATGCAAGTTTGGAAGTTCCGCGTGGTGCAAGAAAACGGGGCGCCGATTACGGTGCGTCAGGCAACGGCTCGCTATGTTTTTGCAATGGTGTCATGGGCGTGCTTCGGGGTGGGCTTTTTGTGGGCTTTTATCGATAAGAATCAACAGACTTGGCATGATAAGCTTTCTCAAACACGCTTAGAGTTTATTGATCACAAGCAACGAGATCCGTCATAGGTCTCGTTGCTTTTTCTTTGCTCTAGTGACGGCGCTTCAGTAAATAAATACCGATGATGAAGCACGCTATGATCGGTAGAGAGATCCCTGCAAGAGGGGGCAATGAACTGACTAAGCTAAGCCTTCCCATAATGTATAAGGTGTTTTGAAAAGCTAAGCCGATAAGCACGCCTGAGAAAATTCTGCCGCCCATAGTGGATGAGCGAAGTGGTCCAAAAATAGTTGAAATCGCTACAATTACTAACGCTAACGAAGACAGCGGGCGAAACACTTTACTCCAAAATGCTAGCTCGTATTCCCCTGCATTTAAACCTTGCTCGTTCAAAAAGCTAGAGTATTGATAAAGCTGTGACAAAGACAGGCTATCGGGTTTTTGGGTGGATAAATAAAGGTAATCTGCTTTGAGAGACGAGCGCCATTCTAATGTGTCAGCATGGCTGACACTAATTTGATCGTTTTCAAATGTAGAAGTGGCGATATTGTGGAGCTTCCAGATGTTATCCGTTTCTTGCGTCGCTCGCTTAGCTGTTTGAATGGCTTTTAATTGATCGCCTTCTCGATCATAAATGGTAATGTTATAAAGGTTTCCTTTAGTGTCTGCGGCATCGATGTAGACGTAGTCCCCGTTTGCTTTTAGCCAGCTACCACCGGTGATGGCAAAATCGTTACTTGCACCGACTTGTAATTTATCAACTAAGTTTGCTTTTTGCTCGGCGATAGGAGATACAAACTCGGCAACGAGCAAGCCCGCTAAGGCAAGAGCTAGAACGGGTTTACAAGCTGCGTAACCTATCCGCCATAAAGGAATGCCGGCAGCTCGCATAACAGTTATCTCGGAGGTAGAGGCTAACGCCCCTAGCCCAATTAATGTCCCAATTAGGGATGAGACGGGTAAATATTCAGCCAGCTTACCTGGCATACGAAGCCCTAACACTTGGATCAGAGTTGTCGCTGTATATTGCTCGTTTACTTTCTTCACTTCTTCGATGAATGTGATGGCAAAGTCTAGTCCTAGTAAAACAAACGCGACTAAACAGACGGCAAGGAAGACGCTTTGACCCACATAGCGGTCTAATTTACGCATTCGAATCTCCGTTTAAGTTGGGTAGTTTGGCGGCTTTCCTAGAAAAGACTTGGTTAAACATCATAAACGTATATGCAGCAATAAGAGCGAAAATGCCATGCACCCACCACATCCCTAGTGATAGTGGAATAATTTGTTTTTCAAGTGCAGTACGTCCCCAAATGAGTAGGCCAAGGTAGGTAATAAGCAAGATAATAGCAGGTAGCATCTTAAAGAAGCGTCCCTGTCTAGGGTTAACCTGACTTAGAGATAAGCCAATCACAGCAAGGATAGGGACGATAATGACTAACCCAATACGCCAATGTAGTTCAGCGACCAGTTTGGGTTCGTTGGACTGTAAAAGCTTTAAAGTAGGTTGAGCTTTCTCATCTGTAATATCGCCAGATGGAGAATCTTCTATTCTAATAGCGTACGTATCAAACGTAGTAATGCTGTAGTTCCCTGTTCCGGGTTTGCCTTCATAGCGGACTCCATTTTTTAATACTAAATATTGTAGACCGTCGTGTTCAGGGAAACGCACCAACTCTCCGTACTGAGCTAATGTTTGAGATGGTACATACTGTTTGGATTTTTGGCTGACATCTGAAATAAATAAGTTTTCCATCCAGTCCTCATCAGCCGTAAATCGTTCGATGTAGGTCGCTCGTTGGCCATGCCCTTCAAACTTGCCTGGTTGAAGAAAATCAAAGGCGGTTAGCTTGTCTTGTTCTTGGGTGATTTCTTGCGCCTTATATTCAAAGCTAGGCGATATCCAGAAGTTGATGGCAGCAGACAGTACTGTAATAAAAAATGCAATACCCAAGGTGTATCCTGCCAGCTTGAGTTTGCTGATGCCGCTTGCAAATAGAATGGACATTTCATTCTCAATATATAAACGACCATATGCTAATAATAGTGAAAGGAAAAAAGCCAAAGGTAAAATGACTTGAATGAAGCTTGGGATATGTAGACCCAATAATATAAAAAGGAAGTCAAAGCTCATTCTGCCATCTGCGACGCGACCTAAATAGTTAAAGATGCGTCCACTTAAAATGACAAGAAGTAAGATGAGGGTCACTGCTGCGGTTGACACCAACACTTCTTTAGCCAAGTATCTGAATAGTTTCAAAGGAACCTCTACTGGAGTTCTAGCGTGACTTCAGGTGATCGCTACTAAAAATTAAACGGCCAGTATTATCTCGATAGTTGCCGTAGGTAGCCAGTATTTTAGAAAGATTATTGAATTGGATGGGAAATATGAAAACAGAATTGTTCAACAATGTTGCTGATGTTCAAGCTGACCTGCTTGTCGTTTTTGTTCCAAGTGAAGGTGTATTGCCAGCAGCAACGGCTCAAGCGGACGAAAAAGTTAATGGTCAAATTACCGCGCTACGCGAACAAAGCGTTTTCAAAGGTTCAGTTGCTCAAACACTTCTATTGCCAAGTGTTGTAGAAGGTCAACCATCGTTATTACTGGTTGGAACAGGTAAAGATGCACTGACTGACATGAATGTTAAAAAAGTGGCAGCAGCGGTTGGTAGTCAAATTAAATCGCTACCGTATGCGACAGTTGCCGTTGCAGCAAGTGCTCTGACTGTGAAAGAACGCAGTGCTGACAATGTAGTAACGCTTCTAGCTCAATGGTTAAACGAAGCGTTTTATGAGTTCTTAGGCTTCAAGCAATCTGATGCGGAGAAAGTCAATAAAGTTGAAACGTTGTTAATCGAAGGCGCAAATGAAGATGCACTTAAAGTTGGTGTAGCGACGGCTGCGGGTTCTGCCTTTACTCGCCAGTTAGGTAATTTGCCAGGCAACGTTTGTACGCCAGCTTACCTTGCTTCAAAAGCTCAGCAGTTAGGAGAAGATTACGACATCGAGATCGAATTGCTAGACGAAACCAAAATGGACGACCTGGGCATGCACTGTCTACTGTCTGTTGGTCGAGGTAGCGATCAGCCAAGTTACCTAATCGTCATGCATTACCGTGGCGGTAAAGAAGACGAAGCGCCGCATGTATTGCTAGGCAAAGGCATTACCTTTGATACAGGTGGTATTTCATTGAAGCCAGGTGCGAAGATGGATGAAATGAAGTACGACATGTGCGGTGCGGCAAGTGTGTTTGGTACGATGAAAGCCATCTGTGAGCTTAAGCCTGCATTGAACTTCACGGCTGTGATTGCTGCGGCTGAGAACATGCCAAGTGGTCGTGCAACGAAACCCGGTGACATCGTGAAAACTATGTCAGGCAAGACGGTTGAAGTATTAAACACAGATGCGGAAGGTCGTTTGGTTTTGTGTGATGCATTGACTTACATTGAACGCTTTAAACCTCAGTCAGTCGTTGATATCGCAACTCTAACTGGTGCGTGTATTGTGGCGCTTGGTAGTGTGAACACGGGTATGTATGCCAACAAGCAAGAAGTAGCGGATGCCTTAAAAGCAGCGGGCAAAGATGCTGCCGATAAACTATGGCAGATGCCGCTAGATGAAGAGTACCAGCAGCAGTTAGACAGTAATTTTGCGGATATGGGTAACATTGGCGGTCCTGAGGCGGGCTCGGTAACGGCGGCATGTTTCTTGTCTCGTTTCACTGAAAGCTATCCATGGGCACACTTGGACATTGCAGGTACAGCATGGACTGGCGGTGCAGCAAAAGGTGCGAGTGGTCGTCCGGTAGGTTTGTTGACTCAGTACTTATTAAGCAAAGTAAACTAGAGAGTTAATTCAACCCATGAAAGCCCTGTTGTGATCACTTACGACAGGGCTTTTTAGTTTGGTATGTCTGTAAACATTTGTTGTATAGGTAAATAGGAGTTCTCTGTATCCTTTCGTATATCTTGGCTGGGTATAGTTAAAGTTAATTGGCTCTTGTGTGAGATAGGGTGGACTTTTATGGACGTCAGTGCGAAAGTTGTACAATTAGATTGTTGTGGTTGGGCGTGTGGTTGATTCTGATGCGCCCTTTACATAAGTTGTTTGTGGTTTTTTATGTCTGATGTGCTTTCTGATGCTCAAATGTATTTGTCAGAACCAGATGAAACGGTTTTGACGGCAGCGCTACGTAATAAAGATGACATTCCTATTCTTATGGATGTTGTAGGAGATGACGATGTCTCAACGCCTGTTAGTCAAGAAACTCATTTAAAGAAGTCCTTATTTAGGGATAGTTCTGACCTTGAGCCCACTGAAAATCAGGTTGCTGATGCTGTTTTTGAAAAAGTATCCACTTTAACAGATGCCACACTCAAGAAATCTGATGAATCTACTCCTGATAATCAGCATAAACCTTCTATAGATCTTGCGGAGACAAGGAATGAAACTGACATCTTCGCGTCTAAGCAACTTATTGAAAATGCGATAAGAAGAGTGCTTGAAAAGCGTTTGCCGGAACTGGTTTCAGAAGTTCTACTGGAAATTGAGCAAGGCAAGCGTTCTTAATAGTTTGTTGACTTTCTCGGTCGCCATGTAAGCGTTATAATTCCCACAACTTTAATTTTGCCATCCAAGAGCTTTAAGACACCATAATGGAAAAGACTTACCAACCTCAGAGTATCGAACAGCCAATTTATACGCGCTGGGAAGAAAATAATTACTTCGCCCCTAAGGGTGACGGCACACCGTTTTCTATCATGATTCCACCGCCAAACGTCACGGGTAGCCTACACATGGGCCATGCGTTCCAGCATAGTTTGATGGATGCCATGATTCGTCGTGCACGTATGCAAGGTAAACGCACATTATGGCAGCCAGGTAGCGACCACGCGGGTATCGCGACTCAGATGGTAGTTGAACGTCAATTGGCAGCGCAAAACCAAACGCGTACTGAGCTAGGCCGTGAAAAATTCCTAGAGAAAGTCTGGGAGTGGAAAGGTCAATCAGGCGGTACAATCTCTGATCAAATGCGTGTCTTGGGTGATTCTGTAGATTGGAGTAAAGAACGCTTCACTATGGACCCAGGTATGTCTGCTGCGGTTCAAGAAGTTTTCGTTCGTTTATACGACGAAGGCATTATTTATCGTGGTCAGCGTCTTGTTAACTGGGATCCAAAATTACACACAGCCATCTCTGACCTAGAAGTATTGTCAGAAGAAGAAAATGGCTTTATGTGGCACTTCCGTTACCCGCTAGCTGACGGCGTGAAAACAGCGGACGGCAAAGATTACATTGTTGTGGCGACAACGCGTCCAGAAACCATGCTAGGTGACTCTGCTGTAGCCGTTGCTCCAGATGATGAGCGTTATGCTGATTTAGTAGGTAAAGAAATTCTATTGCCGTTAGTTGATCGTCGTATTCCAATTATTGCTGATGAATACGTAGACAAAGAATTTGGTACAGGCTGTGTGAAAATCACCCCTGCCCACGATTTCAATGACTACGAAGTGGGTAAGCGTCACGATCTGCCAATGCTAAACATCTTCACTGATGATGCGGCAATTAATAACGACGCACCAGAAAAATACCGTGGCCTTGATCGTTTCGATGCTCGTAAAGTCATTGTTAAAGATTTCGAAGAGCTAGGCCTGCTTGAGAAGATTGATGACCACAAGCTTAAGGTGCCGCGCAGTGAACGTGGTAACACAGTGGTTGAACCATACCTGACTAATCAATGGTACGTAGCGGTTGAATCATTGGCTAAGCCAGCGATCGAAGCGGTTGAGAATGGCGACATTCAATTCGTACCAAAGCAGTGGGAAAACACCTACTTTGCTTGGATGCGTGATCTACAAGATTGGTGTATCTCTCGTCAACTTTGGTGGGGGCACCAAATCCCTGCGTGGTATGACGCAGAAGGTAACTTCTATGTAGGTCAAGACGAAGCGACTGTTCGTACTAAGTACAATCTAGCGGCTGACCTTGAACTGACTCAAGATGAAGATGTACTAGATACTTGGTTCTCTTCCGCGCTATGGACCTTTGCAACACAAGGTTGGCCTGAGCAAACGGAAGATCTAGACCTGTTCGGTGAGTCTGATGTTCTGGTAACAGGTTTCGACATCATTTTCTTCTGGGTTGCTCGTATGATCATGATGACCCTGAAGTTCACTAACAAAGTGCCGTTTAAAACCGTTTACATCACTGGTTTGATCCGTGATGAACGTGGCGACAAAATGTCTAAGTCAAAAGGTAACGTGATCGATCCATTGGATTTGATCAATGGTATCGACCTAGATGCGCTGGTTGCAAAACGTACTTACGGTATGATGCAACCACGCTTGGCGGAAAAAGTTGAGAAAAACACTCGTGAGGCTTACCCAGAAGGTATGCCTGCATACGGTACTGATGCATTGCGCTTTACTCTGTGCTCGCTCGCATCGGGTGGTCGTGATATTAAGTTCGACCTAAACCGCTTAGAAGGTTACCGCAACTTCTGTAACAAGATTTGGAACGCAGCTCGTTACGTATTAATGAACACAGAAGGTAACGACTGTGCGCAGAACGGTGGCGAAGTTGAGTTGTCTCTAGCGGATAAGTGGATCATTTCGCGTTTGCAGCATGCGGAAGATGCGGTAAATAAAGCTTACGACACACACCGTTTTGATTTGGCGGCGCAAGCTATCTATGAATTCATGTGGCATGAGTACTGTGACTGGTATCTAGAGCTGTCGAAACCAGTGCTTTGGGATGAAAATGCAACGCCAGCACAGCTTGCTGGCACTCGTAGTACATTGGTTCGTGTATTGGAAGCATTCCTTCGTCTTGCACACCCAATGATGCCGTTCATTACAGAGGAAATCTGGCAGCGTGTTGCTCCGCTAGCGGGTCAAACGGGCGAAACTGTTATGACGCAAACGTTCCCTGAAACAGAGACTTCTAAGATTGATGTAGAAGCAGAAGCTGATGTGGAATGGTTAAAAGGCGTTATTGAAGGCGTTCGTAATATCCGTGGTGAGATGAATATTGCTCCGTCTAAGCCGTTGGAGATTTTCTTCCGTAATGGCTCCGCGCAAGACAAAGCGCGCATGGAGGCTAACTTAGCTTTCCTACAGAAACTTGCGAAGATTGAGTCGATCAATTGGCTTGAAGCTGGCGCTGAAGCACCAATGTCTGCGACTGCGCTAGTCGGTGAGATGGAAGTATTGGTACCAATGGCTGGTCTGATCGATAAAGAAGCAGAGCTTGCACGTTTGCAAAAAGAAATCGACAAAGCGAGTAAGGACCTTCAGCGTATTGAAGGTAAGCTTGGAAATGAATCTTTCGTAGCAAAAGCACCTGCGGCAGTTGTTGAGAAAGAAAAAGCGAAGTGTGAAGACTTAAAGTCGGTTGTCGCGAGGCTTGAAGAGCAAAAAACAAGCATCGAGTCGCTGTAATCTAGTACGCTCAGGTGGCGTTGGCGTCACCTGAGTGGTTGGCTTAAAAAAATAACAAGAGGTGGTCAATGACAGAGCGTTTTTTCGGTAAGGTACGCTGGTTTAACGACACAAAGGGGGTTGGCTTTATTAAGCGCGATGATCAGCCTGATGTGTTTGTGCATTATAAAGCGATAATGTCTGAAGGTCATAAAACCTTGAAGAAAGGACAGTCTGTTAGCTTTTCCATCACGGAAACGGATTTTGGTACGCAAGCCGCTGATGTTATTTTAGAGAAAAGACCAACAGCAGATATTTGATATCTATCTCAAAAAAACCAGCCAGTGCTGGTTTTTTTATCTTCAAATTAAAGCTCTATAGCATGCTATGAGCAAGTTTCACAAAGTCTACAGGGCTTAGAATTCCAACAAGCTTATCGTGTTCAACAACAGGTAAACTACCGTACTTGTTTTCAATGAAGAATTCCGCCGCTGCTTTTAACGACATACCTGGTTCAATACTAAGTATGTCTTTGTTCATGGCATTGCGTACAGGTGTCTGTTCCTCTTTTTTTGTGAGCTGTTGGGTGCCGAACTGGCTCACTAAATAAAATGCGTGTTTTAGGTATTCTCTTTGTGTGAGCATACCTAAGCAGGCGCCTTCATCATTAACGACTGGCAGGTTTCGAATGTTCTTTTCTGCCATCAGAGCTTTTGCTTTGGCCATTGAGTCGCTTTCTTTAAGAGTGACTAAATTGGTAATCATTAAATCAGCTACAGTTTGCACGCTTCAAACTCCTTGTATAATAGTTTTCTTGAGTGTAGGAGATTTGAAATGCCGAGTGCAATAGACCCGAGTCATTCTCAAGCAGAGATTGATGCGTATTGGATGGCGAAAGCCCTAGAATTAGCAATGAGAGCAGAAGCGGAAAGTGAAATTCCTGTCGGAGCTATCATCGTGCTGAATGGAAAGATTATTGGTCAAGGCTTTAACTCACCTATTCATACTTGTGACCCGACCGCTCATGCGGAGATTCAGGCGATTCGGGATGCTTGTAGAAACGTCAATAATTACCGTTTGCCAGAAGCCACTCTATACGTCACATTGGAACCTTGCTCCATGTGTGCTGGCGCGATTGTGCACAGTCGTATTGCTCGTGTGGTCTATGGCGCGACAGAACCAAAGAGCGGTGTTATTGAAAGTCAGCAGCGATTTTTCTCTCATCCTTTCCTGAATCATCGAGTAGAGTCATCGGGAGGTGTGCTAGCGGAGCAAGCAAGCTCACAGCTCTCAAACTTTTTTCAATATCGTCGTGAGCAAAAAAAGCGCTTAAAACAACAAGCTAAAGCGCAAGTTGACGATACTGAGTAAGGAAAGTCGTCATATTAAGCAGACTATGCTGGCTTCAAAACGCCCCAATGATTTAAAATACGCGCAAATTTTTCCCCAAACTACCACATGAGGCAAAACTCGACATGCTGACTCTGCATGGTTCCGCAGCGCTTTCTGCGTTTCGCAAAGCTAAGCTTTTAGCAGGTCTACAAGATCTGCATCCATCCATCACAGATATCGATGCCCAGTTTCTACATTTTGTTGAGCTAAAGTCAGGTCAGGCACTGACATCAGAGCAACAAGCGGTGTTAGAACAGGCTCTGACTTACGGGGCTAAGTCTGCGCCGATTCAAGTATCTGATAACTACGTTTTGGTAGTACCTCGTCTAGGTACCATCTCTCCATGGTCTTCTAAAGCAACGGATATCCTGCATAACTGTGGTCTTGAGTTAGTCGAGCGTGTTGAGCGTGGTGTTCAGTACTTTGTGCATGCAAATGAAGCATTGTCTGATGTACAACGTGGTGAAGTCGCAGCACTACTTCATGACCGTATGACTGAAAGCGTACTGTTAGATGTAGCGGTAGCGGAAACAATGTTCAGTCATGCAACACCAGCACCAATGACCAGCGTGGATGTGCTAGGCGGCGGCCGCGATGCATTGGTAGAAGCTAACCAAAAGCTTGGTCTAGCTTTGGCGGAAGACGAAATTGACTACTTGGTAGAGTCATTCAAAGAATTGGGCCGTAACCCAAATGACGTAGAGCTAATGATGTTTGCTCAAGCGAACTCTGAACACTGTCGTCACAAGATCTTTAACGCTTCTTGGACAATCGATGGCGAAGAACAAGAGCGTTCTTTGTTCAAGATGATCAAGAACACACACGAGCACAACCCAGATGGCACGTTGTCAGCTTACAAAGACAACGCTGCGGTGATGGAAGGCCACAAAGCAGGTCGTTTCTTCCCGAACTCTGAAACTCGTGAATACGATTTCTCGCAAGAGAACATCGACATTTTGATGAAGGTTGAAACTCACAACCACCCGACAGCGATTGCTCCATTTGCCGGTGCAGCAACAGGTTCTGGTGGTGAGATCCGTGACGAAGGCGCGACAGGTATCGGTGCGAAGCCTAAAGCGGGTCTAACAGGGTACACGGTTTCTGACCTGAAACTTCCTGGTTTTGAACAACCATGGGAAAGTCAATACGGTAAGCCAAGCCGTATCGTGACGCCACTGGACATCATGATCGAAGGTCCTATCGGTGGCGCGGCATTTAACAACGAATTTGGTCGTCCAAACCTACTAGGTTACTTCCGTACTTTCGAACAGAAAGTAGAAGGCCCTACAGGTGATGAAGTGCGTGGTTACCATAAGCCAATCATGCTTGCCGGCGGTATTGGTAACATCCGTCGTGAGCACGTTGAAAAAGACGAGATCCAAGTAGGTTCTAAACTAGTCGTGCTAGGTGGTCCTGCTATGTTGATCGGTCTTGGTGGTGGCGCAGCATCATCTATGGCCTCTTCTGACGGTAACGAAGATCTAGATTTCGCTTCGGTGCAACGTGGCAACCCAGAAATGGAGCGTCGTTGTCAGGAAGTAATCGACCGTTGTTGGCAGCTTGGTGACAAGAACCCAATCAGCTTCATCCACGACGTGGGTGCTGGTGGTCTATCTAACGCTTTGCCAGAGCTTGTAAAAGACGGCGAGCGTGGCGGTAAGTTCGATCTACGAAAGGTATTGAACGACGAACCAGGCATGTCACCACTAGAGATCTGGTGTAACGAATCGCAAGAACGCTACGTCATGGCAATTCCTGCTGACCGCATTGATGAGTTCGCTGCGATCTGTGAGCGTGAGCGTTGTCCGTTTGCTGTGGTTGGTGAAGCGAAAGAAGAACTACATCTGGAAGTGGAAGATCCACACTTTGACAACAGCCCAGTTGACCTACCAATGTCAGTACTATTTGGTAAGCCACCTAAGATGCACCGTGAAGCGACTAAAGCCGATGTTAAAGGCGATGACTTTGACGGTTCTGAGCTGGATCTTGCTGAAGCAGCGAAGCGCGTACTTAGCTTGCCAACGGTTGCGTCTAAGAGCTTCTTGATCACTATCGGTGACCGTACGATCACAGGTATGGTGGCGCGTGACCAGATGGTTGGTCCATGGCAGGTGCCGGTAGCTGACGTTGCGGTAACGACTTCATCACTAGATAGCTACACTGGTGAAGCAATGACAATGGGTGAGCGTACGCCTGCAGCACTATTGAATGCACCAGCCTCTGGTCGCATGGCAGTAGGTGAGGCGCTAACCAACCTTGCAGCAGCGAAAATCACCAAACGTAACCACATTAAGCTATCGGCAAACTGGATGGCGGCTGCGGGTCACGCAGGTGAAGACGAGAAGCTATACCAAACGGTTAAAGCCGTAGGTATGGAACTGTGTCCTGCACTGGATATCGCGATCCCTGTGGGTAAAGACTCTATGTCGATGAAGACGGTATGGAAAGAAGACGGCGAAGAAAAAGCCGTTACTTCACCATTGTCTCTAGTGATTTCAGCGTTTGCACCAGTGGAAGACGTTCGTAAGACGCTAACACCTGAGCTTAAGAAAGCTGACAGCCAATTGATTCTTCTAGATCTTGGCGCGGGTCAAAACCGTCTAGGTGGTTCGGTACTTGCTCAAGTGTTTAACAAAGTAAGTAACGCAACACCTGACGTTGACAGTGCAGCAGTACTGGCTGGCTTCTTTGATACGACTCAAGCCTTGAACGCTGAAGGTAAGTTGCTTTCTTACCACGACCGTTCTGACGGTGGTCTATTCGCAACGCTGACAGAAATGTCGTTTGCTAGCCACATCGGTCTAGACGTTGACCTAACAAATGTAGCGAAAGATAAAGCGTCTCTAGCAGCGACGTTGTTCAACGAAGAACTAGGTGCGGTAATCCAAGTCGCGAACAGCGAAGTGGATGCAGTCCTAGCGGCTTACCAAGCAGCGGGTGTTTCTGCGACAGCGGTTGCTACACTAAACGATAGCGATACCTTGAACTTCGCTTTCCAAGGTGAGCAAGTGCTTTCTCAAGATCGTGTGACTTGGCAGCGTACTTGGTCTGAAACAAGTTACCGTATCCAAGCATTGCGTGATAACCCAGAATCAGCACAGCAAGAATTCGATAACCTGCTAGATGCCAAAGATCCAGGTCTATCTGCGAAGCTAAGTTTCGATATCAATGCTGATGTTGCAGCGCCTTACATCAATACTGGTGCGAAACCTCGCATGGCCGTATTGCGTGAGCAGGGTGTAAATGGTCAAGTGGAAATGGCGGCAGCCTTCCATAAAGCTGGCTTCAACCCAGTGGATGTTCACATGAGTGACATTCTATCTGGTCGTGTTTCACTAGAAGAATTCCATGGCCTAGTGGCTTGTGGTGGTTTCTCTTACGGTGACGTGCTAGGTGCCGGTGAAGGTTGGGCGAAGTCTATCCTATTTAACACACGTGCACGCGAGCAGTTCGAAGCATTCTTCAACCGTCAAGAAACCTTCTCACTAGGTGTGTGTAACGGTTGTCAGATGCTGTCTAACTTGCATGACTTGATCCCAGGTGCGCAAAACTGGCCGAAGTTCGTACGTAACCAATCCGCTCAGTTCGAAGCACGCCTAGTTCAGGTAGAAGTGAAAGAGTCTAACTCTGTTCTACTTGCAGACATGGCTGGTTCGATTATGCCGATTGCGGTTGCTCACGGTGAAGGTCACACGGAATACCGTGATGATGCACACAAAGCGATCCTTCAAGCTAATGGTCAAGTAGCACTTCAGTATGTTGACCACTACGGTCAAGCAACGGAACGTTACCCATTCAACCCGAACGGTTCTGCTGAAGGTATCACTGGTCTAACATCTGAAGATGGTCGAGTGACTATCATGATGCCTCACCCAGAGCGTGTTTACCGTGCGGTACAACACAGCTGGAAACCAGAAGGCTGGCAAGAGCAAGGTCCTTGGTTGCGTCTATTCCAAAACGCACGCAAGTTCCTAGGCTAAGCACTTAGCCATAGAGCATTTTAAAGCCCGCTACTTAACTG
>NZ_JAEMUH010000007.1 GCF_016461785.1 Marinomonas ostreistagni | reverse complement strand
TGTGAATAGGAGGTTTCAGTGAACAAGGTAGTCAAAGAACGCTTCGATGAATATCCGGAAAATGCTCGTATTAGGCTAGAGGAACTACGAAACCTAGTCTTTCAAATCGCATCTGATTTGGAACTGGGTGAAGTCGATGAAACTCTAAAGTGGGGTGAACCTAGCTATAGTGTAAAAACAGGTAGCCCGTTAAGAATGGACTGGAAGCTGAAATCTCCTGACAATTATTACCTGTTTTTTAATTGCCAAACTAAGTTAGTCGATACATTTCGAGAATTGTATAGTGATGAACTGTTGTTTCAGGGAAACAGAGCAATAGTTCTGTCCTTATCGAAAGCCTTACCAGAAACAATAATCAAGTCCTGTTTAGAGTTAGCTTTAACCTATCAACAGCGTAAAAATTTGCCTCTTTTGGGTGCGTGAAAAAACTCACATAACAAATCGTTTAAGGCAGATTCACACCGCTTGACGACTTTAGTTCAAGTTGCCTTAGGTGTTTAAGGTTCAATGGTTTAAGTTTAGTTATCGCGTTGTCCACTATTTAACGCGGCGTTTAAAGCCACAGATGTATTGGAGGCATTTTGAAAGGTCCAAGTCCTGAAGATAAAGAACCCATGAAAGGCTTTCCCCAAGTAGGGTATTTGAAGAATTACATTTCTTCTGAAAATATCATCGTGGGTGACTACACCTATTACGACGATCCTGAAGGCCCAGAACGATTTGAGAGTAATGTGCTTTATCACTTTCCATTTATTGGAGATAAGCTCTTAATAGGGAAGTTTTGCGCCATCGCAAAAGACGTGAAATTCATTATGAATGGTGCTAATCATAAGATGTCTGGATTTTCTACATACCCATTCCAAATATTTGGTAATGGCTGGGAGAAGGTCATGCCTAAAGAGGACGAGCTACCCTACAAAGGCGATACGGAAATTGGGAATGATGTTTGGATCGGCTATGAGGCCACAATCATGCCGGGAGTCAAAATTGGCACTGGTGCTATAGTAGCGAGTAAGTCTGTTGTGACCGCAGATGTACCGGCTTACAGCGTTGTGGGTGGCAATCCTGCTAAAGTTATTAAATATCGATTTGACGACCTTACAATTAATGAGCTTTTAGAAATAGCATGGTGGGATTGGAGTGCAGAAAAAATTACTGAAAATCTTGAAGCAATAGTTGGCTGTGACCTTGTTGCACTTCAAAAAGCAAGTGACTTTTAACAAAGCATTTCAGCGGACAAGCGCTAGGAAGTAAAAAATGATTAGGCACATTTTATTAATCAAATTTAAAGAATCATCACCGCTCTCAGAAGTCGAAAAGCTTAAGGGATTATTCGAAGCTATGCCTGAAAAAGTTGAGGGTGTTGTGTCTGTCGAATGGGGTATAAACGATAGCCCTGAGGGCAAAAACAAAGGTTACACGCACTCAGTCTTAATGACGTTTGCAAACGAAGCAGGGCGTCAAAACTACTTACCGCATGTTGAGCACGAAGCGCTGAAGCAAATTTTTAGTCCTTTGCTTGAGGATATCGTTGTATTCGATTATACATTCTGATTTGAGAGCGCAGCTAATTGCCAAACCACACACGCCTTACACTCGAAGAAACCGACTGTCTCACCTTTAATGTTATTTAAAAACCCAGAGAACCCTCTTGGTTTTGACGTTTACGAAGTGTTCGCGGATAAAGAATCATTCGAACTCCACCAACAACGAGTGAAAGCATCAAATTGGGGTAAGGTGACGGTAAACGTTGAACGACACTATGAATTATTTGAGCGAATCGGTAACAACCAGTTTAATCTGATCCCTTCGAAGTTAGTATTTCTTTATATTTATCCTATTCATTTTGTTGCACGGTACTAGATAATTAGCCAATATTTTTTGTTTTGTGTAGTGACGTCAATAACTTTTCTGAGCTCTGTGTATCCAAAGTTGTAGTGTTTAGGAATCACTTCTCCATTGCCTAAGTTTGTTCTGCTTCAGTTATCTAGTATGCGAACCAAATTAGTTAAATTTTATAAGATGAATTTTTTTATCCCTTCTTTTAAAATCACCCGCCGTCAAGGAGCGTTAGGATCCTAAATTCAAAATAAATCCTAAGTAAATTATTTAAAGGAGTAACAGGGTGAAGATAAGTTCGAGTATTGCGGGTGCCATTGGATGGTTTTGTTTGGCAGGGGGACTTTCCATGCCTGCTTTAGCAGATGGAAATGGGGCTATAAATGAGTGTAGCTATCAACGTGCCCAAGGTGGGATGCTTAAGTTTAACAATATCATGCAGAAGCTGAATCTGGAGAAGGTTAAGTTACAAGCAGCTGGGGAGCCGATCCCTTCGGAGCTTCATGAAAAGTTGACTCGTATGGTGGATGAGTCGACACCGTTGAACAAGATGATGGGGGATATACCTAACTTAGATGCAACCCAGGCCAATACGATGGTGGATGCAGCCATATGTCAGGGATATGAGGGCTTGATCGAAGTCTATGGTGGAACTGAAACGTCAGTTCAGGTTAAGGCGCACAAGAACCCAGAATGTGATCAAACTTCACTTTGGGTTCGCTACATGGATGCAATGCAAACAGTTACCTCAGCCTTTCAGAGTCAGCAGATTACGAGAGAGGAAGTTGATCAATTTCGAGTTATGGATGTTCAAATTGGGCAATACTCTACTACAGACCTTGGCAAGGCTTGTGAAGTTCTAGCCGTATACGAATCCAAGGTGAGTGCTATTCAGTAGTTATTACTTTTCTCTAGCGGTGCGGCATCTTACGTTTAGTCCACACCGCTCAATATTTACCATTAGAGAAACGCAATATTTAGTTTTTTTATTATGGTGTTAGAAGTGCGCTGTATTAGCTATAAACTTCAGGCTTAGGCTGACCAGAAACTTCTAAATATTGACGACATTGCCAAGCTCTACGAACACCTTTGATGGGGGATAAATAAGGTAACCCTAACTTGGCTCGATCTAATATGGTAATAGTCCAATCCGTGTCACCGATAAAACGGAATACTATTTTGTTTGGGGCAATTAATTGAGGTTCAGAAAACGAGCCTGTGCTGTACATGGCACTAATGGTAATAGAGTCAAGAATATTGAAGTTATTATCTACTAAATGGACATGTAGCATGTCTTCAAAAGGAGTATTGTCGGTGGCGAAAACTAGAAACCAATCTTTATACCTCGCACATAGTTCAAGCATTGTGCCCCTGACATTGGATTGTGTTTGTCGGCCGTGATCAACGATGGCACTTTTCTGATCATCGATAGCGACTAAGTCGAAGTCAGATTTAGGAACTAGTATCATTTTGCTGATACCACATAAATGTTAAAGCTTATCAATCATTTATAGCAAATAAGCATTCTGCTAAATACTGCCTCAATGTAAGGTAAGTGCAAAGTTGGCTTAAACGACTCACCACCAAGGAACACATGGATGTACGTCCCAAACCACTTCAAAGAAGAAGACCAAGAAGTACTACACCAATACATTCGCGAGTATAGCTTTGGTACCTTGATTATCTCTGATGCTGAAGGCATTGAAGCAAATCATGTCCCATTTCATTTAGTGGTAGATAAAGGCAGATCTCTCGGTAAACTACAATGTCATCTAGCTCGTGCTAATACGGCATGGCAGCGTATTCAGGATGGCGCTCAGGTGCTTGCGATTTTTCAGGGACCTAATGCCTATATCTCGCCATCTTGGTATGCAACAAAGGCGGAAAGGGGGAAGTTCAGGTTATTCAGGATCCTGATTGGCTTAAACAGCATTTATCTCAGTTAACCGATCATCATGAGGCTACCATGGCCGAGCCTTGGTCTGTAGCGGATGCCCCAACCGATTTTACCGGCCGTTTAGCTAAAGACATTGTCGGGATAGAGATTACGATCGAGTCACTTGTAGGGAAGTTAAAAGCCAGTCAAAACCAGCCTCAGTCGAATAGGGAAAGCGTAAGAGCGAGTTTGAAAGAGCAAGATAACGTTAATGGTGCAGCGATTGCGAAGCTTATGGATTGAACATTAATAATGATAACGACATGACAATATCGTCACTGCTTCATCATCCACGGCATAGACCAGTCGGTTTGTATCATCAATCCTTCTAGACCAAAAGCCTGAAAGATTCGCTTTTAAAGGCTCTGACTTTACCGACTGTTTAATGATAGGCATTGTTGGGATAGGAGTTATGATTGAGTCACTTATTGGTAAGCTTAATCTATTAATTCAGGCCAAAGTGTTAACAAGTCAGTTCAAGCGACGTCTATGGCATCCCTGATTAAGGCATTATTCAAAACCGAGGTAAATATGGATATTAAAATTGAATTCAACGGCGAGATCGAAGAGGCCGAAATCGTAGAGTTATACCGGGCTAATCACTGGTCTTCAGCTGAAAAGCCTGAACAGCTATTGCCTGCTTTGCGTAATTCTCACACGTTGGTCACAGCGCGTATTGATGGAGAGTTGGTTGGTGTAGGCAACGCAATATCTGATGGGCATCTGGTGGTCTATTACCCTCATATGCTTGTTCACCCATCCAAACACGGCAAAGGGATCGGTCGTAAAATGATGGAGGCTATGCAATCTATCTACGGTGGCTTTCACCAGCAAATGCTTACCGCTGACGGTGAAGCTATAGAGTTCTATAAAGCCTTAGGCTTCGAGCGCGCCGGTAAAACAGAGCCAATGTGGGTATACGCAGGCACGGAGCACTAAGTGTAAAACAAGCATGTATGTCGCTCTTTAACGCGGTATTTGACGAGGAAAAACCATGGAACATTATCTCGGATATGCAGTCGCAAGCTTGCTTGGACTATCAGTACTATTACTTGCCACTCTTATTCCAGGTGGTCCAATTGAAAATAGAGATTTCTCGCACATATCTCCTATGACACTGGGAATATTCAATGTGTTTCTCACGGTGTTGGGGATTGGCAGTCTTATATTGGTCTATTTTGTATTGGCTGGCTCCAAGCTTGCTGTCATCGCTTCGGTTCTTTGTGGAATTTCATACTTTTTTGTGTATGCGCTGGATTTAGGAAAAATATTCCCTATCTCGCCAGACAAAATGCCGAAAGCATTATTCTGGATTGAACTGGTTGGGCTTATCTTGTCGATACCGCTAACGCTTTTCTCATTTATTCATCTATTCATGTTAAATACAGCTGAAAGCGCATCCGGGATTTCATTTGAAACCACATTTTTGATATTGGTTGCCGTGATCGTCTTTGGTGTTGGGATAGTCATATTCGCTACAAAATCGGCAATGAAATCGTCGTCTAACAAGGCAAATTAACTCTGATGTGAATTCCGTTGCGCTTCATCTGTACCGATTATTTATGACTTCACACACCACAAGGAAGCCCATGCCAAAAGTAACATTAAAAGGTTTTATTCTAGTCCCAGAGTCGGATCTTGAATTAGTACAAACTGAATTGGTAAATCACACACGCCTTACACTCGAAGAAACAGGCTGTATCACGTTTAGTGTTATTCAAAACCCAGAGAACCCTCTTCGCTTTGACGTTTACGAAGAGTTCGAGGATAAAGAATCATTTGAACTCCACCAGCAACGAGTGAAAGCATCTTATTGGGGGAAGGTGACAGTAAATGTTGAGCGGCACTATGAAATTCTAGGGTGAGTGTATTCATAGCTGTTCAACTCAGTGACTCGCTTCACCCTTTTAGTTTGAGAGCTACTTGGCGTAAGGATGTTACGTAAAGTCTTCATTTAGTCCATCCACAAGAAGATCAAATACAAAACGCACTCGAGGGTTGGTACGTAGCTCACGATGGCTAACTAACCAAACTGGTAATTCAAGTAAAGGATTAGCAGTTCGGCGTATGGCTTTGAGTCCGAGGCGTTTTCCGATGTCTGTTGGCAAGATGATCAAACTGTTGCCTTGTTGTGCAAGTAACACATGGAGCCACTGAAAATTAGTGGTCACTTGAAAGTTCTCAAGACCCACTGACCAATTGCCCTGCTGCAAAATTTCAATCACTTTTTCTTGTTTATCAAAGCCAATAATTTGGACATTTTTATATCCGTTGAATTCTAGTTTAGATATGTATTCTGGTGTGCCAAATAAATCAATTGATTCCACGCCTATTTTGCGGGCGATCAAGTCAGTCTGTTCAGGGCGTTTATTACGTAATGCGATGTCGGCATCACGCGCCTTGAGGTTAGTAATGGCATTAGATACTTCAATATTTAATTGTAGTTCTGGTGCTTGTTCACGAATACGCTGCAATATCGGGGGCAAGCGAAAGGCTGCATCCAATTCGCTGACAGCTATGGTGACGGAGCCATACAAGCTTTCAGAGTGACCTTTTGCACTCAGTGAGACTTGCATCGCTGCTTCTTGCATGACTTCGATGTGGTGAATTAATTGATACCCTGCGTCTGTTATTTGAATGCCTCGCCCCATGCGTTCGAATAAGGTAAGTCCGAGTTGGGTTTCTAGAGTGTTCATTTGTCGACTGAGAGTAGACTGGCTGAGATTAAGCGCTTCCGCTGCTGCAGTTAATGAGCCCTTTTTGGCGACAGTAAGAAAGACTCGCGCGTGATTCCAATCGAATGTGTTTTTATTCATTCGTTAATGCATACCTTGTAGTTGTTTTTGCCGTATATCTTTCATTTATGCATTTGTATAGTGGGCAAATCGCTATTAAGAGACAAGTGATTCGAATGAAAATTTTTGTTGCAGGTTTGACAGGCGCTACGGGGAGGTTGCTTGCTTCACAACTCCTTGCAAGCGGACATACGGTATTTGGTTTTGTTAGGACAATAGAAGCTTTGCCTGTATCAATTCTTTCTCATCGGAATATAAGAATTCAACAGGGGAACTTGCTGGAAGTATCGGATAGTGAGCTGAGCTCGGTATTAGATGAAGTGGATGGTATAGCATGCTGTTTGGGGCACAATCTAACGCTGCAAGGTATATGGGGAAAACCGCGAACTCTAGTTCGAGACGCAGTACAACGGTTGGTTGAATTGACTCAACATAAGCCGATACGCTTAGTGTTAATGAGCAGTAATGGTGTGGTAAATGCTCGTAATAATGAGCAATTGAAGGGAGTGGACCGAGTCGTAATTTCAGCATTACGTAAAATTTTGCCGCCCCAGAGAGACAATGAACTTGCAGCCGCTTTTTTGCAAAACCAAACCTGCCCAAATCTGACGTGGAGTATTGTTCGACCGGATAACTTGGTTGATCACGATGAAGTTACCGATTACAAAGTTTTTTCCTCACCTCAATTGGGTGTGATTATAGATACAGGCCAAACAAGCCGCATAAACGTAGCGCATTTCATGAGCACTTTGTTAACGGACGATATTGTTTGGAGTAACTGGCAAAACCAATGGCCTGTGTTGTATAACGCTACTGCATTGAATAAAAAATGCGGTTCGGCTTAATCGGTTTAATGAACTGAAGAGCAAATTTTGTATGATTGGTTGTATTTTTAATCTAAGACAATGTGCAAGCAAGGCAACAAGTTGTTAAGAATGACTGGAGGAGAGATGGAACATCAGGGAGTGCTGTTTTTTTTCTGCGGTAAGATGGGGGCGGGCAAGTCCACGAAATCCAAAATTATTGCGGCTGAGAATCATGCTGTTCTCGTCTCAGAAGATGAATGGTTAGCGGCCCATTATCCTTCACAGATTAACACCTTTGATGACTACATTAAGTTCTCAAACCTCATCAAACCGTTTGTTAAAATGCACGTTCAAAGTCTGCTCAACCTTGGTGTGAATGTCGTTATGGACTTTCCTGCAAACACATTGAAGCAAAGAGCATGGTTTGTATCGCTATGTCGCGAAGTGAATTGTCGCCACGAACTGTGGTTTTTAGACGTGACAGATGAGCAATGTTTGTCTCAAATTGCACAGCGTCGTATTGAATTTCCTGAACGAGCGCAGTTTGACACGGAAAGCGTTTTTCATCATGTAACTCAGTACTTTGAAGCGCCGACGGCTGATGAAGGTTTAACGATAAAGTGAGTCGATCAAAGCGCTTGTTATCCTTACTGGACTTGTTACGTCAAAGTCGTCGTCCGGTCTCTGCAAGTCAACTCGCGCAGCGGCTCAATGTCAGTGTGCGCAGTATTTACCGCGATATTGCAACGCTGCAGGAGCAAGGGGCTCAAATCGAAGGCGAAGCAGGTGTTGGCTATCAAATGGTCTCGGGATTTTGGTTGCCTCCCTTAAATTTCACATCGCAAGAACTAGAGGCACTGGTATTAGGCATGCGCTGGGTCACTCGTCAGGCGGATCCTGCACTGGCACAGAGTGCAGAGTCGTGTTTGGGGAAAGTGCTGTCTGAATTGCCAGCCGATTTGGCAGATGAGGTGACACACAATACTCTCTTGGTTGGACCCACTGCGTCGCTTGGTGATGATATCAATGTGGCCCGTTTACGAGCTGCACTACAAGCTGAGTTCAAAGTCGAGTTTAAGTATCAAGATAAAGTAGGGCATAACAGCCAACGAGTGGTATGGCCGATGGCATTGGGCTACTTCCAAACAGCACTCGTGTTAATTGCTTGGTGTGAGGTGCGCCAAGACTTTCGACATTTTCGCGTTGATCGATTAAACGAGTTAGTCATCAAGGATGAGGCTCGTTATCCAACGCCCCGGCGTACTCTGATGAATCAGTGGTATGAGCAACAACAGATTTCTAAGCCGTTACCATTTTAATCAACCGCTACTGACAAAAACTGACGTACAGGTAATTTATGCTGGACTTCTTCTTAACACAGAATGGAGTTTCAGTATGATATTAAATGGCTTTGTGCTTTATGTTGCGTCCCTTTCAAAAAGTGTCACCTTATATAGCGAGCTTCTAGAACAACCGCCTATCAGGCAGTCCGATGACTTCGCGTTGTTTGTCACGCCCAATGGGCAATCTCTGCGTTTGTGGCAACAGGATAAAGTTATTCCCTCAACCAATGGTGTGGTCGGTGGTGTTGAAGTAGTTCTACACGTCGATAGCCTCGATGAGCTGAATACTCAATGGCTCCGCTGGCAATCACTCGATTTGCAGCCTATCCAACCCATTGAAACGTTGAGTTTTGGAGAGACCTTTACGATGATTGATCACGATGGACATCGTTTACGTCTGATAAGGCTTTCTGTATGAGCAGGCGGCTTCACCCCATGTAACAACCCGTTAATACCTCCCGCGCCACTCTAACTGTTACAACTTACCTCTGTTGGAAACACAATAAGAGGAAGCATTATGTCTAATAAAAAAATCTTAATGATCACGGGTGATTTCACGGAAGATTACGAAACCATGGTGCCGTTTCAGACGTTGTTAAGTGTCGGCCATCAGGTGGATGCAGTCTGTCCTGATAAGAAAGCTGGTGACTCTGTTGCAACGGCGATCCACGATTTTGAAGGGGATCAGACCTACACCGAAAAGCCTGGTCACCGTTTTACGTTAAACGCGACCTTTAGTGAGATTAAGGCTGAAGACTATGATGCTTTGGTGATTCCGGGTGGTCGTGCGCCGGAGTATTTGCGTTTAAATAAAGACGTGATTGCCATGGTGCAGCATTTCTTTAAAGCGGATAAGCCAGTTGCCGCGATTTGTCACGGTGCTCAGTTGTTGGCGGCGGCGGGTGTGTTGGAGGGCAAGCAATGTTCCGCTTACCCTGCGTGTCAGCCAGAAGTAGAGCTTGCCAAAGGTGTCTACGCTGATATCCCAGTGGATCAGGCGGTGACCGATGGTAACTTAGTCACAGCGCCTGCGTGGCCAGCGCACCCTGCGTGGTTAGCGCAGTTTTATGTTTTGCTAAACCGCTAACCTGATCTTTACTCTGCGATGTTGGGGGAGTGGATAGTCACTATTGCGTAAATTAGTGCGCCATTCCTCTGACTTTCCGAAAAATTCAGCTAACCTATTTTGTCTGCGTTTGTTCTTTTGCGTTGTTAAGGGATTTTAACAGGATGATTTTATGTGCAAGCTGTTTGTGAACTCAGACCCCAGCCTATGGCAAAACGTCACGCGCTCTGTGCGTATTGATGGCATGGTCACCAGCATTCGATTGGAAAATATCTTCTGGTTTACCTTAGAGGAAATCGCTCAGCGGGATAAGCTATCGCTGGCGCAGATGATTGTGAAGCTTAACCATGAGGCATTGGCAGCGGGTCATGATTTGGATAATTTCACTTCTTTCTTGCGCGTTTGTGCCATGCGTTATCTGCATTTACAAACCATCGGTATGTTGCCTAACTCACCTGATATCAGCCTTGCTTCATTAAATAGCGAGCGCATTTTAGAGCAGGAAAAGCGTTACTTTGAGACGCATCAGTAGCGTTAATTAGTTGTTTGGCAGGAGCTTGAACGTGAAGGCAATTACAAGCTCAGACCGTGTTGTTTTGTCACGTCTCTTTAAACCTCCCCCAGCTTTGTTCAATAACCATGCAAAGCCTGCGTTAATCCTTTGCAGATGTCTTTTAGCAGAGTGCATGTAGCGCTTTGCTGTGCGACGTTATTCATATCACTCTAATGAAAAAGGAGAATATGTAATGGAATTAACGACGATATACGGCACTGCATTTTGGGGCATGTTTGTGATTCTTGTGACTTGGATGGCGCAGTGGTTTGTTGCAGCAATTTCTAAAGCACGTAAGGAAGGAGCTGTTCCAGGTAAAGTGGACGAGTCACTTGGGCATGAATCGTTCACATTCAGGGCACATCGAACGTTTATGAACTCGATAGAAAATGTACCAATCATGCTTGGTATGATTTTACTGGCTATCTTGATTGGTGCCGATGCCTTTTGGTTAATGATCTGTATTTGGAGCTTCGCTGTAGCGCGTATTATTCACATGCTGCTTTATTACGCAGTGGCGACTAACGAAAACCCAAGCCCACGAAGCTACTTTTTCCTAATGGGGCTTTTATCGAACATCGCATTACTCGCGTTGTGTGCTAAGACTTTAATTAATTTATAGTCCTGCATATAAAGTTAATGGTCACAATTTGGCAGCAGGTAGCTATACCTTCCCAAACCTAATGTTTCTTAGTGTCAGTTTGAGATATGACCTTTTGTTTAATTGAAGTAGTCGAAACTCCTTCTGTTTTTGGAGCATAGGTTACATCAATATTGTGGTGGGCAAGGGCTTTTTCTAGCTTCTGCCAACGCTCTGAGCCTTGCCACTCTTTACCACAAACAACTTTGTTGATATTGAGTGAGTGTATCCATTCCGTAGCGGCTTGAGTGTGTGATATGGGGTTGGCGACAAAATGGGTTTCATCAACGATCGATAGAGCAGTGATAAGCATTTTTCGCTGTGTTTCATTCATGATTGGTTGATAGCCTTTACTTTGCTGACAAAAGCTATCTGGAGCAATGCCCACGACTAATACGTCTCCCTGTTGCCGAGCGAATTCAAGGTAGTTCAAATGACCCTCATGCATCAGGTCGAAGTAACCTAGAGCCAAGATTCGCTGTTGGCTATTTTGTTGAGAAGATATTTGCTCAAACTGCCGCTTAATTTGATTTAGTACTTTGTCTTTTGGACGCTGAGCAAGGAGTACATCAAGGATACGTTTAGCTTTGGTTGTATTGCCTCTAAGCCATTGCCCATACAAACGTGAGTAGGCGTAACAATATGTGAGCCAAGAGAAATGTTTTAGATTCTGTGCGCAGATAATGGTATCGAAATCCGCGTCAGGGATACGCCAATCTTGGCCATACAGTGCATTTAACATCAATTCTGGTTGGCTTAAATACCATACTTCACCAGCAGGTGAAGGGCGGCTGGTTAGTTCGATTTTAGGAAAGACTGTAATGCGGTTCCAATGAAATGGTACGTCTTCGATCCATAGGCCGCAAATGGCTTCACCACTTTTACTATCGGTGCCAAAACCACATAGATCCAGCGTAATGCCTGTTGCCTTATGTTTTAAGCAACGTGGGTTGATTAAATCGTAGGAGCGTGACGCCTCGGCCCAACCGTTTTTTTCCAATACCTCAATGGCTTTATTCATTTGGAGCCAATCTATCCCAATATCCAAGTCTTTGTCATTGATAAGCAAATGACCTTCTCGCTCCAAGCCTAAAAGAGTGCCTGCACAAGCAAAAGCATAGACTTCATGCTGCTTTAGCAAAGATAAGGTTTGCCAAAGCAGAGCCTCGCCTTGATCAGGTTTAAGAGATGTTGTGTTCGGTTTAACACAAGAAGGAATCCCTTCCTGCTCTACTTGAAAGTAGGCGAGTGTTAATGCGGTATGAAACGTCGCTGCAGCTTGAGGTAGTTGCTTTGCTTGCTGCAGGCATTGCCCTAACACGTGGTAGGCTTCGTGGAAATGAGGTATCTGAATAATCAGTTCTTGCAGAGTAGCTATCCACTGTTCACCTTTTCCTGATAGGAGATCAATTTGAGCCAAATAGAGTTGCGCCATGACGAGTTCAGGAGCAGCTTTTCTGACTTCCTCCAATAAAGTCTTTGCATTGTCATAATGCCCCAAGTGGAATTGTTTGATGGCGGCGTTGAGTTGATCTAGCGGGGACATATGGCTCCAATCAGGCAATAAACTGAGCGAGTGTTATGCTCACGATTAGAACATTATAAATTGAGAATAACCAGGCTCTTGATGATACTTCTACCAAAGTGATTTTTCTGAGAACGCTTAAATAGAACAGCATAGAAGAGATCCGATCTCTGCGGCCTCTAGTTTTGACTTGGAAGCGTTAAAGGAAGTGTATTAAGATCAATATGCAACCAATACCATAGGCTGAAGACAAATCACCAAACGCATAAGTTTGATTTCATGTTTTGGCTTGCTAATGAATAAACGAGCATCTATCGCCTTAAAAGGCGGTTTTCTTAATCAAATTCGAGGTTTTCATGGAAGAAAGAAGTAGGGCCTATTTAGAGAGTTATCTGAACTCATTGCCACTTAAAACCGCAGAAAAATATACTTCTTTCAGTTCAGATTATTTTTGCTCTGATGAGTACAACGCTAATGTTTGCGCTGAATTGATTCTTAGAGGTGAAAAACGGGCGTCCTGTAGCATGGAGTACTGGTACAGCCATGAAGGTGAAGAGCGTCCTGAAGTCGGTCATCTTCAAGTCGTCACGGATTGGAGTGGTAAGCCAGTCTGTATCATAGAAATCAGTTCAGTTTCTACGTGCAAATATAGGGATGTGAGTGCTGAGTTCGCCGCGGCCGAAGGTGAGGGCGATAAAACCTTATCGTGGTGGAGAAAAGCTCACTGGGCGTTTTTTCAAACGAGTGTGAAGAGTTAGGTATTACTCCAACTGAAGATATGTTGTTAGTTTTAGAGCATTTTAAGGTCGTTCATAAATAAAAAAGATGATCTCTGCTGCACGATGCTTGATACACATCAGTAACGTGAACTAGCCTACGACAAGGAATGTTTTATGAAGATTCTTGCTATCTCCGGTAGTGCCCGTAAGGCCTCGACCAATACAGCTTTGCTTTCGGCAATTCAATCTAGAGTGCCAGAAGGCGTTGAGGTGTTTATTTTTGATCAGCTCCATACGCTACCAGTGTTTTCTCCTGACTTAGAGGGTGAGTCGACCCCTCTTGCTGTACGTAATTTTATTGACCTCATTGCCACGGCGGATGGCATTATTATTTCAAGTCCTGAGTATGTTCGAGCGATTCCCGGTGGCCTTAAAAACGCGATAGATTGGATGGTGTCTCGCTATGAAGTGATCGGGAAAAACATTGCGTTGGTCCATGCATCTCATCGAGGCGATGATATGCTGGCTTCCTTACGACTCGTATTGGCAACGGTCAGCGAGAATTTTCAAGAAGATATTTTTTTACGGGTGCCTCTGATCGGCAAGTTACCTAAGGAAATTGACACGTTTATTCAGGAGACTGATTACGAGAAAGAAGTCATGACATTTATTAGTCGGTTTATGGATAGTGTTAGTGGTTTTGACCAATGATGCTCGAGCCTGTATTTCTTTCTGATCGAACTTTTGCCTAACATCGTACCGTTAGATTAAAGCTTTATTACGGTGATTCGCTTATAAGAGAGGGTAGGAATAATGCAGGGACTTTACCTCATTAAATGGCTACAGACATTGCTCTATTACCTGATAGGGAGTGGTGTTTGGCTGGCTTTGAGCTTGCCCGTACAAGCCGAGGGGCGTTATCAAACAGAGTCATTTAATGAGCGAGAATGGCTGCTTTATGTACCTGATCGGTTCTCTGAAAAGGCTCATCTATATTTGCTGATAGTCCTACATGGTGGTGCTGGTAATGCTCAGTTCATACAAAGAAAATTAGCGTTTGAGCAGGCTGCCGATCAGCTCGGAATGGTTGTAGCGTATTTAAATGGTAGTGCTGCCGCGCGTTTGGGAGGTGCTAAATTTAAAGCATGGAATGCAGGTAGAGGTTGCTGTGGTAAACCCTACCGAGATCAGGTGGATGACATAAGCTACATTTCTGAGGCGGTAGAAACTTTGCAATCGCGTTATCACGTCAGTGATGTTAATAAGTTAGCTGTTGGTCATTCGAATGGTGGAATGATGCTGCAGACAATGGTGTGTACGACCGAGACATTTCAAAAGGTGGTAACACTCTCAGCCACTTTAATGGTCGATCCCAAACAGTGTGCAAAGGCCGTAAATAACACCATTATTAATATTCATGGTGAGTTGGATGAAAATGTACCTATAGCCGGAGGGATAGGGGAAAAAGGCTTTTTGGACATTCCATTTACTTCGCAAAAAAATGCCCAGCATATTTTCGAAAGTGCTGGAGGACGCTATCAACTGGTGGTCTTACCAAAAGCAGCGCATTCACTCAAAGATCTAGATGGCTCGGCTCGGAAATTTAGAAAGCAGCCGCTGGTTGAGTTGATTTTAGAGCAATTCTCCCTGACTGCCCGGTAAATATTGGCAACCTTATTCTTAAGATTGATTAAGGTTGCCAGAGTGAGGGTGTTGTTCCTTAAGCGCCAATAACTTCTTCCACTGGTTTATCGTAAAGTTGCTTTGCTAACTCCCTAAGTGCCATGCGAACACCCTCTTCGATATTGGGGTGATAGAACGGCAAGCGTAGGATCTCGGCTATTTCGACATTAAGCTGATGAACCCAAGCCAGTTGATGCAGTAAGTGTTCACCTCGTGGGGCGATCATTTCCCCCCCTACTAATTGCTTTGTTTTCTTATCTGCATACAAACGAATTAGCCCTTCCGTCTCTTGCATGACTCGTGGGCGACCGAGCATATTGAAATTATAGCTACCGATGGCAATGTGTTCAGGATCAAGCTCTACAAAGCGTTTGCCAAAGAAGCCGATATTAGGATGAGTAAACGCCATGCCCAGTTCGGTGCGTGCTTGGTAGTGTTTGGCTTCGCCTTGCTGTAGGGCTTGAATGACGTTGTAGGCGGCGATGCGACCTTCATCTGCGGCTTCATGAAGGATGGCCTTTTGCCCTGTCGCATCGCCCGCTACATAGATACTTGTACCTTGGATACGCATAGTACTTGAATCGATCTCAGGCATGCCTTGTTCATCTAACGTAATACCAGCGTTAGCAAGGTTCACTGTATCTAGGTTAGGACGACGACCTAGGGCGGCAAGTACTTGATCCACTTCAATACTCTGCTCGCCAACGCTTACTTTGACTCCGTTTTCGATTGGCTCTAATTGTGCCGCTTGACCAAGGTAAAGCGGAAAGTCATGACCTAGAAGTTCAAGAGCCTTGTTACGCACCTCGGGATCGCTAATGCCAGCCAAGGTATCGGCCATTTCAATGCCTACTACCTCGACACCCAAACGGGCCATGGCTTGGCCAAGCTCTAGACCAATCACGCCAAGGCCAATGACGGCGACTTTTTTCGGTAGGCTAGCCTGCTCAAAGAAGGTGTCGGACGTCACGACACCCTGGATGGCTTGCCACGCCGCAGGTAAAACGGGACGTGAGCCAGGGGCTAAGATAATCTGCTTCGCTTGAATTTGCTCTGTTTGGCCATCGGAATATGTCACTTCTAGCGTGTTGGCGTCGATAAAAGCGGCGCGACCGTTAAGGTTCTTATCGGCTGGTAGTGTTTGCCAAGGGGCAATGGTTTTCTCGACAAAGCCGTCGCGCATAGACTGCACTCGTTTCATCACGGTTTCACCATTTACGTGTGCTTGGGCTACCCCTTCGATGCCTTCTACGGGCAGCTTTTTCAAGCGGTCAAAATCATCGGCAATTTGAATCAGCACCTTCGACGGCATGCAGCCCACTTTGGCGCACGTCGTGCCATACCAACCTTCATTGATTAGCACATAATTATTGGTCACTTTTTTTATCAGTCCGAGTGCGGTTAAGCCCGCAGAGCCTGCTCCAATGATCGCAACATCTACTTGACGCATGATAAATCCTTAAATAATTATTAGATTTTTCTAATGTATTAAGCAGATGTTATTTCTGCAAGTCAGTAATGGATAGAAAGCGACTTAGATCAAATTAGAGAATGTAGAGGTATTTATTTGAGAAGCCTGGGGGAACTGGACTAGTCGCTAAGCGATTTAGACATGCGTCTTTTGTGTGATGTTTAACTATCTTGGTGCACTGCTTGATATTTAAAATATTCTTTGTTAAAAATAAAAATCATTCTCAATATGGTGGGAAAACGAAGAGAGAATGAAGTGATTTTTATTAGGATCTTACTGATCCCCTTAACAAGGATGTCCAATTATGAAAAGTCGAAGTGGCATGTATGCTGTGAGCTGGACTTTGTCTTACAAGCCTTCATTGAGTAATCTGAAACCTAAAATCATTGCCTCGTTGTTTTGTTTTTTTCAGTTTATTGCTAACGCTTCTTACGCAGAGATGTACGGTAATTACGATGCGAAGAAGATTTTAATCGTTACGGAAACTGAAAACGGTCAAAAGAAAGGCGTTGATTTACGATATTTAGATTCAATCATTAATGACCTTGGGAAACATGCGAGTGTTTATCCTCCTAGGTTTGACAACGCTGCGGATTTGCGACGTGCTAAAGCTGACGCACGGTCGCTTTCAGGAGTGTTGGATATTCTTGTGGATACGCCGACAGCATCTACTGATCTTTTAAAACGCAGCAGCCTTATAAATAGTATTGGATTCATGCTAGATATTCCTGGTTCGGCGGATAAGGCGGATCGAGATTTTAGAAACCTACTTAATCAGATGCCAGATGATACGTTTGCAAATTATAGGTACGGTGTTTTCCTAGCTGATAGTAATCAAGGAAGCAAAGCATTGCCGTATTTAGAAAAATCAGCAAAAGCAGGGGTGAAGCAAGCTTACTATTCGCTAGGTATGGTCTATTTATCGCAGCAAAACATGGAGTTGGCTGTAAAAAATCTTGAGATCTACAAAGGTCTAACGCCCAATAATGAGCACGTTGAAGGTTTACTAGATGCCATCAAAAGCGGCAATGTAAAGTTTAAAAAGCATTAACGCTTCTTGGACTACACTGCTTCACTTCGACTTTCTTTGGATTTTGGGGGACTTAAATGGATGTAACAAAGAGACAATTGAAAGCCGCTGCGAACGAGGGGATTATTTCCACTGAGCAGTCTGAAGCCTTGTATGAGTTCTTGTCGCATCAGTCGCAGAGCACTCCGACATTCAATTTCACGCATACCCTCTATTACCTTGGCGGTATGATGGCCATCGGGGCAATGTCGCTGTTTATGAATTTAGGATGGGAGTCGTTTGGCGGCGCTGGGATATTCTTTATTTCGCTCTTGTATGCTGTGCTCGGGCTTTGGATATGCCATGTGTTCGCCGCTAGAAACTTAAGTATTCCTGCAGGTATATGTGCGACCTTTGTGGTTTGTATAACACCGTTAGCGGTTTATGGGCTGCAGAAATGGTTAGGCGTTTGGCCTGATGACAGTGTGTATAAAAGCTTTCATAGAACCATTAAATGGCATTGGATTTATATGGAAGTTGCTACTCTTGCCGTAGGTGGTTTGCTGGCTTGGAAGTATAAATATCCATTTATGCTCATGCCCATCGCTGTCTCGCTTTGGTATATGTCGATGGATGTTGCATTGATGTTAGCGGGTGATCGATCTGCCTATGAACTTAGAACCTTAATTTCTATGTACGTTGGTTTGGTCATGATTATCTTGGCTTTTGTGGTTGACCTAAAAGCCCATAAAATCGCTGACTACGCATTTTGGCTGTATATTTTTGGTGTCCTCACTTTTTGGGGAGGCATGAGCAGTCAGCATTCTGATGATGAGCTTTCTAAATTTATCTACTTCAGCATTAACCTGGTGATGGTTGGTATTGGTGTATTGTTGATGCGGCGAGTGTTTGTAGTATTCGGAGCATTAGGCTGTTGTGCTTATTTCGGTCATCTAGCATCTAGTGTCTTCAAAGACAGTTGGCTCTTTCCAATGGCGTTGGTGTTGATAGGGCTTGGTATTATTGCGCTTGGTGTGATTTGGCAGAAAAACGAGCAAAATATTTCGATGGCCGCCAGGAAAAAAATGCCTTTGCCACTAAGAGAGCTATTGGAGTTTAGAGAGAGCTAACAAGGCTTGTTAGCTCTGGTTCGCTTAGTATCAAAGCCGTTTACTCCAACTGGCAAAAATATCTTCTTTTTCAAAGCGCTCAATCAAGTAATCGCAAACGGCTTTGAGTTTCGGTGACGGCTGTTGGGCGCGAGGATAAACCAGCCACACACCGGTGTAGGGGTACTGATATTGTGGGAGCAATGAAATCAGTCGCCCTGACGCTAAGTCTTCTTTTACATAGTAATCAGGCAATTGCGCAATACCGAGACCTCGGCGGATGGCGTCGAGAAGGGCAGGGCCAGAGTTACTGCGCCAATGGCTGGAGACTTTGACTTCTTTACGCTGACCGTTCTGACTGAATACCCAGTGAGTTTTAGAGCCCATTAAGCATTTGTGTTTGCTCAGTTCAGCGAGGGTGTGAGGCACGCCATGTTGGTCAACGTACTCCCGAGAGGCACACAGATATTCAGCTCGGTCACACAGTCGTCTTGATAACAGGCTGGAGTCACGCAGTGCTCCCATGCGGATGGCGAGGTCATAACCTTCTTCCACCAAGTCCACTTCGCGGTTGGTAAGATGAAAGTCTAAGTCGACTTGTGGGTTTTGCATTAAAAAGTCATTGAGCAAGGGCGCTAGGTAGCGCTCGCCAAAGGTGGTGGCGCAGGTAATACGCAGTGTACCCATGGGTGCTTGAGTGAGGGCACTGACGGCTTCTTCCGCGCTGGCGAGTGCATTCGGTAGCTCGCGACAGTGTTGGTAAAACTTCTCGCCCGCTTCACTGAGTCGAATACTGCGCGTGGTGCGAAATAACAGCGTGGTGTTTAAACGCTCTTCTAAATGGGTAATCAAGCGACTGATGTGTGAAGCCGAAACATTTAACCTGCTTGCGGCTTTGGAGAAGCTCCCCTGATGCACGACTTCGACAAAGGCTTCCATGGCTTCCCAGTGTTTCATGACATTATTACTCGCTATTGTTGCTGTATGACAATAATAATTTGTCAAAATGGCTATTATCGCAATAGTTTTTTGCGTCTACACTTAGCCCACTTGTTTCATTAACGGTTATGTTAGAACGGAGTTCACAATGTTGAAATGTAAAGCAGCGGTCGCTTGGGGACCAGGTCAGCCTCTTAAAATTGAAGAAGTTGAAGTACAAGATCCGCAGGCAGGTGAAGTGCTTGTTCGCATGGTAGCAACAGGTGTGTGTCACACGGATGCGTTCACACTTTCTGGTGAAGACCCAGAAGGTATTTTCCCTGCGATCCTTGGTCACGAAGGTGCTGGCATCGTTGAAGCCGTTGGTGAAGGTGTGACAACACTCAAACCTGGTGATCACGTTATCCCTCTTTACACGGCAGAGTGTGGCGAGTGTAAATTCTGTAAATCTGGCAAAACGAACCTATGTCAGGCCGTTCGTGCGACGCAAGGTAAAGGTCTTATGCCAGATGGCACGAGCCGTTTTAGCATCAACGGCGAGCCGATCTTCCACTACATGGGCTGTTCTACTTTCTCTGAGTACAGTGTTGTCCCTGAAATCTCCTTGGCGAAAGTCAATGAAGAAGCCGCAATGGACAAAATCTGTCTACTTGGCTGTGGCGTAACGACGGGTATCGGTGCGGTGCTTAACACGGCAAAAGTGGAAGCGGGCGCGACGGTTGCAGTCTTCGGCCTAGGCGGTATCGGTCTATCTTGTATCCAAGGTGCTCGTTTAGCTGGCGCTGGTCGTATCATCGCGATCGACCTAAACGAATCTAAGTTCGAAATGGCTGAGCAGTTCGGTGCAACGGACTTCATCAACCCATCTAAATTCGACAAGCCAATCCAAGAAGTGATCGTTGAGATGACTGACGGTGGTGTGGATTACTCTTTCGAATGTATTGGTAACGTTAACGTGATGCGTGCAGCGCTTGAGTGTTGTCACAAAGGTTGGGGTGAGTCGATCATCATCGGTGTAGCGGGTGCAGGTCAAGAAATCTCTACTCGTCCATTCCAGCTAGTGACGGGTCGTGTATGGCGTGGTTCTGCGTTCGGTGGCGTTAAAGGTCGTACCGAACTTCCAGGTTACGTTGAAGATTACATGAGCGGTAAGATCGAAATCGATCCGTTCGTGACACACAAAATGAAGCTTGAAGACATCAACGAAGCTTTCCACCTAATGCACGAAGGTGAAAGTATCCGTACGGTTATTGAGTTCGACGCAAAATAAGCGTTCATCATCTTAAAAAGCCCATCTCTAGGATGGGCTTTTTTTACTGATACGAAGAGGGAATTATGGAACTTTTATCGAGCACGAAAGTAAGCGGCGGTTGGTTGAAACGCTACCGTCACGAAAGTTTGTCTGTAAAAGGTGACATGGTATTTGCCATCTTTTTGCCAGCACAAGCTGAGAGCGAAAATGTACCTGTGTTGTACTGGTTGTCAGGTTTGACTTGCACGGATGAGAACTTCTCACAGAAAGCTGGTGCGTTTAAGAAAGCAGCGGAACTCGGTCTTGCGATTGTAATGCCTGACACGAGTCCGCGTGGTACCGATTACCCAGCAGAGCATGAAAGCTACGACTTTGGCTCTGGTGCAGGTTTCTATGTGAACGCAACGGTGGTGCCATACTCAAACACTTACCACATGTACGACTATGTGGTAAAAGAGTTGCCAACATTGGTAGAAGAGCACTTCCCAGTCACGGATAAGCGTTCTATCTCTGGTCACTCTATGGGCGGTCACGGCGCGCTAATTTGTGCGCTTAAAAATCCAGGTCGTTACCAATCTGTGTCAGCGTTTGCGCCGATCACAAATCCAACGCAGTGTCCTTGGGGCGAGAAAGCCTTCACCGGTTACTTAGGTGATGATCGTGAAGCGTGGAAAGCGTGGGATACCTGTGAGTTGATCGCGATTTCTCAAGAGCGTCTACCGTTATTGGTTGACCAAGGTGAAGCGGATAACTTCCTAGAAGAGCAACTTAAGCCAGAAGCGCTTGAGCAAGCCTGTGAAAAAGCAGGTCATGAACTGACGCTACGTCGTCAGTCTGGCTACGATCACAGTTACTTCTTTATCTCTAGCTTTATTGATGACCACCTCGTTCATCACGCGAAAGCATTGGGTCTATAATCTAGACTTTTTATGTAAGCACTTTATTGTTAAATATAGAAAAGGCGAGCCCCTTAGGAGGCTCGCCTTTTTTGTAGATGATCGCTTTAACTAATATCTTGGCTTAAAAACAATATTAATTAAAACGGAATTGATTGATTTGTACACGTAGGGCATCAGCCATTTTAGCGATCATTTCAGATCCTTGCGCCACTTCTTCTGACTCTTGCAAAACGCGTTCAGAGACTTCACGGATACCCATTAGGTTGCTGTTAATCTCTTCGGCAACTTGGCCTTGTTGCTCTGCCGCCGAAGCAATCTGAACACTACTGTCGGAAACTTCATCCACTTGCTGCAGCATTCGAGCTAAGTTATCTGCTGCATTTCTCATGCGCTCAGCGCCTTTTTCAGCTTGCTCTGTACTGGTCGCCATAGATTGCGAGGCATTAGAAGACTGTTGTTGCAGCTTCTCAATGATGTTACGGATTTCTACAGTGGAGCTTTGTGTGCGGCTAGCAAGAGTACGAACCTCATCAGCCACCACGGCAAATCCTCGGCCTTGCTCACCAGCACGTGCAGCTTCAATGGCGGCGTTTAAGGCAAGCAAGTTAGTCTGCTCTGAAATATCGCCAATGACGCTTAAGACTGATTCAATTTCTTGGGTTTGGCTTAACAACTCAATGATAACGGTATTAGCACCTTCAACATGATGCGTCAGTGTTTGAATGTTCTGATTGGTCTCACTGAGATCTTTGCTAGATGATCGGGTAGTTTCTTGAACCACTTGGGTTGCACTTGCAGTGTCTTTCGCATTGTTAGCCACATCGCGAATAGAGTAAGACATTTCATTCATGGCTGTAGCAAGTTTTTCTACTTCGTTAAATTGAGCGTCCATACCACCTTTGGTATTAGCAGTATTGGTACGCATTTGTAACGATACCGCTTGCAGCTCTTGAATGGCGTTTGACACACTACCTAAAGTATTTCCCAGCGCTAAAGACATCTGGTTTGCGGAGTCTGCTAAGATGCCTAGTTCATCTTTGCGATTCAACTCTAGGTGCTGTGTCATGTCGCCGCTTGCAACGGTTTGAAGGTGAGCAGTGACAACTTTTAATGGTCGAACAATGCTGCGAACCACAAAGCAGCTTGCCGTCAAGGCTGCTAATACTAAAAGGGTTTCGATAATGGCAGAGACTTGAACATTAGACCAAAATGCCGCTTTAACATCGGTATAAAAGACACCAGAACCGATAATCCAGCCCCAGTCCTTTAGACCTTTTACGTAAGAGACTTTATCCTCAGGTGTGTCGACTTGTGGGCCTTTGTATGTGTATTCAACAAAGCCTTCCCCTTGTTGCTTAACGGTTGTCACCATTGCTTGCCAATGATAGTTACCACTTGCATCCGTTTTATTGGTTACGTCAGAACCATTAAGCTGAGGCTTTAGAGGGTGCATTAGTAGTTTATGTTGGTAATCGTTGACCCAGAAATAACCACCATCACCATAGCGTAGTGCAGCGACCGCTTGCAGTGCTCTTTCTTTAGCTTCTTTTTCACCTAGGACAGAGGATTGATCGTGATAAAATTTAACTAAGGAGTAAGCATTATCAACTTGCTCTTTTACTTGAAGTTTTCGAGCATCAAGCGCTTCATGATATTGAGTGTAATACGCATTAAACTCAAAAATAACAAGCAAACTTACCAGAATCGCAATCAAGCCCCAAAGCTTGCGACTGACTTTTATATTGGTTAACTTCATTGGATTCCTCCTTGATTTCGATAAGCAGGAATTATGAATGCATGGTTAAATTTTTAGACTGATGTGCGTCAAATTTTATTCATTCTCATTAGTATTATTTGGCATAGCGTTAATGCTTTTCTATTCTCATTGATCATATTTTTTTACTGTCATTTGGAAGAAACAATGCGTTATTCAATTTTAATTACAGGATGCAGCAGTGGTATCGGTTTAAATGCTGCGCTAACGCTCCAAACAAAGAACTTTCAAGTCATTGCTAGTTGCCGTAAACAAGAAGATGTTGACCGTATACGAAAGTTAGGCATTAAGCATGCTGTGCAGCTTGATCTAACTGATCCCGAGTCGATTGAGCGGGGCTTAGCGCAAACCTTGGAAATTACTGGAGGTAGTCTATTTGCTCTGTTTAATAATGGCGCTTATGGACAGCCCGGTGCCGTAGAGGATTTACCTGTTGCTGCCTTACGACAACAATTTGAGAGCAATGTCTTTGGTACGCATGATTTAACAACCCGAGTCGTTAAAGTCATGTTAGCTCAGGGATACGGGCGTATTGTGCAGAATAGCTCTGTATTAGGTTTGGTCGCTGCTCCATTTCGTGGTGCCTACAATGCGAGTAAATTTGCTTTAGAAGGTTTGACAGATACCATGCGAATGGAGCTGAGTGATACACCGATCAAAATCAGCACTATAGAGCCGGGCCCTATCGAAAGTCGTTTTCGGGCAAATGCTTTAAAAGCCTTAAAAGCTCATATCGATATTGAGTCGAGCCGCCATCAAAAAGGATATCAGGATGCGGTGTCTCGATTAGAGCGAGTCGGCCCAGCGTCAAGTGGTACACTTCATGCGGGAGCCGTGGTGGATAAGTTATTGCACGCGTTGTCTTCCACAAAACCTAAGCCACGCTATTATGTAACTTGGCCTACCTATGCGGCTGGATGGATGCGTCGCTTGTTACCGACTTGTTTGCTTGATCGAATCATGATTTCACGTGGTAACTAGTGTGAAACATTGGGGTTAGAGATGCGACTCTAACCACTTATCTATGGAGGCCAGATAGTGTTGGCGTGATGGAGTGGGGGATAAGTATAGGTCATGGAACCCCCCTTCGATGCGTTCGATGTGCAAATCTTTAAAGGTCTTTTGCGCAGCAAGAGTCATGCTTTCCACATCCAGTACACCATCCCCTTGCTTTATACGCTCTAGGTCGCGTTCGTGACGGGTGGTAGTGTTTGAGCAGCACATCAATGTGGGTAACGCGAGTCCCAACTGTTTTACTTGTTTTTGTGCCAATAGAATTTGTTTGAGCCAATTAAAGGACAATGGAAAGCCTTTGGCTGGCTTCCAGTCTAGACGATATTCCCATTCACCACAGAAGTGCTTGTGCAATGTTCTAGCGTACAAGCTGATGTCTTTTTCTCGAATGGAATGAAACGGCAGTAGTGAGACAGTGAGCCAAATAGGCCAACTGACACGTTTGGTCACCTCAGGAGAAAAGGGTAAGGCTAGAAAAGGACTGTTCAAAATAAGCCCAGTGACCTTTGTCATATCAAGCGCTGAGTCGGCTGTGTTATTTCTTGCAAGATGGGCTAGGAAATGCGAGGCGATCAATCCACCTGTGGAATGCGCCAACAGCACCACTTCCTCAATTCCTCTCTGTCTTAATTCACACAGTGCGATGCGCAAGTCATCATGATATTGCGCCATGTTCTCACACCAATTAGGGCGACTATTGGGACGAATAGAGCGGCCATAGCCCTGAAGATCGAGTGCGTAAAATTGCCATTCTTGTTCATCGAAGTGTCGTGCTAGATCGGCTTGAAAGAAGTAATCGGTATAACCGTGCAGATATAAGATGGCGCGTTCTTTCGGTGTGCGAGTCTTATATTCCACCAATGTGGTGACGACTTGAGTCGCCACACCTTGAAAAGCAAATGTGTGCGCAATGAAAGGCGAGCCAAGTAAATCCTGTTTACTGTGTAAATGTTGCCAAGTCAGCACACATCGCTCCTAGAAGATCTGCTCGCCCATTTGATCAATGGTCATTTTGGCTTTGCGAACGGTTAACTCAATGCACTCATCACGGCTGGCAACAAGGTCTGAACGAATAAAATTGTGCTGCTTTTGTGTTTCGCCTTCGCCTTTTGTGATGATGGCGCAGACACGATATTGGCCTTGATCAGACTGTGGCGTAGGGGTAATGGTGAAGCCATTGTGCTCGACTGGATCGGCTGCTGGTGCGCTATTATCAGTGCCTGAACCAGAAAATAGATTGGCGATGCTTGAGAAAATACCCATGACAATAAAAGTCCTTGCTAAGAATGAATAACCCTCATTGTCATGGATTTTAGCGCTGAGTCAAATTTTGCTTACAAAGCGGCACGATTGGCAATGATCACCGCACGTTTTTGACTCGACATCAGTGTGAACATGGCCAACATAACCGCTGGTATCATCAGTAGGTTTAATATTTCCCAGCCAAAAATAGAATGCCAGTAACCAGAAAGCAGGCTGGCTGCCGCAGCGCTGGTGAAAACGACCAAATCATTGAGCCCCTGAACTCGTGCTTTATCTATTGGCTCGTAAGTTTTGGTTAGCAGCGCTGTGGCTCCGATGAAGGTAAAGTTCCAGCCAATCCCTAATAAGACTAAAGCACTGAAGAAGTGCCAGTAAGACACACCAAATTGATTCAAGAAAATACAACCAAGCAGCATGAGGCAGCCCAGTTGAATAATTCGGTAAGTACCGAATTTCATAATCAAACGACCAGTGAAGAAAGAGGGTAAGAACATACCTAATACATGCCATTGGATAACAGAGGCAGTACTACCAAAGTTAAAGCCGCAAGCCTGCATGGCAAGAGGTGTAGCTGTCATAATAAGAACCATCACGGCGTAGCCAATAGAGCCGGCAATGATGGCACCCATCAGATCCGGCTGCTGTAACAACGCACGATAAGGCCTAGGCGTGCCTTGGCGCTCTTGTTCGCTAGGTGGCTTTAACGGAAGTAGTGCAATCAGAACGGTATTTGCAACATACAGTGCAATCAATGCCACAAAGGCCCCAAGATATTGGGTGTCAGGCGCCCAATGCTCAAACCATATCGCCATGTTTGGGCCTAGAATCGCAGCGATCACACCTGCGCCCATGATCATACTGATGGCTTGAGGTGCTTTTTCTTTAGCAACGTTCTCGGTTGCCGCAAATCGGTATTGTTGGCCAATGCCGATAGCCATACCCAACAGAAATGTGGCGCAGCAAAAGAGCGGAAACATGCCATGTTTCACACCATAGTAAGCAAGAAAAGCTCCGAATACGCCAATAAGGTTGCCAATTAAGAAGCCTTTCTTACGACCAAACCAGCCCATTAGTAGAGCAGCTGGCAAGGTGACGCCCATTAAGCCAATAAATTGTAGAGCAACTGGAAGCGTGGCTAAGCTGAAGCTCGGCGCTAAACTTTGTCCAATTAATGCTGTCACAGACACTAACAATATATTGCCTGTGATGAGTAGAGCTTGTCCGAGTGAGAGTCCCCAAACCGTTATATTAAGCATGCTAAATCCCTTATCTAGCTTTCATAATATGTAACGAGGCTATGGCACAACTCCGCTTCGCCAACATAGTAGTCGAGCAACTTGAACATTTATTGCATTAATATAGTGATCTCATGAACTAAGTTCAATTTGAATCGCGTAAAATAAGTAGGGTTACACGAGAAGGAGAGATGTGTGGAGTTGTTGGTGCCAACGCGAAATGATCTGTGGTTTTTACCCTTAGGGGGCACAGGTGAGATAGGGATGAATCTGAATTTATACGGTCATGATGGTCAGTGGTTGATGGTCGATTGTGGTGTCTCGTTTAATGAGCCAATTGATGAAAATAGCGCCCGCACTCATGAGTTAGTATGCGCCGATCCCAGCTTTATCGCACAGCAGCGACACCGCTTAGCCGGCATTGTTATTACTCATGCCCATGAAGACCACATTGGTGCATTACCTTTTCTTTGGCGCCGCTTCCAAGCGCCAGTTTATTGTACCCCTTTTACCGCTGAAATCTTGCGTCGAAAACTAGCGCAGGTCGGCTTATTAGGGGAAGTTGAAATACATGAATTGAGTATGGGCAGTCAGTTTCGAGTGGGATGTTTTGAGTTGCAATGGGTAACACTGACCCACTCGATTCCGGAACCGAGTGGTTTGATGATTGAAACGCCTGCAGGCAATGTATTCCATACGGGCGACTGGAAGATTGATCACAGTCCCGTGATTGGCGAACGCTTCTCTCCAGCGGTGTTAACCACATTACGACAACGTAATGTACAAGCATTGGTCTGTGACTCGACGAATGCGTTGAAGCCAGGCCATTCAGTGTCGGAGTACGACTGTTATAAAGCTTTGTTAGAGGTGATTAAGGGCGAATCAGGGCGAGTGGTTGTAGGCTGCTTTAGTAGCAACATTGCCCGCCTAGTATCACTTGCGAATATCGCTAAAGAAACGGGACGTTATCTAGCTTTAATCGGGCGCTCCTTACAAAATATGGTCAGTGCTGCGCGTGTAGCCGGTTATTGGCCAGAGGATGCGCCGCTGATTGATTCGAGTCATTTGGGCTACCTTCCAGTAAATGAAGTGTTGGCAGTTGCTACAGGCAGTCAAGGTGAGCCGAGAGCCATGTTAAACCGTTTGGCTCGTGATGACTGCTTTGATTTGACCCTAGAAAAAGGCGACTTGGTGTTGTTTAGTGCCATGATTATTCCTGGCAATGAGATGGCCATTGAGCGGTTGGTGAACGCTTTTAAAGCTCAAGGGATTCGAACGTTACAAAGCCACGATATTGATCAGCCCATTCATGTGAGTGGCCATCCTTATGCGGATGAACTGACGGCAATGTACGATTGGGTGAGACCGCAAGTGGCTATCCCAACCCATGGTGAGCCTGAGCATATGGCAGCAAATGCTCAGATTGCCAAGGAGGCCCATGTGCCGAGGCAACTAACGGGATTAAATGGTGACCTGTTTACCATTGCCCCAGAGGTTGGTGTGCGAAAAGGGGTGGTATCTGCTCGTCGTATGGCGATTGCCAGAAATTAACTCTCTGGCATATTGAACTTCTCATAAAAAAGCCCATGAGCATAAGATCATGGGCTTTCTAGTCTGTTTACAACGGTTGATTGTTACAGAACAACAGCCGTATCTTCTGCACAACCAAGCATCAGGTTCAAGTTTTGCACTGCCGCACCTGAAGCGCCTTTGCCAAGGTTATCAAGCTTCGCAGATAGCACAACAGATTGGCCGTCTTCTGAAGCGAACACAGCGAGCTCTACTTGGTTTGTGTTTTCCAAGCCATGAGGTGTTAGGAAAGGTGTATGACTGTCTTTTACTTCATTGAATGGATGAACCGTCACGAAGTCTTCTTCTTCGTAAGTTGAAGCGAGGGCAGCGTGAAGTTTCTCACCAGTCATAGCGCCTGATAATGTAACAGGAATGCTAATCAACATGCCTTGTGCGAAGTTACCAACACTTGGGATAAAGATAGGCGTGTTATCTAGCTGTGACCATTTTTGGATTTCAGGAAGGTGCTTGTGCTTGAAGTTTAGACCGTAAGTGCCGTAAGTTGCAGCATCTGGGTTGCCTTCGTACTTTTCGATCAGTTGCTTACCACCACCTGTGTAACCAGAAATCGCATTCACGGTGTAGTGGCCATCTTTTGCTAGCAAACCTTGTTCAACCAGTGGCTTGAGTAGCAAGATAATGCCCGTTGGGTAGCAGCCTGGGTTAGAAACAAATTGTGCTTCTTGGATTTGCTCACGTTGGCTAGCATCGAGTTCAGCAAGGCCGTATACCCAGCCTTCTGCCACACGGTGAACAGAGCTTGCATCTAAAACGCGGCAACCTTCTTCTTTCGCCAATGCAACAGTGTCTTTAGCGGCTTCATCAGGCAAACAAAGAACCGTCACATCTGCTTCTTTCATCAGACGACGCTTTTCTTCCACATCGCGTTTTTTAGCTTCATCAATGCTGATGACTTCAATTTCAGGATGGTTTACTAGACGTTCGCGTACCTGCAGGCCTGTGGTACCGGTTTCACCGTCGATAAATACTTTTTTCATTCGTGTCTCCAAGCAACGGCCAATGTGATAGGGGGCAGCCGTTCATTCATAATTCGGATAATCATAGCACTGGCAAATGCGAGAAAAAATAAGGCGTTTACTTAGAAAATGAAATATTTAAGTGGGCGCCCTATTTGAAAATCAAGAAGAGATCTTGTCTTCTAGTATGTCGTCCGGCACTTCAGCAATGGCGGATTCAAACGCTTTAAGACGTTTGTAGATGGAAAGCAACTCAACAATAGTGGTCCAAGAATTCACTAGGAACTGGAAAGAGCTTTCGACCTGATTAAAGGCATTGGAGATACGTTGCATCACGCCCAATGTGAAGGCACCGGCAACAATCGATGGGCCAAGTGCAATCAGCGGCACCAGCACACCCGCTTGCAGGTAACCGTAGCGCACGACGTTAAAATATAGGTAATGGAAGTATAGGCGGAAGTAGTTTTTTCGGACGTTATCAAACAGTTCTGCCAATTTTACTGGTTCGGCACGGTCGGCGTAGTCTTCCCCGTAAACAAGTTCTTTTCGGTAAGCGGCTTCGACTTTTTGGTTTTTGAACTCAAGACCAGGCAGTTTAATCCCTGCGGTTGCAAGCAAAACGGTACCTATAATCGACCAAAGAATGGCAACAAATACTAGTGCCTGAGGTACTTCACCAATTAATGGTAGCTCAGTGACATAGCCAGACAGTCCCCACAAAACCGGCAAGAATGCTAACAAGGTCATGATCGAATCTAAGAAGCGTACGCCAAGACTTTCGACAATGCTGGCGAAGCGCATGGTGTCTTCTTGAATACGCTGCGATGCCCCTTCGATATGACGCACTTTAGGCCAGATCGACGTGTAGTAGTTATTCATGGCAGTACGCCAGCGGAAAACGTAGTGACTAACAAAGAAGTTATTAAACACTGCCACGGTGATGGCAACCAGCGCTATGGTGGCAAAGGTAACAAGCTGGCCGTAGAACTCGCCAAGAGTGATGGTGTTGGGCGCGGTGAGGGCCTTTTGAATCAAGTCATAGAAGCTACCGTACCATTCGTTGATCATGACGCTGACTTGTACTTGGAACCAAGTAATGAACACAATCAGCGCCGATCCCATAACAGACCACTTTGCCCACTTTTGTCCGCCGTACACCATCCAAGCGCCGACGAAGAGTGCATAGCACACGAACATGTATTGGTAGAGCCAAACGTCACTGGCAAACCCGTAGGACTCTTGATAAGCCATTTGTGCTGCTTGCTCAGCCCCTTCTGCCAATGGAGTAGGGAAATCCACGCCAAAGAATTGGCCTAGACTGAGGCTTGAGCCCAGATCCTGACCAAAGGTGTACCAACTAATGACACAAGCAAGTGCCCAGAGGGCAAAGGTCAAAAAGAACAGTTTGGGTTTCGGGAAAAAGGATAAAAACACAGTTTATCTCTCTCTGTCAGAGGTTGAGTGGATCGCAGCAGGACATTGATCTGAATGAATATTTACTAATTCATGCTAGAGCTTAAACTAGCTCGAAGGGTTCGACAACGCGCTTGCCCTAAGGATCTTGCAAATAAATAGATAAACATAGCTTTACTACGTGTATGTAATCAAAAAGTTAAAACACTCTTAGCGTATGCGACGTGCGTGCCAAAAATGCTTTTTCCAGTAGACGTTGTCTAACCTCGAAAGAATGACACCTTTCGAAGTCGATGCGTGTAAGAACTTGCCTTGCTCGACGTAAATACCTACATGGCGGACTTTGGAGGCGGTTTTAAAAAAGACCAAATCGCCAGGTGCTAACTGCTGTAAATCTATATAGTCACCTGATTGAGCTTGTTGCTCAGTTGTCCTTGGCAGTAGTGTGCCGAATTGCTGTTGGAAAGTTAAGTAGACTAGACCAGAGCAATCAACGCCTTGTTTGCTCATCCCTCCCCAAGCATAGGGAGTATGCTGCCAGTCTCTGTATTGTTGTAAAAGCCGTTGAGTGATGACTTGCTCAGATGTGGTAGCAAAGGTACCAGTATCAACTGTGTAGCGATGTTTGGGTATAGAACTGCATGCGGAGAGTGCCGTGGCAGCAAGAATCAAAAAACAAACACGTATAAACAGTTTGGCACGAAGCATGGCAAAAGGATCCTTCTATTTGATCAGATCATCTTATTATCTTTAGAGTTTCATGACAAAAATCGAGCTAAGTTTAGACGCAAAAAAACGGGCTAGAAAGTGGGAGACGGGTAATAAAAAAGGCTGTGATCCCATGAATCACAGCCTTTGAAGTGCTTACGTTAGCGTGAGAAGCTTTATTTACGTAATGCTGCCACTGTTTTCGCTACAGCGCGCTCAAAACGTTCAAATCCTTGTTTAATATCTGCTTCTGGAATAATTAATGATGGCGCAAAACGCACTACATTAGGTCCGGCTACTAATACGAAAAGACCTTCATCAGCGGCGTGAGTTAAGAAGTCTTTTGCATGGCCTGCAAATTCATCAGCGACCTCAGCACCCATCAACATACCCATGCCACGAATTTCTTTAAAAGCGTGATATTTCTCGTTGATGGCATTGAGTTCATCGACAAAAAGCTGATGACGCTTTTTGACGCCTTCAAGAACTTCAGGTGTATCCACAATATCAATCACCGCTTCGGCGATGGCTGCAGCCATAGGGTTACCACCATACGTGCTACCATGTGTACCGACCGCAAGAGATTTAGCCACTTCTTCTGTTGCTAGCATGGCTGCCACAGGGAAGCCGTTACCTAGAGATTTAGCGGTTGTGAGGATGTCTGGCGTAACGCCTGTTTGTTCATAAGCGTAAAGCGTACCTGTACGTCCTACACCTGACTGCACCTCGTCAAACACAAGCAATGCTTTATGTTCATCACACAGCGCACGCACTTGTTTCGCAAATTCAGGATCCGCTGGAATAATACCGCCTTCACCCTGAATAGGCTCCATGACTACAGCACACGTCTTGTCTGAAATGATTTCTTTCAAAGATTCAATGTTGTTGTATTCGCAGTGCTTAATGCCACCAGGAACCGGTGCAAAGCCTTCCGTATATTTTGGTTGGCCACCAACAGAAACAGTGAATAATGTTCTACCATGGAAAGATTGGTAGAAAGAAATGATTTCATTTTTCTCTGGGCCAAAGTGATCAAACGCGTAACGTCGTGCAAGTTTGAATGCAGCCTCGTTTGCCTCGCCACCACTGTTGGCAAGAAAAACACGATCAGCAAAAGTCTTCTCAGTAAGTTTCTTTGCTAGTCGTAAAGCTGGTTCGTTGGTCAATACGTTAGATAAATGCCACAGTTTATCAGCTTGATCACGCATAGTTTTGACCAATGTTGGGTGAGAGTGACCTAATGCAGTTACTGCGATACCGCCTGCAAAGTCAATGTACTCTTTACCTTCCTGATCCCATATGCGAGAGCCTTCACCACGGACCGGGATCATTGCTGCCGGTGCGTAGTTTGGAGCCATAACTTCGTCAAACGTTGCTCTCGTTACTTGTTCAGTCACAGTGCTAATACCTCATTATTATAGAGCGGCTCAAAATGAGCCGCTCACTGGTTTATATCAAATTTCTTAATTCGCGAATAGCAACACTCACCATAGATAGCGACAGCTCTGTTTCAGCCTTAATTTCACTAAATGTACTGTGGTAGTGATTAATATTGTCATGGTTGAGTTCCTGCCAATGCGCAAGACGTTTCTCCAAGTCGTTAATCTCAATACTTGACTGGATAACTTCTTGAGTGATTGTTCGCAGAGCGTTATCAACCTCATCCCCAAGACCTGCTTTGGCACGGCGTTCCCACATATCGTCAGCTGGAAGCTTACGAATGCTCTGGCGCAGCCAGTACAAACCAAGATCCATCTCTAGAGCAAAGTAAGTTTGTGCAGTATCCAATACTTCTTTCTCTGTATTGGCTGCTACTCGGATAACATCCAATCCATAGAATAGGAATGGTAGGGCGCATAACTTATCTGCGATGTCAGCCGGTACGTTTTGCTCTTGCAACTGCTGGCTGGTTTCAGCCAAGTAGTCACTGGTTGGTTTCGTCAACACCGCATCAAGGTTGCTGCGAATGATATCGATTCCAGGTTTGTAGGTATCGGTTAGCTTCTGGATAGCCAGTGCTTCACGAGTATTACGGATGAGCCAAAGAGTGACTTTTTCAAGCAGGCTTTGAATTTGAATAAACAGCTGATTTTGTAGGCTGTTTTCCACTTTAAAGTCTAACTCGTTGATCGCATCCCAAAGCGCTGGGATATCAAACATCTGCTCTGCGGCCATGTAGGCACGTAGAACATTTAACGCTGAAGCGCTGGTTTCTTCCTGCACGTATGTCGTGAAGGTTGAGCCCATACGGTTGCCCAAGTTATTGGTAACGTGTGCGGCAATGATTTCTTGTGCCAATGGGTGCTCAATCATGTGCTCAGAGAAACGTTGCACAAGCGGTTTCGGGAAGTAATCTTTGATTTGTGCACGCAAATCTGGATCTTCACCAATTCCGTTATCAACCAATTGCTCTGCAAACTTAATCTTAGAGTAGGCCAATAGAACAGAAATCTCTGGGCGCGTTAGGCCTTGGCCTTTGCTCATGCGTTTTTTCATTTGCGCGTCGGTTGGCAAGAACTCAATTTCACGGTTCAAACGACCTTCGCGAACCAAAGACAACATTAAGCGCCAGTGATCGGCAATACGCTCTGGTGCACGAGAGTTTACCAGCGATAGCAAGTGACTTTGACCTTCGTTATGACGCAGTACTAGGTGCGCCACTTCGTCTGTCATTTCTGCCAGTAGCTTATTACGCTGCTTCTCTGTCATGTCACCGTTTTCAACGATACGGTTCAACAGGATCTTGATGTTTACTTCGTGGTCAGAGCTGTCTACACCGGCAGAGTTATCGATGGCGTCAGTGCTAACAAGGCCACCTTTTTGAGCGAACTCAATACGACCACGCTGAGTGAAGCCCAAGTTACCGCCTTCACCAATGATCTTACAGCGAAGCTCTTTACCGTTAATACGCAATGCATTGTTGCCGTTATCGCCTACATCAGCATGCGTTTCTGATTCAGCTTTTACGTAGGTACCGATACCACCGTTCCAAAGCAAATCAACCGGTGCCTTAAGAATATGGGAAATCAAGTCCGTTGGCGCTAAGGATTTTACATTGCCTTCGATGTCTAGAGCTTTGCGAATATCAGCGTTAATTGGAATAGATTTCGCACTTCGGCTAAAGATACCGCCGCCTTTGGAAATCAGTTCTTTATTATAATCTTCCCAAGATGAACGTGGCAGATTGAATAGGCGTTGACGCTCTTCAAACGATGACGCAGCATCAGGTGTTGGGTCGATGAAAATATGCATGTGGTTAAACGCAGCCACTAGGCGAGTGTGTTTCGATAACAGCATACCGTTACCAAATACGTCGCCAGCCATGTCACCAATACCGACAGCAGTGAAGTCTGTAGATTGGCAATCAATGCCTAGTTCTTGGAATTGACGCTTAACAGACTCCCAAGCACCACGTGCAGTGATACCCATTTTCTTGTGGTCGTAACCGTTTGAACCACCTGACGCAAAAGCGTCTCCTAGCCAGAAACCGTATTTCTCAGAAATGCTGTTGGCTAAGTCAGAGAATGTTGCGGTCCCTTTATCGGCTGCAACCACTAGGTACGGATCGTCTTCGTCGTAACGTTTTACTGCAGTTGGTGGTACAAGTTCTTGTTTCACCAAGTTATCAGTAATATCTAGCAAGCCAGAGATAAACGTGGTGTAACAACGAACCACTTCTGCTTGAGTTTCCTCACGAGAAGAGGATTTTTTAAGTTGCTTAGCAACGAAACCACCTTTCGCACCCGCCGGTACGATAACGGCGTTTTTAACCATTTGCGCTTTAACAAGACCAAGTACTTCTGTACGGAAGTCTTCCATACGGTCTGACCAACGTAGACCACCACGAGCGACTTTTCCGCCACGCATGTGCACACCTTCTACCCATGGTGCGTAAACGAAAATTTCGAATTTCGGGCGTGGTAGTGGTACCGCTGGGATCAGGCTAGGGTCAAGCTTGAAGGACACGTAATCTTTGATTTCGCCTTCTGGAGAAGGTTGGTAGAAGTTGGTACGAAGCATGGCTTGAATCACTGATAGGTAGTGTTTCAAAATGCGGTCTTCGTCCAAGTTAGCCACTTGGTCCAATGCTGCTTCGATTTTTTCTAGAAGCTTCGCCACTTTATCTTCACGTTTCGCTTCAAGAGCGGGATCAAAGCGTTGTTCGAACAATTGCACCAACAGGCGAGCAATCGGAGCATTTTTCTCCAATGTTTGCTGCATGTACTGCAATGAGAACGGTACTTGAAGTTGTACTAAGTACTTCGTAATAGCACGAAGCATAGTCACTTGACGCCACGTTAGAGAAGCATCCAATACTAGTGCGTTGAAACGGTCGTTTTCGATACGACGTTTGAAGACAGCGTTAAACGCATCTTGGAAGTCATCGCGGTAGGCTTTCTTATCAAGGTTCACGCTTGGGTTGATGCTAATTGCGAATTCAACAACCCAAGTGTTGGCTTGACCATCACCGTTCTGATCTAGTTCGTATGGTCGCGCTTCAAGTACACGTAAGCCCATGCATTCAAGGATTGGCAATACGTCTGATAGTACCAACGTTGTGCCAGCACCATACACTTTAAAGAAGTAATGGTTTTTAGACTGACCAACTTGACGGTAAAGATGAGTGGAAATATCACCATCGTTAGTCAATTCGCTTAGGCGTTCAATGTCTAACACAGCTGTGTTCGCAGAGAAGTCCTCACGGTAGGCTGCTGGAAAGTATGGCGCGTATTCGTTGTAGAGTTTGTTACCGTTCTCTTCACCCTGGCTGGTATGAAGTGCAGAAAGCAGTTTGTCATCCCAAGATAGCATGGCCTCTTGCATGCGACGCTGGATGTCATCCATGTCGATTTGAGGGCTATTGTCAGGGTCAGCGATTTGAATCGTGAAGTTAACACGAGCCAATACTTGCTGAGAGAACTGTACGTTGAATTCAGCACTTGTCCCGTTGCAAGCCTGCATCAGGATGTCTTGCATTTTGATACGCAGTTCTGTGTTATAACGATCACGCGGAACGTATACCAAGGCACTTAAAAAGCGACCATAGATGTCCTTGCGTAAGAATACGCGCAACTGACGACGTTCTTGAATCGCAAGGATGCCTTCGATGCTGTGGAATAGTTCATCGACAGGTGCTTGTAGCATTTCATCACGTGGGTAGCTGTTAAGAATATGCTTAAGCGTTTTACCTTTATGGCTATTAGGGTCAACATCCATTCGCTCAACAAGTACTTCAAGCTTCTTACGAAGTAGTGGGACATCTTGCAAGCGTGCAACGTATGCTGCTGATGAGTACAAGCCAAAGAAGCGCCATTCACCAATGACATTACCTTTCTTATCAAAACGTTTAATGCCAAGGTAGTCTAAGTGTACTGGACGGTGAACGGTGGAAATGGCTGTGGACTTAGTGAGCACCAAAGTATTATCGCGATCATAGGCGAGTTTTGCCAAATGATCGTTTAAAGTAATGTCGTACTTTTCTTTTTTCGTCTTACGGAAAGTACCTAGAGCTGAATCTTCAACGAATTTTAGATGTGTTTCTTCGCCTTCTTTGACAAGGTCATACTCTCTGAACCCGACAAATGTGAAGTGGTTGTTTTCAACCCAGCGTAGGAAGTCTAAGTTTTCTTGATGGACATCGTTGTCTTTCAGGTGGGCCACTTGCTCAGAAGCCTTAATGACTTCAGCAAGCTTGGCTTTCATAATTGGCCAATCTTTTACGCACTGTTTTACATCTTCCAATGTATCTAGCAGGGCGCTTTTGATTTCTTCCATTTTGCTTAGGTCTGAAATTCTATCGATTTCAAAGCGAACCAGTGCTTCATTGTTTGCACCATTAGCATGGCGCTCAGAGATTGAAGTCAATTCGCCAGATTTTGCACGGTCGATAGCGACGATAGGGTGCGCAGTAAAATGAATGGTGTGGTTTAAACGCACCAGCGCCATGTTGAAGGAAGAAACGATGAATGGCATATCATCCGTTAATACTTCTACGACAGTGTGCGTTGATTGCCAGCTATGCTCTTCAAAGTTTGGGTTGTAAACACGCACTTTTGGCGTATTGGCGTTGCGCTGCTGGATAAAATCCCATAGGCAGATGACTGTGCCGTATAGGTTATCGATGTTCTCTTGCTCCATATCCTCGATCAACAGATCTTGGAAGTATATATGGGCTAGTTTGATGATGTCGTCGGCAGCAGTAGTACCACCTACGTTATCTTTTATCTCTGCTTCAATGCGAGTGATCAGTTCACTCTTTTTGCTATTCGTCATGTAACTCATCCTTATGAGTGGTGGTGTCTGTTGAAGATCTGTTTATAGTTTTTATTGCGCTATCTTCTCACCGCACGATTAATTATTAAGAAAAATTAACGAGCAAGATAGCTGGCGACTTTTCAAAATGCGACGTATGCTTTTCATAAGGCGATATCGCCATCAAAAAAAGCTTGATGTCGGTCTCAAAAGTCTCTGTTATTCATTCTAAACGATATAAAAGTCTTTTGAATGTGCTTATCGCAGGATAATAATTTGTACATTAATGAATATGCATCACGTGAAATCATGCAACCAAGTAAAAAAGTCCAAAAATACGGCTTTTTATTAATGCCTAGCTTCTCTATGCTAGCTTTTTCATCCGCCATGGAAACAATCCATATGGCGAATTGGGTCAGTGGTAAGGACTTATATCAATTTTGTACGATAGGTCATAAAACGAAAGTTATACTTTCGAATTCTGGTGTGGCGACGACCGCAAACTACCTTACTGATGAAGTCCCAAATGATTTAGATGCAATTATTATTTGTGGTGCCTCCAGTGTTAATCAAGAGGATGATGTAAGTTTAGACGCTTGGTTGTTAACTTGCTCAAAACGTAACATTTCTTTAGGCGGAATTTGCACTGGTAGCTATGTGTTGGCGCGTGCAGGTCTGTTAGATGGTTATCGTTCGACCATTCATTGGGGAGATTTAGCCAGCTTGAGAGAAGCCTTTCCGGCTGTGATTGTTTCAAGTCAGTTGTTTGAAGTGGACAGAGATCGGTTTACCTGTAGTGGTGGCACAGCGGCAATGGATATGATGTTGTTCTTGATTGGTAAGCAACACGGCATGACCTTGGCGAGCCATATTTCAGAGCAGTTTGTATGTGAGCGAATACGTACTAACCAGGATCCACAGAGGATCCCTCTTCAAGCAAGAATAGGTACAGGGCAACCTAAGTTAATTGAAGCGGTTCAGTTGATGGAAGCAAACATAAGAGAGCCCTTGTCGTCTGATGATATTGCTTATCATGTTGGTGTCTCTCGCCGCCACTTGGAGCGCCTGTTTAAGCAAAATCTAGATACTGTGCCATCGCGTTATTATCTAGAGCTACGCTTGAAGCATGCGAAGCAGCTTATTACTCAAACGGATAAAAGTATTCTAGAGATCGGTAATGCCTGCGGATTCACGTCTGCACCGCATTTTAGTACGACTTATAAGGGTTTTTTTGGGGTTTCTCCCAGAGAAGAAAGGAAAAAATTGTCGATAAAACACAGTAATCCTGTCCATGCGGATAAGAAAACAAGACAACTTTGGCGAAAAAAGTTTTAGAATAGGGAAATGTAGTTGGCGTGATTTTTGTTGCGTTCTACCTGAACCTAATATTGCTGCGTAAATTTTGAGCTATCACGTTTATCCTTTGCGCAAACAGAGTCATAAAAAAAGGTAATCAGAATGTCTAAAGACCCTGCTTTAGAACTAAAGGATATCCATAAAACCTTTGGGGACCATGAAGTATTAAAGGGAATTTCACTGGAAGCGCATGATGGGGATGTGATCTCTATTCTTGGTTCGAGTGGTTCCGGAAAAAGTACGTTTTTGCGTTGCATAAACTTACTTGAGAACCCGACCCAAGGAAGTATCCGCTTCAATGGTGAAGCGCTTCAGTTGAAACCAGGCGCTACAGATTTGTACGCATCGGACATGAAGCAGCTGACGCGTATGCGCCAAAAAATAGGCTTTGTTTTTCAGAGCTTTAATTTGTGGCCACATATGACTATTTTGCAGAATGTCATGGAAGGGCCGCTGCATGTTTTAAAGCGTCCGAAACAGGAAGTTCTCGAATACGCTGAATACCTACTGAACAAGGTAGGTATTGCGGATAAAAAGCATATGTACCCAAACCAATTATCTGGTGGTCAACAGCAACGTGTTGCAATTGCTCGTACACTTGCGATGGACCCACAGATTCTACTGTTTGATGAGCCAACTTCAGCACTAGATCCTGAGTTAGTGGGTGAAGTTCTGGGGGTTATGCGTGGATTAGCGGAAGAAGGCCGGACCATGCTCATCGTAACCCATGAAATGAATTTTGCTCGCGAAGTTTCTAGTGAAGTAGTGTTTTTGCACCAAGGATTAGTAGAGGAAAAAGGCACACCTCAAAAAGTGTTTGGTTCGCCAGACTCAGAGCGTTGTAAGGCTTTCTTGTCGACAGCATTCTAATGACGGGTGTGTTTTGAAATACAGTCTAATCTGGCTGGTGTAATGCAATAAGACGTACTATAAAAAATCAACAATCCAACAAAAGGACCGACTAATGAATTTTAAGAAATTAGCAATCAGTTCTGCTGTGATGATCACGGCTGCCGCTTCTTCTCTTTCTGTTAATGCTGCAGATACAATCCGTATAGCGACAGAGGGCGCTTGGGCACCATTTAACTACATTGATGACAACGGCAAGCCACAAGGTTTTGATGTGGACATCGCTTGGGCACTATGTGAAAAAATGGAAGCTGACTGTAAAGTCGTTACCCAAGATTGGGATGGTCTAATTCCTGGTCTTAAAGTGCGTAAGTTCGATGCGATCATTGCATCTATGTCGATCACTGAAGAGCGCCTTAAGCAAGTAGACTTCACGAATAAATACTATTCTGGTGGCCTACGTTTCCTTGCACCTAAAGGCAAAGAGTTTGATCTTGAAAAACTTGATGGCAAGGTGATTGGTGCTCAGCGTGCAACATTGGCCGCACAGTATCTAGAAGATAACTTTACTGGCAAATCCACACTGAAATTCTACGATACACAAGACAGTGTTTACCTAGATCTAGTGGCAGGCCGTCTTGATATCGTACTTTCTGATGAGCTACCAACTTACGATTGGTTGAAAACATCAGACGATGGCAGCAAATTCGAATTCAAAGGTAAATCCTTCAAGAAAGAGGATGAAATCGGTATTGCTGTTCGTAAAGGCGATGACCTGAAAGATAAGTTCAACAAAGCATTAGATGAGATCATGGCTGATGGTACTTATCAAAAAATCAATGCTAAGTACTTCCCATTCTCCATCTACTAAGATGTCACATAACAATACGCCAGTTTTACTGGCGTATTGTTAATACTAAGACTGAGATAGCTTTATGTTAGATCTTCATGGTTTTGGTGATCAGCTTCTTCAAGGAGCCAGCATCACAATTCAGTTGGCGTTGTCATCGTTAGTGGTCGGGTTAATACTTGGACTATTAGGTGCCTCTGCAAAATTATCAAATATCAAGCCTTTACAATGGATCGCTAATTTTTATACGACAATTATTCGTGGTGTTCCAGAGCTACTAACGGTATTGATTATTTACTTCGGAGCAACCACTGTTCTGATGTCGATAGCAAGTCTTTTTGGCTACGAAGAGTACATTGAAATAGGGCCTTTTGCGGCTGGTGTTACCGCACTGGGATTAACCTTCGGGGCTTATGCTACAGAAGTCTTTCGAGGTGCATTACAGGCGATCCCAAAGGGGCAGCATGAGGCGGCTATTGTCCTTGGTATGCATCCTCGACGTAAGTTCTTCCGCATTATTTTACCGCAGGTGTGGCGTGTTGCTTTACCAGGTATTGGTAACTTGTTTTTGGTATTACTTAAAGATACCGCGCTGGTTTCGGTTGTCGGATTAGAAGACATCATGCGAAAAGCCAATGTGGCAGTAAGTAATACCAAAGAGCCGTTCCTTTTTTATCTCGTCGCCGCATTTATGTACTTAGCACTTACCATTGTCTCGATGATGGTTGTTTACTATTTAGAGAAGCGTGCAAGCCGTGGTTTAACTCGAGGATAAATACGTGGAATTAGATTTTTCTGTCGTCATTGAATACTTTCCACGTTTGCTAAGTGGCACGTGGATGACAATAAAATTAGTGATTTTGTCGATTGTGTTGGGGGCGATTGTTGCTTTACCCATCGCATTAGCGCGAATTTCGAAGAACCCTCTTATTAGTACTGGACCGTTTGCGTTCATCTTTTTCTTTCGCGGAACGCCATTATTAGTTCAGATATTTTTGGTGTACTACGGTGCATCGCAATTTGAGGCGGTTCGAGAAAGTTTCTTGTGGCCTGTACTCAAAGAACCTTTTTGGTGTGCAATCATTGCTTTCACGCTGAATACTTCGGCTTATACCGCTGAAATATTTCGTGGTGCAATTCAAGCGATACCAGAAGGTGAAGTCGAGGCATGTAAGGTTGTTGGTATGACTAAGGCTCAGATGTATCGTCGGATACTGTTGCCGAGGGCCTTTGGTATTGTGTTACCTGCATACGGTAATGAAATAATTTTGATGCTTAAGGCGAGTGCCTTGGCAAGTACGATTACATTGCTAGATTTGACGGGTATGGCAAGAACGATTATTGCCCGTACATATACTCCAATCGAGATTTTCTTGGCAGCAGGCGCCATCTATTTGGTGATCAGTATTGGTGTTATTTATATCTTTAAGCTTGTAGAAAAACGTCAAAACCGCTACTTAGGCACCTTATCTATTAAGGTACCTGATAAAGGATAACTTACTCTTTATCAGGCTAAGGGCCTAAAAAAAGAGGTGCTTTCAATGGATAGCACCTCTTTTAAATTTCTATATTAGAATGAGAACAGCTTAAATAGCTTCTGCACCCGTTTCGCCTGTACGAATACGAATTACCTGTTCTAAAGCTGTAACAAATATCTTGCCGTCACCAATTTTACCGGTATTAGCGCTTTTCTGAATCGCTTCAATAGCAACATCTACTTGGTCATCATCGATCGCTAATTCCAGTTTTACTTTTGGAAGAAAATCAACAACATACTCAGCACCACGGTACAGCTCCGTGTGTCCTCGTTGACGGCCAAAGCCTTTTACTTCTGTAACAGTGATGCCGTTAATGCCAATTTCCGAAAGTGCTTCGCGCACTTCATCGAGTTTAAAGGGCTTAACTATGGCTGTTACTAATTTCATAGAGTTTCTCCATTGAAGGCATTGTTTTGCTATAAATTACCATTCAAATGCGCCACTCGCTACTAAATGAAGAAAATTGTTCTACAGTTAATAGCAAAAAATAAGTTTAAGTTTATCTTGGAGAAAATTGTGGACCAACAGAGCTTGATGCTTTTTGAAAAAGGGGTGGACGAGTTTTTAAGTAGTTTGAAAAGTCGTCTAAACCATAATGAGGACATTAGTGTTTCATACCAATCAATGCCTCAGTGTCTACAAAGCTTAAAAGTCATAGATGATCAGAGTGAGCGCTTTTTAAGGCTGGTGATTATTGGTTTTGACGAAACGACGGTATTGGCGCGTTTATCTTGGTTAGATGAGTATGGTATAGATCACATCTGTTGTTATCTGAATGGAGATTTTCAATCTGTTCAAAGGAAAAAAAATGGTCTGTGGGTTAGAGATAGGCATCAGCCAGAAGAGATTTGCTTACAAAAACTAGGTGCTCTTCGCTCTCCATTTTAAGAGTAAGAGCACCTGAGTTTACGTCTGTGTTATTGGTCGTTTAACGCGTCTAAATCATCAAACTTAGGTTCATGGTATGGGCGACTTAACTCATGAACTGCATCAATTAAATACTTAGGACGTTCTGGATCCACGAACTGATGAATGCCATGCCCTAAGTTGAATACATGGCCTGTACCTTGCCCAAATCCTTCCAGCACATTGGCTACTTCTCGTTCAATAACGTCTTTACCTGCGTATAAAACGCAAGGGTCTAAGTTACCTTGTAACGCTACTTTATCGCCAACACGTGCACGAGCTTCCGCCATATCAGTCGTCCAGTCTAAGCCCAATGCATCAGGGCCCGTTGCAGCCATGTTTTCAAGCCATTGACCACCGTTCTTTGTGAACAGAATGACAGGGATCTTGCGCCCTTCATGTTCACGAATCAAACCGTCCATAATTTGACGCATGTACATTAGCGAAAATTGCTGGTACATAGGACCGCTTAAGACACCGCCCCACGTATCAAAAATTTGAACCGCTTGTGCGCCAGCTTTAATTTGACCGTTTAAATAATCGGTAACAGAAATTGCTAGCTTGTTTAGCAAAGCATGGAGGGTGTCTGGATCGGAATACATCATCCCCTTAATATGACGGAAGTCTTTGCTAGAGCCTCCTTCGACCATATAGGTTGCGAGTGTCCAAGGGCTACCTGAAAATCCGATTAAAGGAACGCGACCATTTAAAGCGTGACGAATGGTCGTTACTGCTTTCATGACATAATCAAGATCTGATGCTTTTGCGATTGGCAACGCTTCCACGTCAGCTGCGGATCGAATCACATGCTTGAATTTAGGGCCTTCACCGGTTTCAAAATACAGACCTAAGCCCATCGCATCGGGAACAGTTAGGATGTCTGAAAAGAGAATCGCAGCGTCTAGGTCGTAACGCTCTAGAGGTTGAAGTGTTACTTCACAAGCAAACGCATCGTTTTTACAAAGGCTCAAAAAGTCGCCAGCGTGAGCACGGCTTTGACGGTACTCTGGAAGATAGCGGCCAGCTTGGCGCATCATCCAAACGGGAGTCGCGTCGACGGGTTGTTTCAGTAGTGCACGCAGAAAACGGTCGTTCTTGAGTTCTGGAAACATTCAATTTCTCCGAGTGAGTGTTCAAGTTGATGGGCATTTTACCTAACTTGAGAGAAAAAAAAGATGTAATAACCAGAATTTATGACTCTGGTTAATAAAAACGTACTTAATACATGCAACTTAGGCTTTAATCACCCAGAAAATTTTTGAGACTACCTTGCTGAACCAGAGAAGCTGCGTTATCGATGATTTTTAGGTAATACAAATCATTTAGTACATCAGGAAGAACTTGATCTACTTGTTTGGCTGTCATCCCTGCCTTTAATCGAGGCGAATAAAGTATCTTTAGCAGAATATAGTCTAAAGGAGATAAGTAAATATCCGAACTAACATCGTTGAAGATAGAGGGGTATACCTCGTCTGAGTCATTAGGGAGTCCAAGGAGTTGAGTGATCTCCTCAACAATGCAGTCTAAAAAACGTGCATTTTGCCTTGCGTAGTTAACCGGTATGAGGATGACACCACGTTGAATTTCTCCTGCTTGGCTTACACCAAAGTTCCCAAGACAAATTGCTTCATCAAGTGCTTGGCGAATATTTTCTGGATTGCCAATATAACGCCACACTTTGTCTTCTATCTGATCCTTGCTAGTAAAAGAGGCAATGATATTGGCCTGCTTGATATCTTGAGTATAGTAAATAGGTACGCCAGTGATGCTGGTCAGATGTTTTGTATGAACGCTCAGTAATTGACCTTGTAAATAGCTATCTCCAATATCACTTTCAAAATATATTTTAATGGGTTGTTCCCAACGGACAAGACGAGGAGTCTGTGATTGATCGTACTCACGTTGTAAGGCAATTCTTAAAAAACTGTCATAGATATACTGATACTGCTGCCAATGAGCCTTTTCCTTGGCGTAGGTTGGTGCACTTAAGCAAGATACCAAGGCGACTGATAGAGCAATGAATCCATGAGTGATCTGTTTAAGGGACATTGTTACTGACCTGTAAACGGTTTTCTAAATAATGACAAAGGGCATCGTAGGAATCTGGGGTAAACGGAAGGTTTCGAGGGTTTCTAATGATCTCATTGATCGGCATTTCGATGACTTCTGCCACTTCTTTTGCTTGAAGCGCTAATTTTCCATGCAGTGATTTATCGTAATGACATGTATACACTTTACCCCAAATTCTAAAGCCATCTCCTTCTGTAAAAAACATACCTTCCACGTTCAAAGGAAGGATTAACCCCAGCTCTTCTTCAAGCTCTCTTTGAGCACACAAATCATAGCTTTCGCCTTTGGCAACGACACCACCTGTTGTCACACCATAATATCCGGGGCAAAAGGCTTTGTTGTCTGTACGTTTTTGCAACAGCAAAGTGTCCGGGCCGGTAAACACAAGGATAAAGGTAACTCGATGAATATCGTCCTTAAAATTCATCTTTCGGCGAGGGATATCACCGATGATTTGGTTATTGCGATTCACAAGGGTAATGATTTCATCGGACTCTGACATATGGATAATCTTCTATCTAACTGAGTAGGAAGGGTAACGATTTGTAAGTGCTTTTGAAAGGGCTAATCTAGGCGTATGTTAGGACCTTGAGTTTTCTGTATGCGACATTTTGTTTGGAAGAGAAAATCATATGCATAATGATTTAAATGTTGCTTCGATAATTGCGCTAGCATAGCAGAGTTTTCTGATTTGGAGTGTGATATGTCGATCCCGAATAATGACCTACTTGCTTTTACTTTAGCTCATCCATTTTTTGAAGAGACTATGACTTGGTCTTTCGCAGGAGGGGATGCTTATCTAGAACATCCAGGGGTTTTACATATTGAGCCTGAGCAAGCCCCCAGACACAGTGTGGTTCTTTCTGCCGGGATACATGGAAATGAAACGGCCCCAATAGAATTAGTGAACGCTCTAGTGCAGCAAATTTTAGCAGGTGAACTGGAGCTAAATACTCGCTTGCTGGTGGTTTTGGGTCACCCCAAAGCCATGCTCGAAGGTACTCGTTTCTGTGATGTAAATCTAAATCGTTTATTTTGCGGTGCTTGGCAGCGCTATGAAGGCATGGAAGTGGAGCGAGCGAAGCATTTGGAGGCGTCAGTAAAGCGCTTTTTTGATGATCATCACGTCGGTGAGAAATTTCATTACGATCTTCATACCGCAATTAGAGGATCACAATATGAAAAGTTTGCAGTGCATCCTTTTACGAATGGCAAATCTTACAGCCTAGCTCAATTTGCTTTTCATGCAGCTTGTGACATTGAAGCCGTACTGTTATCGCACCAGCCTGCAACGACATTCTCTTATCACTCCTATGCGACTCATGGCGCCCATGCAGCGACGGTTGAGTTAGGCCAGGTTAAGCCTTTCGGGGAAAATGATTTAACTAGACTGAGTGCTATTCATGATTCATTAGTGGCTTTACTAAATAAAGCTGAACTGGCCGAAAAGCCAGTAAAAGATATGAAGCTATTTGAAGTCATTGATGTGTTAACGAAAGACAGTGAGGACTATCAGCTAAATATCCCCAGTGATTTGAAAAACTTCACAGGCTTTGAGGCGGGGTTTGTGTTAGCTGAGTCGAGCCTAGGACAATATATGATCGAGCAAGAAGGGGATGCCATTGTCTTTCCCAATACTCAACTTCCTGTGGGCCAGCGTGCGGGATTAGTAGTTAGGGTAAAAGACTGGTCTGAATTTTAATAAGTCAGCGAAGAATTTGTGTTGATGGGATTGAGTCTTATCTGGAAAGTTGTTATTGTTATGTTATAACATCTTTTATGGTTGGACCCGATCTCATGTTGAAGTACGCTTTACCTGCCTCTTTACTTTTGTCTGTTTCTGCATTTGCTCAAACTCAAGTTGTTACCTCTATTAAGCCTGTCTCAATGATCGTCACGGCCATTGGTGGTGATGAAGTCAAGGTTGAGCAGTTAGTGAATAACCAAGCATCGCCACATGATTACGCTATGCGTCCATCGGACCTGCGTAAATTGGATCAAGCGGATTTGGTTGTTTGGGTGGGGGAGTCACTTGAAACCTTCCTAGAAAAACCATTAGCAAATCTTTCCAGCAAAAAAGACATCGAATGGATGGCTTTGAGCGGTACTTACCTTCGTGAATTTGGTGAAGAAGGCCATGATCATGACCACGAAGAACATGATCATGAAGCACATCATGATGAGCATGAAGATCACGACCATGAAGATCACGACCATGAAGAACATGGGCATGAAGGTCATGATCACACTGGCACAGACCCACATGTTTGGTTAGATCCTGCTAATGCTAAAGTTCTAGCGCACAATGTAATGGAGCAGTTAAGCAAACTTGATCCTGAACATAAGCAAGAATTCGCTGCTAACTATCAAGACTTTGTTGAGGCTCTAGAAACTGCGGATAATAATGTGGAAGCCACACTGGCCTCTATTAAAGATGTGCCATACTTTGTGTTCCATGAGGCGTATGGCTATTTCGAAGGTCATTATGGTCTGAATAACAAGGGTGCAGTGACACTCAGTCCGGAGCGTAAGCCTGGGGCAAAAACTGTTGCGAATATCCGTACAGAAATCGAAGAACACAATGTGGCTTGTGTCTTCAGTGAGCCGCAATTCAGCCCAGCTATTGTTGAAACCTTGATTGATGGAACAGATGTAAAAACGGCTGTTCTTGATCCACTTGGCGTATCATTGAAGCTGTCAAATGATAGCTACCCTGCTTTCCTTGAAGCGTTAGCGGGTCAATACGCGACTTGTCTTAAGTAAAACAAAATGGAACGCCTACCTTGCTTTGGTAGGCGTTCTGCTTTTGCCTCTGTATAATGGCGCCACTATTTACGAATTCGAGTTGGCCCATGAGCGAAACCCAGTCTACTTTGTCTTGTGATTCACAAACACTGATCACCAGCGCTAAAACCACTCTTACCACTCAAGCACAGGCTCTGATGGGCTTGGCCGATCGAGTGGATACGCAATTCTCCCAAGCCGTGACCATGATGCTAAACACCAAAGGTCGTGTGATCATCTGTGGTATGGGCAAGTCTGGCATCGTTGGCAAAAAGATTGCTGCGACGCTAGCTTCGACTGGCACGCCGTCTTTCTTTATGCACCCAGGTGAAGCGTTTCATGGTGACCTAGGGATGGTGCAACGAGATGATTTACTAATCTTAATTAGTTATTCAGGTGAAACCGAGGAGGTCATTCGCTTATTACCATCACTGCAAAATTTCGGTAATCAGTCGATTGCGATCGTCGGTAATCCAACTTCTACTTTGGGGCAGCATTGTGACTGTGTGCTGGATATCGCTATTGATCGTGAAGTGTGTCCGAACAATTTAGCACCAACGACTTCTACAACCATGACCATTGCCATGGGGGATGCCTTAGCTGTCGCGTTGATGCAATGCCGTGATTTTCAACCGCAAGACTTTGCACGCTTCCACCCAGGTGGCAGTTTAGGCCGTAAGTTGCTGACGCGTGTACGTGACCTAATGCACAAGGACAACTTGCCGTTCTGCTCGCCAGAAACCTCACTACAAGATGCCATTGCGGTAATGACTCAAGGCCGTAAAGGGGTGGTGTTGATCAAAGAGGGTGAACGCTTGGCAGGCATTTTTACGGATGGTGACTTACGTCGTGCCATGCTTAAAGATGCCGCTGGAATGCTCAGTAAAACCATGTCAGAGCTGATGACGGCTAACCCGAAAACGATTTCCCAAGATACTATGATTGTCGAAGCAGAAGAACGTATGCTGCGCGACAAAATTACTTTACTCGTAGCAGTAGACGACAACAAAAATGTAGTCGGCTTACTAGAAATTTACGACCGTTAAGATTAATAGGACAGACACGACTATGTCAGAAACCAGCAAAATCATCCGTATTGGTAACTCTATTGAGGTGGCTAACCACCTTCCGTTTGTCTTGTTCAGTGGTGTAAACGTACTGGAATCACGAGATCTGGCAATGAAAGTTGCAGAAGAGCACGTGAAGATTACTGAGAAACTGGGTATCCCTTACGTTTTCAAAGGCTCATTTGATAAAGCCAACCGCTCTTCAATCAATTCTTTCCGTGGTCCCGGCTTAGAGGGCGGTCTAAAGATCCTTCAGGAAATCAAAGACACCTTTAATATTCCTGTGATCACAGATGTGCATGAAAATGATCAATGTGCACCGGTAGCTGAAGTCGCAGATGTGATTCAATTGCCTGCGTTCTTGTCACGTCAAACGGATCTTGTGGTGGAAATGGCAAAAACGGGAGCTGTGATCAACATCAAAAAAGCTCAGTTCTTAGCACCCCATGAAATGAAACACATCCTGACCAAATGTGAAGAAGCTGGCAACAGCAACTTAATGTTGTGTGAGCGTGGCACTATGTTTGGTTACAACAACCTAGTGGTCGACATGCTAGGCTTTGGTGAAATGAAGAAATTCGACTACCCAGTGATGTTTGATGTGACTCACGCACTACAGCGCCCAGGTGGTCGTTCAGACTCTGCGGATGGCCGTCGAGCACAAGTCACAGAGCTTGCTCGTGCAGGTATGTCTTTAGGCCTTTCTAGTATGTTCTTGGAAACGCACCCTGATCCAAACAATGCAAAATGTGATGGGCCGTGTGCTTTGCCTTTGAACAAACTTGAGCCATTCCTAAAGCAAATTAAGCAGCTGGATGAGCTGGTTAAAACCTTTGAAACTCTAGATACGAGTGCCTAATGGACGTTGCTTTCTTAGAACACTACCGAGAGCTTGTGAACGGCAACCTTCTGATGAAGAAGTTGCCGTTTTTGAAATTGGTTATATTTGATGTGGACGGCGTACTCACCGACGGCGGCCTTTACTACGGTGCGGATGGCGAAGCGGTGAAACGTTTCAATGTCAAAGATGGCGTAGCGTTGAAGCTATTACCAAAGTGGGGAGTCGATGTAGCGGTTATCACCGCGAAAGATTCTGCACCACTACGTAAGCGCATGGAAGACCTTGGTGTGAAGCATGTCTATTACGGTTGTCATGATAAGGCGGCGGCGTTTGATGAATTGATGCAAACACTGATGCTTGAGCCTGAGCAGGTTGCTTATGTGGGCGATGATGTAATCGATCTACAAGTGATGCCAAAAGTCGGTATTTCACTGTGTCCTGCGGATGCTCATACTTTGTTGCTACGTCACTGTGATATCACTTTGAAACGCTCGGCAGGACAAGGTGTCGCTCGTGAAGTGGCTGATTTGGTGCTTGCTACGAGAATGCCGTTAGAAAAGGCGTATGAACTGGCTAAGCGCCCAGAATTTGAGAAGAAAGATTGATCATGAGTAATTTACCTGCGTTTCATATTGTGATTCCGGCGCGCTTTGCTTCCCAGCGTTTCCCCCAGAAAATGCTGGCCAATCTCGCTGGCAAGCCGGTGGTGCAATGGGTCTACGAATTGGCACTAAAAGCGGGTGCTGAGTCAGTCACCATCGCCACTGATCACGAAGATATTTTCAACGCCGCAGAAGAGTTTGGTGCTGATGTGGTGATGACTCGTACAGATCATGAAAATGGCACGGAGCGTCTAGCAGAAGTGGCGACCATTAAAGGTTGGTCGGGCGATGAGATCGTGGTTAATGTGCAGGGGGATGAGCCTTTGCTGCCAATTGGCTTAATTCATAACGCCGTACAAGCCTTAGCAGACGACAAAGAGTCTGAGATGGCGACAGTTGCGTGTCCAATCCATCGTGAAGAAGACATCTTTAACCCAAGTGTGGTGAAAGTGGTATGTGATGCCAAAGGTCGTGCACTGTACTTCAGTCGCGCCACCATGCCATGGGATCGTGACGGCTTCGCGCAAACACCAAAGCAAATTGCTGAAGATTATCCTGCACTTCGTCATGTTGGGCTGTATGTTTACCGCGTGTCTTTGTTGGGGCGCTATGCGCAAATGCCCATGTCACCACTAGAAAAGTGGGAAAAACTGGAGCAGCTGCGTTTCCTTCACCAAGGTATCAAGGTGCAGGTGGCACTCACCAAAGAGCTGCCTCCACACGGTGTCGATACGCCAGAAGACCTTGAAGCTTTGACGAAGAAGCTTTCGGTTCAGTAGAGGCTAGTATGAGGCGGAAAGCATACTTAGGCTTAACTATTTGGTTTGTAATAGTTTTTATCATAGTCTGGGTTGTTTCATTACCGCTTCAGGTGTGGCATCAGCCGTTACAAAGTCGTTTACCTAGACATGTAACCCTGACTCAATTGACGGGGCATTGGTGGTCTGGTACTGCTGAACTTTCAGTACATAATGTTTCGGATGCGGTCCATATTTCTTGGTCTAAAAGCTCATTCTTTCAGCCCATTAACTGGATGATTCAGCATCCACATGTGATAGGTCATGGACAATTTAGTATGGGCTTCATGTCTGTTTCAACATGGATTGATGACTTAATTATTGAACCAATCATGTTCAATGATGTTCTTAGTTCGAATGGTATCTCGTTACAAGGGCAAGCGATCGAGATAACTCGTTGGTACAGTCACTTTGACCTGCATGATCAACGCTTTGATGCATTTCAAGTGAATGCTGACTGGCTAAATGGGCGGGTGCGGTATCAACAGAGTGGGCAAAGCCACATTGCGAATATTGATAATTGGCAGTTTACTGGATCTTTGCAAGAAAGCTTTCCCGTCATTGAACTTCGCTCTAATCAACAAAATTCTTTGCTTGATGTTAAGCTGCTAGCTGATCAAAAGCTTGAAATCACGGTCATGCCAAAACTCATTGAATTATTCGGTCAGTACTGGCCTGGTGAAGACGCTTATCCAGCTTTTGTGATGGTTCAGCCGTTTACAACTCATTGGCTAAAGTAAAACAATTTAAACTCGGTTGAGGTGCAATTTTCTTGCATTATTTAATCGGTTTGTTGAAGATACTGAGTCAATGAAACCGATTTATTTATTGGATTTAGCCTTTGAACTGGAAAACTCTAGACAATATCGCATTAGTCGTCATTTCTTTTGTTGCCATTACTTGGCTTGCCATGGCGTCTAGTAGCGTTGTTTCTAAGCTTTGGAATCGTTCAGGTCCAGCTTCCGATGCATTTGTGTATCCTATCTCTAGCCATGGTTCTATAAGCTCATATGCCATTTCCGCTGATTTGTTTGGTAACCAAATCGTGAGCGCAAAACCTCTACAAGAAACATCACTTAAACTTTTATTATTGGGTGTTATGCCAAGTGAAGAGAAAGGGCAGGGTCTGGCAATTCTGCACACACCGTCTAATCAGGAAGGTGCTTACCATATTGGTGAAAGTCCAATGGAAGGGGTAACGCTACAAGCTGTGTTTGATGATCATGTTATTTTGGAGCGGGCGGGCGCATCGGAGTCTTTACATTTTAGCCAGTCTAATGAAACAACCGTGTCGAACATGTTTATAGCAGCCTCTCAATTCGATTCAAATCTAGAGGCTGAAGTCCTACCGCAGAATAATCGAACCGATGAGTCGGTGATGTTTAAAACGGTTAACAGAGATAGTTTAGGAAACCGTCAGGATATGTTGGCGTTGGATTCAGACCAAGTCCTAGAGCAGATGGGAATTAGTAAAAAAGGAAATACTTTTCAGCTTGGTGCTCACAGTCCTCTGTCACAATTTGGGCTTCAAGAGGGGGATCAAGTAATTTCTGTAAATGGTTTCGATGTAGAGACACTGAGATCCGATACCGCGTTACAAGCTGAACTACGAGGTTCCCCTTCGATTCAGGCGATCATTGTGCGTGGTGGTAAACGTCTTCAAATTAACTTCTCTTTAAAATAAAGGATACCTTTCCATGCTGTTGCTCAGAAAGTGCCTAATTAGCGTTCTATGTTTTTTTGCATGCGCTACGTCTAGCTTAGCAGAAACTTGGAAAGTCAATTTGCAGCAAGCAGATATCAACGTGTTTATTCAGCAAGTTGCCAAAATGACAGGGAAAAGCTTTATTGTCGACCCAAGAGTTAAAGGTAAGGTTAATGTTGTTTCGCAACAAACGCTGACAGAAGAGGCTGTATATCACTTATTGCTCTCAGTACTGACGGTTCATGGTTATGCTGCACTCGAAACGGCGGATGGCATTAAAATCGTTCCGCAAAATATTGCTAAACAAAGTGGCGTTGATTTTGACTCAGATGGTGTAGCAGCTGGAGGCTTGTTAGTCACCCGGATGGTACCGGTAAAACAAGCTCAAGCATCAGAGCTCGTGCCGATATTGCGACCACTAATCCCTCAGTATGGTCATCTTGCGGCTGTCGATAGTGTGAATGCTTTGATTATTAGTGATCATGCAGAAAACATTAACGAGTTGGAGTCGCTGATCGCTCGTTTAGACAATTCAAATAAAGGTGTGGTCAAAATTGTAACCTTGCAGCACGCTTGGGCAGGTGACCTTTTAGAGCTTTTGAAAATCATGCAAGGCGAAGGCTCTCAAGCAGTTTCTAATTCAGTATCAGCCAGTTTGTCGAAGACTAGGGTCATAGCAGACGAACGAACAAATCGTATCATTTTAAAAGGTGAGAACGAGGAAGTTGAGGCGTTAGAATTGTTGATTGATGACTTAGATGTGCCGTCTAAGGTTTCCAGCCGCTTGGCCGTCATTCCTCTTCGTTATGCGGATGCGCCTAAAACAGCAGAATTAATCAGTGGCTTAGTTGGATCTTATGATGCAGACAATAATGTTCCTTCGGCACAGTCTGCATTTGTGAAAGCGGATGAGGATTTAAACGCACTAGTCGTAAGAGCAGAACCTGCTGTTATGATTGATATTCAGACCGTCTTGGGGGAATTGGATGTACCAAGAGCTCAGGTGCTAGTCGAAGCGATTATTGCTGAAGTTACGATGGACGATGCGGAAGCATTTGGCTTTCAGTGGTTATTTGGCGATCTTTCAGACTCTTCAGCGCCTGTTTTTGGTACTAACTTTACGGCAGCAGGCAGTAGCTTGACAGAAATTGCAACAGGGATTTCAACTGGACAGCCGTCCTTAAGTAACGGTCTGACTGCGGCGGGCATTCGCTTTAACAGTAATGGTGACCTAAATCTCGCTGGTATTTTGCAAGCAATTGAAAGTAATGCTAATGCGAATTTGCTCTCTACACCGAAAATTATGACACTTGATAATCAAACATCAAAAATTTTAGTGGGTGAAACCCGCCCATTTCAGACGGGAGGGTATGCAGACAGCAGTAGTAATGCTTTTGTTACCACTACTCGGGAAGATATCGGTTTAACCCTTGAGGTCACGCCACACATTAATGCTGGGGATGATGTACGCATGGAGGTGTTGCAAATAGTTGAGGCAGCTTCAGCTGAGCCAAGCTCATTGGGGACCATTACCACTAAGAGAGAAATCTCTACGACGGTGATCGCAGGGAACCGTCGTACAATCGTACTTGGTGGGCTAATAGAAGATAATCTAGTAGAGGTACAACAAAAAGTGCCTTTGCTTGGTGATTTACCTGTGATTGGTGGTTTGTTTAGAAGCACTTCTCATGAAGCCCAAAAGAAAAACCTACTTGTCTTTATTCGTCCTACCATTTTGCGGTCGCAGCAGCAGGTAGACGAGGTCACAGATGCGAAGTTCAAGGCGTTTCGAAGTATTGAGTTGTCACAAGATTTCCCATTTAAACGTGCGGAGAATCTAGCAGATCGCTTTGACAACCCTTTTGCAATACCGAAGGACTCTAATAATTAGAACTATGCTTAATCTCATGTAACTGTGTAAAAGTGGCAAACAAATACTGTATTTGACTTTGCCTTGTACAGATTTTGCATAATATTGATATTTAAGGGCTATAAAAATTCGTCATTCCCTGTGACTGACTTATCAATCATTTAACTTAGGGTGATCTTATGAAACAAAAACTTCTTTTAGCAGGTGGTCTTGTTTTAGGCTTTTCTGCCACTGTTCAAGCTTCTCAATCATTAGGATCAAGTTTTACCTTAGGTTCAAGTGCCAACCCAGCATCCTTAATGACTTCTCTCAGCAACCCAGCTGCGCCTTACTTCATGGTCAACAGTGATGAAGGAGATAGTTTTCGTACAGGAATACTAGGGCCAGTCAGTGTAGGTTATGAAGTGGGGGAAGTAGATTCACTTGAAGATAAAATTGATGAGTTAGATGATCTTTTAGACCAAGAAGTTACCACTGTGACTCAAGCTCTTGAGATTCAGAATCAAGCTAATGACCTCATTGCGCAAATGGGCCAAGATGCCAATCTAAAAGTTATGTTAGGCATGCCAGTACCAATTTTTCCGGTTATCTACAAAGCCAATAACGGTAATACATTTATGCTGGATGTGTCAGTCTCGTCGATCGCAAAAGGTAATTTTCTAGATGATGATATTGATGTCGTGATTGATGATTCTGGAAATTATGCTTTGGAGACAAACTCCTCACTCTACGCAAAAGCAGGCGTTGATCTAAACATTGGATTAGGTTATTCGAGCGAGGTGTTTAATAGTGATTCTGGAACCTTGGTTCTGGGTACAAAACTAAATTTTCATAGTGTTACATTAGGTAAAGCACTATTGCATTTGGAATCCTCTGATGAGGATACAGAAGACGCATTCTCTGATGCCTTTTCTGATCAACAAGAAACAACGACCGGTTTTGGCCTTGATCTCGGTGCGATTTGGGCTGCCGACCATTATCAAATTGGGATTCAAGGCACGAACCTCAATGAGCCTTCGTTTGCATATGGTGAGCTTCCCAGTGATTGCACCTCCGCCACCCCTTTAAACCAGCAGAGCTGTGAAGCGGCGTTAGCATTCGCAAGTGCCGGTGATATTGAGTTGAAAGAAGATTATACAATGGAGCGTCAATTCGCTTTAGAAGCCTCCACCTTTGTATTTGATCGTCAGCTTTCGCTGGCTGCAAGCTATGAATTAAATGAAGTCGCTGACTTAGTGGGGGATGACTATCAATGGGCCACTCTATCAAGTGCATACTACAGTAGTAGCTCTTTTATTCCCGCTGTACGAGTGGGGTATAAGAAAAATATGGCGGGATCTGAATTGAGTTATGCCATGTTTGGTGCCACTTTATTTAAACGCTTAAACCTTGATTTGGCATATGGCTTAGACAAAGTCGAGATTGATGGTGATGAGCAGCCTCGTAGCTTGTACTTCAGTGCAGGCATTGAAAGTGCATTCTAACGGGGCACTTTGATCTTAAAGATTGTGGGGCAACTTAAAAACGCGCTATAACAGTAGCGCGTTTTTTATTTTTAGTGGTTAGAGTACGGGATACATAGTAGATGGAATCTTCCAGTTCTGAAGGCGGGCGTATCATTGCTTGTAAGGGGTGTGGACTTAAAACTCAAGTTCCCACACTCGCACCTAATCAAACCGCCTACTGTTCTCGCTGCGGTCATAAGCTTACAAGGCTTAAGCATAACTGGGTGGATAAAGTGTTGGCATTAAGCATGTCAGGTCTAATTCTGCTAGTGCTTTCTATCTCAGCAGATTTCTTGTCATTTGCGACAAATGGTCTCGAAACTTCTATCAGTTTAGTGACAGAGGTTGAGACATTGATCAACCAAAGTTATTTAGGGCTTGCTGGTGTTATATTGTTTGTATGCATTCTCTTACCTGCCGTGGTTTTAGTCCTACTGTGTGCTTGGATGATTTCGATAAAACTGGGGATTGGTCTTCGGGCGACGCAAGCGCAAATTTCTCTTTGCTTTAATTTTATTGTTTGGTGCATGCCCGAAGTGTTTATGGTCGGTGTGTTGGTGAGTATGGTAAAAATCACGGCGATGGCAGAGGTTACCTTCGGTCTAGGTTTTTACTTTTATATTGGTTTTATGGTTTTGTATATCCTTACTCTTATGTATCTAGATCGCTATCAAGTCGAGCTAGAGTTGACGAAAGACGAAAGTCTGCAAGAGTTAGAAACAGATACTAGGAAGCGAGTGCAGTGGACTTGGGCTCTGTTGTTGACAGCAGTGCTACTGTATCTCCCTGCAAACTTGTTACCCATTATGACCACGCGGTTTCTCGGAGCGGATTCGCCCTCTACGATTGTGGGTGGTGTCATTACCCTTTGGGATCACGGTTCATATTTCATCGCCACGGTAATTTTCGTTGCCAGTATTTTGGTTCCTGTCTTTAAAATGTTGGCAATTGGCTATTTGAATTACTCTGTGCAAACGAAGAGTAAAGCCAGTATTAAACAACGCTACATCTTGTATCGTATTACCGAAATTATGGGGCGCTGGTCTATGATAGATGTTTTTGTGGTAGCCATTTTAGCTGGATTAGTCCAATTAGGCAGTACGATGAGCGTCTATCCTGGGTCAGCTGTTATAGCTTTTTGTGCAGTGGTGGTCTTGACGATGTTAGCAGCAATGTCATTTGATAGCAGAATGATTTGGGAGCATAAGCACTAAGATGAGTGAATCGCTAGTGAGTTCAAAGGATGATAAAACGGTTTCACCCGCAGTGATTAAATCAAATAAAGGGATATCCAAAATTTGGATAATTCCGCTTATTACTCTGCTAATTAGCGCTTGGTTTGTTTATCAAGAGCTCAGCAAGAAAGGTCTTGAAATTGAAATAGAGTTTGAAACCGCTTCAGGATTAGAAGCAGGAAAAACTCAGATTAAAATTCGTGATGTAGTCATTGGACATGTTGAAACGATTGAACTTAAAGATGATTCAACAGGGGTTTTAGTGACCGCCTCTATGGATAAAAAAGCTGAACAGTTTTTGCGCTCTGATTCACGCTTTTGGGTCGTTTCACCACGTATCTCTCTGGAAGGGATTTCTGGGTTGCAGACTTTACTCTCTGGTTCATATATCGATATGGCACCAGGCATTCGAGCAGAAACATCACGACGCTTCATAGCGTTAAATGATCCCCCAGTGACTCCGATTGGGACTCCTGGAATACGCGTCTTTTTAAATAGTGAGAAGTCATTTACTGCTAAGGTTGGAGATCAAGTTGTGTACCGTGGTTTAGCTGTCGGGCGTATTGAAACCGTTGAGTATGACCTAGAAAAACGCGTAGCTCGCTACAGTGCTTTTATAGAAGCGCCATTTGACCAGTTAGTGACCTCAAATACGCGTTTTTGGAATACGAGCGGTTTAGAACTGGAGCTTGGTGCTGATGGTGTAGGCGTTTCGACGCCTAATTTCGAGTCTTTATTAGCAGGCGGTATTACCTTTGACGAACCTGAAGGTATGCCTCCTAGCCATGAATTCAATCATGATAAGGTTTTTCAGATTTATCCTTCTTACAAAAGTGCCATGTCTCACCGATTTGTTGAGAAGGTTTACTTTTTGGTTTTAATTGAAAGTTCTGTTCGCGGCCTTAAAGAAGGTGCTCCAGTAGAATATCGAGGATTACAAATTGGCCAAGTGGAAAAAATCAATATCAAGCTTGATGATCACAAATTAGAAGTGGATGCAGACTCATATAAAATACCCGTGCTCATATCTATTCAACCGGGGCGTGCAAATTTAACGGATGATACAGCTGGACGAAACTTTGTTACCCAGCAGTTTGAACTATGGTTAAAGAATGGTCTAAAGGCTTCCCTAAAAACAGGCAGCTTATTGACGGGGGCGGTATTTGTCGACTTGAAACATGACGATAAAGCCAAAGGCTCTAAAATTGCCTATGTTTCTGGTTACCCCGTGATTCCTGCTGTACCAGATGAGATTGTACAGTTTACAGATCAATTAAGCACAACCTTAGATAAGATCAATGATTTGCCGCTGCAAGGTGTGGCTCAGGATTTGAGGGTTTTACTGCAAGACCTTTCCAAAAGTGCGAACGCATTCAATGATGCTAGTGCCTCAATCAGCTCTAAGTTAACTGAGTTCGATATGGCACAAATGAACGAGACGTTAGGGAATTTAAATGAACTACTTGCGAAGTTTGCGACCGAGGATAACGGAGTGTCATCGATAAATCAGACTATGGTTGAAATTCAAAATGCTATGAGAGAGCTTACTCCATTGCTTCAAAAAATGAACACTTCACCAAATAGCTTGATCTTCAAGAGCCAAGTCGCTCCAGATATTGAACCAAGAGGAGCGAAGCGATGAGAGTGTTATTAGTTTTGATTGGTATCGCGATTTTAGCAGGGTGTTCTTCACAGACGTTACAGCCTCCAAAATACTATGTACTGAATGGGGCTCCCGCACATCTGTCTGCGAGTGCTTTGAATCAAGTACCTTTGACTGTACGTTCGGTCATTTTATCTGAATACTTGCAAAGTTCTAATATCGTGCTGCAAGTTTCTGATCATGAGCTATTTTTTTCGGCAAACAATCTCTGGGCTGAGCCGCTTCAGGTGGGCATTAAAAAGGCGCTTGAGAACAATTTATCAGCAGCTGGAAATTTACAAGATGCTTCCTTTCAGCTGGACTTAAACGTCGACTACTTTCATATAATTGATCAAGACTCAGTGATTCTTTCAGGTGATTTTTCAGTTTTTGATGAGCAAGGGAGAGTGACGCTGAAAGATCACTTTGCTTTGCGCCATCCTCTGAACAATTCTGGTTATGAGTACGCGGTCTCGATCATGTCAGCAACCTTAAAGTCTTTAAGTGAAAAGATTGCAGCAAGCATTAATAAAAATGCTGAGGTATTGGCAGAACATCATTTGAATGTGGGCAGTTAATTGTCAGCTTTAGCGTATTCCTATGTGAAAGAGTCAGGCGTGTTATTGTATCCATCAGAAGTAGGATGGATATTAGCGCATAAAACTACAGCCAGTCTTTCTGCATTGAATGAAGCGTTTCGTATATGTCCAGAAATGCCTGAATTAAAGCCCTTATCTGAGCAAGAATTTGAGGCTCAAGTGGTTCGCTTCTATCAGCAAGAAGGGCAACAAACCCTAGCCCAAGTAAATGGGTTAGACGATGATTTCTATCTGGATGCATTTGACTTAGAGAGTATTGTCGATGCCATTCCTGAGAATGAAGACCTATTAGAGCGTGATGGCGATGCCCCGGTTATTCGGCTCATCAATGCCATATTAAGCGAAGCACTAAAAGATGGCGCCTCGGATATTCATATTGAGACATACGAACGGCAACTGAAAATTCGCTTTCGTGTCGACGGTTTATTGCGTGAAGTGATCTCACCGAAGCGTGTGTTGGCTCCCATGTTAATTTCTCGAATTAAAGTGATGGCGAAGCTAGACATCGCTGAAAAACGTTTACCCCAAGATGGGCGAATTTTACTTCGTGTATCAGGACAAGATACTGATGTACGTGTTTCCACATTGCCTTCGACTTATGGTGAGAGAGTGGTCATGCGTTTGTTAAGTAAGTCCATGGCGCGTATGGATTTTGGGTATTTAGGGATGAATACTCATGATCAACAAAAATTGTCTGCCTTGATAGAGAAACCTAATGGAATTGTATTAGTTACGGGACCTACAGGCTCTGGTAAGACTTCATCTCTGTATGCGGCCTTGAATCATTTAAATCATGGTCGTAGTAATATCATGACCGTTGAGGACCCAGTTGAATATCACATTGATGGCGTTGCTCAAACGCAGGTAAACCTTAAAGCGGGCATGACATTTGCCAAAGGATTGCGTGCGATCCTGCGTCAAGATCCAGACGTTGTTATGGTTGGCGAGATACGTGATTTGGAAACTGCCGAGATCGCGGTGCAAGCCTCTTTAACGGGTCACTTAGTGCTTTCAACTTTACATACGAACAGTGCCATATCAGCAGTAACACGCTTAAAAGATATGGGTGTTGAGCCTTTTTTATTATCTTCTTCTTTGGTGGGTATTGTCGCTCAGCGTTTAGTGCGTAGACTCTGCGAGCATTGCAAGACTTCTCTTGAAGTAGATCAAAGTCACCAACAGTGGTTCAGCGAGATAGACTCTTCGGTTACTCATATTTATCAAGCTTATGAGCCGGGCTGTGAACATTGTCATCAGGGCTACCGTGGACGTTTAGGTGTTTATGAAATCATCGAAATGGATACGGTGTTACAAAAGCTTATTCACGATAATGCGTCAGAGTATCAGATGGAACAATATGTTCGTCCGATCAGTCCAAGTCTGCGCAACGATGGTTTTCAAAAAGTTGCCCTTGGCATTACTTCAATTGAAGAAGTTCTACGAGTGACGTCAAGTTTGGCTTCTCCAGATTCTTCCTTGGCCTTTTCTAAGGTGGATGAGGATGTGTAATGGCAGTCTTTGAATATCGGGCACTCAATGATTCAGGAAGCAAACGAAAAGGTATTTTAGAAGCTGACAACGAACGCCATGCTCGACAGATGCTGCGTGAACGTGGGTTAGTGCTTTTGGAGCTTAGACGCACAAAATCTGGATCAAAACACTTCTTTCAAATCAGGGTGTCGGTGCGTCTTCGAGCGGTATTGATTCGTCAGCTCGCTACACTGATTGATGCGGGAGTACCCGTTGAAGAAGCGTTGTCAGGCGTGGCTTCGCAATCGAGTAAAGGGCGAGTTCGTTCGATGCTGCTAGCTATTCGAGCTCGTGTCTTGGAAGGTTACTCTTTTGCTCAAGCTCTGGGCGCCTATCCCAAAGCATTTCCAATGCTATTTCAAGCGAGTGTTCAGGCGGGAGAAGAGTCCGGTAAATTAGCCACCGTACTTTTAGAACTGGCTGAACACTCAGAGCAAGAGCAAACCACACAACAAAAGCTACAATCAGCTTTGCTTTATCCCACGTTGTTAACCATTGTTGCGATAGGGATTGTGAGCTTCTTATTGGGGTCTGTTATGCCAGACATTGTGTCTGTCTTTGAGCGGCAACAAGCTCAGCTACCCTCTCTAACAGAAGTATTAATCGCCATCAGTCTTGGTTTGTCTAACTGGGGAATTTGGTTCTTATTAGCGATAGGTGTTGTCGTTATGTTGCTGCGTCTCTCTCGTCGCAGTAAGACAATGTGTCTGCGGCAAGATCAAATGGTACTGTCGATGCCAGTCCTCGGACGTTGGCTTGGGACATTAGCTACTACTCGCTATATCGCGACTTTGGCAATGTTAACAAAAAGTGGTGTACCGCTTGTTTTGGCGATGGATATTTCATCTAAAGTGATTAACAACTTAGCATTAAAGCAACGCTTTTTGATGGCCCAGAAACAGGTTCGTGAAGGTGCCTCTTTGTCAAAGTCTCTCGCTGACATTCGATATGTGCCACCAATGATGTTGCAACTGATTAGTGGTGGTGAGCGTATTGGAGAGCTCGATAAAATGCTTGATAAAGCGGCTCGTCAGCAAATGGAATATAGCCAGCATCGTATGGCAAACTTTCTTACTTTATTTGAGCCACTGATGCTGTTAGTGATGGGGGGAGTGGTTATGATGATCGTGATGGCTATCCTGCTACCAATTATGAATATGAATCAATTACTACGCTGATATCTTCGTAGTGATGATTATGCGACCAAGGATTTTATTTATGGGAAACTCTTTTAAAGTATCAAGATTTAAGCCATTTAAGCGCCGAAAAATGGGGTTTACTTTATTAGAGATTATGGTTGTGATGGCTATTTTGGCTATGTTGGTAGCGCTAGTTGCGCCCAATATTTTAAGCCGCTCAGATGATGCTAAAGTCGCTGTGGCCAAAACACAGTTGCGCAATATTGTATCTGCTTTAGATCTTTATAAACTCGATAACGGAAATTATCCATCTACCAGTCAAGGTCTACAGGCGCTGGTGACTCGACCAACGGGCTACCCCGAAGCACGTAATTGGAAGCAAGGAGGTTACCTGCCTTCCTTACCAAAAGACCCTTGGGGAGCCGATTTCCTATATATAAGTCCAGGTGCGCAGGGTGCATACGATCTCCTTTCTTTAGGCTCTGATGGCCGAGAGGGCGGTGAAGGGGATGCCAGCGATATTGTCAGTCGTGCGCTGTAAACTGTCGTCCAAATCCAGTGCTGGATTTACATTTCTAGAGCTATTAGTCGTGTTGAGTATTCTTGGTGTAATGGTGAGCATTGTTACACCAAACCTTTCAAGCTTTTTTATTAAGGATTCTGCTCAGCACGAGGCCTTCATTCTGCAACAATCACTACAAAAACTGGTTGATGAAAGTTGGCTTGAACAGCGTAACCACTTTATTGAGTTTAGAGATGTCAGTGCTAAAGAAACTCAGTTGGTGCTTTGGCAGCGTCAAAATGATCATTGGCAAATTCAAACGTCAATTTATACGCTAGATTCAGAGCTTACCTACCAACTAGAGACATCATCTAGTGCTTTAAATCAGGCAAAACAAAGCTTGTCTGCCGTTCAAAATAGCCGCTGGGTGGTGTTTTCAAATGGGGAATACCTTCCATTTCGTTTGCAAATTAAAAGCCCAAGCAGCACATACACTTTAGTCGGGGATGGCATCAATGGTATTCGGATTGAGCCTTAAGCAAGGGTTTACTTTGATCGAAGTACTGGTTGCTTTAGTGGTGTTATCAGCTATTGGCGTAATGTTATTACAAACCAGTGAAACAGGTACGGATCATGGTAGTTATCTTGAGCAAAAGTTAATAGCCAGTTGGGTAGCCGAAAACCGTGCCAGCGAACTCCGCATTGCTCAGAGAGTTGGGCACCCCCTGGAGCTTGAAGAGCAGCGAGTGAAGCAAGGGCGAGCTCAATTTAGCAGTCGTGTCCTGCAAGTAAAGCATACTGACTTACTCAATAGGCTTGAAATTAAAGTGTATACATTTTTAGATGATCAAGAGTTGTCGCAAAGCCCAATTTATCAACACACTTTATACTTACCTAATAACGCGGGGGAATGATGTTCGTTAAGACCTCGGCTGTTATGTCAAAAAGGAAAGGCTTTACGCTGGTTGAGTTGTTAGTCGTTGTTCTTATTATCAGCTTCATGGGGAAAGTGGCTTATGACATGTTGGGGACTGCTATTCAGTTAGAGTCTCGTACTGCAGAGCATGCAAATGCTATAGAGCAAATGACGGGAGTGTTAAGCTGGTTACAGCAAGATGCTGAACAGTTTGTTGACCGACCCATCCGTGGTGAACTAGGAGAACGATTGCCAAGTTTGATAGTGCAACATGGACGATTAAGTTTGACGCATCTGGGATGGGCAAACCCATTACAAGTGCAGCGATCAAACGCGCAACGGGTGTCATATCATTTCATTAATAACGAATTACATCGTTTGAGTTGGCAGGTTTTAGACCGTGCCCAAGACTCAAAAAGCGTGACTCAGAAGCTTTCTGGACAAGGCAATTTAGATATTGAAACGATAGAGTTTTCCGTGCTCTCTTACAGCAACGGCAAACCACATTGGCAAACGGAGTGGCCACCAAAAAGCTCACATTTACCTGGCGATCAACATCATGCTCAGGCAATTGCTTTACGTGTTCGATTAACAAGTCAGCAGTTAGGGACGATTGAGCGCGTATTCGAGTTGCCTAGCATAACAATTGAGACTAACCAATGAGATACTTTCGACAAAATGGTGTTGTCTTAGTCATAGCGCTTATGGTGCTAGCCGTTGTGGCAACATTGTCTGTCTATACCTTAAAGCATGTTGATCGCTCAGTCTCTATGGTTACTTTTAGTGAGATGACTGCGCAGCAACGTCAGCAATTATTAGGTGGTGAAGCATGGGCCTCTGCGTGGGTATCTCAGAATGATAAAACAGCAGATAAAAGTGAATTATTAGACTTGGAGCGCCCATGGCACTTAAAGCAGGTGTTCTTTTCTTTGGAAGAAGCGAATGCTCATTTGAAAATAGATGTAATCGAGCGACAAGCCTGTATCAATATAAACTTGTTGGCTGACTCTAAAAATGTTGCGAAGACAGAAGCTCGTTTGATGAGGTTGTCGCAATTCTTGTCATTGCCCAATGATTGGATTTCTTTGATGAAAGACTGGTTGGATGATGATCAAAGTTTAAGTGCTTTAAATAGTCATGAAGATGAATTTTATCTTGGCTTAGATATTCCGTTTAGAACTTCCGACAGCGCCATCGTTGATGTTAGCGAGCTGGCGTTATTACCTATTTCTACTAGCACGCTTACCTCTTTGGCACCTTATATCTGTTGGTTGCCAGAAGTCAGTACGATAAATGTTAATCAATTAACAGAACCATTGATTACTGGATTTTTACCGGATTTAAATGATCAGGCCGAAACAGCTTTAATTGCCCGTTTATCGTCATCGGGCTTTAGTCACAAAGACGACTTTTTAGCATGGGCTCAGACTCATGATGTCGTATTAGAGGAGGATGAATGGTCTGTGGAAAGCCAATTCTTTGATGTCTTTGTAAGCCTTTCTCAAGAGGGACACATGCGCTATTTACATAGTCGTATTAAAAGGCTAGAAAATGGACAAGTGGTGGCTTTTTCTCGCTCCTTTGCTCCCTTTCACGTACTATCTCAAATATTAATGTCACCTGAAACAACGACGTCGACTCAATAAGAAGGATGCCTGTGCAGCGATTGATTCTTCAATTACAAGAGACCCATTCATACGATCAATTGAAATGTTGTTGGTGGCTTTTTGATAATCAAACACTGCTAAATCAGGGTTTTTTTACATCCCCTGAAGACATTGCTAAGTTCGACTTCTCAAGTTTTACAGGGGAAGTAGTTGTATTTGCACCTGCCCAACGAGTGCATATGCGGCGATTAGCACTCTCCAAAACTCAATATCGATACCGCAATAAAGTGGTGCCTCATTTGATGGAACCTCATCTAGGGCAAAATATTGAAATGATTCACTTCACCACTTCATTAGCCTCAAAAGAGAGTGCTTGGTGCTATGCTACTGAAGAGAATGTTATGGCTATTTGGTTGGAGTGGGTTAACCATATTGTATCTCGCCAAGTTTACCTACTAGCGCTTCCAAATGTCCTTAAGCCCTTCCCAGAAGACTCTCTTTTTGATGTGCTAGGTCAGACGTTTCAATACACTGAACAACAATGGTGTTGGCTACCTAAGAATATGGCGAAACAGCAGGCTATTAAGCTGTTAACGATTGAAGAAATTAACCATATATTAGAGCAGTCGAAAGATTGGCGACGCGATAATTTGTTGCAAGGTAAATTCGATGTCAACCATCAGCAAGCAGTGAAACACTATTCTTGGGTGGGAGTGATTTGTCTGGTTGTTTTGGCGTTTTCTGTACACAGTATCAATGTGTTTTTAGAAACCCAGTCACTTTCTAGACAGGCTGTTAATGTAGAAAACATAGCTAAGCAAGCCTTTTTAGAGTTAGTTCCAGAAGAAGAAAAAGTGATTCATCTAGAGCGTCAGGTCTCAGCTCGACTTAAGTCGAATGAAAAGGCTGAGCCAGAAATGATGACGGCCTATGAAGTGTTAGCGATGTTAGACTCTGTTAGGGAGCAAACAAATGAGACTCTTGGGCTTCAAGGTATTACTTGGCTGCCTAAAGAGTATCGTTTTGAATGGCTTACGTCATCGATTTCAAACTTTGAGCGTATTCAGCAAGCATTTGAGAGTGAAGGCTTGTCTGTTGAGTTAGAGCAAACCATTAAGCAAGATAAAACCTACTTAGGGGTATTCCGCTCTACACAAAAGAGTACGACTAGGAAGCAATGATGAAGACTTGGTTTAAGCGTCAGTATCGAGACAGTACGAGCCTCAAGCGAATGTTAACGCAGTATCGATCGCGAACAATGCGAGAGCGAATTCTGCTAAAAATAGCGGCCGTTATGTTCTTTTCCATTGCAGCTTACTTGTTGATTTTGAAGCCGCTTGAACAGCAAAAATTGGAGGCGCAAAGGCGTCTGGATACTGCTCAGCGGCAATACCAATTGTTACAAATGAATGCGCAAAAGCTCGTAGAGGGTCGAATACTATCGTTATTTAAAGATCGAAACGCTAGTGAACTAAGGCGAGTATTGGGTCAGACTGCGACCGAAATACAATTTAGTGCGGATCGAGTCCAAGTTGAAGGTGATAGTCACTTACAGGTTTGGGCATCCGACGTAGCATTTGTTGTTGTATCAAAGTGGTTGAACCGTCTAGCCGAACAGCAAGTAGGTATTAATAATCTTCAACTTGAACGAGTAGACGAAGGGCGAGTAAATCTTCGAATCACATTAGACTGAATGGTTTATAAACATTTGATATAGCGACTTGGCGTTAGCATACCGCTCAATGGTACGTCCCATGATTCGATCGGTAAGCTGTCTACTTCTTGGCAATCATGCGCTAAGCCAATTAAGTGTGTTCGTTCAGCTTTGTTCTCAAATGTACGATCGTAAAAACCGCCGCCCATACCTAGTCGCCCGCCTTGAGCATCAAAGCCTACTAACGGCATCAGCACCATATCCATATCAGCACCTTTTAACGGGGTAGGGTCAACAGGCTCTAAGATATTGAAACTGTTTTTTTGCCATTCACAGTCGCGTGTATAGCGAGCAAAGACAAGTGCTTTGCCGTCTAAGACAGGGAGGTAAACATTGATACTGTTTTGCCAACACCATTCGCAGATGGCTTTAGGCGAAATTTCACCATCATTGGTAAGGTATAGGGCTAGATTCGATTCAGGAGCAAGTAATGACACTAAAGCAGATTTAAATTGCTCAAGCAATTTTGTTGCAGCGTTTTGCTGCTCGGAGTCGGAGAGTTGATTGCGTTCTGCACGCAGTGCTTGACGTAAGCTTAGACGATCTAAAGACATAAAAAGTGTTTCCCAAGTTGCCGTTTCGGCTATTGGCCTTGAACCCAGTGGTTCAAGGTGGAAATAGCTGAAGTTCTTTAGGCTTTCCGTCGCACGGACATGCACACCAAACTTGCAGCATCTTTCCGGGTATTTGCTCATAGGCTCAAGGGCGTTAAGCCGCTTCGAACAACCCAGGAAACACCGCCAGTATAGGGGAGAAGATGAGAAAAATCACCCTAGAAATCTTGGGGAGTATCGGGCTACTTGAAGAATTTTCGTGACTAAAACTCTTGCTAAACGCCGCGAAGTCTATCTAAACAATGACTAACCAACTTTGCTTTGCTGCCCTAGAGCTGAGTCCAGCTGAGAGGTTAGCTCACGTAGCTGCTGCTCATTTGAGCGTGCATAGCGTCGGCTCGATAGCAAATCATGGGTGATGTTTAAAGCGGTAATAATGGCAATTTTTTCAAGTCCGACCGCCTTACCGCTTGCACGAAGTTCGCGCATTTGATTGTTAAGATATTCTGCGGCTTCTTTTAATTCTGCCTCATGACCTTTCGGGCAGTTGATATTGAAAGACTTGCCCAGAATGTCGACAGCAACAGTTGGCTTTTCCATAGTATCTCCGACAGCTAGATAAGCGTTAAGTAAGGTGAATTTCCATTATTTTCGCAACGAATAACATTTTATGCCGCAGGTAAATTCGTTACAATTGGCGATTCGTTAAATCCACATAAATTTATAGCAAATTGACGTAAAAATGGAAATTAATCCGATCATTTCGAAGATAAAAGACCTTTCCGAACGTACCCAAGTGCTTCGGGGGTATCTTTGACTACGAGTCAAAGAGTGAAAGACTAGAAGAAGTTAACCGCGAATTAGAAGATCCAAACGTTTGGAATGACCCTGACTATGCTCAGAAATTAGGTCGTGAACGTTCTTCTCTTGAAGCGGTGGTATCGACCATTGATAACATGGAATCAGGTGTTGAAGACGCTCAAGTTCTATTGGATATGGCGGTAGAAGAGAATGATGAAGACTCTGTCGAAGCCGTGCAGCTAGAGCTTGATGAGCTTGAAAAGCAACTGGGCGAACTTGAGTTTCGTCGTATGTTCTCGGGTGAAATGGACCCTAACTGTGCTTTCTTGGATATCCAATCTGGTTCAGGCGGTACAGAAGCACAAGACTGGGCCAACATTTTGTTACGTATGTACCTACGCTGGGGGGAAGACAAAGGCTTCAAAGTGGAGCTGGTCGAAGTATCAGCGGGTGATGTGGCGGGTATTAAATCTGCGACAGTGCGCTTTGAAGGTGAGTACGCTTTCGGTTGGTTACGTACAGAGACAGGAGTGCACCGTCTTGTTCGTAAATCTCCATTTGATTCGGGTAACCGTCGTCATACGTCATTTGCGTCAGTATTTGTTTCTCCTGAAATCGATGACAACGTTGAAATCGATATCAATCCAGCCGACCTTCGCACGGATACATACCGTTCATCCGGTGCTGGTGGTCAGCACGTAAACACCACCGATTCCGCGGTACGTATTACCCACGTACCTTCTGGTATCGTGGTTCAGTGTCAAAGCCAGCGTTCACAGCACGCGAACCGTGACTTTGCCATGAAACAGTTACGTGCCAAGTTATACGAAATGGAAATGCAGAAGCGTACGGAAGCAGCTCAAGCTTTAGAAGACACTAAGTCTGATATCGGTTGGGGAAGCCAGATCCGTTCTTATGTATTGGATGCTTCTCGTATTAAGGACTTGCGTACTGGTGTGGAAAGTTCCAACACCGGCGCGGTGCTTGATGGCAACCTAGACCAATTTATTGTGGCGAGCCTTAAACAAGGCCTTTAATGCACTAAAACCTTTTGACAAGAGTAACTTACAAAATCATGTCTAACGAAACTCAAAACGAGACCAGCGTAAATTCTGACGATAACCGTTTAGTTGCAGAGCGCCGCGCTAAGTTGGATGCCATTCGTGAGCAAGGTGTTGCGTTTCCTAATACGTTCCGCCGTGATGCTTACGCAGCGGATCTACAAGAGCAATTTGGTGAGCTTGAAAAAGCAGAGCTAGAAGAGAAAAACCATGTAGTGAGCATTGCTGGTCGTATCGTGCGTAACCGCGGTGCCTTCATGTTGCTACAAGATATGTCGGGTCAAATTCAGGCTTACGTAAACCGTAAAGCGCTTGATCCTGAGTTGCTGAAGGACATCAAAACTTGGGACCTAGGCGACATCATCGGTGTGACAGGCCCTGTACACAAATCTGGTAAAGGCGACCTTTACGTGGATATGCAGTCAGTTGAGCTGCTAACGAAGTCTCTTCGTCCTCTGCCTGATAAGCACCACGGCTTAGCAGACATGGAAATGCGTTACCGTCAGCGTTATGTTGACCTAATCGTAAACCAAGAGTCACGTAAGACATTCGAAATTCGCTCAAAAGTGATTTCTACCATTCGTCGCTTCCTTGAAGATCGCCGTTTTATGGAAGTAGAAACGCCAATGCTACAAACCATCCCAGGTGGTGCATCAGCGCGTCCTTTCGTAACGCATCACAATGCGATGGATATGGACATGTTCCTACGTATCGCACCTGAGCTTTACTTGAAGCGTTTGGTAGTAGGTGGTTTTGAACGAGTTTTCGAAATCAACCGTAACTTCCGTAACGAAGGTGTATCGACGCGTCACAACCCAGAATTCACGATGATCGAATTCTACCAAGCGTACGCTGATTACAAAGACCTTATGGATCTTACTGAAGAGATGCTTCGCACTGTATCTGAGCAAGTGCTTGGTACAGCAAAAGTACCTTACCAAGGCGAAGAGTTTGATTTCGGTGCACCGTTTGTTCGTATGACCATGCTTGAAGCGATCCTGCACTACAACCCTGAGCTAACCGCTGAAGACCTAGATACAGTTGAGAAAGCAACAGCTGTTGCTAAGAAACTTCACATCGACGTTCAGCCAATATGGGGCCTAGGTAAGCTTTGGACTGAGATCTTTGAAGAAACAGCGGAGAGTAAGCTTATTCAACCAACGTTCATCACGGAATACCCAGCTGAAGTATCGCCACTAGCGCGTCGTAACGATGACAACGAGTTCATCACAGACCGTTTCGAGTTTTTCGTCGGTGGTCGTGAGATCGCCAATGGTTTCTCGGAGCTTAACGATGCGGAAGACCAAGCGGCACGTTTCCGTCGTCAGGTTGAAGAGAAAGACGCAGGTGATGACGAAGCGATGCACTACGATGCGGATTACATCAACGCTCTAGAATACGGCCTTCCTCCTACTGCGGGACAAGGTATCGGTATCGACCGTCTAGTTATGTTGTTCACGGATTCTCCATCGATTCGTGATGTGTTGCTATTCCCTCACATGCGTCCACAAGACTAATTGAGGCGTTATCGCGTATTACACGCTTGATGAATTATAAGGCCTCTTTATGAGGCCTTATTTGATTTGATTTAAAACAGAGAGAGTAATATGAGCCGTTTTTGGACTGACAAAATCGCTTCTCTTGACCCATATGTACCTGGGGAGCAACCGCAAGATAAGCAATACATTAAGCTTAATACCAACGAAAGCCCTTACAGCCCGTCATCTAAGGCATTGGCTGCAATGCACGAGCAAGTGAGCGAAAAGCTGCGCTTGTACCCAGATCCAAACTGCCAAACGTTGAAGAACGCCTTAGCGAAAAATTATGGCGTTAATGCGAACCAAGTATTTGTCGGTAATGGTTCAGACGAAGTGCTAGCGCTTGCGTTTATGGGCTACTTCGCGGGGGATAAGCCTTTAGCGTTTGCTGACATCACTTACAGCTTCTACAAAGTTTATGCGAACCTTTACGGAATTGAGCCTAAAATTATTCCGTTGACGGAAAGCTTTGATATTGATCCTACGGATTACGAAAATCTGGATGTCTCAGGTGTTGTGATAACTAATCCAAACGCACCGACGGGTAAAGCTTTACCACTTTCAGACATTGAGAAAGTTCTAAAGGCAAACCCAGATGTGGTTGTGTTGGTGGATGAAGCCTATGTTGATTTCGGTGCGCAAAGCGCTGTGTCATTGGTGAATCAATATCCGAACCTAATGGTCGTTCAAACCTTTTCGAAATCTCGTGCACTAGCGGGTATTCGTGTGGGCTACGCCATTGCACAGCCTGAGTTGATTGATGGACTTGAGCGCTTGAAGAACTCGTTCAACTCATACCCAATTGACCGCATTGCGCTAGCAGGTGCAACGGCGGCGGTAGAGGATGCGGAATACTTGCAAGAGATCTGTGACAAAACCATCGCTACACGTGAGTGGGCCGTTACAGAGCTTGAAAAGCTTGGTTTTGAGGTGTTGCCATCGGCGACGAACTTTGTCTTTGTTACGCACCCTGAGAAAGACGCTGAGACTTTGTACTTGAGCTTAAAAGAACAGGGCATCTTAGTTCGTTACTTTGGTAAGAAGCCACGCATTGGTGAATACCTACGTATTACGATAGGCACCGATGCCGAAATGCAGGCATTGATCGATGCTTTGTCGGCTTAATTATTAAACTGAGTGTGTAAAAAGGAGGTGAGCTTACGGCTTTTACCTCCTTTTAATTGATCTTTTTTATCACAAAACTGCCTTATTCATCGTATGCACAGTGTGATTATTTTCTCTTAGTAATCACATTAAGATTTCCAATCTTTGTAAAAATATCATTAGAGTGGGTTTTCTATTTATATCTGTACCTTTTGGCTATTATTAAAAACACTCAAATGCATTGTATTTACTCTTTCTGGAGGCTTATTTTAAGCTCACAAAGATCACCTAATTCATCTAATACTTTGGTCCAGATTACGCTTCCCTTAGTAATTTTTATACTGTGCGCACTTTAATCTTTGGCGTCAGCACCTCTTATCCTGTGCAGAGCTTTCGTGCGTGCTCACATTAGTGGCTGCTATAAAAAGTTCAGCTGACGTTTGCCAGTTAAAATTAAAATAAAGGTTCTTAGATGAGTTTAGAGAGAATAAGAAACAGTAGTCTTCATGAAAAAATCATGTCTGCTGAACAAGCCAGTGAGTTTATTAAAGATGGTATGACCGTTGGTATGAGTGGCTTTACCCGCGCAGGGGAAGCCAAAGCCGTGCCAAAAGCACTTGCTGAACGCTGTAAACAACACCCAATCAAAATTAACTTAATGACTGGTGCGTCATTAGGGAATGATTTAGATAAGATCCTAACCGAGTCTGGTAGTCTTGCCCGCCGTATGCCTTTTCAAGTGGATACGACATTACGAAAAGCCATTAATAATGGTGAGGTAATGTTTATTGATCAGCATCTTTCTGAAATGGTGGAGCAATTACGCAGTCATCAATTAACTCGCCCAGATGTGGCGATTATTGAAGCGGTTGCGATCACAGAAGAAGGCCATATTGTGCCAACGACTTCTGTCGGTAACTCGGCAAGCTTTGCTGTCTTTGCTGAGAAAGTGATTGTAGAAATTAATACTTTACACAGTGAAAAGCTGGAAGGTCTACATGATGTTTATATACCGACTTATCGTCCTACGCGTACACCATTACCACTTGTTAAAGTAGATGATCGCATTGGCAGTACGGCGATTCCTATTCCACCAGAAAAGATCGCAGGTATTGTCTTCACTAGTACGCCTGACTCTTATTCAACCGTTTCTGATCCAGATGAAGAAACGGCGTCTATCGCTCGTCACTTAGTCAGCTTTTTAAAAGAAGAAGTTGCCGAAGGTCGTTTGCCAAATAACCTTGGTCCACTGCAAGCGGGGATCGGTAATATTGCCAATGCGGTGATGATGGGCTTGTTAGATTCTGATTTTGAAGATCTGACAATGTACTCTGAAGTGCTACAGGATTCGACTTTTGATCTGATCGATGCGGGTAAAATGAAATTTGCGTCAGGTTGTTCAGTCATCTTGTCTGAGCGTATGAACTCAAAGGTATTTGATAATATTGAGGCGTACAAAGACAAGTTGGTGCTGCGTCCACAAGAGATGTCTAACCATCCAGAGCTTGTGCGTCGTTTAGGTATTATTGCCGTTAACACGGCATTGGAATTTGATCTATATGGCAATGTAAATTCAACCCACGTCTGCGGCACAAAAATGATGAACGGTATCGGTGGATCAGGCGATTTTGCCCGTAATGCCAATATGTCGATCTTTGTAACGAAATCAATTGCCAAAGATGGCGCTATCTCAAGCGTTGTGCCGATGGTAAGTCATGTAGATCACACGGAGCACGATGTAGATATTCTGGTGACTGATCAAGGTCTAGCGGATTTACGCGGTCTCGCACCTCGAGAGCGTGCTGTACGTGTTATTCAGAATTGTGCACATCCTGATTATCGCCATCAGTTGATGGATTACTTTGAGCGAGCCTGTGCACGAGGGGGCCATACGCCACATTTAATGGAAGAGGCATTTAGCTGGCATGTTGCTCTCGAACAGAGTGGGACAATGAAACGCTGATAGTAGCGGCTAGTCACTGAAACTCAAGTGATTAGCCGATTGATTCATTTTTGTCTTTAGTTCTTCTAGCGGCACAGGGTAATTATAAAAAAAGCCTTGTCGATAATTTATCCCAATTTGATCTAAATGTGCTGCTTGCTTAGAGGTTTCCACACCTTCCACTAGACAGTACATGTTTAAGCTTTCACACAAATCTCGAATGAATTTAAGCGTGTAGGGATCTTTATCGATATTATCTATAAAAGCTTTATCAACCTTTACGAACTTAGCTGGAATCTGTCCAAGGTATGCTAGGGAAGAGTAGCCTGTACCAAAGTCGTCGATGGCAAAGGTGAATCCTAAATCACACATCGTTTGTAGTACGTGCTGTTGACGCTCAATAGTACTGACTAGAATGCTTTCCGTTAACTCAATAACAATGTCTTGAGGCTTACACTGAGTTTCATTTAAGACAGCTTTAATGTCATCAATAAAATTGATTTGGGAGAGGTGAGCTCCTGAGATATTGATGCCGATGGTAAAAGAATCCCCATAAAGCTGTTTTAGTTTGGGTAGGTCTAGGCAAGCGCGTCGAAAGATCCAGTTTTCCAGAACAGATATGCGACCTGTTTCTTCTGCAGCAGAGATAATATCGAGTGGTGGAATGTTTCCTAACGTAGGGTGCTCCCAGCGAAGTAATGCCTCAGCGCCTACTGTTTCGTGTGAGTGTTTTTTAAATAATATTTGGTAATAAAGCTTAAGTTGATTTTGCTCTATGGCGGATTCGAGGCCTTGAATAATGGTTGAGCGTCTTAGTAGTCGATCTTCCATGCCTGATGAGTAAATGACGAAGCGGTTGCGGCCATTATGTTTGGCTTCATACATGGCTGCATCAGCGCAAGTGATCAGGCGCTCGGGGCTTCTGACAATGGGTAAATTAGAGACAACACCTATGCTGGCTGAAATTAGCGTGCGATGACTACGGTCAATCTGTATGGGAGTAGAAAGTTGTTGTACTAAGCTTTTCGCTACGCTGCTCATTTCTTCGACGCTCAGTGCTCCGATAGATACAACAATGAATTCGTCCCCACCGAGTCGAGCACAGACTACGTTACTACTAATATTTTGCTCGAGTAATAGAGCAACTTTCTTGAGTACTGCATCCCCGACAGCATGACCATAGCTGTCATTTACGGGTTTGAAACCATCTAGATCAATGTAAAAGACAGTGTGCTCAAGGTGGTTGATCGAGCGAAGTTTTTCAAGGATTCCTCGCCGATTTAGCAACCCTGTTAAAGAGTCGGTTATGGAATCATATTCATGTTTCAGCTCGTTTAGTTTTCTATCATGAATGTCCGTTAAAGTGGCGATAATGCGTTCTGAGTTAGGTTCTCTATCAAGCTCTAAGTGGTGCCAGCGTTCGCCATCACGAGTAAACAGTAAATGATCGTTTTCATAATGAACTTCATCTGAGGGGAGCAGTTGCTGTAACGAAGTTGGAGGCTTTATTAAGTCTTCAAAGCAACAACTTTGCAAACTAAACTGATCTTTAAAGGGGGGGTTAAAGCTTATCAAAGAGCCATCAATATGGAACAAAGCTAAGAGTAAGCTCTTTCCTATCTCACCCAAAGAGCGGCTTAAAAGCTCTGAGTGGAGGCCTGTAACAAGAAGAGCAGTGCGGGCCTCCTTTATTTTAATGCCGCTAAACTTTAAGAAAACTTGTTTGTTTATTTCTTTTGGTGATAAGCGCCACCAACATTCGATCGTCCGGTTGGCTTCACAGTCCTTTAAAAAGCCAAGCAATTTCTGTTGTACTGCTTCCGATGTGTTTGTCTTAAAATCTCGCTGCTGTAGCTCTGTAACACTATCAGCTTCCCAAAGTCTGAGTGCGGCATCATTAGCCCAAAAAATCTGGAAATCGATCACATCGTATATCCAAACTGGTTGCTCTAGATTGGTAAGATTTAATGCTTCAAAGCTTTGCAAGCCAAACTCCTTTTACATGCTTCTTAGTATGATGCTCTGATACAATTCACAGTATTATATTATCAGTGCTCTATGAAGATCACTGATTTTTCTGGGAAAAATAGGCAGTTTATGACTCAAAGAAAGTCGTTAGATCTACTCGCATTTACAGCAATGATAATTTTTTGTCTAATTATGGGAGCGCAGCAAACCGCAATGAAAGACATTGCTTTTGACTTGTCTCCCACTTTACAGGTTGCTATACGCTCTAGTCTAGCTGCGTGCATGATCTGGTGCATTATGTTTGCAAAAAATGAGTCGTTTAACTGGCGTCCAGGGGCGCTCAAGTTTGCCTTGTTGGCGGGAAGCTTTATGGGGGTGGAGTTTTTGCTTCTAGGAAAAGCTCTCCTGTATACCAGTGCTGCTCACTCCGTGGTTTTTCTATACAGTGCGCCAATCTTTACTGCATTGCTACTACATTTCAAAGTGAAAGAAGAGCGTTTGCAACTGGTTCAGTGGCTAGGGATCCTGTCGGCCTTTGTCGGGCTTGCATTGGCGTTTCTGGGTGGGAGCTCATTGACAGCCAGTGCAAGTGGCGATGTCTGGGTCGGTGACGCTTTAGCTATTGCCGCTGCTTTAGTTTGGTCCTTATCTACGGTTACGATTAGAGGCAGTGTGTTAGCCCACATCTCAGTAAAGCAAACGCTATTCTTTCAACTCTTGGCTTGCTCGGTTGTTCTGTTTGTATATGCCATACTCATGGAGCCATTGGTTGTTCACGTTCACTCATCTCTGATATGGAATATGGTATTCCAAACCGTGGTGGTTTCATTTGCCGCATTTTTGATTTGGTTTTGGTTATTGAACCATTATGTCGCTGCGCAAATATCGGGGCTATCTTTTATTACGCCAATGTTCGGTGTGATGTTTGGAGTGGTGTTATTGGGGGAGCCTCTTGAGATGAACTTTTTAGTGGGGGCTGCATTGGTTTTGTGTGGACTGGTTTGTATTAACAGAAAAGTCACTAAGCTGTCTGAAGCAACTTCAACAGCGAATTGTTAAACCTAAACAGAGCGATGTGAAAAGTCTTGGCTCGCTCTGTTTAGGATGGTCGATTCTTTGGTCGTTAGTTAAAAATGGACTCAAGAGAAGCGCTACCTTGGAATAGTTCAACAACTTTTACTTTCGTTGAGTCGTTTTCGATGCAGTAGCAGATAGCATCCGCAACATCTGCTCTTGAAATGGTTGCCTCTGCAGTTGATTCAGGTCGTTGGTTGCTAAAACCGCCAGTTCGTTCTTTGTTAGTAAGCTTGCAAGGGCGCAGAATGGTGTAGGGGAGGCTGGTGATCGTTAAATACTCATCGGTGATGTGTTTCGCTACGATGTAAGGCTTCAAGCACGATTGAATCTCTTCTGGGTCATCCGCACCGAAAGAACTAAGCTGGATAAAGTGTTCAACACTTGGTTCTTCTTCTGCAAAGTCCATCGCGCGTTTGGCAGCCCACAAGTCAACTAATAGGGTTTTGTCGCAGCCAGTATGGCCGCCAGAGCCAGCAACAAAGACGACTTTTTTCACACCCTCAAAGGCTTGGCTAAAATCTTCCTCAAGATCGATCTGAAAGATCTGAAGTGCAGGGTGTTTCAACTCCTCCGTACGGTGAGTATCTCGAACAAGTGCGCGAACGGTATAGCCTTTTTGCAGTAATGAATGACAGACTTTTTGGCCAATTTGACCGCTTGCGCCGATTACCAAAACAGTACTCATGGTTATGGGCCTTTGATTGAGAATTTACTTAATCATATGTTACAAGTTCGCAGTTAATATGAATAAATAACAGTTTTCCGTGGAGTTTTTGAAGGTTTAAGAATGAAATAAAGGCGGTCATGGAGCCGCCTTTCATATCTAGGTTTAAAGTGATTCGAGTTTGTGCTCAATCGCTTTGAGTATGCCTTGTTCATCAATGCCCACTCGTTTAAGCATCGCTGAATGGCTGGCATGCTCTTCGTATCGGTCAGGCAGACCCAAATGCAAAACAGGTACATGAATATTGTTGTCATTGAGGAATTCGCTGACCGCTGAACCTGCTCCACCCATGACAGCATTTTCTTCTATTGTAACAATCAGCTTGGCAGCCTTATGTGAGAGCAGCGCTTGTTCATCCAGAGGCTTCACAAAGCGCATGTCTAACAGTGTCGCATCGAGCTTTTTAGCGGCGAGCAACGCATCATAAGTTGGACGACCAAAACCGCAAATAACGATACCTGATTGCCCTTGGTGTAACGCACGGGATTGCCCTAACTCGATGCACTCCAGCTCATCGTTTACAGTAATCCCTCGACCTGTGCCCCTCGGGTAGCGAACTGCTGCAGGGCCTGAGTGCTTATAGCCTGTATGAAGCATTTTTCGACATTCGTCTTCATCCGAAGGTGCCATAATGACCATGTTAGGGACGCAACGGAGGTAGCTTAGATCGTATGCTCCCGCATGAGTTGGGCCGTCTTCTCCTACTAAGCCTGCTCGGTCTATGGCGAATAAAACGTCAAGGTTTTGCAGTGCTACATCATGAATTAATTGATCGTAGGCGCGTTGTAAGAATGTAGAGTAAATGGCAACAACGGGCTTTAGACCGTCACAAGCCATTCCAGCAGCAAGTGTTACTGCATGTTGTTCTGCAATGGCAACATCGAAATAACGATCAGGGTAGAGCTCTGCAAATGCAATTAAGTCTGATCCTTCTTTCATTGCAGGCGTAATGGCCACGAGACGTTTATCTTCTGCAGCGGCGTCACATACCCACTTACCAAATATGTTGCTGTACTTAGGCAGTGATGGTTTCGTTGATTCGGTAATAGGCTTATCGTCAGGCTCAACTTTGTTGATAGCATGGTAGCCAATAGGATCGCCTTCAGCGGGTTCAAATCCTTTGCCTTTTTTGGTGATTACATGAAGAAACTGTGGTCCTTTGCGATCTTTTAGGTTACTCAGGGTTTGGGTTAACAACTCAATGTCATGACCGTCGATTGGGCCAATATAATTAAAGCCAAGCTCTTCAAAAATCGTCCCTGGAGCGACCATGCCCTTCATGTGTTCTTCTGCTTTGCGAGCAAGCTCAAGTGCAGTGGGCAATCCAGAGAAAACTTTACGCCCACTTTCTCTGATATTTTCGTAAGTTTTGCTAGCCCAAATTCGTGCCAAAGAGCTAGAAAGTGCGCCAGCAGGCTTAGAAATAGACATCTCATTATCATTAAGTACAACCAACATATCGGCTTTTACATCACCGGCATGATTTAATGCTTCAAAGGCCATACCTGCAGACATCGCGCCATCGCCAATGATCGCTACAGACTTGCGTGACTTATCGAGTTGACGTGAAGCCAATGCCATACCTAATGCTGCGCCAATTGAAGTGCTCGAATGGCCAACACCAAATGTATCGAACTCACTTTCTTCGCGTTTGGGGAAGCCAGAAATGCCACCTTCCTGTCGAATACTAAGCAGAGCATCACGACGCCCTGTTAGAATCTTATGTGGGTAGGCTTGGTGACCTACATCCCATACAAGACGATCTTCAGGCGTATTAAATACATAATGAAGTGCCACGGTTAACTCGATGACGCCTAGTCCTGCGCCGAAATGACCACCCGTTTGGCCTACGCTGTAAAGCATATATTCTCGCAATTCTCTTACGAGATTTGGGAGCTCTTTTTTTGTCAACTGGCGCAGGTCGTCTGGGCTGTCAATTTTGTCGAGTAATGGCGTCAAAGGACGCGATGTTGGAATCGTTTCGAACATGGGCACCGGATGGTCACTTATTCTGTCTTAAAATAGCGAGGCATTATATCAGTGGTTACGGGCAATAATATAGTTTGCTAGCTCCACTAATGGGACCGATTTTGCTCCAAATGGAGTAACTTGAGCGACTGCTTCATCATGAAGTTGCTTTGCAAGTACTTTTGCACCGTCCAAACCCAATAGCTTAGGGTAAGTCGGTTTATTGGCATCCTCATCAGAAAATTGTGTTTTACCAAGGGTTTGCGTATCACTGGTAATATCAATGATGTCGTCTTGGACTTGGAAGGCTAATCCGATGGCAGAAGCATAGGCATCTAAAGAGCGGTACACTTCTTCATCATCAACCCCCACACTCTGAGCGCCCATTTTTACGGCTGCTTTTATGATTGCACCCGTTTTATGGCGATGCATTAATTCTAAATCTTGTAATGACATTGCTTTATTGACATTCGATAGGTCAATCATTTGTCCTGTTACCATGCCATGTCTGCCACTAGCTGATTGAAGAGTTTGAATCAGTGAAAGCTGCACAGAAGCTTGATTAAATTTAGGTTGGCTTAAAAGCTCGAAGGCAAAAGTTTGTAACGCATCGCCTGCTAAGATCGCTGTCGCTTCATCATATTGAATATGGCAAGTCGGTTTACCTCGACGCAGATTGTCGTCATCCATAGCTGGTAAATCATCATGAATTAAAGAATACGCATGAATGGATTCGACTGCTGCAGCACTGGCATCGGTTAATTCATTTGCCGCTGAAAAGAGTTCTGCTACTGCGTAAGTTAACATCGGCCGAACACGTTTGCCGCCATTAAAAAGGCTGTAACGCATAGCCTCATGTAACGCTTTGGCTGGTGTATAGGTAGACAAACTCTGATCTAAATAACGATTTACACGTTCACAAGCATACTGCGAAAATTGCTCAAGATTCACTGGTCGGATTCCGGGTCAAAAGTTTCAAGGCGCTCTCCATCATGCTTTTCAAGAAGTATTTGAACTTTTTGTTCTGCTTGAGTAAGAACAGATTGGCAGTCTTGACTCAGTTTGACGCCTTTTTCAAAAGCTTTAAGAGCGTCTTCAAGAGATAACTGGTTGGATTCAAGTTGCGCAACAATCGTTTCTAACTCAGAGAGATTTTCTTCGAAGTGGCGCACGCTAGTTTTTCGAGACATAATGACTTCTCTTTTGATAACCTACAATTTGTAACAGAATTCCGCATTATTCACGAGTGATGTCACTCTAAAGTTACAAAATAGTAACGGTTAAGTAAGACGTGTCGCTACTATTTGTTTAAAATGGAAGAAATTGAGTCGCATTATAGCTTTATTCGTAGGAGACGTGTGTGGATATCGCAACGTTATTAGGTCTAATTGGAGCCTTCGTAATCGTTCTGATGGCCATCTTATTGGGCGGTTCCGCAGGGATGTTTCTCGACCCTGCCTCGGTTCTGATTGTATTGATTGGTTCTACCTTTGTTGTGCTGATGCAATACCCCTTAGGGCAATTCCTTGGGGCCGGTAAATCTGCTGCGAAGGCATTCATGTTTAAAAGTGTCCCGCTAGACACTTTGATTGACGAAATCTATGGGTTAGCAGACGAAGCTCGTAAGGGCGGGCTGCTTTCCTTAGAAGGTAAAGAAGTGAGTCATCCTTTCTTGTCGAAGGGCATTCAAATGCTGGTGGATGGCCATGATGGCTCTGTGGTTAGAGCACAACTGTCAAAGGACATGAATCAAGCGTTTACCCGCCATGATAACGGAGCCAAAGTATTTAAAGCCTTTGGTGACACGGGCCCGGCAATGGGAATGATCGGTACGCTAGTCGGTCTGGTGCAAATGTTGGCAAACATGGATGACCCGAAAGCGATCGGCCCTGCGATGGCGGTAGCACTGCTAACCACTCTTTATGGTGCCGTGTTAGCGAACATGGTTTGTCTGCCGATTCAGGCAAAGCTTTCAAATCGTGCAAACGAAGAATTGTTGTGCCAGCAGCTGATTTTGGATGCATTGTTAGCGATTCAAGCTGGTCAGAACCCACGAGTATTAGATGGGGCTCTGAAAACCTACATTGCGGAAGGCAAACGAACTGAGCGTGAATAACGCTTTTGTCAGTTGTAATTGGATAGTATGTCATGAGTGATGAAGAAGACGAAAACGATTGCCCCGAATGTATAGAAGGCCTCCCGGCCTACATGGGTACCTTTGCCGACTTGATGTCGCTGCTGATGTGTTTCTTCGTATTGCTTCTGTCTTTTGCCGAAATGGATGTTTTGAAATTTAAGCAGCTAGCAGGTTCGATGCGAGAAGCCTTTGGTGTACAAAAGCAGATAGAAGCTGAGTCTATCCCAATGGGTACTTCTATTATTGCCCAAGAGTTTAGCCCAGGTCGCCCTGAGCCAACGCCTATTAATGAGGTGCGCCAAAAAGCAGATGATGTTCCAGAAAATACATTGGAAGTGATGTGTAAGCCTGATTCGGCTCAACTAAATGAGCAAGATGGGGCTGGTCAACCCTCTCCAAATACGACAGTGGACATGTCTCAAGCAGATATGCAGCGTGAGCAACAAATTCAGCAAACGGAGGAGACTGCCCAGCAAGTGGCGTCCGTTATGCGTGAAGAAATATCAAAAGGTACAGTAGAGGTTGAAACTCAGGAAAATACTATCACGATACGTCTGAAGGATAGGGGATCTTTTGAGTCAGGTTCGGCAGAGCTGAATTATGACTTTATTCCTGTTATCGATATGGTTAGGGATGTGCTGGTTGGCCTCGAAGGTAGTATTGCAGTAGAAGGGCATACCGATAACATTCCAATTGATAGTCCTCGTTTTCGCTCGAATTGGCAGCTTTCTTCTGCTCGGGCAATTGCTGTCGCCGAGGAGCTTTTTTCCACCGGGCAGTTGGAGCAAAATAGGTTTGCCGTGACTGGCTTTGCCGACACCAGACCATTAGTTCCTAATGATACTCCGCAGAATCGTGCGACTAACAGACGTGTAGAAATCGTCATTCGCCAGAACGACTTAGCAAGGCCCAATGTGATTGAGCCTGAATACCCGCCTGGTTTAAATGGTGACCCAGATACAAATGATCTGTTTACCGAAGGTGATAGTGGTTTTGAGCTAAATCCAAATGAAATTTTCTAGGCGAACTTAATTTGCTAACAAAAGCGGCGTATTACGCCGCTTTTTGCGTTCTAATAATGCGAAGGATTCGGATTTTTGGTATCTTTCGGACAAATTAATTTGAGGAAGAGTAAGATGCGTATTGCAGTTATCGGCGCCGCTGGTCGCATGGGGAAAACCCTAATTCAAGCCATTCAGGATGCGAACGGTGTAGAGCTTGGTGCAGCGGTTGTAGAGCCTAGTAGTTCTCTAATTGGTGCAGATGCAGGTGAAGTCGCTGGTGTTGGTAAACTAAACGTTACGATGACAGGTGATTTATCTGAATGTGTGGCTGACTTCGATGCCTTAATTGACTTTACTACGCCAGCCCTAACGGTTGCAAATGCTGCTTTTTGTGCTGCAAATGGTAAAGCGATCATAATTGGTACGACAGGCCTAGATGATGATCAGAAAGCGGCTTTAGCTAAAGCTGGGGAAACCACTCAGGTTGTATTTGCTCCTAACATGAGTGTGGGCGTTAATTTGACTTTGAAGCTTTTGTCCTTAGCGGCTCAGATTCTTGGTGATGATTACGATGTTGAGGTTGTTGAAGCTCATCACCGTCATAAAGTTGACTCACCATCCGGTACGGCTCTTCGAATGGGCGAGGTTGTTGCTGAAGCGCTAGGTCGTGATTTAAAAGAATGTGCAGTATATGGGCGAGAAGGACAGATAGGCCCGCGTACGCAAAAAGAAATTGGTTTTGAAACCATCCGTGCTGGTGATGTTGTTGGCGAGCATAGTGTTTGGTTCGCGACGGAAGGTGAGCGCATTGAAATTGTTCACAAAGCAAGTAGCCGTATGACCTTCGCAAAAGGTGCTGTGCGTGCTGCGGCATGGTTAGAAAGTCAGCCAGCAGGCTTATATGATATGCAGGATGTACTAAACCTTAAGTAATTCAATTTAGGTTGGTTTCTAACAAAAAAGCTGCCAAAGGCAGCTTTTTTGTTTGGACTTAACAATATTTGAATACAAATATTGTTAGTGTGATGCAGGAAAATTGATGTCTAGAAGTGGTGCCGCATCAATATGCTCAGCATCCATCATCAATGCAACGCGCTGTAACGATGAAAGAATTTGTGTTTGCTCCCAACTTTCTAGTGAGCTGAACTCGGAAATGAATTTTTCATGAAGCAATGGTGGTGAAGTCAGTAGGACGTTTCTACCTTCTTCAGTAAGTCGAGCATTTACAATACGTTTGTCTTTTTGCGCGCGAACACGTTCTACTAATTTACGTTCTTCTAAGCGATTTAAAATAGTTGTTACCGTTGCCTGACTTAGAGATACGTTGTCAGAAATCTTTCTCACAGTTACATCGCCAAGCTCTTCAATTGCTCGAAGCACCATGATTTGTGGAATAGTAAGTCCACAAGCTTTAACAATACGCTTCGATTGTAGGTCTGTTGCACGAATAATACGGCGTAAGTGGACTAAGACGTCATGTAAGTTTTGTTGGTCTGGCATAGAAATCGTTAAGGTCTAAAGGTATCGTTTTGAGCGCGCATTATAGGCAGAAGTTAGGAGCGGATGAAGCCCCTAACACCAATCTACACAAAATTTATTATTTAGACTTCAAAATAATGCCATTGATTTGAAATGTCAATCTAACGAATTTAGCTATTGCCCTTTGAGATCGTCAAAAGCTGAAATAGCGTACTGCCTTGCTTTCTTGTAATCGATAATCGGTCTCGGGTATTGATATTGTCGCCTATGTAGATCACTTGGATCATGGATTTGCTTAGCAGTTAGGCTGCTTAGTTCAGGGACAAAACGTTTGATAAACTCTCCTTCTGGGTCAAAGCGCTCCGACTGTCTCGTAGGGTTAAAAACGCGAAAGTAAGGTGCGGCATCACACCCGGTGGATGCACTCCATTGCCAGCCGCCATTGTTTGCTGAAAATTCCCCATCAATTAGCTTTTCCATAAAGTATTTCTCACCTTCACGCCAATCGATAAACAGCAGTTTAGTGAGAAAACTTGCAGTGATCATCCTTAATCGATTGTGCATCCAGCCTGTCTGATTTAGCTGGCGCATAGCGGCGTCCACAATAGGAAAACCGGTATTACCTTCGCACCAATCTTTAAAAGCCTTGTCGTTGTGATTCCAGACTATGTGCTGAGTTTCAGGCTTAAATGGCAAAGACTTTGATAAGTCAGGAAAGTGCCCCATAAGCTGTTTATAGAAATCTCGCCAGGCAAGCTCTTTTAACCAAACACTCCCATGCCAATCCCGTTCATTGTCACCTGAGGTGTGGATTATAGCCTCTAAGCATTCTCTTGGGCCGATTGCCCCTAATGCTAAATAGGGCGACAGTGTGCTGGTATTTGGTTTTGCTGGAAAGTCTCGTAGTTCATCGTAATCGGCTTCTTTGTGGTGACAGAAATGCCAGAGCTTTTCTTTAATAATCTGATAGTCTGCTGGCCACAAGTCTTGGCGATAAGAGTCTTCCTTGTCGTAGAGCTTGAGCTCACTGGGTAATGATTTGGAGTTCTCTTGGTTATTAGGGCATTCATAAGGAGGCGTAATGTTTGCGCTTAGCGTGCTTAACCAGCGTTTATAAAAGGGCGTAAACACTTTAAATGGCTGCCCCTGCTGATTGAGTACAGGCTCTGAGACAATAAGATCTGGTGCAAAACGTCGTGTTGTAACACCAACCTTATCGAGATATTGCGCGGTACGCTCATCCCGTTGTGCTTCATGTATCGGTAGCTCATTTTGCCACCAAACAGTCGTGTAGTGGTGCTCAAGACACAAGTCAGCAATGGCTTTAGGACAATCAGAAAAGCGTTTTAGCTTAAGTATATGACAAGGAATGCCCAATTTATGAGCTTGTTGTTGCAGCTCTGTGATGAGCTCAAAGCGAAGCGCATTTTTCGCGGGAGATTCATTATGCTCCTGCCACTGCTCAGGTGTTAAGCAAACGACCAGAGCAATGTCATCATCCTGCTGTGCAAGGTTGATAGCAGGATGATCGTTGAGACGAATGTCATTACGTAGCCAAACTAATTGTGAAATAGCCATAATTAAACAGTATTCCTAATACCAAGAGCTTGCGGGTACGGGGCAAAGTAGCGTTGTTCTTTTACATATTCGCTACCGTACAATTTTAAATAGTGGTAAAGAAGGGTGGTCGGTGTCGTGAGATTTACTTCACCACGACGATATTGTTCGACCACATCAAGAATATCTTGGCGTACTTTTGAATCTACTTCGCGTTTTAAATAGCCGACTAAATGCATTAACACATTACAGTGGTTTTTGCGTTTTGCCGGACGTGATAAAGCTTGCATGAACTGCTTAAAGTATTCTTCAGAAAGATCTTCAATTGAGTGTTTCTCTTGGCCTGAAAGTAAGCGGCCAAGGGATTTGTAATAGGGTTGTGAGTGGGCCATAACGATGTATTTATAGCGACTATGGAAGTCGATAAGGTTTTTCATCGAAAGATCATTTAAAACCGTATTGCGAAATTCATGATGCGCGAACACACGAAGCAAAAAGTTTTCACGAAGAATTGGGTCATTTAAGCGGCCATCTTCTTCAATTGGTAATTGTGGGAAACGGTCCATTAACGATTGAGTGAACAAGCCTCTTACTCGCTTCATGTGTGGATGACCGTTTTCTTGATATACCTTAATACGTTCGAATCCACATGAAGGCGAGTTTTTCATCACAATATAGCCGTCTAGTTCAGGCAGCTTGTCTAAATAACGATTGTTTGAGTTGACTAACTTATCGGTGATTATCATATCACGCTGATTTGAGAAAACTAACCTTGGCTCATCGGGATTACCTTCTAGCCGCATTGTAGGCCTTGGGGTGCCAAAACCGGCGGCCATTTCAGGGCAAAACTGCTTGTAGTCGAAGTATTCTGCTAAAGGTCCTAAACAGTAGAGTGAACGGCTGTGTCCTCCGTTAAAGCGAACATTTTCACCCAACAAGCAAGAGCTTATTCCGACAGGAACTTTCTGAGTGATCTGATTCGGGTGGCATGTATTTACAGTCATTGTAAGAACCTCCTAAACCTCATTGAATTGGTATGTATTTCGAATTGTTGCAAATGCGTATTTAGCGCTGAGCATGGCGCCCTCAGCATCTCCTTGGCATAACCAGTCACCAATTAAACAAATTTTAAGGGTGTCATCCCAAAGAAATGGCTTGGGTGATAATGCCATAGCTTGTCGCCCAAGTAGCCATCTATGGGGTTCACCTGCATCTAACACCTTAGTATCTGTGACTCCCTCAAATGCTTGTATCAAATGAGATAGCACTTCCGATTTCGGGGTATCTAAATGGGTCTTACTCCATTCTGGTGAAGCCTGAATCACCCATGTATCAACTTCTTCAGAATTACGGTCGGGTTTATCTGAGTCTTTGATTAATGTTTCTAAGACGGGGTGGTCGCAGGGCATAAGACCAGCTGTATCCAGTTTCTCAGTAGTGACCCACATTGACCATTGAGGTTGAGTCTGGCTGCCTGCTTGATTGGCGAATTGTAATAAGGCTCCGGAGTTTGGAATCGTCGCAAGTAACATTGCGGCTTGAACTGCTGGGGCTCCAATGACAAGGTTTTCTGCAGTACAAATTGGCTGATATTTTTCATTTCTTAATAGCCAATTACCTTGTCTGCGCTCGATATGATGAACTTTCGTTTCTGTGACTAATTCTATGTCTTTGGTTAGGTATCGTGTGATGGAAGACATTCTTGGTACACCAACATACGCGCTTTGCCAACGTTCAATGACTTGTTGCTCGAGCAAAATTTCTCTAATGTCTGTTAGATCTTCATCGCTAAAGCTGATGAGGCTCGCACCAAGGTCAGCACTGCCATGTGCGAGTCGTTTACTGCCTGCGCGTCCGCCTGTACCCCGTGATTTATCAATGACAAGACAAGGTTGTTGATGTCTATTCGCATAGTAGGCAAATGTTGCACCTGCTAGCCCAGCACCAATGACAGCAAAACGTGTATGTGGAATGTCATTCATTACGCGTATCCATAATTAGGTCGTTTTATAAATCATTTAAAAAGTTTGTATAAGATCATTCTTGTACATAAACTGTAATTGTACAAGTTTGAGAGATACGAATGGCTACTACGAATGACCTTAAACAAATGGATTACTTCCCTATAAGAATTTTATCTGAAAAAACAGGGGTGAACTCTGTGACACTCAGGGCTTGGGAGCGCCGTTATGGTCTACTAAAACCATACCGGACAGAAAAAGGGCACAGACTTTATCAAGCAAGTGATATCGAGCGAGTCAGGAAAGTCTTATATTGGGTGCAACTAGGTGTACCTGTGGGAAAAGTAAGGGCGGTTTTATCATCAGAATCAGTTTCTGAAGTAGAAGAGTTAAAGCAGGCTGATGATGGTTGGTTGATATGGCAACATGAATTCATTGAATTAGTGTTGGCTATGAAATATCAACAATGGGAGTCAAAGTTGCGTGAGGCAAGCAAGCAATATCCGATTCAAGTGCTCTTGAAAAAAGGATTGCTTCCAGTTTTAGGGCAACTAAGAGAATTACCCAATGCATTATGTGCACGTTTAGCGCTACAAAGTTATTTGACGGATTTGGCCGCTTCGATGATTGTTAATTTCAAAGGCGGCATACCTTCTGAGCAGCCTTTGATTATTATTAATTTAGATAACTGTGCTTTGATATCAAGGCTTTATTGTTGGTCTAAATTGGACTCTAAAGAACGATATATTTGTATTGATGGTGTTCGCACAATTGCTGATGTAGACGCACTATATCGAGATATGTCACCAAAACTGGTGGTTGTTATGGCTCAAGATATTGGTCAGATAGAGGCGGCAAGGTGGTTACAAAGTTGGCCATCCTATAATGTTGATAGCTATTTTGTAGGAGCCAGTTTTTGGCTGGCAAATCGAGCGACTCAAATGGTTGAAGAAGATAAGCATCTTTTTGCTGATTTACAGGCATTTTTAGATTAGCGCGATGCTATTGGAGCGATATAATTTATTGATTTATAAAAATAGATAGTTTGATTTAATCTTTGATTTGTCTTCAGAATTAATTAGAGGTGCTTATCATGGTTAAAACAATGACATTTGCGGTTATGCACTTCAGTGTCGCATTTACAGTTGCATACTTAATATCGGGCAGTTTTTTAGTAGGTGGCCTGGTGGCGACAATAGAGCCTGCGATTAATACTGTTGCTTACTACTTCCATGAAAAACTTTGGCAAAAAGCCAGTTCAGATCGATTTTCAGCACTAATAGAAGTTTTGAAAAGCCCCATAGAAAGTTATGCAATGAAGTCATAAACGAAAAAGCCCTGCATATATGCAGGGCTTTGAGCATAGAAACCTTCTTTGAATTAAAGGTTTAAGATAAATACTACACCCACTGCGGCCGGAGCGATAAATTTCACTACGAACAACCAAAGGTTGAACAAGCCTTCAGATTTTAGATTGATCTCATCTGACGCATGCTTTTTCTTAACTACCCAGCCAGCAAATAGAGCGATCAAAATACCGCCAAGAGGCAACATGATGTTAGCTGTGATGTAATCAAGGAAGTCGAATACATTTTTACCGAACAAGGTGACATCTGACATAAAGTTAAAGGAACCTAGGCAAAGAATGCCGATCGCCCAGACAACAACACCGAGAGCAATAGTCGCTGAAGAACGCTTTAAGCCAACTCGTTCGACAAGGTAAGCAACTGTTGGCTCTAGCAGGGAAATTGCCGAAGTCCATGCTGCAACACCGATCAATACGAAGAATAAGGTTCCAAAGAATTGACCACCAGCCATTTGACCAAACGCGACAGGTAATGAAATAAACATCAATCCTGGGCCTGCCGCAGGATCCATTCCGTTAGCAAAAATGATTGGGAAAATCGCAAGGCCTGCAACCAAAGCAACTAGGGTGTCTAGGAAGCCAATCGCCAGTACTGTTGAGCCGATAGAAGCGCGTTTAGGCATATATGACCCGTAAGCCATAATACTGCCCATGCCTAAAGACAGAGTAAAAAATGAATGCCCTACAGCAACAAGAACTGCATCCCATGTTAACTTATCAAAGTCAAAGTCAAACATGAAGCTCCACCCTTGGGCGAAGCCATCAGTACTCATGCCATAGCCGAACAGTACAAATAACAGAACAAATAATGCTGGCATCATGATGCGAGTTGCTCGCTCTAACCCTGCATTAACTCCACCGATAACGACAATGACAACCATAATTGTGAAAATCGTATGCCACATTAACAGTGTTGTTGGGTCTGCTAGCAAATTGTTAAACAGTTCGCCAGCTTGTTCTGAGGAAACACCATTTAGAGCGCCGCTGGCGCTTGAGAAAATGTATTGTAAAACCCAGCCTGCAACCACAGAGTAAAAAGAAAAAATTAGCACACCGGCTAACATTCCCATAAAGCCAATGGCACCCCATGACTTACTTTTGCCAGATTCTTCGGCAAGATCCATGAGCGCATTAATAGGGCTTTGGCGAGCTCGACGACCAACAAATACCTCTGCGATCATAATTGGAATACCCACTAGGGCGATACATAGCAGATAAACTAAAACGAACGCTCCGCCGCCATTTTCTCCAGTAATGTATGGAAACTTCCAGATATTCCCTAAACCTACAGCAGATCCGGTTGCCGCGAGGATGAATACCCAGCGGCTAGCCCAAGAGCCGTGGATGGACTTTTTTTCTTGCATAAAACTCTCTTTCTTTTCAGCAAATAACGCTCGCCTTTTGGGGAGTGTTTGAGAGGTCACGGGTGGGTGACTGTCCGTACTGCTATCTCGGCTCTCTTGCTTTTTGTTAATGGTAGAACTGCTTTTCTCAGGAACTAGATTATTGATCCTCCCACAGAAGGTCGCTCAACAATACATGCTTGTGTGCATCATAAAGTTCTCTGATTTGGCGGGCGATTCTGCAAATTTTGTTCACCTTTTTCAAGTTAATTCTGCCACTTTGGTCAAAAACAGACCATAAAACATAGGTTTAGCAATTGGTATAAGTTTTGTGAATGGGCATTAATTGAGAAAGAGTTGTCAGTATATGTTGATATAAATATTTAGACATGTAATCATTTTTATAGTGAATTTAAGCAACCTAACGGATTTTATTGCTTTTTTTTAATTCTTAGTTATTAGAGATGTAAAATTTATGGTTGAAAGTAACATTAAGCTTCGTAAGCCAGTAACTGAAGATGGCGTAGCCCTTTTTGATTTGGTTAAGCGATGTTCACCTCTGGACCAAAACTCGGCTTACTGTAATTTGTTGCAGTGTAGTCATTTTGCCGAAACGGGCATTGCAGCTGAAATGAATGGCGAGTTGGTTGGCTTTGTATCTGGCTACCTTATTCCTGATCGCACGGATGTATTGTTTGTGTGGCAGGTCGCGGTTGATGAAAAAGCGAGAGGCCAAGGCCTTTCTAAAAAGATGGTGCTGGAGCTACTAAAGCGACCTTCACTGTCAAATGTTCAGTATATAGAAACCACGATCACTCCTGACAATGAGGCATCTTGGGGGCTTTTCCGTAGTCTATCCAAGACGCTTGATACCCCTTTTGAATCTTCTACTCACTTTGAAGAAGACGCCCATTTTCAAGGTCGACACAAAACAGAACACTTGGTCAAAATTGGTCCATTCTAAGTCGTCATCAGACCGCCAAGATATAACGAATTTATTTATAAAGATAAGAGGAATTAATAATGAAAATTTTTGAAGAAATTGAATCTGAAGTACAGTCCTATGCGCGTTCATTTCCACGCATTTTTAACAAGGCGCAAGGAAGCTATCTTTTCGACGAAGAGGGCAATCAGTATTTGGATTTCCTAGCGGGCGCAGGAACATTAAATTACGGCCATAACAATCCGATCTTAAAGAAAAAGCTTGTTGAATACATCATGGAAGATGGCATCACTCATGGTCTTGACCTTCATACCAAGGCTAAAGGTGAGTTTTTGGAAGCTTTTAAAGATCACATTCTTGATCCACGAGATCTTGAATATGTTATGCAGTTCACCGGCCCAACAGGTACTAATGCCATTGAAGCGGCTATGAAATTGGCCCGTAATGTAACCGGTCGTGAGAACATCATTACATTTACCAATGGTTTTCATGGCTGTAGCTTAGGTGCCCTGTCAGCAACGGGTAACTCACATCATCGAGGTGTGGCTGGAACATCATTGGGTGGAGTGAGCCGAGTACCATATGACGGTTACCTTGGTGATGGTATTGAGACAACTGAATACTTGGATAAAGTGCTGTCTGATTCTTCAAGCGGTATTGATCACCCAGCCGCCGTGTTAGTCGAAACGGTTCAAGGTGAAGGTGGTATCAATGCAGCAAGCCTTGATTGGTTGAAAAATCTTGATGCGGTTTGTAAAAAGCACGGCGTACTTTTAATTGTCGACGATATTCAAGCAGGTTGTGGCCGAACTGGTACTTTCTTTAGCTTTGAACCAGCTGGCATTAAACCAGATATCGTAACGCTTTCTAAGTCCATTTCTGGCTACGGTTTGCCTTTCGCTATTGTTCTGTTCAAACCTGAACTTGACCAGTGGAAACCTGGTGAGCATAACGGTACTTTCCGTGGTAATAACTTGGCATTTGTTACAGCGAAAGCGGCTATTGAAACTTTCTGGAAAGACGATGTTTTCGCTAAAGAAGTTCGTCGCAAAGGTCAATATATTGAAGATCGCTTACAAGCCATTGTTAATGAATTAGGTGAGGGCAACTTTACTGTGCGCGGCCGAGGTATGATGCGTGGTATTAACTGTGTCAGCGGTGAGTTGGCAAGCAAAATTACCAAGGCATGTTTTAAACAGAATTTGATCATTGAGACATCAGGTGCTGATGACCAGGTAGTTAAATTCTTATGTCCACTTACTATTACAGATGAACAGCTTAAACATGGTTTAGACATTGTTGAGCAGTCCATTCGTGAAGTGTGCGCTAAGACTGATGAAATGCCTGAAGAGAAAAGCTACTTCGACGAAAACTACGATATTGCTGTTTAAGCAACCCTACTATTTGTTGGGCGCAAGCGCGCCCTTTTTACACGTATAATTGAATAGGAATTCCACATGATTGTAAGAGATTTACACGAATGCGAACAAACGGAACGTAAAGTTGTATCACCAGATGGAAAATGGCAAAGCGTTCGTATGTTGTTGAAAGGCGACAATATGGGCTACTCGTTCCATATCACGACTATTTTTGCTGGTGAGGAATGCCAATTTCATTACCAGAACCACTTTGAATCCGTGTTTTGTATAGAAGGTGAGGGTGAGATTGAGAGCCGAGAAGATGGCAAAGTATACCCAATTAAGCCTGGTACTTTGTACAACCTAAACGAACATGATCGACACACATTGCGTGCATTTAAAGAACTAAAGCTGGCTTGTGTTTTCAATCCACCTGTTACCGGTCAAGAAGTGCACAATAAAGAAGGTGCTTACGAACTAGTCGATTAATTGCAACAGAGGGAGATATAAGATTATGGCTGAGTTACAGACTTTAAAATATGGTACTGAAGATTGTTATCCTTCACGCATATATTCGAAGCCTGTCAGAATACCTCGCCAAGATCCTGTAGTTTACTCTAAAGCATCCGACAATGCGCCGCTGACCGCGGCGCAAATTGCAGAGTATGAACGCAAAGGGTTCTTATTTTTAGATGATCTCTTTACGCAGCAAGAGCTTGCACTGATGATCGAAGAAATGCAGCGAATGCGGGAAGATCCATCTATTAAGAATCGAGAAGAAAGTATTACTGAGCAAAACAGTGGCGCAGTGCGATCTGTTTTTTCATTGCATACATTAAGTGATGTTTTTGCAAAACTTGCTGAAGATCCACGTCTTGTGGCCATTGCAGAATATCTCTTGGGGGACAAAGTCTACATTCATCAAAGTCGTTTAAATTACAAGCCTGGATTCAGTGGCAAAGAATTCTTCTGGCACTCGGACTTTGAAACATGGCATACAGAAGATGGTATGCCTAGGATGCGAGCGCTTAGTATGTCTATTGCGTTGACTAAAAACGAAGCTCAAAATGGGCCTCTGATGTTGATTCCAGGGTCACATAAGAGCTTTATTTCATGTGTTGGTGAAACACCAAAAAATCACCACTTACATTCCCTAAAAAAACAAGAGTTTGGGGTTCCTGATGAACAGTCATTAATTCAGATGGTAAGGGAAGGCGGTATTGAAACCGCAATAGGCCCACTCGGGCGTATTACGCTGTTTGATTGCAACACTATGCATGGCTCTAACGGTAACATTACACCGAATCCACGATCCAATTTATTCTTTGTGTTCAATGCAGTGAGTAACCAAGTCACTAACCCTTTTGCGAAAGTGCCCGCTCGCCCTGAATATATAGGTACGAGAGATAGTATAAAACCCTTGAAAAGTGTCATATTTAATTAAGATTTATGTAATTCATGCTTAATATTTGAGCTTCCTTATGACACACTACGCGCGGCGCTCACAAATAGGTTGAGGTTCCCTTACCCCTACAAGAAATTCGGAAAGAAAATGGGACTACATACAGTTGATAAAATCGGCGGCACGTCCATGAGTGACTACCGTTCGGTACGAGATAATATAATTTTCAAACCAGCAGGCACAGAAGACCTGTATCAGCGTATTTTTGTTGTATCTGCATACGGTGGTATTACCGATAAACTGCTAGAACATAAGAAAACCGGTGATGCTGGTATTTACGCGCATTTCGCGAAAGATCGAAATCAAAGCGGTTGGCGTGAAGCGTTTGATGAAGTGCGTAAAACAATGTTGGATATCAACCGTGACCTGTTTGGAGAGAGCGAGCTTCTTGATGAAGCAAATACTTTCTTAGGTGCTCGCCTTGATCAAGCTCAAGAAGCTTTAGAAGATCTAAGCCGCTTGTGTTCACATGGACATTTTGCGATTGGTGAGCATTTAGCGACGGTACGAGAAATGTTGGCAAGTTTAGGTGAAGCTCACAGCGCATGGAATATGGCTAGCTTGCTTAAACGTGATGGTGTAAATGCTGTATTTGTTGATTTAACTGGCTGGAATTCCAGCACTCATATGTCATTAGATGAGCGTATTGTTGAATCCTTCAAAGACATTGACCTTGCGACACAGCTGCCTATTGCAACAGGATACGCTCACAGTGAAACTGGTCTGATGACAACCTTTGATCGTGGCTACTCTGAAATGACATTTAGTAGAATCGCTGTGCTTACTCAAGCGCGTGAAGCGATTATTCATAAAGAGTTCCACCTAAGTAGCGCCGATCCTCGTTTGGTTGGTGAAGATAAGGCCGTACCAATTGGTCGTACCAACTACGACGTTGCTGACCAACTTGCGAATTTAGGTATGGAAGCAATTCATCCTAAGGCAGCTAAAGGCCTTCGTCAAAGTCGTATTGCGTTGCGTGTGAAGAATACCTTCGAGCCTGAACACAGCGGCACGCTCATTACTGGTGATTATGTATCCGATGCGCCATGTGTTGAAATCATCGCTGGTAGTCGTGGTGTGTATGCAGTCGAGTTGTTTGACCAAGAAATGGCGGGTGAAATTGACTCATTTGATATGGGTGTATTGAAGGTCCTAAATCAATTGGGTGCTCACATTATCGCTAAGGATATCAATGCCAACAGCATCACCCATTACCTTGCTGCAAACTTGAAAACCCTAAAACGGGTGATTCGCGTGTTGGGTGAAGAGTTTCCTGAAGCGGAAATTACACAACGCAAGGTTGCGATTGTTTCTGCGATAGGTTCTGACATGAAGACAACTGGTATGTTGGCTAGTGCCGTAAAAGCGATCTCAGAACAGAATATCAACGTCATTGCGATGCACCAGTCAATGCGTCAGGTTGATATGCAGTTTGTTGTAGATGAAGAAGATTATGAAGTCGCTATACGTAGCCTACATAAAGAATTGGTTGAATCACATAATCATGGAAGAGCGATCTGTTTAGCATCATAAGAGAGTTGTGACTCACATAAAAGCCAGCATAAGCTGGCTTTTTTTATGCCTTTCTAAGAGGTTATTTCGTCTACACTAACAGAGTCAGAGAATTCATCAAACTCAGCCTCTGGAATGGGGCGGCTAATGAGGTAGCCCTGACCTAAATCGCAGTGAAATGCACGAAGCATGTTGAGTTGGCTCTTGCTTTCTATACCTTCTGCTATGACCAAAATATCAAGCTTATGGGCCATTGCAACGATGGCCTCTACCATCATTCGATCGTCTTTATCATGTTCTAAGTCCCAAACAAAACTGCGATCGATTTTTAACAAATCAACAGGTAAATTTTTCAACTGTCCTAATGATGAAAAGCCAGTTCCAAAGTCATCGATGGCAATACAAATGCCAAGAGACTTCAGGTGTTCCAGCGTTTTCTTTGCTTGCTCAATATCGGTAAGCAAGGTGGTTTCTGTGATCTCAAAGCCAATATAATGTCCCGGTATCTGATAAGTTTTTATCATGCTTTCCACAAAAGGCACGAGATTCGAATCGCTAAGCTGTAATGATGATAAGTTGATGTGCAATAAAATAGGGTAAAGTCCAATGGACTCTCGGTGGGCAAGGTATTCAAAGCTTTTACGTATAACGCAGTTACCTAGCGCTAAAATTTGTCCGGACTGTTCCGCGAGAGGGATAAAATTATCAGGGAAAACCAACCCTTTCTCGGGGTGTTGCCATCTCACAAGTGCTTCAGCGCCAACAACTTTGTTTAATGTTAAATCAAACTGTGGTTGGAAGTGCAATACGAGCTGGTCATCTTCAAGTGCTTTGGCTAAGGCTAACTCTTCGTTGTGCATATCTAATGAATGCTGGCGCATAGAGTCATCAAAAAATACGAACTGGTTTTTGCCGCGTCGTTTAGCCTCATAAAGAGCAACGTCGGCAAACTGCATCAATTCGTATACCTGTGTACCATGGTTTGGAATTAGAGTGATGCCTAGGGAAGTGCTTTGTCTGAATTCTCGGTGTTCAATATGAATGGGCTGCTGAGTAATATGAAGAATATTCTTAGCTTTTTCTTGCAGGCTCTCCAAAGAAGGTGCATGAGGAACAATTATTGCGAACTCATCTCCACCTAGACGCATCACAATATCCTCAGCATCTTTTCTGCTTGATAATCTTTTAGCGACCTCAATCAGAACCTGATCACCAACATCATGGCCAATCGAATCATTGATGGACTTAAAGTTATCTAAGTCAAAATAAATAAATGCTCCAAAGCCATCTTGTTGCAATATAGTCTCTATGACCCCCGTGAAATGGTCATTAAGAAAGCGTCTATTCGGCAGCCCTGTTAATGGGTCTTTAAAAGCAAGCTCTTTAAGCTCAATGGTTTTCTTCTCTACTTCCTCTTCTAAGCGAACAGGCCTTATAAGAACGTTATATAAACCCAAAGCACATAGAATGGACAAAAGTAGGGAAACTAACACCATATTTGTCGTTCTTGATCGAAGGTTGCTACTGATGTTGTGAGATAAAGAGAGTGTCCAACTACCATTGGGGATAGTAATGTCTGCTTCGACGGTTGCACTAGGATCAAGAGCGGAATCGGATTGATAAAATTCAAATATTTGATTTGAGTCCGCATGCTTTCGTTCTACTTTGAGTGTATAGCCTTCTTCTTCTAGTCGATGAATGCCCGTTTTTTCCAGCAAAGGCGAAAGAATGATGATCGCAGAAGCAAAACCCCAAAAACGGTCGGCTTGACCCTGTTTAGAAAGGAATATTGGTGTACGACTTATAACCGCTATGTTGCCTTGAACCAGTTTTACAGGACCAATGACAATGGTTCGACGCTCTTTTATCGCAAGTTGAGCAGCTTCTCCAAAGTCAGCATGATTAATAACATCAAGGCCTAAAGCTGCTTGGTTACCTTCAAGCGGATAAATGTACTGAATGATTCCGTTTGGCGCCAATTGAATGCTATCAATAACGTCAAAAGACTGCATGATTGTTTTGGCATAGCTTTCGAAGTGATCAACTTTATCAAAATCAATGCTTATCTGATGGGCTAAAATTTGTGTTGAAGTAAGTGATAAATTTAAGCTTCTCTCAATTTCAGTTGCTTGTGAACGAGCAATGCCACTGAGCAATAAGCGTTGGTTTTGTTTGAAATTGGTATTAGATAAATCAATAAAAAATAAGCAGATACAAAAAATGATAGCGAAAATGCTCACAGATATGAGGGCCGGGCGACTTTTGTACATTCGCATTTTGAGCATTCAATAGACTCCATTCGCTCTTAAGAACACAAATTGCTCATCGCAGAACTAAGCTTAAGATTGATATGTGAATATAACAAGGCATTTATTTGAAAACAGCCTTATATACTAATGTTTTAAGTTTTTGTGGTCATGGTTCTCTAAATTTTCTTAAGTATCAACAATTAAGTTCCAAGCAAGGAAGCTTGGATAAAGATTATAAGAGAAGAAAATACCGCATTAGATTTTTTTAATACTTGATGAATGTCATCTATAAGGCTATTGCATAATGGTTGACAGTGAGTCCATTGCTTGCGTTTGTGTATTTCTTAGGGAACACTGGCGAGTACGATGAATGGTTAATTATCGAATTATAAATAGAGCGTATGACGTGCTTGAATTGATTCTCAGGTGATAAAGGAATGTTTTTACGGTTTTTCGGTGTTGTGTGTATTTGCCTGTCATCTTGTGCCTATGCTAGCAAAGAAACACTGTCTCTAACGATACTCTCTTACAATGCAGACGTAACCACCGTCTTATTATACAAATCCATCTTAGAAGAGATGTCAGGACAACTTGAACATTACGATTTTGACTTGACCGTTACTGATGCTGAACATTTGGATCAAAGTGTTGCTCAAGGGGCATTTGACTTTGCCCTTCTGGACCCAGTTCACTTTCTTCAATTTAGAAGTGCAGGGTTATTAGGAGGGAATTTAGCTACGTTGAGGCGAGGCTATCAAGACACCTCAACGAGCTTGTTGGGTGGTGTGATCTTTACACGTCGTGAAGTAAAGAATGTTGGACTTGAAAACATCTCTCAGTCTTCTGTAGCGGCGACATCTCCAAGCTACCTAGAGAACTATATTGCTCAAATATATGAGCTGAAATCATTAGGATACTCTTATCCTGCAAGGCAAGACCTAGTGTTGTACGAAACACCGGAGCAAGTGGTTAAAGCTGTATTAGAGGGCAAGCAAGAAGTAGGTTTTGTTCGTACCGGAGTCATTGAGCGTCTTGTTGAGCAAAAGCAACTTAATATGAATGATGTTAGGGTGCTGAACGCCCAGAGCCTTTCCGGATATCCTTTTGTCGTATCCACTCGCCTTTACCCGGAATGGGGGTTTGTGGCGAATGCTAAGGTGTCATCAGAAGTCGCGCGAGCAATTAGTAACGCGCTTCTATCGCTGACCGCAGGGGGAGTAAGCTCTAAAAAATATGGAATATATGGATTTGTTCCGTCTTTAAGTTATATGCCAGTGGAGGAGGTGTTAACTGAATTGAGCTTATCCCCATATGAGAATAAGCAACTAAGTTGGGTTGATTTGTTTAAGGAATACGCCTTTTACTTTTTATTAACCTGTGTTGTTGTCCTTGCCCTTATTTATCTTTCTTGGCATACCTACAGACAAAATCAACACCTCACGCGGCTAGTTCGAAAAGAAAAGCTTGCTCAAGCCATGCTAAGTGAAAGCAATCAACAATTAGACCGCTTGTTAAGCAGTAGCCCTGCCGTCATCTATTCTCTTGACCCAGAGCATTATCAGATCACCTATGTCAGCAGTAATTGTTTTCAGCTCTATCATAAATACGCTAAGGACGTACGAAAAACTCATAACTGGTGGCAAAACGCTATTCACTATGAAGATTTAGAGCATACCTTGGCGACATTCCGTAAATGGCGCGCAAATGGCTTTCAAGGAACATTGGTGTTTTCATATCGCCTAGTGCGAGATGAAGATTGGATTTGGGTAGAAGATCGCATACAAGCGCTTCGTAATGATCTGGGAGAGGTGACTCTTTTAGTGGGTGCGCATTCTGATATTACTAAACGTCATCTAAATGAAGAGCAGTTGGAGCTGTGGGCTAGTGTGTTTGCTAACGCACGGGAAGGTATTGCTATAACAAACCCTAACGGTAGCATTTTGGATGTGAATGCTGCGTTTTCGAGAATCACTGGCTATAAGCGTAATGAGATACTGGGTCAAAACCCTCGAATACTGAACTCAGGTCGCCAAAGTAAAGAGTTCTACCAAGAAATGTGGCAGCAGATTCTAAGTGCTGGATTCTGGGAGGGGGAAATATGGAATAAACGCAAGGATGGAAGTATTTATGCGCAGAATTTAACCGTTGTGTCTGTGAATGATTCTGAGGGGGATGTGAGTCACTACATTTCACTATTTTCAGATATCACGCGTCAAAAGAAAAATGAAGAGCAACTTGAGCACATTGCCTACTTTGATGCATTAACGGGGTTGCCGAATCGCACAAATTTAACGCACTCACTAGATATTAAGATCCATAACTCTGCTTTATATGGAACCAAGTTTGCGCTGTCTTTTTTGGACCTGGATGGCTTTAAAGAAGTAAACGATACATTTGGGCATGAGACTGGGGATCTTCTCCTGGTCAATGTCGCAAAGCGTATGCGTACCACATTAGGTGATGAGTCTATTGTCTCTCGTTTTGGTGGTGACGAATTCGTATTGTTGCTTCCAATCCTAGATGACACTAGTGAGGTAGAGGAAAAGCTGAGGAGGCTTCTGGTTGCTCTTTCCGACCCATTTAAAGTGTCGGGTGTAACTTTACATATTAGCGCCAGTATCGGAGTAACCTACTACCCTCAGAGGCGTATGATTGAGGCGGATCAGCTTATACGACAGGCGGATCAAGCCATGTATCAGGCCAAAATTAGTGGGCGAAATCGACTTAAGGCATTTGATTCAAGCCAAGAGGATATACTCGTAGAGCAACATCGATTCTACGAAGAGCTGCAAGATGCCTACGATCAAAATCAGTTTTGCTTGTATTATCAACCCAAAATCAATATGCAAACACGAGATGTAATTGGTTTTGAGGCACTGATTCGTTGGCAGCATCCGACGCAAGGGGTACTACCACCAGCTTCATTTCTACCAGCAATGACTAATCAGTCACTTGAATTAAAAGTAGGTTTTTGGGTAATACAAGAGGCCTTAAATCAAATGCAGGCTTGGTTAGATCAAGGAATCGACCAAGGTGTCAGTGTGAATCTTGCGGGTTATCAGCTTCAGCAACCTGATTTTATTCCTGAGTTAAGGACGCTTATTCAGCAGTATCCACCGTCTGTTACCAGAGGGCTTGAGTTAGAAATTCTAGAAACCAGCGCTATTGAGGACTTGGCGACCGTTTCTGGTGTGATTGAAGCCTGTAAAGAAATGGGGATTAAAATGTCGCTTGATGACTTTGGAACGGGCTATTCCACACTGAGCCATCTAAAAGAGTTATCAGTAGATATGTTAAAAATTGACCATGGCTTTGTCCGTGATATGTTGGATGATTCTAGCGATTTTGCGATTATTAAAGGTGTAATAGGTTTTGCAGATGCTTTTTCCTTACAGGTGATTGCAGAAGGGGTGGAGACGCCAGAGCATGAAGCTCGACTGATATCCCTTGGTTGTCATTTAGGGCAAGGATTTTATATCTCCCCTCCCATGCCTGCAGATCAGGTTCCGCAGTGGTACTATCAATGGAACAGTGATAAAGAATGAGAGGAAAAGCGTGCATTTGAATGAGATAGAAGAGGCTTGTAGAGAATTTGTTTTGAGTTTTATGGCGCAAGACAGCGCTCATGACATCTCTCATATACAGCGAGTGGTCAAGCAGGCTAAGTGTTTAGCCATTAAAGAAGATGCGGACATCAAAATCGTCAGTACTGCGGCATGGTTACATGATTTGGTTAACTACGCTAAAGATGACCCTAATCGAGCCCAAGCGTCTTTTCATTCCGCCTCAGAAGCTGAGCCTCTACTAAAAGAGTTAGGTTTTGCTGCTCCAGAAGTCAGTGCGATTCAACATGCCATTGTCACACACAGTTTCAGTGCTCAAGTCACACCGAGAACGTTAGAAGCAAAAATTGTACAGGATGCGGATCGTCTCGATGCACTTGGAGCCATTGGCGTTGCTCGGTGTATGATGGTAGGTGGCCGTTTAAATCGCAGTTTGTATGAGCTAATTGACCCTTTTTGCCAAGAGCGTGAGCCAAATGATCTGTTGTATACAATAGATCATTTTTACAAAAAGCTCCTGAATTTAGAAAGTACGTTTCAAACATTAAGCGGTCGTCAGGAAGCACAGCGCCGCTCTCAATTCATGCGATCCTTCTTGGATCAATTAGCCTTAGAGATCAGGGACTAGATTTCTGATATTGACTTAAGTTCTCGCTCATAATGTTGGCAATATCTAAAAAATGCTGCAGTTGCTCATCTGTTAACCCTTGAGTCATGGCCTCTAACGCATCGATATCGTAACGTTCTAACGTTCCAAAGCATGCTTTTCCTTGTTCTGTTAATTGTAAGAAAAAGCTTCTCTTATCTTCAGGGTTTGGTAGTCTCTCTACCATGGCTTGTGCTTCGAGCTCCTTAACCAAACGAGTGACCTGACCTTTATCTCTTCCACAGCGATGAGCAATCAGCATCGGAGTGCAGTTTGGATAATCGTGGATCATCTTTAAAATAATAAAATACAAAGGCGACAAAGGGATGTCGCTGCAGCTCATCGCGTATCTCATTGCATGTTTGAGGCCGGAGATGATGCCAATTAATGCTGTTTGTATATCTCGTTCAAAATTATTCATAAGCTGTAAAATTCTATTGTTTTTTTAATGCTAAAAGTGTCTCTTAGCTCAGTTTTTTCTGCAAATAGTAGGTGTTCTTAAATTGTTTCAAATGGTAACCAACGAGTTGTTTACCAATACAAGGCCCTGCAACACACAAGCCGTTCATAGGTAAAAATTGTGCGCCATGTGATTGACACTCAATCAAGGAAAAGGTTTCGTCAAAGCAAGAGCTAGAAGGGCAAATGAGCGCTTTGTTTTGATGAGGACAGGTATTCTCATAAATATACAGTGTATCTAAGTAGCAAATAGCCATCACTTCCAAGATGCCTACTTTCAATAGTGAGCATTGATTATTGTTGAGTTCTTTTAAATGAACAGCTTGTTCTTTGGATAATGGCAGCATTGCTTACCTCTGAAAATATAAGAAATTGTCTCGTAAAGTGTATCTGTTTTGCAAAGAAAGTGTTGAGGGCGCTTCGTGAAATTGCTGTTCGATCTCTAGGGCTTTATACTCCGCGCTATGACTAAAAAATCCTCCTCTAAAACTGCCAAAAAACCTTCTTCCCGAAAAACAAAGCGTAAACAAAGGCCTTCATTCTTTAGGCGTGTTCTTAAGTGGGGAGTGGTATTACTTTTATTGGCAAGTATTCCATTTTGTATCTGGCTATGGTGGTTAGATAAGCAAGTCGTATCTCGTTTTGAAGGACAGAAATGGCAAGTGCCTTCTGAGGTATACAGTGCACCATTGGTGTTAAAGGATGGAGCGCCATGGCGTAAAGAAGACTTAGAGCAGGTGTTATTGGATTACGGATACCGCTTTGGTAAAAACAGTCAAAAAGTAGGCTGGGCCGCGCGGAGTAAGACAAAAGTAAGTGCCAACCTTCGTGATTATATGGATCATACTGGTTATCACTCCGCTGCTAGGCGAGTGTTCTCTTTTTCAGGCGGTGTGTTGAATATCCAAGACATTTCTGGAAAGCGGTATCGGACTGCGGTACTGGAGCCGCAGAAAATTGGGTATTTGTATGGTGGGAACACTGAGAACAGAGATATCTTGGTTTATGAGGAAATCCCTCAAAGTCTGATTGATATATTAACCATCACTGAAGACCGTGACTTTTTTACGCATCATGGTATCTCGTTAACGGGGATAGCTCGTGCGGCGTGGGTCAATGCTACATCTGGAGCCCGTCGGCAAGGTGGCTCTACATTGACGCAACAGTTAATCAAAAATATGTTTCTATCGTCTGAACGAACCTATTCTCGAAAAGTTACGGAAGTTCTGATGGCGCTGCTGCTAGAGTATCGATACAGCAAGCAAGAAATCATTACTGCTTATGTCAATGAGGTATATTTAGCTCAAGAGGGCAGCAGTGCTTTGCATGGATTCGCTGCTGCCAGTGAATTCTTTTATGGGCGTCCATTAAAAGAGCTTAACTTAGCCGAGCAGGCTTTGTTAGTTGGCATGGTAAAAGGGCCATCACTGTATAACCCTCGTCGTAACCCTGAAAGAGCAATGCAACGACGTAATGTTGTATTGGATCTGCTATATCAACAAGGGCGTCTGACGCAAGGTAACCTGAATGCACTAAAAAAACTGCCGCTAAAAGTGGCGCCAGAAGGTAAACGACGATCAGTGTACGGTGATTTTCTGGATTTGGTTGCCATGCAATTGGAGCGTGAATTTGATGCGTCTTCTTTAGCGTCGGAGAACTTAAAGATCTACACAGGTCTTGATATTAGGGCTCAGAAGGCTGCGCTTCATGCCATGCAAAACCGTGTTAGTGAACTAGAGAAACAGAAAAAAGGGTTGCTTGGCCTACAGGGCGCCATGGTGGTGACAGATCGACTGTCAGGACAGGTTAGAGCTGTGGTCGGCTCTTCAGATAAATTGTACAGTGGTTTCAATCGAGCGCTTGGTGCCGTTAGACCGATAGGGTCATTGGTAAAACCATCGATTTATTTAACAGCCATCGCTTCGGGCCGTTATACATGGTGGGATAAACTAGAAGACAAGCCCCAGCAGTTCAAAGTCGGCAACGCCATATGGCAGCCACAGAATTACGACAGAGTCAGTCATGGCAAAGTGCCTATGTATGAGGCACTTGCGAAATCCTACAATTTAGCAACCATTGACTTGGCAAGTCAGTTAGGCTTTGAGCGTGTAGCGCAAACGCTTCGAGATTTAGGTGTGAAACGCCCGTTCACTATGTATCCCGCGGTTGCATTGGGTTCTATTGAGCTTTCCCCATTTGAAGTAGCAAGACTGTATCAGCCGATTGCATCAACAGGAAGTGCTGCTGAATTAGGTGTAGTGTTATCGGTGATGGATCAAAATGGGAAGGTATTGAAACGATTTGATCAAACAGGTTCGGTGCCATATACGAAAGAGGCTTTATCTGTAACCTTGGCAGGTATGACAAAATCGCCTGAAATAGGCACAGCTCGAGCGGCTCAAGGCCAGCTTCCTGGGCTGCGTTTTGCCGCAAAAACAGGAACTACAAATGATCAGCGCGACAGCTGGTTTGTTGCAATAACAAATGATTACTTAAGTACGGTTTGGTTGGGGCAGGATGATAATGCACCAATGAATATTACCGGTAGTTCCGGGGCGCAATGGGTTTGGATTGACTTTGCTAAATTACTGCCTCAGCAATCGTTGCCAAAAGCACTCCCATCGGGGGCAAATTACTATCAAGTTACGTCAGACGAGTTTGAGTTAGCGGCTGATCGTTGTGATGATAAAGTTGAGCTGGCATTTATCGAGGGGACACAACCTAAAAGCTCTACTTCATGTCTCTGGCCATTCTAAAGGTTGAACGTTTGGGTAAAATACAAATTTGTATTTCCTTGTTATATGTGCTTTTCTGTGTTGACGTTGTTGCGTGCTAATGAGTTTTCTTGTTTAGTCGCGTATGGATAAATTGGTGGAGTGGTGAAGTGCTTACAATAGGTCGATTTTTGAGTTTAAAAGGCACTGTGAAAACTTTTTTTACACCGATAGTTTGCTTTTCTTCGTTATGGTTGTTTGCTTCTTCGGCGTCGGCTCAAGAGGCTGCCGCTTGTTCCTCGCTAAAAGCGACAGGTAACCCTGAATATCCCCCTTTTCTTTGGCAGGTTGAGCAAAGCAATTTATTGCATGGTGCTGTGGCGAGTTTAATGGTGCAATTAAGTGATCGAATAGATATTCCAATCGAAACTGTGTATGTCGGTCCTTGGTCTCGTTCTCAGCAAGAAGTTCGTAGTGGCCGAGTAGATCTTATGGCGGGGGCTTTTTATACCTCAGAAAGAGCCGACTATATGGAATATTTCGCGCCAGCAATGATGTTTACTAAAAGTGTCGTATGGCAAGCAGAGTCCGCTCCCTTTAATTACAGTGTCTGGCCAGATCTGGAAGGCCGTTGGGGAGTCACTGTTATTAATAACAGCTTTGGTCAAGAGTTTGATGAATATGCCAAGCAGAAATTGAACTTACTGACTGTAGCGAGTTTAGAGCAAGCGCTTTCTATGCTGGAAGCTGGGCGTGCAGATTATGTGCTGTACGAGAAAAACCCTGCGATGGCTTATGTGCAGCGCATGGGGCTGGAAGGTGTTGTTTTACCTGTTGATCCATCGGTAAGCAGTGAAGGGTTGTTTTTGACAATTTCAAAAATGTCACCTTGTAATACCCCCGAGGTAAAGAGCAAGATTGCTACAGCGCTTCGAGAGTTAGTAGATGAGGGTGTACCACAGCAGGTTTTGGTAGATGCTCTAACTGAATGGCGTAATAGTTCTAGTAAGCTTTAACTGCTTTCATTTGTCTTTAAAAGGCTATTATGGATCCCATAATAGCCTTTTTGCTATTTAGCTCGAATGTTGGTTATTTCTTTGTAACGGATTGGTAGAGATTGACCCAAGCGTTAGTGGCTTTTTCCCAGCTATGATCTTGCGACATGGCTTGGATTTGCCTTGTGCGCCAGTCATTAAGGTTGGCATAAACAGTAAGGGCACGAGTGATCGCTGCCTTTAAGTCTTGCGAATTAGCGTTTTCAAACACAAAGCCGTTTGCATGTGGGCCTACTTCAAAAACAGTGTCAGCCAGTCCACCAGTACTCCTCACAATCGGCAAAGTACCATATTTAAGGGCATAAAGTTGTGTTAGACCGCAGGGCTCAAACCGTGAAGGTATGAGAAGCATGTCTATGCCTGCTTGTAAGCGATGAGAGTACGCTTCGTCATAGCCGATGCGGATACTTACCTGTTTTGGAAAGCGTTCCTGTAGTGTCAGGTATTGCTGCTCTAGGTTTTTGTCTCCAGAACCAAGAACAATAAACATGGCGCCTTGCTCCAAGGCAAGCTCAATAGCGCTGGGAATTAGATCAAGTCCTTTTTGCTCTGTTAATCGACTTACCACTCCAAAAATAGGCGTCTGTGCATTTTCATCAAGGCCATTCTCTCTTTGAAGAGCAAGCTTATTTTGAAGCTTAAAGTCTATTGTATGAAGGTCATAATGGGTATGGATGTATGGATCGCAAGCTGGAGACCACTCATTGTAATCAACACCATTAAGAATTCCGGTGAGCTTATGACTCATTGCTCGAAGCGTTCCATCCAAACCATCACCGTATGTCGGTGTCAAAATTTCATTTGCATAAGTTGGGCTTACAGTGGTGATTGCATCTGCGAACACTAACCCTGCTTTTAGGGCTGAGTAGCGTCCATAAAACTCCATCCCATGAATGCTCAGCAGTTCGCTTGATAGACGTACACGATCAAAGTCATGTAATGGAAAGCTGCCATTGTAACGTAGGTTGTGAACGGTTGTTACGATCGGTGGATGTTCTAGGCGCCAGGAAGCTAAGTAGGCAGCGGCAAAGCCTGTTTGCCAATCGTTTAGATGCAGTAAATCTGGTTGCCATCCCATTAGGTTGCCGTATTGCGTGATCATAGCGCAAACCCATGAAAAAGCAGCAAAGCGGACATCGTTATCAGCAAAATCATGGCCACTTTGATCCAAATAAGGTCCGCCGTCACGTTCAAACAGACTTTGACATTGAACTAAATAAATTGGAACGTGAGAATCCGGTAAATGAGTTTCTAATAGGATTAAGTCGCCTACAGCAAACGGGTTACCTAAATTTAAGCTATTTTTAATAGGGGGTAACTTTTCAAGTATACCGCTGTATGCAGGCATAATTAACTTGATATCAATACCTTGTTTTTTTAAAGCGATTGGAAGTGCGCCTGCAACATCCGCAAGTCCGCCAGTTTTAATTAAAGGGTGAATTTCAGATGAAGCAAATAGGACTTTCATAATTTAGTTTTCGTATTGATTTAGTAATATGACCAGAGTATACCTAATAAATGCCTAATGTAGTGTGAGGCTCGGATAAAAAAAAGTAAGGGTGAAATATGGATTTAAATGCCGCGCGTATGAGTACTCTCTCGCTAATCTTAGCGGGGGGGCGGGGGTCACGACTGAAACATCTCACAAATCATCGTTCTAAACCTGCTGTTCCGATTGCAGGTAAGTATAAAATAATAGATTTTCCACTATCCAATTGCATCAACTCAGGGATGAGAAAGATTGCTGTGTTAACACAATATCGTTCTCACACGCTTAATCAGCATGTTCAGCGTGGCTGGAACTTTTTGCGGTCTGATTTCAATGAATTCATAGAGTTATGGCCAGCACAGCAGCAAACTGGAGAGGATTGGTATCGCGGTACTGCTGATGCTGTGTACCAAAACTTTAAAATGATTGATGAGCTGAATAGTGAGTACATTTTAATCTTGGCTGGAGATCATGTTTATCGCCAAGATTACAGTGTAATGTTGCAAGAGCACATCGAGAATAAAGCTGATGTTACGGTTGCATGCATTGAAGTACCGGTTAAAGAAGCCGACCAATTCGGCATTATGCATGTTGATGAAAACGACAATATAATCGCCTTTGAAGAAAAACCCTCTAACCCGCCCACTATGCCTGGAAACCCAAATGTTTCTCTCGCGAGTATGGGGATCTACATATTTAGCACCAAATTCTTGAGAGAGAATCTCATGAACGATGCTCAAGACTGTGACTCAAGTCATGATTTTGGTAAAGATTTAATTCCGCTTTTTGTGGGACGTTCAAAAATTAAAGCACATCATTTTGCTAACAGCTGTATTCCAAATGATAGTTATCCCGAAAAACCATACTGGCGAGATGTGGGTACATTAACTGCCTATTGGGAGTCTAATATGGACCTTACTAAGTTAGTGCCAGAATTGGATTTATATGATGAGTCTTGGCCTATAAGAACGACTCACTACCAGCGCCCAGCAGCAAAATTTAATTACAATTATGAAGAGCGTATAGGTACTGCCTTGAATTCTGTAGTGTCTGCAGGGTGCATTGTTTCAGGTTCGACAGTCGAGCAATCAATTTTATTTAATAATGTGCGAGTGAATTCTTACTCGCATGTTAAAAAGTGCGTTGTTTTGCCTCGTTGTGACATCGGTAGGCATTGCCAGTTAACCAATGTAGTTGTGGATTCTGACACAAAGATTCCACCTAATACTATTATTGGAGAGGATCCAATCGAGGATGCTAAACGTTTCTACAGGAATGAAGACGGTATAGTGCTGGTGACACAGGAGATGATTGACCTCTTACAGGATTGATTTTATGTGCCCAATTGATCCGTAGTCGTTCTCACCTAAAAGCCCTCATTATGAGGGCTTTTGCTATTTGAACAATTGGATTGGGTGAAACCCTTTTTTCTCAAGTTCTTTTATCACGCTTTGTGGACCACTCAAATGTAATGCTCCGATGACGACAAAGGTTGTTTGAGAGTGGTTGGGTGATTGTCCTAAGTAAATACTTATGACATCCGCCATGCGTTGGTTACGGTGGTCGAGAAGAGCTTCCATCATGGGCTTCAATTTGGGGTTTTCGAGTACGTCTTGATAGACAAATTGATATAGTCCATCTGGGTCAGCCTTGCGCCAATAGGCTGTCATTTGAGCCATGTAATCTTCATCTTCCATTTGATCTAGGCTGGTTTTGAGCATGGCGAGTTGTGCTTGGAATGGAGTGTCGGCAATCGCACTGATTTGCTGGGATAGTGTTTCGATTTCTAAAATTGGGAGTTTTCTTTGTTTTGCTAACTGCAAAAAGTGTAGGTCGATTCCGTATTCCGCTTGATACTCAGAGTTTCTAAGTTGAGCTTGGGTCAATTGTTCCACTAGCATCCATGGTCTGATATGCAGCAATCTCTCATAATCGGACTGGTTAGCTTTAGCAAAATCTTTCAGTGCAGATAGCCTTGTATCATCTAGGTAACGATCAATAGTGACGTCTTTCGGTAGACACATCTTTGATTGAACTAAGCGAGCAGATTGATTGGGGTCTAGTTGCTCTGGGTCTAGTTCTACCGCTAAGCGGTCGGCGCTTTTAAAGGCTTCTTCATAAGCGGCAGGAAGAGGGTAGAAGTCGGGAGTCAGTGCATGTATAGAACCCACAAGAAATACAGTTGCCCCTTGATGCTGGACTTTCCACATGAAAGGTTGATAGGCAACTGTATCCGCTTTGGCCGAACCAACAGTAACGGCGACAAATACAGTTAGACTAAGCTTGAAGATTAATAAAAAAGGACGCATAAAGAGTTCTAGTGAAATGTAACGATAAGGTAAGGATTATCCCCGAAGCTTGTGGATAAACCATGTAGAGATAGTTTGATAACTCCCTCAAAGCCTTGTTGCATAAGGCTTAAGGTGGTTTAGTATATTAATTCTTCACCTCGCCCATTTATTCGTTGTAGATTCAGTGCAACCTTACAAAAGATTCAATAGAGAGGCCAAAAATGTTTACTGGTATAGTCCAAGGTATGGCGGAAGTTGTTTCCTGTCAAGAGAATGGTCGTAATCGTGTTCTCGAAGTTAAATTTCCGCAGGGTATGATGCTACAGCAGCAACTTGGTGCCAGTGTTGCGATTAACGGAGTTTGTCTCACTGTAGCTAAAATAGAAGGAGACATTTTAACGTTTGATGTCATTGATACGACTTTAAATTTAACCAACATTGGTCGCTTAAAGCCGGGTGTAGCAGTGAACTTTGAGCGAGCCGCTAGAATGGGCGATGAGGTAGGTGGTCACGTTATGTCTGGTCATATTATGACGACGGTGACTGTTGATCACATTGAGCGTATTGATGAAAGCTATCACATCCGATTTGCCGTGGACCTAGATAATCCAGATGTTGATGCACGACGTTACTTGTTTGATAAAGGTTATGTGGGGCTCAATGGCGCTAGTCTGACCATCAGTGCGATTGGTGATGACTGGATTGAAGTCTCTCTGATTCCTGAAACATTGCGTTTGACGACGTTTGGTATTCTACAGCCAGGGGATTTGGTCAATCTGGAAATCGATGCACATACTCAAGCTACTGTCGATACAGTAGAGCGTGTTCTAAAGCAACGTGGGATTGTGTTGCCCTAACGTAAAAATCGAGGATATGGTGTGCGGCTACGGAAATAAATGGAGTCTACTCCCTAATTTCGGTAGAATGCGCGCCATATTTTACCCTGAGGTTCTGTTTATAAGTCATTTATTACTTGGTTTGAGCGCTAGATTAGGCTCTGCCCACCCCGTAGTGGACTTATCAACAGTTACTTAATATCAAATCGCTTTTTAAGTGTGAGTTTATAGTGTCGAACAATCTTAAGCACATCCGAAATTTTAGTATTATCGCGCACATCTATAACTGATCATTTTTCCCTTCTTTTATTCCTTCCCGTTAATGCTCTTAATTCCTTATAACGCCTAGCTTGCAGCCTTTTTATTATATTTGTTTGTCCCGTTGATAATCATTAGCTATCATCACGTTTAAGTACACATGTGAGTACATGGATTTTTTGTACTCGTTTTTTCGTAACTTAATTACAAATAAAATTACAGGCGTGTGATGGCGATTTCTAATGCGTGGCTCAAGGCGAATGATGGCCGTGAGCGTGATGGTGTCGAGGTGTTCTCGGATCGGGACGGTCTGGGGGTGCGTGCGTCGGCGAAAGGTAAGCTGGTTTTTCAGTATCGATACCGTTTTGATGGCAAGCAACGTCGTTTGGACATTGGGCCTTATCCTGGCATATCTCTAAAGCGGGCCCGTGAAATTCATGCTGATCTGCGTGCTGATCTGGCCGAAGGTAGGGACCCAAAGCAGGCATTGTTATATCAGCGTTTAGGGGATGCCCCTGAGAATACTGTTGAGCAGCTTTACACTGATTACCACAATAAGTTTGCATCGCATCACAAAAAGAGTGCGGATCAAGTTCTTGCCTCTATGAGCCTGCATGTCTTTCCAAAAGTGGGCAAGCTTTCTGCGGATGCCGTTTTAACTCATCATTGGGTAGCGCTGTTTGAGGCATTGGCTTTGACTGTACCGTCTATCTCTGAGCGTTTATTGAGTGCTGTGAGTCAGATGTATGCTTGGGGCATTCGTATGCGTCGAGTTACCGTTAACCCTGTTTCAGACATATCAGCTAAGTTTGATCTACGTATCAAGCGAAAGGTTGGGGTGCGTAGCCTGGACGACCGTGAGTTGAAGTTAGTATGGCAAGCCATATTGAAGAGCAATCTGTCGCCCAGAAATACAGTGATGCTGCAGTTGCTGCTAATGTGGGGTGGTCGTGTTGGTGAGTTGCGCTTGGCTGAAAAGTCACACTTTGATTTGCATAACAATGTGTGGACCATTCCCCCGGAGAACCATAAGACCGGTGCTAAAACAGGTAAGCCTCTAAAGCGACCAATCCTTCCAGAAATGGCCGAGCTTATAAAACAGGGCTTGATGATGAGCCCGCCGCATTACAAATATATGTTTCCAAAAAGGGGAGTGGATGAGCCGACATCGGATCGAAGTCATCTAGGCATTAACCTCAACATTAATCAATGGATCAAGCGGCGATTGGCCCAAGAGGTAGATCACTGGACAATACATGATCTGCGCTCGACGGCGCGGTCGCGTTGGTCGCAACTTGCGCCGCCTCACATAGCAGAGATTGCTTTGGGTCATGCTCTGCCTGCCATGTGGCAGACTTATGACTACTACGATTATTTGGATGAGCAAAGAGAGCTATACGCAGCATGGATGATTAAGCTACGTGAGCTTGTTTCTTAGCGTTTTCCCATTCGACGATGTCTTCTAACGCCCACCGCGCACTCTTGCCTTCACCAAAGCGCGGCTCTGGCAATTTGTGTGGGCAATCGTTTTGACGCCAACGGTGAAAAGTTGATGAACTAATGCCATAGCGTTTTTGTAGCTGACTACCGTTAAAAAACTTAGTCGGTGCGCCTGCTGCTGCGAATACATCGACCATGCTTGGTGCTGTTGTTAGTGTTTGCTCGCTCATGCTCTCTCTCCTTCTTTCATTCCGATCGCGCATAGTTCCGCTACTTCTTTGCCCCATTTGGTTTTTAATGATTCAGTTTCACGGCCATAGTTGTCTTTGATGTGGCATTGCATAAACAGGTAGATCTCAGCTAGTGTGATTGGCCCCTCTTCAACAAAGCCGCTCTCAAGCGCGCCGATCATGGTGTTCACGAATTCCTCTACTCCATCAGCGGCGCCTTTTTCGATATGCCCTAGCAGTCCATACACTTTCCCAGCCATCAAACTATTGAATGAGGCTTTCTGGCGTTCGACCTCTGCTTTTAGCAGCTCATTTTCTTCATGTAGCACTTCGTTCTTGGCTTTTGTGTTGTCGATCACTGCCCAAAGCAGGCCGCTTTTAATCGGTGCGCCTGATCCGTGGCCAACGGTCACATCTTTGATCTTTTCGATGTGTTGGTATTTGCCCTGGTCGAGCACGTTCACTAAGTGGTTGGCGATGTTGCGCGCGTAGGTGCTGTTGCCCGTTTGTTGCCAAAGCTCTAAGTCGCGTTGTAGTGTCATTCTTTCTCTCCCTTCAGTGCTTCAACTGCTAACGTCTAATGCTTCAGACATGGTGCCTCCCGATCGCTGGGTGGTTGGCGATGATGTCTTGCATGACCGCTCGCGCGATGGATTGGTCAGTGATTACGATAATTCCCTCTTGACGCACAGGTATTTCTGTACTTTTTCCCGTGGCTTTCTTGCTGTTCCGTTTGAATGCCTCAATCTGTTCAGGAGTTGCCAGATCGTAAAACTTTTCGCTAACTGCACCGCTGTGCTTCCTGGCTTTTGTCAGCCCGTAGCCAAGTTTTACTGCTTCGGATAAAGCTGCTTTTATGCGTTTTTCAGACTCTGCTTTGATCTCCTCAATTCGCTTCGCACCATTTTTCTTAAGTTCTTCAATCTGTTGTTTCGTTGCAATGTCCTTAAAACGGGGCATGCCCACGTGGAGTGCGCGGGATGCTTCGAAAAGACCAAGTCCTTGCTCAATCAACGCTGGCACCTCAGTCGCCAGCTCTGCGTTTGTTTTTTTGTTTCTTACTGCCATGGCTTCCTCCTTATGCTGCGGTCTTTTCATTTAAACGGGCTAGGGCGTGGTTAAGTCCTGCTTCTAGCTCTGCGATCTGTTTTGCTTGCTGGCGGATCGTGGCGGCAGCGGCTTCGAGTGAAAACTGATTGCCCTCAAGCGCTGATACCAGTTCGCCAACATGGATAGGGTTGCTGTAACCGTCGTGGCCAGCAATCATGGTGCGGTTCCAGTTGTATTGATTTAGGTTCAAAGTGCTCATGCCGCTTGCTCCTTTCCTATCAGTACTTCTCTTAAGCCGTTATAGCTCATGGGGCCTACCACGCCTTTTTGCTCCATTTCTGCGATCAAGTGAGATGCTCGGTTGTATCCAATTTGTAGGCGCCTTTGCAGGTTTGCCGTGGATGCATTGCGAGACTCAATAACGAATTTCTTGGCCTCTTGGTAAAGCGGATCAAAGTAAAGCTCTTCGTTTTCAGTGGCATCGTATTCTGTAGCTTTGTCAGAAATATCCATTTCAATCTCAAACCATTTCGCCATGTGCTCGGTGAAGAGTTCGCGGATGGTGAGTGATGCCAGTGCAAAGTTTGCGTCCATGTCGGACATCGCGCCGCCTTGGGAGTCGTTGAAAGCTGCTTCTTTTAGGGTGTCGTCCCACTTGATGCTTTTAAGCGTCAGGTCATCGTTAAGCACGAATGACAGTTTGTCGGTGTAACGCAGTGCCAGGGACTTCACTTGCATGCCTTGCTCTAGGTGGCGTGTCACGTCTTCGCTTAGTGGCTCAAGGTTTTTAAAGCGCGCTTTGGCTTTGTCTTCGCTGTGGTCCACTACTTCACACTCAGCGCCTGTTTCTAGGTTGGCTGGCAGATCGTTTTTCATTAGCCAGTCGGTCATGATGCCCGCCGGTGATACTTGCGCCTGCAGTGGTACCATTGGGAATGATCCAAGCATGGTTTGCAGATGTTTGAATGACTGCTCGGTCATGCCTGCGTTGGTGGTGTTGAGCACCAAAAGGCCTGCTTTCTTATCGATCATTAGCCATACGTCTGTGCGCTTGGCGAATGCTTTAGGGCGCAGAGTAAAGATAAGCTCTTCTTTGATGTCGGCTTTTTCCTTGCGGCCCACTTTGCGGCCTTCTACTACTTCGATCTCTGCGATCTTGGTGTCTAGCGCTTCACGCACGACAGAAGAGGGCAACACTTTCTCTTCTTTGCCGAAGCGGATCATCATGCAGTCGTTGCTTACGATCGCCCAGCACTCCGAGTTGCGAGCAAGCGGCAACGAGCCGAATGTGAACTCATCATTTGCGCCGCACTCGCGTAGCGGGTGGTCTTTTAAAGCCTGCTCGATCGTCGCAAAGTCGATGGCAGCGGCTTCTTTGAGCTGGAATATTTGTAGAGTTTTAGGCCACATTAGTATTCGCTCCAGCTAGTTTCGTAATCATCAGCATCAGAGCCTTGATCCAGGTCGATTAGGCCTTTCATTGCGTAGACGTTGAAAAGCATTTTTTCAAAGCTGTAGAGTGGGCCAGCGCAAAGTCTTGGTTCTGTTTCGCCGTCCGATCGAATGCCAAGAATTTTCCATTTGCCAGACTCTTTATCTAAGCTGAGATGAAGCTCAAGATCGCAGGCGCGGCGATCAGCGCTTTCTTCTTTGCTGATGTAGACTTTCTTGCTTGTATCTGTCCAATCAAACATATCTTCGATAATTAGCGTGATTTCGCCTTCTGGCTCTTCATCGTATGAGCGAGCACTTTTAACGACCTGTTTAACCAGCCACGACATGGTGATTTCCTCTGGCAGCTCGGTCATGATTTCCTTTAGCTCGGCATCGACAACATCAGCTAGGCGGGTGTCGTAAAAATTCTGTGCCGCCAGCTTCAAACGGTTCATAACGAAATCATGGTAAACAGGCAGGTCTTCAAGGCTCTCAATCTGCGGCATGATGGAAGCCGAAAGCTTTTCTTTTAGTGCCTTGCCGACTTCGCCGTATGAGCGAAATAGATCGTCTGCGGTTTCCTCAATCAGCTTATCAACTCGCTTAGTGATCGCTTGCTCTAGCGCTCCAGAGGCTAGGCGTTCATGTAGGACAGTTGTAAACATATCCTGTGCAGTGTCCGTTGCTGGGTTCGTCATTGGTGTGAATTCTTGGTTTTCAGTTGTCATGGTCTGTCTCCTTACATTCCTACGGCTTTTTTAAGGTCTGCGTCTGGCAGTACGTGGAAAGAGCTTGGCTTCTCCACAAACACCAGTTTCGCGGCTTTAGGGTGGTTGGTGCTTGGCTCGAATCGAATCAGCATCTGCCCAAGCTGCATGGTTTCACCCTGCAGGCGGGTGCGGCGGTGCTTGCCTGCGTTCACGGAGCTGATTTCCACTGTGTAGCTGTTGCCATGCTGAGTCAGTTCGTGACTAACGTGGGCTAGACGAAACAATGGGTTGTGTTCACCGTTTAGCACGATCAGTGCTTTGCCTGGGTAAAGCGTTTGGCTGAATGTTTTTACTTCGCTCATGCGGCGTCTCCTTCCTTTGAGATTTTCAATAACTCGTCACGGACGATGCTGGTGTCGCGCGGTGCTGCGATGTGCAGGCGCGTACGTGAATGTGTGCATGACAGCGTGGTTACGTGCACGGTGGTTTCTGTTGTCGAAGGTGGCACTTTGATGGTGATGCCTTCGTCCTTTGTGCGACTTAGGATTAATCCGTTGTGCATTACTTTTCTCCTATCCAATGATGAAGTCGGTTTGCTCACGGCGGTTGCCGCGAACTTTAACCGTGCGTGTGGCACGGGTGGTGTGGTGTCGCGCTAGATCAAGATCAGCGTCGAATGCATAAGGCGTATCGATTGCAGTGGTGAACAGCGCAAGCGTGATGAAGCCGAGGGCTGCAAGGCGGCTGTGAGCTGGTGTTTTTTCGGTGACTGAATCGATACGAAACTGGATATCGCCACAGGCTATTGCGCGAGCAACGGCTTGGGTCAAGGTGCGTGCGCCGTAGTACTGGCGAGCTTCTACTTGATGAAAGGCGACTGTTGGGACAGATCGAAAGATGCTGTCTGCTATCTGGTGTTTGGTTAAGCCCTCGGCAACCATGGCTAAAATGCCGGTCTTGTATGCGCCGAGCTGGGCAGTATTAGAAGGGTAAAACGTGATGTTGAATGCGTCTTGCATGATTCGGCCTCTTGCCTGAATTACGTTGTTTTTTAAAAATTACTCCAAGAGTAATATTTCGTCAACAAAAAAGACAAAGAAATCTAAAACAAAACTACTGTATATATGTACAGTAATGGTTTACGATAAGTGATATGATTCGAAGTAAATGAAGTCTAACGATAGGATTTTGCTAGGTTTTCTAGTGCTAAAAGGGCTGCGTTTCGCTTTTCTGAGGGGAGGGTGAGAAGTGCTTCGCGTAGTTGGGCAAGAGTGGCGTCAATTTGATTTAAGTCACAAGGAGCCAATGAGCACTGCAGGACATTTTCTAATTTCTTGACAATAGTTTTGGTGGGCTGATGACGACCTAGTTCCCAAGCTTTGACTGTATGAGCCGAGAATCGAATCATTTCTGCAAGCTCTTTCCGTGAGAGGTTTTTGGCATTCCGTGCGGCTCTTAGGCGTAGGCCGAACGATTTAGGCATGGAGTATATGGGGTCTGCTAGTTTAGATATATGCAATAGAGAATATTAGTAAGGCGTGTATATAACCATTTGAATTAAGTGAAGAAAAGTTATCGGGTAGTGTAAATGTCACATTCACTCCATTTCGTGTAGACATTTACGCTAATCGTGTAGAGTTTTACAAATTAGCTTGCACTTAAGTAATGTGCTCTGCATCATTTCTTGGCGGTTGTATTCGCCATGGTAGGTGGAAAGATGGATGTGTTAAAGGAAATTGCGCGCTTGAAAGTGCTAATGGAAGCGGCCAAAGCCGACGGCAAGGTCGGCATGGTGTTGTGGTATGAGATTCGGATTGATGAGCTTAGTGCCTATTTAGTTTCTGATATAGGCGAGGCGTCATAGGTTATTCGATGCTTGAGATGCTTTCTAATTTAAGTTCGATTTTGTAAGGTTTTGATTTCGACCTTTTCTTACGAGCCGAGCAAATTAGTTTTGCGTGCTCGCCTAGCCTTAATCTTTTAATCTCAGAAACCTTGTCAGCATCAATGAATATGCTTACCTTTTCTCCAGATACATCCTTTAGTTCAATTTTCTTCTCCGAAATCAAAGAAATCGCGCCGAAAATCTCTTTTGGATCCGCTGGACTGTCTTCTATCTTGCTCAAGGTTTTGATAAAACCCCTTAGACTATCTTTACTTGCATTCCAGTGGCGGGTTTTGCCTAGTGGCGTACGCCATACAATTTCAAGGTCTGCTTTTTCTTGTGCTGATGCTTTGAATATATCAAGTAGAGCGTGAGCAGGCCCCGAGCCAAGCTTGCTAATTTCATCGGCTGAGCCGATGTGACTGAAAATCGATTCAAGGGCGCTGGTTGCAGCATTATGATCTAAGAGATCCGGGGTGGCCTTTGCAGAGATAATGAGCTTCGATGAGCCGGGCTGGATTGCATTTAGACGTAGGTCTAGGCCTCGTTCAAGTTCAGAGAATAAGCCTTTTTTATGTTTAGCTAAATCAATTGTCTGTAATACTGTTTCAAGTATAAGCTTTTTGGTTGCGCTAGTGAGCTTAGCTACAAGTGATAGCGGTGCAGAGCCATCAGAAAGGTGCGGAGCACTTAGTCTGAAATCAATGAATTGAAGGTCAGTATCTTTAAACTCAGCAAGTGCCTGGGTCTGTAGATCCTCTACATGTTGCTTGAAAGAAAGCATGGCAATAGTGTCTGCAAAGCTACCATTAGATAGCTTTTCAAGCCTAGCTAGTTCTCTTTGTGCGCCGTTGAGTCTACTAAGCGTGCTCATACAGACTCCTCCATGGTTAGTTTAACAATACCTTTAACATTGTCTTTTCTGTCAAAACCGAACCATCCACGCCAGTAAGATAGATTGTTTACATCTTGACTTGGGGTAAAGTATGCATCGCAACTATATATCTGAGAGAAGGCGCGGGTGGCCTGAAGCTTACCGAATTCATCAATGTCACTTTGGCTCATACTATTCACTTGTTCTGCGTCATAAACAACAAGTAGGTCAATATCGGCAGGATCTTCTTTAACTGTAGTATATGATCCATCTAGCCAAATTGCATCGGGCTTAAAGTGTAATTTATTGATGAGAAGGTCAACAAAAGATACGAATTTATTATAAAGCTCAAGGCGGGTTTCTGAGTTAGGGAAATTATCCACCAATTCTTTCTTGATTTCCTCAAGCGTTTTGACATGAAATCCGCCACTGTATAGCGGATCAAAGGTTTCTTTTTCTGACATGAATTCCCTTTCTTTTAACTTTTAAATTAATACTTCCAAAGGCCATCTTTCATTTTTAAAGAGAGCACCAGTTGGTCATAAACCGCTTGGAACTGCGCTGCATCGGTCTCAGGATCGTAACCGCCTCGTGTTGCTATGCGGGCGTTGTACAGCTGGACAATTGAAGTCACATAAATATTGAGTAGGTCGCTGTCGATCTCGAAACCTTCACCGCGCACGGTGGCCACTAGCTGTGCAGCTGTCTTAGCCAGTAATGAGCCGTCGATCTGTGCGGCTTTGGGTGGTGTTAGCGGCTTACGATCAAGAAAATCTTCTGGAAGTTCTAGGCGTTTTTCGATAACGCGAGCGATGCGGCCTGTCAATTTGCCTTTACCGCTGAGGATGTTGCTTAGCCAGCTTTTGCTGTAGCCGCAGATTTCAGCTATTTGAGTGTGGTTCAGGCCTTTCTCAACCTCAAGATTGGCCACGTGTTTGGCTATGTTCTGGCGTCTCCATTGGTAGATCCAAGCGTTCTCAAACTCTTCTTGGCTCATTTCACCAAGCTTCAACGCATCACCGATTGGTATTTCTACCAGGCGACAGATCATGACAGCCTCTTCAAGCGAGAATGACACGCTGCCACGCATACGACGATCAAGAGCAACATTGGAAAGACCGATGTATTCTGCTATCTCGCTACGTTCATAGCGCGATGCGTTGATAATACGCTGCATGGCCAGTGAACATGCTCCAGCGGTGCTTTCTTTCACCTCTTTTTCTAAAGGTTCGATTGTCGGCATATAGTGGTGTCAGCCTCGTTTGGGTAAATGTGTGGGCGTAAACTTTTGATCTAGCTCATACACGGCATGTGTAATACACAAGATTTTGTGTATAGAGTAAATTTCATCAATTTCATGAACGTTGGATGTTTACTTATTGTTACTCTAGGTGTTAAATTTAGAAAACATTGAGCGGTTTATACAATCATTGTTTTGTATAGAATTACTGTTTTAGGTAATCCGCTGTAAACAACCATCGTTAGATGGCTCTTAGTCGGCACGCTGTGAAGCGCCCGAGCAGAGTATTGGGGGATGTCCTTGTGAAGCTATCACACTTTAGTAAGTGCGGCCATGACGGTTGTCTTGATAGTGGAACGACTGACCCGCATTCAGGTGTTACCCTTTTTGTGAACGACAGCCATTGCGCCCCTTCGGGGGCTTTTTTAGCAAAGCGTGAAATCATAGATTGGGACGACCCAGAACTTTGTAAGCTGGTGAAAGACATCGACCAGCGATTCGGACAACTAAGAAACATCGAAAGGCAAGACGCCGATCAAATGTAAGATGCTAACTGAATCGATGTATCTGTTTTAATTTTTGACAGGTACAGAGCAATGAGCAATAATTTAATTTCTCCTGCAAAATCAGGGGACTGGATTACCACCCAGACAAACTCTCCAAAGGGCAGACGAACCGCCCATGACAGCGGTTTTTTTATGTCTGCACGCCTGTGCCTGTCTAATTTATGGGCGGTCGGGCGGCTGTGCCATCTTCGGATGGGCAGGTCTACCTTTGGAGCCTGTTGTGGTAACACAGCTGTCAGACCGTCCACCCTAATCCCGAAATTACCACTTCGGCAGGGTGGCTCTAAATTCCAAAGGAGTCACATCATGGCACAATTACGCCTATTGGTTGACGATCGTTTGAGTTCTTATGCTCAGGCTGTTCGCGATACCATTCAACTTTACGTTCCTATCTTTGGCGATTCGCCACGCTTCTTGCTTGATGAGCAGGAGCTTTCTGAACTATCTCAACTTCCAATCGAAAAAGTACGTTTAGCCATCGCTGAGTTACAGCGCGAAGGCTGGATCGCGCCGTTTTTTAATGGCCGCAAGTCCAAGAGCCACGTTTACGCCTGCCAAAATCCAAGCTTCAAAGGCACAGCGATGGAGGTGTGGGCGTGATCAAAGATACGATTACTCACTTTCATTTTTGCTGTGGCCTTGGTGCCGGTGCAAAAGGTTTCAATATGGCTAACCCTCGCGTTGGCAATGTTGAAGCACGTTTTGAATGTCTTGGCGGCATCGATGTTGCACCCGCTGCGATCCGCGATTTTAAAACGCTGACGGGCACGGATGGCACGGTGATGGATTTATTCACCCGTGACCAGTACACACGATTTCACGGTGTGGAGCCACCAAAAGAGTGGAAAGAAGCCACTCCTGCAGACGTTCGTGCTGCGGCTCAAAATCGCACCCCTAATGTTGTATTTATCAGCTCGCCTTGTAAGGGGGCGAGCGGTTTACTTTCTCAAAAGAAAGCTGTCACGCCTAAGTATCAGGCGCTTAATGAGCTGACCCTTCGCTGTGTTTGGTTGATGGTTGAGGCTTGGAAAGACGATCCAGTTGATTTGATCGTGTTTGAAAATGTGCCTCGCTTGGCCTCTCGCGGTCGTCATTTGTTGGATCAGATCAACCAAGTGTTATCTCACGCGGGTTATGCAGTGGCCGAAACGACTCACGATTGTGGTGAGATCGGTGGCCTTGCGCAGTCTCGCAAGCGTTTCCTTTTAGTGGCTCGCCATATCGAGAAGGTGCCACCATTCCTTTACCAGCCAGCCATGAAAGGTTTGCAAAGTGTTGGCTCTGTTTTGGAGCGTATGCCGTTACCTGGTGACGAGACTGCTGGCCCGATGCACCGAGTTCCACGTTTGCAATGGAAAACATGGGTGCGCTTAGCATTTGTTGAGGCGGGTAAAGATTGGCGATCCCTTGAGCGTTTGGCGATTGAAAACGGCCACTTACGCGACTTTTTAATTATGCCCGATCATCGTAATGGTTATATGGGTGTGAATGATTGGTCAGAGCCTATGGGCACTGTGGCGGGTAAATCGAAACCGGGTAACGGTGCGTTTTCGGTAGCTGATCCGCGTCCTACTAAGATGGGTAATTACGGCGCCTACGGAATTATTCCATGGGACAAGTCTAGCGGTGTTGTAACGTCTCAATCTGCTGTAGGTGGCGGTCGCTTTGCGGTGGCTGATCCTCGAGGGAACGGGTTTGCTAGTAAGTATTCTGTTACGGCTTTTGATCGTGCAGCGGGTACGGTTATCGCGGGAAGCACAACAGGTCAGGGCGCTTTTGCTGTGGCCGATCCCCGTCCGAATATGAACCGCAAGAAGGGTGATAGCTACTATGGTGGTGGTCATTACGGTGTTTTGCCTTGGGATGGTTTCTCAGGTGCTGTGTCTGCCGCTGCGTGTCACGACAATGGCCGCTGGTCTGTTGCTGATCCACGCCTTCCAAAAGCTACGGATAAATGTCATGCGGTGATTGAGTCACTTGATGGCACTTGGCATCGACCATTTACAACTCTTGAGCTTGCCGCTTTGCAATCACTGATCGAGCCAGAAGAATACTTGGAGCTTGATGGCTTAAACGATGAGGCATGGCGTGAACGTATCGGTAATGCGGTACCGCCTTCGGCTTCGCGTGCGATCGCTGAGGTGATGGGCACGACGATCCTGCTTGCACGTCAGGGCGAGACATTCCTTTTAGACAACGCGCCTATTTGGGTTAAGCCTATGGCTGCGGCGTTGAGCGTAGGGGGTGTGCAATGAGCATGGAGCTTATGGTTAAGGCCATGAAGACCAAGGTTGGTAACCCTCTGCGTAAACTTGTTCTGTTGAAGCTGGCGGATAATGCCAGCGATCAGGGCGAATGTTGGCCTAGTTATCAATACATTGCTGATCAGTGTGAAATCAGCCGCCGTGCGGTGGTTGGTCATATCAATGCGCTGATTGAAACTGGTGTGCTGTCTAAGACGCTTCGTAAAGGTGAGAAGGGGAACTCTTCAAACGTTTACCTGCTTAATTTCCACCTTTTGAAGCCTGTTTATAACGATAAAGGCTCATTGATTGGATATTTGTTACCTGGTGAATCTGTTGCATTAGGTGGTGCAGATGCTGCACTAGGTGGTGCAGATGCTGCACTAGGGGGTGGTGCAGCATCTGCACCCAGAACCAGTCACTCTCTTGAACCAGTCAATGAATCAGTCAATGAACCTAAAGATCATTTGTCCGATTCGGCCGAATCGAACGAAACCGCTCCGGTGGTGGTTGATCAAAAATTCAATGCCAAGGCCAAACGCGAGTTGTTAGCCCATTCGTTCGAGTTGTTCTGGAATGCTTACCAGCGCAAAGACAACCGCAAGGCATCGGAGGCGAAGTGGTTAAAAATCCCATTGCCGAACGATCGTGAGCAAGCGGTCGCGAAAATTCAATTGATTATCGACCAAGCGCAGCGCTGGGGGGATCTCTACGCCGCGGCACCTGCCGACCAGAAACAATTCCAGCCAATGCCAACGACTTGGATCAACAACGAGCGCTGGAACGATGAACAACTGCCAACGATCCGCCAGCAGGCTAAGCCAGGCGGTGCGATTGATTGGAATGATGTGTTTGATCCGGAGGGCTTCTGATGCAAAACGTAAGCGAATTATTACCGACCCAGCAAAGCAATTTCCCTGTTAACCGTCCTGTGGTCCATGAGCAACCGCGCCCAGCACAGGATCCAAGCCAAGACGCTCAAGCAGCGATGGCTAAAACGATCGACAAGCTGTTTGGCACGTTGAAGGCGTTTTACACCAATCACGGCGCCTCGTTGAAATCACCCGAGATCGAGGGACAGATCAAAACCCAGTGGGTGCGAGAGCTGCTGAAAGCGCAGATCACGGGCGAGATGTTGCGCATGGGTACCGCTCGTGCGAAACGCTACGCCACGGAAGATAAATACACGAAATGGCCTGTGGTGGCTGAGTTCATCATGTGGTGCCACGGCTTGCCAAGCGTGGACGAAGCCTACCGCGAGGCAGTGGATCACAGTCACGACATTGTGAACTGGCGACCAACTCACCCCGCTGTGTACGCCGCTGGCAAGCGTGTGTCTTGGCATAAGCTGCGCCGATCGGACACCCAAGCAGGCCAAAACGCCTACCGCAAGGCTTACATGGAAATCGCCGCCAAGGTGGTTGCCGGTGAGCAGATCGAAGTGAATAAACCGCAACTGATTGAACAGAAGAAGCTCACTGAGAACGAGAAAGCTGAGCTGAAACAACTAGGCCGCGCGAACATCGGCGCACTGAAAGCAATGCTGGGCAAGGGGTAGAGGATGGAATCTGTAACACTTAAGGCTTTGCAGTTTTACCGCAAGGATGTCCAAAAGCGATACGACAAGATCGATGCGATTGTGAACGGTAAGCATGGTGCAGGGCTTGCCGAAGTTTATCAGCAAGCGAATGGACTAATGCAGTCGGGAATTAAAACCGCAGCAGATCATAAGAAACTTGAGGATCTGGCTGCGAAAGAAAAGCGCCTGAAGGCGGATTTAAAACGCTCATGTGATTCAAGAAACACTGATAAGTGGTGTGATCTGAAGATCGAGTTAGAAGAGATCGACCGCGAGATTGCGAACATCAGCTGGCGTGAGGGAATGAGGCATGGATAAAGCAGCCAATGCCCATTTGCATAGGCAGCTAGTGAAGCTGGGCGACATGATTGGGGATGGCCTCCATCTTGAGCCAGACGGCAAGTGGATCAGTAAGGAATACAGACAAGTAGCCCAAGCTCTTGGCCTGCTGCCAAAAGAAGATAGATCGGCCCGAATCGAAGCGATCAATAAACAAATGGTTAAGCGTGTTGCTGATGTGAAATGCGGCAAGTGCAATGGCGAACTAAAACAAACCCGCTCAGGTGCCAAGCGTGCCAAGTGTCAAAGCTGCGGCGGTTTATGGCAATTATTGAAGTGATGGGAGAGTGAGATGGAATTAAACGAGCGATTAGTTAAGTGGTTATTGAGCGGTGATACAGGCACGTCTTCCAAGGCGATTGTGTCCCAGATGACAGGCATCGAAGCAGAAGACAGTTTCAGCGACTACCCTCGCGATACAAGTGATTTTGGTCGTTGCTATCGTCTGATGAAAGCTGTCCCTGAGTTTCGCTTTCGTATTTCTGAAATGGCTAGCCGATCGGAGCGCTGGGCGGCGTTGGTGGCGTGTTGGGATGAGCTTGATCGCCTTTACGAAACGGATAAGGACGCTTGTTACAAGAAGATCAAAGAAGTGCTGGCCACGGCTAAAGATGAGCATGTTTTTGAGCTTGGCAACGGTATGAGTTTTTCGTTTTAGGAGAGTGCTGATGAGTCTGCAATTAGTGGGTGTTGATTTAGAAACGGGTGGTTTGAACGGTTACGAGACGTTGCCATCGGGTGAGCGTGTTCACGGTGCGGCGTATTACCCAATCCTTGAAATGGCGTTTGTGGTGTGTGATGAAAATCTTAATAAAGAGTTTTCGTTCTCGGTCGGTATTTGGAATGAATCCTTTTTAGAGCGTATGGATCCATGGGCGCTTGAGGCGCATACCAAGTCGGGGTTGATCGACCAACTGCGCAACCAGTCTGGCGAGCACTTGGGGGTGTTTTCTGATGTCGAAGATGCTGAGCTATTTGCCATTGAAACGCTGATGCACTTTGGTGTGTCTATTTACGATCGCAAGGCAAAAACAGGTGCCGTGATGTTTGGCAATAGCATTGGTTTTGATGTGTCGTACATCGATGCGCAAATGCCATCCCTTAAAGGGTTCTTTCACTACCGCACGATCGATGTGTCTAGCATTGACCTACTGCGTCAAACGGCTTGGGCGGGTCTTGGTCTGCCAAAATCTGAGAAGCAATACGCCCATACTGCCATGAGCGATATCCAAGAAACCCTTGGGGAGTTGGTGGGTTATACGCTTCATTTGGAGCGCCCAGCGGCAAATGTGTTGATGAGTCGTGACAATCCGAACGGCTGGAAGCTGGAAGAGTTGCTGCCAAAGGTAGCCAAGGAGATTGCCGTGAAGACTGAGCGAATCAAAGGGGATGAGTCTGGTCGTTCATTGTCGATTCAGAAAAACAATACAGAGATTGAGACTTTCTTGTATAAGGCCGCTCGTAAGCAATTCGATACTTTGCGGCTGCTAGATGAAGTCGGTCCCGATCAGGGCCCAGAGGGCGAAGCACGTATTTAATTAACCGGCTGGCTTCGGTCAGCCTTCTTTCACTGTTGGGAAATAGCGGGGTGGTTATGGATATTTATGGAATTGGTGGTGCATTGCGTGGGATGTTTAGTGTGATGAGTAACGGCGCTCGTCGATCGGGTCGCACCAGTCGAATGCTTGATTTAGTTCGGTCTGGCGATGTGATCTTGTGTCTTGGTTGTGGTGAGGCGGAATCGCTGCGCAAGGATTTAAAAAAACGCGATATCTCTGATGTTCGTGTGATTACCAAAGATCAGTTTTATGGTCGTGCTGGGGGAGGGTATGCATCCCGTGATATTGGTCGGGTCCATTTTACGCATGAATTTGTTGAGGACTATTACCACTGTGTTTTACATAGGGCAGATGAAAGCCTTCGTGACATTGAGCTGCTGCTGATCCGTAGGCCTGCGGTTCCGAATCCGCCGCCATTACGAGAAGTTAGGTTCTGGTAAACATTGCAAAGCGTGTTCGCTGAGCGCGCTTTTCAATGCTAACCCATCATCGTCGTGAGACGAGGAGTATCACAATGCGCTGGATCAATCGCCACAAAGCTGGATCTTTGGGCGCCCGTTCATGGGCTGTTATCAATCATCACGTTAATTACCTGATTAGTTCGTCGGAGGATGCTGGCTGGCATGGTCAGTCGAATGCGGGCAAGATCTGCGATATGTTGGAGACTGGGCAGGTACCTGACTTCCAAGGTGGTGGTAACTCGAATGCGAAGATGATCCGAGAAGTGGAGCTTTTGACGCATTCTGATACGGGCCTTGATTATCTGTTCTCAGATCTAACGCGCACTCAAAAGTTGTGCTTGTTCGCGGCGGTGCTAGCGGACGGCAACAAAGATGAGCGCGGTGTTTCCCCTTCTAATGCATCGATCGTTATGCACTTGCCAGAGTTTGCGGCCAAGTTGCGCATGAAGGCGCCGCATAAGGCTGTTTCTGTTAATGGCTTTGAGAAGCATGTTTCTGCTGGCAGATCGGCTTTTATTCGACGCCTAGAGGTTGAGCTGAAAAACCGTGGCGTTGCTGTGAATGGCTAAGCGCATTACGGACACGCTGATCAAGGCTACGTTGGCAGCGGGTGATAAGGAGTGGCTGTTTGATGCTCGCCGTGTTGAGTTTCGTGCCAATACGAGGCGCACCGGGGGCACGTTTTACGATGTTCGTTACCAGGGCAAGAAGAAGCTGCGCACGGTGCTTGGTAAGTGGCCAGCACTGAAGGCGGCAGATCTGTTTAAGCGGTTGAGTGCGATTCGTTCGGAGTTGATGGCGGGTGAGCGCTCGACGGTTAAAGTTGAGCAGATCACGGATGTGCAGGGGCTGTTGTTGTGGTTTGCGGATCACATCGAGGCGGATAAGTCGTTTAGTGATGGTTATGTGGCGTCGGCTCAGAGTTGTATTTATAACCATTTGATGGGGCCGTTGGGCGATGTGGCGATTAAGTCGCTTTCTAAGACGGATTTCTATAAGCGGGTATATATGCCCAAGCAGGAGACGCTTGCGGTTTCGACTCTTCATAAGGTTTGGGGGGTGTTGAAGCGGGCGTGTTCGTTGGCGGGTAAGTTGGGCTTGATCGCTCGTGACCCGCTGATGGGTGTTGGCTGGCGTGACTTTACGCAAGATAAGGAGGTTGCGCGATCAGGGCGCCTTAAACCGTATCAATTGCCTGAGTTGGCACAGTGTATTCAAGATAGCCAGTTTTGGCGGCGGTTGTTCTTTATGATGCAGTTGTGCCACGCGACTCGTATTTTAGAAACAAGTCTGGTGGAGTGGTCCCATATTTCCCTCGATGACGCGGTTTGGTATATCCCAGCAGCGAATACGAAAACGGGGGTAGAGCATAAGGTGCCGATCGCACCTGCAGTGGTCGAATTGCTCCGCGAAGCCAAGGCCAAGCGCCGTGGTAAGTTCGTTTTCTCTCAATCGGGCGATAAGCCCACTCATACATCCACGATCGCAGGATGGTACCGCAAGTTGTCTGCTGAAATGGGCGTTAAGTTTACTTCCCATGATATGCGGAAACTCGCCCGCGACTACTGGCAGGAAAGCGGCGTCGATAGCCGTGTCGCTGAAATGCTGCTTAACCACGCGCAGTCGGATTTGGAAGGGCGTTATCAAAGCCGCTATGCATGGCCGGAAATGATTAAGGCCGTGGGAGGAATTAGTGAGCTGGTAAATTAATTCCAGTTCTCATTGATGGCTTTAGCTAGATCTGGGAATAAATTGCCAAACATCCCGAGGCAAGTATCTGTCCAGCCGCCCTGTTCAACAAATAAAACAGGTTGATTAGTGCGTAAGTCTGTTAGCTCTAGAGAGAACTTACTAAACTTTTCAGCGCTACCTCCTAAACACCAGTCAACAACAGGACCTGGGCTAACCGTTAGGCCATAAGTTGCTTCGGCTAGATTATAAGTTTCTTTGTATTGCTCTGTGACAACAGAAAGCTCTTTAACCGTGGAGAAACGTTTAACGTTGAAGCCTTCCTTAAGCAAAGCCCGTCGAATTTGAATGTTCCAACGAGTATCGTTCATCAACGAGATGGTTTTGTCTTCTGTATCTATAGGGCTGATTTTGTCAACTTGTAAACCAGAAGCGCAGCCACTTAATAAAAAGGCTACAGTAACCCCTAAAAAATACACTTTCATTTATATATCCCTTATGTAAATTGCATCGAAGATTCTAACCTCTTTCAAGTTGTCGCATCAATGGTTGGTTGGTTGGCTGTGAGTTGTGCTTGACCGCTAATGGTAGAGGTGGTTGTGGTATTGGCAGAGGCGATTGATCTTCTCTAAGGGTAGCGCGTAAGGCTTACTATAAGATTTCTAAGGTCAAGTTGGCAAAAAGCATTAAAACAGCGGAACAGCTTGCTCAGACGTGGTAAAATGCGTTCGTATTTTGTTGGTAAGTAGGAGGCGTGATGATAAGAAAATAAAAAAGCCCATTGGGATTGCCGTCCCAAGGGCTCTTTAAAGTTACTTGGCCGAAGGTGGCCGTTAGAAACTTGTGACAAAGTCATTTTAATGTATAGCTGCGTTTCATGTAAACAAAATCTAACACATGAGCGTTGTTTGCCGCCTTAGGTCCTCATTAGCAGTAATATGAGGGCATTTCATGCTTCAAACTCTAACGCCTGATTGGGTGTCGTACTTTTTCGTCTGTATGTTGGTGATGTTGGATATCGTTCAGGTATTTGGCATTGAGTTTTTCCAATACGCAGTTTATATATTTGTTCAACTTTGTAGTTGGATTGCGGACGATCCTGTCGAGCATATTTTGACGTTGCATGGATTGGGAGAGTTTGCCCAGTTCTTGTGGCGGTGTGTTCGGTCGGTGGCGTTTCGTAGCTAGTTGATATAAGCGGCGTGCAGCAGGGCGCCGCTTATTGTTTTCTGTTTAAGGCTTTGCTCTTGGTAGCGCAGTTTGCTGTGTTTCTCTTACGCCATATTCCCATACTTTTCTTATGATTTCATTTTTACTATGGCATTCAGTGCATTTGAATGAAAATCCTTCCTTCACTTTAGTGTTGAGGATTAGGTTTTCGGCGCTACAGGAAGCACATTTGAATACCGTTGCGTCGAGAATTAGAGCCAGTTTCTTTTCTTGTGAAAAATCCTTTACAAAATGCTTGGTATTGCAATTTGGGTCTGTGCACCAAATTTCTTTTAAATTTGGAATAGACTTCTCATTGATATGTATTTCTTGACCACATGCCAAGCAATCAGCTTTAACTATATTTGCGAGATTACATTCAAACTTCTTTATTACAAGTCGTTTTAGCTCATCGAGACATTCGTTTATTAGTGTCCTCAATTTCTCTGAATCCATGTCCTTTCTTAGATGTAAATAGCTTCCAAGAGAATGATATTTTTTATTAAGTATCGCGTCATCAATTCCTTCGTGGCTTCCTATCAGCTTAAACCCTTCTTTTTCTCCTCGTTCGCTTTCTTCTTTCATATGTAATGTAAAAGATTTATTAGCATCCGGCTCCAGTAGTGTGAGGGTTCTCATCGCACTATGTGGTTGCCAGTTTTTGAATAGTAGTTTTGCGCTGTGTCTCTCTGAGTGAAATTCTAGTCGGTTGTACACGAAGCGCTCGATCGCCAATCGGCAATCAAGGGCTGCATATATAAGTTGATGAGAGTTTAAGCTTGCAAGGTGCAGCTCAATCTTTCCAATATAGTCTTTAACTTCCATAGTATTTTTCCTTAAATTTCCGTCACGATACCGTCACAGTGTAGCATATTGATTTGATGCCAATGCCTTTTGTAGTGCGGCTTTGCGTGTCGTTTTTGCCTAGTTCTATTAAGACCATAGAATTCACATATCGCGCGCGCAAGGGTGGAAAAAGGGGAAGTTAGCGGTTACAGTTTGTTCATGCTGTGATTTTTGTGTTCGCGGCAAACAAATCACCAGAACCCAGCCAAGCGCTGGGTTTTGTCGTTTTGGGGTGGTAGGAAAATTGGTTTAACCCCATCGGGCTGTAAACCCGACGCGAAAGCGCTGTGAGTTCAAGTCTCACCCACCCCACCAGCTTGTAGGGTAGGCCATATTTATGGCATTAAGGCAGAACAAGCCGTTTATTCGGTGCGGTCGTGCGGGTTCGAGTCCCGTCCTCTACATTATTTTCTAAGCCTCGCAATCGCGGGGCTTTTCATTTCTGGACTGGATCGCCCGTATGAAATTCTTACCAGATGAACTGATTCAGATTGCTGCGTTCGTCTTGGTGGGCGTTCTTGGAGGCGCTGTGAAGTATCTCCGGCAGATTAAGCAAAAGATTAAAGATTTCTCGATTATTCAATTACTTATCACCGTTATCACTGGCGGTTTCCTTGGCATGCTTACTTATTTCTTAGGAACTGAGATGGGGATGTCTGGGCCAATGATCGGCTTTATGGCTGGTATGGCGGGTTTGATGGGTGATGAGGCTATCAGCTTTTACACGAGTAGATTCAAGAGGTTGCCATGAATATTGAGCAATTACGCGACCTTGTTGTCGTGCCCACGCTTAAGCATTTCGATATGTGGAGTGAGGCGTCTGAGCGGTTGCTGATCGGTACGATCATGCAGGAATCTCGTGGTGAATACATCCAGCAATTAGGTGGTGGTCCAGCGCTTGGCATCTATCAAATGGAGCCAGCAACACATGATGATATTTGGTGTAACTACCTAGAGTATCGACCGCAGACGCAGGAAGCTCTGTTCTCTGTTATGTCCTGCGAGGCTCATGATAGTGCGCAGATCCACGGCGTTCCGCCAGCTGATGAGCTGATTTTTAATCTGAAATACGCGACTTTGATGTGCCGTTTGCATTATCGGCGTGTACCAAAGTCATTACCTAAAGCCAATGATATCAAGGCTTTAGCGCAGTATTGGAAAGATCATTACAACACAGTTCACGGTGCAGGCACGGTGAGCGAGTTCATTCATAATTTCCCGTTTGAGTTGTACGGGTTAGATCAGGAGCAATTCAAATGAGTATCAAAGAACAAACAAAGAAAGCGGTCGAAGTTGCGGCTAAGAACAAGTTAGCTACAACCGTTATCGGTTTGGCTGTTACTGCCGCTACTGGTGTGGCACTGCCTGAGCCTGTGACATCAGCATTGGCGGCATGGGTAATGGGCCTGTTTGGTTAGTGGTCACTCTCAGTAAAAGCGGGTCCTTCTGGGGGTTCTGAGCGTTACGGGTAGCGTACTCGCGGATTCTCAGTATTTATGAAATTTTTCGATTTCGAGGTTGTTGTTTAGTCAAGTTGTCGAAGTTGGTGTATTTGGTATGTCGAAGTCTAAAAAAGAGCTTGGGCTCGTCAATAAATCCACCCTCGTAGCAAGCCTCGGAATCAGTCCGCAGGCGTTTGACAAATGGGGCGTCGAGCCGCGTGAAAAGCGGGGTCGCGAGAATTTCTATGCTGTCTCGGATGTGGTGCAAAACCGTGTCGACAATGCACTCCAAAACCAGCAAAAGCCGGGTACCAAAAAAGCCACCAAAAATGCGCAATTAGACCAACTAGAAGGCGACCTTTTAAAGGCTGAGAAGCTAAAGCAGGAAGTCCGCCAGCTCACTATCAAAAACGACATTCTCGAAGCGCGCTCAATGCCTGTCGAGATCGTCACGTCGGTGCTTGCTTCGATCGTATCGGAGCAGGTCGCCATCCTTGAAACACTGCCATTGAATATAAAGCGGCAAAACCATGACCTGCCATCCCATGTGATTGAGCAAATCCAGAAGGAAACTGCCAAGGTCTGCAACATTGCCGCGACGCTCGGAGAAAGATTAGATGACACAATCGCTGATCTTATCTCCGCAGCAGAGGACAAAATTAAGTGAAGCCATAAGCCGAGCGCTTAGCTTCCTTCAAGTTAAAGAGCCTTTAACTGCCGTTGAATGGGCTGACCAGCACTTTTACCTTTCAGCTGAGTCAAGTTACATCAAAGGCAAATGGAAAACCCGCCCGTATCAAGTCGCGATCCTAAACGCGATGGGGCACCCAGATATTGAAGAGATCAACTGGGAAAAGTCAGCCCGAGTTGGCTACACCAAATTAATCGTCGCCGCGATCGGCTACTTCATTGAACACAAAGGCCGAAACATCGCACTTTGGCAACCGGATGACGGCGCCCGAGATTCATTTAGTAAAAAACACATTGCCCCAATGATCCGCGATGTGAAGCCAGTGCGTTCAATCTTTCCCTGGCTAGACCAAAAACACTCGAACAACACTATTGAGTCGAAAGTCTTTGAAACCCAAAACCAACTCTACTTACGAGGCGGTAAAGCGGCTAAAAACTTTCGTGAGATATCGGTCGACGTTGCCATCTATGACGAGCTGTCCAAATTCGACAAAGACATCGAAAAAGAGGGTACATCCTTATCACTTGGTGATAAGCGTCTTGAAGGCTCAGTGTTCCGAAAATCTATTCGAGGCAGTACGCCAGCGGAGCACGTTAGTGACGAATGGCCGTGTTTGATCCATGAAGCGGCCAGTAAAGCGCTGTACTACATGCGCCGCTATGTGCCGTGCCCACACTGTAAAACACATCAAGTATTGATGTGGGCAGAGGGAAAAAAAGTAGGATACGGGCTTTCTTATGACAAAGAAGGCTCAATCGAAGATCAAGCGAGATCGGCGCACTATGTGTGCCAGTCATGCCAAGAGCGTTTTTATTACAAAGATTACCTAGCCGCTGATGAGCAAGGTTTCTGGGCTAGTGAAGAAGGCCTCAAAACCTACGACGGCATTATCTACTTTGATGAGCATGGTGAAGTCGTTGAGGCGCCGCGTTCGATATCATTCCACTGCTGGTCAGCGTATTCGCATGACTCAGCATGGTCCCGAATCATTAGTGACTGGATTCGCTATAAAGGCACGCGTGAAGGTCTAAAAACATTCGTCAATACCACGCTTGGCGAAGTCTGGATTGAAGACCAAGGCGGACTTGATCCAGTTGTCTTACATCGTCGTCGCGAATACTACCCAGCTGAAGTGCCATTTGACGATTGCATCATTACTCAGGCGGTTGACTCCCAAGGCGACCGTCTGGAAATTGAAACTGTTGCATGGCTAGAAGGCGAAGAGCGTTACAGCATCAGCTATGACATCTTGCCAGGAGATCAGAGTCAGCCATGGATATGGGAGCAGTTGCACAAGAGACTGACTCGCTCGTTCAAGACGCCAAACGGTTCATTGATAGAGCCTCGTATAGCAATGATTGACTCCGGCGGTCACTTTACCGATCAGGTTTACAAGTTCTGTAAACGATACGGACCGCGTCGATTTGTCGCGATCAAAGGTGCCAGCACGTCTGGTAAGCCAGTCATAACCATGCCGAAGAAGCGTAATGAACATGGCGTCTTCCTAGGCATTATCGGTACGGATACCGCAAAAGAAACCCTGTATTCCCGTTTGATTCAAACCATTGAAAGCGAAGTGCCACACGCACCAGGTATGTGGCACTGGCCAATGACGGACGAATACCCGCAGCAATACTTTGACCAGCTAACCAACGAGAAACGAACCCTTAAATACATCAAAGGGCGACCAACGATCGTATGGGATGCGAACAAGAAACGAAACGAGCCGTGGGATTTGGCCGTTTATAACCTTGCTGCGATCCGACACTTACAAGCCCGTAACGGTATCGATCTTTCTTTGTATAAGACCAAACCAGATACCGAAGACGCGGAACCAGAAGAAACCAAGCAGCCCGAAAAACCAAGCCGAAGCTTGCGTGATATCGCGGCCAGCATGAACCGAGGCTAACCATGACGTTACAAGAGCGCATTGCAGAAGCTGAACAAGCACTGCACCAATTACAAATTGGTAAAGCGGTCGCCAAGATTAGCCGTGGCGGTAAAACGCTTGAGTTTACTCAGGCTAATGTATCCCAGCTGCAAGCCTATCTAAACCAGATGAAAGCAGAGCAAGCGGGGCAACGCCGTCGGCCAATGGGTGTGTATCTATGAGTGAAATCCAAATCTTAGATAGCTCCGGTCGCCCCTTCAAAGCTTCGGCTTATGAGGGTGCGGGCCATGGCATGAACGGTCAGTTGCGCGACTGGAATCCGCGGTCACTTATGGCGGACGCCGCGATATTGCCAAATCTCGATTTGGGCAATGGTCGTGCTGAAGACCTAGTGCGTAATAACGCCTTTGCATCCAATGCCGTACAGCTTCACGTTGATAACATCGTGGGTCATTTGTTCCGCTTGAGCTACAAGCCTCGTTGGCAGCGCCTTGGCATTAACGAGCAAGACGCGATCTCGTTTTCCCGTGATATTGAGCAGATCTGGACAGAGATCAGCGATGATCCCAGCTGTTGGCTGGATGTCGAGCGTAAACGAACCTTTACCATGATCATCCGCGAGGCGGTGGCCACCCACACCCGATTGGGTGAAGTGATGGCGGTACCATTTTACGAGCGTAGCAATTCGCCGCTAAATACTGGTATTAAGGTCATTAACCCAAATCGCGTAAGTTCACCAAGTGGTATGGATACTGACCGTATTCGCGGTGGTGTCGAACAAAACCGCCACGGTGCAGCGATCGCATATCACGTCAAAAATACCAGCTCGCTTCTTTATGGCGATGGCATGGACTTCTCTTGGCAGCGTATCCCGAAATTCACTCGCCATGGTCGTTTGCGCTTTATTCACGTTTTTGAACCAACTGGCGATGGTCAAAGCCGAGGAGCTAACCAGTTCTTAAGTGTACTTGAGCAGATGCAAATGCTGCCTAAGATGCAAAAGACCAAACTGCAAAACGCGATCGTAAACGCTATGTTTGCCGCCACGATCGAAACAGAAATGGGTTCAGAAGACGCCTTTGCACTGCTAGGTGGTGATACAGACAGCAAGATGCTAGGTGCGATGCTTGGGAAAATTGCCGACTACCACTCAGGCGTCAACTTGAAGCTTGGTGGTACACGCATTCCGCACCTGCTGCCCAATGAAAGCTTGAATTTCCACTCTAGTGGCAATGTCGACAACGGCTATGTGGATCTTGAGTCTAGTGTTTTGCGTTGGTTGTCCGCTGGTTTAAATGTCCCTTATGAGCAGCTCGCTCGTGACTACAAGCAAAGCTCTTACTCATCTGCTCGCGCTTCGATCTTGGAGGGCTGGCGATACTTTATGGGTCGTCGCAAGGTCATTGCTGCGCGACTGGCTACCCAGATTTTTCGCCTTGTGTTTGAAGAGCTCGTGGCTCGCGGTGAAGTGAAACTGCCGCGCGGCGCACGCATGGATATCTACCAAGGCATGGCCGCATGGACCAACTGCGAATGGATCGGAACAGGTCGCCTAGCGATCGATGGCTTGAAAGAAGTCAAAGAGGCCGTGCTTCGTATTGAGTCTGGTTTATCGACTTACGAAAAAGAGCTGGCCTTGATGGGAGAGGATTACCAAGAAATCTTTGCGCAGCAGCTACGCGAGCAAAAAGAACGTGCCGAAGCGGGTTTGCCAAAACCGAGTTGGATTCAAGCAGATAGCTTTGCACCAGAAAACATACCTCAAGAGGCCGCATAACCATGTCAGCCAATTTAAAACACATCGCGAGCCGCGCGCTGGATAAGCCTTTGTTGCTTGATCCTGGCTATGCTCGCACCTTCTTTTCAGCGTTATCGACTCGCTTAGGTGTCACACAGTTAGTGGACGCGCAAGGCGAGGTAATGACAGGCGAGAAGATGCACATCGAAGCATCTAGCTTTATGAATTCACGCGATCGCCAGCGACCTTATCAAGTCATTGAAGGGGTCGCACTGGTTCCAGTGTCTGGCACATTGGTCCATAAATTTGGTCATGTTCAGCCTTACTCTGGCATGACGGGCTATGACGGCGTCATTGCTCGTGTTCAAGCGGCGATTGATGACTCAGAAGTCAAAGGCATCTTGCTTGATATGGACACACCAGGCGGTGAGGTGGCGGGCTGTTTCGACGCAGCCCAAACGATCCGAGTACTAGCGCAAGATAGCGGCAAGCCACTCTGGGCGGTTGCTGATGATATGGCGTGTAGTGCAGGCATGGCGATTGCCAGTGCAGCAGATCGTCGTCTAATCACACAAAGCGCTGTGATGGGCTCCGTTGGTGTGGTGATGGCTCACCAGTCTTACGAAGGGCTTCTAAAAGAAAACGGTGTCAAAGTCACACTGATTCATTCCGGTGCCCATAAAGTCGATGGCAATCCATACGAAGACCTCAGTGCAGAAGTCTTAGCAGCGTTCCAAGAGAAATCAGACTCGCTTCGCCAAGAGTTCGCCGCGCTGGTTTCAACTCATACTGGCTTATCAGTCGAAGCGGTGCTGGCAACCGAAGCCAAAACCTATCGCGGCCAAGAGGCCATCGATGTCGGCTTTGCTGATCAACTTGTTAACGGTAATGAGGCGATCGCCATCTTTGCCGATTTCCTCAACCAACCTAAAACCAATATTTCAGGAGTGACCATGTCAGCTGAAAAAGTAACAGACAATGCAGTGCCAACGGTCCCGGCGGCACAGCCAAGCGCTGATGCACCGCAAATGAGCGAAAAAGACCGAATCAAAGGCATCATGAAATGTGAAGCCGCAGCGGGCCGCGAAAAGCTAGCAGAGCACTTTGCATACGACACGGATATGAGTGTCGAGGCGGCGCAAGCGGCCCTTGCTATGGCTCCACAAGCCCAAGCACCAGATGCAACCAGCCAACAGGCTCATGCTGAAAAGCTTGATCAGCTGATGAAGCAAGAAGGCAACCCGAATATCACTGATGATGTGGACGAATCTGCATCGGCAGATGATGGGGTGAGCAAGTTAACAGCGGCTTACGCCTACACCACAGCGACCTAATCGGTCATTTACTAACTCTATTTAGGAGAGACAAACGTGACTGAAGTTTATCAGAAGCAAAATATCCCAACGACTGCAGGCAGTGAACCGACTACGTTTGCAAATGGTCAGGTAGCCAGCGGTGTAACGTGTCCGAAACTTACCCCGCTTGCATTACGCACAGCAGATTCTCAAATCGTGGTATGGGACCCAGCAGGCTCGGGTGGTGCAGAAAAAGCGCTGTTCTTATCTGCCATGGCAATTGATACCACCGCTGGTGCAGCTCAAAAAGAAGTGATCAAAGGCGGTTACTTCAATGAAGCCGCGATCAATTGGCCGGATGGCATGACCGCAGTTCAAAAAGCCGCCGCATTCGCTGGTACGCCTATTAGCCACTCAGTCGTGCGCTAACACTCACCCAATCCGTTCAATTTACGAATCAATTTTTATGCCGTTAACTCGGTAGGGGAAAGCTATGTATACATCTCGTGAGCTGATTGCAGCGAAGAAAGTCTTCCAGCCGCACACCACATTCTTCCGCCGCGTGCTTTTTGCACGTGAGCGTTACAGCGATAAATCTCAAGTCGCTATTGATAAAATGACCTCAAACAAGCGTAAAGCGGTGTTTGTGTCGCCTAAGGTGGCTGGCAAGGTTCGTCATCAAGACGGTATGAGTACACGCCTTGTGACACCGCCTTACATCAAAGAAAAAACCGAAATCGACCCAGAAGATTATGCAGAGCGTATTTTTGGTGAAGATCTGGGGACGCCACTCACTCCTGAGCAGCGTTACAATGCGACGGTGATGATCATTAACGAGGACCAGCACAAGGCGATTGATCGCGCAGAAGAAAAAATGTGTGCTGATTTGATCGTAACAGGTAAGTGTGAAGTGGCTGAGAGTGAGCTACACGGTGCGTTTGAGCTTGATTATGGGCGTGACGAAGCGAACACAATCAAGTTAATCGGGGCGGCGCGCTGGTCTCAGTTGCCAGCAGATTACGACATCATGTCGGAGTTGGAAGAATACATTGAGCTGTCTAGCGGCCTACCGGATACGTTCTTTATGGGCAAGACGGCATTCGCAAATCTTCGCCGCTTTGATCAAGTTAAAGATCTGATGGATAAAACCAAGTCCAATGGTGAGGCGTCCATTACCTTCTCCCCTCAGCAAAAGAAAGATGAGGGCGTGCAATACAAAGGTTTCTTGGGCGAATACGAAATCTATGTCTACAACGGCAAGTATGAAGACGAAGATGGTAACGAGCAGCTTTACTTCCCAGCTGAAGGCTTGGCGATCGGCCCTTACAACTACGATGGCTTGTTCGCATACGGTGCGATCAAAGACATCAAAGCGATGAAAAATGGCATGGTGAAATCTAAGCGTTACCCGAAAATTATCGAAGAAGATGATCCGTCAATGGAATACATGACTCAGCAGTCATCTCCACTGCCAATCATGCCTGATGCCAATGAATGGGTGTACATCGAAGTCGACGGTCCAGTGTAACCACTAGCCAAATTAAAACCACAAAAGAGGGCGCATTGAGCGCCCTTTTTGTTTCCGCTTATTACCATTTTAGGAGCCTAAACCATGGCAACTGCACAAAAACCTGCTGAAGATCAGCAAGACGATCAAAACAAAGTGCCAGCTAAAACTGCAACTAAAAAGCTGATCGTCACCAAAACATTCCGCACTCAGGGCAAAGATAAAAAGCGCGTCGAGTTCATCGCTTCGCCAGAGCCGCAAGACTTAGGCGAACATGCCGCGATGGCATTGAAAGCAGGCGTGGCGATCGAGCCAACGAAAGCAAGTGAGTGATCCGTTTGCGTTGCTCGATGACTTAGTTGTCGAGCATTTCGGCTTAGCGGGCACCGCAACGGATGTGGAAGGTAATGTCACCCCAATTGAGGTGGATGTTAACGATTCATTTCTCGACCTAATGTCCGGTGATGTGACGATCAATGCCAACGAAGCCAAGCTTGGCGGTAAGGGTATTGAGTGGGTCACCACTGAGCACGAGCTTGAGATTAACGGTCGTAAATTCCGTGTCGATCGTGATCCCGAAACGGATATCTACGGTTGGACAGAAATCTATGTGAGCCGCATTTATGATTCAGATTGATATTGATACGGCTCAATTGGTGCCGAGTCTAGGGGCCATTGAGCTGACTCAAAAAGAGATTAATGCCGTCGCTCATCGTGCCCATCAACGCACTGCGAAAGCGGTGCAGCGACATGTACTTAAAGTGCTGTCTAAAGAGCTTGAAACCAAAAACACTAAAGCCATGCGCCGTCGCATCGTGTTAAAGCGCCGCGACGGTAAGTTTTCGTTGTTTGTCGGTTTAAATGACTTGCCTGTTAGCTCGCTCAAAGGGCGAATGAAGCAAGTGAGCAACGGCGTGGTGTTTCGTAGTCAGCGCTTTGAAAAAGCGTTTATTGCAAAAATGCCCAGTGGCAAGAAGTCCGCCTGGCGCCGCAGAAACAAGAACAGAAACTCGCTTGTTGAAGTAAAAATGCCGATTCAAAGGGATGCGGACGCAGCCATTCGTCGCCAGATTTACGACGATATCGTCGAGCTTTTTAGACACCATTTTGAAACAGATATAAAAGGCCGCATGGCCAAGAAGGCAGCGAAGTTATGAAGACCACGACGATTGATGGCCTTTATAGCGCTGTCATTAGCAAAATTGAAGCGTTGAACGTGTTCAGCGCTGTTCATGATGAGCTAAACGCAAGCAAAGTCCGCGGCAAAGAGTGCGTTGTCGAGCTAGAAAGCGTTGATTTTAGCGACGGCGGCAATGTCTATGAAGGCATCGATAAAGTAAATGTGACCTTTTCTATTCTTGTTTTTTACCCTGAAAGCCGAGGTAAAAAGCCAGTACGCGAGGTGCGTGAGCTAGCAGTGCGCGTTGCCCGCTTGTTCAGCGGTGCCAAGATCGAAGGGGGTGACGCTGCGCCCATCCAAACGATGGAAGACAGCAGCTTTGATGAGCTAAATAGCCACGCAGTATGGGAAGTGCAAGTGCAGATTGATGATGTGTATTTGGGCGAACTGCCAGAGGAACAAACGCCACCAGGTGAAGTGCTGGCATCGTGGGTGCCAGATGTTGGCCCTGAGCATATCGACGATTACCAGCCAATTGATCAGAGTCTTGAGCTATGAACACACGCGAGATTGAACAAGCAATCGCCGCTGTGATCATCATCGCCAACATTCATGAATTGGACTACGAAACACGCAAACTACGCTGCATTCACGGCGAAACGCTGACCGCTTGGCTTCCATGGCCTGCGGAAATTGGCGGCAATTTCATCCGCTGGCGACCGCTTCGCGTTGGCCAGCAAGTGGTACTCGCATCCCACGCGGGCGATCTGACTCAAGCCGCGATCGTTGGCATGCTGTACAGCAATGACATCGTGCCAGAAGAAACCAGCGAGTTAATCGACGTTACTGAGTTTACGGACGGCTCCAAGCTGCGCTACGACAGCGAAAACCAGAAGTACGAGATCATCGTCGATCAGCAAAACGTCACAGTTAGCAAAGACGAGATCAAAGCCACCTTTGCAGATAAAGCCACCGTCGAAATGAACGCCGACAAAGTCAATGTCGAATACGGTGGTACCGCATCGATCTTGATGGACTCTTCACAGCTTAAGCTTACCCACGGATCTAGCACAATCACGCTTGATGAAGCGGGTGTAAAAGTGAACGGTGCGCGAATTGAGTTGAATTAGATATGTTTAACTTTTCAAAAAGCTCAAGCCCAGCATGGAACTTTGATGAAGAGGAACCAGAGGGCATTCTGTTTGAATACAACGAGCTCACTCAAAACGTTAGCGCAGTTGTGAAACTGATTGCTGATGACGAAGAGACAGGCAGTGTTATTGATTACAGCTACTCGATCAGCCCCGCTTACCCGCAAGGCATTCTAACGATCACAGCCGATGAAGATGGTGTGCGAATCACGGCGCCTTCGCTTGCTGGCTTCTTTCCGATTGAATTTGTTCATTACCTGCAGGATGGTGAGTCAGTTTTCGCGGATTTTTGGCACGACGTGCCTATGGGCTCTGAGATCGTCGAATTTCGCCCGAGCACGCTTAGGACGTTTACCTATTCACTGACAGTGGCCGCGACAACATCGTCGGGCACTGAGTATTCCACCACGCTGGATATGACAGTCGAACACGACTGGACGCCGGGCAAATTAAAACTACTGGAGTATGTCGATGCTATCCGTAGCGCAAATGGGTAAAACCTCCACGGGCCACGGTGGCTATGCACCGGTGCCAAGTGTTATGGGAGCCAGCACCGTTTTTGTGAATGGTATCCCGGCACTTCGCCAAACCGATGCCTTTGCAGTGCATTGTGTCGGGCCGTCCTGTCACTTCGGTACCGTACAAATGGGCTCATCGTCTGTTTACTGCGAAGGATTAGAGCTCGCCCGTATCGGTGACCCGATCAACTGTGGCGATGTGGTATCCGCAGGCTCTGCCAACGTCTTTGCAGGGGATTAATCATGGGCATGAACGAAACAACGGGCAAAGAGCTAGATGGCTTTGAACACCTTAAACAAAGCATTCGTCGATTACTTACCACCCCAATCGGCTCCCGTGTAATGAATCGCACGTATGGATCACGATTGTTTAATCTTATTGATCAGCCGATTAACCCAGTCACTCAGGCATTGATATATCAAGCCGTGGCTGAGGCATTAGATCAATGGGAGCCGCGCTACGAATTAGAGCAAGTTAGCCTGCATCGCTATGAGCAGGGCGCTTTGACGATCAATCTTGTTGGGCGATATGTACCCACTGGTGAACAGGTCACGATTGAAAATTTAGAGGTATAGCATGTCACTGGACGCGATTGATTTTACGCAGTTGCCCGCGCCTCACGTCGTGCGGGCGCTGGATTTTCAGACCATCTTTGACGAAATCAAAGCGGATTTTTTAGCGCGCGATGAAACCTACGAGAATCTAGCGGAAAGCGACCCCGCTTGGGTCTTGCTCGAAGTCGCTGCGTATCGTGAATTCACCATACGTCAGCAAATCAACGACGACGCCCGTGCAGTAATGCTTCCATACGCTGTTGGGGCTGATCTCGATAACTTGGCCGCCAATTTCAACATAGAGCGTGCCGTGGTGGTCGAAGCTGATTTAGAGGCTCGCCCGATCGTAGAGGAAGTGCTGGAAAGTGATGATTCATTGCGCCGCCGCACTCAGCTTGCATTTGAAACCGCTGCAGTGGCGGGGCCAATCAACGAATACATCGCCCATGCGCTCAATGCCTCGGGCGAGATTAAAAGCGTATCTGTGGATGTGCCGCGTTTTGATTATGTGGCGATTCCAGCCGAAGCTGCGCCTTATTTACCTGCGGGTATCATTGCTCTGGTTCCCACATACGATGCGGGGCTTACTGATCCTCAGCCTGGTGATGTGGCACTTACGCTACTGGCTCACACAGGAACGGGCGAAGTAGATCAAACGCTGTGCGATGAGATCGAAGCCACTCTGGATGATAAAACACCGGTGACAGACTCTGTATTTGTACGATCGGCGCAGATCGTTGAGTTTGATGTGTCGGCCACGCTGTATTGCTACGCGGATTTGGGCGCCGAAGAAGCGATCGCCAACGCGACTGCAGCATTAAATGCTTATGTCTCGGGTGCTCATCGTCTGGGTTACGACATTACCTTGTCAGGCATCTATGCTGCGCTTCATCAAACGGGAGTACAGCGAGTTGAGCTTCACGCGCCGACCGCCAATATCATTATTGGCAAACGTCAGGCCGCGTATTGCACTGGCATTGATCTGCAATATGGCGGGGTGGCTGAATGAGTTCATTACTACCACCAAACAGCACGCAATATGAACGTGATTTAGAAGCGTCCATGTCACGCATCAGTGATGTACCGGTGCCGATCGGAACACTGTGGAATCCACAAACCTGCCCAGAAACGCACCTCGCGTGGCTGGCGTGGGCGCTGAGTGTAGAGGGCTGGCACGACGAACTCACAGAGCAAGAAAAGCGCGACATGATTGCTCAGTCGGCGGACTACCACCGCCGCAAAGGCACGAAAGGAGCAATTCTTGAGATTGCCCGCTGGATACTTGATATCGCGGACCTTGACCAGCACCGAGCTTTTGAAGCGCCGCCGCACTCGTTTCGTCTGAGAGTCGAAGGCGATGGCCGTATCAAAAGCAAAGCACACTTTGATCGACTGGTGCGAATGGTCAACAGTGCCAAGGCCGCGCGCTCAAACTTTTTCTCACTGCAGGTCAAAAAGAAGGGTGAGCAAACACCATTATTTGGTACCGCGATCCACGCATTAACGGAAACAAACGTGCGGCATGAAGTCCGTGCGATCGTTGACCCGCAACAACCTCTTTTCTTAACTGCTGTGCACTGCAGCACAAGTTACTCAATTGGAGCGATGTTAGATGGCTAACTTCCCCGGATTACAAATGACCGCAGCAGGGCGTGACCTGCAAGCAAAAGCCCAAACGGGTGTGAAATTAGACTTCTCACGAGTGGGTCTTGGTGATGGTGAAATGCCAGCTGATATCGATCCACTAACAGCCATGGTTTCAGAGAAAAAATCACTTGATATAACTGATTTCGAGCTTTTGGGTGACGGGACATCACAATTAGAAGTGCTACTAACTAATGAAAACTTAGTGGAAGGCTTCTTTATTCGTGAAATCGGTGTATTTGCCATTGATCCAGATACTGAAACAGAAATCCTATATAGCTATGCCAACGCAGAGGCTTACAGCGATTATTTGCCAGCATTTGGAGCTGCAACAATTGTTGAGATGAAGTTCAATCTCATCACAGTTATTGGTAATGCTACAAATGTGACTGCAACGATCTACGATTATCTCGTTCATGCTACGAAGGCTGATGTTGACGAACTGCGTCCTTACATACTGCCACCAGGTGGTGTTGTTGGTCAGCTGGTACGCAAGGCAAGTAATGAAGAGGGAGATTACGAGCTATTTGATGCGACCGAAGGTGTTCAGTTTCGTATTAACTCAGTGACCGAGCAACGTGTAGCCGTTGCGAATCAGACAATATTTGCATTGACGAAAACCATCACAAATGGTCTGGCTGTCTATGTAAACGGGCTTCGCATTCCCGATGACGAATGGTCCCCGGTGGGCGGATCAAACATGCAATTCAATGCCCCGTTAAATGAAGGGGACAAAGTGCAATTCGTGAATAATGAAGAAGTTGGAACCGTCTCACTGGCTCGTGTGTCGTTGGATGGCCCAGACCTGGTTTACGTTGGGACATCCAACAATTACACGATCACAGACTACGATGCGTTTTCAAATTACGCCGTGTCGGCAAGCGTCGGTACTGCGACGGTGTCGGGGAATGTCATTACACTAGATATCCCATCTGAAGCATCGACTGACGATGGTGTGATATTAACGGTTGAGCGCAATGACGGCTCAAATTCATTTCAAATTGCAATGGGGGCTCAAGTTGTTGCAAAGCCGCAAATTACGTCGCCTCAAAATTTAGCAATCGACGTGGCTGAGAACCCTAGCTTAGCAGCCTCATCATTTACGACTTATCCAGCGAATGCGGACACTCACCAAGATACTGATTATCAAATTGCCACAGACGCAGATTTTACAAACGTTGTCTGGGAAAGCCTAAATAACTCATCGAGTTTAGTGGGGATTAATGTTCCTAAAGGATTCCTACAAATATCTACTACATACTATGTGCGTATTCGATACCGTGGCGTATTACTTGGTGTAAGTGCGTGGAGTGATTCAATAAGCCTTACTACCAAAGACTCATTTTACTATTTGCCAAATGGTACTGTTCTTTCTCTAAGAACAATAACAGGGGCCAGCGGCTTGGAGGAAATGGCGTGGTTAAGTAGTGACCTCTTTATCGCAGCGGACGCAAATAATGGAATGAAGTTTTTTAGTTCAACAGGTCAATATCTTGACGTTGCAAGTGTGCCCGCTTCCTATGCTTGTTGCTTTGATGGAGAGTTTGTTTACACGTGTACAACTAGTGGGATGGTGAGGAAATATACTGTTTCTGGCTATAGTCTTACGCTTGTGGATTCTGTTGATCTTAATATTTCTGGAACAACTATTTACTCGATTGAAGTTATTAACGGTGATATCGCCGTACTGTCGCTTAATGAATACAAAATCAGGGTATATCAAGGGTTTTCAAGCAATCTAAGATTCTCATTAAGTACGCCATTTACGGCTCATAGCGGTGGGGGAGGTATTGCTTGGGATGGTAAAAACCTCTTCAGTTGTGCAGCCGGATTCGGAACTATTTATGTTCACAATGGCTTGGGTGAATCAATTCAAAGAACATTTTCGTCAGGGCATACGCAAGGTGTAATTGGTGTTTGTTTTGATGGTCAAAACCTTTGGTCGCTTGGTAGATCCGACGATAAGTTTGCTAAATATGGGACGGACTAGATATGCTGTTGTACAAAGTGAAAATAAGCCATTTAACAAACGGTGATATTGAGTATGAGCACAACATCGATGGGTTGGATATAGTTGCTTACGGTGATTTATATGTACTGGTTCGATCTGCAAAAATTGTCGGTGAACTGGTTCTAGATGAAGAGTTGGCTATTGCCGACTCTGCAGTAAAATCGGCAACAAATGCCAACTCATTGCGTGCCGCATTGCTTGAAAAGCTTGCCCTCATCCGCTACCGCAAAGAAACAGCGGGTATTGAGTTGGCAGGTGTACCAATCAATACCGCGATCAATGATCAGAACCGAATCAGTAATGCCTATTCATCGTTACTCAATGGCCTGATTAGCTCAACTCGATTCAAAGGGGCGAATGGGTGGCAAACTGTCACGGCTGAAACGTTTGCCCCGATCGCCACGGCTGTTGCCCAGCATGTTGATAAACTTTTCAATGCTGAGGGTATTGTTAGCGAGCAGCTTGAAAATATGACTTTTGATGAACTGCAAAATGTTGATATCGAGCAGCTGTTTAATGTTGCCGTGGCATCGTTAGAGCAGGAGGCCGCATGAGTAAGCCATGGCTCTATCAGTTAGATCGAGATTACAGCTACAAGCACCCGCAGCTACGTGGCATCGAGTTTGAAAACGCATGGATCAAGATCAGTAACGGAACGCTCATAGTGAAAGCTCGCTACGCATGGGACGGTTGCACGCCTAAATGGTCGGTTTTTGGCGTTTGGTGGGTTGGGGTGCCGGACGGCATTCTACGCCTCGGCAAGCCTTGGACGTACTACGCATCTTTGATTCACGATGCGCTTTGCCAGTTCCGCGACAAAATCGCGATCAGCAAGCGCGCGGTCACGCAAATATTCAACGATGTCATGGAGCGCGATCAATTTCCGCTGCGCCCCATTTATCGCTGGTTCGTCGACAAGCTCGGGCCGCAAGACTTTCTAATCAACTAATCAAACCCACAGGCCGCGAAAGCGGTTTTTTTGTATCTAAATTTCACTAACAAGCCTCGCATCTGCGGGGCTTTTTCGTTTCAGGAGGCCAAAAGATGGCTGGTAGTGGTTTTCTTCACGGTGTTGAAGTAACAGAAATTGCGAACGGTGTGCGCCCGATCGAGTCCGTCAGTTCGTCAATAATTGGCATTGTAGGGACTGCACCCGGTGCCGATCCGGTTGCATTCCCATTGAATACACCTGTTGTGGTGGCGGGGTCGAGCTATGAAGCAGCGAAACTGGATGTCACAACGGATGGTACCGGTGGAGGTACGTTGCCGGCAGCGTTAGACGGTATTTTTGACCAAATTGGTGCCACGGTTATCGTCGTGCGTGTCGAAGAGGAAACTCAAGAGACCGACACGCTGGTCAATGTTCGCGGTGGCGTAGATGCGCAAACGGGGCAATATGAAGGGGCTTATGCACTGTTGGCGTCGGAGTCAGTGAATGGCAAGGTTCCTCGTATTATTTGTGCACCAGGCTTTACGCACCAGCGTCCAAATGATGGTGACGGTAATCCGACGGCTAATCCAGTGGTCGCTGAGTTAATCAGCATCGCTGAGCGATTAACAGCAATCATTGTGGCTGATGGTCCGAACACAAATGACGACGCTGCGGTTTTGTATGCTAGTGATTTTGGCTCTGATCGAATCTATGTCGTTGATCCTTGGGTAACGATTTTTAATGATGATGGTGAGGTGGTCGCAGAGCCTGCATCCGCTCGTGTTGCTGGCGTTATCGCCCGTACAGACTATGAAGAAGGCTTTCATCGTTCGCCTTCGAATCAGGTTATCAATGGTATTTCGGGTACAGCTCGTCCTGTGGATTTCAAACTGGGTGATACCAGCTCGCGTGCAAACTTACTTAACGAGCAAAAAGTAGCCACCATCGTTTATCAAGATGGCTACCGTCTATGGGGCAACATGTCCCTATCAGATGACTCCAAGTGGAAATACTTGTGTGTCCGTCGAACTGCAGATGTCATCAATGATGCAATGCGTGTGTCTCATCTATGGGCTGTGGATCGCGGCATTACTAGCACGTTTGTTTCGGATATCGTCGAAGGGGTTAATGGCGTACTGCGTGAAATGACGACGAAAGGTCAAATTCTTGGTGGTAGCTGTTGGGGCAATACTGATCTGAATACGCCGGAGTCTATTCAGAGCGGTCAGCTTTATATTGACTTCGATTTCACACCAACATTCCCAGCAGAGCGCATCACATTCCGCTCAACTCTAGTGAACGATTACGCCAGTGAGGTGATTGTCTAATGGCTATTAATATCCTGAAAAACTTCAACTTAACAGTTGATGGCCGTGGTGAAGTTGGTGCGATCGACGAGTACACGCCACCTACATTTGAAATACTGACCGAAGAGTATCGCGGCGGTGGCATGGACTCCGCAGACGATATCGATATGGGTATGGCTCCGATTGAGGTTATGTTCAAAATGAACGGTTATGACCTAGAGACCATGGCCTTGTGGGGTGTAGGGCAAGGCTCATCGATTCCATTAACTGCTCGTGGGTGGCTGCAGGACCAAGACGGTGTGAATACGTCGATTATTCACAACATGACAGGTCGTATTACTAAGATGGAGCAAGAGGCATGGAAAGCTGGTGAGCGTTCTGGTGTCGTGTTCACGGTGCGCCCTAAGTATTTCAAAATCACCCACGGCTCAACTGTGATTACGGAAATCGACATCAAAGGCTCTGTGCGCAATATCAACGGTACAGATCAACTAGCAGCAATGCGCTCGGCGCTGGGACTATAACATGACACAACAAACACAAAACCAAAACCATGAAAGCCAAGCGCTAGCATGGCTAAACGAATCTGACGATGGTGAATCAATGGTCATTACATTGAAAAAGCCGATCGAAGTGGATGGCCAGAAAGTCGAAACGCTCACAATGCGTGAGCCGACGGTCTTAGATCAGAAACTTGCTCAGAACAACGCCAAAACAAACGTTGATATGGAAACTCAACTGTTTGCTAATCTTTGCGGCATTCCTTCAGATGTGGTGAACACTATGAAGCTGTCTAACTACCAACGTTTACAAACCGCGTACTCGTCTTTTTTAGACTAAGCCTCGACGACATCCGCACTCTCTCGCTCGCACTTGCGAGTCACACGGGCTGGTCATGGTCCGAGATCCAATCTCTACGCACTTCTGAATTTCTCTGGTTTATAGAAGGACTGCCAAAACATGGCGATTAATCAACGATTAAATACCGTCATTGAAATTGGCGGAGCGGTGTCGCGCACGCTCTTCGGCGCGACCAACAAGGCGCGAGGCCAGCTGAAAGGCATCGGCGGGGCGATGGACACGATCAAGCGCAAGCAAGATCAAATCGAACGCTTTGATATCAAGGGCCTTCGTGAGACTCGCAAAAAACTGCGCGGTGTTGAACACAACATCGCCGGTTTATCGGATGAAATCGAGAAGAGCAAAGCGAAATCCCACCAAGCAGGGCTTGCTTATCGTCGTGCATCCGAGCGCGTCAATGATATGGCTCGCGAGATGAAAGGGGCGGAGGATCCGACAGGCGCACTGGCTCACGAGCTGGATCAAGCGAAGCGGGAAGCGACGCGATTAGAGCGAGAGTTCAAAGCCGCTAAAAAGGAAACCAGTGGCCTGCAAACGCAAATGCTCGGTGCACAAAGCGAGGCGAACAAGCTAAGTCGTCAGTTTAATGAGCAACGAGAAGCGGCCAAGTCAGCAAAAAATGCGCTTAAGGAAATGGGGGTTGATACTCGCAACCTGGCTGACGAAACCGCGCGACTACAGCGTCGCCAAGCTTTGCTGGAGAAAACCCAGAAAAGCTTGGGGCGAGTGGGTGATACGTTCGGCAATATGACGCACCAAGTGGGCTCATTTGCCCGCACTGCGTCAGTTGGTTTGGGTATTGTTGGCGGTGGTCTATTTGCTGTGGCGAACTCAACCAGTGAGCTGGGCGACCAAGCCGCTAAAACAGCGGATAAGTTGGGCTTGCAGATCAGTGCCTTGCAAGAGCTGCGTTATGCCGCAGAGCGCTCGGGCGTGTCATCAAATACGCTCGATATGGCCATGCAACGGATGGTGCGTCGTTTAGCCGAAGCAAAAAATGGTTCAGGTGAAGCCAAAGGAGCGTTGGAGGAATTAGGCTTATCGGCTCAAGCGCTTACTAGCATGACGCCAGATGAAGCGATGAACGAAATCGCAGACGCATTGAAAGGGGTGAAAAGTCAGTCCGATCGTGTGCGTCTCGCGTTTAAATTCTTTGATTCCGAAGGCGTAAGCATGGTGAACATGCTAAAGGATGGCAGTGCGGGATTACAGCAGTTACGAAAGGATGCTCGTGATACTGGCTATGTGCTCAGTGAACAAGCGGCGCGTGATGCTGAGGCGTTCCAAGACTCATTGCTTAACGCCAAGCTTGGTATGGCTGGCTTTAAGAACACGATCGGCTCCGCAATCATGCCCGTGATCACGGATATGATGGGCGAAATGTCTGCATGGATGCGTGAAAACCGTGGTCAAGTGGTTGAGTTTTCTCAACGCCTTGCTTCTGGCTTACGTGATGCTGTGCCCGTGATCGGTCAGGTGGTCCAAGGGCTAACCACTACAGCTAAAACGATCGGCTCGGTAACCGCAACGATCGCTAACATGGTCGGTGGCTATGAGAACCTTGGCATGATCGTCGGTACCGTGTTTGCAGGGAAAGCCATTATGTCGGTTGTTTCCTTCGCTGGAAGCATGGGGTCAATGCTCCTAACTGTTGGTAAGTTGGTATTTACGTTCGGAAGGTTTGCCATGCTACTCAATCCCATTGGTTTGGTGGTCGGTGCTGTCGTTGGTATCGGTGCGGCATTGTACACGGCGTACAACAAAGTCGAGTGGTTCCGTGATGCAGTGGATGGGGCGTTTCGTTATATCGGTGATACGGCGAAATCAATTTGGGACGGTGTTGTCGCGTTCTTCGACTCGATCCCTGCTCGTGTTGGGGCTGCAGTCGATAAGATCAAAGCCAAATTTCAGGGCATTGTTAGCCTAGGTAAGTCAGTAGGCAATTTCTTTGGTTTTGGTGAAGACGAAGAAGAGCCCAAGCAAAAGAGTGGTGGTGATTGGTTCGGCAAGAATGATGAATCACCTGCACCGGCGGCACCACGTGTCGCTAATGCTCGTCGTATTGCTCAATCAGTTAACAACACACACAACACAGCGTCAACGAAAACGGAAAACCGTTACGAAGTGTCTAATCAAATCGTTGTCAATCAACAGCCAGGGCAAAACGCCCGCGAACTCGCAACAGAGATCGAGCGCATCTTGCGTCAGAAAATGCGCGGTTCTTTATCTGATCAACCCTCGGGAGCATTCTAATGCCAGATATCATGATGGTTTTGGGAATATTTCCATTTTCGATTGATACCGCCGCGTATCAGAAGCTCACTCGCCGTAAGTCGTGGGACTGGCAAACCCAAGCTCTGACCGGGCAACGTGACGCCCAACAATACATGGGGCCAGGAGAGGAAATTATCTCCCTTGAAGGCGTAGTGTATCCGCACTATGCCGGTGGTCCCGTGCAACTGGCCGCATTACGTGCGATCGGTGACAGCGGCTTGCCTCAGCTCATGGTCAGCGGTGCTGGTGTGCCCATGGGTAAGTGGATCGTGCTGTCAGTGGAAGAAGAGCAGGGACCATTTTTTGAACGCGGCGCACCGCGTAAGCAGACGTTCAAAATGGAATTAAAGCGCTATCAGGAGGGCTTAAGTTTTGCCAGCTTCTTATAGTTCTGTCGAAAACGACACAGTGGATTACATCGTCTGGAAGCACTACGGCACGCAGTCTGCTCGCGTGGTTGAGCGAGTGTTTGATGCCAATCCGCATCTAGCTCGTCAGCCGCTTGTGCTGCCTGCAGGTGTCGTGATTAATCTCCCAGATCTTGATCTAACCACTACAACGCAAGGGGTGCGTTTATGGACTTAATTGAACAAATCGCACAGGGATTAATTGGCGGTGTCGATGTTGCCCCAGCATTCAAAGTCAAAGCCAACGGCACTGACATTACCAATAAGCTTAACGAGCGTTTTATTAGCCTGCGACTTACGGACGAGTCGGGCGATAACGCTGACGAAGTCGATATTGCATTATCGGATCATGGCGAAACAGAGCTGGCAATTCCCGATCCTGGCACTGAGCTTGAGGTGTCATTAGGCTACGACGGCACACTCGTTGAGATGGGTAAATATATCATTGACGAAATTGAGATCAGCGGGCCACCGGATACAGTCAATATCCGTGCTCGAGCAGTCGTGCAAACGGAAGGCGCCCAAGGTTCCAAGATTCTCATGACTACGCAAAAAACGCGATCATGGGAAGCCGGTACCACGTTGGGTGAAATGATTCAGACGATCGGCGCAGAACACGGTATTACGCCAACGATCGCTAGCGACCTAAGCTCAATCGTATTGCCCCATGTGGATCAAGTGAATGAATCCGATATGGCATTGCTCACTCGTCTATCCAAGCAATACGACGCGATCGCCAAGCCAAGCGGGGATTATCTCGTATTCGCAAAGCGCGGCGACCTCACCACGCCCAGTGGTACCAGTATTCCCGATGTGGATTATTCTCGAGATAAAACAGGTGGTCACCGATTACTTATCAGCCGACGCGTTAAATCCGGCAGCGTCATAGCGCGGTATCGAGATATACCCACGGCCAGCACGCTCGAAATCAAAGTAGGTACTGGCGAACCCGCCAAACGACTTACTAAAACGTATGGTACCGAAGACGAAGCACAAGCCGCAGCGGATGCAGAATACAAACGCAGTCAGCGCAATGAGCAGCGTTTAGAACTGGATGTTGTCGGCAACCCTTACCTCGTCGCCGGTGGTGCCATCAACGTCAGCGGCTTTCGATCGGGGATCAATGGCAAATGGCTAATCGATCGGGTAGAGCACGAAATAACGAAACGAGGCGGCTACAGCTGCGGAGTGCAGTGTAAGCAGATATAAATAAACCCGCTCAATCAAAATGACTGAGCGGGCTCGATGGTAATGAAAGAGCGACTTGGCCAGAGTACCAGTCCGGTCAAGCCGTCAGAGCACGTAACCAGGCTACGTGAACCAACCCAAGGCTCTCCCACTGCTGCGCAGCGGGCGGGAGTCTACAGCTTTTTAAGTAGGTTCACAATGCAAGAAATACGATGCACACGATGTAATAAACTATTAGCGCGAGGCGTATTTGTCTCGATGGAGATCAAATGTCCGCGCTGTTCTTTCCTAAATGAGAGGGCCTCGAGCCCCACTCATGGGGTACCAGACCATGGCAAAACCAATCATTCCATGGATCGGGGGCAAGCGGAAGCTCGCTGAGCACATTCTGCCGTTGTTCCCAGCACACACAAACTACGTTGAGCCGTTTTGCGGTGCGGCGGCAATCTTCTTTTTAAAAGAACCATCCAAAGCGGAAATCATCAACGATGTAAACGGTGATCTCGTCAATCTATATCGAGTGGTTAAACATCATCTTGAAGAGCTCTATCGGCAATTCAAATGGACATTAACAAGCCGCGAAAACTGGAAAACCTTAAAGGAGACACCGCCGCATGTACTCACTGATATTCAGCGCGCCGCACGTTTTCTATATCTTCAAAAACTGGCTTTTGGTGGCAAAGTCGAGAGTCAAACGTTCGGCACCTCTGCCACCTCCCGACCGCGTTTCAACATCTTCACACTTGAACAAGACCTTGCCGACGCGCACTTCCGCTTGGCATCGGCCACGATCGAAAACCTAGACTGGGCAAAAACGATCGAAAAATACGATCGGCCTGATGCACTGTTTTACTGTGACCCGCCATACTGGGAAACAGAGGGCTACGGCGTGCCGTTTGGATTCGACCAATACGAACGCATGGCAGAGCTTGCTAAAACGATCAAAGGGAAAATGATTATTTCAATTAATGATCACCCTGAAATCCGTGAAGTGTTCAAAGACCTGAAAGTCAAAGAGGTCGATTACCAGTACACAGTGGGAGGAAGCGATAAAGCCTCAGACTGTGTTGAGTTGATCTATGGCAACTGGGATTTTGATGAAAGCAGGAAGGGGCAGGACGACCTCTTCTAAAAAAGCGCCCCTAATTGGGGCGCTTTTTTGCGTTTAAGTGGTTGGGGGTTCTGAGAGTAATTTCTTTGATCCATCAGCGGCGCTATAAAGATATTCAAATTCTTTCGGATGCTCGCCTCTAACAAATGGCCCAGAAGGGTTAAGCTCATCGCTTGTGCTTGTCTTATAGTCCACTGTTCCATCTAGTGTTCTGACACCAAAGTTTGAGCGGTGAGTGATTTGTTTAATCCAGGCAATTACTTGTACAGGCTGCCCCGTGTTTTCTGTGTAGAAAATTCCGACACTTTCTTTTCTAAAGCTCATGATTTGTGCCCATGCTGTGAAATGAGCTTATATCTTAACCCTTGCAAAGCATCCATCCAAACTACGCAATTGCTTTCATGCTTTGCGCTATCAACTCGCGCCCAGTCCTAGTATAATCCCGCGCAATTATTTCGTTTATATTCATTGTTACCCGTTGCACCCTGCGAACTTTAGTACATGTATGAGTACATAAAATCGCACAACGGAATTATTGAGGGGCAAAATGTCCAATAATCTCAAGCACATACGCAATTTCTCTATTATCGCGCACATTGACCATGGTAAGTCGACTTTGGCTGACCGTTTTATTCAAAAATGTGAAGGTCTGTCTGAGCGTGAGATGGCCAACCAAGTGTTGGACTCAATGGACATCGAACGTGAGCGCGGGATCACCATCAAAGCTCAAAGTGTAACCCTTGATTTCCATTCCGAAGACGGTAATACCTACCAACTTAACTTTATCGATACACCAGGACACGTAGACTTCTCTTACGAAGTGTCACGCTCTCTTGCGGCTTGTGAAGGTGCATTATTGGTGGTTGATGCCGCGCAAGGTGTGGAAGCGCAGTCGGTTGCGAACTGTTACACAGCGATTGAGCAGGGCCTTGAAGTCATGCCGGTTTTGAACAAAATCGACCTACCTCAAGCAGAGCCAACTCGTGTTGCAGCGGAAATCGAAGAAATCATCGGTATTGATGCCACGGATGCAGTGACGTGTTCGGCGAAAACAGGTTTGGGTGTAGAAGATGTGCTAGAACGTCTTGTGGCTACGATCCCACCACCAGAGGGCGATACTGAAGCCCCTCTACAAGCGTTGATCATCGACTCTTGGTTTGATAACTACCTAGGTGTTGTCTCTCTAGTGCGTATTAAACAAGGCACACTTCGTAAGAAAGATAAGATTTTCATTAAGTCGACCAAGCAAACCTACCCAGTAGATAACATTGGTATCTTTACGCCTAAGCGCAAAGAAACTGGCGTCTTAAAGGCAGGTGAAGTGGGTTATGTCATTGCGGGTATCAAAGATATTCATGGTGCGCCAGTGGGTGACACAATTACTCACATCGCAACGCCTGATGTGCCGCAGTTATCTGGTTTCCAAAAAGTAAAACCACAGGTTTATGCAGGGCTATTCCCGGTGAGCTCTGATGACTACGAAGATTTCCGTGAAGCGCTTGATAAGCTAACGCTTAACGATGCTTCACTATTCTTCGAGCCAGAAACATCTGACGCCCTTGGTTTTGGTTTCCGCTGTGGTTTCCTAGGTATGCTTCACATGGAAATCATCCAAGAGCGTTTGGAGCGTGAATATGATCTTGATCTGATTACCACAGCGCCAACGGTAGTTTACGAAGTGGAACTAAATAGTGGCGAAGTGATCAGTGTTGATAGTCCATCGAAGATGCCTGATCCAGGCACGGTTCGCGAAATGCGTGAGCCAATCGTAGAAGCTAACATTCTTGTGCCACAGGATTACCTTGGTAACGTTATTTCTCTGTGTGTTGAGAAACGTGGTATCCAAAAAGACATGCAATACGTTGGTAGCCAAGTTCAGCTTCGTTACCACTTGCCGATGAATGAAGTGGTATTGGACTTCTTCGATCGTCTTAAATCTTGTAGCCGTGGTTTTGCTTCGTTGGATTACTCTTTCCATCACTTTGAAGCTGCGCCATTGGTTCGCTTGGATATCTTGATCAACAGTGAGCGTGTGGATGCGTTGGCTCTGATTATGCACCGTGACAACGTGCAAACCAAAGGTCGTGCATTGTGTGAGAAGATGAAAGACCTGATTCCGCGTCAGATGTTTGATGTGGCTATCCAAGGTGCCGTGGGTGCGAAAGTGATAGCTCGTACAACCGTAAAAGCGTTGCGTAAAAACGTAACAGCGAAATGTTACGGTGGTGACGTGAGTCGTAAGAAGAAACTGCTGCAGAAGCAGAAAGAAGGTAAAAAGCGCATGAAGCAAGTCGGTAACGTCGAAGTGCCTCAGAGTGCATTCTTAGCAGTGCTTAAAGTTGATAGCTAAGCCGGAAAGATAGGGCCGCATCCAGTGCGGCTCTTTTACTTGGAGAGTAAGTATGGATTTTGATTTCGAGCTCATCTTAGCTATAGCGTTTTTAATTACGTTTGCTGCATGGGTATATGATCGGATTGTTTTTGCGCCAAAGCGCAAATACATTTTGTCGCAAATGGCGCCAGAGGCAGTGGCCGCCCTTGATAAAAACGTTAAGCAGAATCTTGCTGATACGCCGAAATGGTTGCTAGAGGTTAAATCTTACTTCGTTATTATCGCAGTAATCTTTGGTCTGCGTTCATTTGTTGCGGAGCCGTTTCAGATCCCGTCCGGATCTATGTTGCCGACTCTTGAGATTGGTGACTTCATTTTAGTAAATAAAATGGATTATGGCATTCGTCTTCCCGTTTTGAACTCAACCATTATCCCGACGACAGAGCCAAAGCGTGGCGATGTTGTTGTCTTTAAATACCCTGAAAACCCAAGCTTGAACTATATTAAACGCATGATTGGTCTACCAGGCGATGTGATTAGCTATCATAACAAGCGGCTTATGATTAATGGGGAGCTGATGGATGAGTCACTATTGGCTGAGTTACCTGTTTCTCTAAACCCAAGTCGTGAGCCGGTAGCGGTATTTCAGGAAGAGCTAGATGGCGTATCGCATCAAATTTACAAAAGTTACCGACGCAACCCCTTAGAAGGTGACTGGGTAGTGCCTGAGGGGCAATATTTTGTGATGGGCGATAACCGCGATAACAGCGCGGATAGCCGAGTCTGGGGCTTTGTTCCGGAAGAGAATTTAAAAGGCCGAGCATTCTATGTATGGCTTCATTGGGACGAGTTCTTTAGTCTCCCAAGTTTTAAGAATAACGGTTTAATTGAATAATTTTTGGAGAAATTTTGAGCTCTCTTTATGAAAAACTGAGTCGACGCATTGGCTACTTTTTCGCCGATCTTGGCCTGTTGGAGTTGGCTTTAACGCACCGTAGTTATGGTGGAAAAAATAATGAGCGACTGGAGTTTTTAGGTGACTCGATCTTAAATTATGTGATCGCTGAAGACCTATTCCATCGCTTTCCAAAAGCTAAAGAAGGCGAGTTAAGTCGACTGCGTGCGTCCCTTGTGAAAGGCGACACCTTGGCCGAGTTAGCTCGTGAATTCCAATTGGGGGATTTCTTGAAGCTAGGCGCAGGTGAGTTGAAGAGTGGTGGGTTTCGCCGTGATTCAATTCTAGCCGATGCTGTCGAGGGGATTATAGGCGCCATTTATTTGGATGCTGGTATGGATGTATGTCGTCAGCACATTTTGGAGTGGTACAAAGAGCGTCTTAACGCAACCTCATTAAAAGTGGTAACAAAAGACGCTAAAACACGTTTACAAGAGTTCCTGCAAGCGCGTAAGCATTCTCTACCAAATTACGATGTGGTGGATATAGTGGGAGAGCCTCATGCTCAAACGTTTTTTGTCCACTGCCAAATTGAGTTGTTCGATGCGCCAATCGAAGGCAAAGGGAGTAGCCGAAGAATTGCCGAGCAAAATGCTGCTGCCAAAGCGCTTAAACAGTTGGAAAAAAACTAAATGCATCACGAAGAAGATTACCAAGAAATTACCCATTGTGGCTTTGTCGCTATTGTTGGTCGACCTAACGTTGGTAAGTCAACGTTAATGAACCACATTCTTGGTCAAAAATTGTCTATTACATCGCGAAAGCCACAAACGACGCGTGATCAAATCTTAGGTGTGCAAACCAAAGGTTATATGCAAACCATCTACGTGGACACGCCTGGGTTGCATAAAGGGCAGGACAAAGCCATTAACCGTTACATGAACCGAACGGCTAACCAAGCTCTAAAAGACGTGGATGTTGTCTTATTCGTTATTGATGCGGAGCGCTGGACCGAAGAAGACGATAATGTTTTAGCAAAAGTCCGTCATGCAGAGTGTCCAGTAGTATTGGTGGTTAATAAGGTCGATAAGCTGGAAGAGAAAGACGAGTTGCTACCGCGCATGATGTCTCTTTCAGAGAAAATGGATTTTTCACAAATCGTACCGATTTCGGCATTGCGTAACAAAAACTTAGACCGTTTAGAGGCGTTGGTCGAAAGTTACATTCCAGAGGGTGTGCAGTATTACCCTGAAGACCAGATCACCAACCGCAGTTCACGCTTTTTGGCCGCTGAAATTGTGCGTGAAAAGATTACGCGTCAGCTGGGCCAAGAAGTGCCTTATGAAGTGGCGGTGCAAATCGAAGAGTTTGTTTTTGAAGGTAGCACTATTCACATCAGTGCTTTGATCTTAGTCGAGCGTGATGGCCAAAAACGCATCATCATTGGTGATAAAGGTGCCAAGATTAAACTGATTGGCAAAGAGTCTCGCATCGATATGGAAAACTTGTTTCAGCAAAAGGTAATGTTGAATCTGTGGGTTAAGGTGCGCTCTGGCTGGTCGGATGATGAACGAGCACTTGCCAGTTTAGGTTATCAAGACGATTAATTTGTGCGCGTCCAAGGCTACGTAATACATACTCGTCCCTTTCAAGATGACAAAGTCTTAGTGGACATTTTGACTCGTGAAGCGGGCTTAATACGAGGAGTTTGGCGTAAAAAAGCGAAAGAGGCTCGGGTGTCCCCCGGGTCTTTTTTATTGTTGGAATTTGAGCTCTCTGGTCGAGGTGAGTTGAAGACAATTCGAACTGCCGAAGCGCTCGAAGCGCCAGTTGTTCTTCAAGGTACAGCATTGTACAGCGCTTTTTATGTACATGAGCTCATCGAGAGGTTGTTACCTACTAACTTACCCTTTGAGCCTCTTTATATTCTATATCGATGGCTGATAAGCCATTTAAATGGTGAGGCGCCAGCCGCACCTCTACTTAGGCGGTTTGAACTTGGTTTGTTTGAAGAGCTTGGTATGCAAGTTAATATGTCAGCAACAGGTCGAGGTGAGGTGCTTGAGTCACAACAACTTTATCAATTGCATCATAAGTTTGGCCTGCGTCCCTATTATGGCGAACGGCCTAAAGTAAAGCCGATTGTCTTTGTAGATGGAGCGGCAGCCACCGCATATGCACAAGGAGATTGGGGCTCCAAGCCAGTGTTGTTGCTCGCTAAAGAGTTGCATAGAGCTTGGCTAGACATCGCGTTAGGTGGAAAACCTTTAAAATCGCGCTCTTTGCTGCCGTCTAAACCTTATGATGGTGAACGCTTATGGCAAGTGCCATTGTTTCAGTTATATAGATCGCATCCGAGTAAATTATGATTTTAGGAATCGGTACTGACATTATTGAAATACAACGTATTGCAGACTCTGTAGGACGAATTGGTGATCGATTTGTCAATCGTATTCTGACGCCTCATGAGCGGGCGCAGTATGATTTGCTAAATTCTCAGCGAGCTATTTCTTTTCTTGCAAAGCGTTTTGCAGCCAAAGAAGCGGCAGTTAAGGCTTTGGGAACGGGGATTGGTGTAGGGGTTAGCTTCCAACACTTCACGGTGGTGAATTTGCCTTCTGGCAAGCCAACGTTAGAGGTAGATAACGTTATTGTTGAAATGATTGGGCAGCCAGTAAATTGGCACCTTAGTTTGTCTGATGAGCAGAGCTTTGCTCTGGCGTTTGTGACGCTTGAGGCCAGGGTATAAGGTCCTGCCTGCTTTTAAGACGTTCTAGGCTCTCCATAAAGTCTTGGAACACTTCATCCACTTCGTCAAAGCCCAGCTCTTTTAAGTGCGTTTCTAGGAAATTGGCATGTTTAGTCAACTCAACAGTGCCTGAATATTTGCTTGCACCATGAATTCGGTGAACGGTAGCTATAAGCTTCTCTAGATCTTTATTCTGGTAGTGATGGCTTAGGAGTCGTTGATCTTCTATAAGAGACTTCATTAGCATTTCGAAAAGATCTTTCGCTGCATTTGATCGGTTTCCTGCCATGGATAAAGCTTTGTTTAAATCAAATACTTCTTCGAGTTGTTCTGCAACTTGCTGGCTTAAACTTACGTCTGAAGTGCACCACTTATCCAACGTGCTAAGCAATGTTTCTTCGTTAATAGGCTTTGTTAGGTAGGCGTTCATTCCGCTTGCTAGAATAGACTCTTGTTCCTCGGCGAGAGCATGGGCGGTTAACGCGATGATAGGGATTTCTGAATACTCAGATAACAGCCTCAAGCGTCGAGTTGTTTCCATTCCATCCATTTCAGGCATTTGAATATCCATTAAAATTAGGTCAAAGCGCTGCTTCTTAGCTAGCTCAATTGCCTCGGAGCCTGAATAAGCCAAGGTTAGGTTGATTTTATAAGGGGCTAACCAGTGGCCTAGAAGTTGTAGGTTGATGGCTGTGTCATCAACAGCGAGAACTTGAAGTTGCTCAAGGTGAGAATATTCATTCTCTGTTTTTGTATCACCTTTATGGTTAAGAGTAGGAAGCCCTTTGTCTCTTTCGCCAGTCAGGGCAGTATAAAGACGACTTATCGAAACTGGTTTTTGTAAGATTTCATGGCACAGTTGGTATTGCTGAGAGTTTTGAGCCAAATAGCTGAGTGGCTTGCACAGAAGTAAACATGGCAGCTTGAAGCGATTATATAAATATTTGCACAACTCATTTGCGTCTTCTGCTCCCATTCTATCATCACTCACACAGACTAGGGCTCCAAAATAGTTTTCATCCGTATTGTGTAAATCGAACATGAACTGTTCAATGGTGCTGCAGAAAGTAGCGCGTGGCGCGATTTGATCAAATAAGCTTTCTAGATAGCCTCTGTAGCGTGTATTGGGTTCCAATATAATCCATTTTTGCTCGATCTTGGTAATCGTCTTTGACTTCTTAAAAGAGGGTTCGAGTTTAATATCAAAGAAAAAGTTAGAGCCTCTGCCAAGCTCGCTACTTACTCCGATTGAACCGTTCATTTGCTCAATCAGTTTCTTTGTAATTACTAACCCCAAGCCGGTTCCTGCATAGCTTCTTGTATGACTCGAATCGACTTGTGAAAATGGTTTAAAGAGCTGATTGAGCTTTTCGCTGTCAATGCCACAGCCTGTATCCACTACCTGAATATTGATATTGAGCTGTTTTTGTGTGATAGCTTTACAGTGAGTATATATATGGATCGTGCCGTCTTGCGTGAATTTGATGGCATTGCCGACCAGATTGTTAAGAATTTGGCGTAACCTAGTTTTATCGCCTTTGACCCAATCTGGTAGCTCTTCAGAAAATACAGGGATTAAATCGATATCTTTAATTTCGCTAGTCAAAGTTGAAGAGAGCGAGTGCAAGACATCATTAATAGTATCTTTTATATTGAAATCTTCTTTTTCAAGGACAACCGTTTTACCAGCTTCTATTTTTGAAAAGTCAAGAATATTGCCTATTGTAGCCAATAGGTCATTTGTTGATTGAGCTATGGTTTCAACATAGCTTCGTTGTTGAGAATGTAGCTCATCTTTTTTCAATAAATTTGTATAGCCTAGGATTGCATTTAACGGCGTGCGAATCTCATGGGATATATTAGCTAAAAACTGTGTTTTTAAGCGGTTAGACTCCATTGCTTCTTTGTTGGCGATATGGAGTTGAGCACTTTTCTCTTCTAACAAGGTTGAATTTTCACGTGTTTCTTTGGTTACACGGTCTATTTCATTTTCTAGTTCTGTGCGGTAATTTCGAAGACGTTCAGTTATGTGTTGCAATGCCTCTTGGGGTTTTGCCATCTCGTCTGGGAGAAGAAGTAGGTCTGCTTTTTCGAACTCGTTTTGAGAAATTAGACTAATGCGTTTGGCGATATTTAACCAGGGGGTTGATATTTTTTTTGTGTAGCGCCAGCTCAAAATGCCTGCTAGGAATGTAGCGATCAGAAAGTAGGCAAATGATGTTAAGCCCATGATAATGTTTTTAAGTTGAATTCTTTGGGTGCTGGAGGTCACTTGAACCCAACCAAGCAGTTCTTGTTGGGGGGGATTAGAGAGTCCTATAGCATCCGCCAAGATAGCACTATTTGGGACATTGAAAGGCGTGTCTTCTAAGTCTTTTGCTTGATTATCGTTGTTGTAGTAAATCGGGGCGATAGAAATGAAATCATCGTTGTCACTGTATTCATGTGTGGCAACATGAGGCAAATTGACGGTAAGGGTAAATTGGCCAATGCTTTCAATTTCTTCACCTTGGTTGTTGTAGTAAGTGACACCAATAATGTCAGGCTGTTTTAGTAAACTCTGAATGTTGTTATTTATCAGGTTGCGATCGTTGAATAGGAGCGCGTATTCACTGGCATCTGCAATTTGCTCTGTTTGGTAGCTATTGAGGTACTCAAATTGCTTACGCGTTTCCACAATCTCATTGATAAGCAAAAAGATACAGGTTATGAAAATGACGAATGCAACAGGTAGAAAAATGGCTTTCCATAAAGTCTTATGAAGTAAAGAACTATCGGTGTCGCGCATTTTTCATTTCCTATTTCTCTACAACAACTTTAGTAGCAAGCTATGTTACCTTTACCCTTTCGGCGCTCGCATTCACGTTCATAGTTTTCACATGCAAGAACTTTTGTTCTTGATGGATTGCTGATGGTTTTGCATTCGCGCCACTTTTTGCGTAGCTCTGCATCAGGAATATCTGCTGAAGGGCCACCAAACATATCGCAGCCTACTAATGAGGTTGCGGCAATTAGTACGCCGATTTTTAGGGACTTATGCATAGTCTGTCACTCCTAGTGCAACAATAGGCTTAAATTTATAACTAGTTTGTAGTTTATTATCTAATTGATCTGCATTCTAATACGATCTAGTAAAAAAGCGTAAACCATTAATTTATATAATGTCTCAAGTGTCTGAGTTTTATGATCGAATATCCAACTATTGAATCAATTATAGGCAATACGCCAGTTGTTAGACTACAGCGTATCAACCCCAATCCGAGCAATACAATTTTATTGAAGCTGGAAGGTCAAAATCCTGCTGGTTCAGTGAAAGATCGACCCGCCCTGAATATGATTGCACAGGCAGAAGCGCGTCGTGATATTCAGGCTGGCGACAGTCTGATTGAAGCAACGAGTGGAAACACTGGAATCGCTCTAGCAATGGCAGCGGCGATTAAAGGTTATGAAATGCATCTTATTATGCCTGACAATATGAGTCAGGAGCGTAAGTCTGCAATGACAGCATACGGCGCTATTCTTCATCTAGTGAGTAAAGAGGAAGGTATGGAGCGTGCTCGTGATCTTGCATTAGAGATGCAAGCTGCGGGTAAAGGGAAAGTGCTCAATCAATTTGGAAATCAAGATAACCCTAATGCTCATTATATTTCTACTGGGCCTGAAATCTGGCATCAAACACAAGGTGAGGTAACTCATTTTGTAAGCTCGATGGGAACGACGGGGACCATTATGGGGATATCCCGCTTTCTAAAAGAGCAGAATCCAGATATAGAAATCATCGGTTTGCAGCCTTCTGAGGGAAGTAGTATTCCTGGTATTCGTCGATGGCCTGAAGAGTACTTGCCAACAATCTTTGAGGCTTCTCGGGTTGATCGTGTGATGGATGTTGAACAGCTGGATGCAGAAGTCGTTATGCGTCGCTTAGCTAAGGAAGAAGGTATTTTCTGTGGAGTGTCTTCAGGTGGGGCGGTGAGTGCTGCGCTGGCTTTGTCTGAGCAAGTTGAAAATGCAACGATTGTTGTCATTATTTGTGACCGTGGTGACCGATACTTATCAACAGGCGTATTCAACTAAGTCTAATTACTAGCTTGCCCTAGGTCGGAATGCATAGATAAGGTATTATTTGGGCTCTATACCATGAATAGAGATGTTATCTTGAAAAACCGATCGAACCGTCGCCCTAAAGCGCATCAGGGCAAGCCTATCTCATCTCCCATTCGAACCTTTACCATCGAGAGCATGACCCATGAAGGTCATGGGGTGGTTAGGGATCAAGGTAAAGTAACGTTCGTTGAAGGTGCGATAACTGGCGAGCAAGTTGAAGCACGCCTTATCAAAGAAGGACGCCAGTTTAATCAAGCAACCACCTTGAAGCGTATTCATACCAGTCCTTCCAGAAGATCACCGAGCTGTAAATACTTTGAGCAATGTGGTGGCTGCCAGTTACAACATATGGATATTGAGGCTCAACGTGATTTAAAAACAGAGTGGTTGCGTAATCAATTTCGTAAATTAGAGCTGCCTGACCAAATAACCAAGTTACAAGGTGAAGAGTTTGGTTATCGACGCCGAGCGCGCCTATCGATTTTTGCTAAAAATCAGCAAGTTAGCATGGGGTTTCGGGCAAAGGCATCTAATACCATTGTTGATGTTGAACAGTGTCAGGTTTTGGCTCCAGCTCTACAGGAAGCTTATGCGAGTATAAGGTCTTATATTCTGCAAAGCTCTTTGGTTGCGAAGCTTGGTCATGTTGAGCTATTGCTGGATAATTCAGGCGTAGCTTGTGTGCTACGTCAAACGCGAGATGTTCCTGAAACGGAAAAAGAGCAACTGTCGGAATGGACGATATCCAATGACATTGATGTGTATTGGCAATTACCAGACCAATCTAAAGTGCAAGCGAATGCGCCGCGTCATTATTTAGTTGATGGGTTAAAAGTGAACTTTCACCCACAAGACTTCATCCAAGTGAATGCACAAATCAATGATGCGATGGTTGAGCAAGCAATGGAGTGGCTCAATTTGATGCAGGATGATGTTGTGCTTGACCTGTTTTGTGGTGCTGGGAATTTCTCTCTTCCACTAGGAAAAAGAGCCGGACAGGTGCTTGCTGTTGAAGCGATTGAGAGTATGGTGGAAATGGGGCAAGCGAATGCCACGGCAGCAGGGCTGGACAATACAGCTTTTTTAGCCGCCGATTTAACATTGCCACCACCGAATCGTTTAAAGAAAGCCAAGATTACTAAGGCGTTATTAGATCCACCACGAGCAGGCGCTTTGGAGTTTTTACCAACGTTGGTAAGACTCAAGCCAAGCCAAATTTTGTATGTTTCTTGCAACGCTTCAACGTTAGCAAGGGATGCTCAGTATTTGGTTGAGAATGGATATCGTGTGACAAAAGTATGTATGATGGATATGTTTCCACAAACGTCACATGTAGAAGCAATGATGTTGTTGCAGAAATAAGATGTTACCAGAAGGGTAGTTGAGATGGTTACAGTAAGAAAGGATCACCCTGTTTTAGCTGATGGCTCAGTAGATATTGATGCTTGGATGTCACAGTTTGCCGATAAAGTCGATGAAGCTAGTCGAGTCCCACTTAGGATGGCTTGTGAGTTAGCGAGGCAAGCAGAAGCTGTATCGGGTAGATCATCTTATTGGGGCCCCCAGGCCAGTACTTTTAGAGCTGGCCTTGAAATGGTCGAAATACTGGCGGGATTTCGTGCAGATCAAGATTCATTAATCGCTGCTGCTTTGTATCGAGTTGTTCGCGAGGACCAACTGGTACTTTCGAAAGTAAGCGACATGTTTGGCCGTAAAGTTGCATCTTTGATTGAAGGTGTCATTCGAATGGGAGAAGTTTCTAAGAACTTGTCCAAAGATACCACGGCTGAAGTGCTGGGAAGTCATGAAAATCAGCTAGAGTCTTTGCGTAAAATGCTCGTATCGATCATAGATGATGTGCGTGTCGTACTCATTAAGTTAGCGGAACGTGCATGTGCGATCAAAGAAGCAAAACACCAAAGTGATCAACGCAAAGAAGCGGTTGCGTTGGAAGTTCAAAGTGTTTATGCACCCTTGGCACATCGGCTAGGGATTGGTCACATAAAATGGGAGCTTGAAGATCTCTCCTTCCGGTATTTGTACCCAGGTGAATATAAACGCATTGCCAAGCTATTGGATGAAAAGCGCCTAGACCGTCAACAGTTTATCGATGACGTTATTACAGTGCTTAAAGAACGTATGGAAGCGATTGATATTCATGCAGATGTGATGGGGCGTGCCAAACACATCTATAGCATCTGGCGTAAAATGCGCCGCAAGAACATTGCTTTTGACGAGGTGTATGATGTTCGAGCGGTCCGAATCCTAGTTGATGAACCAATGCAATGTTATGGCGTGCTCGGAATCGTTCATAACCTTTGGAAGCCTATCCCACAAGAATTTGATGATTACATTAGTAATCCTAAATCAAACGGTTATCAGTCTCTGCACACTGCCGTAGTAGGACCTCAAGGTCGTGTATTAGAAATTCAAATCCGAACTCATAAAATGCATGAAGATGCTGAGTTAGGTGTCTGTGCTCACTGGAAGTACAAAGGGACCGATCTAAGTTCCAACAGCTCAAGTTATGAAGAGAAGTTGCAATGGCTGCGCACGATCCTGGATTTCCATGAAGTGCAAGGTGACTTGGAGTCATTGAGTGAGCAGGTAATGAACGACATTGAGCAGGATCGCATCTATGTGTTCACCCCTGATGGACATGTTGTCGACTTGCCAGTCAATGCGACACCAGTCGATTTCGCTTACCGAGTGCATACGGAAATTGGCCACCGTTGCCGAGGTGCTAAAGTGAATGGCAAGATCATTTCTTTGGTGACGCATCTTAAAACCGGCGATAAGGTTGAGATTCTAACTACCAAAGAAGGTGGTCCAAGCCGCGACTGGCTGCATCCGACTCTAGGCTATGTCAATACCAACCGTGCGCGTGCCAAAATTCAAAGTTGGTTCAGAAGAGAAGATCGTGAGAAGAATCTAGAGGCGGGTCGCACGGTATTAGACAAGCAGCTGAAACGTTTGGGTATTGAAGAAAATAAATTAGATTTCTCTACGATCGCCGAGCGTTTTAATTTCTCTAATGGTGATGATGTCTACGTTTCGTTGGGCGCTGGTGATATTCAACTGTCCCGTGTGTTACGTGTCATTGATGATATTCATGGTTTAGATGGCCAGCCAGTTGCTCGACCTATTCGCCTTAAGAAAAGCCGTCATAAAACCTCGGATAATGACATTCATATCCAAGGTGTAGGTAAGTTGCTAACGCAAATGGCGAAGTGTTGCTCTCCTATTCCTGGAGACGACATTATTGGCTATATCACCCAAGGCCGTGGTGTTTCCATCCACCGCCAAGATTGTATTAATGCAGCGCAATTACAGCTAGAAGAACCAGAACGTATGGTTCAAGTGAGCTGGGGCGAGGAAGTTGATAACCTGTATCCGGTTAACATTCGAGTCCAAGCTTATGACCGTACTGGCCTTTTAAACGATATCACATCGTTGTTGGCGAATGAGAAAGTAAACCTTTTGTCCATGAACACAATCTCGGCAAAAGCCGATCATACTGCGTCAATACGGTTTACCATTGAGGTGAGCGAAATCAGTTCCCTGTCTCGTTTACTTCACCGAATCAACCAGTTGCCTAATGTGCTAGATGTCTTTAGGGAGCGAGATAATTGAAATATACCTTAAATGATTTACTAGCGCTGATGACCATGCTGCGTGACAAGCAATATGGTTGCCCTTGGGATCAGAAACAAAGCTTTGCCACGATTGCACCGTATACTTTGGAAGAAGCTTATGAAGTAATGGATGCAATTGTTCGTGGTAATCGAGATGATCTGAAGGATGAACTAGGTGATCTTTTGTTTCAGGTGGTTTTTCATGCTCAGATGGCCAGCGAAGAAAATGCCTTTAATTTCTCTGATGTGATTCAAACGATCGTTGAGAAAATGCTTCGCCGTCATCCGCATGTCTTTCCTGATGGTACATTTGACAGTTATGCGAGCCCGAATCGTTTAACCGAAGACGAAATCAATGCGCAATGGCAAATTATCAAGGCACAAGAAAAAAAGGCGAAAGGCGAACATCATCAAGGTTTATTAGACAGCGTATCGAACAGTGTGCCAGTGTTGACCCAAGCAGTGAAGTTGCAGAAAAAAGCCGCCACAGTGGGTTTTGATTGGTCTGATACGGCACCAGTCTTCAATAAAATACGAGAAGAATTAGATGAATTAGAAGAGGCGATTCAGCATCTTTCTAAGGCTGAAGCCGAGGCCGAGCTTGGTGATGTGCTGTTTGCTGTGTCAAATCTGGCGCGCCATCTGTCTATTGCACCAGAGCAAGCCTTAATGCAAACCAATGTGAAATTTCGCCGCCGCTTTGCTTACATCGAAACCCAGTTACGCGAACGAGAGGTTTGCTTGACTGACTGTACTTTACAAGAGTTGGATCAATTATGGGATGACGCTAAAGCCTCTGGTTTATAGCGCCAAGCTCGTTCATCGAGTGCATACACTATAAGGAGACGTATGGTGACCGATCGTCAGGCTTCATTACGAGAAAACGTGCGTTTGTTAGGGGATTGCTTAGGGGAAACCATGAGCAATCATTTGGGGGAAGACTTTTTAGACACGGTAGAAACCATTCGTCGTCTATCTAAAGATGGTCGTCAAAGTGGCGATTCCAGTGCCTTAATTCAAGCGTTAGAAGCGCTTGATGATCGTGACATTGTTCCGGTCGCTCGTGCGTTTAACCAGTTTTTAAACCTATCTAATATTGCAGAGCAATATCACCGTGTTCATCGTCGTCGCTCTAATGAAAGTAAAGGGATATACAAGAATCCTGTCGGGGATCTTTTACTACGCCTAAAAGAGCAAAACTTTACCTCTGAACAAATGGTCGAAGCGTTGCGAGATCAGGCAATAGACCTTGTCTTAACGGCGCATCCTACGGAAGTGGTCCGTCGCTCTTTAATTCGGAAATACGACAATATTTCTAATGAGCTTGAAGCGCTTGATAAAGACAATATTCTACCGCTTGAGCAAGAAAAGCATGTGCGTCGATTGAATGAAATCATTACTCAAGCATGGCATACCGATGAAATTCGTGACCAGCGGCCGACGCCTGTAGACGAGGCTAAATGGGGATTTGCCGTCATAGAGCAATCCTTATGGCAAGCGGTACCAATGTTCTTCCGTCACTTAGACGAGCAGTTTAAACAATACACAGGCGAAGAGCGGCTGCCGTTGGATTTAGCGCCTATTCGTTTTGCCACGTGGATGGGGGGAGATCGCGACGGTAACCCAAACGTTACCCATCAAGTCACAGAGGAAGTTGTCCTACTAGCGCGCTGGATGGCGACCGACTTATATCTTAAGGACTTAGTAGAGCTTCGAGCAGAGTTCTCCATGACAGAGTGCAATGCCGCGTTACGTGAACGAGTTGGAGATAGTACGCAACCTTATCGTGAAGTCATCCGCAGTCTTGAACGAAAAATGGAAGCCACAAAAGCATGGGCTCGTGCCCGCTTAGAAGGTCAATCAGTCTCTGATCAAGGCGTGCTGCTCGATAATACTGAACTGATGGCGGATTTGACGTTATGTTACCAGTCGCTATTGGACTGCGGCATGAAGGTGATCGCGAATGGTTCAGTGTTAGATTTAATTCGACGTGTTGCCACTTTTGGTATGACACTGGTTCGTTTGGATGTTCGTCAAGACGCGTCCAAGCATATTGAAGCGTTGTCAGCGATCACGCGCTTTTACGGCTTAGGGGATTACGCTGAGTGGGATGAGGCGTCGAGACAAGCCTTTCTGTTGGCGGAATTAAATTCAAAACGTCCTTTGTTGCCATCTGAGTGGTCGCCCGAGCCGATGGTCGAAGAAGTCCTGTCAACGTTTCGAACCATAGCCAATGGCTACCAGAATTCATTTGGCTCTTATGTTATTTCCATGGCCAGCGCGCCTTCAGATGTACTGGCTGTTGCCTTGCTTCTGAAAGAGTCTGGTGTGCGCTTCAATATGCGCATTGTGCCTTTGTTTGAAACCTTGGCAGACTTAGATAATGCCGAGCCTGTTATTGAGCAGCTATTCTCAATGCCATGGTACAAGTCTTACATCGCGGGGTATCAAGAAGTCATGATTGGCTACTCAGACTCGGCGAAAGATGCGGGTCAGATAGCGGCGACTTGGGGACAGTATCGCGCACAAGAAGCGCTGACCCGTCTGTGTGAAAAACATGGTGTGAGATTAACGTTGTTCCATGGCCGAGGAGGCACAGTGGGACGAGGTGGTGGTCCAGCTCATGTTGCTATTCTTTCTCAGCCGCCAGGCTCGGTACAAGGTGCCATTCGTGTTACCGAACAAGGAGAAATGATTCGCTTTAAATTTGGTATTCCGGATATCGCTGTACGTTCACTGGAGCTTTATTGTTCCGCTGTGATGGAAGCTTCTTTGATACCAGCACAAGCGCCGAAGGAAGAGTGGCGAGCTTTGATGGATGAAATGGCGGAAGAAGGAATGAATCAATACCGTTCCATCGTTCGAGGTCATGAGGATTTTGTACCGTATTTTCGTACCATCACTCCAGAGCAAGAGTTAGCGAAGCTGCCACTTGGTTCTCGACCTGCACGACGTCGCTCAGACGGTGGCGTTGAAAGTTTGCGGGCGATCCCTTGGATATTTGCTTGGATGCAAATCCGCTTGATGCTGCCTGCGTGGCTTGGCGCTGAGAGTGCGTTACAGCAAAGTGTTGAATCCGGTAACTTAGATCGTCTGCGTGAAATGCATAAACAGTGGCCCTTTTTTGGTGCTTATCTGGATATGTTGGATATGGTGCTAGCAAAAGCAGAGCCTGATATCGCAGAGTACTACGAGAAGCGTTTAGTGCCAGAGGAACTTCGAGGTTTAGGCTATTTGTTACGTCGTAAACTTTCTCAAGTTAGAGAGCTGGTCAAGCAAGTGAAGCAACAAGAACGTCTTATAGAAGATAACAAAACCATTCGACAATCTATTGATGTTCGCAACCCTTACATTGACCCATTACATTATCTGCAAGCGGAATTATTGCATCGTAGTCGGTTGGATGATGAGAATGTAGCAGTCAATAAGGCATTAATGATTACAATGGCAGGCATTGCCAGTGGCATGCAAAATACGGGCTAACTGGAAAAAATATCAAAAATACGTAATATAGCCTGCCTTAAAACCACAAAACGACAAGTTCGTTTGCAAATTTTGTGTAGGCTTCGGTATTCTAGCGGCCTCAAAATTATAATTAGCGGGTAATTGCGTGAGAGGTCGCTTTCTGTTTTTACGCTTGCCAGTGCTATAAATAGCCCTGGTTTATTACTCGCCGTGCCGACTTTACGCAGACTATTGGAGATAAATTATGCGAGTTATTTTGTTAGGAGCGCCAGGCGCAGGTAAGGGCACTCAGGCTCAGTTCATTACTGAAGAGTTTGGTATTCCACAAATTTCAACTGGCGACATGCTTCGTGCAGCAGTAAAAGCAGGCACTGAGCTTGGCTTGAAAGCAAAAGCGGTAATGGATGCAGGTCAGCTTGTGTCTGATGATATTATTATCGGTTTAGTAAAAGAGCGTCTTCAAGAAGCTGACTGTGAAAACGGTGCGCTATTTGATGGTTTTCCGCGCACAATTCCTCAAGCAGATGCTTTGAAAGAAGCAGGCGTTGCGATCGACTATGTTGTTGAAATCGACGTTGCGGATGAAGAGATCGTTCAGCGTATGAGTGGGCGTCGTGTACATGAAGCATCAGGCCGTACTTACCATGTGGTGTACAACCCACCAAAAGTGGAAGGCAAAGATGATGAAACAGGCGAAGACCTGATTCAGCGTGCAGACGATACTGAAGAAACAGTGCGTAGGCGTTTGTCTATTTACCACGATCAAACAGCGCCTCTGATTGGTTACTACCAAGCTTGGCAACAAGAAGATGCAGCGACAGCACCTAAGTTCGTGAAAGTGAACGGTGTTGGCGATCTAAACGAAATCAAACAAGGTTTGCTAGCAGCACTTAAGGCTTAATCTCGTAATGAGCGCAATTCTTGCTTTGGATACTTCAACGCCAGCTTGTTCCGTGGCGTTGATTCAAAATGGTGCTGTGCTGGAAGATTTCCGCATGGCTCCGCGTCAACATAATGATTTGATCCTACCTATGGTGGATCAGCTGTTGTCACAAGCTGGCTTAACACTGTCTCAGCTGGACGCTATTGCATTCGGTCGTGGTCCTGGTTCTTTTACCGGTTTACGTATCAGTGCTGGTGTCGTTCAGGGTCTTGCCTATGGTGCAGATTTACCTGTTGTGCCGGTTTCTACCTTGGCGGCTATGGCTCTTGAGGCGCATCAAGCGACTTACCATAACGATTGGCTTGCAGCTTTAGATGCACGAATGGGCGAAATCTATGTTGGTGGTTATCACATTGAGAAACAAAATGACTTTTGGGTGGCTCAGGAAACGTTTGCTGAACGAGTGATCGCACCTGATAATTTGATGGCTATTGAACAGGCATACCAAGGCGTTGGTTCTGGTTGGTTGTATCAAGATCGTTTAAATGAAGTGCTAGCAACACCTGCAACGGACGTTTTGCAGGATATTGCGCCACGTGCAGCATGTATTGCAGAGCTTGCCGCGTTTGACTTTTCTCAAGGTAAAACTGTCTCTGCGGAGCAAGCGTTACCCGTTTACCTACGAGACGAAATTACTTGGGAAAAGCAACCTGCCCGAATTGGTAAGCGATAGTTGATGTTTTGGTATCATGTAGTATTTCTTGCTTTAATTCAGGGGCTAACTGAGTTTCTGCCTGTTTCTAGTTCCGCGCATTTAATTTTACCTTCTCACATATTGGCGTGGCCTGATCAGGGATTGGCGTTTGATGTGGCTGTTCATGTTGGAACGCTGATAGCAGTAGTAAGTTATTTCTGGAGTGATATCTTCTCAATTCTAAAAGATTGGGTAGGCTCGTTAACGGGAAGTGCTAAAACGGATAACAGTCGTTTAGGATGGTGGGTTATTTATGCCAGTGTGCCTGCAATGATTGCAGGCGCAACTCTAAATGGACTAATTGAAAATAATCTTAGATCTATTGAGGTGATTGCCTACAGCACCATTGGGTTTGGTGTATTGCTATGGCTATCCGACCAATTTTTTAGCAAGTCAAAAAAATTGGAAGATTTAAAACTGTCTAATGTTGTCACGATTGGTATAGTACAGGCTTTAGCTTTAGTACCTGGTACTTCACGCTCAGGGATAACCATGACCGCAGCAAGATTTATGGGGTTTGATAGAGATTCTGCAGCGCGCTTTTCTTTCCTTCTTTCAATACCTATTATTTTGGCCGCCGGAGCATTCAAAGGTATTGAACTTTTAAGTGGAGATGCATTACATGCTGCTAATTGGAATATCATCTTTTGGGGTGTTGTGCTCTCTGCGTTAAGCGCCTATCTTTGTATACATCTGTTTTTGAAATGGCTCAACCAAATAGGGTTCCTGCCATTTATGTTATATCGATTGGCTTTGGGTGGATTCCTTCTTTGGCTGGTAAAGGTGAGTTGATTTATGAATGTTGGTAGCAATTTTCCTATCATCCCCCAAACTAACACCAACTATACCACTCGTTCTCAAACTTCAACGGTTGCTAGTCAGGGGAAATCTAGCAGTGGCAGCTTGCTACCCAGTACGATTGAGAGTTTTGAGCAAGCTTCAAGTTCAGACTCTGCGCGCTTTTTTAAAGTTGATGGCATGAGTGCTTTTGCTCAGCAAGCAATCACTGCATACCAATCGACAGAAGCATTATCTCCTAATAACCCACGTCACCAATTAATAGGTATCGATGTTTACGCCTAGTACTCTTGCCGTTGCATATCGCAATTCAGAAACGCACATTCGCGACTTAGCGCAGCGCTTACAGTTACCAAAATATCGGTTAACGAGTGAGCTTAAGTTTGTTACTGATTATGATTACCTGTTGATGCATCAAGATGATGCACTGGTGATAGCGAAAACTGGCAAGGGAGCACCAAAGCCTGTCTCGGTTGAGTTAGCAAGTGGAGCGGTGGATCATCGACGTAAATTTGGCGGTGGCAAAGGCCAAGATATTGCTAAAGCATGTGGTTTAACTAAGCGTCAAGGTTTAACCATCTTTGATGCAACAGCCGGGCTTGGACGTGATGCATTTGTGCTGGCGAGTTTAGGGTGCAACGTTACTCTTTATGAGCGAGTCGGGTTTGTCAGAGAATTGCTTTGTGATGGTGTAGATCGAGCAAAGATGGTAGTTGATATTGCTGATATTATGGAGCGTATCAGCTTGGCTCTAGATACGATATTTGAGGTTGAAGAGGAGGAGTGCGTTGACGTCGTTTATTTAGACCCAATGTTTCCTCATAATGATAAGTCGTCTGCTGCGGTTAAAAAAGAGATGGCTTTTTTCAGAGATCTCGTGGGTCATGATGCTGATGCAGACAGTTTATTGCCAAAAGCGATGCTTTTGGCGCGATATCGAGTGGTCGTAAAGCGGCCAAAGGGTGCCCCTTACCTGAATGGCGAAGAGCCATCTTTTCGCTTAGATGGCAAATCCGGACGTTTTGATATTTATGTAAAGCGCTCGCTAGATCATAATTAATAGTGTGGTGGCTTTTCGATGGCGCTGTTAATGCCTGAACCCGAATTTTGTCTTTGGTCCTCTAGTCGCTTGGCAAGCAGTTTGACTTGTTCTTTCAGCAGGAGAAGATCTTGTTGCTGTCGAGTCAAGGCGCTATTTAGTTCGTCAATCGTTTCTTCTTGAAATTGGCTTTTGATTTCAAGTTCGTCGATTTTGTTTAATAAGTCTAAGGTATTCATAGATGGCTGCTATATGGTAGTCTTCTAATGTGCTAAGTACTTAATAATCTTTACCAATTCAGATTTCTGGTATGTGTCATATAAGTATTTTGGCGTGATTTTTGCTGACATTTCTATGCTTTAATAAGTTGTTTATGGTGATGTCTTGATTAAATTTCAATGGATAGTAGGCTCTTTTTTGATAGTGAGTATTGTTTGGAGTTTAATTTAAGTGCACTGCTACACTAAGTCAGTATACATTTAGGAATTTATAACAAAAAATTAGTAAACATATTCAAGGAACTACCATGTTTTTATCAGTACGTGCTTTATTAGTCAGTCTTATATTTGCCCTTGTAACACCTCTAATTATTGCGCCTTTGGTTAAGGCTGAAATTGGAGAGTATTACGTTATTTATTTTCTTGTGACATTCATTACCGTATACCTTGGTTCAGTGTTGTCTAATGCCAGTGCGGGTGAGCGTTCAGAATCTTCTGATGACGTGCACACTGAGGAAGAAAATGACGATCGTGAGTTAGGTACAGTTAAGTGGTTTAATTCTTCTAAGGGATTTGGTTTCCTTACGATGGATAACGGTGATGATGTGTTTGTGCATTACCGTGCAATCCGAGGTCGTGGTCGACGCTTCCTGATCGAAGGGCAGAAAGTTCGTTTCACCGTTACAGAAGGTGAAAAAGGTAAGCAAGCGGAAAACGTTTCCATTGTAAAAAGTTAAAAACGATGCAGTGAATCGCATCATCTTAAGAGAGGACATTATGGCAACAGTAACATTACAAGGTAACTCATTTGAAACAATCGGTGAATTACCTAAAGTGGGTTCAAATGCAGTCAATTTTGAACTAGTTAAAACGGATTTATCTACAACTTCTCTTGCTGACTACGCTGGCAAGAAACTAGTGCTTAATATTTTTCCATCTGTCGATACCGGTGTTTGTGCTACATCTGTACGTAAGTTTAATGAAGCATTATCAAGTCTTGAGAATACTGTAGTTCTTTGTGTGTCGGCAGACCTTCCTTTTGCTGCTGCACGCTTTTGTGGCGCAGAAGGTCTGGAAAACGTAGAGTCAGGCTCAAGCTTCCGCTCTTCGTTTGGTAAAGACTACGGTGTAGAGTTTACAACAGGTCCATTGACTGGGTTGCTTTCTCGTTCGGTAGTTGTAATCAATGAGCAAGGTGAGGTGGTATACACTGAGCAGGTAGCTGAGACAGCAGAAGAGCCTGATTATGAAGCGGCATTGGCAGCGACTAAATAAGCCTCATTAGCAGCATATGACAAAAAAGGTCGCTTTAGCGACCTTTTTTTATTTCTGTTATGGTCGATTATCAGTCGACTTGAACAGGTATTGTATTCGCCGTGCGTTCAACCGTATTGTCTTTGTTGCAATATACTAATTTGGGCTTAAAGTTGTTTGCTTCTGCTTCATCCATCTGTGCGTAGGCAGCGATAATCACTCGATCGCCAACTTGTACTCGTCTTGCTGCGGCGCCATTCATAGAAATTGTCCCTGAACCGGCCTCCGCTAAAATTACATATGTATGGAAGCGCTCACCATTATCTACATTATAGATATCAATTTTTTCAAACTCACGTAAACCCGCAAGCTTCACCAAGTCGCTATCGATCGCACATGAGCCGTCGTACCATAGCTCAGCTTGGGTTACAGATGCCATGTGAAGTTTGCCTTTCAGCATAGTAATTTGCATAAAAATTCTCTTATTCTGGATGTGTTCGTGGCTGGATTAGCGCCAAATGTAAGGGCCTTCACCATGATCGTTGATTCGCCACCAAAGGTCAGGGTCGTCTTGACCGTCTTCCTGCCATCCTTGATAGTTGCATCGCACTTCACAATTAAGTTTTTCAAAAGCATACCTTGCGCAATCCATATCGCTCTCCCATGGGGTTCGATCAGAATCAAACCATATGGATGTAAAGCGTTTTCCAGCAGCTTTCTCTAATATTGTGACGGGGATACTGTGTCCATTAAAGGTAAGTGTTACTTTGATGGAAGCGTCGCTGGAAGTACGCACCTCATTTACAGAGAAGTCTTGTTCCAGCCAACGTATGATGCGATCAGTCGGGCAGGACAGCAGATAGATTTCGATATCAGGCTGCATCGGATTAATCCTTCTTATTTAACATGTGATAGATGCGTAAAACACTCATGGATAGATAGCCAACCAATGACCAAAGTACACCGGCAGCAGCTAAGGCCAGACCAACTAGAGCAATGATTTCACGTTGAATGGAGTCAACCACGAGATTGTTAGCGACGAATATCATGAGTACACCGAATGCAAACAGCAAGCCTCCCTGAATCAACTTAATAAGTGCTAGCTTAGGGTTTCTGCCAAGCTTCATGGCCAAAGAATGAATGAAGGAGGTTGCTTTGCTCACGATGGGCCTATTTTGCCATCAAGTTCGTTAAAATGCGCTGATAAATTAGGGAAAGTTGATTCAAACTTTCCGCATCAACGCATTCATTGATTTGATGTATTGTGGCGTTAATTGGACCTAATTCGACGACTTGTGTACCCATTTTTGCGATAAAGCGTCCATCTGATGTGCCTCCTGAAGTTGAAAGTTCTGGAGTGATATCTACCGTGTTTTGAACAGCGTCTACAATCGCGTCGACTAACTCGCCTGGTTTGGTCAGGAATGGTAGGCCGTTGTAAGTCCACTCGACGTCATATTTAAGCTCATGTTTATCTAGAATGTCGGTTACCTTTCCCTTCAAATCATCGAAAGTAAGCTCCGAGGAAAAGCGGAAATTGAATTGAGCGTTAAGCTTGCCAGGCACAACATTGGTTGCACCAGTACCGGCATGAATATTAGAAACTTGGAAGCTAGTTGGTGGGAAGAAGTCATTGCCATCATCCCATTTTGTGCTGGCAAACTCTGCTAGTGCTGGCGAGGCTAGATGAATTGGATTAACGGCAAGGTGCGGATAGGCGACATGACCCTGCTTACCATAGATAGTTAGGTCTCCGCTGAATGAGCCGCGACGGCCATTCTTTATAATATCGCCTAGCGTTTTGGTGCTAGAAGGTTCGCCAACAATGCACCAGTCCACTTTTTCTTCGCGTGCCATGAGTGCATCCACAACGCGGGTTGTACCATCTACAAACGGGCCTTCCTCATCACTTGTTATCAAAAATGAAATTTGACCATTGTGATTTGGATGTTCTGCTACAAAGTTTTCTACCGCTGTAACCATTGCAGCAAGACTGCCTTTCATGTCTGCTGCGCCACGACCGAAAAGTACGCCATCTATGATTTCTGGCTTGAATGGAGATACTTTCCATTCGGACTCGGGGCCTGTTGGTACCACATCTGTGTGGCCAGCAAAGCAGAGGTTAGGGCCATCTGAGCCACGTTTAGCGTAAAAGTTTTTCACATCACCAAACGGCATGCGTTCAATTTTAAAGCCAATTTTTTCTAAACGCTCGATCATCAGGTCTTGGCAGCCTGCGTCTTCAGGTGTGACAGATGGTCGTGAAATTAAATCTAGTGCAAGTTCTAGTGTTGGCGTAAGTTGAGTCATTCTTTACCTTTGCAACATGTTTGGTTACCTTACCAAGTATCTCAGAGCCTGATAAGGATGACATAATGAAATTCAGTTTGCTTGGCTTGCTAGCGTGTTTGTTGGCCGGATGCTCATTGCTTGGCGGGTCAAAGTCCCTCACTCAGGAAGCATATTATGTTCCTGTTGTTACTTCTGATCGACCTACGAATATGGCACCTAAAGCCTACCCAGTTCATCGTTCAGACGCCCCGAATACATCTGAGAGAGCTTATTATATTCCGGTGATTACTGAATAAGGTTATTGTTTAAAGATAGCGTTGTAGTCAGCTTCTTTAAAGCCTAGAGTTAGAGACTGATTGTGATCAAGCAGTGGCCGTTTAATGATGGCTGGTTGCTCAAGTAATACTTCTACTGCTGTCTGATCGCTCATAGCGGCTTGCGTTTCTGGTGTTAGCTTTCGCCAAGTGGTTCCGCGTTTATTTACAATCGCTTCCCAGCCAAGTTGCTCGATCCAGCGAGTTAGTAACTCTCGATCTAAGCCGTCTTTACGGTAATCATGAAAGGTATACTCAATATTGCGTTCATCAAGCCAGCGAAATGCTTTCTTCATGGTGTCACAGTTTTTGATGCCGTAAATAGTAGTCATGTTCTAGTCCTATTATTCGCCATGCTTCTCTTTAGTCAAAAGAATGGCGAAGCTCTTACAAGAGCTTCGCCATTGGTATGAACTAATGGTATTAGTTGTGTGCGTGTAGTGCTTCGTTTAGAGCAATCGCTGTTTTGTTTGTCTTACATTCGATCGCACCTGTTTCTGAGTTACGACGGAATAGAAGATCAGACTGACCAGATAGCTCACGAGCTTTAACAACAGAAACGACTTCGTTGTTTTCATCTAGTACCGCAACCTTAGAGCCAGCAGTAATGTAAAGGCCTGACTCCACTGTACAGCGATCACCAAGACCGATGCCGATACCAGCGTTTGCACCAATTAGACATTCTTCACCCACTGCGATCACGATGTTACCGCCACCAGAAAGTGTGCCCATTGTTGAACAGCCACCGCCAAGGTCAGAGCCGTTACCCACAACAACGCCCGCAGAAATACGACCTTCAACCATGCTAGTACCTAGAGTACCTGCGTTGAAGTTTACGAAGCCTTCGTGCATAACTGTTGTGCCTTCACCAAGGTGAGCACCAAGACGAATGCGAGCTGCATCACCGATACGAACGCCTGTAGGTACGACGAAGTTCGCCATTTTAGGGAACTTGTCTACACTGAATACCTCGATAGTACGGCCTTCCATGCGAGCGCTTAGTTGACGATCAGCCAATTCACGTACATCGATAGGGCCTTCGCTGGTCCATGCAGTATTCACTAGAAGGCCAAACATGCCGTCAAGTTTAGTGTTGTGTGGTTGAACTTGGCGATGTGAGATTAGCTGTAGTTTCAAGTACACTTCAGCTGGGTTAGCTGGCGCTTCATCTGTGTCTAATACACAAAGAACTACTGGCTGTGAAGAAGGCTTAAGGCGTGATGCACGTTCCGCTAATTCAATGTGGCCAGCTTTAAGTAAAGCAAGGTGCAGACGGTTTAGGTCGCTTTCGTCTAGTACTAGTGTAGCGTTGCCACCTTCGTAGTTGGTGCTTTCTTTCACTGCAGCAATGATGCTTTGCTCTGGAGAAACAAGTGGCGATGGGTAGAAAACTTCTAACCAAGTACCTTCTTTGTTTTGTGTGCCAATGCCAAGGCCAATTGCAAAAGTAGAGTCGCTCATTAGAGTAAGTGCTCCTAAAAATAGATATTAAAGGTTTTGGTGTTTTTTCATAAAACGTGCAATGCGCTGAGCAGCTTCAACGCATTCAGATTCTTCCGCGACAAGAGCCATGCGGACATGGTTTTGCCCAGGGTTTCGGCCGTTTACTTCGCGACCAAGGTAACTACCAGGAAGAACTAAAACAGATTCTTCTTGGTAAAGTTTGATGCAGAAATCCTCATCGCTCATCGGCAGTTTGGGCCACAGATAAAAACCAGCTTCTGGTTTCTCGACAGCCATAACAGGTGTGAGAATCTCTAATACTTGATCAAATTTACGGCCATAAATTTCGCGGTTATTGGCAACATGCTCTTCATCGTTCCATGCTGTGATGGAAGCCATTTGATGATGAAGAGGCATCGCGCAGCCATGGTAAGTACGGTATTGCAAAAATGGCTTAAGCAGTTTTGCGTCCCCAGCAACAAACCCTGAACGAAGTCCAGGTAGGTTTGAGCGCTTTGATAGCGATTGGAAGATTAGGCAATTGTCGTAATCGTCATTGCCAAGCTGCACGCAGGCGTCCAGTAGTCCAAGTGGTTTCTCTTCAAAATAAATCTCCGAGTAACATTCATCGGCAATGATGGCAAAATTGAATTGCTTGGCTTTTTCGAGTAGGAAACGGTATTCGTCTAGTGTCGTTACTGAGCCTGCAGGATTGTTAGGAGAGCAAACGAATAGCACTTCACAGCGTGCCCACACGTCCTCAGAAACTGCTTGATAGTCGATTTTGTATTGATTTTCTGCATCACATGGTAAGTAATGCAGCTCAGCACCAGCAAGTATTCCAGCGCCCTCGTAAATTTGGTAGAACGGATTCGGACTCACTACTAGAGGGCTTTGCTTCTCACCGACTAGGGCCTGAGTAATGGCAAACAGTGCTTCCCTTGTACCGGTTACAGGTAGTACTTGCGTATCTGCGTTTAGCTCGTTCAAGTTGAAACGTTTAATGGCCCAGCTAGAGATGGCTTCACGAAGGCTGCTCTCCCCTTTCGTCAATGGGTACTTTGACACGCCATCCAATGCATTTTTAAGAGTTTCTAGCACGATGCTTGGAGCATCGTGTTGTGGCTCGCCAATGGTTAACTTAATCAATGGTAAGTCAGCGTTAGGTGTGACAGAAGTAAGCAGATCAGCAAGCTTCTGAAATGGGTATGGGTGTAAAGAATGGATCAGGGGGTTCATGTAATTTAGTGTTCCGTAGCTTGAGAAAAACGGTCAATACTGTTTTTTAGGGCTTCACAAATGTGCATCATTCGTACGCTATCTGCGATTAAATCACCATTCTCTTCGGTAATGTAGAAGGTGTCTTCTACTCGCTCGCCCAGCGTAGCAATCTTAGCTTTATGCAGCATCAGGTCATGCTCCATAAAGAATTGGCCTATAAGTGCGAGTAGGCCAGGGCGGTCCGGAGCTGTGACCTCTAAAGCAGACCACACTTCTTCAGGTTGACTAACAAATTGAACCGTAGAAGGCGCGTTAAATATTTTTAAGTGTCTAGGTGTAAAACGCTTAATCACACTTTCGTACAATGAAGGTGAATCAAGTTGCTCAATTAGGGTTTTTTTCATGAGTTCAATACGCTCATGATCAAGGTGCAAATTCACATCATTGCTTTCAGAGCTATCCATTACAACAAACGTATCGAGGCTGTAATTGTCTGTTGTGGTGCTGATTTTTGCATCTAAAATATTTAGCCCCATTTGTTCAAACAATGCGGCAGTGACAGCAAATAGGTGACTAGCTATAGGTGTATAAATGAAAACCTTGCTGGCTCCTGAGAAGTTTCGTCCACCAAGAGGGCTAATGGCAACCAATGGTTTGGTGCTTGGGCGATGAAGTAGAATCGCTTCTGTGTTCCAAGCGATTTCCTCGCCATTTGAGCGAATGAAGTATTCATCTTCGATATCGTCCCAGATTTTTTCAGCTTCCATAATGTCAACATTACGCTCGATCAGTATCTCTAGCGCACGTTGTTTATGTTCATCGCTTTGCATATCGGCATCAATCGGGGAGTCTAATCCACGGCGTAGAGCGCGTTTTGTTTCTAGGTACAGCTGTCGCATTAGAGATGCTCTCCAGCTATTCCACATAGTCGGGTTGGTCGCGTTTATGTCCGCTACGGTCAGTAAGAAAAGGTAGTCCAGCCGCTCCTGATTTTTAACAATGCTGGCGAATTCCCAGATTACCTCAGGGTCAGAAATGTCCTTACGTTGTGCAGTGACCGACATTAATAAGTGATGTCGAACTAGCCACTCAATTAACTCTGTTTCATGTTTGCTTAACCCATGTCTTTCACAGAAGTCCCTTGCGTCCACACAGCCAAGTTCCGAATGATCTCCACCTCGTCCTTTTGCTATGTCGTGGTAAAGCCCCGCAATATAAAGTAGCTCGACTTTGGCAACGTGACGAATCGCCTGAGAGGAAATAGGGAATAATGAGCGACTTTCAGGTAACCAAAAGCGGCGCAGGTTTTCGACGAGTTGTAAGGTGTGAGCATCGACAGTGTAAATATGGAAAAGGTCATGCTGCATTTGGCCAATAATGGCGCCGAATTCTGGTAGGTAGCGACCTAAAAGTCCAATATGCTTCATTGAGCGTAGAACGCTTGTCATGCGGTAGCGGCTGGCTACAATGTCGAGAAATAGGGCGGTATTTACTGGGTCATTACGATAAGACTCATCCACCATATCAAGGTTATCCCTAAGAGCGCGCATTGTATTGGCTCTAATGCCAGTAATATCTCCACGCTCGCCCATGATTTTATACATTTCTAGCATTGCAGATGGCGTTTTGGTGAACGTTTCGCTATCACGTACTTCTAGCTGACCATTGGTTATTTGAAAGCGCTCATTAATGGTCTCAATGCTTGGAGTAGGTTCTAGGCTTAAAAAAGACTCTTCAAAATGTTGTAATAACAAGTCGTTAAGTTGCTGGATTGCTGCAACACTTTGGTAATAACCTTGCATGAAGCGTTCGACATTGCGTTTCAAGTCTTCATCATCAAAGCCAAATTCTTTAGCTAATGTACGTTGGTGATCAAACAGCAGACGGTCTTCTTTTCGTCCTACGATGGTATGAAGGGCCCAGCGAATACGCCAAAGATGAGAAACGGCACCCTTGATTTGGGTGTATTCATCTTCTGACAGAAATTGTTTTTCGATCAATGCGCTAAGGCGATGGGTATGCAGGTGGCGTTTTGCTACCCAGTCAATGACTTGCATATCGCGAAGGCCGCCAGGGCATTCTTTTAGGTTCGGCTCTAGGTTGTATGCTGTGTTTTGATACTTGGCATGGCGTTCTTTTTGCTCGGCTAGCTTTGCACGATAAAAAGATTGGCCGTCCCACATGTGGTTCACATCGATCTTTAACTTAAGGTTTGCTAGAAGCTCAGAATCACCGAATAAAGTTCTAGATTCGATAAGGTTGGTGATCACTGTGATGTCACTTGCGGCTAGCTCTGCGCATTCTGTAATGGTGCGAACTGCATGACCAACATCCAGCTTGAGATCCCAAAGGAATGTGATAAACGCTTCTATCTCTTCAGTGGGGGGCGCGCAGTCGTCCTTCAATAATATAAGTAGATCAATGTCTGACTTAGGGTGAAGTTCACTGCGTCCGTAGCCACCTACAGCGATCATTGCGACTGACGAGGCTTTATGTAAGCCCGCACGTATCCATGCTGCGCTCATGACCTCGTCATAGAGGCCTGATAACCCTTTTACAAGCTTCTCGATGGGATAAAGATCATGGAAAAGATCATTGTAAGCCTTTGTCTTTTCAGTGATGAGCTCTCGAAAGTGTTTGGCATTGGTTTTTGTGGACGCCAATATTTCTTTTTCATTATCACTAAACAAAGGTGGTGCATCAGGAAAAGCAGGAAAGTCCATGTCAGGCCTCTTCGTTAGAAATACTTTCGTTACAGAGAAATGTTGTCATCTGGGCGTAAGGTAAGTATTTCTACTCCTTCAGCAGTAACCATTAAGGTGTGTTCGTATTGGGCGGATAAACGACCGTCTTTGGTTTTTGCGATCCAGTTATCTGGACCAGTGTGCTTAACCTGTTTTTTACCAGCATTAACCATTGGTTCGATAGTAAAGGTCATGCCTTCTTCCAGAATGACGCCGGTTCCTGGGCGACCGTAGTGAGCAACTTGAGGCTCTCCATGAAAGGTGGTTCCAATACCGTGTCCACAGTACTCTTCAACAATTGAGTAGTGGTTTTTGTGTGCGAAATCAGAAATTGCAGCACCAATATCGCCTAAACGAACGCCCGGTTTAACCATTTTGATGGCTAGATAAAGGCTTTCTTGAGTGATTTTGCATAAGCGCTCAGCATGGGGTAGAGCAGGGCCTGCAAAGAACATCTTGCTCGTATCACCGTAGTAGCCATCTTTAATGATGGTGATATCGATATTAACGATATCACCCTTTTTGAGCGCTTTGTCGTTGGGAATGCCGTGGCAGATAACATCGTTTACAGATGTGCAACAAGATTTAGGAAAGCCGTGGTAGTTTAACGGTGCAGGGATCGCCCCCTGTTCATTGACAATGTAGTTGTGCGCAATGATATCCAGTTCATCAGTGGTAACGCCAGGTACAACAAACGGCTCTAGCATAGTAAGTACTTCGCCTGCTAGCTTTCCAGCAATGCGCATGCCTTCAATATCACTGATGTCGGTAAAGCGAGTAGCAGCAGTGCGAGGAGTCCAGTGAGGGACTTCAGTGCGGCCGTTTTTTGTTAGTTCTTTTACTTTCTGTAGAATTTCGTTGCTCATAATAAAACTGTCTTGAAACTTTAATAATCTGAGAATGACAATATTCTACATGACTTGCTCATGTTATTCGCCCTGACTTTAGAAAAAAACATGAACATTGAATAAAAGAGCAAGGATTAACTGCTTTTGTATAATGCAGTTTTGTGGTATAAAACGCCCGCTTTAGCTTCTTTGTGAAGTGTAAGCTAAATTTATTCAATCTAACGACCTTGTTGCCTACTTAAAAATAGACACTCTGGGGTGCCTGAAATTGCTTTAAATTTCATACGGCTGAGTGGCTAGGGCTAACAAGTTAACTTAACCCAAAATTTGAAGGATAGTAAAATGCCTACAGTTTCTATGCGCGACCTGCTTCAGGTTGGTTCACACTTTGGTCACCAAACTCGTTACTGGAACCCAAAAATGAAGCCTTTCATTTTTGGTGCTCGTAACAAGATCCATATCATCAATCTTGAGCACACAGTGCCAGCTCTTAACGAAGCTCTTGAGCTAGTTAAAAAAATGGCTGAGAACAAAAACAAAGTTTTGTTCGTAGGTACTAAGCGCGCTGCATCTAAAACAGTTGCTGAGCAAGCGTCTCGCGCTGGTATGCCATACGTTAACCACCGTTGGTTAGGTGGTATGTTGACTAACTACAAAACGATTCGCGCTTCTATCAAGCGTCTACGTGATCTTGAAGGTCAGCAAAACGATGGTACTTTCGAAAAGCTAACTAAGAAAGAAGCGCTAATGCGTTCTCGTGAACTTGAAAAGCTAGAGCGTTCTCTAGGTGGTATCAAGGACATGGGCGGTCTTCCTGACGTTCTTTTCGTAATTGACGTTGATCACGAGCGTATTGCGATTAAAGAAGCTAACAAGCTTGGTATCCCTGTTATCGGTATCGTTGATACTAACAGCGATCCTGATGGTGTTGATTACGTAATTCCTGCAAACGACGACGCAATCCGTGCAGTTCAGTTGTACGTTTCTGCATTCGCTGACGCATCTCTAGAAGGTCGTGCGGCAGCAGCTGGTAGTGCTGACGAGTTTGTTGAAGTAAGCGAAGCTACTGAAGCGTAATAGACGGCTCTAACGAGTTTGTTTTTATAAAAGGGAGAGAGTGAGCTCTCTCCTTTTTTTTAAATTTTGTTATCGTACAAGGGGAATTGACATGGCCGCAGTATCTGCAGCAATGGTAAAAGAACTACGTGAACGTACTGGCCTAGGCATGATGGAGTGTAAAAAAGCTCTAACTGCAGCTGGTGGCGACATTGAAGTAGCGATCGAAGAGCTACGTAAATCTAGTGGTATGAAAGCAGCTAAGAAAGCTGGTCGTACTGCTGCCGAAGGTACTATCATCATGAAAGTTGCTGATGATAACTCTTACGGTGTATTGGTTGAAGTTAACTCTGAAACTGACTTTGCAGCACGTGACGAAGGCTTCCTTGCTTTCGCTAATAAAGTTGCTGACGCTGTTTTTGCATCAAAAGAAACTGACATGGCTGCTGTGATCTCTGGTGAAATGCTAGAAGCTCGCGAAGCGCTTGTACAGAAAATCGGTGAAAACATCACTCCACGTCGCGCAGTAGTTGTTGAAGGTGGTTTGGTTGCAGGTTACCTACACAGCAACGGTCAGATCGCTTCTCTAGTTCAGCTAGAAGGTGGTAGCGAAGAGCTTGCTAAAGACGTTGCGATGCACGTAACGGCTGTTAACCCACGTGTTGTTCGTGGTGAAGACATGCCGGCAGAAGTTCTTGCTAAAGAAGAAGAGATCATCCGTGCTCAGCCAGATATGGCTGGTAAGCCTGCTGAGATCGTTGACAAAATGATCGGTGGTCGTATTAAGAAATTCTTGGCTGAAAACAGCCTAAATGACCAGCCATTCGTTAAGAACCCAGAAGTTAAAGTTGGCCAACTAGCGAAAGACGCTGGCGCAACAGTTACTTCTTTCGTTCGTATCGAAGTAGGTGAAGGTATCGAAGTTGAAGAAACAGACTTCGCTGCTGAGGTTGCTGCTCAACTTAAAGGCTAATCGCTAAAAGTTTTGAGTATGATAAGGGGCAGCTAGACTGCCCCTTTTTATGAATAGCCTATTGAGGTAGCGTTGTATTCGCCTCAATAATTACTTCTCACCATTACCGGAGGTTCTAAATGCCTAAAGAAACGAATCCAAAATACAAACGCATTTTGTTGAAATTAAGTGGCGAAGCGCTACAAGGCGATGAGACCTTTGGTATTGACCCAAAAGTACTAAGCCGTATTGCACTAGAGATTGGTCAGCTTCGCGGGATCGGTGTGGAAGTCGGGATTGTTATCGGTGGAGGTAACTTATTCCGCGGTCAGGCGCTTAGTCAAGCTGGTATGGATCGGGTGACTGGTGACCATATGGGTATGCTGGCAACGGTTATGAATGCGTTAGCAATGCGTGATGCGTTAGAGCGTGCAAATATCTCTACCCGCGTTATGTCTGCTATTACAATGACTGGGATCGTAGAGCCGTATGATCGTCGTCGTGCAATGCGTCACCTCAAAGATGGCGATGTTGTGATTTTCTCCGCTGGTACTGGTAATCCGTTCTTTACGACAGACTCTGCCGCATGTTTGCGCGGTATCGAAATTGACGCGGATGTGGTTCTGAAAGCAACCAAAGTAGACGGTGTGTACTCTGCTGATCCAATGAAGGATCAAAATGCAGTGAAATATGTTACATTAAGCTACGATGAAGTTTTGGAAAAACAGTTAGGTGTCATGGATTTAACTGCTATCTGTCTTACTCGCGACCATCAAATGCCAGTTCGAGTATTTAACATGAATAAGCCAGGCGCTCTGATTAATATCATGACCGGTGGCGACGAAGGTACCGTTATTAAGTGAGGAAATAATGATTAACGAGATTTTAAAAGATGCTGAAGAGCGCATGGGTAAGGCTGTTGTAGCAGTTGATAATGCGTTTAAAAAAATTCGTACAGGTCGTGCGCACCCAAGCCTTTTAGATCCAATTAAGGTTAACTACTACGGTAGCGATACGCCTCTTAGCCAAGTGGCAAATATCACGGTAGAAGATGCTCGAACTTTGGGGATTTCTCCTTGGGAAGGCAACATGGTTCCTGAGATTGAAAAAGCAATTTTGAAGTCTGATTTGGGTTTGAACCCTTCTACAACAGGTAACTTAATTCGTATTCCTTTGCCTGCTCTTACGGAAGAGACTCGAGGTAACTACTTTAAACAGGCGAAATCTGAAGCTGAGAACGGCCGTATTGCTATTCGTAATATTCGTCGTGATGCAAATAACAGCTTAAAAGACCTAGTGAAAGAGAAAGAGATTTCAGAAGACGACGAGCGTCGTGGTCAAGATCAAGTTCAAAAAGTAACAGATAAGTACATTGCTCAAATTGAAGAGCGTTTGTCTGCGAAAGAAAAAGATCTAATGGAAATCTAAATAAAAAAGGCAGGTATGCACCTGCCTTTTTTCTGACTAGGTAATTCTATGTCGAACCAAACGTTGGCTTCTGATGGCCAATCCGTTCCTGCTCACGTTGCTATTATTATGGATGGCAATAATCGCTGGGCAAAAAAGAAGCATTTACCCAGTATCGCCGGTCATCGAGCGGGAGCTGCAGCTGTCCGAAAAACAGTTGAAACAGCCGCGCGCAGTGGTGTAAAGGTTTTGACCTTGTTTGCTTTTTCAAGTGAAAATTGGAAGCGTCCTCAAGCTGAAGTTGATGGTTTGATGGGGCTTTTTATGCGCTCTCTTAAGAAAGAAGCAAAACGACTCAATCAACACTCTATTAAATTAGTGGTAGTGGGTGATAAAAGTGGTTTCAGCAAGAGTCTTCAAGATCAAATACACATAGCCGAACAGGCTACAGCGGAAAACAACGGGATGGTCTTGGCCATCGCTGCAAATTACGGTGGGCGCTGGGATATTGCTCAGGCTGCGAAAGAGCTTGCCAGAAAAGTCTCTGCTGGTGAAATGGAGATTGATGACATATCCGAAGAGAGCTTGGGACAGTTTACTTGCTTAGCTGGGTTGCCCGAGTTGGATCTAATTATCCGAACCTCTGGAGAAGAGCGCGTTAGTAACTTTCTTTTATGGCAGCTGGCATATGCTGAATTCATTTTTATGCCAGTGTTGTGGCCTGACTTTAGTGGTGATCATTTTGAGGAGGCTTTGGCGACTTATCAGCAGCGCCAACGCCGATATGGTGGGCGGTAGTAATTATGCTTTTACCTAGAATTATAAGTGCATTAATTATGGGCCTACTTTTTGTGTATGCCGTATTTGTGTTGGGTGCTCAAGGTTTTCAGATTGCGATTGGGCTAGTGGTTCTTCTGGCGGCATGGGAATGGGCACGATTGTCAGGCATTACTCGTCAACAGGGGCGTCTTGCTTTTGCTGGCTTGGTTGGCACTCTTTGTTTCGGAGTTGCTATCTTTGATTTGCAAAAAGATGTTCTTTGGATTGCGCCTATTTTATGGTTTATGGCTCTGTCTTGGGTAGTTTGTTACCCAAAGGAAAGGTTGTGGCAGTCTCGGTTTGCTCGAGTTGTGTTTGGCCTTTTGGTTTTAATGACCACTTGGTCGGCAATGGTTGTACTACGAGAGTCTAGTGAGTTCATTGTTTGGCTTTTGTTGTTAATGGGGTTGATATGGGGAGCTGACTCCGGTGCTTACTTTTCAGGAAAAGCCTTTGGTAAACGTAAATTAGCTCCGAGCGTCTCCCCTGGTAAGTCATGGGAAGGTGTTGTTGGCGGTGTTGTACTGACTCAAATAGGTGTTGCTACATTCGCCTATTATAACGACTTTTCCCTCTTAAGCTGGGTTTTGTTGGCTGGTATTTCCGTGGTTACGGTTTTTACTTCTGTGCTTGGTGACCTTACAGAAAGTTTATTTAAACGTCATGAGTCCTTAAAAGACTCAAGCCAGCTAATACCAGGCCATGGTGGCGTGATGGATAGGGTGGATAGTTTAACATCGGCAGCTCCAATTTATGTCTTGTTACTGAGCTTTGCGGGTTGGGTATGATACAGAGAATTTGCCTTCTTGGAGCGACGGGCTCAATTGGTCGCAGCACACTAGACGTTATAAGCCAATATCCAGAACGTTATAAGCTTAGCAGTGTTGCTGCAAACAAAAATGTTGAGCGAATGGCAGACATTTGTCGCCAATTTGAGCCTGAGCGAGCAGTAATGGGGTCGAAGCAGGCTCGTGATGAGTTGGCGGCTTTGTGCGCTGATTTAGATATCGAGTTTGAGTTCGGAAGTGAAGCTATGGAGGACATTGCAAGCGACAATTGTGACCAAGTTATGGCAGCAATTATGGGGTTTGCTGGTCTCCGTCCGACTCTTGCGGCTATTCGTGCTGGTAAGCGCGTTTTGTTGGCCAATAAAGAGAGTTTAGTTACGGCTGGTCGGCTTTTCATGGAAGAGGTGGCAAATCACGATGTGACGCTTATGCCGATTGATAGTGAGCATAATGCGATTTTCCAGTGCTTGCCGCAAACGCTAGCGGGAGTTAGCAAGCGTGATGTTGACAAGATTCTCTTAACCGCATCCGGTGGGCCTTTTCGAAGCTTTTCTGCTGAGCAAATGTTAGATGTAACACCTTCGCAAGCCTGTGCGCATCCAAATTGGTCAATGGGGCGAAAAATCTCTGTTGACTCAGCAAGCTTAATGAACAAAGGTCTGGAGCTGATTGAGGCTTGTTGGCTGTTTGATGTGACACCCGCTGATGTGCAAGTTGTGGTACACCCTGAGAGCATAATTCACTCCATGGTGTCTTATAAGGACGGTTCTGTGATTGCTCAAATGGGCAATCCAGATATGAAAATACCGATCGCCTATGGTATGACTTGGCCGGATCGTATCGAAGCCGGCGTGGAGTCATTGGATCTTTTTAAAGTAGCGCAACTAAATTTTGAAGAGCCTGACTTGGAACGTTTTCCTAATCTTCGGTTAGCTAGTGAGGCTTGGTATTTGGGTGGTACGGCAATGGCGTGTCTTAATGCTGCAAATGAAGTAGCTGTCGCAGCATTTTTAGACGAAAAAATTTCATTCTTAGATATTGCTCGACTTAATCAGCGGGTTCTTGAACGCTCAGACATTAAAGCTGTCAATGATCTTGATGTGGTGTTTGAGTCTGATGAGCGGGCTCGAACTCTCGCACAACAATTGATTGCTTCGGAGTTTTCTTAAAATGATTCAAAATGCCTTATCTATCATTATTGCGTTAGGGGTGTTAATAACTTTCCATGAGTTTGGGCACTATTTTGTAGCGCGTTTGTGTGGCGTTAAGGTGCTTCGTTTCTCTGTAGGTTTTGGTAAGCCGATTTATAAATATACTGCAAAGTCAGGTACTGAATTTACGTTAGCAATGATTCCGCTTGGCGGCTATGTTCGAATGCTTGATGGTCGAGAGAACGATGTTCCCAACGCGCTAAAGAGCCAAGCTTTTAACTATAAGACTGTTTGGCAAAGAATTGCGATTGTTGCCGCGGGCCCGATTGCAAACTTTATTTTAGCCATTGCTATCTATGGATTAGTTGCAGGGATGGGTATTCAGTCAGTTGCTCCCAAAGTGGATTCAGTTATAGCGAACTCTCCTTTGGCCCAAACCCAAATCGAAAATGGGGCAGAAATTACACGACTGAATGGTGTTCGTACACAATCATGGGAAGAAGTAAATTTAGCGTTAGCAGACTTGATAGGTAAAAGCGGTCGTTATAGTGTTCGTTATCTGCCAGAAAATAGCAGTATTGAAGAAGAGAGTGACTTTGAACTAGATCGTTGGTTAGTCGGTGGTGAACCAAGTAATTTGATTACTCAGTTCGGTGTGGTCCCTTGGCGTCCGACGGTTGTGCCTAGTATTGCTGAGGTGGTTGATGGTGGTGCGGCCCAACAAGCAGGTTTTGAAATCGGCGATATTGTTCTTCAAGTCAATACAGATGATGTACCAGACTGGCAGTCCTTCGTTGTTTGGGTGCAAAAAAGTCCTTCTGTTGAATTAGATGTGACTGTTGAGCGGTCTGGGCAACTTAAGACGTTGTATTTAACGCCTGCTTCTCGTGATGTTAATGGCGTAGCAGTAGGCTATGCTGGCTTGGCAGTGCAGCCGCCTATTTTGTCACAAGAAGATTTACGTACTCGAGAGTTTGGTTTATTTGGGGCGGTTGCTTATGGCGTCGAGCAAACTTGGAAAATGACTGCTTTGACTGTCTCATCGATCGGTAAAATGATTCAAGGTTTAATTTCTCTTGATAATCTCTCGGGGCCTATTACGATTGCCAAGGTGGCCAGTGCATCGGCTGATTCTGGAGTGCAGTCTTTTCTTAAATTTATGGCTTACTTAAGTGTAAGTCTAGGTGTATTGAATTTACTTCCAATCCCAATGTTAGATGGTGGGCATTTGTTGTTTTTTGGTATAGAAGCTGCTCGACGAAAGCCAGTTTCTGAACGAATTCAAGGCCTTGCTTATCGCTTCGGCGCGTCAATTTTGTTCGCGATGATGGCCGTAGCTTTGTTTAATGATATTGCCCGCTTGTAGAGAGGTATATGTGAAAGTCTTTGTAGCATCAGTGTTAGCGATTTGTAGTGCTCAAAGTTATGCGAAGACAGTGGCTGATGTGCGTGTCGATGGGTTGCTACAGATGTCCCCGACTCGTGCATTTGAAACGATAGGTTTTCAGCAAGGACAAGGATACGATTCTTCTCGTGTTCATGAGGCCGTTAGTAATCTTTTTGCAACAGGATATTTCAGTGATATAGATGTCTTTGAAGAAGATGATGTGGTGATTTTCAAGGTGGTAGAGAGGCCAACAATTGGCCGTATCGAGCTTGAAGGTAATGACATGATTTCTACAGAGGACTTGCAAAGAGGTCTTCGTTTGTCTGGCTTAGAGGAAGGTGAGTTATACAAGCCAGAGACTTTAAATCAGATTCAACAAGAGTTACAGCGTCAATACTACGCCCTAGGCCGCTACAGTGCTCAAGTAAAAATGGACGTTGAAGAGTTACCGCGTAACCGAGTTGCTCTTAATATTAATATTGAGGAAGGCGTCACCGCTAAAATCGTCCATATTAATATTGTGGGTAATAAAAACTTCTCAGACGAAGAGTTAACGGACAACTTTCAGTCAGCAGAAACGGGCTACTTTAACCCCTTTAGCTCAGCGGATGAGTACTCAAAACAAAAGATTCAAGGGGACTTAGAAACATTACGAAGCTTCTATTTGGATCGCGGTTATTTGGATTACGAACTGATTTCCAATCAGGTGAGTGTTTCTGCTGATAAGCGTGAAGTTTACGTAGTCGTTAATATCAATGAAGGCTCTTCTTATACTATTAACGATGTTTCCCTAAGTGGTTCCTTACCTATTTCAGAAGATCGTATATGGAATCACATTAATCAGAAAGCAGGTGATGTTTTCTCACGTAAACAGACAACTGAGATAATGGAGGCTGTTTCAAGTGAGTTGGGGGATGATGGTTATTTATTTACTGGTGTAAATATCATTCCTACTAAATTGCCTGACCATAAAGTAGATCTGACGTATCATATTACGCCTGGCCCACAGGTTTATGTGCGACGCATAAATTTCAGTGGTAACTCTGAAACAAAGGACGAAGTATTACGCCGCGAGATGACTCAGTTTGAAGGGGCGTTGGCCACTCATACTAAAATTCAATCATCTAAACGAGCGATTGAGCGGTTAGGGTTCTTTTCAAAAGTAGATTTAAAAACTAAGCCTGTACCGGGAACAGTAGATCAGGTAGATCTTAGCGTCATTGTGGAGGAGCAACCTTCAGGGAGTATTCAAGCCAGTGTTGGTTATTCGCAGTCTGAAGGTACAGTTCTCGGCTTTGGTGTATCTAAGCGTAACTTTTTAGGTACGGGTAATAAGTTGGCTTTCAACATGAGCCGTACGAACCAAACGCAAGATTACACTCTCTCGTATGATAACCCTTATTTCACTGTCGATGGTGTCAGCCGCGGTTACAGTCTTTTCTATCAAGTCAGTGATCATGATGAGGATGATGTAGAAGACTATGATTTGGATCGAATTGGGGCTTCGGTAAACTTTGGTTATCCAATAACGGATACTCAGCGTTTAAGCTTTGGTGTCACTGTCAAAAATACCGGTGTTGATCTAGGTGCCAACCCTTCCTTAGAAACACAAGCTTACTTAGATGAGTACGGTGATTCCTTTGACGATGTTATTGCAAACGTTGTTTGGACTGACAACGATATTATAGGTGGACTCTTACCAACTGGTGGTGTGAGCCATCGTGTGACATTGGATGTGGCTACCCCAGTTGGCGATCAAACGTACGCTAAGATTGGTGCACTTTCTCAAGGTTATTGGAATATTAGTGAAGATAATTTGTGGCTGCTTCATTTGAAAGGCAGAGCAGGCTATGGTTTTGGCTATGGCGACACGGATAGTCTTCCTTTCTTTGAAAACTATTATGCTGGCGGTGTATATACAGTTCGTGGGTTCAGTGCTTCTTCATTGGGACCTCGTAACACTTATAACGACGATACCGAAACGGATTCCATTGGTGGCAATATGTTGGTTGCGGCAACGGCGGAAATTATTTTTCCATTGCCAATGGTCGAGGATCATAGCTCCGTTCGTACATCCATTTTCTTAGATGCTGGTAATGTGTTTACTGACTACTGTTATTCGGGTAGTACAAGTTGTGAAGAAGGTTTTGATGCGGGTGAGATTCGCTACAGTGTAGGTTTCAACTGGACGTGGATTACGCCAATAGCGCCGTTATCGTTCAATATCGCTAAAGCCTTGAATGACAAAGAAGGGGATGACACTGATGTGTTCCAATTCCAATTAGGTACAACCTTCTAATCTGTTAAGGATATGTTATGAAAAAAATTATCTCTTTTGCTTTTGTTGCTTTGTTTAGTGTGCAAGCACTGGCATCTGAAATAGCTGTGTTGGATTTTAGAGCTGCGCTGCTACAAAGCCAAGCTGGTCAGGAGGCTGCCAAGGCACCTCGTGAGCAAGTAGATCAGATGAAGGCGCGTTTAGATCAAGAGAATAAAACACTTAAAGACATGATTGAGTCTTTAAAAAGGGATGAGCTGACTCTATCCTCTGATGATTTAAAAAAACGACGTGCAGAAATAAATCAAAAACAAGCTCAGTTGCGTCAAATGGTCGCAGCGATGCAGCAGAAAGCTCAGCAAATGGAGCAGCAGCTAATTAAAGACTTAACGCCAAAAGGCGAAAGCGCTTTAAAAGAGCTAATTAAAGAGAAAAAACTTGATGCGGTGATTTCACGTCAAGCTGCTATTTTTACTAACGAGTCGGTTGATATCACTGCCGAGTTGATTGAAAAACTGAATAAAGAGAAATAGTGAATGGGTTACCCCCTTTCTAAAATAGCCGCCGTTGTCGGCGGCGAGCTATTTGGCGACCCTGAATACATGGTATCGTCTTTAGGAAGCTTAGAGCATGCAAATGCTGATCAACTGAGCTTCTTATCTAATCCTAAGCTTTCCAGTGTACTTGCTTCATCTGAGGCAGGTGCTGTACTCCTTCGAAATGAATCAGATGTAGACCTTGTTAGAAACGCAATTGTTGTGCGAAACCCTTATTTGGCGTTTGCCCGGGCTAGTGAGCTATTTGTAGTAAAAGAGCAAGGCTGGGAAGCGAGCATTCATCCATCAGCAATAATTCATGATTCTGTTGTACTCGGAAAGGGTGTTGTTGTTGCTCCTAATGTTACGATCTCGGCTCATGCAAAGATTGGCGATGGCTGTATTATCGGTGCGGGCTCTTTTATTGGTGAAAATGTTGTGTTGGGGCAACAAACCCGTTTGGCTGCAAATGTAACGCTTTATGACCGAGTTAGAATCGGTAGTCGCTGCATTTTCCATAGTGGGGTAGTGATTGGCGCCGATGGCTTTGGTTTTGCACCGAATGCTGGTGAATGGGTGAAAATCCATCAGCTAGGGAGTGTTCAAATCGGAAATAATGTCGAAATTGGTGCCAATACTACGATCGATTGCGGTGCAATTCATGACACTCTCATTGGTAATGGTGTTAAAATAGATAACCTTGTTCAAATTGCTCATAATGTCGTAATCGGTGATAATAGTGCGATTGCGGGTTGTGTTGGCATTGCAGGAAGCTCAGTGGTTGGAAAAAATTGTACAATCGCTGGCGGTGCAGGATTGGCTGGGCATATCACGTTGGCCGACAATGTTCATATTACGGCTATGAGCTTAGTGACCCGCTCATTGGATACACCTGGATCGTACTCTTCAGGAACAGCTATAGACTCAACTCCAAAGTGGCGCAAATCTGCTGCTCGTTTGCGTAGAATTGAGAGTATGGCTGCTCATATTTCTAAATTGGAAAAACAAGTTAATACGCTTTTAACAAAAGGTTAATGCATAAATGATGGATGTGAATGAAATTCGCCGTTACTTACCTCACCGTTACCCATTTCTACTGGTCGATCGTGTCGTCGAACTGACAAGTGGTGAGTCGATAGTCGCGTACAAAAATGTGACGGTAAATGAGCCTTTCTTTAATGGCCACTTCCCAGATCATCCAGTAATGCCTGGTGTTTTGATTATTGAAGCGATGGCACAAGCAGCCGGTATTCTTGGCTTCAAGACGATGGATAAGACTCCACAAGATGGCTCTATTTATTATTTTGTTGGAGCCGATAACACACGCTTTAAGCGTCCAGTTGTGCCTGGTGATCGTCTTCAATTAGAAGCAAAGATTTTGACAGAGCGTCGTGGTATATGGAAGTTTGAGGTTAAAGCAACCGTTGAAGGTGAGCTTGTTTGTTCTTCTACCATTCTTTGTGCAGACAGGAAACTTTAAGTGTTGATACATCCAACTGCGATAGTTGACCCAAAAGCTGAACTAGACAGTGATGTGAAAATTGGCCCATTTTGTATCGTCGGACCTGATGTACAAATTGGGGCAGGGACTGAATTGAAATCTCATGTTGTTTTAAATGGTCATACCATCATTGGCAAGCATAATGAGATTTACCAATTCGCCTCTGTAGGTGAAGTGAATCAAGATAAAAAATATAAAGGTGAACCGACCAAACTTGAGATTGGTGATCATAATGTGATTCGTGAAAATGCTACGATTCACAGGGGTACAGTTCAAGATCAAGGTATTACAAAGATTGGTAGCGGTAACCTATTTATGGCAAGTACCCATGTAGGTCATGATTGTATCGTCGGTGATAACAATATTCTTGCCAACTATGCAGCTTTAGCTGGACATGTAACGGTTGGAGATTCGGTGATTCTTGGTGGTTACACTGGTATCCATCAATTTTGTCAGGTGAACTCATACAGTATGTGTGGTATGGGCTCAATGGTAACGAAAGATGTGCCACGTTATGTAATGGTCTCCGGTGACCCTGCTAAAGCTCACGGTATGAATTTCGAAGGTATGCGCCGTCGTGGTACTCCTGCTGACGTTATAAAAGCTCTACGTACAGCTTATAAAATGGTGTACATCAAGGGGATGCCGCTAGAGCAAGCTCTAAGTGAAATTGAAGCGACAGACATCGCTAAAATTCAAGAAGTAGCTGACTTCGTTCTCTCTATTCGTCAATCTAATCGCGGTATTGTGCGTTAGTACTTTGACTGATTGCAAAAAGAACCCCGATTTCAGTCGGGGTTTTTTTATGAAGGAAAACTGTATTTTATGCAAAAACGATTTGTCATTGTTGCTGGTGAGGCATCTGGGGATATTCTTGGAGCTAATTTAATTGAGCATTTAAAGCAGCGCTTTCCCGACGCAGTCTTTGAGGGGATTGGTGGACCATTAATGATTGAGAAAGGTTTCCATAGCTACTTTCCAATGGAACGCTTGTCTGTGATGGGGTTAGTTGAGGTATTAGGTCGATTACGAGAGCTGCTAAGTATTCGCAAGGCGATGATAACTCATTGCTTGGAAAACGACATTACTGCGTTTATTGGCATTGATTCGCCTGATTTTAATCTACCTTTAGCGCGTAAGTTACGCCAAAAGGGGGTGAGAACGATCCACTATGTTAGTCCCTCTGTTTGGGCTTGGCGTCAGAAACGCATCTTTAAAATCAAAGAATCGGTCGACTTAATGTTGACATTATTTCCATTTGAACTGGAAATTTACCAAGAGCATCAGGTGCCAGCAGTTTGTGTCGGCCACACTTTGGCTGATGAAGTGCCCTTATCAAGTGATAAACTACAGGCGAGACAGCGATTAGGGATTTCTACTAATGAGAATTGGTTTGCGGTTCTTCCAGGGTCGCGTGGTGGTGAAGTGAGTCGTTTGATGCCTGTATTTGCTGAGGCGATGAAACTCATTCAGGAAAGAGTCGCTAATGCCAAATTTGTGGTACCTGCTGCAAATGAAGAACGCCGAGTACAGATTGAGGCTATTTTGCTCGAAAAAAATGTGCAGGCAACAGTGGTTGATGGGCAATCTCGTGATGTGATGGCGGCAGGTGAGGCGATTTTATTAGCATCCGGCACCGCTGCTTTAGAAGCTATGTTAGTCAAACGTCCAATGGTAGTTGCGTATCGGTTTACAAAGCTTACCTATGCCATTATGAAACGCATGATAAGAGTACCTTACGTTTCGTTGCCCAATCTTCTGGCAAAAAAACGTTTAGTGCCAGAGTTACTGCAAGACGACGCGACACCTGAGAAGCTTGCTAGTACGATAGTATCTGTGTGGCAGGATTATGAACAAGACACACAAATGCAGGAAACGTTTTTATTGTTACACAAAATGTTGCGCAAAAATGCAGGCGAAGCTGCAGCAAGTGCTATTGCTTTAGAGGTAGCTCATGACTGAATTAGAGCCTTTCATTAGTGAGCAATATAAAGGCAATTTGATTGCAGGGGCTGATGAAGCTGGTCGTGGGCCCTTGGCGGGTGACGTTGTTGCCGCAGCAGTAATTTTAGATCCTGAAAAGCCTATTGTAGGTTTAAACGATTCAAAAAAATTATCTGAAAAAAAGCGTGAAGCTCTATTCGCTGAAATTCAGCAAAAAGCCTTAGCGTTTAGTATCGCTCGTGCGTCCGTTGCAGAAATTGATGAGATCAATATCCTTCATGCCAGTATGTTGGCGATGAAGCGAGCGATTGATTCGCTACCAATTTCTGCGGAGCACGTACTTATTGATGGTAACCGGATACCCAAAGAATTATCTTGTCCGGCCGAAGCGGTTGTGAAAGGTGATGCGCGTCATGCTGCAATCGCAGCAGCATCGATATTGGCAAAAGTCACGCGTGACCGAGAAATTGTTGCCCTTGATGCGAAATACCCACAATATAATTTTGCAAAGCATAAGGGGTATCCAACCGCTGTACACTTGGCAGCGATACAAAAGTACGGTGTGTGCGACATCCATCGTCGTAGCTTTGGGCCAGTTAAACGAATTTTAGAAGGTTAATCTCCATGTCTTCCTTTATCCACCTTAGAGTCCACACAGAATTCTCCCTTGTTGATGGTTTGGTCAAAATCAAAGGTCTGATCGGGCAAGCTGAAAAAATGCAAATGCCAGCAGTAGCGATGTCTGATGAGAATAATCTATGTGGCTTTGTGCGCTTTTATAAAGGGGCGATGGACAAAGGTATTAAGCCTATTTGTGGTGCGGATATTGTTCTTGAAGCAGAAGGCTTGCTCGAACAGCGTACACGAATGACACTTTTAGCGATGTCGAACCTTGGCTATAAAAATATCATCGAAGTCATTTCTAAGGGATACCAGTTAGGCCAGGTAGAAGGTAGGCCGATCATCAAACGTGAGTGGGTGGCAGAACACAATGAGGACGTCATTGCGCTTTCTGGTGGTGTAAATGGCGATGTAGGTGTGCTTTTGGCAAAAGGGCATGAGGTTGAAGCACGGGACTACTTAAAACGTTGGATGGATACTTTTCCTGGGCGTTATTATGCTGAAGTTGTACGAACATTTAGAGCGGGTGAAGAGGACTATATCCATGCAATGGTGCCAATCGCAGCTGAATTTAACTGTCCAGTTGTTGCAACAAATGACGTTCGTTTCATCAAACGAGAGGATTTTGAAGCTCATGAGGCCCGTGTTTGTATCTACGACGGTGTAACCTTAGAAGATCCTCGACGAGAGCATAAATATACCGAAGAGCAGTACTTTAAATCCTCTGAAGAAATGGCTGAGCTGTTTTCTGATCTGCCTGAAGCGATTGAAAATACAGTTGAAATAGCCAAGCGTTGTAACGTTGATGTTCTATTGGGTAAATACTTCCTGCCGGACTTTCCTGTTCCGGAAGGAATGACTATGGAAGATTATTTTCGCGAACTATCCCATAAGGGGCTTGAAGAGCGCTTTGGGATCCTCGTTAAAAAAGACGGAGAGCGCATACTCGCTCGTCGCCAAGAATATATTGATCGCCTAAATTTCGAACTGGATATTATTAACCAGATGGGCTTTCCTGGTTACTTCTTGATCGTGATGGATTTCATTCAATGGTCAAAAGATAATGATATTCCAGTGGGGCCTGGGCGTGGTTCTGGTGCAGGCTCATTGGTGGCCTATGCCTTGAAAATAACGGACCTAGATCCGCTTGAATATGATCTGCTTTTCGAACGTTTCTTGAACCCCGAACGTGTTTCCATGCCTGACTTTGATATCGACTTCTGTATGGACAACCGTGATCGAGTAATCGATTATGTGGCGCGTCGTTATGGTCGAAATGCTGTCTCTCAGATTATTACTTTCGGACAGATGGCCGCTAAGGCGGTAGTGCGAGACGTAGCGCGAGTACAGGGCAAATCTTACAGCTTAGGTGACAAGCTCTCCAAGTTGATTCCATTCGAAATCGGGATGACCCTTAAAAAGGCGCTTGAAGTGGAGCCGGCTTTGGTTGAGTTCATCGAAGGTGACGAAGCGGCCGCTGAAGTCATGGACATGGCGTTCTCATTAGAGGGGACGGTACGTAACTTTGGTAAACATGCTGGTGGTGTCGTAATAGCGCCAACAAAGCTCACGGATTTCGCGCCGTTATATTGTGAAGAAGACGGGACAGGCCTTGTTACACAATATGATAAGAATGATGTTGAGGAAGCAGGCTTAGTTAAATTTGACTTTTTGGGTCTGAAAACGCTTACGGTTGTTGACTGGGCGTTAAAAACCATCAATGAAATACATGCCCGAGAAGGGAAAGATCCACTAGATATTGCCCTGATTGACTTAGAAGATAAAGCGACATTTGACCTCCTTCAGCGAGCAGAAACTACAGCGGTATTCCAGCTTGAATCCCGTGGTATGAAAGAATTGATAAAGAAGCTATTGCCTTCTCGCTTTGAGGATATCATCGCCTTGGTAGCTCTCTACCGTCCAGGTCCGTTAGGATCAGGCATGGTGGATGACTTTATTAACCGTAAGCACGGTCGTGCTGAGCTTGCCTTTCCTCATCCAGATTACCAACACGATGACCTTATTCCTGTGCTGGAACCAACTTACGGTATTATCTTGTACCAAGAACAGGTAATGCAAATCGCTCAGGTGTTAGCGAAGTTTTCCCTCGGTGGGGCCGATCTACTTCGTCGTGCTATGGGTAAGAAGAAACCAGAGGTTATGCAAGAGCAGCGTTTGATCTTCATGGAAGGCGCTGCGAAGAACAATATTGATAAGGACCTATCGGGCAATATCTTTGATTTGATGGAGAAGTTTGCGGGATACGGTTTCAACAAATCCCACTCTGCCGCGTACGCTTTGGTATCTTATCAAACTGCTTGGTTGAAGCATCATTACCCAGCGCCATTTATGGCGGCGGTATTGTCTGCCGATATGCAGAATACTGACAAAATCGTTATTTTCGTAGAAGAGTGTCGTGCCATGAACCTCACCGTGGATCTGCCGAATGTTAACGAGTCAGTCTACAAGTTTGCGGTTAATCGTAAAGGCGCCATTGTGTATGGATTAGGTGCGATTAAAGGCGTGGGTGAAGGTCCAATTGAAGCCATTGTTGAGGCGCGTAAAGAGGGGCCCTTTAAGCATATTTTTGATTTCTGTGAACGTGTTGGTCGTAAGGTTAATAAGCGTGTGATGGAAGCGCTGGTTCGCTCCGGTGCATTTGATACGGTTGGGCCAAATCGTGCGACGTTATTTGCCAGTATTGATGAGGCACTTAAACGCGCAGATCAAAATGCTAAGAATGAAGATGCTGGGATGATGGACTTGTTTGGTATTGCGGTCGAGGAGTCGACTGAGAATGCTTACGATGAAATTGGCATTGTATCTGAATGGCATGGCCGTAAGCGTCTTGATGGTGAGAAAGATACTTTAGGACTGTATGTAACGGGTCACCCAATTGACGACTATGAAAAAGAGATTCGTCGTTTTGCTCGTCAGCGAATTGTTGATCTTCAGCCCAAGCGTGAAACTCAAGTCATGGCGGGTTTGATTGTTGAGATGCGAATCACTAAGAGTAAACGTGGTGGAAACATTGCTTTTATTACTTTAGATGACAGATCTGCTCGAATTGAAGTAGCAGTCTTTACTGATGTGTTTGAAAACGTAAAGCAGTACTTGGTGAAAGATCAGGTGGTGGTCGTCGAAGGGGAAATTAGTATCGATGAATTTCGCGGCGGACAAAAAGTATCCGCTCGCAATGTATTGGATATGGCTACAGCTCGCATTCGGTATGTTGAAGCATTACGTATTGATTGGCAGGAAGAAGAAGTTACACAGCAAAATATTGATGCATTGGCAAACCATATAGCTCCTTATCGGGGTGATGGTTGTGATGTAGTAATTGGGTTTGAGACAAATCAAGCGACAGGAGATGTCAAACTTGGACCACAATGGAAAATTCGACCAGATGACGAATTAATTCATGAACTTCAAAAACAATACGGTAAACAAAAGGTGCAGTTAGTGTATACTTAGCGCCATTTTATCATTCTTACACTCGCGTATCGTCAATGGAACGGCGCGATGGGATGTTCGAAGCTAGAACTTTCTGTAGAATAATCAGGCAACTAAATAGCAGCGTGTAAAAAATGAATCTAGATTACTTACCTTTTGAGCAGCCAATTGCTGAGCTCGAACAAAAAATTGAAGAGTTACGTCTTGTTGGTAACGATAATGATCTGAACATTAGTGAAGAGATCAGCCGACTTGAAGAGAAAAAGATTACTCTAACGCAAAGCCTTTTCAGCAACTTGGGCGCGTGGGAAGTATCTCAGTTGGCACGTCACCCTAAACGTCCTTATACACTAGATTATATTAAGCATGTGTTCACTGACTTCGAAGAAATGCACGGAGATCGTCACTATGCTGATGATCGTGCTATTGTTGGTGGTGTCGCTCGCATTGATGGTCGTCCAGTAATGGTAATTGGCCATCAAAAGGGACGTGAAGTTAAAGAAAAGGTCATGCGTAACTTTGGTATGCCTCGTCCAGAAGGCTACCGCAAAGCACTTCGATTGATGGAAACAGCAGAGCGTTTTAAAATGCCGATTGTTACTTTAATCGATACTCCTGGGGCATATCCTGGTATCGGTGCTGAAGAACGCGGTCAAAGTGAGGCGATTGCTTATAACCTAGCTGTTATGTCTCGACTTAAAACCCCAATCATTTCTACCGTTATTGGTGAAGGTGGTTCTGGTGGTGCATTAGCAATCGGTGTTTGTGATGAGCTAATGATGCTTCAGTACGGAACTTACTCGGTAATTTCTCCTGAAGGTTGTGCTTCCATCTTATGGAAGAGTGCTGAGCGTGCATCAGACGCTGCGAAAGCAATGGGTATTACTGCAGATCGTTTAAAAGAGCTTGGCTTTGTGGATACCATTCTTGAAGAACCACTTGGTGGCGCGCACACCAATCACAATCTTATGGCTGAGCGCTATAAAGAAGGTGTATTAGAAGTTCTTGATCGTCTAGAAGCCCTTTCAACTGATGAGCTTCTAGAGCGACGTTACAGTCGATTAATGTCTTACGGCCTATAATTAAACTGTATGGCATGGACTTTAAAAGCCCGCTACTTGTATAAGTAGCGGGCTTTTTGCTTTCAGGGCCATGGA
>NZ_JAEMUH010000006.1 GCF_016461785.1 Marinomonas ostreistagni | reverse complement strand
TCATAAATAATGGCCGATATAAAAGTAATTCTATTTGACCTAGGTAATGTCCTAGTGGATTTAGGCACACAAGAAGATTTCGCTAAAGTGTTCCAAGTGGAAGCGGGCAGCGAGTCTCAACTTTGGCAAATGTGGCTTAAGTCATCTACTGTAAAAGCATTTGATAGTGGGCAAATACCTCTACCTAAATTTGTTGAGCAGTTATCGCATGAAACTGGAAATAAGGTGAACCCAAAGGATTTTACCGATAGCTTTATTAATTGGCCAAAAGGTCTCTTTGATGGTGCTATCGACTTACTAGATAGCATTCCTCCTCACTTTCATCGCGCTGTACTGTCAAATACCAATGACGCCCATTGGGCACGATTAATGGATGAGATGAAGCTATCGGGTAAGTTTCAGAGTTACTTTGCTTCCCATCAAGTGGGATTGGTTAAGCCTGATCTTGAACTGTTTGACTATGTTGTTACTGAATTAGGTGTGGAGCCCAATAGCATATTATTTTTGGATGATAACCAGATGAATATTGATGCAGCATTATCTAGAGGGCTTCAAGCGGAACTCGTTAAAGGTGTCGCTTGTGCACAAGAAATTCTTTATACATATGGTGTAATTAAGTAGATACTAAGTTTTTGTACAATTTCATATGGAAGAGCTATGCGTACATTTGATCCCTCCACAGCGGCTAATTATTCTAGGGTCAGGCCAACATACCCGCCGGAACTCTATTATTGGTTAAGCCATCAAGTGACTCGGCCTGAGCGTGTTTGGGATTGTGCTTGTGGTACCGGTCAGGCTTCCATAGATTTAGCAGCCTATTTTCAACATGTCGAAGCTACGGATATCTCTGAGGCACAAATAGCTAAAGCGACGCCGCACCGGAAAATCAACTATTCGGTACAGCCGTCGGAACAGACTAATTTTCCTGATGACTATTTTGATGCGGTATGTGTTGCCCATGCTCTTCACTGGTTTGATTTAAATAATTTTTGGCAAGAAGTGCGTCGAGTGCTTAAGCCTGATGGTAAATTATTTATATGGGGCTATAACTGGGTCCAATTTGAGAATCCTTTAGACAAGGCGATTAAGGAGCACTTATTACCCGTTTTACAGCCATTCTGGCCGGAGAAAACTGCGTTGCTTAGGGGGCAATATCAAGCAGTTGAATTTCCTTTTACTACTATCGAAACACCTTCCTTTGATCTTGAATGTCATTGGACTATGTCGCAAGCTTTTGCCTTTATGCGCTCTTGGTCAGCTTCGCAAATTATGATGGAGCAACACGGTGACTTTCAAATCCAACAAGCGGAGAGAGCAATAGAGCAAGTGTGGCAGAATCCGTTGGAAAAAATCCCCGCAAAGCTACCTTTCTTTCTCTATGCGGGAACATTTGACTAACTAAGGTAGAGCTTGAGTTAGACTAAAGTGGGATACCGTGGTTAAGACCAAGCTATATAGTAGTTTTCAGCATCCTTATAAAAAATAACAACGGAGCGAGTCATGTCACAGTCAAATTACACTGAGCAGATGGATTACACCTACTCCAACGCCAATGTTAGTCAAGCGGAATTCGAAGAGCGTTACCAGTTATCTGTATCTAATCCAGAAGCATTCTGGGGAGAAGAGGGTAAGCGCCTAGTTTGGTCTAAACCCTACACCAAGGTTAAAAATACAAGCTTTGCCCGCGGTAATGTCAGCATTAAATGGTTTGAAGATGGTGAATTGAACGCAGCTTACAACTGTATTGACCGTCATCTACCAGAGAAAGCAGATAAAGTTGCTTTTTATGTTGAAGGTGATGTGGAGGGAAACGATTCAGTTGTTACTTACCAAGAATTGCATGATGAAGTGGGTCGCCTAGCAAATGTGCTACGTAAACAAGGCGTGCAAAAAGGCGATCGTGTTGCGATCTATATGCCTATGATTCCGCAAGCAGCCTATGCAATGTTAGCTTGTGCTCGCATTGGTGCGATTCATAGCGTTATCTTTGGTGGTTTCTCTGCTTCTGCTATCGCAGACCGCCTTAATGACTGTAAAGTAAAGTTGGTGCTTACAGCAGACCAAGGCAAACGTGCTGGAAACCTTGTTCCTTTGAAGAATAATGTGGACAAGGCTCTTGAAAATAATGCCTGTCCATCGGTCGAGAGCGTGGTGGTTTATCGCTATACCAATGCCGATGTGAACTGGGTGGAAGGTCGTGACCTTGATTGGGCTGAGCTTGCTTCTCAAGAAAGCACTGACGCCGCACCTGAGCCAATGAACGCAGAAGATCCGTTGTTTATTCTTTACACCTCTGGTTCAACGGGTAAGCCAAAAGGTGTGGTTCACACGACAGGTGGCTACTTAGTGTATGCATCGCTTACACATGAAGTAGTATTTGATATCAAACCTGATGATGTGTACTGGTGTGCAGCCGACGTAGGATGGATTACTGGTCACAGCTACATGGTATATGGTCCACTTGCAAATGGTGTGACCAGCGTCCTATTCGAAGGTGTGCCTACTTATCCAGATTCAGGCCGAATTGGCCGTGTCGTAGATAAGTTCAATGTTACTCAGTTATACACTGCACCGACTGCGATTCGTGCTCTGATGGCGAAAGGCGATGAGCCAATTGCGACAAGTAAGCGGGACTCACTTCGTGTGCTAGGTAGTGTGGGTGAGCCAATCAACCCTGAAGCGTGGGTTTGGTACCACAAGAACATTGGCAACGGTAAGTGTCCTATTGTTGATACTTGGTGGCAGACAGAAACAGGTGGCTTAATGATGACGCCACGTGTAACAGAAACAAATCCTAAGCCAGGCTCTTGTACTGGTCCATTGTTTGGTGTTCAACCAGCTCTCGTTGATGCAGAAGGTAATTTGATTACTGAAATGGGGGCTGAGGTTGAAGGTGGTCTTGTTATTCTAGATTCTTGGCCTGGTCAATCGCGCACTGTTTATGGTGATCATGAACGCTTCGAGCAAACGTATTTCAGTACCTTCGAAGGTAAATACTTCACAGGTGACGGCGCTCGCCGCGATGCTGATGGCGCATACTGGATTACGGGTCGAATGGATGATGTATTGAACGTCTCTGGTCACCGTCTAGGTACTGCTGAGATAGAAAGCGCATTGGTTGCACACCCATCGGTAGCGGAAGCAGCAGTAGTAGGTTACCCGCATGATCTAAAAGGCCAAGGTATTTATGTTTACATCATTCCAGTATCTGGAGTTGAAGTAGATGAAGAGCTTACAAAATCCGTGAAGATGATGGTTCGCCAAGAAGTTGGGCCAATCGCAACGCCTGACCTTGTTCACTGGGCAACGACAGGTTTACCAAAAACTCGTTCAGGTAAGATCATGCGTCGTATTCTGCGCAAAATTGCTGCCAATGAACACGATGCCTTAGGTGATACAAGTACCTTAGCTGATCCAAGTGTGGTTGATGATTTGATCGATAACAGGTTAAATAAGTAAATCATACGTACATGCTAAGGAAAACTAGTGATTTCACTTCTTATCGCTGATGATCATCCTTTATTTCGAAGTGCTCTAACTGGAGCACTTCGAGATCAACTCGGTGAAGTAGATATCCAAGAATCACACGATCTCGAATCCACGTTAGTAAGCCTAAAGGCAAACCCTGACGTGGATTTGCTACTTCTAGATTTAAATATGCCTGGAAGTGGTGATTTATATGGATTAATACGTATACGATCAGACTTTCCTGATATACCTGTTGCCGTGATTTCTGGTAGTGATGATTTATCGATCGTTGCCAATGTCATTGAAGCTGGGGCGTTGGGCTTTATTCCTAAAACCAGTGAGCCTGCATTATACGTAGAAGCCATTTCTACGATTTTGGAAGGCGACAGCTGGTTACCGATAGGGATGGCCGAGCAACTGCAGCAATTGCCGGCTCCCGATCTTGACATGCAGCGTCGAGTGGCAGAATTGACACCGCAGCAATACAAAGTGCTTTGCTATTTACATGAAGGGTTGCTGAATAAACAAATAGCTTATGAGTTAAACATCTCAGAGGCGACTGTTAAAGCTCATATCACAGCGATTTTCAGAAAGCTCAATATCAATAATCGAACTCAGGCTGTGCTTGTTGTAAGTGACTTAAATCTTCAGCTAATTTAGTCTTTATCCTGTGGCTTTTGTTTTAAGCATAAGCCACTCTTTGTCTTATCTTTCTCAGGAACAGGGTCTATTCCCCCTTCACAAAGTGGGTGACAACGACCCAGTCGCTTTAAGCCTAACCATACCCCCTTGATTACTCCAAAACGTTCGATGGCTTCAATCATATATGCCGAACAGCTCGGGTAGTAACGGCAGTTGTTGCCTAAAAACGGGCTAATCAATACTTGGTATAAACGTACAAGCGCGATCAATATAGTTTTCATTTTATTTGCATGACGGTCGATAAATGTTTGGTTTTGAAGCTAATTATTGTGTTGAAATACGCAAAAAATTGGTAAGGTTTAGCGTCTTGCTCACTCAAGTTGGTAGAAAGTTATGGATCAATCAGGCATATCAATTAATGCAGACCAAATTGTCGCTTATCAAGGTGAACCCGGTGCCTATTCTCACTTGGCATCTCAACATTGCTTCCCAAATTGGCAAATGATCCATTGCGCGAGCTTTAGCCAAGCGTTAGCTAAAGTAGAAAACGGCGAAGCACATTATGCCATGATTCCTGTTGAAAATTCGACCGCTGGGCGAGTTGAAGAAATTTATAGAGAATTAAAAGGCACTCAGTTATATGTGGTTAAAGAGCATTTTGAACCTGTGAACCATTGCCTGATTGCATTGCCTGGTATGAGGCTTGAAGACATTCAGCAGATAGGTAGTCATCCACAAGCTTTAGCTCAATGTAATAAAAACATTCAGGGAATGCAGGCAAAGCAAGTAGCTATGTACGATACAGCAGGTGCTGCTAAGCATCTTGCGGAATCCAAGCAGACAGGACTAGCGGTTATCTCTTCTTCCTTGGCTGCTGAGTTATATGGGCTGAACATATTAAAGTCTCATTTTAATGATGTTTCAGGAAATACTACCCGCTTTTTAGTGTTTTCTAAGCAGCAGAAAATGCCCTTGTATGAACCAAATCTTCGTTATATTACCTCCTTTCTATTCAAGGTTAGAAATATCCCAGCAGCGTTATACAAAGCAATGGGGGGATTTGCGACCCATGGCATTAATATGTTGAAGCTGGAAAGCTACATGCTTGATGGCCATTTTACTGCAACGCAATTTTACGTTGATGTTGAAGCTCATTTTCAGTCTCCGGCTATGCAGGCTGCATTGGAGGAGCTTCGCTTTTTTTCAGAAGATGTACGCATATTAGGGACTTACTATGCCGACTCTTTCCGTAAGTGAGGAGGATATATGTTTCGTGTTATGTCTGGAGCGATGCTTTTAACTTGTGCTGGTCTAGTGTCTGCTGAAGATTACGCTCAATTGGAGAACTCCCTAGATAGTCTTTTGGATTATGAAATTCCTGCAGTGGTGACTCCAGCAAGAGTTGAACAACCAAGAGTTGAAGTGTCATCTACGCTATCTGTTTTAACGGGTGATTTTATTCGACGATCAAATGTGCAGTATGTTGAAGATTTGTTGTCCTATGTACCAGGCTTTTTTGTTGGCCCATACTGGAACTCGTACAGAAAAGTAGTGGCATACCATGGAACTGAGCTGGATCGCTTTAGGCGTATTCAGGTGCTTGTTAATGGGCGCTCAGTTTATAGTTCTGCCTATGCTAGGGTTGATTGGTCTAGTTTAGCGTTAAGTGTTGAAGATATTGAGCGTGTAGAAGTTAATCGGGGGCCAAATGCGTCAAGCTATGGCAGTAACTCTTTTCTTGCGGTTGTAAACATAATTACCCGAAGTCCCGTTGATACCATTGGTAGTGATATATCTTATACGACAGATGATCAAGGTAATCGTAGAGTGTACGCTCAGCATAGTGGCCTGAAAGATCACTGGAGTTATAGGGTTTCTGCGGCTCAAGGTACTGTGGACGGTTATGATTTAAAAGGAGATGGTGACCCAAGAAATGATGGTCACACTCAGAGTTCTGGGAACATGTTGTTCGTCTATCAAGACGAAGCGCAAACATTTGATATTGATATAGGCGCATCACATTTAAATGCTGATGTTGAATTTTATGAAATTCCTGGGGTGAGTTATGGCGAAACCACGCCATATCTAATTCAGGACCGTGAGCATATCAAAGTAGGGTGGGAAGTCGATCAATCGCCTACACATACAGTTAAGCTACAATATTATTATGATCGCTCACAGCAAACTGAAATACATGAAATTGACGTTTATGGTCAGGTTTTGAATGTTCTGTTTGCACAAGATTTGCCAGCATCCGAAATTTATTCAGGAGAGCTTGTCGCTGACTTAGATGAATATCGACATGATATAGAGATTCAAAGTGTTTGGACTCCAGACAATGATGTAAGGGTTGTTAACTCAGCTTCTTACAGACAAGATCATGTGTATTCTAAAACTTACTTTAACGGTGACTATACAGAAGAGCTTCTTAGGGCTGCTAGTAATTTAAGTTATCGAGCTTGGGATCCGATCATTGTTAATGCTGGGCTAATGCTAGAACACAGTAAGCTTACTGGATCGTATACATCACCGCAGTTGGGTTTAACTTACAAAGTATCAGAGCAATCATCATTAAGAATGAATGTTTCTGAAGCTTATCGAACTCCGGATTTACTTGATGAGAAAGCCGAGTGGTCCTATATTTTTAACGGAATCCGTTCTATACCTGCTTATGCGCAAGGTACTGCTGCAGAGAAAATAACGTCTTATGAATTAGGGTGGTTTCATAACGTCCCGTCTCTTGGAATGTCATACGATATTTCATTGTACAGTGAGCATTTAAAAAACCTTGTAGCGTCAGGAAAAAAATATGAAGACGCAATCGAGGATGGTGGGGTGTTAACTTCTGATGAAAGTTATACTGCTACGATTGAAGGGGTTGAGGTTGAGCTGGATTGGCGTACGGTGAATAATGCATTGTTTCGAGCTACGCTTGCTTATCAAGATACTCAGACAGATTCTGAAAAATTAAAAGAGACGGTCACACCGCTCATTGCCACATTATTCGCCAGCTTGCCATTAAATGATACACTTTACCTTAACTCGCGCTATATTTATGGCAAAGAAATGGCGACTTACGACCATGAGTTTTTAAGTCTATGGTTATCTCATCGAGTGGATACAGATGAGATAAGTTTGAGCACAGGTTTAGGAGGAACAGTACGTTTGGACAACAACCCATATATCCGAGTTAACAATGTTCTAACGGATAAGACGACTTTATTTATGTTTGCGAACCTGTCGTTTTAAGAGCGTTTTACATTGCTATGAAATGGCTGATCGCACTTGTCATGGGATGTACTTTGAGTACCTTATCAGGAGCTCAGGTATACGTTTATCATGATGGACGTGAAACTGTTTCTAGAGTGCTGTCTATGTCACTGAGTGCCTCTACGGACAGCAGTATTCCAGCTTTGAATAACTTATCAAGGCAGCTTAAAGATGGCGATCTGGTGATAACGGTAGGTCGCCATAGCTTTGACAGTGTTTGTGATGTCTCTGCAAAAGTTTCTATTATCGCTCTTTTTCTTGGTGAAGAAGAGTTTTCAGTCGCCAAGGAGAGTTGTGCTAAAAATTCGACAGCCGTGCTTTCCGGTGCGCCGTTAGGGTTGCGTTTAGAAATCTTACAAACATTTTGGGAAGATAGGGCGCCCATCGCTATTGTTCATAGTGCCAACCTCTCCTTATCTGGAGATATGGAGCAGCTGGCGAAACGATATGGTATGTCTCTTTACTCTAAAGCTATTGCTGAAGCAGGCAGGGAACAAACCTTACAAGCCCTTACTGAAGTGCTAGATCGATCAAACCTAGTGTTATCTCTTTACGACTCAATGCTGTTTGATTCGCAGTTTTCAAAAGATGCTATTAGGTTGATGTTCCACCGCAAGAAGGCTTTAGTAGCGCACTCTTTACAACTTGTTAGGGCTGGAGCCCTATTCGCTGTTTACAGTACATCCAAAGAGAAGCTTGGATTAGTAGCGACGTATATCAATGCATTTGAGGAGAGTGGCAACTTGCTTGCCCCAGCTTACCCCACCCCTCTTAGAGTTGCTTTTAACCCTTATTTAATTCGAATGTATAGTTTGATATTGCCTACAGATCAGTACTTAATTACAGAGCTTGGTGTTTGTCCTGAATCAGGCTGTCAAGAACCGTCTAACTAAGCTTGTAAATGTTGTCGGCTTCTCTGCGTGTAGCCAGTGTCCTGTTTCGGGAATTACTTTCACAGATGCATTGGGAAAGTGTTTTAAGGTTTGCTGTTGATGTTCAGGTAAAATATACGGAGAGTTTTCACCTTTAATAAATAGAGTCTCTACTGAAAGGTTGTCTTTTAAAATTGGTGCGCTGAGTATCGCATCATAATCGGCAATCAGATTATCTAAACCAAGTGCTAGGGAGTTTGTCCCATTCTCATTTCTCTGTAAATTCTTAAGTAGAAACTGTCTTACTCCCATATTGGGCTCGTAGTCCGATAGAAGTTGATCGGCTTCTTTTCGAGAGGCTGGCTGTTTCTGATTGATGACCTTAAGCCCTTTGAAAATCTCAGTATGGCTTGGCAAATAATCAACGGGCGCAATATCTGCCACAATTAATTTTTTAATTTTTTCTGGGTGATCGCTAGTAAGTTGCATCGCTACTTTTCCGCCCATGGAGTGTCCTAGCAGATAGATGCTAGAGAGATGTTTTTCTTCTAACCACTCATTGATGGCATTAGCCAGAGCAGGATAAGTAGTGGGGGCAAGCTCAGATGATCGGCCATGATTTGGAAGGTCCAAACAATATACGGTAAAGTTTTCGGCCCATTTTTGAGCAATAGAATGCCAGTTATCCGCATTGCCAAATAAGCCGTGAATAACAACAAGCGGAGGAAGGTTTTCGCCGTATTGCTTCGTATGGATCATGAAGTTTTCCTATATCGAACCATTAAATCTTTGATCTATAGTAACAAACAACTTATATAGATCGTATAAGTAATGGTTTTAAAGCACTTTTACCAAGTTAGGGAGAGGTTGTGTTCGATAAAGTTTTAATACCGCTAATAAAGAGGCCTTTAGAGAGGCTGGCGAAGCCTTTAATAAAGCGAAGTATCAGTGCCAACCAAGTTACTGTTTGCGCGTTCTTCTTGGGCTTGCTAGGCGCTTTTTTTATTGCACTAGAATTTTATTGGATTGGGTTGGTGGCTATTCTATTCAATCGAATAGGTGATGGTGTAGACGGTGCTATTGCTCGTTCAACTGAAACGAGCTCAGATGCGGGAGGCTATCTCGACATTGTATTGGATTTTATTTTTTATTCCGCCGTCGTATTTGGCTTTGCTGTGGCCAATCCCGAGCAAAATGCCATAGCGGCAGCATTTTTAATGTGGTCTTTTATGGGGACTGGTAGTAGCTTTTTAGCATTTTCCGTGATGGCAGCAAAGCGTAATATTGAACAGCTCGACTACGGTCATAAATCATTGTATTTCTTAGGTGGAATAACAGAAGGTATGGAAACAGTCGCGTGCTTTGTTCTTATGTGCTTGTTACCAAGTCAGTTTGTGTCGCTGGCGCTAATATTTGGGGGGCTATGTTGGGTAACAACTGCTACGCGTATTTACTCTGCTTATAAGATGCTTAGTCAAAAAAACTAGTTGTACTACAGCATTGAGATTTCGATATCGCTTTTAACGATTGCACAGCAAGAGAGCATGTAGCCACTATGTACCCAAGCCATGGGCTCAACAGGGTAACTTACCTTACCCCAAAGAAGTTTGATCATACAAGCGGAGCAGTAGCCCTCGCGGCATTGATATTCGGCTAACACGCCCGCTCTCTCAAGCTGCGGTAGCAGAGGCTCGTCTTCGGTGACGAGTATCTGCTTTTTACCCAACAAAACACGGTGAACGGTTTGATCTTGATGCTCAGTATTAGAGATCAAAGTCGTCAAAGTCAGCTCCATCTAGATCGTTATCAATTTGACCAACTAAGTAAGAGCTTATCTCAGCTTCTTGCGGTGCTACTTGAACGTTATCGCTAACTAGCCAAGCATTAATCCACGGAATTGGGTTGTTTTTGGTTGCAAATTGAGGCTCTAGTCCAATAGCTTGCATTCGGATATTGGTAATATACTCGACGTATTGACCAAGAATCTGCGCGTTTAAGCCAATCATGGAGCCATCTTTGAAAAGATATTGAGCCCATTCACGTTCCTGTTGCGCTGCTTCAACGAATATGTTGATAACGTCTTGCTGACACTCTTGTGCGATTTCCGCCATTTCAGGATCATCACGACCTGACATCATAAGATTCAGCATATGCTGAGTGCCATTCAGGTGAAGGGCTTCATCGCGGGCAATTAACTTGATGATTTTAGCATTACCTTCCATTAGGGTGCGCTCTGCAAATGCGAAACTACAAGCAAAGCTTACATAGAAGCGGATTGCTTCGAGTACGTTTACCGATGCTACAGTCAGGTAAAGCGCTTTCTTAAGCGTCTTCATTGAAACCACGACTTCACCGCGCTCAGGTACATGATGAACTCCTAAGCCTAATGTGTTGTAAAGGCTCACTAGCTCAATTAAATCATCGTAATATTTAGATACGCTGATCGCGCGCTTTGCGATCTCATCATTAACTACAATGTCGTCGAACACTTTTGTTGGGTCGTTCACAATGTTTCGAATGATGTGTGTGTAGGAGCGGCTATGGATAGTCTCCGAGAAAGACCAAGTTTCAATCCATGTTTCGAGCTCTGGCAATGATACGATTGGCAGCAGAGCAACGTTTGGTGAGCGGCCTTGTACGCTGTCCAATAGTGTTTGATACTTGAGATTGCTTAAGAAAATATGCTGCTCATGATCTTCTAGCTTTAGAAAATCTTTGCGGTCATTTGATAAATCTACTTCCTCTGGACGCCAGAAAAATGACAGTTGTTTCTCGATTAGCTTTTCAAAGATCGGGTGCTTTTGCTGGTCATAGCGCGCAACGTTAACGTTTTCCCCGAAAAACATTGGTTCTTGCAGACTGTCAAATTTCTTGCGGTTGAAAGTAGAGTAACTCATTGCCGAAAAAGATCCTTAATGATCACGAAATAAAATAATTTAGAAAGGTAGAAGCCCCACGTATGTCTACGTAGGGCCTGACAATTTAGATCTTACAAGCGCCGCTTGCACAATCATCAGCCATATCGTCTTGTTTGTCATCTGCACCATCACGAGTGTTGTGGTAGTACAGTGTTTTAACGCCCAGTTTGTAGGCTGTTAGAAGGTCTTTCAAAATGACTTTCATTGGTACTTTGCCACCTTCAAACTTCGAAGGATCGTAGTTTGTGTTGGCAGAGATAGATTGGTCAACGAATTTTTGCATGATACCAACAAGCTGTAGATAGCCGTCATTTGATGGAAGGCTCCAAAGTAGCTCGTAATTGTATTTGAAGCGTTCAAATTCTGGTACGACTTGTTTCAAAATTCCGTCTTTACTTGCTTTTACCGATACGAAACCACGTGGAGGTTCAATACCGTTCGTTGCGTTACTGATTTGCGATGATGTTTCAGAAGGCATCAAAGCTGACAGTGTTGAGTTACGAAGGCCATGAGTCTTGATTTCTGTACGCAATGCTTCCCAATCGTAACGTAGCTCAGTGGATACAACGTTATCTAGCTCTTTCTTGTAAGTATCGATTGGCAGGATGCCTTGAGCATAGGTGGTCTCATTGAATGCTTTACAAGGGCCAAACTCTTTCGCTAACTGGTTTGATGCTTTCAATAGGTAGTACTGGATCGCTTCAAACGTCTGGTGTGTTAGCTCATTAGCGCTACCGTCCGAGTAACGTACGCCGTTCTTAGCTAGGTAGTATGCGTAGTTGATAACACCAACACCCAATGTACGACGCAACTCAGTTGCACGTTGCGCGGCAGGGATGGGGTAGTTCTGATAGTCCAGAAGGCTGTCCAGAGCGCGAATAATTAGCTCAGACAGTTCCTCTAACTCATCAAGGTTCTTAATTGCGCCAAGGTTGAACGCTGACAATGTACACAGTGCAATCTCGCCTTCATCATCGTCAATACGGTTCAAAGGTTTTGTTGGCAATGCAATTTCAAGACACAAGTTACTTTGTTTAACCGGTGCTACCTTAGGATCGAACGGGCTGTGAGTGTTACAGTGGTCAACGTTCTGAAGGTAGATACGGCCAGTGCTTGCACGCTCTGATGCAAATAGAGTGAACAACTCCGCTGCTTTGATTGAGCGTTTACGGATGCTTTCGTCGGCTTCATACATTGTGTAAAGGCGATCGAACTCTTCTTGATCAGCAAAGAATGCATCGTACAAACCAGGCACATCCGACGGGCTGAACAGAGTAATGTTGCCACCTTTGATCAGGCGTTGGTACATCAAGCGGTTAAATTGCACGCCGTAATCAAGGTGACGTACACGGTTTTCTTCAACACCACGGTTATTCTTAAGAACCAATAAGCTCTCAACTTCTAGGTGCCAGATTGGGTAGAACACAGTTGCTGCGCCACCACGCACACCACCTTGAGAGCAACTCTTAACGGCTGTTTGGAAGTGTTTATAGAATGGGATGCAGCCTGTATGGAACGCTTCACCACCACGGATAGGGCTGCCAAGGGCGCGAATGGCACCAGCGTTGATTCCAATACCTGCACGTTGGCTAACATATTTCACTACGGCGCTCGATGTAGCGTTGATAGAATCCAGAGAGTCACCACACTCGACCAGTACACAACTACTAAATTGACGAGTAGGTGTACGGATGCCTGACATAATCGGGGTTGGCAGTGAAATTTTAAACTCAGACACAGCGTTGTAAAAACGCTTAATCAAATCAAGACGTGTTTCTTTCTCGTAGTTTGCAAATAGGCAAGCAGCAACCAAGATGTAGATGAACTGAGGACTTTCGTATATGTCGCCCGTTACACGGTTTTGAACTAGGTATTTCCCTTCTAGCTGTTTCACTGCTGCGTATGAAAAGTTCATATCACGGGAATGATCGATGAAACCGTTGATGATATCTAGCTCTTCAGCTGAGTAGTTTTCAAGGATTTCTTTATCGTAACGACCTTGCTCAACTAAGTTGCGTACATGCTCATGTAGGTGTGGCGGTTCAAATTCACCAAATGCTTTTTTGCGTAGATGGAAAATCGCAAGTCGTGCAGCAAGGTATTGATAATCTGGTGTCTCTTCAGAAATTAAATCGGCTGCAGACTTAATCAACGTCTCGTGAATGTCGGTAGTGCGAATGCCTTCAAAAAACTGAATCTGAGCTTTTAGTTCCACTTGTGAAACGGAAACATTCTCTAAACCTTCTGCTGCCCAGGTGATAACTTTATGAATTTTATCGAGGTCAATTTTTTCAATGTTGCCGTTCCGCTTGGTAACTGTCAGAGTGCTCATGCCTTAAATTCCCGTTAATGCAGTAAAACCTGTGGATATACTGTATATAGTATTTCTAGGTACCGCTTAATACTAGATGTAGTGTGATTTTGTATTGGATGGCACGAACAATAGTGCTCATATCGATGAAAATCAAGCCTTGAAAAAAGCTAAATTTTAAGCCTTATCAATCCCTGAAGTGGTTACTCACGTTTCTGCGCCCAAGGTTCCAAGAACCCATAATTGCAACACCTAAATAAGAAATTTTGTTTGCTATTTTGTGACCTCCTATACGAACTTTATGGCTGTGCAACAAGTAAACTAATAAGAGCGGCAGTGGGAAATAAAATTAGCTGATGTAACAAGTAGACCAACAAAGCATTTCGACCGAGCCAACATAAAGAATACGAAAGTGTATTGCTTGGTAGTTTGATTCTATGCAGGTTTAGATATCCAAAAATTGGGCCAATCATTGCAACCCCAAGCCATGGAACAGGGTTTATAAAATCTAAGGTATTTGCTGGTGCATTGAATGTGTTTATGAACCATCTATGTGCGGTTATTGCATCGATATGAAAGAACGCACTGATAGCAATTAAGGAAACACCAGCACAGGCTAGCAAGATTGGGTAGCTTGCAGCAGGTCTAATTAACCAACCAGCAACAAACAGAAAATGTAGGATTCCAAAAAAAATCCACTGCGAGGGGGTAGCAGTAAGCGTTCCAATTGACAATATAAGTGCGGCTAAAGCCAGTTTTACTTGGTTTTTGATAAAGCGGTATGTTGAATGATTGTGACTCACTGCTAAGAAGCTCGCACAACCCAAGGCGGAGGTAAACATAAAAAGAATGATGCTTCGAAAACCTTGCCATAAGGGATTATTAACATCAAAAGATAGGGCCGAGAATTCTCTTAAATCCCACAAAAAGTGGAAAGCAATCATTAGCAAAACCGCAGTTCCACGGTAAGCATCGAGAATGTTTGATCTATTAGAAGGTATGGCAGGCATGATAGACGAATAAGTTTGTCAGCTGACCTATTTACCATAGGGTCAGCTGACAAATTAAGATGAGACGTTAAGGTGCTTTGCGAACTGCTACCCAGTTACCATTATCATCTAAATTGAAGACAATTCGATCATGTAAGCGACTGGGGCGGCCTTGCCAGAACTCAATCGAAGTGGCTTTAACAGCATACCCACCCCAATTTTCAGGGCAGGGTACGTCTTTATCTTGGTACTGTTGCTCCAGTGCAGCAAACTCATCAGACAGCACTTCTCTAGATGAGATGACTTGGCTTTGACGGGATATGCTCGCAGCAATCTGGCTGCCCTTAGGGCGAGTCGCAAAGTAAGCTTCTGAAACAGAGCGGTCTACCTTTGTTGCAACGCCTTCAATACGAACCTGTCGTGAAAGAGGTGCCCAGAAAAACGTTAGAGAAACATTTGGGTTATGGGCAATGTCTTGGCCTTTGTCACTGTCGTAGTTCGTGAAAAAAGTAAACGAGCTGGCTTCTCGTTGTTTTAGTAAGACGGTACGACAATGTGGTTTGTTGTCTTGATCGACAGTGCTTATCAACATGCCTGTAGGGTCATCAGGGCAGGTCTCAATAGCTTGCTCGAGCCAAGCATCAAAAAGCGCCAAAGGATCCGTGCCTGCTTTTTCTTCGGTCAGGTCATCAAATTGGTAGTCACGGCGTAATGATTGAAGGTCGCGATTCATGAGTTAGATCCGATAAGTTGATTGAGTCATTACTTTAGATACCAGTGTCATGACGTTCATGACAGGCTTAGGAAACTCATAGCCCCCAGAATCTAAAGCCATTTGTTTGTGTTTTGCTTCGTCAATATGCATTTGTTCAAGTATTGCATGAGAACGTTTGTCTTGTTCAGGTAACGCCGCCATATGTTTGTCTAAATGAACACACACTTGATCTTCTGTAGCGGCAACAAAACCAAGGCTGAGTTTATCGCTAATGAGGCCTGCGCCAGCTCCGATACAAAACGATGCGCCATAGAATAATGGGTTCAGTAGACTGGGGCGGCTACCTAGCTCATAGATACGTTCTTCACACCACACCAGATGATCAATTTCTTCATCCGCTGCATGTTCCATTTCAGCACGGACAGTTTCAAGCTTTGCTGTTGTGGCTTGACCAGCATACAGCGCTTGGGCACATACTTCGCCAGTATGGTTAATTCGCATTAAGCCCACGGCATGCTTTCGCTCAGAGTCCGTTAGGTTTGCTTCTTGATATTGTTGTGCTGGTGATATGCGAGCCGCGTTGGCTGCTTTAGGTACCAAAGTTTGCAGTGCGCGATCAATTTGTAAAACAGCTCTATCAAGTTTATTCAGCAGCATGATGTTACCTTTTCTATTAACCTGGTGGCCAAGTCATAGCGCGTCCACCAAGGACATGCATATGGATGTGATAAACCGTTTGACCACCCATTTCATTACAGTTCATTACCACTCGATAACCATCGTCAGAAAGGCCTTTCTCTTTGGCTATTTTAGCGGCGGTAATAGGAAGCTTTCCTACTAACGCAGCATCTTCAATGGTCAAATCATTTAAAGTGCTGATATGGCGTTTAGGGATGACGAGGAAATGAGTCGGCGCTTGTGGTGCGATATCTTCAAAAGCGATGACGTCATCGTCTTGGTATAAGATTTTTGCAGGGATGTCGCCGTTTACAAGTTTGCAGAACAAGCAATCCATTTATGTCTCCTTTTTCGATCATTATTTGTGGGATGACTAACAATTACAACATATTGGTGCCTATCTGTTGATACGTGGCATCCTACTATTGGATATTTCTCTGTGAATACGCTCCATATCAAAGAGCAGTTTTGTTTCAATTTGTGAGCTGTATACAAAGCCATTAAAGCCAAGTGCATTAGCGTATTCTTGAGACATGTTAACATTGTTCGAAATCAGTAAGCAGGCATCATTTTCATGTAAGTTGTTTATGAAGCTAACTAAGTCAGAAGCACCAAAATTCTTTTGATCTTCAAATAGTAAAATGATGAACTGACACTTTTCAGCACGATTGCTTATTAGCAATTGCAAGTCATCAAGCTTATCGATATGTGTTAGTGATAATAGTCTGCTGTGTAAGAAGTTGCTGGTGCGTTCAATTAATTCTGAATCCTGATGTCCGATAATAACAGGGATAATGGTTTCTGCTTGTGTTGCTCTCGCCAAATCGCTCAGTTCGATCTGTCTGGCATGGATTGGAACCTTGCAGTGCAGTGAACGTCTTCTTCCTTCACCAGATAATTCAATTTGTCCACCAAGTGCATTGACCAAATCGAGCAGATACCTCGGTCCAAAACTTTGCGTATTATCCAGCATAACTGAACTAGGTATTGGGTAAGCTTTGATATGAAGAGTTCTCAGACCATCCCGCTCTTTTGATTCTACTTCACTATGGATGTTTAAAACCTGATCAGTTTGGTGGCGCATTTCTTCCATAATGACCTGATAGACGTGCTTGATTGTCTGAGCATTATTCATCAATTCCCAGCGCATTGTCGCATCGTAATGAATATCGATGTCTGAATCATTTTGGTCTAACGCATAGAAATCAATCGTTGCTTGGTCAATAAGAAGCTGTAAGTTGCTAGATGATAGGTCTGAATGTTCTCGTAGTGCCTTTAAGTTTTGCAGATGGTTGATTCGAGTGGCGATGTTGGAGAGGTGCTTATAAGCTCTTTTTAATTCTTCATGTTTAGGTTCTGTTGAAGCATATTGATAGTCTATGACTTTTGTTTGTGTGGTTATTAAATCTGCCACCTCACTAACTACATCAAAATTTTGCAGACCTTCTTGCTTACTGGTATTCGGATTAGTTGGTGTGTGGCGTGTAATGATGCCTGTAAAGTGAACCAAAGCTTCTAAAATAATCGACGTAGTAAGTCCCCATTCATACCAAAATGGAGTCGATAAAATTCCATAGGCAGCCAATATCCAAAATAAATAACCCGTAGAAAGTACAATTCGAGCAACTAGGTAGTAGCTGGAGTAAGGCACTCTTTTGAATACGCTAAAGATCGCAACAAACAATAAGGTAATTAGAGTAAGGACAGCGCTAGCGCTTAAAAAGGCAACATTTAGTTCTTGTGGTGAAATGGAGAAAATTATCGCCAGCGTTGCATTGGAAACGATCAGAAAAAGTAACAGTTTATCTATGCGAGGAAGACTTTCCCGGGTATCTAAGTAGTAGCGGGTAAAACAAGTAATTAACGCTGCACAGGCTAAAGAAGAAAAGTTATAGAGGCGTTCTTGTAGACCCATAGATTCAGAAAACCATTGATATATCAATCCATGCAGTGCGAAGTGTAAACATCCTATACCAACTAATAGCGCGCTATACACAAGATACATTGGGTGTTTGGTGCGTAAGAAGAAAAATACATTACTTACAAAAAGTAGTAACAAAATGCCGATCAAGAATCCTGTAATATAGTTATCCTTTTGAACATCTTTTGTCATTTCAGAGAGTGTTTTAATTTCTATAACAAGATTGATTGGCAACCGGGAACTTATTTTTATATATGCTGTATAGACTGGAGGGACATTGGCTGGCAAAGGGATAATGTAGTCTGGATACTGAATCAAGCGGTTTTGGTAGGGGCGCTCATCTCCCATTTCAGCAAAAATCTGATTGTTTAATAGATTTGGTGTATAGACATCAACGACTTGTGCCCTAGGTGCTTTGATGTGTAAAACAGCTGATTGGCCGGAGGGTAGCCTTTGTGCGATATCAACTTTGATCCAAATATTGCCATTGATCAAACCAAACTGCTGAAAGTCCTTCTTCAAAGGAATGAACCGCTTGCGAAGCAATTCAGAGTCAATGTCTCGCAGCGATAATCTAGCGCTTTCGTCAATGTAATAGCTACCAACGGTGCCTATATTTACGCTTTGATTCTCCTCATCAAGAAGGGCCATCATCGGTGCTGCAAAGCTAATGTTGGTCATCAACAAGAGAGTGAGTAAAATTAAAGTTTGTTTACAATGATTGATCAAAATAGCCTCCGTGAGGCCTACATTATTAACTAGTTAGGGTGTGAAATGCTATATCCAATCTTGGTGGAATATTATGTTTGGTGGTGTATTGCACTGCTCGTCGTTACTTGGTTTACACGTGTGCACCAAGGTCAAAAGAGAAGCAATTTCTTGTATGGGTATGCCATGCTTGGTGCGATTGGGTTCTTATTAGACTTAGATTGGATGGCGGGTGTGATTTTTGGCTTACTAGTGCTGGAAGTCGGCAAGAAGTTTAAAGCGTGGTTAGACAAAAAACAGGCTGGCTTAGGTAAGTAGTGACTGTTCGATAAACGTAAAAAAAGGCCACTTTGAAGTGGCCTTTTTAGTCTCGCGATCTAGTAGTAGACTAGCTTATTTAGCTTGCTCACGAGAAACGGCGCGATGGCCGATGTCAGTACGGAAGTATACTTTGTCCCATGTGACTTGCTTAACGACGTCATACGCGCCAGCTTGCGCTTCTGCAACGGTTTCGCCTAGCGATACAGCACACAAAACTCGACCACCGTTGGTAACAACGTTGCCGTCTTTTGAGGAAGTACCAGCATGGAATACCTTCTGGTGTGCAGGCAATGCTACATCATGGCCAGAGATCACATCGCCTTTGTTGTAAGACGCTGGGTAACCACCAGCGGCTAGCACAACACCTAGGCTTGCACGTGGATCCCAGTCTGCTTCTACAGACTCAAGCTCACCATTAATAGCTGCTAGACACATAGATACCAGATCAGAGCGTAGACGCATCATGATCGGTTGTGTTTCTGGATCACCGAAGCGGCAGTTGTATTCAAGTACTTTTGGCGTACCGTCTTGAGCAACCATGACACCCGCGTATAGGAAGCCGCGGTAGCGGTTGCCTTCAGCGTTCATGCCTTTAACCGTTGGCATGATCACTTCGTTCATGATGCGATCATGAATTTCAGGGGTTACCACTGGAGCAGGGGAGTAAGCACCCATACCGCCTGTGTTAGGACCTGTATCGCCATTGTCGCGAGCTTTGTGGTCTTGGCTAGACGCCATAGGTAAAACCGTTTCACCGTCAACCATGACGATGAAGCTAGCTTCTTCACCCACTAGGAACTCTTCGATGACAACGCGAGAGCCAGCTTCGCCAAATGCGTTACCTGCTAGCATGTCTTCAACCGCTTCGATTGCTTCGGCTTCTGTTTGCGCTAGGATAACGCCTTTACCTGCAGCAAGACCGTCGGCTTTAACAACGATCGGAGCGCCTTTCTCTTTGATGTAGGCAATTGCAGGTGGGATTTCTGTAAAGTTGCCGTATTCCGCTGTAGGGATCTTGTGGCGTGCTAAGAAATCTTTAGTGAAGGCTTTAGAGCCTTCTAGCTGAGCGGCACCTTTGGTCGGGCCAAAGATTGGCAAACCCGCCGCATCAAATGCATCTACTACACCAATCACTAGCGGTGCTTCAGGGCCAACGATGGTTAGACCAATGTTGTTATCTTTAGCGAATGCAACCAAAGCATCGATGTCTTCTACACCGATGTTTACGTTTTCAACTTTTGCCTCTAGGGCTGTGCCAGCGTTACCTGGTGCAACATAAACGGTCTCTACGTCAGCCGATTGTGCTGCTTTCCAAGCAAGCGCGTGTTCGCGCCCGCCGTTACCAATTACAAGAACTTTCATGCTTGTTTCCTATGCCTTTATTAGTGACGGAAGTGGCGCATGCCAGTGAATACCATCGCCATGCCTGCTTCGTCAGCGGCTGCGATAACTTCCTCATCACGCATTGAACCGCCAGGTTGGATAACCGCTGTAATGCCAGCTGCTGCCGCTGCATCGATGCCGTCACGGAACGGAAAGAATGCATCAGAGGCCATAACAGAACCTTCTACTTGTAGGTTCTCGTCCGCCGCTTTAATGCCTGCAATCTTAGCAGAGTAAACGCGGCTCATTTGGCCAGCCCCCACACCGATTGTTTGACCGTTCTTAGTGTAAACAATGGCGTTAGATTTCACGAATTTCGCTACTTTCCAAGCGAATAGAAGGTCTTTAAGCTCGTCTTCAGAAGGCTGACGCTTAGACACAACTTTTAGGTCGCCAAGTTCAATGGCGCCGTCATCACGGTCTTGAACCAATAGGCCACCGTTAACGCGTTTGTAGTCAAGTGCAGCAGGCTTGTCAGTCGACCACTCGCCACACTCTAGAAGGCGAACGTTTTGTTTCGCGGCAACTACTTCAAGCGCTGCTGGGCTAACTTTAGGTGCGATGATCACTTCAACAAATTGACGATCAACAATGGCTTGCGCTGTTTCAGCGGTTAGCTCTTGGTTGAAAGCGATGATGCCGCCGAAAGCAGATGTTGGGTCCGTTTTAAATGCTAGATCGTATGCTTCAAGTTGGCTTGTAGCGGTTGCTACGCCACATGGGTTAGCGTGCTTAACGATCACACAAGCTGGCTCTTGGAAGCTCTTAACACACTCAAGCGCTGCGTCAGTGTCAGCGATGTTGTTGTAAGAAAGGGCTTTGCCTTGAAGCTGTTTAGCTGTGCTAATAGATGCTTCTTGTGGGTTGGCTTCAACGTAAAACGCCGCTTTTTGGTGTGGGTTCTCACCGTAACGCATTTCTTCTTGCTTGTTGAATTGCAAGTTGAAAGTGCGAGGGAAGTCTTCGCTGCCACCTTCTACTTTTTTGCCTAGGTAGTTAGCAATGTTGCCGTCGTAGTTAGATGTGTGCTCGAATGCTTTAACAGCTAGGTCAAAACGCTGATCATAAGTAAGGCCACCGTTCTCTTGTAAAGAAGCTAGGATGCCTTCGTAGCTTGCAGGGTCAACAACAATAGCAACATCTTTATGGTTTTTCGCAGCAGAACGAACCATTGTTGGACCACCGATGTCGATGTTTTCGATTGCAAGAGGAAGGTCACAATCAGGGCGAGCAATGGTCGCTTCAAATGGGTACAGGTTAACGACAACCATATCAATTTCTTGGATACCATGTTCTTGCATGATTGCACCGTCGATATCACGACGACCCAAGATACCACCATGTACTTTAGGGTGAAGTGTTTTTACGCGGCCATCCATCATTTCAGGGAAACCAGTGTAGTCTGATACTTCTACTGCCGCGACTTGGTTTTCAAGAAGAAGTTTATAAGTACCGCCTGTAGAAAGGATTTCCACACCTTGGTTTGCCAATTCGCGTGCGAATTCAACAATGCCAGTTTTGTCTGAAACGCTGATTAGAGCGCGTTTAATTGGAGTCGTATTTGCCATTATGCTTCTCGCAATGTGATGAACATTTAATAATTTAGGGGAACGGGTAAAACGAAAAAAGGGCGTTTAAGCCCTTTTTTACTTACAGCATACCGTACTGCTTCAGCTTTTTACGCAGCGTACCACGGTTTAAGCCTAGGATAGCCGACGCTTTGGTTTGATTGTCTTTAGTGTAGTTCATTACGGACTCTAGCAAAGGGGCCTCAACCTCTGCTAACACTAGTTGGTACAAATCAGTGACTGGCTGGCCATCTAAGTGAGCAAAGTAGTTCTGCAATGCTTTTTCAACATTGTCGCGCAGAGTTTGAGATTGCTCAGCTGAAGCGGTTTGAAATGTTTGAGTATGTGTTTGATCTACCACAGAATAACCTTCTATTTTAAAGCTAACCATTATGGAGTTGTGTAAAGGGATTCCCTCAACGCAACTCAGGTACCAGATATGTTTCTTATGTTTTAAGAAACAAAGAATTCATTCAACAGATCGAGCTGTTCTTGTGCATCTTCGATGCGATTAAACTGGCTACGAAATGGCGTTGTATCAGCCAATGTTTGCAGATACCAGCCAACGTGCTTGCGCGCAATTCTTGTGCCCATAAAATTACCATAAAATGCATGCAACGCTTTAACATGATTAATGACGATATTTTTCACCTCTTCCGTGGAAGGTGGCGCTAATAGCTCGTTGTGTTCTAAGTAGTGATTGACTTCCTTAAAAATCCATGGGCGCCCTTGGGCAGCACGACCAATCATGACAGCATCGGCTTTGGTGTAATCTAATACTTGTTTGGCTTGTTCAGCCGACTGAATATCACCGTTGGCAAAAACAGGAATGGAGATCGCCTGTTTTATTTGAGCGATGGTATCGTACTCAACTTCGCCTTTGAATTTACAAGCACGGGTACGACCATGTACTGCCAAGGCTTGTATGCCTGATTGCTCGGCAATTTTAGCAATTGCTAAGCCGTTACGCTGATCGGTTGACCAGCCTGTCCGTATTTTAAGCGTTACCGGAACATCAACACTACTTACGACAGATTCGAGTATTTTTTGTACAAGGGCTTCGTCTTGTAATAAAGCGGACCCCGCAGCTTTGTTCAGCACTTTTTTGGCTGGGCAGCCCATATTGATATCAATGATCTGAGCGCCTAATTTAACGTTTTCACGTGCGGCTTCAGCCATCATATCAGGGGATGCGCCAGCAATTTGTACTGAGCGAGGAGCTACTTCATCATCATGAACTAAACGCATGCGACTTTTGTTGGTGTCCCATAAGCTTACGTCTGATGTGACCATTTCAGAGACCACTAGACCAGCGCCATTTCGGTGACAAAGTCGTCGGAAAGGTAAGTCTGTAATGCCAGCCATAGGGGCTAGAATGACAGGCTTATCGATGCTGTATTGGCCAATATTGAAAGCCATGATGATTTTAAATACCGAATCTGTTGTTAAAGATCTGCTACACCGTCGAGCGGGCGTGAATAATACCTAGGGGATTAGGATTTTTGAAGTCTTGACAACTCATAAATTGGCTAATTTTTGTGCTTATTTTTAAAGTGTTCAATAAATGCACATTTAGTATGACTGAGTCTGGCTAGAGAAGACTTTGATTTGATGAGTAACGGCTCGGGCACCCGGATCTTGTATTGGGATAACAATATGAATTGGCGTGTTAGGTGGCATAAAAGTAATATCAAGAAAGTCTTTGTGTAGGTAATCTTGCGGAGCGAATAGTCTAGCAGCGACAGGTCGGCCATTCAGATCATAAAACTCTAATGCTAGTTTAGGCATTGTCTGAGCGAACGAGCTTGTGTTAGTCATAATAGCATTTACTTGTAATGTATTAGCAACCGTTGGGTGGCTTTGAATACGAACATGTTCAATAGAAATGCTCTCGATATCCTCAAAGGCTGGCAGCGTACAGCCAAGATAGGCGCAAGCTGTCTTGTAAAAACTCCTAAACTCTGGAGAGCGACTGCCCGTTTCAAAGAAGCCAATGCCAATTTGTATTGCTAACAAAGCAGTAGCAATGACGCTGCCAAATACCCATAGCCAAGTATATTTAGGCTTCTTTCGAGTCTTTTGGGAGCGCATATTAGATTCAGTTAATGTCGCTAAATTATATTCCGCTGCAAGTTGCTTTATGGATTCTTGAGAGGAGTACTCGCTTTCATCAAACGAATCATGTTTTGAGACATCTTGGGCCAACGAGTGCAAAGCATGCATATAGTCTGGTTCATCATGCTCTTGTGAAGGCTCAGTCGAATGACTGGTGGTAAATGGCTTCTTTTCAGTGTTCGTATGCGTTGTTTGTATTTGCTCACTGAAAATAGGTGGGCTTACAGGTGATTGAGCACTCATTTGAGCATCTAATTCAGCCAGCTCTAATTCCCAAGGTGCCAGCTCTTCTTCAATGTGCGGTTTGTGGTCAGAGTGCTTGGGAGTCAAAGGCTGCGTTGGTTTAGGCGCTTCATTTTCCTCTTCAAAATCCATTAACTCTGTAAATCGGGCAGATGTATCTTTTGGCGGCGTGTATGGGGCTAAATCATCTTCATGAAAAAGTGTGTTTAGCCAGTCAGGATTTACAGAACCATCCTCTTTTACAGGTGGAGTATTAAGTGGTCTGCTTTTGGGCGTAGTTGGTTGTTCTTGGCTTGGTGTTTGAAGAGAAGGTTGGGGGGCTCTGGGAGACACTGTTTCTGGTGAAGTAGTAGACTCTTGTTTTTTGTTTGCAGTGTTTGGTGCTGGCTCGGCAGTAAAGATATGAAAGCATTGACCACAACGGACTTTCCCTTTGGCCATATTAAGAACTTCTTGCGTGACACGAAAAGTCGTTGAACATTTAGGGCAGCGAGTGATCATGCTTTCAGACATAAAGCGAGTACTTCCTTACAAAGGCTACAGTTTTTTAGCCACAATACGAACCCATTCTTCCTTTTCGACAATGGATTCAATTTTAAACCATGGTTTGTAAGCTTCTACAACTGAGTGTGCTTGGCTTTCAAGAATACCAGAAAGAGCAAGCATACCACCTTGCTTCACTAACTTGGAAATCGTGTCAGAAAGTTCTGCAAGAGGCCCCGCCAAAATGTTGGCAACAACAATGTCTGCTTGTAAGTCACCTTCATAAGGCGGTAATTTCACTTCGTAATGATCGGGTTTAATGTTATTGCGTTCAGCATTGGCTTGTGTGGCCTCGACAGCTTGTGGGTCGATATCAATACCCACCATACTCTTTGCCCCCAGTAGTAGGCCTGCAATGCCAAGAATACCGGAACCACACCCATAATCGATGATGCTTTTGTCTTGGCAGTCAATGGAGTCTAGCCATTCAAGACATAAAGCCGTGGTTGGGTGGGTGCCTGTGCCGAAAGCTAAACCAGGGTCTAGGATCAAGTTTACCGCATGTTCATCAGGTACTTCGCGCCAGCTAGGGCAAACCCATAAGCGTTTACCAAATTGAATTGGATGGTAGCTGTCCATCCATTCACGAATCCAGTCTTTGTCTTCGAGGATTTCAATCTTAAGATCAATATTGGGTTGACCTAATTGCTCAGCTTTGTGTTCGACCACATGGCGGATTTGCTCCAAGTCGGCGTCTGCTTCAAAAAGACCTGTTACTCGTGTGTGTTTCCAGAGCGGTGTTGTGTTGAGATCTGGCTCGTAAACTGGATCATCATGAACATCTTCGAAAGTAACAACTAAAGCACCACAATCAAGCATGGCATCTTCAAAAGCTGGGACGTGATCGGGGGTAGTGTGAACGCGGATTTGCAACCAAGGCATGGGAGTAAGGTCCAATTAAGACTTAAGCAAGTCAGGTTAATTCTTTGTATAAAGGGAGGGTACTACACCTCCGGCAGGAGGTGTAGTAATTGAGCGCAATTATAGGCCCAGTTTCTTTTCCAAGTAGTGGATATTTACACCACCGGCAATGAAATTGCTGTCTGTTACCAGATCTTTTTGAAGTTCAACGTTTGTTTTTATGCCGTCGATGAATGTTTCATCAAGAGCAACTTCTAGACGTTTCAATGCGCCTTCACGAGTGTCCGCGAAACAAATGACTTTGGCGATCATTGAGTCGTAAGTTGGCGGAACTGAGTAGCCACTGTATAGGTGAGAGTCAACACGAACACCCATGCCGCCCGGGGCATGGAAGTAGTTAACCTTACCTGGGCTCGGCATGAAGGTCTTAGGATCTTCAGCGTTAATACGTGCTTCAACTGCGTGACCTTTAAGCTTAACGTCTTCTTGTTTGATAGAAAGAGGTAAGCCGCTGGCAATACGTAGTTGCTCTTTAACGATGTCAATGCCTGTTACCATTTCTGTTACAGGGTGCTCTACTTGAACACGTGTGTTCATTTCAATGAAGTAGAAACGGCCATCTTCGTATAAGAATTCAAAAGTACCTGCGCCGCGGTAGCCGATCTTGATACACGCATCTACACATGCCTGTAGACATTGCGCGCGTGATTCAGGATCAAGTAGTGGTGCTGGTGCTTCTTCCAATACTTTTTGGTGACGACGTTGTAAAGAACAATCACGATCGTATAGGTGGATAGCATTGCCTTGACCATCAGCAAGTACTTGAACTTCAACGTGACGTGGGTTGGTTAGGAATTTCTCCATGTAAACCGTGCTGTCGCCGAAGTAAGAGCCTGCTTCAGACTGTGTTACGCTGATCGACTTTAGTAGACTGCCTTCGTTGTGAACAACGCGCATACCGCGACCACCGCCACCTGCTGCCGCTTTCACGATGACAGGGTAACCGATCTCGCGAGCAATGCGCATACATTCTTCTGGGTCAGAAGGAACTGGACCATTTGATCCTGGAACCGTCGGTACGTTTGCTTCGCGCATTGCTTTGATCGCAGAAACCTTGTCACCCATTAGACGAATAGTTTCAGCCTTAGGGCCGATGAAGGCAAATCCAGAGCGTTCTACTTGTTCTGCGAAGTCAGCATTTTCTGCAAGGAAACCGTAACCTGGGTGAATCGCAGATGTATCTGTCAGTTCTGCCGCACTAATTAGAGCAGGAATGTTCAGGTAGCTGTCTTTTGAAGGGTTTGGGCCGATACAGATCGATTCGTCTGCTAGGCGCACGTGTAATAGATCGCGGTCAATCTTAGAGTGAACCGCAACTGTTTTAATACCGAGTTCTTTACAAGCGCGAAGAATACGCAGTGCAATTTCGCCTCGGTTAGCAATCAATACTTTATCTAGCATGATGAACCTTTGGCTGTAAATTAAACGATTGTAACAAGCGGTTGGTCGAATTCTACTGGCTCACCATCAGATACTAGGATAGCGCCAATTGTACCGGCTTTGTCAGCTTCAATTTGGTTCATCATTTTCATCGCTTCAACGATACAGATCGTGTCGCCAGCATTTACTTTTTGACCAACTTCAACGAAAGACTTCGCGCCTGGCGCTGGAGACTGGTAGAAAGTACCAACCATTGGAGAGTTTACAGTGTGGCCAGCAATGGCTGCTTCTGCTGGTGCTGCGTCTGCAGTAGGAGCCGCCGCAGGAGCTGGAGCTGCTACAGGAGCTGGAGCCGCATATACTTGAGGGGCTGCAACAGGCGCACCGCCGCGACTGATTCGAACTGCTTCTTCACCTTCCTTGATCTCAATCTCGTAAACGTTAGATTCTTCTAGTAGTTCGATAAGCTTTTTGATTTTGCGAATGTCCATGTTGACTCTCTTTTCTTTGTCAGTGTATTCAGTCTGTATCTAATGTGTGGTCGCTTAACACAATAGACGGTTATGCCAGTTCAACTTAAAGTGATGAAACTGACATTTAAAATTCCAATTAGCCGGAAATTATCAGTAAAAAGCGCGAAATTGTCCAGTTTTGCTATTAAAAAACATAAAACAAGTAATGCAGATCAATATGTGAACAGTGGTCAACCCATTCAGGGGGGTGTATTGTCTAAAACATCTTTTAAGCGGGTTTCTACTTCCTCTCTTGTTGGCTCACCAACTAAAGATAGATGCCTTAAAAGCTGTCCTTTATTATCGAAAAAAAGCATGGCAGGTGGCCCAAAAAGCTCAAAATGTTTGAGAAACTCCTGGTTAGCACTATTGTTCTTGGTAATGTCCGCTTGCACGAAAGTAACTTGCTTTAACAGTGGGAGAATCTCGGGGTGTTTAAAGACCTCTTCCTCCGTGATTTTGCAGCTGATGCACCAGTCAGCATATAGGTCAACAACGACAGGTAAAGTGCTTTGCTGCTGTATCTGAGTTAGTTCTTGTAATGAGCCAATGGTTTGATAGTAAGGAACTGCCTGAGTTTTGCTGTTGCTATTGTTATTGATCACCAAGTGATTTAAGGGGGTAGTTGGACTGTGACTTCCTGATGCCGCACCAAGAATCTCAATAAAACCCACAACCAATGCCACGGAGGCGATAAACCAACGAATAGGGTGAGAGTGCTGGGTGAAAACGCGATGTAGAAAGTAGCTTGCGATGGCAAGGCTTAGGCCCCCCCATAAAACTAAATGGATGCTCTCAGGGAGCCAGCGGTTTACTAGCCATATAGCAAGCCCTATTAATGCAAACCCCATAGTTTTTCGGATGTCCTCGAGCCAAGGTCCATTTTTGGGTAATACTTTGCTACCCAGAATGCCCACTAGGATAAGGGGCAACCCCATGCCAATTCCCATGCTGAACAGGGCGGCCGCTCCATAGCTAGGGTCAGAGGTAGAGCTAATATATAGAATGACACCAGCCAAAGGAGCGGATACACAAGGTGAGACAATTAGAGTCGCCAAAGCGCCAGCTACAAAAACACCTAGGTAACGTGATTTAGCACTTTGCGAGCGATTGGCAAGTGAGTCTAAACGGGCATGAATTGACGCTGGTAAACGTAACTCATAAAAACCGAACATGGAGAAAGCCAAGAAAATGAATAAACTTGCGCTGACCATTAAAATGATAGGGTTTTGTAACGCTGCTTGCAGATTCATTTGTGCGCCAAACCAACCAGCAAAAGCGCCAATTAGTGCATAAGTGGTTGCCATCCCTAAAACATAGACGGCTGATAAAGCAAAGCCTGTTCTACCATTACTGTTATTGCCAATCACAATCGCGCTGACAATCGGCACCATGGGAAGCACACAAGGTGTAAAAGACAACATAAGTCCTAAGCTCAACATGATTAGTATCATTCGGCTAAATGAAGATTCACGAATCATGTTCGAGATTTGTTCAGCACCTGAATAAGAGACTTTTGGGATGTTACTCTTAGCGCCAGATGTATCGCTTATATTAACAACAGGGAACTCTGCTGACATAGGAACAACTTGAGGTGGGTAACATAATCCTTGTTCAGCGCACCCCTGATACTTAATTGTAAAAGAGGCTTGATAGGGGCGTGAATTGTCGATCTCTAATGGCAGTTTTAACTGTTGATGATACACTTCAACTTCGCCAAAGTAGGGGTCCATTTTAGTTTCCCCTTTGGGGATATCTTTAAAATAAATGGATGGCGTAGTGTCACTGTCCACAGCAAGTTGATGACGATACAAATAGTATCCGTCAGCGATCTGCCAAGTTGCCCAAACCTGGCCCGATTTATCACTGTTAACAGATAAGCTAAAAGCTTGCTCAACGGGTAAAAATTCTGGTTTAGATTGAAATGGTGAGCCAAAATTAAAGGCTAGTGCGACACCAGAACAAAGTAATAATAAAAATGAAGCGATTATTCGCATAATGGTACATAGCCCGTTTTGTTGCGACGGTAATGTCATCGTATCTGAAGCCGGTATAGACTACCAATGGATGTAAAAGTTTCCAAATATCTAGGAGTTAACTTGAGTAAAAAAGCGTTTTTCTTGCTTACTTCGTCAATGTTTTTAACCGCTTGCAGTTCAATAGGAGATGGGGACTGGTTGAATTCAGGTCTCCCAAATGCTCAGGTTGGTGCTCAAAAAAGTGACGTATATGAGCAAGTTAAACAAGCAGAAGTAAGTAAAAATACGAGTTTTAGTTCTTTCGATTCGAGCGAAACTAAAAAGCGACAGATTACTCAGAGAATTATTAGCCAAGGTAAGTTAGCGTTAGCTGAGCACAGACTTTTAACACCGGAAGGTGATAATGCTTATTTGTACTTTCAAATTGCATTAGGTCGAGAGCCTGGAAACTACGAAGCGATACAGGGCTTAGCTACTATTGTAGGCACTTACATCGAATGGGCAGAAAGGGCTGCAGCTCAAGGGCGAATGCAGGAAGCACGACGTTTTATTGCAAATGCAAGTCAGGTAAACCCTGATGACCCAGCTATTAGCGAGGCCAAAATGCGAATGCGTCAACCTCCCTCAAATGTTAAAGTCAATACAACTTCGTTGAATGAAGACGTGTATACTCTCCCCAGCAACCTGTTTACATTAGATGAGCAAAGTATTCTTGCATATTTACAACCAATCATTGATCGTGTCGAGCAAACACGCGGTGCCTTAGAAATTAATTGGCCAAGTGATAAAGAAGGCCGCTTGCTATATCAGATCATTAATAGTCGAACCCCGAATTTTCGTGTGCGAGCAATGACTTTTCGAAACTCGCAACACTTGATTGAGATTAAAGTAAATTAACTATGGGAACGCATTCATGGCGAAATTCATTCATAAAATAGCCTTCTGGCGCTCACTTTCGGAGCTGCCTAAGATCGGACGTACGATTTCAGTTGTCGTCTTACTTGTCATTGTTTTTTTAACAGGGATAGGTATGTACTGGAGCTCAGAGCCCGCTCAATTTGACGTGGTGGCTGTTGCAAAAGAGCGAGCAGAGTCTCGTGGCTACTTAAATAATAGTAAGCAACTTGTAACGGGATACACAACAACAAACACTTTGTACAGTTTGGTTGATACATTGTTAGAGAAGCCGGGCGGATTTTTATCAAATGATGTGATGCCGCCAGGGGTAATATTAGACAATATGCCTGCTTGGGAAATGGGGGTAATGGTTCAGGTCAGAGATTTGGCGCGTGCGTTACGCAAAGAATTCAGTCGGAGCCAATCCCAGTCAACAGAGGACGTTAACCTTAAAATTGCTGAGCCGCAGTACAATTTTGATACTCGTAGCTGGGCACTTCCTTCAAGTGAAAGTGAGTATCGCCGCGGAAACTCGGAACTCATCAAATACCTTGACCGGTTGGCTATCAAAGAAGATAACGCACAGTTTTACTCTCGAGCCGATAACTTAGCTGATTACCTATCCGATATGTCTACGCGTCTTGGAAGTTTGTCACAACGTTTATCTGCAAGCGTGGCGAAGGTTCGTGAGAACACTGATCTGGCAGGGGATGCAACAGCTCGTCAGTCGACAGAGACCTCTGGTTACAAATATGTTCAAACGCCATGGACGCAAATCGATAACGTATTCTATGAGGCACGTGGTGCCAGCTGGGCAATGATACATATCTTAAAGTCAGTGGAAGTAGATTTCGTCTTTACTTTGCAGGATAAGAATGCCTTGGTCAGCCTTCGTCAAATCATTCGTGAACTGGAATCTACTCAGCAAGCGGTTTGGTCACCTGTGATTTTAAACGGCAGCGGCTTTGGTTTTCTAGCTAATCATTCTCTTGTTATGGCGTCGTATATGTCACGTGCAAATGCACAGATAATCGACTTGATTCGACTGTTAGAGCAAGGCTAACGTGGACTTCAGTTCATTATTGGTGCGTCATGCAGACATCGCTGATGCACCAATGATTCTAGATATTTTTCTTGAGTCAGAAGTTCAGACAGACTTCAAAGGTGGTATTACCCTAGCCAGCGTATTGGACTGGATTGAATGTTCAAATGATAAGTTCCCGTTACTCGTCGTGTGTCATGAAGACAATATTATTGGTTGGTGTGCTTCGGAATCATTTTATGGCCTGCCTTCGATGGCAGGTGTGGCAGAAGTTGCAATTTATATAAAGGCAGCATGGCACAGGTTGGGTATTGGAGCTTGGTTGCTGCATTATCTAAGTCAGTACTCCATGAGTCATGACTTACACACGTTCGTAGCTCATATTTTAGAAGCGAACATTTCTAGTCAGCATTTCTTTTTGCGGCAAGGTTATGAGCAGTGGGGGCGTCTACCCAATGTAGCGCGTAGCGGGGGAATACAAGGCGACCTGATTTTGTTAGGTCGCCAGATAGAATTGAGTCATTGAGCCAATTAAATTGGCTCAAATACCGAACCAGAGCTTGGGACAAACAGCGTTTTATACATTCGGCTAGCGTAATCGTCACTCATTGATGCCATGTAATCGCAAATGATTCGATGACTATTAGTGCCTTGCTCTTGGCATTGACGCCACTCTTTTGCAAGCTCCTTAGGCAATAATCTAGCGGGATCCGCAGCCAATGCTTCAAACATTTCTAACAACATCTGTTGACCTTTATAGACAAGCATTTGTACCTCAGGTCGCATGATGATGTGTTGCATTTCAAAGTCTTTAAGAACATTGAGCGCAGCACGTTCTGCTTCTGGTAGCGTTGCTTGAAAGCGAAGCAAAGGATGCTCAAACGATTCAGTCTCTTGAACGTAACAGGTCGTGATAAACCAACTTACTAAATCACCAATCGCTTTCTTGCGTAAGTGACTTTGTTTGCTGAACAGCTGCTCCTCAAGACGATGTAGGTTTTCGACTAGAAAGGAACTGTTGATTTCATCTAGTTTAGGGCGAAGGTGCTGCTGCCACATATCCCGCGTCACCATTCCCAATACAATGGCATCTTCTAAATCATGAACACCATAGGCAATATCATCGGCTAAGTCCATTATCGAGGTATCAAAACTACAATAAGTGGTTCGTCCATGTTGATCTTCTTCGTTCCGTGTAACAAGACTAAGTCGTTCTTTGTCACTCTGACTGAAAGGCGAAAGAATCCACTCTAGTAATTCTTTTTCTTCAGCATAAATACATTTCGGTGGGTGCCAATTTTTTGCCTTGAATTCTCTTAAGCTGTCAGGTTTCTGCGGATACTTTCCAACGACTGTATCGTGTAGTGCAGGGTACTTCAGTACACCTAGCATGGTTCTTCGGGAAACGTCCATGCCGAAATGCTCTGAATATGAACCTCTTTTTCCTAATATACGTAGGGACTGTCCGTTACCCTCAAAGCCACCATGATCAATCATCATGTAGTTCAGCGCGACTTCACCTCCATGACCAAATGGAGGGTGGCCAATATCGTGACTTAAGCAAATCGTCTCGATTAGGGAATCGTTGGCCAGCCATGGTTGAAATGATGCTTCTTGATCATTGGATGACTGTAAGTGATAGACGATGCCACCGCCAATTTGGGCAACTTCTAATGAGTGCGTTAGGCGGGTTCTGCTGTAATCATTTTGCCTTATAGCAAGAATTTGTGTTTTAGACTGCAAACGCCTAAATGCGGCACTGTGAATGATACGTGCACGATCGCGTTGAAAAACATTACGGTGGTCGTTACTTTTCTCAATTCTCGGTCCGGACCGTCTTTCCATCCATTCAAGGAAATCATATTTGTCGTTCATCATTCTTTACTACTATGAAAAGTCTGTATTGTCAGTCTTTCATTAAAATACGATTTAGGTCAATGCCTGATCGCCTGCTTGGAGGCATAATGGTTTTAATCATAAGGAAACATTATGCTTAATACTCAACATCTCATTACATTTAAAACGCTGGTGGAAACAGGAAGTTTCACGCAGACCGCTCGTAAGCTTGGGTTAACTCAGCCTGCAGTCAGTCAGCACATTCAAAAGCTTGAAAAAGGACTTGGTGAGCCTTTGTTGATTCGCCATGGTCGTTCCACGGAACTGACCGAGGCTGGAGAGGTGCTTTTCCAACATGTTCAAGATTTAGGAAGTTGTTACGAACGCTTCGTAAAACAGTGGGAAAGCCATGTTGCACATAAAAGTGCAACGACTAGCATGGGTGCAAGACAAAGCGCCTAAGTTGTTAGGCGCTTAAATCTTTAGGCTTGCTTAGTAGGGATTAGGTTTCCGATGTGTAAGCCGCACTCTTTGTGCTCAGATTCTTCCCACCACCAGCGACCTTCACGCTCATGCTGGTTAGGTAGAACAGGTCGTGTGCAAGGTTCACAGCCAATGCTGATGAAGCCTTTTTGATGTAGTTCATTAAACGGAACTTCAAACACTTTAATATAGTTCCAAACATCTTCTGACGACCAGTTTGCGAGCGGGTTAAACTTGTACAGTGGTTGTTCTTCACTACTGAAGGCGCTGTCTAGCTCTGCGAAATCAAGCTGATTGCGTGTGCCGTGGCTTTGATCCTTGCGCTGTCCAGTAATCCAAGCATCAAGCGTGGACAGTTTCTTTCTGAGAGGAGCAACCTTTCTTACACCACAACATTCTTTATGGCCATCCTCATAAAAGCTAAACAAACCTTTCTCTTTGGTGAAGGCTTCGAGCTTTTGTGCATCTGGGGACATAATATCAATGGCGATATTGTAATGCTTTCGCACAGTCTCAATAAATTTGTATGTTTCTGGGTGAAGTCGACCAGTATCAAGCGAAAATACACTGACATCTTTCTTAGCTTTTACAGCCATATCAATCAGTACGACATCTTCGGCACCACTAAAAGAGATTGCGATATTGTCGAATTCTTTTAGTGCGCTGTGAATAATCTTTTGTGCCTCGTCTGCTTTATGGCGAGTAACGAAGGCGTCTAGGTCAAAGTTGGACATAGTTTCCTACCCTAGTTGAAATCAAATTTGGCTGTACCATAGCAATTAACAAGCAGGATATAAAATACAAATGATGCCTAACCTTATAATGGTACATGACTAATTGCGAGAATGATTTTCAATCGCTTTGTATAGGCCAAAAATGATGCCTGCAGTAACGCCCCAGATCTTTAAATCCTCATAAATGATCTCAAAAAAACCTCTTTTAACATTGCCAATCTCTCGCTCTACATAACGAAAGTTCTGAGGATCCAGTAAGTGATTTAAAGGAACCCAGTGTGCTTGTTCAACTTCCTCTTCGCAAAGGCTAAGCTCACTCATTCTTGTCATCTCAGCGACAACAGGTTTGATGCAAAAACCTGAAACTGAACAGTATTCGCCCAGTTCTCCCAATAAGTCGAAGCAATCAGGAGAAAGGCCTACTTCTTCTAGAGTTTCGCGCAAGGCGGTATATTGGATACTAGCATCTCCAGGGTCATGCTTTCCGCCAGGAAAGGCAATTTGACCAGGGTGATTCCTCATATTAAGAGAGCGCTGTGTAAGGAGAACTTTCAGTTGACCAGTCTCAGGGCAGTGGAAAATAGGTATTAAGACTGCTGCGGCACGATATTCGTGACAATATGCCTGTGGAGCGATGTGTTGATCTGGATTGTAAATGGAGTTGGATGCTTCTATGTCCAACGCCGCACGTATTTCATCAATACTAGGCGTCAGTGGTGGGGATTCTAAAAAGTGAGATACATCCAACATAACAGTTACCTTAAGAACTCCTTCTCTAGAGTATGGGTTAAACGTCCTATTTTGGTAAAGGTTTCTTGATATTCTTCTTCACATACTGAGTCAGCAACAAGTCCGCCCCCAGCCCAACAATGTGCTTTTTGGCCATCAAAAACTAATGTTCGGATGGTGATACTCGAATCCATTTGACCATTACAACCAAAATATATGAATGATCCGCAGTAGGCACTACGCTCATGAGGCTCAAGTTCATCAATAATTTGCATTGCTCGAACTTTAGGGGCTCCGGTAATCGAGCCACCTGGGAAGCCCTCTTGAAACACTTTTAATGCATCGGCTTTATGCGCGATTTTACCTTCAACCGTTGAGACCATATGATGAACATTGGCATAACTTTCTAAGCCGAATAGGATGGGTACTTTTACACTTCCTGTAATACAGTTCTTTCCAAGGTCGTTGCGTAACAAGTCGACAATCATTAAGTTTTCAGCTCGATCTTTCTCCGAGGAAAGCAATTCTTCTGCCAACGCTGCATCTTGGAGCTTGTTTTTCCCACGAGCTCTTGTGCCTTTGATTGGCTTTGACTCGATTCTACCATTGTCACAAAGAATAAAGCGTTCAGGAGAGTGTGATGATATTGCACGGCCATCAGGGAGCTTTAAGTAAGCCGAAAAGGGTGTTGGACAGACATCTTTTAACGACAAATAAGCTTGCCAAGTATCGCCCTCATAAGGGGCGCTAAATCGCTGAGTCAAATTAACTTGATAGCAATCACCGGCATCAATGTAAGCTTTTACTTTCTTAAAACGCTCTGCATAGCTTTGAGCACTCATGTTCGCTTGAAAAGGCTGAAGCAAACTGAAAGATGACTTAGACGGTTGAGTATGACTACGTAACTGCTCAATTAGGTCGGTTTCATGATATTGACACCAAGGTGTCAATATCAGAGTAGTGGTTTTTTCTTGGTGGTCTGATACCACAGCCCAACCGTAAAGCCCCATCATAATAGTAGGTAAGTTGACGTCCTCGATTACGGTCTCAGGTAGCTTTTCAACATATCGGCCAGCTTCATAGCCATAGTAACCAAGTAAGCCGCCATTAAATGGGAGAGATGTATTGTTGCTCCACGCCTGGCTGGTTACTTTTTCAACGAGCAAGCTTAGCGTGTCCATAGGGTTAGCTTGTGGTGTTAGCTCAAATGGTGTCGACGATGTATGCCATTCTAAATGAGAGGATTCACCGTATGACGAAAGTGTGGCCAATGGGCCAGCACTTAAAATGTCCCAGCGTGTATCTGGGAAAGAACAGTGATTACTGTCTAACAGTATTGGATAACCAAGAGATTGCACCGCTGGATAAAGGCGTGCAAGAGTTCTTTCATAAGGCAAACTAATGAGTTTGACTTCTGCCATAATGTAAAACCACTAAGATTAATGCGTTAGAAACGTATGATACTCTGAAATGTGGGAGCAAATAGGAAGAATTAAAGTGTCCGAGACAAATTTTTTACAGTGTAATGAAAGTATTCTTGCATACAGATTAGTTGAATTACCTAATAGTCGTACTGAAAATTGTTGCCTGCTTCTTCATGGTGCGGGTGTGGCGGGGGAATTAACCTATGGTCCCATGTTGGAGCACCTTAACCATTGGCGTTGGCTACTGATACCTGACTTAACGGGAATGGGAGAGAGTTACCACTCCTCAAAGCTAGAGTCTCCTGTTTCAATAGAATCTCTTACTGATGAATTAGACGAGCTGCTTGAACACTTGTCTTGGCATGAGTTCGATATTATTGGTTACTCTCTCGGTGGGCTAGTAGGTTTAAATCTGAATTCAAAACGTTTTAAAAAGCGGTCGGAAAGGCATCGGATGGTGTTGATGGAGCCTGCTTCTCTCGATAGAGAATGTGTAAACACGTTGGCAGAGGTTCGTCAGCGATACAAGTTAGCATCTAAGACGATTCGAGAAACGGGTGATGTTGAATTGGGAGTCGCTCATTTTATGGATGGTGTTTCCCCTAATCGCCGCAAACATCCTGTAGCGGAAGCTACGACTCAAAGTCGTTTAGCACATCGTCCGATAGGCTTTAGCTACGCGCTTGATGCGGTAACCAACTGGGTAGAGCGCATAGTAAAAGATCCTAATATGCGATTTGATCTAGTGGATCACGCAGAAGAGGTTTTGTTGTTTTCAGGTGCGTTAAGTCACTCACTGTTATTAGATCATTACGATTTAATAGTGAACGGCCGTGATGGCTGGAAACATATCTCCATGGCTGGATGCGATCATTCATTGCCCTTCCAAAAACCGAGACAAATTGCGAAGCATATTAATAAGTGGCTAGAGGAATAAATTTTTGCTCAAGTTTTGAGCAAAAAAGCCGATATTATGTATATGGTTTAATTAAATGATGAGGAAGGAGTATGTCTGATCCACTTAAAGGCTTAGGGAGCTTAGTATCAAACTATGCTTCCCAGCATCGTAACCAAGGCACGGCCGCAGAGTCCCCTGTAACACAAAAAAGTTGGGGATCAGATGGTTACAGCCCTTCGTCATCTTCTAATAGGGCAATGGGGCTTATTCAGCAGTCGGTCTCATCCCGCCTTAGTATTTCTGTTGAAACGAAATCAAATGCTTCATCAGATCAAGTGAGCTCCCAAGATACGCAGAATGACTTTTCTCCAGAAAAGGTTGCGCAGCGCATTTTATCTCATGTGGGCAATTATATGGAAAAGCTTCAAAAAGAAGGCGCTGATGATGAACGTCTAAGTACAGTTTTTGAAAGTGCTAAAGAAGCCGTTCAACAGGGTATGGAGGATGCACAGGAAAAGCTCGAGGCCCTAGGTTGGTTGACTAACGCTGGCGTGCAACAAGGGATAGATGAAACACGCTCTTTGTTGGATGAAGGTTTCGACTCACTCGAATCTGTATTGTTTGACAAAAGCGATTTAGTCTCTTCTTCTATTGAGGGAAGTGCTTCTGCTAGCTATAGTCGAGAAGATTACTCTCAGATGAAAGTGACGACCCAAGAAGGCGACGTGGTTAGTATTAATTTGTACTCGTTGAACCAGTCTGACACATCTGAATCGATCTCTCTTTCGGATGATGGTTTGAGTTTCTCTCGATATGAGAGCTCCTCACAAGCGTTTGCTTTTGATTTTAGTGTCGAAGGTGATCTCAATGATGATGAGTTAGCCGCCATTCAAACAATGATGCAGTCTGCGGGCGAGGTGTCTGACTTATTTTTCAGTGGAGATGTTTCAGGCGCATTGCAAAAAGGCTTTGACATGGGATTCGATGCTTCTCAACTGGCCAACTTTTCCATGACACTTCAAACCTCACAAACAGCTAAAACAAGTCAAGCGGTTTCGGCATACTCACAAAATAATGGAATTCGATCCATTCAAGAGCCGTTATCTGAGTATCGCCAAGCATTAGAAGAGACGATGTTGAAGGCATCAGAAATTTTTGATGATTTCCGTAGCGTGGTGGAAAACACTATGTCTGATATTTTAGCCATGCGTGAGCAACAAGAACAAACAATGACTGATATGAAGCAAATATTTGAGTATCAGCAAGAAATGGTGGATCGTATTGCTCAATGGATCCAGCCAAATGAGGCTACAATAGATGAAAGCTCTGTTGCAACTGACAGTGCTTTAAAAGAATAAACATCACTTAGCATAAGTTTTGATAACTCTTTTTTGCAGGGAAGCAAAAAAGACAATGGCATAAGGAGTGTGCCGTGTTAAAAGATCTTTACGGCTTTTCAATCGCCGAAACCCTAGTGGTTATTACCCTCCTTTCAATACTTTCTAGTAGTTTTTGGGCTACCGATATAACGTCTTTTTACGAGCGTTGGAAATCTAATAATGTTTTTAACAGGGATGTTGCATCAGTCTTAAGCTTAATTTCTAAAGCGAGAAGTTTAGCAATTGAAGCACAGCGTCCGGTTTATTTGTGTGGAGGTGATCGTTGCCAAGGTGATTGGAGCGACACTATATTTATACGTTTTCCTGATTCTGAAACAGCCCAGTCGTCATGGTCTCTTTCTTCCAAAACGATTATGGTCTGGCGTGGATTTCCTGTATCTCGTCAGTTTATCGAATTCTTGCCTAATGGATTATCTAGTTATCAAAATGGCTCCTTTTATTTATGTTTTGAGGAACTGTTTGCCCGACGAATTTTGATCAACCAAAGTGGCCGAGCTTATTTAGAAACACCTACGTATTCGATGGAGGTGTGCCAATGATGGTAAAGCACTTTCAAGGCTGGTTGATAATTGAAGCAATGTTTGCGGTAGCTGGTGTGGCTTTCATTTTAAGTGTTGCCCAATCAAATCAGTCAGAACTCGACCAAGGTCTATTGCAATTAAAAGAAAGCGTTCTTACATCAAAACGGCAGTCCTTTCAAAACTCAGTGACGAGGGTTTTTGATTTAGAAGTTCCGATAAGCACAAGTCTGGTGGAGAAACCTTCATGTCAGTCATATAAAGGGGCTGCCATTCAGCATGTCTTAAAGTATGAGCTAAACCAATGGTAAGCCAGTATCAAAAAGGATATTTACTACTGGAAGTGCTCATTGTGATGGCAATTTTAATAGGGCTTTTGGGTTTATTAACTCCTATTTTAGATGATTTTCAGAAGTCTATGGCATCTCGGCAGAAGATACTGGAATTAATGATGCTTGAGAAAAATATTGCGGATCAGCTATCAGCACAATTTAAACGAGTAGGGCGCTATGGATGTAAAGCGCCTAATTTTATGATCCAGGTTGGCAGTAGCGAAACAGTACCTTCGCGAATTGAACGATATGACATAGCTGATGGTGCAGATTGGCTTTACGGTTTTGATTTAGGGGCCTGCTCCACATTTGGAGTCGCGAGAAATGGTGTTCTGGAGCTGCCTTCTGTCTGCCATGATGTTCAGGTAGGGGATAGCCTTTTTGCAGGCAGCTGCGATGCGCTTCGTTCCGTGAAGGTGCTTTCTATTAATCATGAGAAAACGTTGATGGAGTGGCCAGATAATACAATAGATAGTGAGGTTCACGTTTATACACAAGAGTCATTTTACTGGTTTGTGCAACCTGGTAAAACTGGGAGAAATGCTTTATGGCGACGGCCGAGTATAAAGGGAAATGCTTTAGAGTTGGCGCCAGGGGTTGAGCATTTGCGTATTTCGCTTTTGCTGGATAATAATTTTGACGGTAAAGCCGATGAAATTGTAAATAAGCCTCATACCGTGGCTTATCAAAAATTGGTAGGGTTCTTAATTGAATTTCATTACCGGTTACCACTGTGTGATCCAGTTCCTTTAACACTTGTATACCAGAGCTTACGTGGTGACGAGTGGCGATACGATAATATTTGCTCGGGCATAGGGAAGCTGCTGGTGGCTAGCCGTGATTAATAAAGCCAGACAATCCAGAGGTTGGATCAGTCTACCTGTTGTTTTATTGATCATCATGCTGAGCGCATTATTGTTGCAACAGAATGCCCTTTTTCAAGATCATAAAGCGTGGCATGCAGTAAGCGCTCTGAATCAAGATTCTGATATCTGGCAAGAGGCCTACAGCACATTAAATAGAATTTCCTCATCAGAAGGAGGTGGAGAAAATTGCCAAGGCTTTTGTCGTCCAAGCAAAGGTGATTGGCAACAGGGGAGTGTTGAAGGCCAGAGAATATGGCTTCAACGGCAGCGTCTTACCGAAATGTCTATAGAGAGATGGTGTGCAACCTTTGATAAAATGCGTATCAAATGTTGGTGGCGTGAAGACAGTGGCGCAGAAAGATCTATGTGGCTAACTGCACCCTAGCCCTGTCTAACTTTGCTATGACTTCTGGGAGTGCTCAATCTTATGATCGATACTGCAGAAGGCAACCTGATTGTGGTCGTACACAGCATGGCTTAACGGAACGAAGGTGCCACACATTGCGCATTTGACCATACTTTCTTCGTGATTCGTTTTATCTGCCTTCTTGACGGACTTTGATTTCGCAACAATGGCTTTTGCAAATTGTCGATAAATTACCCAAACAATGGCAAAAACTAGAATAAAAAATAACAAACGTACAATCATGCTCTTTACCTTAACCTTGTAATTCCACGACAATAACACGAATACCATTAAATAGAGTGTCAGAGATCACAACGTAATGACCATTCGAATAGCTATGGCCCAACTAGATATGCTGGTTGGCGATATAAAAAATAACACGGAATCCGTGATTGCTCAGTCTTTGATCGCTAGAGATCAGCATAACGCAGACGTTATCGTTTTTCCTGAATTAACGCTTACCGGTTATCCACCTGAGGACCTTTTGCTGCGTCCTAGCTTAACACCGAGAATTGAAGCGGCTCTGACTCAGATTTTAGAACAAGTTCATGACATATTTGTTGTGGTTGGCTACCCACGTGAAATTGATGGAGAGCTCTTCAACTGTGCTGGTGTCTTCCATCAAGGTAAGATTCTAGGTGAGTACTGCAAACAAAAGCTGCCTAACTTCCAAGTTTTCGATGATAAGCGCTACTTCCAAGCAGGGCATACGCCTTGTATCGTTGAGATCAAAGGCGCGAAAGTTGGCCTAAGTATTTGTGAAGATATTTGGCATCCGGAGCCCATTGCACAAGCCAAAGAAGCGGGTGCTGAAATGATTTTGAACCTTAACGCATCTCCTTTCCATATTGAAAAGATGGGCGTGCGTGAGCAATTACTGCACCAACGTTCAACAGAAAACCAGTTACCTATTGTCTATGTAAACTACATGGGCGCGCAGGATGAGTTGGTCTACGAAGGTGGCTCTTTTGTGGTGAATGCCCAAGGTCAAAAAGTCCGCCAAGCCCCTTGGTACGAGTCAGGGCTTTATTGTGTAGATTTTACCATCGCGGAAGATCGAGTGCCTCGTGTGGAAGTGATGACGGGAGAAATCGCGCCGACCATGGATGTTGAAGCCAGTGTTTATCAAGCTATGGTAACAGGGCTTCGAGATTACATTGAGAAAAATCGCTTCAAAGGCATTGTGCTTGGTTTAAGTGGTGGTATTGACTCAGCGTTGTCATTAGCTGTCGCTGTCGATGCGATTGGTGCTGATCGGGTGCAGGCGGTTATGATGCCTTATACCTACACGTCGTCAATGAGCCTTGAAGACGCAGAAGAAGAAGCTAAGCTTCTAGGTGTCGAATACAGTGTTTTGCCGATTGAGCCGATGGTAACTGCTTTCATGGAGACCTTGGCTCCAGAATTTGAAGGCTATGGCCGTGATACCACAGAAGAAAACCTGCAAGCTCGAACCCGCGGTGTGACACTGATGGCGATTTCTAACAAGAAAGGTTACATGGTGCTGACAACGGGCAACAAGAGTGAAATGGCTGTTGGTTATGCAACATTATACGGCGATATGGTTGGCGGCTATTCGGTTCTGAAAGATGTATTCAAGACCTTGGTATTCCGTCTATGCCGATACCGAAATACTTTAGGTTATGTGATTCCTGAGCGTGTGATTACACGTCCACCAAGTGCTGAATTAGCGCCTGATCAAGTCGATGAAGATTCATTGCCAAGCTATGATGTCTTAGATCAAATCCTGCATATGTACATTGAAAAAGACATGAGTGCGGAAGCAATCTTGGCGCAGGGCACCTTTGATCGTGAAACGGTTTATCGTGTGTTACGCCTTGTCGACCTTAATGAATACAAACGCCGTCAATCGCCAACGGGAGTGCGAATTACAGAGCGTGGTTTCGGAAGAGATAGACGTTACCCCATCACAAATGGCTGGCACATTGGTGAATAGATATCGTTAGTCCGCGACTAACATTATTTCAAAAGGCAGCGAACTTCCGCTGCCTTTTTTATGGAAGGTGGTTAAATAAGTTCGAGAGCCTTCATTGCATTACGGATGGTTTCTTTGGTGCTGTCTTGTAACGGCATCATTGGCAGTCGCGCTTCTTCAGAACACAGGCCAAGTAAAGACATAGCGTATTTCGGGCCAGCTGGATTTGGCTCAATAAAGAGCGAGGAATGAAGCGCAAATAACTTGTCTTGAAGTGCTGCTGCCGCAACAAAATCACCCGCGCGACATAGTCTATGTAGCTCAACCACTTGTTTTGGAGCAATGTTAGATGTGACGGAAATGCACCCATTACCACCGCCAACATTGTAAGCTACGGCGGTTACGTCATCGCCACTTAGAAAGCTGAAAGGCTTTTGAATCAGCGCACGTTCTCGGATCGGACGCGTTAAATCACCTGTAGCATCTTTTACACCAACAACACGCTCAAGTTTCGCCAGCTCTGCCATAGTAGAGACATCTACACCGACGACTGCACGTGGTGGAATGTTATAAATGACAATAGGTAAATCTGTATTGTTATGAACGTATTCGTAATGAGCATATAAACCGCGTTGGTTTGGACGGTTATAATAGCCTGCAACATGAAGCGCTGCATCTGCACCAGCTTGAGCGGCGAAGTTTGAGTATTCTACGGCTTCTATTGGGTTATTGGAGCCTGCACCAGCAATGATTGAAACTGATTTATTGTTTTCTTCAACTGTGATTTCAACGACGCGTTTATGTTCAGCTTCACTCAAGGTTGGACTTTCACCAGTTGTGCCAACAGGAACCAGTCCGTTAATACCGGAGTCAATTTGCCAGCGGACGATTCGGCGTAATGCATCTTCGTCTAGACGGTTGTTGGAAAAAGGAGTGATCAGTGCAGTGATAGCGCCTTGAAACATGCTGTTACCTCATTGTTTATATCGGTAGCATGCTGGCTTAGGTATTCCATCGGCAAACATGCTGCCGGGGAACTTTGTTAGATTACATTCACACGTCAGCATCGCAAGGTTTCTTTGCCTTACGTTTATCGCCGTTACGTTTAGATGTGAATGACATAATAATTATCTTCTCAGAAAAAATAGAAATAAAGATCTGGGTCATGCTGATGGTTTTTAGTAGAAGAGTCAAGTATGAAACATCAGATTTTTAAAGTATTTATTAGTATTTAATGATGAAATTAATTAGCATCATGTTTAACAAAGTTAGCCATCTGATAGTACTAAAATTCTTTAGAGAGCCGTGATGCACCAAAAGATTAAATATTTGCTTGAAAAGCATTTCCCAAATGAATTGGAAGACCAAAAACTTCAAAATTTAGCTGCGGAATTGGATTGTTTGTTTAGTGAGCAAGAGCATGAAATTAATCTATTGGAAAGGTCCATGGACCTTGCCTCAGAAGCATTAGAGGAGCATAGCGAGGCAGCAGAAGAAACATTAGAGCTTATTGATACGATGTTTGAATCTTCTCTTGACGCGATGCTATTGGTCGATTTTGAAAAAGCATTACTGAAATATAATGAAGCTCTAGGCGTTCTTTTGAAGATCCCCCATCATTATAGTGGCGCGATTAGTATGTCAAACTTTCTGCATGTGTTGTCTGTGCAGTTAGAGAATCCGGATAACTTCCTTACCTTTTTACGTAATAGTCATGAAAACCATAGCTCATTTGATGGAGAGTTGTTGCTTAAGGATGGCCGTTGGCTTCGATATCATGTAAAGCCGCGTTTAAAAGATCAAAAGATGATCGGCAGGCTTTGGACACTTCTGGATATTACGGCGCAAAAACACTCTGAGCGAATGCTCGAGGATTTTGAAGAAGAGCTACAGAATGCCCATGAATTAGCCAAAATGGGAGAGTGGTCCTTTGACCTAGACAGTCAAGAAATCCTGTTCTCAAATAATTTGCTTGCTTTGCTGAAATTGCCTAGAAATTTCCGAAGGTTTCCGTTTCTCCATTTCTTAGAGTTAGTCAATGAAGATGAACAACAGGCTTTGGATAAGCAGTTTAAACACTGTCAAAAATATGGGACATCCATACAATCTGAGCTTCATATCGCTCTGGATGATCGTGAGTTCTACGTCATTTTACGTGGTCGCTTTAAAGTCGGTGGTGTACATGCCAAAGACACTATACAAGGTGTTTTGCAGGACATCTCAGATCTTAGAACTTCAGAACATTTAGTAAAAATCTCATCGCATTTCTTTCAGTCCTCTATGCAAGGTAATGTTCTGATGGGACGGCATAAAGAAATACTCGATTTTAATGATGTGGCGTGTGGCATTTTTAAGTTACGCGCATGGGAGTTTGCGGACAGAATTAATGAACGCTTAGCCACTGCATGGACACATGATATGTCCATTAATGAAATATGGCGACATGTCATTGAGAGCAGTCACTGGGCTGGAGAAGTTTATTTCACAAGTCCTGAGCTGGTGGATAAAACCATTTGGCTGTCTTTGGAGGCTCTAAGAGACAGCCAAGGTAAAGTTGTCAACTTTATCGCGATTTTCAATGACATTACCGAATCTAAGCAGGTGCAAGAACAGCTACATCAGATGGCGTATTTCGATCCTCAAACGTCACTACCGAACCGTTTTCAATTCGAGCAATTTTTAACACAGCGTCTTACTTCTCCCGCTCAGGCTAGGCAACCCATGTCACTTTTCTATTTAGATCTCGACCGATTTAAATTTGTGAATGATTCGCTAGGGCATCATGCTGGTGATAGGCTGCTCTATTTGGTCGGTCAGCGCTTAGTGTCGGCGGCGCCAAAAGCTACTTTAGTTGCTCGGCAAGGAGGGGATGAATTTGTTGTTTTATTCTCTGGCGTATTGTCTAGACCAGAGCAAGAGCAGATTGCCGAACAACTGATCTATCAATTGTCTGACGCCTTCAATGTGCTTGGTTCGCAAGTTTATATTGGTGCCAGTATTGGTATCGTGAATATACCTGAAGACGCTCAGGATATGGTGACGGCAATGCGTTATGCTGATTTATCTTTATATGAAGCTAAAAAAACTGGGAAGGGGTGTTTTGTTTTCTGGCAACGCTCATTCTTGAAAGGCTCCACGCCAGAGCGCGTGCAAATGGAGTCTGAGCTGCGTGAAGCAATTATTTCTAATCAATTAGTGCTACATTTTCAACCTAAAGTTGAAGCTGAAAATGGAAAAATTTATGGGTTAGAAGCACTAGTGCGATGGAATCATCCAAGGCTGGGGTTGGTGTACCCAGACCGCTTTATTGCTATTGCTGAAGAGTCAAATTTGATTTTAGAGCTAGATCAGTGGGTAGTGAACGCTGTGGCTGATCAAATGACCAAATGGCGGAAAAATGGTTTACCTTTGCTTGAAGTGTCGGTCAATATTTCTGCAGCGCATATCACCAGAACTGGGCTGATAGACTTATTTGAAGGATTGTTTGAACGTTATCCTTTTCTTGGGGATTACTTGGAAATCGAGTTAACCGAAACGGCCATTATGGCGGATCCAGATAAAGCAACAGTTGTATTAAATACACTAAAAAAGAGAGGGGTTAAATCCTCTGTAGACGACTTTGGTTCGGGTTATACATCATTAGGGTATTTAAAAAAATTAAATGCCAATACATTGAAGATTGATAGAAGCTTTATTGATGGCATAACAAGAGATCACTACGATCGCGATGTTGCTAAGGCAATCATTGCGTTGGCTCAGAGTATGTCAATGGATGTGGTAGCGGAAGGTGTGGAAACTCAAGCCCAATGGGAGCTGTTGCAATCTTTTGGTTGTAAATACCTACAAGGATATTATTTCTCAAGGCCGCAAGCAGCGAACATTATTGAAAAGAACTTCTTGCAACCATTGGTTGTTGAACCCGTTTGATGCTATTGGGGTTAACACCCTAGCAGGTCTTTTTGCATGACCTACTAGAGTGTTACGTAAACTAAACCTGCCAACTATTGATCGAAAATATGTGATTTTTGAGATTGCAGTTGAGCGTTTAATTTTAAGTAGCCTTTTTGATTAAGATGTAACCTGTCTTGCTCAAATAAGCTTTCATCAACATTCCCATGCTTGTCTAAGATAGAGTCATTTGTCTCGACAAAAAGTGTATTTGGTCTGGTCCGTGCAAGCTGTTGTAGCATTCCGTTAGTTGCCTTTACGGTTGGTTCTAAGCCTTGGCGAGTTGGACTCATTTTTACACCTAGAATAGTGACAGGTATTCCTGGTAAGTATCGGTCTACTTTTTCAAGTAGACTGACATATCGATCAATCACTTTGTTGCTATTGTGTTTGTTGCCTATGTCATTATCTCCAGCGTAAAGCACTAATGAACGCGGATTATAAGGCAATATAATACGTTCAAAGTAATAAACGCAGGCATCTAAAGTCGCACCATTAAAACCTAGGTTAATGGTTTCCTTCGTGTCAAAGGGGGCTTCAAACTCGGACCAAGATTTTATGGTGGAGCTGCCGTAGAATGCCACCGGTCGTTTATCAAAACGACGATGCGCAGAGCGGAACTCCAGTTCACGAACATCGGACTCAAATTCTACATCTATTTGATTGACGCTTCTTACATTTGAAAGACAACCTTCACGCTGACTTAGAATAGGGTAACGCTTGATTTCTTGAGCTAAATCTTCCGCCTCTTTGACGGCTAAGCGAAACTCTTTTTGATACTCGGCCAAGAAACTAGTCAGAGCGTTTTTATCAGAAATATCCACGCGTTCTGAAAGCTTAAACGCCGGCTTAATGACTACCGTATAAATATTATGATCCGAGCGCTTATCAAAGTTAGCAACGGCAATTGGTACTAACCAAGGTTCTTCCTCTCCCTCTAATGAGCCTGCCAGCTCAAAAACATATGGCAGTAATTCTCCAGGAGATTGGTCTGTGGCAAAGCTTTTACCCTCCGGTGAGATTAGTAACGGAGTTTTAGACTTAAGAGTTGTCTGACCTGCCCTAATAAATTCATCATGAGCCTCTGTACCTGAAGTTAAAGCGCTCCAACTGTCCACAAAAACATTGCCGAAACGCTCGTAGTAGGCATCACGCCAGAACTCGTACTCTTTACTGCGTCGAACCACTCGTTGCGCAGCAACACCATATTGCTTGTATATCACCATTGAACTGATGAACTGCGCGTCAAGGGAATAGCGGAAGCCATTCGCAAGCTGTGTACTGCTAGAGCCCAATAAGTGGTTGTAAAAGAACAAACTGCCTGGTTTTTTGGGTAGGTTTTCCATGCCCTTAATAATGTAAGGTACTTGCTTAAACGCTTGACGAAAGTGTTCCGTACCAAATCGTCGAACATCGATCGAACTTTGTTCTTCCGGTAGTGCATTGACGGAATCATAAATGTTCGCAAGCTTACGGTAGAATGCATTTTCACGTTGTAAGTCTTTAAGGATATCTAGGCTCATACCTGCAACGGTTCGTTCTATTCTAGTCCCGAAGTGCAAGCATCGATATAACACCCCAAATGCTTCATCGGTAGTCACTGCATTTTTCAAAAGGGATCCGACTTTGTAGAGTGGTGAACTAACAGGTAGTACCGCTGCATTTTGCTCAATCATACTGTTCACGGCTAGAACTTCATCACCAGCAATTTGCGATAAATAGCGCATTCTTGCTGATACCAGATGGGTCCCGACTAGCCAAATTAGCCGGTACCAATATTTAAGGGCTAGCTTGGGGGATTCGGCAAAAATGCTAAGCAATGACTGCTTAGGAATAAAAAGCACCGTTGAATCTCTAGAGCTTATGATCGTTGATCGATTACGCTGTTGTTCATCGGTGGTGCACCACGCTAAGACTGTGCCTGGTCGTGAAATCGTACGCGTAGTGATAATGTCGCCGGATTCAGTTTGGTAGCTGACAACGGCTTTACCTTGAACTAAGAAGTACAAGCCATCCTCAACTTGATCCTGTTGAGAAAGAATGTCTCCTTGATGAGCTAAAATAACACCTGCCTGCTTAGCTAGGGTTTGTAGCTCCGCTTGAGTAAATGACTCACAAAATGCTGTATCGCTTAAGAATTCAGTCGTTTGTTTAATCGACTGTTTTTGTATCTCTGGATTGATCAGCGGACGTGTTTCTTCAAAGGCTAGTGATTCGTTAGCGAAGAAAGGGCGTGTTTGGTTCTGAATACTGGTCAGAATGGGTAGAGATTCACGGTAGACGAATGATAAGAATTGATTGGCAAAATCTGTTTCTTGTTCAAGTAACTTTTGCAATTTCGTAATGGGCCAACTAATTAGCAGGCTTGCTTTAGTGGCTTGAAAGCTGGTTGCATAGCGTGAAGGTTGGCGAAATGCAGACCAACCAATTGGAGCGCTTGGTTGGTTAATTAAACCAACATGGTAGCTCTTTCCTGATTCTTGTAGTGGGATTGAGATCGAGATCTCTCCAGAGATTAAAAAGTATAGAGAGTGCCCCACCTCAAATTGCTGAGCTAGCATGTCTCCAGCGTTGAGTTCTTTCAGTTGGGCCAGCTCATTAAGGGTTTGAATGACGTGTTGCGGAGCGCTCTGAGTAAAAGGGAGTTCGCCCACATAATTTGATAGATCCATTAAACCACCTTATGACATTGCCTTAGCAGAATGTTTGAGAGCATCCATTGTGATAGAACCGATATGACAATGGGTGCTCTCATGTCGTTATTTTGAATAGATTGCTCTATAAGTGATGCAAAAAATATTCCGGTATCTTTTAGCTATAAGAAAATATCTAAGAACAAAATACACATATTATTTTGTTAAATTACTACATTTTGAACTCGTAGGGAAAGCTTCAAGCAGTAGATCAGCAACTTTATTGCTTAACACAGAGCTTCGGAACAAGCGGCTTTGGCCAAAAATAAAATAAAATCCTTATTTTCGTAAAACACTTTTGAAATGCTTAGTTATCAGACAGTTAAACCTTTATCACTTTGTTTTACCAAAGATTTATTTTTGTAAATCCTTTCTTTTCATCCTTGAGTAGTCGCCAGACTATGCTAAACCTTAATTATCTACTCGAAATGTTTATCGATTAATTAGCCAGGTTTTCTGGTAGCACCTTGGGTAGCCGTTGCGACCTGTGCGTACCCATAGACTGTATAGAAGGGGATACCGCGATGAGTATTTTTGATCATGTCCAATCTCGTTTTGATGCTCAAAAAGAAGAAGAAATGTCACTCGACGAGTACCTAACTTTATGTAAGAACAATCCTGCTGCGTACGCCTCCGCACCAGAACGTTTACTCATGGCCATTGGCGAGCCAGAGATTATTGATACCTCAAAAGACTCCAGAAGTAGCCGGATTTTTTCAAACAAACTAATCAAGCGATATCCAACATTTGAGCATTTTTATGGCATGGAGGACTCAATTGAAAAGATTGTTGCGTTCTTAACTCATGCTGCTCAAGGGCTTGAGGAATCAAAGCAAGTGTTATATCTACTTGGGCCTGTTGGTGGCGGTAAATCGTCATTAGCAGAAAAACTTAAAGAGCTAATGCAGTCAGTGCCTTTCTACGCCATTAAAGGCTCTCCTGTCTTTGAGTCACCTTTGTCGTTATTCGATGTCAATGAAGATGGAGACATTCTTACCGAGGAATATGGCATTCCTAAACGTTACCTGAAAGGAGTGATGTCACCTTGGGCAGCGAAGCGTCTAAAAGAATACAATGGTGATATACAGCAATTTCGTGTGGTGAAGGTTTACCCATCTGCGATTAAGCAAATTGGTATTTCTAAAACTGAGCCTGGCGATGAAAACAACCAAGACATCTCCGCTTTGGTAGGTAAAGTCGATATTCGCAAGTTGGAGTTTTTTGAGCAAAACGATGCCGATGCATACAGCTATTCTGGCGGTTTGTGCCGTGGTAACCGCGGTATCATGGAATTTGTGGAGATGTTCAAGGCACCGATCAAAGTTTTGCACCCACTTTTGACCGCAACACAAGAAGGCAATTACAACGGTACTGAAGGTCTGGGTGGCATTCCTTTTGATGGCATTATTCTTGCCCACTCGAATGAATCCGAATGGCAATCTTTCAAAAATAATAAAACCAACGAAGCATTTATTGACCGTGTTTATACCGTAAAAGTACCTTACTGTTTGCGAGTCACGGAAGAAATGAGCATCTACCAGAAACTACTTGAGCACTCTTCCTTAAATCACGCACCTTGTGCCCCTGATACATTGAAGATGTTGGCTCAATTCTCCGTCCTTTCTCGAGTCAAAGAGCCTGAGAACTCAAGCATTTTTTCTAAAATGCGAATCTACGATGGTGAGTCCTTAAAAGACATTGATCCAAAAGCGAAGTCGCTGCAAGAGTATAAAGATGCCGCAGGGGTGAACGAAGGCATGGATGGCTTATCGACTCGATTTGCCTTCAAGATCCTGTCTCGGGTTTTTAACTTCGATCCGACCGAAGTAGCCGCAAACCCTGTGCATTTGATGTATGTACTTGAGCAGCAAATTGAGCAAGAACAATTTGACCAAGATCGTCATGATCGCTACTTGCGGGCTTTGAAAGAGTTTCTTGCGCCACGTTATGTCGAATTTATTGGTAAAGAAATTCAAACGGCTTACTTAGAGTCTTACTCTGAATACGGTCAGAATATCTTTGATCGCTATGTGACCTACGCCGATTTCTGGATTCAAGATCAAGAGTATCGCGACCCAGAAACGGGCGACATTCTAGATCGCTCAGCCATCAATGATGAGCTAGAGAAAATCGAGAAGCCAGCAGGTATTAGTAATCCAAAAGACTTCCGAAATGAAGTGGTGAACTTTGTCCTACGTGCGCGCGCGAATAACAACGGCCACAACCCTAGCTGGTTAAGTTATGAAAAATTGCGTGTGGTGATTGAGCGTAAGATGTTCTCTAACACGGAAGATTTGTTGCCTGTCATTTCGTTCAGTGCCAAATCTTCTAAAGAAGATCAGCGTAAACACAATGAATTTGTAAAACGAATGGTTGAGCGTGGCTACACCGAGAAACAAGTGCGCTTATTGTCTGAGTGGTATCTACGTGTGCGTAAATCCCAGTAGGTAGTGATTAAGCAGTTGCCGAAATAGGTTGAAAGAGGAGGTGCGAGCATGTCTTACATAATTGACCGCCGCCTAAATGGAAAGCACAAGAGTAGCGTCAACCGACAGCGTTTCCTGCGCCGTTATCGCGAGCATATTCGTAAAGCGGTGGAGGAAGCGGTTAATCAACGTAGCATTCAAGATTTGGACCGTGGAGAACAAATCACGATACCTAAACGTGATATCCACGAGCCGAATTTTGGCCATGGCTCAGGCGGCAAGGGGTCGATCGTGCACCCTGGTAACAAAGAATTTGCCACGGGAGATCGCATCCCTAAACCAGAGGGAGGCGGTGGACAAGGAGCGGGGCAAGGTAATGCATCTAATCAAGGTGAAGGGGAGGATGATTTTGTTTTTCAGATCTCTCAGGAAGAGTTCCTAGACTTTGTCTTTGAAGATTTAGCCTTACCTAATCTGGTTAGGAAAGACCTAAAAGAAATTAAAGAGTTTAGTATCAAGCATGCAGGGATTGTATCGGAAGGTACACCTTCCAAGCTAAATATCGTACGTTCTATGCGTAATGCCTACGCTCGTCGTATGGTTATGAGTAGCGGTTCCCGAAAGAAGCTTGCCGAAGCTGAAGCGGAACGCGAGGCATTACTGAAACTGGCTGACAGTCCTGAAGAAAAAGCCAAAATAGCTTGGCTAGATGAACAAATAGAACTATTTAGGCAAAAAATAGAGCGTACCCCTTTCCTAGACACTTATGACCTTCGTTATAACCATCATGTAAAAGAGCCTCGTCCAAGCAGTAAGGCGGTGATGTTTTGCATCATGGACGTCTCTGGCTCTATGACACAGGAAACAAAGAATGTAGCGAAACGCTTCTTTATTTTGTTGTACCTGTTCTTAAACCGAAACTACGAGAAAATTGATGTGGTGTTTATTCGCCACCATACTAGTGCTAAAGAGGTCACAGAAGAGGAGTTTTTCTATTCGCGAGAGACTGGCGGAACCATTGTTTCAAGTGCCCTTAAGCTCATGGAAAAGATTGTTAAAGACCGTTACTCACCGGATCAGTGGAACATCTACGCGGCGCAAGCTTCTGATGGCGATAACTGGGATGATGATTCTCGAATTTGTCGACAACTGATGGAAGAGGAGATTGTCGACTTGGTGCAATACTTCACATACATAGAGATCACACCTCGCGAACATCAGAGCCTCTGGCATGCTTACGAACAAGTGCAAACCAACCACCCCAAAAACTTTGCAATGCGGCACATTGTTGATGTAGGTGATATTTATCCTGTGTTTAGAGATTTGTTCCAAAGGAGGCAGCATGAGTCGAACCGCTAAAAAGTCAGACCGTTTGTCTCAAGGGCCGGATTGGTCGTTTGAGTTGATTCAGCAGTACGATGATGAAATCGGCAAAATTGCCAAAGAGTTCGGATTGGATACCTATCCGAATCAAATTGAGATCATCAGCTCAGAACAGATGATGGATGCTTATGCGTCGGTGGGGATGCCACTTGGATATCACCACTGGTCATATGGGAAGCAATTTCTCGAAGTGGAGCAGAACTATAAACGAGGCCGGATGGGGCTGGCGTATGAGATAGTCATTAACTCATCCCCATGTATTGCTTATTTAATGGAAGAAAACAATATGATGATGCAGGCGCTAGTTATTGCCCACGCTTGTTATGGTCATAACTCCTTTTTCAAGGGTAACTATTTATTTCGTACTTGGACCGATGCCACAGCCATTATTGATTACCTTGTTTTTGCCAAGAAATACATTCTGGAATGCGAAGAAAAATACGGTATTGAAGAAGTTGAACTGACGCTAGATTCTTGTCATGCCTTAATGAATTTTGGGGTGGATCGCTATAAGCGCCCTGTTCCATTATCGATGACTGAAGAGAAAGCTAGACAGGATGAGCGTGAGCAGATTTTACAACAGCAAGTAAATGACTTATGGCGAACCATTCCAGTATTTGATCGTGCAGAAGAGGAGCAGCAAAAAGAGCGAGTTTTTCCTAGTGAACCACAGGAAAATTTACTGTATTTCTTGGAGAAGAATGCCCCTTTATTAAAACCTTGGCAACGAGAAATCATTCGTATTGTGCGAAAAATGGCGCAGTATTTTTATCCTCAGCGTCAAACTCAGGTGATGAATGAAGGCTGGGCCTCATTTTGGCACTATACTCTGATGAATGAGCTATACAACCGAGGCAAGGTTGAAGAAGGGTTTATACTTGAGTTCCTTCAGTCACATACTAACGTAGTCTCGCAACCAAGTTTCGACTCTCCTTACTATTCCGGTATTAATCCATATGCCTTGGGGTTTGCGATTTATTCAGACATTAAGCGGATATGTGAGAATCCAACATCAGAGGATCGTGAGTGGTTTCCTGATATCGTAGGTAAGCCTTGGCTAGAAGTCTTGGATTTTGCTATGCGAAATTTCAAAGATGAGAGTTTTATCTTGCAGTTTTTATCGCCCAAAGTAATGCGTGATTTCCGCTTTTTCGGGATTGAAAATGATGTGCTGGACCCTTTCGTAGAAGTGAAAGAAATCCATGATGACAGCGGTTTTAGAGGGCTTCGACAGAGACTAGCACAACAATATAACTTGAGTCATAGAGAGCCTAATATTCAGGTGCAACGAGTGAATCTATATGGTGATCGTAGCCTTGTACTAAAGCACACTATGGATGGTTCTCGTCCACTAAATGACGATACTGTAGAGGTCGTAAAACACTTTAAACGTTTATGGGGGTTCGATGTTCGCTTGGAATCTTGGGATGGCGACAGGTTAGCGCAAGTTTATAGTAGCGAAGCGCCGGTCGAAATTTAGTTTTCCCTATTAAAAATGGGTTGTGGCGAAAAGGAACAGAGAAGCTTCTCTGTTCCTTTTTTTGATTACAGCAAAAAGAGAATGATCCACACATTAGTTAAAATGAGTATGGCTGCAAATACGAGTCTTACATGAATAGTAATCATATGAGCTAGCAAAGTTTGCAAAGATCTAGGGTAGTCATGTTTACTACCAGTCCAATAAAAACCAACAATCAAAGCAAAAATGCCAGCTGCAACTAACATAGGCGCTTGTATTTTAATACTTAACCAATTTCCAACAGAGTACACGGATAAGGGTATTGCTAACACCATGATTGTGACCAACCATAATCCATTAAGCGCAGAGAAGTTGGTCATATAAATAAGACATGAGAGGACTGGAGCAATAGTGGCAGTACACAATAAAATGTGAAGAATGCTTTGCTCATAGGCACCTGAAAAAATGGTGTTACCTATGATCAGTAATGGGAATGATGTAATAGATAGCCCTATTAATGTTCTAAAAAGATCACTACCACTCTTAGGGATTAGTATGAATGTTGCCAAAACATAGACAATGAAAATCATTAACGATTTCCAAATTCCAAAATTTGAAATGACTTCATAACTGAATGTGCTTAATGCTAGCCAATCTATAAAAGCTACTAAGGTTATGATAATCCCAAAAAGAGCGTAATAGGTATCGACAGATTCGATCTTATTACTTTCTGCGTTCCGCTTAGCTTGAATGGCTTGACGCTCTTCTCGCTGGGCTTCGGATTCTATCTGTTCTTGTTTTTTACGCTTAATAAGGCGGTACAATCGTCGCTTATTTTGTAAGTCCTTGCGTTTGCCCACTTATTTTTCCTATGAAAAAAGTGAGCCTCTTTGTAAGAGGCTCATTTTGTAATGTTTTAAAGATTGGTTTAGATAGATAGGTCGTTATTGGCTTTTAAACGTTCGATCATGTCTACCTCTTGGTTAATTTCCTCAACACGATGACTCATTCGCTCTATAGATGTAATGCTACTTTGAACATCTTGGCTGGCCATTTCAGATGTTTCACTCAAACTACTAATTTGACAGGATAGTGTGGAAGTACTTTCCAATAATGAACTCATAAATGCATCGATTTTTTCAATACTCTTTTGGATTGAGCCAACAGATGCATCAACGGCATGAATGGTTTCACCTGTTTGATCAAGGCTTTGTTGAGTATTTTGAGATAGTTGTCGTACTTCATCGGCTACTACGGCGAACCCGCGTCCAGCTTCACCGGCGCGAGCAGCTTCTATCGCCGCGTTCAGGGCAAGCAAGTTCGTTTGGTCTGCAATGCCTGAAATCACTTTTAAGATACTGAGAACTCGTTCTGAATTCTCTTTAAGCTCTTTCACATTTGAAACCATTTCGGCACGATCTTTTTCTTGCGCTTGGATTGCTTGACTGAAACTCGCAAACTCAGATGTTACGCCTGTCACAACACCCTGAGTAGAGCTTGAGTAGTTTGTTACTCTTTCAAAACTCTCGGTAACCTCCTGTAACAAAGGACGATACTCTGATAAATGATCTATTAAACTGGCCTGAAGTTTGTTTAATTGTTGGCTACTATTCAGTTGAGTTAATAAGAAGTATTCTCGGAAGTTAGCGTAATGGATCGGAAATTTGTCTACGAAGTAGTCTTTAAAGGTTTCATCTTTTTTAAGTTTGAAAAAGAATATGCCAGTTAAGGTTTGGTTCATGTGAATGCCAAGGATTTCACCAAATGTTGAATAACCTGAAGCTTTTATATCTTTAAAAGAAGTAACTTTATTTAATTCATTTGGGTTGTTAAGACGCCTTAAAATACAATCGTTGGCAATCATGGCAACAGGTTTAGAAGGCTTCCCTTGCATAAAATCTTGGAATGCCTTTTCGGTCGCCCCTGCAAAATCTTTGGATTTGACTAAGACCAATTCGTCACCAAAGTCTAAGTCACAGAAGAAATGAATAAGACCTTCATTAATATCTACAGCGGCTACTGATCGAATAAATAGCTCATCACGGATGTTAACTGCGAAGGTATGTCCCGTAAGTTTGCCTTCTAATTCATGTTTCTGACAATGAAAATAGTCGCAAAGGTGGTCAATAATATTAACCAATTGACCACTTTTTTTAGAAATGACACTTCGGACATTGCGACGCATAGCATCGGCTTCTGCGATAATGAAAGACTCATGCGTTGCTTCAAAATTATGTGTTTTGAGTATCCCGAATTTTGCGTCAGGTTGCATTTTCACAAAGGCCACCACGGCACAGTTATGAGCAACTTTGCTGCCGTTGTAAACTAAGGCTTGTTTAAAATCTAGTTTACCCCCTGCAGATCCACCCAAGAAATGGCACGCAAACTCACCTGTTGCGTACATTGCCTGCATAAAGAAGTTTTCTGAAGCGGACAGGCCATCAATAAATGTTAATGCAATGGTGTTATTAAAGTGTGCTGGAAAAGGGAGTTTGACTTTGCCAAATTCCCCTTGAATTGCCTTAATTCTCTGTTCTTTGGAGAGTTTAATGTTGCCAGATCGAAGATCTTCACAGTGTAACGGGATGGTTTGAATGCTTACGTCGGCAAAAAGTTGGTCACTAAAGCTTTGAAGAACAATATTATCCCAAGTGTTATCAGCAGCCTGATAGAAATTGCTTTTACAACTATTCAGCTCACCTGCGGTCATGACTCCAATGATATTAGAACAGAATGGTGTAGCTGACTGGATTTTTTTCACCGTAGACTCAAAGTCCACATGTGGGGAAATAAAAGCAAGTATCAGCTGTGTTTTTGCACCTTTAAAAGCAAGTGGAGCTAAGGAGTCTGTTGAGATTTGGCTAGAGCTAACTTGAACAAGGTTAGAAAATTCAGTCGTAGAACTTTCTGTTTCAACAAAAGGAGTGCGTTTAAACCAAGCCATATTGAACTGTCCTAATATAAGAAATTCTTTTATGCCAGTGTAAAGGCGGTAGAAATGTAAACCTACAGGGTTTATGTAAACTTAGGTGTCTTTTTGATGTGAGTCAATTAGATATCTTGCTTTAAGCTAGCAGTCTAATTCTGTCGCGACGGGCTTAATACCACAAAACATAAGAGTTACATTGCGAAAGCCCAACTCTACATCTGGGCCTTCAAGCCCTTTTATACTTTGGTCTAATAGTGCGATATAGCGTTGCATATATGCCAAGCTATTGAGGGAGAGGCGTTGAAATGCGCTTTCGTAGAATGGTACTCGCTTATCCCAAATTCTTAATTTCTGGCATGCTGAGCGAAAATTTTGCTGTTTTGCCAAGTGGCTAAGTTCAACAAGTGTCGCCAGTTCTCTGTTAAAAAGCCAAAGCATAATGCTGTCTTCAACACCCTCCGCTCTAAGTTGTTGCAAGCAATGTAAAGCCTCTTTCATTTTTCCGTATAGTAAACGGTCACTCAAATCATAAATAGAGTATCGACTTGAGTCAGAAACACTTTCATCAATAGCTTGAATATCTAGCTGCGCCCCAGGTCCATGCATGAGTAGCAACTTTTCCAACTCTTGTGAGAGCGCAAGCAAATTACCTTCCCCTCGCTCACACAGCACACTCGCGGCATCCCGTGACAGATTTAGATTTAATGATTTGGCACGTTGTTGTGCCCAGGCAGGCAGGCGATTGGCATCGATAGGCCAGACTTGAATGAATGCACCAGCTTGTTCTAAGGCACTAAACCATTTAGTCTTTTGCGTTTTGGTATCCACTTTCGGTATAGACAGTAATACCACATTATCAAGGCTCAAATGTTGGACTATTTGAGCGAGAGCTTTACTATGCTTTTCAGCAAGCTTATCGATTTGAATATCAAACAAGCGTCGAGTGGAAAACAGAGATAAAGCTTGAAGTTCATTTGTCACGTCTTGCCAGTCAAACTGAGCATCAGCAACAAATCTTAAACGCTCTTCGATGCCGTGATGACTCGCTGCTTGGCGAATACTGTCACATGCTTCTTGGCATAATAGAACTTCATCGCCAGAAACAATGTAGATTGGTTGTAAACCTTTTCCTAGTGCAGTACTTAGCTGATCCGGTCTAACTTTCATGGTTAAAACGATGCAAAACTGAGGTCATAGACAAGTTCGTTTGCCAATTGTTGGCCAGCGCGACGCATTTGTTCAGCGTTATATGCAGCTTTTACACTTTGTTCGGCGTCTTGGTTGCTTAACATTACCGATGTACTAATAATTCTGGGTCCCCAAAGTGCTTGTCCGTTCTTATCACGTATGAAATAGGTGACACTCAATCGTCGTTCAACCTGAGTAATGTCATTGTCGTCAGCGCGAGCCATAACCATGTCTGTGGCGCTAATCGGATTGGTTTTTAACTCAAGTAATTCATCAGAGGAGGCTACATCGACAATGCTGATGCCAGCTTGTACAAGCGCTATACGAAGGTCACGATTAAAATCTAGCGAACCATGGCTAAGTGAAAGATTCAGTGATTTTAATGCGGGTATTACTTGTGTCTGTTCACGCAATTGGAAGCCGCATGCAGAAAGCAAACATGTAAAGCTAAGAATCAGTAGAAACTGTATTTTGTGGCGGTTAATATTCAATGACATCTTGTGTCCATTTAATTAAAGGGGTGGCTGAACTAGCCACCCCTTACATCACTTAATTAGCAACAATATTAACCAAACGTCCTGGAACAACGATGACCTTACGAACTGTTTTGCCATCAATGAATTTCTGAACATTCGGGTTAGCAAGTGCTTGCGCTTCCACTTCCTTATTATCTGCGTTGGCAGATACGGTGATTTCTGCACGCTTTTTGCCAAGAACTTGAACAACGATGGTTAGTTCGTCTTTAACAAGCGCGGCTTCATCCACTTGTGGCCATGGCGCATTAACAACATCTGTACCGTGACCAAGTTCACTCCAAAGTTGGTGCGAAATGTGTGGTACGATTGGCGATAACAATAGTACCGCAGCTTCAAGTGCTTCACGTTCTACAGCAAGGCCCAGTTCAGACTTATCTTCGAACTTGCTGATCTCGTTGCAAAGTTCCATCACGGCAGCGATGGCTGTATTGAATGTCTGGCGACGCTCAATATCATCACTTACTTTACTGATGGTTTCATGAGTCTTACGACGTAGCGCTTTTTGATCGCCATTTAGCGCTTCAGCATCCAGTTTGCCTGGTGTACCAGCATTGTTGTGACGGTAAGCTAGAGACCATAGGCGACGAAGGAAGCGTGACGCACCGTCTACACCCGCATCGTTCCACTCAAGTGATTGTTCTGGTGGTGCTGTGAACATGATGAATAGACGAACTGTGTCGGCACCGTATTTCTCGATCATCTCTTGAGGGTCAACGGTGTTGCCCTTAGATTTCGACATCTTAGTACCGTCTTTGTTTACCATGCCTTGCGTTAGTAGACGCTTGAATGGCTCGTCAGATTTTACAAGGCCGGCATCACGTAGCAATTTGTGGAAGAAGCGTGCGTACAATAAGTGCAGGATAGCGTGCTCAACACCACCGATGTATTGGTCAACTGGAAGCCAGTAGTTCGCTTCTTCCGTTAGCATGGCATCGTCAGACTCTGGGCAACAGTAACGTGCGAAGTACCAAGACGATTCCATGAAGGTATCGAAGGTATCGGTTTCACGTTCAGCTGGCTGACCGTTATAGGTCGTAGCGGAGAATTCAGGGTTGTTCTTGATCGGTGAGTTAACACCGTCCATCACAACATCCGTTGGTAAAACAACTGGTAGTTGGTCATGTGGAGTAGTTACCACGGTACCATCTTCGAGGTTGATCGTAGGGATTGGTGCGCCCCAGTAACGCTGACGGCTTACACCCCAGTCACGTAGACGGTAGTTAACTTTACGCTCACCAATGCCTTTTTCGGTCATGAATGTTGCAATTGCATCAAATGCCGCAGGGAAATCAAGACCATCGAATTCACCAGAGTTACAAAGAATACCTTTGTCAGTAAAAGCTTCTTTTGCCAAGTCGATGGCTTCGTCACCAGCTGGCTTAACGACTTGCTTCACTGGAAGGCCGTATTTCTCTGCGAACTCGTAGTCACGCTGGTCGTGGGCAGGTACAGACATTACCGCACCAGAACCGTAATCCATCAGTACGAAGTTTGCTGCATAAACCGGAACCGATTCGCCAGTAACTGGGTGAACGGCTTTAAAGCCAGTGTCCATACCTTTCTTTTCAACCGTCGCAAGGTCTGCTTCAGTGGTTGAAGTATGTTTGCTTTCTTCAACGAATGCTGCAAGCTCGGCATTGCTTTCAGCAGCTTCAAGCGCAAGAGGGTGTGTTGCGGCCACAGCAACGTAAGTGACACCCATCACTGTGTCAGGGCGCGTCGTGTAAACCGATAGGCGTTCTTCTTTGCCTTCAACAGCGAAGCTGAATTCAAGACCTTCAGAACGACCGATCCAGTTACGTTGCATTGCTTTAACTTTTTCTGGCCAACCGTCTAGTTGATCCAAGTCGTTTAGCAGCTCTTCCGCGTAGTCAGTGATTTTGATGAACCATTGTGGGATGTGTTTGCGCACAACTTGTGTGCCACAACGCCAGCATCCACCATCTTCAACTTGCTCGTTAGCCAGAACTGTTTGATCTTCTGGACACCAGTTCACGGCAGAGGTTTTTTTGTACGCTAGGCCTTTCTCTACTAATTGAGTGAAGAACCATTGTTCCCACTTGTAGTACTCTGGTTTACAAGTGGCGATTTCACGGTCCCAATCGTAACCAAAGCCTAGTTTTTTCAACTGGCCTTTCATGTAGGCGATGTTTTCATCGGTCCATTTTGCTGGTGCCGTTTTGTTTTTGATCGCAGCGTTCTCTGCAGGCATACCGAATGCATCCCAACCCATTGGTTGCATTACGTTTTTGCCCAGCATACGCTGATAGCGAGAGATCACGTCACCAATGGTGTAGTTACGCACATGGCCCATGTGGAGTCGGCCACTAGGGTAAGGGAACATAGATAGGCAGTAGTATTTTTCTTTACTTGAATCGGCTACCGCTTTAAATACTTTGTTTTCATCCCAATAGCTTTGTGCAGCGGTTTCAATTTGCTGCGGACTATATTGTTCTTGCATGTGCTTTGATCATCCCGTAATAGGCGTTAAGTTTGTTTGGCGACTTAATACTGTACATCGCTTGAATGCGAGTTTCGCCAACAGAAAAATGAAATATCCGCTATTTTATATAGATGAGGCGCACTTTAGAAGGCGCATAACGATGGAGTTGTACAATCTATGAAAAAAGATACTGATCAAGACCTAGATTTAGTCGAAGAAGCCAAAAAAACACTGGAAGGAGCTAAGAATTGGTTTCTTGAAGACGTAGAACTGATGAAAGCTTACTGGCATGACCAAATGGGGTATATGGAAGCCTGGGTGGATGCTAACTGGCATTTGGTGCAAGACCAAGGCGAAGAGCTTGTGGAGGACCTAGATAATCGAGAAGATGCTGCGTTGCTTTGGCTTATAAACCATGCCAACAGCAATCCGGTGCCATTGGAGCAATGTGTGGTGGCTGGTAAAGAGGCCGATGCGGGGCGCTATATTTGTATGGATTGTGGTCACGAAAATGCACATGCAGGCGGTACACTTGAGACGTGTGAAGTTTGCCACTACGGTGTTATGTACTACCAAGGAGAGTAGGGGGGATCCCCGATAGAATAAAGTCGTACGAGCCATCTCCTGATGGCGATCAAGTTTTTTATCCCTGATTGAATCGGGTCGTACGACTAGTTTTCATGTACGTCTGGATAATTTAAAGCTTGGTAATACACCAAGACCTGTCAGCAAGGCGAGCAATAGCCAAAGGGCTAGGTTGCCATTCATCACGTAAGGTGTATTACCTGATACGGTGGCTATTTCGCCAGTTAACGTAGCGCGTACAAATTGCGGTAGTTCACTCTTGATGTGACCATTAGTGTCGATAATGGCACTAACACCGGTATTGGTTGCACGGATCATATAGCGTCCTGCTTCTTTTGCGCGAAACTGTGCAATCTGTAAATGCTGTAATGGGCCAATGGAATGACCAAACCAACCATCATTGCTAATCGTCAGTAGTACATCGCTGTCACGAATCATCGAACGTACTAGATCTGGGTAAACAACCTCATAGCAGATAAAAGGGGCAACACTTAACTCGCCTGCTTGCAAAGTAGGTTGGTTGCTAGGCCCCTTACGAAACTGTGACATGGGCATGCCAAACAAGTCAAAAATGGGTCCAAACCATTCCTCTAAAGGTACATATTCGCCAAAAGGGACAAGTTTCTGCTTTTCATACATTCCAAAGCCATTTCCCGTTGCCCAGACGCCATTGAAATAACTATTACGTTTAGAGTCCCAGATTGGAACGCCTGTTATGACGGTTGTGTTCTGTTGAGCTACGTCTTCGGAAAACGGTTTCAGATAAGGCTGTACTTGGTGCAATTCATAAGTAATGGCTGTTTCCGGCCAAATCACGATATCACTGCTAATGTTCTCAATCGTTGCTTGCTGATAATAGGTTAAAGTTGGCGCAGCATTTTCAGGAAGCCACTTCTGATCTTGGGAAACATTTCCCTGCACCAAGGTGACTTGCTTAGTGCCTGTTTCATGGACATAGCTTGGTGCCATGTAGTTTAGTAGACCAGCTGCCCCCCATATCAACCCAGTGACGGCCAAATAACGAAACTCTTTAAATATTAATGCGGTCGTGATGGCGGCTGAAGTCATTACGATTAAAGCGCTAACGAACCAAATGCCACCTATGGGAAGTAACTCAAATAACCAACTTTTCTCGACGATGTAACCTGGTAACAGCCACGGAAAACCTGTGAAAAGTGTGCTACGTAGCCATTCAAATAGCAGTATGGTAAGCACGAATAAGGGGGCTCTAAAGGCAAAACTCAGTCGAGCACGCAGTTTAAAATACATTAATCCTGCGAGCGCCCAATAGATAGACGCGGCTGCAATCAGGCCAAAGGTGATTAATATTGCGATTGGTAAGCCTACTTGACCAAAGTTGGCAATGCTCACATATACCCATGAGATACCGCTGCCAAAGAGGCCGAGTGCAAAACTAAAACCAAAGGCTGAGGCCTGTTTGGATGATTTAGCTGCCTGCCAAGCAAGCATGAGATAGGCCGTAGCAATAATATAGATTGGCCAAATATAAAAAGGTGCAAAACTTAGCGTTGATGTTGCTCCGAGTAGCAACAAAACAATAGATTGGAGAAAAGGGCGGTTGGTAAAAGAATGAAGGAGGCGCAAACGCCACCCCAATACATCCGTTGTTAAGGTGGCGTTGGTGTTCATATTATTCTGTATCGTCTTCGCTTAACTTTCTAACTTGTAACGTTTTTACACGACGGCCATCTGACTTCACAACATTAAAATGGAAGTTCTCATAGGCAATTTCTTCGCCGCGAGATGGTACATGACCAAACTGCTGAACAATGATACCACCGATGGTATCGAATTCTTCTTCACTTAGTTTAGCGTTAAAGTGTTCGTTGAAGTCTTCAACCGAAACCAAGGCAGGTACTAGATAAATGCCTGGTTCATCAGTACTTTGAATGTCCTCGTTTTCCAAACGGTCGGTTTCATCTTCGATTTCACCAACGATTTGTTCAAGTACATCTTCAATTGTTACTAGACCAGATACGCTGCCATATTCATCTAAGACGATGGCCATATGATAGCGCTTAGTGCGAAATTCATTTAAGAGCACATTTAGACGTTTACTTTCAGGAATAAAGTTCGCTGGACGTAAGCGATCGAGAATGTCTTCAAGTGTTAATTCACCTTCCTTGAACAGCAGCGGCAGTAAATCTTTCGCAAGCAGTACACCAAGAATTTCATCGGAATCTTCACCAACCACTGGGAAGCGCGAGTGTGAAGAATCGATAACCTTACGAATAGAAGTTTTAGGGTCATCTTCTGATTTGATTACAACCATCTGAGATGGCGGAATCATAATGTCACGCGCCTGAACTTCTGAAACCTCTAAAGCGCCTTCGGCAATGGTGTATGCATCGCGGTCAATCACTTCAGATTTCACTGCAGTTTGCAGTAGTTCAATAATATCTTGGCGGTTGCGTGGTTCGTCATGAAAAGCCTGTGCTAATCGTTCAAACCAAGATTTCTGTTGATCGTTAGAACTTCCCGATCGGTCTTCGCTCATGGTGGTGAAACTCACTCGTTAACTAAATAAGGGTCAGGAATGGATAATGTCGCTAGAATTTCGGTTTCAAGCGCTTCCATTTCCTCTGCTTCATCGTCCTTTATATGATCATAACCACGTAAATGCAATATGCCGTGGATAACCATATGTGCCCAGTGATCCGATAAAGGTTTTTGTTGTTCCGTTGCTTCTTGTTCAACGACCTGACGGCAAATGACTAAATCGCCTAACAAAGGTAGTTCTATCCCTTCAGGGACCTCAAAAGGAAATGACAATACGTTAGTTGGCTTATCTTTACCGCGGTACTCATGGTTTAGCTCATGGCTTTCCGCTTCGTCAACTAAGCGAATCGTCACTTCAAATTCACCGTCGTTAGGCAATGCCGCTGCGGCCCATAGTTGAAAATCTGCTTCACTTGGAAGGCCGCTTTCGCTCGCTGTTGCAACCTGTAAGTCTAAATACAGTTCTGCCACGTTTATTGACCTTGATCAGTGTTTTGCGCTGCTTCGCGTTCAGCTCGTCGTTGAGCTTCTTTTTCTTTGCGCTCTGCTTCAGCCTCTTCGTCGAACTTATCGTAGGCCTCCACGATACGTTGCACCAATGGGTGACGAACTACATCAGAAGAGGAAAAGTGCGTCATACTGATGCCGTTGACATTATCCAAAACATGCATAGCGTGCGCTAAGCCCGAGTTGGTGCCACGAGGTAAGTCAACCTGAGTTTTGTCACCCGTGATAACAGCGGTAGAACCAAAGCCAATACGCGTCAAGAACATCTTCATTTGCTCGCGCGTGGTGTTTTGACTCTCGTCTAGTATGATGAATGAGTTATTCAAAGTTCGACCACGCATGAAAGCTAATGGCGCGATTTCAATCACGTTTTTCTCAATCAACTTATCGACGAGTTCAAATCCCAACATTTCATACAATGCGTCGTATAGAGGGCGAAGGTACGGGTCGATTTTTTGCGATAGATCACCGGGTAAGAATCCTAGTTTCTCGCCCGCTTCAACAGCAGGTCGAACCAACATAATGCGTTCAACACGATCAGCTTCTAAAGCTTCCACTGCACAAGCCACAGCTAAGTAAGTTTTACCCGTACCAGCCGGGCCAATGCCAAAATTAATATCGTGCTTACGAATTTGTTGTACGTAACTTTGCTGATTTTTACCCTTTGGCTTGATGTAAGCCTTGCGCGTTTTAATCACCACTTGGCCATTATCTGTCTTTCCTTTTGATAGTGACTCAATCGCGCTTTCTTGAAGGTACAGGTGGATGGCTTCCTTCGTGATTTCTTTTTGTGCTAGAGCTTCGCGGTAAATGCTTTCCAGCAAAACTTTAGCAGCAGCTACACGCTCGCCGTCTTCACCGCTGACTTCAAACAGTTCACCACGGTGTGATATGGAAACACTTAAACGTTGCTCGATTTGCTTAATATGCTCATCAAACTGACCACATAAAGCTGCCAAAGCTGGAGCCTCAGCAGGCTCCAAACGAATTTGTTGGGTAATTACAGATGATGTGTCCAAAATAGACCTTATTTTATTAATTCGAAATCAGCATCCAGTTCAGAGCCGACTAATTCGCCAAGTAATGAGTTAGGGTATGCGTCAGAAATAACAACATCAGCAAACTTGCCAATCAATGCCGGATTGTCGGCTGGAAAGTTTACAATACGGTTATTTTCAGTACGCCCTTGAAGCTTACCTGGATCACGAGGAGAGTAGCCGCTTACTAGAATACGTTCAATATTCCCGACCATACCTAGACTAATGTCGTAAGCTTGTTGGATGATGCGTCGCTGTAAGATTGCAAGGCGCTCTTTCTTTACTTCCTCTGGCGTTGTGTCTTCTAGTTGCGCAGCGGGAGTCCCCGGACGCTGGCTGTAAACGAAACTGAAAGAGTGATCAAAACCAATCTCTTGTATCAAGTTCATGGTATCGATGAAATCCTCATCGGTTTCGCCTGGGAAACCGATAATGAAGTCAGAAGACAAGCTGATACCTGGACGAGCTTCTTTGATTCGGTTGATTTTATCTATATAAAACTGACGGTCATGGCCACGTTTCATGTTGGTAAGTACTGAGTCAGCACCGCTTTGCACCGGTAAGTGCAAGTGACTTACCAATTTAGGCTCAGTGCGGAAAGCTTCAATTAAGCTGTCTGTGAATTCCACTGGGTGTGAGGTTGTGAAGCGAATACGCTCGACGCCAGGGATCAGTGCAACAGCATGGATGACATCCGCTAGATCCATTTCGTCGCCATCTTCGTTTTCACCACGATACGCGTTTACGTTTTGTCCTAAGAGATGGATCTCACGTACACCTTGCTCTGCAAGTTGTACCACTTCCTTCATAATGTCTTCAAAGTGACGACTTACTTCTTCACCGCGTGTGTAAGGCACCACACAGAAAGTACAGTATTTGCTGCAACCTTCCATGACGGATACAAATGCTTCTGCCCCATCAACTTTCGGCGCAGGAAGGTGATCAAATTTTTCGATTTCAGGGAATGTTACATCCGTGATCGGAATGGCATTGGTTGCAGCATCAACCATTTCAGGAAGCTTATGCAGAGTTTGTGGGCCAAAAATCATATCAACGTGTTTTGCACGCTTACGGATGTTGTCACCTTCTTGGGAGGCAACACAACCACCTACACCAATTTTAAGATCAGGGTTTTTCTCTTTAAGTTTTTTCCAGCGGCCAAGTTGGTGGTATACCTTGTCTTGCGCTTTTTCACGAATCGAACAGGTATTTAATAGAAGGACGTCTGCCTCTTCTGGGTTGTCCGTCAATTCCATTTCGTGAGAGTCGCCAAGAAGATCGGCCATACGAGATGAATCGTATTCGTTCATCTGACAGCCGTGCGTTTGGATAAAGAGTTTTTTCGCCATGTAAAAAGTAAACCTAGTAATATGTGAGTCATGTGACTTTGGCGCACATTATATTGAGGTTTTGGCTCGATTCCCATAGGGTGGAGCCAAGCTAAACAGGATTTTCAAGATTGCAGCGTCTACAGGGATGACTGGCTATGGAAAATCGTCAATATTTGCCAGATTAAAAGGTGAAACATTCGTGATGAAGTATTTGTATTCCTTAGCTCTGCTAGGTTTTTCTTTTGCCCCTTGGGTGCATGCCGAAGGTGAGTTACCTAATTTCGAGCTAGGGCTAGGTGGCGGGATTGCTAAAACCGAACCTGCTTTCAACATTGACTTGACGGTAAATATACCAATTTCTAAACGATGGTCTTCCCAAATAAATTTAGACAGTGACTACATCTTTAATGATACTAACTATGAAGATTATTCCATGTCTGAGTTCAATGCGATTGGCTTTTATCGACATGATAACTGGCGTGCCGGTGCGGGAATGGGGTTGTTAGAGAAAAAGTCTCGGGATGATTCCTTTCCAACAGAGCGAGTAGGTATTGCTAGGTTTCTAGCATCTTATTATTGGCAGGATATTACTTTAGATTGGCAGTACGCTAACTATAATGACGATTTTGATCGTGCCGTATCGATGGAACTGGGGGCGCTTTGGTATCTGGATGATATTCGCAAAGTCGCCCTATACGCGGAAGATCAAGTAAGGGGAACTGGTTGGCGTCTGGAAGCTTTCATACAGCCTGAAAAGAGACGCAATCAATTGGCATATGGCGCTATTTTACGTAATGGCAAAGGTGACTCTTATCCATATGTTGGGTTTGAAATGCGATACTATTTTGATCGCACGATGCCTATAAAGCAGCGAGATAGGCTTTATCATTAGTGGGAGTCTGTTGCGTCAAACTCTAATATTGGCTGAATGACCTTCCAGTATTTATCCTCAACAGGCATGACACTTAGACGGTTTCCTTTCGCTACCAGTGGGAAGCCATTTAATTCTGCTAAGCTTTTTAACGTCGTTAAGGTTAATGTCTTCTTTAACTTGTTATCAAAACGAATTTGTACCTGATCCCACCTAGGAGCATCCGGAGAAGATTTTGGATCAAAATACACGCTCTGCGTATCCCAACAGCTAGGGTCTGGGTGCGCTTCTTTGGAGATGTAGGCCGTACCAACTATGCCGGGTGTTTTGCAGCTTGAATGATAGAAAAGTACTAGATCACCTTCACGCATCTGTCGCATAAAATTGCGCGCTTGGAAATTACGTACGCCGTTCCAGTACTCTCGCGTATTTTGTTTTAAATCATTGATTGAAAATTCATCTGGTTCAGACTTCATTAACCAAATTGCCATAATTATCCTATGCTAATGCTGTACATGTTTGCAGAAAGATACATACATTTTGTTCATTAAGCTAAGGATAGTCACTACAATAGTAAACAGGTTAAAAAAGCCTGATGTTTGAGTTTGATTGGAAGGACTATGAATCAGTTTGCTTGCAAAGAGTTCTCTGCACTAGATGCGGAACTAAAAGACGACTTGCTTGAATGCTATATCGAAGCACAGCAAGAGATCGAAGCGATTGTAAACGATATTGAGTCTGCTGGCTTTTCTCATGAGAAGCTGGACAAACTGTTTCGATCATTACATAGCATGAAAGGAAACTGTTCTGTGTGCTTCCTAGACCCTTTAGTGGATGCTTTGCATCGACTTGAGGAGATAGTGGATGGTATGCGTGGTGGCTACATCGCCTATCATACATTGCTTGGTGAACTAATAAATTTAGTATTGGACAAAGTTTTATACTTGCTTCGTCAATTGCATCAACATCATGGTGCAGACAGAGAAAAACTCGTCTTCATACAATCTTTCCTTGATAAAATTTACGCAGATGAAGATCAACAGGATCGGTTAGAGCATACCGAAGAGTTTTTGCGTCGCTTAGCTGATAACGCTCTAGAAGCCGAGCAAAAAGCCAGTAAGGAAAAGGAAAGCCTTGTTGTAAAAGTACATTTTGCCGATGAACAGCTGAGTGATATCGACCATTTTAGGCAACTTAGCTACCGGCTAAACAAGCTTCTAGGATACTCGCCTGAGCGTGGTGAACGTATTTTAAAGTTGAGCTTGTTGATTAACCAAGAATGCTCAGAACCGGTTGATAATGCTCAATTGAGTGCAGCGGCGTATATGCACAATATGGGATTGGCAATGATCCTAAAATGCGGCGATGACGAAGAAGCCAAGTATCAAGCAGAGCAAAACCATCCGATGGTCGGTGCGCAGCTTATGTCGAAACATGAAGGTTGGGAGCAAGCTTCAGAAATGGTCATGGCGTATAAAGAGCGATTTGATGGTACAGGTTACCCAGAGGGTTTGGTTGGTGGCATGATCCCGCAGGGCGCTTTTGTTCTCTCAATGGCTGTTAGATTTATCGATGTCGTCTGGGGTAAGTCAGGTGATGAATATAAAAAGAGTGCGATGAGAGCTATACAGAAAGTGAACTCTGAAAGTGGCAAAGGCATTCCGCCACATTTTATTGATGCGTTCAACCGCGCAGTGAGAAAACTTCTGGTCGCCAAGAACCGATAACGTTAAGGTTAGGCTTTTTTACGGTTTAAAGTCCTACTTTGAAATTACCTCTAGTTTATCATCCTCATTACAGTATCCCATTCCCAGATGGACACCGGTTTCCGATGGCCAAATTTCGGCTTCTGTATGAGTACTTAATTCAGCTCGAAATCCTCACGCCCGATAACTGCCATGAGCCGAGCCCATTGTCATTGTCTACGTTAATGAAAGCTCATCATCCTGATTATGTGCGGCGGTTTATTCGTGGACAGTTATCGACAGAAGAGGTGAAAGCCATTGGTTTGCCTTGGAGCGATTGGCTAGTTGAGCGAACACTGAGAGCAGTATCTGGAACACTGCTCACCACTGAGCTGGCGTTACAATATGGACTTGCGTGCCATCTTGCTGGCGGAACGCACCATGCATTTCCTGATAGAGGCGTTGGTTTTTGCATCTTTAACGACTTAGCTGTCGCGGCGACGCATCTTATTGAATCAGGAAAGGCGAGCAAAGTCATGATCATTGACTGCGATGTCCATCAAGGAGACGGCACAATTGCCTTTTTTCAAGAGGTGGAGGCTGTGCTGCCTGTATCATTTCATTGCGAAGAAAATTTTCCTGCTGTTAAGCAAAGCGGTGGTATTAATATTCCCGTGCCAAAAGCCACCGAAGACCAAGCCTACTTGAGTATTCTGGAAAAACATATCCCTAAACTATTGGACCAACACTCACCAGATTTTGTTTTGTACGATGCAGGTGCTGATGTTCACAAAGATGATCGATTAGGCTATGTAAATTTATCGGATCAAGGGATTTTAGCGCGAGACAGGTACGTGATAGAGCAAGCGTTAGACCGAGGCTTGCCAATCGCATGTGTGATCGGTGGGGGATACGATCATAATCATCAAAAAGTAGCTCAACGGCATAGTCTGTTACATCAAGCTGCCCACGAGATTTGGCAAGAGCGAGGCATGGGGTGAGTCTATAGAAACTGTGCTATAAATAATGTTCGTAATGAAAAAAGAGGGTGTTATATGCAAATTTCATCTAATGGTGGTCAATATTATGGTCAATTAGGCCTGCAGAGAAGCCAACAAAGCTTAGACCAAGCCAGTGCAAAAGTAGCAGAAGCGAGCACAAACCGTATTTCAGATGGTGCCAGAGATGGTATTCAAAGTGGTTTGATTGACGCTAAGACAAGTGAAATTAACGCCAAGGCAAATGCAAGAGTCATTGATACTGCCAATGAAATGCTCGGAACCTTAATTGATATCAAAGCCTAATGAATAATAGACGACTTAACACACTACTGTTCCGCCTTATCAAAATACATCGCCAGCCAAACAGTGGTTTCATCAGCTGAAGTTTTAATGACCCGATGTTTTGTATGCGCTGGAATGGTTATATAGTCCCCTGAATTTAACGATACAACGGTAGCGTCCTCAAAAGCAATTACACCGTACCCCTGAATAACCGTAACCCACTCATCTTGGTCTTGGTCATACCATTTCGGATCAAGACGGCATCCTGGAGGAGATATAATGTGCTTTAGAGACGAATCCTTCGTATTAATGAGTGGCAAAAAGAGCTCTTCAAGGGGGAGACTATCATTTTTATTTAAAAGGCTCTTGATCTTCATTTAACATCCTGTCTTTTCAATGTATTCATTTAATCTAAACTATTTGAAATCATTATGATACGAAATTGTTATTAGGTTGGGCTATTTGGTAAGTAACAAGTTACCTTCGATCGGAATGAATCTGCTCGCAGCTTGTATTAATGAGTCCGCTGTTAAATTTGGTACACCATAGACTTCCACCTTCTTTCCGTAAGATTTCGCCTTTTCGACTAACAACTCAAAATCCCCATCTCCTGAAACCAAGACTAAAACATCAATATGTTGGAGACTTTCCATAATATCGATCGTTATGCCAACGTCCCAATCCCCTTTAGCGGATCCATCTGCACGCTGAATGTAGGGTTTGGTTTTTACGTTGAAACCAATAGCACGTAGAATATTCTGAAATGAGCGCTGTTGTGGATCGCCTCGGTCAATGGCGTAAGCGTTAGCTAGATAAAGAGAGCGATCTGAGAGGACTGCTTGCCAAAAGTAGTTGTAATCAAAGCGCTTTTGATACGCTTGTCGAGTGGTGTAGTACACATTTTGTACGTCCACAAAAATAGCAACGGTTTGCATGAAATGACTCCTTAATTCAAGTAGACGTTACCTAGTTATTAAAAGAAAGCAAAGTATGAACGCGTTAAACTGATCGAAAGGAAGCATATTTCATATGATCAAAACCTTAGCCATCCAAAACTACCGATCCATTATTAACTTAACCATTCCTTTGGGGCAGCTAAATTTGGTTACCGGTGAAAATGGTAGTGGTAAGTCTAATCTCTACAAAGCACTGCGGTTGCTGGCAAAAGTGGGTGAGGGTGGTTTGGTTCGCTCCTTAGCAGAGGATGGCGGTTTGGAGTCAGTGTTTTGGGCTGGGCCAGAGCAAATTTCAAAACGAATGCGTAATGGTGAAGTACCTGTACAGGGTGGCCCAAGAAAAACCAAGCGCCAACTCAGGTTGGGGTTTACTGGTGAAGACTATGGTTATGCCGTATCACTTGGTTTACCTAAATTTGGCGTGGCAATGCCGACTACATCAGAAACACTGTTTAAACTTGATCCAGGGATCATGCGTGAAACGATTTGGCACGGTGACTATTACCGACCTGCCGGTGCGTTGATTGATCGACAAGATAATGCCATCAAATGCCGTAATGGTCGAAGTTGGGAGGTGATTAATTTCCATACTTCAAGTTTTGACTCATTATTTGAAGTGGCGGCAAACGCCGTTCAAACCCCAGAAGCATTCTTAATGAAAGATCGCATTAAGAAATGGCGTTTCTACGATCATTTTCGTACCGACCAAGCCGCGCCTGCACGTCAGCATCATTTGGGAACCTTCACACCAGTCCTGCATCATGATGGCAGGGATTTAGCTGCTGCTCTACAAACCATTTTAGAAATAGGGGATGCGGAAGCATTACACAGTGCGATTGACTTTGCTTTCCCAGGTTCCAGCATTGATATAGAGCGAACCCAAGAAGGCCGCTTTATTCTCTATTTTTACCAACATGGTTTACTAAGACCGTTAACGGCTTCAGAATTGTCCGATGGAACATTACGCTATGTGCTTTGGGTAGCGGCCTTACTCACGCCACGACCACCGGAGCTAATGGTTTTAAATGAGCCGGAAACAAGTCTACATCCAGATCTGCTGCCTGCGCTTGCGCGTTTAATCCGCTACGCTGCTCAACATTCACAAATGTGGGTCGTTTCACATGCATCGCGCCTTATTGCTGCTTTAGAGCAAGACGAGCAATGTCATTCGATACGCTTAGAAAAAAGCTTTGGAGAAACCATGATCCCTGATATTGATGTTCTAGATCTACCGGCTTGGCATTGGCCAAAGTGAAGTGGTATTAGTGCGATCACTCCATAGTTATGCCTGGTTTATTTTGCAGTTCATTTATTAAGGTGTCGTAAAACTCTTTAGCTAACCCAGAAAGAGGGTTGAGGTTTGAGGTAATTACCTCAAGGGGCTCAATAATGGTTGGAGTAAACGGTCTCAGCACCACATTTGGTAAATTAAAAATGCTAGAAAAGTGGTGGTAGTTTAATGCGTCAACGAGTGCCACTCCCATTCCAAGGTTAACAAATGAAAGTGCGTGAATGGTTGTATGAACTTCAATGGTGCGACGCAACCTGAGTTCCGCATTGTTGTAGGCTTTTTTCAATGCCTTTGTTGTTGCGTTTTCAGAGTCAAGCGTAATCCACGCGGTATCGATAAGCTCTTGAGGAGATACTTGCTCTAATTGCGCTGCAGGATGGTTGGCTGGCAATGCACAATAGCACGCCATATCAAATGCTGCTGAGTCGTGTTTAGAGGAACTTTGCGCTTTATCTACTAATCCTATTTGGTATTGCCCGGAAGCAACACCTTGGCGAATAGCGGAACAGCCCGATAAGTGAAGACTGACATGAACACCGGGGTTATTCGCTTTAAATTTTGCTATCAACTCAGGGAGAAATTGGTAGGACGGACCAAAAATACTACACACTCTTAGTCGACCTGAGCGATTGTTTTTTGCACTCTTAATGCTGTCTTCTAGATGGTTAACACTTTGCAGCACTCCATAAACTTCCTCGTGAAGGTACATGGCCTCATCCGTTGGAATTAGCTTGCCATTACTTCGTTCAAATAATTTATAGCCAATTTCATCTTCAAAGTTTGCCAGCATTTTACTGGCTGCTGGCTGGCTGACATACGAACGTTCCGCAGCCCGTGTAATGCTTCCAGTTACAAAAACTTCGTGAAAAATTCTGAGCTTATTTATGTTCATACAGGATAACCTTAGGTTATGGGCTCATCAAAAATATTCAGTATGATTATTAAAAAACTTCACATAAGATCCTAACTGTTAGTCGATTGATCTGCATCATTTAGCATGCATTCATTGAAGAAAAATGTTGATCAAGTACGGCTCATAACAAAAAAACATTACCACGACGATGGTACTGACACGACAAAAGGAAACTCAAATGCTAAAGCTATCGACCTCTATTTTGCTTGCTTCATCAGTGTTATCAGCTCAAACCTTTGCAGCTGAAACGACCTCTACCTTAACTCAAGTGAAAGAACGAGGTTATGTGAATTGTGTCATTGGTAACTCTTTCCCAGGCTTTTACAGTTTAAATAAAGAAGGTGAGTGGCAAGGCATGGACATTGATATGTGCCGTGGCGTCGCTGCAGCAGTATTTGGTGACGCGCAAAGTGTTAAATTTCTGCCAGTTCAGTGGGCGCAAAGTTTTACCTCTATTAAAAGTGGTAAAGGTGACATGTTGTCAAAAGGGATGACATGGACTCTTTCTCGCGATGCCGAGCAAGGTTTGGATTTTTTAGATACGTATTTTTATGACGGACAAGGCTTCATGGTGCGTAAAGATCTAGGTGTTACTTCAGTGAAAGAGCTGGAGGGGGCAACGATCTGTGTGCTGACAGGTACTTCTAGTGAATTAAACATTGCCGACTACAGCCGAGCACACAACCTAGATTTGAAAACGGTTGTCTTTGATGACTCCTCTGTCCGAAATACTGCTTTCTTTAACAACAACTGTGATGCATTGACCAATGACAAATCAGGGCTTGCTGCACAGCGCTCAGCGGCACCGAATCCAGCAGACTACGTTATTCTGCCTGAGACTATTTCTAAAGAAGCGTTGTCCTTTGCGGTCAAGCAAAATGACAGTGAATGGGCCAACGTCGTGAAGTGGACCTTTGCAGCTATGGTGGCTGCAGAAGAGTTTGGTATCACATCCGAAAACGTGGATGAGATGAAAGCAAATAGCCAAAGCCCTGTGGTCCGTCGTCTTCTCGGGGTTGAAGGAAGTTTAAACAAAGGGCTAGGTCTTCCTCAAGATTGGGCTTATCAAGTCATTAAAAATGTAGGTAACTACGGCGAAGTTTATGAGCGTAATGTAGGACCAAACAGTGTATTAGGTTTAGAGCGTGAAGGGACGCTCAACGCATTGTGGAAAGACGGTGGCATGATGTACGCCAAATCTTTCCGTTAATGTGACGTTAGCAGGAGGTTTTTCCTCCTGCTATCTACCTGATTCTTATTGGTTTAGTTTATGACTCAATCTTCTATTGCAAAAAGAGCTAACACCTCAATGAACAGTCGAACGACCACACCTAAAGTCAGCTCTAATCACGGATTGCTTAATAAAGACTCTACCAGAGCGACGGTCATTCAAGCTGTGACACTTGGACTTGTGCTGTTTACCCTGTGGTATGTGTTTGCCAATGCGGCAGAAAACCTCGATCGTTTGGGCATGTCGTTTGGATTTGATTTTCTAAGTGTGACGGCTGGTTTCAATATCAGCTGGAGTTTGATTCCTTATGACCCAAGCATGAGTTACTGGCGAGTGTTTTTTGTCGGTGTGCTTAATACCTTGGTTTTATCCTTTGCTGTGATCATTGTTGGCACCTTGATTGGAACCATTGTCGGCATCATGCGACTTTCACATAATCCGCTAGTCTCTCAATTGGCTCGCTGGTATGTGGAAGTGGTGCGTAACGTGCCATTGCTTATTCAAATTATCTTCTGGTTCACTGTCATTTTCTCAACACTGCCTGCACCTAGACAAAGCTATCACTTTTTTGATTGGGCTTTCTTGAATAACCGAGGGCTGTACCTTCCAACGGCGAGCATGTCGATTTCAGGTTGGTGGGCTGCTTTATTGATCGCAGTTGCGATGGTAAGTCTGTGGTTGATGCGTCGCTGGTCTGCCAATGTAAAACGAGAAACGGGTAAGCATCCACAAGCGTTTTACTTTGCGCTGGTGGTATGGGGAGTTGCTGTTGTCATTTCTTATGGCGTACTGTCTCAATGGTTAAGCTGGTCTATTCCAGCACTGAAAGGATTTAACTTTTCTGGTGGAGCCTTCTTGCCGGCCTCATTTGGCGCTGCCTTTGTTGCGATGACTGTTTATCGTTCCGCGGCCATTGCTGAAACGGTTCGTGCCGGCATGCAGTCCATCGATAAAGGCCAACACGAAGCCGCGTTTACGATCGGCTTCTCAAGATTTCAAACGCTTCGCTTGGTACTTATTCCACAAGCGGTAAGAGCTATTATTCCGCCGATGACCAACTCATGGCTGGCGGCGACCAAGGACTCCTCTTTAGCCGTTGCCATTGGTTTCCCAGAGTTAGTGTCCGTGTTTATGCAAACGTCAATCAACCAGACCGGACGAGCCATTGAAATTATCTCTATGGTGATGGGCTTCTACATCATTATCAGTTTGCTTATGTCGTATCTGTTAAATCGATACAACGAACGCGTTCAATATAAGGTGAGATAAATGAGTGCTTCTAAATACACAGACAACTCCGCTGTGAAGCGCTTCAAAGCCGCTCCAGCACGTCCGCCCTTGAAGCAAAATCGTGGTGTGTTTCATATTTTGCGTCAGCGATGTTTTAACAATATTGGTAACTCAGTGCTGACGTTGCTGATTCTACTGGGTGGATTCTATTTAATAAAAGGGATGCTGGATTGGGCCGTTATTAACGCCGTATTTGTCGCAGACAGTCGTCGTCAATGTATGGAAATCAGCCCAGATGGCGCCTGCTGGGCAGGCATTATCAGCTGGTTTAACGGACTTATCTACGGTCGCTATCCCATAGAAGAACAATGGCGTGTGAATGCAGGCTTTATGATTGCTGTGGCTTGGTTGCTGCCACTGATGTCCAAAGGTTTGCCATTAAGAAACTTTGTTTTGCTTTCTTGGATTGGCCTATTTCCATTCTTAGGTGGGTACCTGTTTCTAGGTGGTCAATTTGGCCAAGAACTAGGGCTGCTCCACGGCCTTATGACTAGCTTAGCACTCGCCTACTTTGTGCTTAATTACCTTAACTGGGGATTGCATAAACTGGGTAAACAGGGACTTCATGAAGTGTTTGTTCCGGTGTTATCCCAATGGATTCAGCGACGCGTTCATTTAACCAGCTTGCTACTTGTGTGGGGAGCCTTGGCGATCGCCATTGCTTTTGGCTTAACGCAAGTCTCTTTGCCTAGTGTGGCCATCGAACGCTGGGGCGGATTGTTCTTGACCTTCATCATCGCTGGCTTTGCAATCACCATGGCAATTCCAGTTGGGGTGGTGTTAGCCCTAGGACGTCGTTCCAAGTTACCTGTGATTCATTGGTTATGTCTGGTGACAATTGAGTTGGTGAGATCCGTCCCTCTAATCACCGTTCTGTTTATGGCAGTGACACTGCTACCGATCTTTCTACCAGCTGATGTGGAGTTCAATAAGCTTGCCCAAGTACTCGTTGCGGTCTGCATCTTTGCGGGTGCGTACATGGCCGAGAACATTCGTGGTGGTTTACAGGCCATACCAGCGGGGCAATATGAAGCCGCCAAAACCTTAGGGTTTGGCTACTGGCACACGATGTTGCTGGTTATCTTGCCTCAAGCACTGCGCATGATGATTCCAAATATCATGACATCGTTTATCAGCTTGCTCAAAGACACGACGCTAGTCTCCATCATTGGCTTATTCGACATCATGTTGATGGCACGAAACATTGCCAATGATAAAGATTGGATCGGCTTACACACTGAGCCTCTGGTCATGATTTCTATTCTATTTTTTGTCATTTGTTATGGCATGTCGCAATACAGTCTTAACTTGGAAAAACGTTTAAAGGTTGATCGCTAATGGCTACATTGAATACAAACGCTGCGTTGGCAAAGGAAGAAGTAAAAGCCATTGAAATCCAGCAACTGAATAAATGGTATGGAGACCATCACGTTTTAAAAGACGTTACTCTCGATATCTACGAAGGTGAAATAATGGTGGTCTGTGGACCGTCAGGCTCTGGCAAGTCCACATTGATTCGCTCTCTTAATCACTTAGAAGAATACCAAGAAGGTCAGGTAAATGTGTTTGGTCAGACTCTGGCAAGAGACCGCCAAAGCGATCAGCTGATTCACAATACCATGGGCATGGTGTTTCAAAACTTTAACTTGTTCCCACACCTTACCGTATTAGAAAACTGTACGCTTGGGTTGACTTGGTTACGCAAGTTACCAGAGAACGAAGCCAATCGAACCGCTATGAAACTACTCGATCGTGTTGGCATTGCCCATTTGGCAGAGCGTTTCCCTGGACAACTCTCTGGTGGTCAACAACAACGTGTTGCGATCTCTCGCTCATTAGCCATGGAACCCAAAATCATGCTGTTTGATGAGCCTACTTCTGCATTAGACCCAGAAATGGTGAAAGAGGTATTGGACGTCATGATCGACCTCGCAAAAACCGGTATGACCATGGTTTGTGTCACCCATGAAATGCAGTTTGCCCGACAAGTTGCCGACCGAGTGGTATTTATGGCCGATGGCGAAGTGGTTGAAGTCGGTCCACCTGAGCAGGTGCTGGTCAACCCAGAATGGGACCGAACCAGAGAGTTCTTACAACACGTGCTTTAGCTCGATGCTCTAGGAGCCCAAGCAGGGGCTCCATTACTTACCCAAGATTTACGGATTTTATCGATATGTTGGCAAAACATTTATCGACGTACACCAACATGCCTTTTTGGCTGGCAGATACGTCTTACAACCGAACTTTTCAAATAACGCCTCGCTATCAAATGCCGACAAAAGTAGATGTCTGCATTGTCGGTGGGGGCTTTACGGGAATGTCAGCGGCGATCACATTAGTGCGTGCAGGAATGAAAGTCGCGGTACTTGAAGCAGGCAGAATGGGCGAAGGAGCAAGCAGTCGAAATGGCGGCTTACTTGGCCCCAGTTTCAGTAAATTAGGCGTCGATGGTTTGGAACGTCAGTATGGTCGAGAAAACGTCCATACCTCCATCAGAGAAAGTTTGACAGCATTTAATTGGTTAGTGGATTTTATTCGTGAAGAAAACATCGATTGTGATTTAAACTTATGTGGTCGTTTCCGAGGTGCCAGTCATCCCAGTCACTATGCGGGTTTAATCGAACAAGCGGAAGAATTGGCAAAAGTCGTCGACTTTCCAGCCATTGAAGTGCCTAAATCACGTCAGCACGAAGAAGTTGGCTCTAATGCTTACCATGGCGGGGTGGTCTACCCAACGGATGGTGCGCTTCAGCCAGCAAAACTGTTTGCAGGGTTAGCTCAAATCGCTGCTAGCGAGGGGGCATTCCTGTGTGAACACACGAAAGTTCGCAAAGTTGACAAACAAGTCTCAGGGTTTAACGTGATTTACGATGGCGGTCAGTTACAGGCAGATCAAGTCATTATTGCCACCAATGGCTACACCGATGGGCAGTTCAGCGAATTCAAACGACGTTTAATACCGATCCGATCGGCTATGATTGCCACGGAAGAATTACCAGAGTCTGTCGTACAATCTGTCTCTCCAAAGCTACGTGCTCATGGCGGAACCGAACGCTTGGTAGCGTATTATCGACCTTCTCCAGATGGTAAACGCATTCTATTTGGAGGACGTGCCTTTGGTCGCGGTGATCAACCCCAGCTTTATTCGAAGTACCTTCAAGACTTTATGATCCGAACGTTTCCGCAACTTAGCGAAACCAAAATCGATTATGCTTGGTCTGGCCTAATTGCCTATACGTTTGACCATGTTCCGCATATTGGCAAGCTAGACGATATGAACTATGCCATGGGGTACTGCGGGTCCGGTGTGGGTCGAGCCAATTACTTTGGTCGTAAGGTGGCTCAACAAGTGTTGCAACTTGCCGAAGGGAAAACATCGTTTGATGCCTTCCCATTCAAAGGAAGACCGCTTTACAACGGTACGCCTTGGTTTCTGCCTGCCATTATGAAATGGCATGATTTTGCAGATCGACAAGGCTGGTAAGCATCGTTTGACAGATCTATTTAACTATTCGATCAATATAGATTAATTTTGTTGATTTCAAATGAGTAAATGAAAGACGCTTATTTCAACTGGGTTACTGATTTAAGGATGAATATTGCATTCATCCTTAACGTTTTTTTGCCTGCTTTCGGTTGTGGGCATTATAGATATTCTTTCAGTTTTTGCTTTCATCAATAATATTTGCGTATTTTGATCAATAACGAACGACATGAACAAAAGTTTCATAATCCATCCATTTATCTTTAATTAAGGCTGTTTTTTCAGTTTATGGGAAGCATTTTGGAATGGTATTTAAAGCTCTTTTTTTATTTTCTAGGAGGTCTAATATTCACCTTATCAAAACGAGACAAGCACATTGCTTGTTTCTCAACAGACATGTTGACTGCTATCTAATGCAGTTAAGATATAAAATATAAGGTGGATATTATGAACTTTAAAACTCCTGCTCTAATTGCTGCTCTTGCTCTATCTGCTTCCGCTTCATTTGCTGCAAGCGACGAAAACAACCTACTGGATGACTACTTGGATGCCCAAGCTCATGCCAAAGCATTGTCTGCACAGCTAGAGACAATGGGCATTGAATCTAACCCAAATGTAGAGTTTAACTCTCCTGCGACATTGTCTCAGAAACTTGATGCATACCAACAGAAAGTAGATGAGTTACAGTCAGAGTTTGATACGGTTCACTCTGCAAATTAACAATAAGTGAGCAGTCACAATTCCTGAATGGATTGTGTCGATCAAATCAAACCCCTAAAGGTTAACCTTTAGGGGTTTTTTGTTATCAGCTATTTCAGAACTCCATCATAACGTTACAAAACCAAAAGATATTGCTCGATATAATTCCATTAGATTTTACTGATGTTGCAGCATGACCTATGTTGTATGGATGAAAAGTGAGTGTATGGCTAGCCAAAATGGTTAAGGTGGTAAATGCAAAGTTTTTCTGATGTTGAGCTTGAAGGCGAACGACTATCTATTAAAACAGTGTTGAAGCAGATATTGCATTCAGCGAGGGAGTCATTGTGTATGGAATTTGCTTTCATATCTGAATTCAAAGATGGCTCTCGTATATTTCGTTTAGTTGATGCTGAAAACGGTTTGGAAGAAGTTCTCCAGATAGATCATGCAGATGACTTCGAAGAAAGCTATTGTTCACGAGTAGTCGATGGTCGGTTACCAGAGCTAATGCAAAATGCGATTGACTTTGAAGAAGCAAGAGCATTGCAAGTAACACATAACCTTCCCGTAGGAGCACACATTAGCGTTCCTATTTTTCGCGACGATGGTTCTGTATTTGGAACATTCTGTTGTTTTAGTCGCCAGTCAAACTATCACCTGACTAGTAAAGATTTGGCCTCACTTCGTTCCTTTAGTGACTTAGCTTCTGAATTGCTTCGAAATAGCTTAGTTGAAGACAAAACGATGTTAGAGCTTAAACATCGAGTGCTAGAAATAATTGAGAATGAGGCATTTCATATTGTCTGCCAGCCAATTTTTGATTTAGAAGAAAATAGAGTAACAGGCTATGAAACATTAACCCGCTTTAGCGAGCAATATTCCGACTTTAACACTGAAGAGTGGTTTATAAACGCTGCAAAAGTTGGGTTGACCTATGAGTTAGAATGCGTCACTGGTAGAAAGGCGTTTGAAATGCTCGAATTCGTTAATTCTGATCAATACTTAGGTATCAACGTATCTCCTGAAACGATTATGAGATGTTCAAGTATCGTGTCCATGTTTGGCGATCACGCTGAGCGGCTTGTATTGGAAATTACAGAGCATGAACATATTGATGATTACGTTGAGGTCTCAAATGCTCTGCAGCCTTTAAGAGAGTTAGGCCTGCAAATCGCAGTGGATGACGCAGGCTCAGGTTATGCTAGCTTTCGGCATATTCTTCAGTTGAAACCAGATGTTATCAAACTAGACAGGAGTTTAATTAGTGGAATTGATACCGACTCCTCACAGTATGCGTTGGCTACCGCAATTGTTGCGTTTGCAAATGAAACGAACGCTATTATTGTGGCAGAAGGGATTGAAACCCGAGAAGAGCTTAGTTGTATACAGACCTTGAACATCAAACTTGGTCAAGGTTATTTGCTAGGACGGCCAGCGCCTTTAAAGCGCTAAGCTCCATGTGAAGCTTAGCGTCTACGACTAGAAATTGCCTGGTGCGCATTGTAGGCAAGTCAGTCCTAATTTTCGCCATTGTTTTACGACCGCATCGCGGTCATCAAGCACCATCCATGGCTCAAAACCGTCGGCATGAATACGTTCAAGCAACTGCTTTTTTACTTCTTCATCAGGTACATGGTCCGCTTTTAATGGTCTTAGATAGACGCCATCGTATGGAATATTATTTTGTTGCATCCAAGCTTCAGAGTGTTGTTGGTGACTTTCTGGCCGACCTGAGCAAATGAGGATCTTTTCGCCACTGTTTTTCAGGATATTGACCAGCTTAAAAATGTTTTCAATCACGGGGGCGTCTTTCATGTGTTCAAAGAAAGGTTCCCATTGCTTCTCTTTGCCTAGTACCCAGTCTTTTACAAAAATCGGGTCAAACTCGGCTAAGGTGCCATCCAAATCGACGATGACTGCGCTGTGTTTCATAATGAATGTCCTCTGTATGGAATAAGTTCCCAACGATTGTTTCGGCCATGTTTTGGCTTTACGATAATTGGCTCTATATTGCCAATGCGTGGGCCTTCTGGCGTGCCGAATAGGGAATGATGAATCGCTCGATAAATGCCTGAGTGAGCGATGATTAAAGGTTGATCGTATTTCTCTAGGATAAGGTTGATCGTATCGATACTGCGTTTGTAGAAGTCACCCCAAGGTTCACCGTTTTCGGGCGTTGCGAAATAGTCGGTTGCGTTAGGAATAGGTTGCCCTTCAAGGCTGCCCCAGTCTCGCTCTCGAATGCCTTTAAAATGTTGTAACTCATGCCCTGGGACGGCGAGTTTGGCGGTTTGAATGGTGCGCGTTAAATCGCTAGTACACACGACTGACCAAGATTTATTAAGCAGCTTTGCAGCGTTTTTAGCTTGTTGTTCACCAAGTGCAGATAAGTGGCTATCGGTACTCCCGCCAATGCGTTTAGCGGCGTTAAAGTTGCTTTGTGCATGGCGGGCAAAAACAAACGGTTTTGAGATAAGTTGCATAGTTAAAGCTCAATCATTGAAGTTGCTAGAAGATGTTTGCCTAGGCGGTAGCGCCATTCGTCGATATCTTCAATAGGGCTAAAGAGAGGTACACAGCGCTGACATTGCAATTGATCCATAACGCATGCGATGTCTTGGCTAGTTGGATGAACATTCCAACGGACAAAGTGCGCATGCCCCTCAGCAACTGCTTGTCTTGCATGAGCGGGAAGGTGCCCAGTATAGATTACGTTGTACTGATCCGCGTGTTTCAATAGTCGTCCAGCATCACCCGAGAAGCCTTCGGGGTCACCGCACAATATAATCAGTGCATGGTCATCAAATATTCGCGGCGTAATATTGGCAGCCAGCTTTCTAAGCTCTGGACAAACCAATTCATCCGAGACTTGAGTGATATCTTGTGGTTGCAGACAGTCATTGCCTAACACCCAATCTTTAATACCTTGTTGTTCAAACCAACAAGCCATTTCCAATGCTCGACCGCTTTGCGGAACGGGCATCAAGTTAGGCTTTTCTGTTGAAAGCATAGACAAGATATCTTGCTTCGCCTGATCTTGAGTTTTGTCGTACAAACCATAAGACGCATCTAATAATGCCGTTGCCGCTTTGGGCGGCCGGTCAAACGGAAACAATTCTGACTCTAGGCAGAAATCTCCGCTGTAAAAAATGCCGCCTGTGATGTCCAAATGCAGCCAGACGCCACCAAATGAATGGCCGGCACAGCCTGTTCGAATCCGAATACCGTTAATATCAATCGTGCCTCGGTTTGGTAATCGCTGAATATTCAAATGCTTAGGTAAATAGGGTATGACTTGCTCTGTTGCATACACAGGCACCGATGCCGGGACGTCGGTTAATCCACCTATATGATCCGGATGATCGTGACTGATAACGATGGCATCGACATCCTCGGGGAGCTGCCAGCCTTTATCTGAGTGGCCTTCTAGTGAACCGCCGGCATCGAGCAGTAAGTGTACAAGTTGGCCATTTTCTAATTGGGTTTTAACGGAAATCGCAGCAGCGGCCTTGGTGCCAAAACCACTTAAAACATTAATGGTCGTGGTCATGGGAAGGCTCTAAGGTCCAGGCTTGTTGAATCGATAACTGACGTGCTGAGCCAATCGTTAAAGGCTCTGTGTGGTATGCGTGCAGCGTGTCACCATTTTCAAGTTCCAAGAAGATATCGTAACGTTCTCCACGGAAAATACATTCGCGAACCGTGCCTTGTAGCATGTTGGAGGTAGCCGACAAATCAACATGTTGAGGGCGAACCAACATTCGGCCATGATGTCCTGTTTGATCGTACAATAGCCCGATAACATCAGCAGAAGTCAGCAGTTGGTTACCTAGAACCGATTGGCAACGCAGGATCGAGCCTTGGCCGATGAAGTTCGCCACCCATTCATTATTTGGCTGAGCGTATAGGTCTTCAGGGGTACTCCATTGCATCAATTGACCGTCTTTTAATACGGCAATTTGATCCGCCAAAGCCATCGCTTCCGCTTGATCGTGAGTCACATAAACCATGGTGGCGCCGGTACGGCGGTGAAATTCACGGAAAGTGATTTCCATGCTTTCGCGTAAATGACGATCAAGATTCGCGAGAGGTTCATCAAACAGAATTACATCCGGCTCTGTCACAAGGCTACGAGCGAGCGCTACACGTTGACGCTGACCACCGCTTAGTTGACTAGGTAAACGGTCTTTGAAATCGTTAAGCTGCACAATATCCAAGGCGTCTTGTACGCGTCGTTGATAGTTTTGACGGTCAACTTTCTGGATTTTCAACGGATAGCCTACGTTTTCCATAACCGTCATATGCGGCCATAGGGCATAGGATTGAAACACCATACCAAAGTTGCGCTCTTCCGTAGGTAAGTGAAACTTTGCGCTCGAAAGGCACTGGTCTCCATGCTGAATATCGCCAGCTGAGACGGTTTCAAAGCCTGCCAACATGCGCAATATAGTAGATTTGCCACAACCACTTGGGCCAAGCAGTGCGACGAACTGCCCAGGTTCAATAGTTAATGAAAGGTTATCGACGACTGTTTTATCGCCGAAAGACTTGCTGACTGCGTTTAAACTGAGTCGTGCCATGGGATTACACCTTTTGGTAAGCGTGGCGCGAGTAAGCTCAGACAGGCCATCAGCGCTGCCACAAGTAAAACAACTAATACGGAAATTGCAGACGCTAGAACGGTGTCACCGCTTTCGTCCAAGTTAAAGATCAATACACCTAGGGTTTCATTGCCGGCACTCCAAAGCAGAGCCGATACTGTTAGTTCATTGACTGAGATAAGAAACACTAGGATGGCACCCGCGAAGAAGGCGGGGGCTGTCAGTGGCAGAATGATATGCACCAAACGTTGTATTGCATTGGCGCCGGCTAGCTGTGCCGCTTCTTCTAAAGCCTTGTCCATTTGGGACATAGCGCTATAAATTGGTTTTAAGCAGACACTCAAAAAGCATGATAAATAGGCAAGGAAGATAATGCTCATGGAACCGTAGATGCTCACACCGAGAATAGGCAGAGGGCGTGCAAACAGCAAAATGAAAGCAATGGCCAATACAATCCCTGGAATCGCATAAGGCACTTCGATCAAACTGGTGACTAATATTCGCACCTTAAGTGGCAGCTTTAACAAGATGTAGCTAAGTGGTAAACACAAGCACATCAAGACAACGGAAGCTGCTCCAGCGAGCAATAAGCTATTGCTAAACGCTCTGGTTGTGACACCTTGGTTCGCGAGCATTTCAATGTAAGCAGAGACAGTAAACGTTTGACTGTTCAATGGCATGCCTAAAGCTGGCACAAATGAACTGACGACAAGCGCAATGCATGGCACCACTAAAATCATCAGCAGTATCAAGCCAAGAGCGGTTTCAGTGGGTAGGCGCCATTTACCTAAACGAAATGACATATGGCTTGAGCTGTGTCCCACTAATGCGTATTCGCTGCGCTGTTGTAGCCATTGCTGCATAATCATCCCGCCTAGAACAAGAAACGAGATCAGCATGGATAAACCAGCTACTTCGCTCAGCATACCTTGGCCAAAGCCGGCCATCTTTTGATAAATCAGCGTCGGCAGAACCAAGTAATTCACGGGGATGCCCAGCATGGCAGGGATACCAAAATTGCCTAATGATGAGACAAATGCCAGTGCGGCACCGGCGATTAACGCGCCACGTGTTAGGGGCAAAATAATATCGATCCAAATGGCTTCTTGTGAGGCGCGAGCAACTTTAGCTGCCTCAATCAAATCTTGAGGTAAGCAAAGCAGCTGAGTGCGCAAAGCAAGGAATACCAGAGGTGCATTCTGAATGCCCAATAGCAGAGCAATACCTTCTGCAGAGTACATTGGATTTGGGCTGCCAAGCGCAGGAGCAATGCCAAAGGTATTCAATATGGGACTAGCTGGTCCGAACAGCTGAAGCCAGCTTAGGGCTGTGACTTGCGGTGGAATCATCATCGGCAACATAAACAGAAATACCCAAATCGCGCGGGCGCGGATATTGGTTAGGGTGACAATAAAGGCGAAGCCTGCACCCAATACCACGGCGATCAGTGTGCCAAGGCCTGAGGTATAAAAGCTGTTTCGAAAAGCCGTCCATGTTTGACTGCTGCGCATGATTCCACTTAAGGGCGACTGCATATCAAACTGCACCCCCTTTAAGGCTTCCATGATGAGTCTGGCGCTGGGCAATAAGCTCAGCAAAGCAATCAATAGAAAAATCGAAAAGGATAGCCAGCGTAGCTGGCTATCGGTGTTGCGTAGATACATCGTGGATTAGCCTTCAAAAATATCGCTAAAGCGCTGTTTGTTGGCTTCATTGTTTTCCAATGTTTTTGCAGCGTCGAAGGCCATTAGCTTGATCTCTTCACGTGCAGGGAAGCCTTCTGGAACAGGCATGTCAGAGCGTGCTGGCAAATAGCCTTGGTCAAGTACGAGCTGTTGACCTTGTTTTGATAAAACAAAATCTACGAACTTTTGTGCTGCTGCTTGGTTTTTTGAACCTTTCATAATGGCCACTGGCTCTGTCACCATGCTGACACCTGTTTTCGGAAATACGAATTCAAGTGGTGAGCCTTTTTGTGCTTCACGAATCGCAAGAAAATCGACGATGACACCGTATGGTTTGGTACCTGAAGACACGGCTTTTAATACGCTACCGTTGCCACCTTGCGCCATCACCTGATTGTTATGTAGCGCTTCGTAGTAAGACCAGCCAAGGCTTGCTTCATCTGTAAGCGTTGCCAAATGGATCAGCGCTGCACCAGAGTAAAGTGGGCTTGGCATCGCAATTTGGTTTTTGTATTCAGGCTTTGCGAAGTCAGACCAATCTGTTGGTTTTTCTGGCGCACGTTGGTGGCGAACGATGCCCGTTGTGATCAATTTAGTGCCGTAGTAGTAGCCTTCGTTGTGGTAAAGAGACGCATCGTAGTTCGAACGATTAGGACTTAGGTAGGGTGCTAAGTAGCCATCTTTTGCCATGGACTCCATGGTCACGCTATCAGCGATCAAAAGCACATCTGGGTTCACTACACCGCTGCTTAGCTCAGCACGAAGTTTAGTCATAAGCTTAGTGGTGCCGTCACGTACCCATTCCACATCGATGCCTGGGTTGGCTTTTTCAAACGCATCCACGGTCATTTGAGCATCTTTGTTTGGCTGGCTGGTGTACAGCGTCAGTGTCTCAGCGAAAGATAGGGAAGATACTGAAGCCAAAATACTGGTTGCGACGAGCGTTTTTAACATCTTCATTGCAAAAGTTCCTAAGTGGTTAGAAGTTACTGAAACACTAACGCCACACTTTGACACTAAAGTTACTGAATGCTTTCGTTTGGATGTTATTTGCTTTCGTTTGAAGTTTTACGCTTTAGGGGAGGATTATGAATCAGCGGCAACTGGATATTATTCAATGGATCAATGTAAATGGTCGTCAGCCATTACAAGCGGTTGCGGATGCTTTTGGCGTTTCGGTACAAACTATTCGCAGTGATGTGCGTTTATTATCGGAGAAGGGACTGTTATTAAGAAATCATGGGGAAGTGGTTCCGTTTCCGAACCGTGAAAACATTAGCTTTAATCAGCGTCAGATTTACAACGCAGAAGGTAAACGACGTATGGCCGAACTCTGCTTACAGCAGATTTCGGATTATCAGTCGGTGTTTTTGGGATCTGGTTCAACAGTTGCTGAGTTAGCGAAATGTCTAAACGAAAAAGAAGATTTGCATGTCATGACCACGAATCTTCATGCGGCGCGTATTATTAGCGAGCATCCAAAGGGCGAGCTAACCGTAGCAGGCGGCAAAGTTCGCAAACGCGATCAGGATATTGTCGGTGCAGATGCAGTGCGTTTCTTTCAGAAATATCGAGCAGATGTGGGCGTGTTTTCCGTATCCGCTATTGATAAGCATGGCGTGTTGTTTGACTTCACAGATGATGATATTAGCTCTTTAGAAGCCTTGGTTGATAATTGCCACTACCGAGTGTTAATGGTCGATAGTACGAAATTTGACCGTGCGTCACGCTGTGTTTGGACACGCCTAAAAGACATTGATTGTCTGATTACAGACCGTCAGCCGCCAGCTTACTTGCAAAGCAAGATCACGTCTTTGGGGGTTCGTCTCATTTACTCATGACATGACCTCGATCAATACACGTTGAGTAGGTAAAATCATGCATCGTTTTAACTTAAGAGAAGTCTCGAGATGTCTTTAGCACCTTGCCCAAAATGCCAGTCTGAATATGTTTATCAAGATCAGCTAAATCTTGTGTGTCCAGAATGTGCTTATGAATGGAATCCCAATGAAGTTGAAGAGGACAGTGAGCTATCTATTAAAGATGCGAACGGTACTTTGTTGGCCGAAGGAGATAAAGTCACCCTTGCTAAAGACTTGAAAGTTAAAGGTAGCTCAATGGTGTTGAAAATTGGTACGAAAGCGGTGATCAAGCGCATCAAAGAAGGGAAAGATCATCAGCTTGATTGTAGGGTTGATGGTGCGGGAGATATGTTTGTTACTGCTAAATTTGTGAAGAAAGCGTAATTGCAAACAGTTTAACGGTTTATCTGTGTATGCCTCCGTTTATCCATTTATAGCACTTCTTATCGCTTAATCATTTTCACTCATCTGTTTTATGGGATCTTTCTCCCTGTGTTCTACACACATTCCCTTTTAAATATATAAAACAGACTGAGTGAAACAACATGAAGAATGCAACATTATCAACAGTGCTGAAGTACAGTGCCTTATTTTCCTTAGTGGGTACGAGCTATGCTACTCAAGCTACGGAATGGAATGCCGATTTAGGGCTTTCAGTTTTAGGCGCTCAGAGTCATGTCTTTGGAGAAGAAGACAAAGCTGAGATTCGTCCTTATGTGAATCTTGAATACGGTATGTTTATCGCTGGGCCAGAAGGTATCGGTATATCTTCAAAAGTAGGTGAAATAGGTCAGTTAAGTGCTGTACTTCTCATGCGTGAGTCGGTTGTTGATCGGGATGATAATGATCTGTTAAAGCATTTTGAGAAGCGTAAAGACGCTACGGAGCTTGCGATTCAGTGGACGCATTTTACACCTTTTATTGATATCACGACGGCGCTTTCTTCAGACGTTTCAGAGACCCATGAAGGATATGAAGCGAAACTCATGCTTTCTAAAAAGCTTGAAACTGACGTTGGTACCTTTATCCCAGCGTTTGCCATTCATCATCAATCAGAAGAACTGGTTGACTACTATTACGGTGTAAGAGCTGCCGAAGAAAGCAGTCGCTTTAGTGCATACCAAGGGAAAGCAGCAACAAACGCAAATACTTCAGTAACGCATGTTTATCCTCTTTCAGCTGAATGGCATGTGGCGACACGAATCGCTTACGATTATTTAGGGCGTGGTATCAGTGATAGCCCTATAGTTGAGGAATCGGGCTACTGGAGTGGTGCACTGTCTATGTTCTACCGTTTTTGAGCAAGCTTATGGAGAGTCAAAAACGGTATCAGTCACACTTGTTGGTAGCAGCCGCAAGTGTGATAGCAGGATTAAGCTTTTTGTTTGGTATAGCCGTCTACGTCGCTTTTTTTGCATCTTATGGAAATTTAGCTCACGCAGTATCGCCGCAGTTGAAGTTAATGTCGGCAAATTCAACGTTACTTCATACCTGGTATTTTGTGATTTACATTGTTTTTGGTGTTGCCTTAGTTGCTTTTCAGGTGGGAATTAAACCTTATCTTTATAAGGGAGTAGTCGCATCCATTGCCATGATTTTCGGCTACTTTTGGGCAGCATTGACCATTGTTACAGGTATGTTGGCCAACGTTAGTACTCATGTGATTTTAGAGCTAATGGACGAGCAACGAGACGTTGCTATTTCACTCTGGTATACCATGCAATTGTTGATAGATAGCATTGGCGGTGGTAATGAATTAGTGGGAAGCATTTGGCTTGTTGGACTAGGGCTCAGTTTACGATCAATTCACGCGATAGACCGTTGGTTAAAAGCGGTTGCGTTAGTATTTGGAGGGGTGGGGTTGTTAACCGCTATCCCGATGCTAACTGAATTAGGTGGCATTTTTGGCTTTGGGAGTATGGCGTGGTTTTTAGTGATGGGTAGATATCAGTTTGAACTCTACCAAAAGGAAAAAGTAAATGTATAAGCGGCCAGTTCAAGCGTTTTGGAAAAGTCATGAATTATTTAAGGACACGCTAACTGTACTGATTTATTGCGGTCTGATTGCTGTCGTGATTTGGATCACTGAGGCGGGGGAATTCTGGATGACCCTACAGATCTCGCTCGTGTTTGGCGCAGCTTGTTTATCCTGTATTCGACTGAGTATTTATTATCTCAAAAATCGGCTCTCCGTTTTATGGGCAACCGTACTTGGATACTTTGGTGGCGTTGTTATTGGAATGGGGTATTTGCTTTACCAAGTCTACGATTCGGTTGATGCCGTTCTGAATGCATCTTGGTCCGACCTTGTATTAAAAGTGTTGTTTAGTATGTTGGTCACTTACATATTTTATAACGCTCATAGGCTCAGTCGAAAGGAGAGGGAGCTTCAAGAGCAAAAGCTGAAAACACTGATGCAAGAAAAACAACTTGCGGAATCCAATTATCAAATGCTGCAATCTCAAATAGAGCCGCATTTTTTGTTTAATACGTTAGCGAATATTCAAGTCCTGATTGATATTAGGCCGGGAGACGCTAAGCGGATGCTTGATGATTTAACAAGCTTACTTCGTGTTTCCATGAGTAAGATAAAGCAACCTCGTATTAAACTCACTGAAGAACTGGATTTGGTGTCGGCCTATTTGTCGATTCAAACGGTAAGAATGGGGGATCGATTAAGCTATGAAATCAAAGTTACAGACAAGATTGATCATATAGAGTGTCCTCCTTTCTTGTTACAGCCATTGGTTGAAAACGCGATTATTCATGGAATAGAACCAAGTCTAAAAGGTGGTGTTATTTCCATCACGGTCAAGATAAAAGATGATCGTTGCCATGTGTCTATTTTAGATTCTGGTATGGGCTTGGCACCAAATTGGCAAACTTCAGATACATCTGAAAAGAAACATGGGATTGCTTTAAAAAATATTCGGCAGCGCTTGCGCTTAATCTATGCAGAGCACGCAAGTTTCGAGATAGACAACATTTATAATGAACAGAAGCAAGTGTCAGGTTGTCAGGTAATACTAAGTTGGCCAATAAGTATGCCGCCTCATACTCTATTAGGATTTGATCATGGCAAACATTAGACCAGAAGAACAGATTCAGGTGATGGTCGTTGATGATGAACCATTATTACGATTTCATTTGCAAAAAATGCTACAGGATTTGTGGCAAGATGTTGATCACATTATAGCCGTTGGCTCTGGTGTTGAAGCGATTAACATTGCTAGTGAAATAGATATTCATACGGTTTTTATGGATATAAAAATGCCTGGGCTGAGTGGTATAGAAACAGCAAAAAAGCTCCGTGAATCAGGGTTTCAAGGTAACTTAGTGTTTGTGACTGCCTATGACGAACACGCTATAGCGGCATTTGAGCAGGAAGCACTAGATTATCTGCTTAAGCCGGTCACTGAAAAGCGTCTTTATGAGTGTATCCAACGTCTTCAGAGGCGATCGCAAACAACGGTTAAATATGAGTTGGACGCACAACAGTTACATCAATTGCTGCCGCACACTTTAAATTCGTCTCTCCAATGGGTGAATGCTTCGCGCGGGGACACTATTCATGTCATTCAAGTCAGTAAGATTAGTTGTTTTATCGCAGAGGACAAATATACGACGGTTGTCACAGAGGAGGGGGAGTACCTTATTAAGAAATCCATTAAGCAACTCATGGATGAACTCAACAGCAATGAATTTTGGCGGATTCATCGTTCTGCTTTGGTTCAGGTGAGTCATATCCAATGCGTCAATAAAGATGACAGTGGTAATTTAACTGTCTCGTTAAAAGGAATACAGAAAGCGTTACCCGTTAGTCGAAGTAATATGCATTTGTTTAAGCAGATGTAGTCATGTAATCAAAGCCCTATCACTATGCTAATAACAGAGCTTTGTTTTTCCAGATTTAGATAATGGCGTTACAAACGCTTAGCAAGAGCTGCAATATGATCTGGGCCAATGCCACAGCAGCCGCCGATCAGTGTCGCACCCAGCTCGCACCATTTCTCAGCCCAAACTAAGTAAGACTCTGGTGTGAGGTCGGCACGCAATTCATCTAAGCCATCGTTAGCCGTCGCGTTTTTAGGTTGCGGAGGAAACGCGTTGGCGTAAGCGCCGATCTGAAGTTCTGTATTCATCTCAGCTAAGACTTGTTTAGTCAGAGCAATCGCATCGGCAATGATTTCAGGTTGGCAACAGTTAAACAGAATACCATCGACACCCGCAGCAGCCATGGTTTTCACCGCTTCAACAACCGTTTCTCCAGAGCGCAGGCATGGCTCAGGGGTTGGTTCTGAATCTTCAAGAGTGAAAGACACCCAGTATGGTTTTTTATCGCTGTCCAGTTCATCAACCAGCTTCTTCATTAACAAAGTTTCTGCCAGTAAGCTTTGGGTTTCATTCAGCCAAAGGTCAACATGGGGCGCTAACGCTTTGATCAATGGTCGAGCGATTTCTTCCGCACGTTCTGCTTCGTATAGATCAGCGCGGTAGGAGCCGAATAAAGGGGCAAGGGAACCTGCGATTTTTACATCTTCGCCACTTTCTACAACTGCTTGTTTGGCTACGTTGGCAGATTCTATAGCTAATTCCGCAGCGCGCTGTTTAAAAACCTCTTCACCAATGTGAAACGGTACTAAGGCGTAACTGTTGGTGGTGATGACGCGAGAACCTGCCGCAATGAACGCTTTATGTACGTCCTTTACAATTTCAGGTGCTTCCATCATAGCCAAGGCAGACCATTCTGGCTGTCTAAAAGGTGCGCCACGGAGCTCTAGTTCGCGGCCCATGCCGCCATCAAGTATGGTGATTGTCGTCATGACTGTATTCCTAGCAAGATTTGATTGGCGCCCATTCTAGCGGGGTCAATCCGGAAATAAAATCTCATTAATTACTTTTAAAGGGTCAAAAATGAGTTTTTATGGCTATAATGGGCAGATAATCAATGAAATACTGTCTAGCCATTAAAATACTTGGGTCTTAGGGCTGGATCCTGTCGATACTACTTCTATTTAGTTTTGGGTATATTTAGTCCCCCCTTTAGGACTCTCTATAGGCGCAGCGGTTTACTGCTGTGAGAGTGCCTTCAAAACAAAATAGATGATGAGGAATGACATGAAACTAGGTTTCAAGAAAGCATTGGCTGGCTTAGCTCTAGCAGGCTCAATGCTAGGTGGCGGTTTTGCTAACGCGGCGGATTCAGCAATCGATAACATTCTTTCAACCGGTGAGTTAAAAGTGTGCTTCGAGGCTGGTTATATTCCTTTCGAAATGAAAACCAAAGACGGTCGTTTTATTGGTTTTGATATCGACATCTCTAAACATATGGCACGTTCTATGGGAGTGAAATTTGTCCCTGTTAACACCGCTTGGGACGGCATTATCCCAGCTTTACAAACTGGCAAATGTGACATCATTAATGGTGGTATGGGTATTACACCTGAGCGCAATCTGAAAGTGCTGTTTGCTGATACTTACCTAGAGATGGGGCAGACGGTGTTAGTGACGCCTGAAGTCGCGTCAAAAATTAAAGATTACCGCGACTTGAATGACCCTAAGTTCCGCTTAGTTTCTCAAATTGGTACAACGGGCGCGATTGCTGCGAAGAAATATTTTCCGAATGCACAGCTAGATTTGTTCGAAACCTCTGCTGACTCTGTTCTTCAGGTGAAAAATGGTAAGGCGGACGCATTTGTTTATGACCTTCCATACAATGCCATGTATGCAGCGCAGAATAAGGAAGGTGTTGTGCATTTAGATGAAGCCTTTACCTACGAGCCGTTGGGTTGGGCAATTCGTCAAAATGATGTGAATTTCCTAAACTTCTTAAATAACTATCTTGTTCAGATTAAGAAAGACGGTACCTACGACCGTATTTACGACAAGTGGTTTAATTCAGATGCTTGGGTAGATAGTATTCAGTAAACGCTGAGTCGATCAGTGAGTCATACCAAGAGCCTAACCTGTTAGGCTCTTTTTCTATAAAAAGAGACATCATGCAGACATCATCACGCCGCTGGTTTGGCCACGGCTTATACCTTGTCATCATGGCCGCTTTAATAGCTGGCGTGTATTTTTCAGGACAGAAAATCAATTACAGTTGGCATTGGGAGCGCTTATGGCCTTATGTCATTAACACTGAGCCGCAGGACATCATTGCGCAAACGGATGGCACAGCAGTAGTGACCGCTTCCGGTCAGCTAAGTATTACTCCTGACTTTGGCGGTTCGCCTCAGATCGTTCCTGAATACGACAAGTTGGTGGCCCGTGATGGGGATTTGATCTTCCAGGGAGACACCATTGCCCGTATTGAAGGTTGGCGTTTTGGCCCGATTGCTGAAGGTTTATGGGTCACCATTAAGATCTCTTTTTTATCGCTGATTTTCTCAATCATCCTAGGGGTGGTTTTTGGCTTGATGCGTGTGGCTCATGGCCAAGTATGGCGTAATTTGGCAGTGACTTACGTAGAAGTCATCCGTGGCACGCCTTTATTGGTGCAGATATTCATCGTCTACTTCTTTATTGGCACCGTATTTGATCTCGATCGTTTTACAGCGGGCGTCGCGGCATTATCGATTTTCACCGGAGCGTACGTGGCGGAAATCGTCCGCGGCGGTATTCAATCCGTGCCCCCAGGTCAGATGGAAGCGGCTCGCTCATTAGGGATGAGCTACGCCAAAGCGATGACCTATGTGGTGATGCCTCAAGCCATCAAACGAACACTACCGTCTCTGGCTGGACAGTTCATTAACTTGATCAAAGACTCGTCTTTGGTATCGGTGATCTCGATTACCGACTTGACTAAGGCAGGCCGAGAAGTGGTCAGTGGCAGCTTTGCGCCGTTTGAAGTGTGGTTTACGGTCGCCGCATTATATTTGCTGGTGACAGGCAGCTTATCTTGGGGCATTCAACGACTAGAAAAGAGGTTAGCGGCCAGTGACTAAGTCAATGAAACAAGAAGTGTTAATCCAAGCACGAGACGTGGATAAAGTCTTTGAAAATGGCTGTCACGCGCTGAAAAAAGTATCGCTCGACATTCACCGCGGTGAGGTAGTGGTGATCATTGGTCCAAGTGGCTCAGGCAAGTCCACTTTTCTGCGTACTCTTAATCAACTTGAGACCATTAGCTCTGGTCGAATTGAGATTGATGGCGTGCACTTAGCGGACAAGAGTACCGATATCAACAAACTTCGAGAAGAAGTGGGTATGGTGTTCCAGTCGTTTAACCTATTTCCCCATAAAACTGCCCTAGGCAATGTCATGTTAGCGCCTTTGAAGGTGTTAAAACGTGATAAAGCTGAGGTAGAGCAAGAAGCCAAAGATTTACTTTACCGCGTTGGATTGCATGAGCGCATGGAGCACTACCCATCACGTCTATCAGGCGGTCAACAACAGCGTGTTGCCATTGCTCGATCTCTTGCTATGAAGCCCAAAGCCCTGTTATTTGATGAGCCAACCAGTGCCCTAGACCCTGAAATGGTCGGTGAAGTATTGGACGTTATGAAAGGCTTGGCCAAAGAAGGGATGACCATGGTCGTGGTCACGCACGAAATGGGCTTTGCCCGTGAAGTGGCTGATCGTGTGGTATTTATGGAAGAGGGTGAGTTAGTCCTCGAAGAATCCCCAGAACGTTTCTTTAATTCTGAGCACCCGCGCTTGCAACGTTTTCTAGGTCAGGTACTCTAAGCGCCTTTCTAATCGAAATGGTCGGCGCTTGGGTGCTTTGATGAATGAGAAAACACTTCCCCCATTAAACTGGTTACGCACCTTTGAAGTCTCTGCACGCAGCTTGAACTTTACCAAAGCTGCCCAAGAGCTACATCTAACGCAAGGTGCGGTCAGCCAGCAAATCCGCTTGTTAGAGCGTCATCTTGGTGTCGCCTTATTTAAGCGCTTGCCACGCGGTTTGACCTTAACCGATGAAGGCATGTCTTACCTTCCTGTGGTGCAAGATTCCATTTCTCGTCTAGCCGCCGCGACCAATGAACTGTTTAACTCGGATCAGCGTACACCAGTGAAGATTCGCGGCAGTTTATCGTTCTTTGTCCATTGGTTGGCACCGCGCTTGGCGGAGTTTAATCAGCAGCACCCCAATATCGACATTCGCTATATAAGCTCCCTATGGGTGAAAGATACCGATGCGGACGATGACTTTGAAATTCGTTGGGGCAATGGACAGTGGTCCGGTTTTGTGTCTCAGCGCCTAAGTTGGGATACTTTGTTTCCTGTCTGCTCACCAGAGCTTATGGAACGAGAAACGATTGAAAGTCCTAGTGATTTAGCCAAAACCACCTTACTGCATGTACTCGGTTACGAAGAAGGTTGGGGCTACTGGTTATCGATGATCAATGAGGATCTGGTCGATCCTTCTCGCGGTATGCAACTGGACACGTTATTGGCGTCATTACGTCTAGCAGAGCTAGGCGTAGGAGTGGCTCTGGCTCGTTCATCCATGGTGGAAGACATGCTCGCCGATGGTCGATTAGTGGAACTGTTTGATCAACGTATTCCTGCTAGTGAGTCTTTCTATTTGGTGCGCAAGTCCGGCACGGACTTATCCTCTGACGCGATGTTGTTTTTTGATTGGTTAGAGCGTCAAAGCCGAGCGGTCGTGTAACTCAAAAAAAACGCCCTACTAGAGTTTGCTAATAGGGCGTCTCGTACCTAGAAAACTTTCTCAATACAGGGCTTATTTGCTTAGTCCCAAGCAGGAGAAAAGTCTGGGTTTGCAATGCGCTCGTTGGCTTCAAGTCCCGCGATACGCTGCATATCCTCGCTCGTTAGGGTCACATCCAGAGCCGCTAAATTAGCCTCTTGATTTGCACGTTTAGTGGAAGATGGAATGGTAATAAGCCCTTGCTGTAACTGCCAAGCAAGCGCCACATTCGCGACGGAGGTTTGGTGATCTTTGGCAATGGACTGTAACACTGCATCTTCCATGACTTTACCGACAGCAAGAGGCATGAAGCCAGTTACACGAATATTGTGTTGCTGACAGTAGTCTGTTACCTGACGATTTTGCAAATAAGGATGCACTTCGATCTGGTTGGTAAATATTGCCCCCTCACCTAACTGTTGAATGGTTTGCTCCAAATGTTGGGTGGTGAAGTTAGAAACGCCTATGTGTTTGGTTAAACCCTGTTTTTGAGCCTGAGCTAAGTCATTAAGATAAGAGGTCAGAGGTACCTTGTTAGTCGCATCAGGCCAGTGAATAAGCAGTAGATCTACCTGGTCAATCTGCAATTTGGTTAGGCTCTCTTGAACGCTCTTGATGAAGTGCTCAGTAGCTAAATTGTCGACCCAGACTTTTGTTGTGATAAACAGCTCTGAGCGATCAATGCCACTGTCAGCAATGGCTTGACCAACCTCTGCTTCATTACCATAAATTTGCGCGGTATCGATATGGCGGTAGCCAACTTCTAGTGCAGATTTTACCGATTGATATGCGGTGTCGCCTTCTAGACGAAAGGTGCCAAAACCAAGTGATGGGATCGTATTCATAAAATGCTCCTATTAATGTACTGCTAGAGTTAAAGTGCTGCTTGAGCAGGCGTTGGACGCTGATCCAAAGATCCAGAAAAGCGGGTCAATATGAGTGCAATGGCAACAATGATGGCGCCGACCCATGCGGTATCCATGAGAGACATGTGTTCAATAATGACGCCGCCAAGAATCGAACCTAAAGCAATGCCTACGTTAAAGGCGGCGATGTTTAAACCAGATGCCACATCCACGGCGTTAGGTGTGTATTTCTCTGCCAATTGCACAACATAGACCTGCAGGCCTGGTACATTGCCAAAGGCAAAAGCTCCCCAAACTAAGATCGTCAGTACTGCTGCCACAGAGTTGCTTGCGGTAAATGTGAACACTAGAAGAACGGCAGTCAGCGCAGCAAAGATGTAACTCAAAGCTTTGATTGGCCCCAAACGGTCTGCTAAACGGCCACCCCAGATATTGCCGAACGCAACAGAGACGCCATAGACCAGCATGATCAGCCCTACAGCACTGGCATCAAAACCTGAGACTTGTTGCAAAATGGGCGCAAGATAAGTGAAGGCAGTAAAAGTGCCGCCGTAACCAACCGCTGTCATGGCATAGACCAGCAACAGGCGTGGTTGTGTCAGAACACTAAGCTGCTGTGAAATACGTGCAGGGGCTGACTGCTTCAAGTTTTTAGGGATCAATAAAGCACTCCCAATTAGTGCTATCAAGCCGAGAACGGCAACCACCATAAAGGTCGCACGCCAACCAAAGTTTTGGCCGATCCATGTGCCTAGCGGCACTCCAGTGACCAGAGCAACAGTAAGACCGGTGAACATGATGGCAATAGCACTGGCTTCTTTATCTTTACTAACCAACCCCGTCGCGATGGTTGAGCCGATAGAAAAGAACACACCGTGAGCAAGGCCGGTAAGGATGCGGGCAGTGATCAGTGAGCCGTAGCTAGGGGCCATCCAGGCCAGAACATTACCAATCACAAACAATGTCATGACCGAAAGTAAGACATGCTTTCTGGGCCAGCGACCAGTCAGAGCGGTTAATACCGGGGCGCCAATGGCCACGCCTAAAGCGTACAAGCTGACCAACAAGCCAGCTGAGGGCAATGACACACTGAGATCTTGAGCAATAGTAGGTACCAAACCGACAATAACGAACTCGGTCGTACCAATCGCGAATGCACTGAGGGTCAGTGCGAGTAGAGCAATGGGCATTTCAATCTCCAGTTGAGGTTATGTTGAACTTGCGTACCAGTATGCCCAATGCTATTTTTTGCAAAAATAGCATCAAAAACAAATTACTTTTACAAAAATGACAATAATTTCTCGTAACGAAGATCTCGAAATTCTTCTCACGGTAGTTGATAGTGGCAGCTTTTCTTCCGCAGCGCGGATTCTGGATATCCAAGTGGCGAAAGTGTCTCGTGCCGTCAGTCGCCTTGAAAAAGAATTGGATAGCACCTTACTTCACCGTACAACACGACGACTTGAATTAACGGAAGAGGGGCGACAGTTCACCCAGCAAGTACGTCTAGGTTTGCAACAACTTGCTGCTGCTGAAGAGGAATTAAAGGTACTAAAAGGCATTCCTGCGGGACGCTTAAGAGTTGATGCGGCAACACCTTTTATCCTGCATCAACTAGTCCCCCATGTGGCAGGCTTTCGCGAACGTTATCCGCAGGTAGAGCTGGAATTGGTGGCAAATGAAAACATCATTGATTTGATTGAGCGCCGCACGGATTTGGCATTTAGGATCGGTTCACTTAAGGATTCAAATTTGCATGCACGATACTTTGGTAAAAGCCCTTTGCATGTTGTTGCATCACCAGAGTATCTTAATCGCTATAGTGCTCCACGAGTACCAGAAGACTTACTAAAACATCAGGTGTTGGGGTTTACCGATGCGCCCCATTTGAATCGTTGGCCGCTTTCTTCCTCAGTGACTCTTCGCCCCACTTTGCATTGCAGTAGTGGTGAAACCATGCGCCAACTATGCCTTGCAGGACAAGGTTTTGCGTTGTTATCTGAATTTATGATTATGCAAGATTTAAAAAGTGGCCGTCTCATCAAAGTATTGGAACAAGACACAGTTAGCCCGAATGAAAGGGAGCCCGTGCATGCGGTGTATTATCGCAATACCACACTTGCCAGCCGGATAACGGCATTTCTGGATTATATGTCTGATCGGATTTGCCTCAGCTTTACCGATGCACAATGATGCCTATTAAGAAAGCTTGGCTCTAAAAGGTTGTAATCCTTGCAAGCAGCCGAGACAATGCTCAACAGCTAACGGATCGATAAGGAAGAGAATATGAAAGGTGTGGTCGTTAAAACCATGGGCGCGTTATTATTAATGTCATTGGCTGGCTGTCAAACAGCCTACTATGGCGCCATGGAAAAGATCGGTATTGATAAACGAGACATTTTGGTAGATCGAGTTGAAGATGTCCGAGATAGTCAGAAAGACAGTCAAGAGGAGTTTCAAACAGCTTACCAGCGTTTGGTAGTGTTGACCGATTTTGATGGTGGCGATTACGAAGATATCTACAATGATCTGAATGACGACTATCAAAGCAGCAAAGCCGCGGCGGAGCGTGTATCAAAAAAAATTGAGAACGTAGAAGACGTTGCTAACGATTTATTTGATGAGTGGGAAGATGAGCTGGACCAGTATACAAACAGCAAACTACGCCGAGCGAGTGAACAAAAGTTGAATGCCACTAAGCGCCAGTTCAGCCAAATGCTTCGCAGTATGCATCAAGCGGAATCTAAGATGGCGCCCGTTTTGGCGACACTAAATGATAATGTGTTGTACCTTAAGCATAATTTAAACGCCGCGGCGGTAAGCGCCATTAAAGGTGAGTTCGCAAGCTTAAGGACTGATATTTCAGGTTTGATTAATGAGATGAGCGAAGCCATTAAAGAATCGGATGAGTTCATTGCAACCCTGCAGCAATAACTCGTTTTACTTTTAGCGCTTCTAATAAAGCCCCTATATGGGGCTTTATTTGTCTCTGTGAACTCAATTTTTTACGCAAGATACGTTAGAATGGCGACGAATTTTTAATGGGTGAAATAAGACGTGGTAGAACAAGCGCAATTCTCTAAGGCATTGCTCCATCCCAGACATTGGGGACTTTGGTTTGGTATCGGTTTAGGTCGTCTGGTGTCCATGTTGCCGCTACCATGGCAGATGGGACTGGGTAAACTTATCGGTCGTCTGATCATGAAATACTCTAAAAGTCGAGTCAGAACGGCAAAGCGTAATCTAGAGCTATGTTTCCCAGATGCAAGTTCAGAAGAGCGCCACGATTTATTAGTCCGTAATTTCGAAGAAACGGGCAAAGCCATTTTTGATACGATCTGTGGCTGGTGGTGGTCTGATGAGCGTGTACAACGCCATATGACCATCAAAGGCCAAGAGCATGTTCAGAGTACGTTGGACAATGGGCAAGGCGTCATCTTGTTTGCGGTGCATTGTTTACCGCTGGAAATGGGAGCGCGTATCTTTGGTCAGTTTAATCCTGGTGTTGGGGTGTACCGTCCGCACAACAATCCAGTGATGGAATATCTACAAGTTAAAGGCCGTTTGCGTTCGAACAAAGCTTTGATCCCGAAAAAAGACATGCGACAAATGGTGCGAAGCTTACGCGCGCCAGACGTAATTTGGTACACCGCTGACCAAGACTTCGGTCGTTCAAGTGCTGTGTTTATCCCGTTCTTTGCTGTGCCTGATGCGGCGACTATTACCGGCGGTACAACATTGGCGAAACTCGGGAAGGCGAAAGTGCTGCCATTCTTTGTGGAGCGTAACGCTGGCGACAAAGGCTACAATATAGAGATTGGCGCGCCATTAGAGAATTTCCCCGGTGAAAACGAAACTGTAGACGCTATCCGCGGCAATCAAATTATTGAAGAGTTAATCAGCCGTAATAAAGCGCAATACATGTGGCTGCATCGCCGCTTTAAAACTCGCCCTAATGAAGACGATCCTTCGGTTTACTAGTGAATAAATGAAAAAAGAGTGCTGAGAGCACTCTTTTTCGTTTTAACTATCTGGTTTACGCAATTTGTTCACTGATCAGTATTTCCTCGTTTGCCAGCTCACTTTTCAAGTAACTTTCTAAACGAGCACATTGCTCTGTCGTGAATTCCAGTCCGAGTTTAGAACGACGCCATAAGATGTCTTCGGCTGTTCTTGCCCACTCATGCTCAATTAGATAGTCGACTTCTTTTTGATAGAGGTCTTGGCCAAAGCACTCGCCCAAATCATTCACTGAAGTGGCTTCACCCAACAGAACATAGGTTTGAGTACCGTAGCTTCCAGTAAAGCGCTTTGCCTGAGCTTGAGTAAGGAATGGAAACTCTTGTAGCAGCTTCTGTGCGAAGGCCTGATGGTCATTGCTCATATCACCACCAGGGAGTGGGTGTGCATGGGTCCACTCTTTGCCCATATTAGGGTAATACTCTTTTAGATCTTTCATTGCTGATAACGCCAGTTGACGATAAGTCGTGATCTTGCCGCCAAAGATGCTTAACAATGGTGCTTTTCCGTGATCATCTTCCACGTGAAGCGTGTAGTCGCGAGTCACCGCTGAGGCATTAGACGACTCATCGTTAAGAAGTGGGCGGACCCCTGAGTAAGTCCAAACGATGTCCTGTTTAGACAGCTGAGTTTTAAAATGCTGGTTGGCCACATCAAGAATGTAATCCGTTTCGGCATCGCTAATGGCCACATCTTTCGGATCGCCACGGTATTCTTCATCCGTTGTGCCGATCAATGTGTATTGATCACGATAGGGGATGGCAAACACGATACGCTTGTCAGCGTTTTGCATGATAAAAGAATTACTTTGCTCAAACAGCTTCGGCACAACAATGTGGCTGCCTTTGATCATACGAATACTGTAGGGTGCCTTACGCTCTAGCTTCGATTCAATAAAGCTCGAAACCCAAGGACCTGCCGCATTGACCATGCCATCCGCTGTAAAACGTTGACTTTCGCCCGTTTCGGTATGAACTACGTCGATTACCCAAACACCGTTTTCACGCTTAGCCGACTCACAACGGGTGCGAGTCATGATCAGGGCGCCGTGTTCTCTAGCACTCATGGCGTTCGCAACGACTAAGCGTGCATCATCAACCCAACAGTCTGAGTATTCAAAACCATGAGAAATGTCCTGTTTAAGAGGGCTGTCAGCGCCATACTTTACGCCTTTTGAGCCAGGTAACATTTCGCGCTTACCAATATGATCATAAAGGAAAAGACCAAGGCGGATTAACCAAGCAGGACGAAGGTGCGGACGGTGAGGCATTTGAAAGCGCATGGGAGTTACCAGATGAGGCGCATTCTTTAGCAATACTTCACGCTCGCTTAATGCTTCACGCACCAAACGAAATTCATAATGCTCTAGATACCTTAAACCACCGTGAATCAGCTTGCTGCTAGACGAAGACGTAGCGTTGGCTAAATCGTTCATTTCACACAGCGCTACCGATAAGCCTCTGCCTGCTGCATCAGCTGCTATGCCTGCACCATTGATGCCGCCACCGACAATGAAAAGATCAACGTGTCTGTGGGTCATGCCCTGTCCCTCTCGAATACATTTATAAGTTTGAATATGAACTTTTATTTTCGAAAATGAAAATTAATGTTCGAATACTAGAACTAGATGTTCGCTTTGGCAAGCTGATTGATTAAAAAATTATCAAACAAATGTGACAGTTATTGAGTGTTAAGCTTTGAGAGGGAGGAGAAGTGTTAAGAATGGAAAAGGCTTGTGACAGAGTAAGAAAGCGTGAACTGTGTCAGGATTACTCACACAGTTCAAATTTTACCGAGTGTTCTTTTAGTAAGGCTTTAATCGATTTTGGGGGTTCTGCATCACTGAATAAGCGATCTACTTGGGTGATATTGCCTAAGCGCACCATGGCACTACGGCCAAATTTCGCATGGTCGGCGGCCAGAAAGACTTCCCGTGAGTTGGAGATAATACTCTGTGCGACACGTACCTCTTGGTAATCGTAATCTAATAGAGAGCCATCTTCTTGATCAATGGCACTGATACCGATAATGCCGTAATCCACGCGAAACTGATTTATGAAATCTACCGTGGCTTCACCAATGATACCGCCGTCTCGGCTACGAACCGTCCCCCCAGCAACAATAACGTTGAAGTCTTCTTTGGTACGCAGGATCGATGCAACATTGATGTTATTGGTAATGATCTTTAGGTTATGGTGCTGCAGTAATGCGCGAGCCACTTCTTCGGTTGTGGTGCCGATATTAATAAACAAAGATGCGCCGTTTGGGATCTCTTTGGCGATGTGCTTAGCGATCTGTTTCTTAGCATCGAGCTGTAATGCTTGGCGTGTGCTGTAATCTACATTCGTTGTAGAAGACTCGCAGCTAGCACCACCATGATGGCGACGAATGATGTTTTGGTCGGCCAGCGTATTGATGTCACGACGAATGGTTTGAGGGGTCACATTAAACTGCGCAGCCAACTCTTCGATAGAGACGTAACCCTTTTCGCGAACGACTTTAATAATCTGATCTTGGCGTGTCATCTGGCCCATGCCGACTCAAACTCCTCAATAGCTGCTTGCTAAAGCAAACGAATATGGTTTTAATACAGAATATTCGAATTTGAACATTTATGTTCGATTAACAAAAATAACAACGTATTCATTGCCATCCCATTGGATTGTGATGTTTTGAAAAACCAAGAGAGCTAAGTCATGAGCCAATATCTACTTGCTATCGACCAAGGAACGACCAGTAGCCGAGCGATTATATTTGATGCGAAAGGCGTGCGCGTGGGTCAGTCCCAACAAGAATTCCCTCAGCATTTTCCAAACGATGGCTGGGTGGAACACGACCCGAACGATCTATGGCAATCTACCCTTACGGTTTGTCAAAACGTGCTCAAGGATACAGGCATTGATGCGGATGCGATAGCCTCAATTGGTATTACCAACCAACGTGAAACGACCGTGCTGTGGGACACTGAGACGGGTGAGACAGTCTACAACGCGATTGTTTGGCAAGATCGCCGAACCAGCCAGTATTGTCAGTCTTTAGTCGATAAAGATTACAGCGAATTGGTGCAATCCAAAACAGGCTTGCTCATCGATCCTTACTTTTCTGCGACCAAGATTCGTTGGATTCTAGAAAATGTTGAAGGCGTGAAAGAGCGAGCAAAACTCGGTCACATTGCCTTTGGTACGGTTGACAGCTACTTACTCTGGAAGCTTACAAATGGTCGTTATCATCGAACAGATGCGACTAATGCCGCCCGTACCATGGCGTTTAATATCCACACGCAAAAATGGGACGAAGAGTTAATCGAACTACTCGAAATCGGCGATGTTATCTTCCCACAAGTGATGGACTCAAGTGATGATTTCGGCACCATTGATGCCCAGTGGTTGGGAGCTGAAATCCCTGTAAACGGCATTGCTGGTGATCAGCAGGCAGCATTAGTGGGTCAAGCTTGCTTTTCCCCAGGCATGGTGAAAAGCACCTATGGCACAGGCTGCTTTATGATCCTGAATACGGGCGATCAGCCGCTTAAATCAGAACATAAAATGCTCACCACCGTAGGCTATCGAATTAACGGGAAAGTCACCTACGCCCTAGAAGGCAGTATCTTTGTGGCTGGGGCAGCCATCCAATGGCTCCGTGATGGTTTGAAACTGTTTGATGATGCAGCTGAAACGCAAAGCCTTGCGGAGCGAGCTTTAAATGCAGATACCGTCTACTTAGTGCCTGCCTTTACTGGATTAGGTGCGCCGTACTGGGACCCTGATGCCCGTGGTGCCATGATCGGCCTAACTCGTGATACCAGTGTGTCGGATATCGTCAGCGCAGGGCTGCGTTCCGTGTGTTACCAGACTAAAGACCTTGTTGATGCTATGGCGCAGGATGGCGCTCAGTTTAGTACACTTCGAGTCGATGGTGGCATGGTAGTGAACAACCTTGTCGTGCAGTTCTTAAGCGATGTATTAGGTATCACCGTAGAACGCCCACAGGTGACGGAAACTACGGCACTAGGTGTTGCTTTCCTAGCAGGACTTCGCGTGGGCATGTACGAATCTCTCGAACAAATCAGTGAACTGTGGCAATCAGAGCAACAGTTCAACCCAGAAATGGGGCAAGATAATCGCGAAAAGCTTTACTCCGGTTGGCTTGATGCGGTAAGCCGAGTGCGCTCAACACATTAAGAACAGGTTCACAGGCTTCGATATCTGCATGTGTCAGCAACTTATATAGATCATTGTCATGATAAAACCATAGTTTAGTAAAGTTGAATTCTTTAAAACTATGGTTTTGCATTAAATTTTTTCAATATAATTAACTAATTAAGGCTTTGGTGAAAGCAGTTCGACTCGTTGTACTTTAATTACTTACTTTTCGATTCACGATAATTTAGAAGATATTCCATAATTTATGAGTACAATGCATAGTAAATAGAAAAGCTATATTATGGTTAAAGAAAATAGCTTCACACATTCTCAAGGAGTAATGAGTGGTATCTAAAAATGGACTTAAAGATCTAGTAATTACTTTTGGTAGAAAGTGTTCGTTTTTCAATTTTAAAAAGAAGATAACTTGGTTCTATATTGCGTTCGCTGGGATAGTTTTCTTTGCTCCAACGGCTTTCAAAGAGAATTTTTATAACTGGTTGGTCGCTACTTTTGATCTAAATATAGCGACATATGCAGAGTTAGAAGCCAGCAATGCTGAGTACGTACTAGTTTTTGCTATTGTTGTAAAAGCACTTTTTTATAATATATTGGAGAAAAAGCAAGAGTCTAGGAAGGATGTAGTATGACGATTAATGCCCATGCACTGTGAGCCGAGTGCGTTCGGTTCAATAACGCTCGTTTAGCATCTCTGTAAGCTTGCTGAACGCTTAATCCTGTTCGGCAAGCTCAGAGGTAAGAAAACTAATAAACGCTCGAATGGTCGCTGGCACAAAGCGTGATTGGCTGTATTGAGCGTATATCGTGCCGTGATAGCTCCCTTGGAACGTCCAATCCTGCAGTAACGCCACTAACTCGCCTTTTGAAATGGCTTCATTTACCACGAATTCTGGAAAAATCGAGATCCCCAGCCCTTTCTGAACGGCAGCGAGACGAATCTCAGAGTGGTTGCTGGCAAACGCGCCTTTTGTCATGACCTGCTCTACAGTTTCATTGTTGGCAAAGTACCAACAGTGATCATCGTTTTTTTCACCTAAAGCGATGCAGGCATGTTGTTTTAAATCCTGCGGATGTTGTGGTTTGGGGTGTTGTTCAAGGTAGTCCCAAGTGGTGCAAAGTACTTGCTTAACGAATCCCACAGGCCTTGCCACTAGATGTTCACATGGGGATTCAGTCACCTGAAGCAATAGATCCACTTCCCCTGTCGCTGGGTCGACCATGTTATCCGAAGCCGTGAGCTGCACTTTTAACGCTGAGTGCTGCGCCATAAATTTAAAGATCAAAGGCGCGATGATGTGCTTACTTAATGCTTTCGGGGCCGCAATCCTTAGCAGACCATTCAACTCGTGTTTTTGACTTTCAATGCGAGCAATGGCGGCTTTTGCCGCGTCCATCATCGAAAGCGCTTGTTCGTATACATCCCGACCTATCGGTGTCAGAGCCAATGAACGAGTGGTGCGTTCTAATAATTTGCTGCTCAATTGATCTTCAAGCTTGGAAATAGCGCGACTAATGGAAGAGGGCGGCAGCTGTAGGCGTCGACCCGCTTCAGAAAGACTGCCTGCATCGACCACCGTTACAAATATGCCGAGTTCAGGCAGTAGCTTGAGTAGTTCATTTGTGTTCATAAGACAAAAGTCATTTGTTATTAGGTTGTATTATTGTCTAGAACGATACAATTTAGACTGTACCTCGTCAAAAGAAACAACGAGGTAAGATGATGACAACCCTAACAACTCATCCCTATCGGCCATTATTTGGCTGGACAGAATACATGCTGCTACTGGTCGCGATCTTTTGGGGGACCAGCTATGGATTAACAAAAGACGCGTTAATGTATGTTGGGATGTTTAGTTTTATTGGCATCCGCTTTGGCCTGACGTTCCTGATGCTTTTGCCTGTATTGGTTCGAGACTTTAAACAAGGCAAGAATCAGGATTGGTTACGCGCCCTGCCTACCGGTCTTGTTTTGTCAGGAATCTTTGTCTGTGAAGTGTCTGGCGTGCTGTACACCAGCGCTACGAATGCTGCAGTGCTGATCAGTTTGTCTATGATCCTAACGGCGCTTGCAGAAATGCTAATTAATCGTAGCCGTGTTTCAGGGGCTCTATGGCTAATGGGGATGTTAAGTTGTTTGGGAGTGTTGCTGCTGAGCTTGCATTCAGGTTTTAACCTCTCTTTCAATTTAGGAGATGGCTTGATTCTACTGGCAGCAGTAGGGCGTGCGATCATGGTGACGTTGACCAAACGCCTGACTCATAACCGTTCTATTACCATGTTGAGTTTAACTGCGATTCAGTCTCTGGCGGTGATGCTCATGGCCGTTATCGTTGGCTGGGGTTCAGGTGAGTCGATTGCTTGGTCGTCACTCAGTCAACCTGCTTTTTGGCTGATTACCTTGTATTTAGTGCTGATGTGTACGCTGTTTGCATTTTTTGCTCAAAACCTTGCGATCAGCCGTACTTCCCCAACGCGTGTCGCGCTACTGATGGGCAGTGAGCCGTTATTTGGTGCCTTATTTGCAATGTTGTGGCTAGGGGAGAGTCTTTCTTTAATCCAATGGCTCGGGGCCTTGTTAATCATTGCCAGTGTTATGCGAGTATCTACTAGCCGCTGAGTGGTTATCACGTTTAATAAAAAAGCTGGTAATACGACCAGCTTTATTACTTATAACAAATAATAGTGTTTAGCCTATCACTTCATCTTGAATACCGATCAACGTTGTGTCGCTGCTGTCGTTATATGCCAGTGTCAACGTCGCTGAGTTGTCTGATATTTCCCAACTAAAATCAATTTGCGAAATATCTTCAGAGGCGGCCGTCATTAGTTCAAGTTCCCCATCTCCATCACTATCTAGCTCTGAGGCAGAAACAGTAAACTCACCTCCAAAAAAATTGACTGTGACATCCAAATCGAAAACATTTTCAGGTATTGGAATATCAATAGTAATGGTTTCAAGAGCATTACCATCTTCATCGAATATGCCTGGACCTTCTATATCTAACAGAGCAGAACTGTTCAAACTGTTATTGATAAAATAAGACAAGACTTGACTTGATGATGCATTGCCATGAATCTCAGCCAGCATGCTGTGTGTGAGACCTAATTCAGCCGCCGTCTCTAAAATCAAAGATGGATTATCTAGATTTTTAAGTATGAAGTTATGCGCTTCTTCGACCGTGATATCGTATTGAGAGAGCTGGTCGATTACATTTTCTGACATGAGAAATATTCCTTTATTTGAGATGTGTTTAGAGAAATACCATCTAAAAACCAAATGGTTAGCGGTATTCCATTACCGAGGGTTAGAAACTAGTTCATATGTTATTGAATGTCTACCTTATAAATGTGGCAAAAAAAAGACCGGCGCGAAGCCGGTCTAACACTTAGAGGGTGATCTTTTGAACGTTATTCCCAAGAGCGCAGTAATTCGTCGTAATCGACGGTTTTGCCCTGAGGTTTTTCATTCGCAAGCTTCGCTTTTGGTGCACCTGGTTGATTCAGCCAGTAGGCTTCATCACGAGGCTCGTTTAGTTTTGGACCACAGTTCTCATGAACGCCAGCACGTTCTAGGCGCTGTAGTACTTTGTCTTGAGCTTCTGCCAGACCGTTAAGCGCCACTTGTGGTGTCGCTTCGCCAGATGCTGCTTGAGAAATGTACTGCCACCAAAGCTGAGCCAGTTTTGGGTAGTCCGGTACGTTAATACCTGTTGGTGACCACTGCTCACGAGCAGGCCCTTTGTAGAACTCAACCAAACCACCTAGGAATGGTGCCGCTTCTTGCATCTCTGGAGAGTTGATGTCCGATTCACGGATTGGTGTTAGGCCAACCAGTGTTTTCTTCAAAGAAACCGTTTTAGACGTCGTGAACTGAGCGTATAACCAAGCCGCTAGACGACGATCTTCAGGTGTTGAGTTCATGAATGTCCATGCGCCCACGTCTTGGTAACCCAGTTTCATGCCTTCTTCCCAGTAAGGTCCACGTGGAGAAGGGGCCATACGCCATTTTGGCGTGCCGTCTTCGTTCACCACTGGTAGACCTTTTTGTGTCATATCAGCTGTGAACGCGGTGTACCAGAAGATCTGCTGAGCCACGTTACCTTGTGCTGGCACTGGGCCGGCTTCAGAGAATGTCATGCCTTGTGCTTCTGGTGGCGCGTACTGACGCAACCAATCCACATATTTAGTTGTCGCGTAAACCGCTGCTGGACCGTTGGTCGCACCACCACGAGCTACGCTGGAACCGACAGGGTTACAGCCTTCAACACGAATACCCCATTCATCGACTGGTAAACCGTTTGGCAGGCCTTTGTCACCCGCACCTGCCATAGAGAACCAAGCATCCGTGAAACGCCAGCCCAGAGATGGGTCTTTTTTACCGTAGTCCATGTGACCGTAAACTTTTTGACCATCGATTTCGCCAACGTGCTTAGTAAAGAACTCTGCGATGTCTTCGTAAGCGGACCAGTTTACTGGCACACCTAGTTCGTAGCCGTAGATTTCTTTAAATTGTTTCTTAAGTTCTGGTCGTTGGTACCAGTCGTAGCGGAACCAGTATAGGTTCGCAAATTGTTGAGTAGGCAGTTGGTAGAGCTTACCGTCTGGACCAGATGTGAAGTTCAAGCCGATGAAGTCACCTAAATCAAGAGTAGGGGACTTAAGCTCGCTATGCTGCTCCATGATGTCTGAAATAGGTACGACTTTACCGTAACGGAAGTGAGTACCGATCAAATCAGAGTCGTTTACATAAGCGTCGTAGATGTTACGACCAGACTGCATTTGGGTTTGCAGTTTTTCGACCACATCCCCTTCTTGGATCAAGTCATGGTTCACCTTAATCCCTGTGATTTCAGCAAAGGCTTTAGCTAGAACTTGTGACTCGTATTTGTGAGTAGTTAGTGTTTCCGATGCGACGTTGATTTCCATACCGCGAAAACGTTTAGCTGCTTCAGTGAACCAAGCCATTTCTTTTAATTGCTCAGCTTCTGAAAGAGTCGATACCGTAAACTCACTATCTAGCCATTTTTGGGCGGCATCAGAGTATTGGTCTGCCCAAGCAGATCCTGAACCCAGTGCAACAGCCAATGGGATAGCAGCTAAAACGAATTTCTTTTTATTGTTGTACATGTTTTACCTCAATGATTAAAGATAGGTATTTCGCTTCCATGCAGGTTCTTCCTTGTACACTCTCACTTAACCCCAGCGCATCAGGAAGCACATCCAAAGCACGCAAAGGGCGGTTGCTACGTAAAGTGGAACATCACTTAACGCAACGAAACCTAGGTGAACAAAGGCACTACTCAGTAGGCCAATAAACAAACGATCGCCGCGTGTCGTTTCAATCGGCAAAAAGCCTTTACGTTCCACGCTTGGGTAGATCGCTTGCCAAGTCGTCATCGCGACGAGGATCAAAGCGATGCCAGCAAAAAATGCGGCAGTAGGTAAGGTCCAAGACATCCAAACCATTTTGAAGCTCCTTAAACTCGGCCTAGGGCGAAGCCCTTAGCAACATGATTTCGAACGAAGTAGATCACCAAAATACCTGGGACGATGGTCAGCACACCGGCGGCGGCGAGCAGCCCCCAGTCCATACCAGATGCGGACACGGTTCGCGTCATGATGGCGCCAATTGGCTTGGCATCCACAGAGGTCAATGTTCTTGCCAACAGCAGCTCTACCCAAGAGAACATAAAGCAGAAGAATGCCGTTACACCGATGCCGGAGCGAATCAGTGGCAAGAAGATCTTGACGAAGAATTTCGGGAACGAATAACCGTCGATGTAGGCAGTTTCATCGATCTCGCGTGGTACGCCACTCATAAAGCCTTCTAGGATCCAAACCGCTAGCGGCACGTTAAACAAACAGTGCGCTAACGCCACGGCAATGTGGGTATCAAACAGACCAACCGATGAATACAGTTGGAAGAATGGCAATAGGAAGACCGCCGGTGGTGCCATACGGTTAGACAGAAGCCAGAAGAACATGTGCTTATCGCCGACAAACTTGTAACGGCTGAAAGCGTAAGCTGCTGGCAGGGCAACCAATAAGCTGATCACCATGTTCATGGATACATAGATGATCGAGTTCACATAGCCCATGTACCAAGTTGGATCGCCAAAAATCTTGGCGTAGTTTTCCAGAGTGAAGTTCTCGGGAAAGAACGATAAACCACTCAAAATTTCCGTATTGGTTTTAAATGACATGTTCAGTAGCCAGTAAATTGGCATTAACAACAAAATCAAATACACCGTCATGCCGATGCGGCCACGCCACATCGCATTTCTTGCTTTGCGTTCAGCCAGACTGACCACAGGTGCTTGTGGCGCTTGGCTTGAGTAAGAACCCTCGGCAATTGTTTCTTCAGACGAGCGTTGTGACGTGATGCTGGATGAAGTCGACATACTCACCTCCTATTTGTCTTTTTGCATATGCATGATGGTGGTGTAGAACACCCAACACACCAGTAGGATGATTAAGAAGTACACCAGAGAGAAGGCAGCGGCAGGGCCTAGGTCAAACTGACCGATGGCTTGCTGTACCAAAGACTGGCTTAAGAAGGTTGTTGACGTTCCTGGACCACCACCGGTTAACACAAACGGCTCGGTGTAAATCATGAACGAATCCATAAAGCGCAACAGCACACCAATGATCAATACATTGGTTAACTTTGGTAGTTGGATGTAACGGAATACTGCCCAACGCGACGCTTTATCAATGCGTGCAGCTTGGTAATACACTTCTGGAATGGCGCGCAGGCCCGAGTAGCAAAGCAATGCTACCAAAGGTGTCCAGTGCCAAACGTCCATGAGCACCACGGTTAACCAAGCATGCATGGGTTCTGAGGCGTAGTTATAGTTGATGCCCAGTTCCGCCATCATTGCGCCAAAAAGACCAATGTCAGCACGGCCAAAGATCTGCCAAATTGTGCCGACTACGTTCCAAGGAATCAGCAGTGGGATCGCCACCAAAATCAGCGCTAGTGACGCGCCTTTGCCTTTGGTTGGCATCATCAATGCCACCATGATGCCGAGTGGAATCTCGATCGCTAGGATAGTGAAAGAGAAAATAAACTGGCGAATCAAGGCATCGTGCAAACGCTCATCCAACATGACTTGTTTGAACCATTCTGTGCCCACAAAGTAGCGCGTGTAAGGGTCAAAAATGTCTTGTACTGAGTAGTTCACCACCGTCATTAACGGAATGATGGCGGAGAAAGCAACGATCAAAAATACTGGCAGTACCAACCACCAAGCCTTGTTGTTTTCGACCTTAGTCATGGGGTACCTCCACTAAATAATCGTTGAGATAAATCTTGGTCCATTGCTCTGGGAAGCTGACAAAGGCTTTGCCTTCAGGCACTTTCTGGTCTTCGCTTAAGCGCGCTTTCATAGACACACCGGCAAAGGTAAAGGTAAGAATTTTGTAGGTGCCCAAGTCTTCAACAAAGTCCACATCTACTTTGAAAGCGTCTACATTTTGACCGTCCCAAACATGTACAAACTCAGGTCGAATCCCTACCGTTGCGGAGGTCGCGTTTTGCGCTTTCAGGGCAGCTAACAACTTCGGATCGATATTCAAAGTATGTTCACCAAAGATCAGCGCATCCTCGCCAACTTCAGCTTCAAGAAAGTTCATGCCCGGTGAGCCAATGAAGTAACCAACAAAGGTATGAGCAGGGTGCTCGAATAATTCACGAGGTGTACCGAACTGAACAATTTGGCCTTGGTACATCACCGCGATTTTGTCGGCAAAGGTAGAGGCCTCCAACTGATCGTGGGTCACATACACCATGGTGATATTGAACTGTTCGTGGATTTGCTTGAGCTTACGGCGCAGTTTCCATTTTAATTGCGGATCGATAACGGTCAGTGGTTCGTCGAACAGGATTGCCGACACGTCATCACGCACTAAGCCACGTCCCATGGAGACTTTTTGTTTCTGGTCGGCGGATAGGCCTTTAGCTTTGCGCTTTAACTGGTCGGAAAGCTCTAGGATCTCAGCCACTTCCAGTACCTTAGAGCGAATTTTATGCTCTGGTACGCCAATGTTGCGTAATGGAAAAGCTAAGTTGTCGTACACACTCATGGTGTCGTATACCACTGGGAATTGGAAAACCTGAGCAATGTTGCGCTCTTCTGGCTTCAACTCGTTAACGCGTTTGCCATCAAACAGCACTTCACCGTCAGACGGTTCCAGCAAGCCAGAGATGATGTTTAATAGCGTTGATTTGCCACAGCCTGATGGTCCCAATAGGGCGTAAGCGCCGCCTTGGTGCCAAACGTGCTGCATTTGGCGAATGGCGTAATCTTCCGGTTTACTGGGCGCATCACTGTATGTGTGAGCCAAGGCATTTAAGGTAATTTCTGCCATGTTAGCGTCCTCCTAAACCAGCTGGTGCATGCACAAGGCGACCCGCTTCGTTAAAGGCGTACAGCTTGTGTGTTGGGAAATACACTTTGATCTGTTGATCAACGTGATACTCATGCACCCCCGAAAGGTGTAGTACCAAATCAAAGTGTGGGTTGTGCACGTGCAGGAAGGTTTCGCTGCCACTTATTTCGGCAAGGTCCACTCGTACAGGGAGTTCTAAATCGTCGTCTGAATGTGGCACTAGACCAATATGCGAAGCGCGCACACCAAAGCGGTAGTTGCCTGGTTCTAAAGGACGCAAGTCGCTGTTTAATTGGAAATGAACACTGTCATCAAAAGTCACCTCGGTATCGCTAACGCGACCTGGTACCACGTTGATCGGTGGCTCAGAAAACATTTCCGCAGTGATAATGTCTTTTGGACGGTGGTAAACCTCAGCGGTTTCACCAAATTGTAAAAGTTTGCCTTCGTGTAGTACCGCAGTGTTACCCGCTAAAGCCAATGCTTCGTTAGGTTCTGTGGTGGCGTAAACAGCAATGCAGTTACGAGCTTTAAACAAGGCGCGTAATTCTTGGCGAAGCTCTTCACGAAGTTTGTAATCTAGGTTCACCAGTGGCTCATCAAACAAAATAATTTGTGAGTCTTTGACCAGTGCACGAGCCATGGCGGTACGCTGCTGCTGACCACCAGATAGTTGCAGTGGTAAGCGGTCTAGATAAGGATCAATGCGCAGCATTTCAGCGGTTTCACGAACTCGACGATCAATTTCTTGGTCCGACATTTTCGCTAGGCGCAAAGGCGAGGCGATGTTTTCATACACCGTCATGTTGGGGTAGTTGATGAACTGTTGGTACACCATAGAGATGTTTCGCTCTCGAACCGGAACACCTGTTACATCAACATTGTTCATCATAATTTTGCCTGATGTTGGGCGGTCCAGCCCAGCCATTAGGCGCATCAGCGTTGTTTTACCGGAGAGTGTTCTTCCCAAAAGCACGTTAAATGAACCTGGCTCTAGGGACAGATTGACGTCGTCAATCCAAGTTTCTCCATCAACAACGCGAGACACATTACTCAGCGTCAGTGACATTGTAATTAACCCTTTTTTGTTGTTATGGCCGCCACAATGATGCGGTGTGTAGTCGGCACTGTGTTCAGCATCGCCTCAAGAGATTGGCTTGTCGCTTTTCGCAAATGCATAAACATGTCAGTGGTCAGAATAACAATACAAAGCCTGTGCCAAGATTGTGTAAGAAAAAGGTTTTTTCTATTAAGTCATTGAAATATATAGGTATAAATTAATTCCGAGTCGCTTTTTAGAAAATGTTCGTTTACGAAACAGAAGTGTTCACATCCGTAAAAAGTGTTCACTGAACAGTCTCTTTGAACACTATTGAACAATCCTTGGTAATTGAATTGACCTTGTGGTCAGAGCCAAGCAGAATAGCAGTTGGCTTGTCGCTCCTTTTTCAAATGGAGCACACAATGACGATAAAAAAAGAACAACAAGAATCGGATGACAGCAAGGCAATGCGAAGTCCCAACGTCAACTTAAATGACGAAGAACACAAACAACAGATCGAAGCCTCATGGTATCGGTGTGAACAGTTTGGTTTAGAGCATACCTCTGAACCGAATTTTGCCGCCCTGCCGAAAGGGGAGCTTAATGATTTACGCGATCAACACCGTAACTTATTAGAAACCACTGAGAATGAGATCATTCCCTATTACGAGAATATCCTCAGCAACTCTGCCTGTATTATTGTCTTAGCGGACCGGCAGGGGCATGTACTAAATACATGGGGGCAAAATCGCTTTGGGCGCGGTGAGTACCACGGTTTAGTCGAAGGTAACCAATGGACCGAACAGGGTGTGGGCACCAACGCTATCGGTACGGCGATTATCAGTGGTCGTGCCATTCAAGTTGGCCGTGATGAACACTACTTACGTGCCAATCGTTATATGGTGGGGTCAGCTTCACCGATTTATGATACGGGCAACGAACTATTGGGCGTCCTAGACATTTCCTCTGACGCGTATCTTCCTCAAGATCATACCCTTGGCATGGTTAAACTCATGTCTCTAAGTGTTGAAAATCGTTTGATCTTTGCGGCATTCCAGCAGAATCATTTTATTGTCAGCTTTAATACCAATCTCACCAGCCTCGACAGCCATTGGTCAGGATTATTGGTATTGGATGATCAAGGCACCATTGTCTCGGCTAACCGCCGTGCTGAAATCGTTTTGGCGCGGGACTTATCGCTGCTGAATATTTCGCAGATTTTTGACTGCGACATGCGCGAGATTAAAAACCAGCCGCTGCACATGCCCATGAAGCAACGAGCATTAGGGCGTTTTCAGTTTTATATGAAGGTGCTGCCACCTGTCACTCAAGTGATGAAGGTGCCTGACTATCGCACATCAGGTGGTTATGAAGCGCCGCCGCAGCAAATTGCGAAGCAAAGTATGCCGAGCAGCATCCCTGATAATGTGATTCCGTTAGATGAGCTAGAGCATGGCGACCCACAGGTGCAGCGCGTCGTAAAGCAAGCTCACAAAATCATGGAGAAAGACATTCCGATCTTAATCCATGGTGAAACGGGAGCGGGCAAAGAAATCTTTGTGCGCAGTTTGCACTATCACAGCTCCCGTCACAAAGAGATGTTAGTAGCCGTCAACTGTGCTGCCATTCCATCCGAGTTGGTGGAGTCTGAACTCTTTGGATATGAAAAAGGGGCCTTCACTGGCGCTCAAAACAAAGGCTCGATTGGTCTTATTAGACGCGCGCACAAAGGTACTTTATTCCTAGATGAAATCGGTGAAATGCCTGCCACGGTGCAATCCAGATTACTGCGAGTGCTACAGGAGCGTGTAGTCACGCCATTGGGCTCAACTGAAGTATACCCTGTCGATGTAAAGCTGATTTCAGCGACCAATCGTAATCTGAAAGACGAAGTGACAGAAGGGCGCTTTAGACAAGACTTGTATTATCGAATCTCAGGTTTAAATATTGAACTGCCTTCGCTGCGCCAGCGCCAAGACAAGCGTAAACTGATTTCCTATGTTCATGAACGTTTACGTTTGGAGGAACCAGGGCCAGCCCTGTCAGAAGAAATGTTGGCCCTGTTAGAAGGGCATCCCTGGCCAGGCAATATGCGTCAGTTAGTACATGTATTAAAAGTGGGCATGGCCATGGCAGATGGGGATGAGCTGGAAGATTGGCATTTACCAGACGATTTCTTCGACGATTTACAGAATTCTGTCAATGCAAATGCTACGCAACCAGAATCCGAATCATACGATACCTTAATACCTAAATTGCTTGAACAAACTCATGGTAACGTATCTCAAACAGCTAAACTCGCAGGAGTCAGCCGGAACACTGTTTATAAATATGCAAAAGAAAAGAATCTATAATAAAACGGTTATGTCTTAAGGAGAGAGTGATGATACGAGTAGTATATGAATGGCATGTCAGCCCAGAGCATCTATCAGAATTTTGTGATGCATGGCAGCAAACGACAGGTTTGGTCCGAGAGATGTACGCTGGTGCTCACGGGAGTGTGTTATTGCAGCATGAAAGTAAACTGAATCACTTACTCACCATTGCCCGTTGGAATACAGTGGAAGACTGGCGTAGCTTCTGGTCCAGTGATAACCCTCCTGAAATCCTGCGCATGAGCAAACTGGCAACCTTGGTTTCGGTCAATGTCTATGAAGAGCTTGGGAACTTTATCTCTAAGTAAAGACTCATAGGCATGTATTTGCAAAAGGAGACGAAGGAAATGACTGTCCGAGGGGTGCTGGGAATTTTGTTAATGGTCGGTCTCACGGGGTGCGCCGCCACCAACTCGACCAAACAGGTGTCATTGCCACTACAAAGTGCTTGGTTCAATAATGATATTGTCTATTATGTGACAACGGATGTTTCTGATCAGGACATGGCAAAAGAGATGGGCGCCAACTATGTGCCGCGCTTGCGTGATGCAATCCCAAATTACCCCAAACCGCCTCGTCAAAAGACGGTACTGGAGCGAGTTTATGGCTTTCCCAATGGTGAGCAGCGAAATATTTTCCCCTCGGCACCCACGCCAGTAGGCTATCAAAGCACTGATACCGCCTATTCGCCACTTTGGCTAATGTACTGGGTGAAATGGGTGAATCCTGATGATGCCTACGAACTCAAATCAGAAGAAGCATTACTAGATGCAGAAGCGAAAGGCCTAGTGAATATCGAACGGACGAACGTCGTAGTGAACTGTCCAATTGTGCCATCACCTTACGTAAGTCATTGATGATGTTAAGAGTTTAGAAAGGCGCTTGACTGCACAAGCGCCTTTAAGGACTTTATTTAAAAGAAATAGAGGCAAGAATGCGGCGTTCGCCTTCAAATGGTTGACGTGCATGTAAAACAGTATGGTTATTGATCCATAATACATCACCAGCTTGCCATTTAAAGTTTATGCACAGCTCATCCATGGCCTCAACGAGTTGTTCAAGTGCCATGGCATCCATTGGCTCCCCATCTGCTGTCGTGACCGCTTTTTCCCCTTGGTTGCGGGAATCATTCCAGCCTGTGAACACAGCAACAATAGAGTTAAAGAAAGTTTTTTGTTGAGTTTCATCATCGAAGCGAATACCTGGTAGTACGCGAGTTTCTGTGCGTACATCACCGTTTTCTAGCCACTCCCAATTCATGCCCACTTCGCGCATTTTTTCTTCTGCTTCCTCACGGGTTTTTACATGAAAAGTGTCTTTCCAAGAGCGACCAATGGCAGATGTGTTGTCCGTCAATTCAGGCATCACTCGTACATAGCGAACCCCTTGCTCTTCAACTTTTTTGGCGAAGTCAGGAGCGATTTCAAAGAATTTTTTGCAGATTTCGCCAGAATGAAGAATGGAGGTCGCGCCACCTTTGGCAGCACAGGTTTCACAATAAAAGAAGATGTAACCTGGAGGTGTTGGTACTTGCGCCATTTCGTGGTGAAACGGGATCTTTTCTGATGCTGGGGACTCATTAGCGGTCACGATACGTGAAGCCGTTACCTGTGCACGAGGGGCGGCGCCACCTACATAGGGCATGTTTTGGTAGTCTGTTTGGTCGAGCATCTTTTCGAACTCGTCGGAGTTTTCGACCGGGAAGCCCCGAAATAATACGGCACCGTGTTTGATCAACAGATCATGAAGTTCTGCTTTGTTGCCTTCTACCCATTTGAAAAAGTCCATCTTATTGCTTTGAACGTCCGAGTTGTGAGGCGTTACCAGCAATGGAAAATCCAACCCATTTACTTGTTTTTGTTCTTCTAGTTTGGAAATTACCACACTCATATTTACTCCCGATTTAGGTCATCGTGTTGTTAGGGATTCATTTATTGATGTGCATCAATAGTGAATGAATTTAATTAACTCTAATCACGTGAATCTAAAAAGTAAATCAATAGTGAATGAATTTTTCGTAAGAAACGCCTTACTTGATCATTAGCTATTGATTTACTTAGTTTTATTTTCTGTAATTAATTTACGCGAAAGCGTAGCCAGAGTCCGTTATTGTGACGGCTTGGCCAGTTTGTGCAGAGTGTTGAGCGGCTAAGCCTATCACGACAGCTTTCAAGCCATCTTCCACTGTCACGTCTACAGGAGCGTTTTCTGTGATGGCTTTGAAAAAGCCAAGGTGTTGGTAAAAAGTTGAGCCATTGTGATCACCAGCATCCAGTAAAGCTGGATCCACTGGGATGTCAGACTCGATTGGGCCTTTTGGATCACGTGGGCTAAGAACCACTTTCGGAATGGGAGCTGCGCCGAGCGTTTCAGTCGGCCAGAAGCGCCCTGGGCCTGGTACGAAGCACTCAAGTTTGGCTTTAGGGCCAATGGCACAGATTTCTTCCTGGTAGCGGGAGCCTTCTGCAAACATATTTAGATCAAGGCAAGCGCGCTGTCCGTCCTCAAAGTCCACCACGACAAACGCGTTATCGATGATATCTGGCATTTCACCGTCGTAGCGTTCTTCTAGATGGTTGCAATCTTGTCCTGTGGAAGCATATACGCGCTTCACTTCGCCCTGCATCAAAAGGCGCATTAGATCGAAAAAGTGGCAGCATTTTTCGACCAGTGTACCGCCGGTTTGACGATTGAAACGGTTCCAATCGTTTACTTTTTCAAGAAAAGGGAAACGGTGTTCGCGAATGTTCAACATCTTTAGGGCACCAATGTCGCCCTCTAAAAGCTGTTTGCGGAATTGAGCTACTGGTGGCATGTAGCGGTATTCCATAGCGACCCAAACCGGAGCGGGGTGCTTCGCTGCGGCATCACGGATTTTAGCTACTTGGGCGATATCACTGACCACCGGTTTTTCTACTAAGATCGGTAGGGTGGTGCGCTCAAATAGCTCTATCAGTTGCTCCGCGTGTTGATAGTTTGGCGTAGCGATGACCAGTGCTTCAAGACCAAGGTCGGCATTTAGCATATCATCCAGTGTGTCGAAAAATTGTGCGTCAGGCACTAGCTCTCTGCAACGGCTCTGCATAGCTTGATTGGGTTCGGTGATCGCGACGACTTGTGCGCCCTCGATCAAAGCCAAGTTTCTGAGGTGTTCTTGCCCCATCATTCCGCAACCTAGGATGCCATATCGAACGGAATTCCCCATTTTTCTAACCTCTTGTTTTTATTGAATGTTAGTGCCACCGGGCAACGTAACGACACTTGGCTGGGTCATACCATGTAAACGAAAACTCTTCGATATTGCCTTCGTTTGACCAACTTCTACGATGCACCTTTGGCATTGTTGTTTCTGGAGCTAACTCCAGGTTGTCCGTCACCCATTTAGGTGCGGGGGCACAATCGACTTCGTCTTCCACTCGACTAATCCAAAAAGAAAAGTTGTCTCGATAATGGAGGTACAGCGATTCGTGTAAATCTTTTGGTTTTAGAGTTGGTGCATGGGCGTGTTTGAACCAAATCTGCTCCATAGCAACAAGTTCGCGATTAAGATAACGAGCACGTTTGATACACCATAGCTTGCCATCTGCTTCGATGTTTAACTGTCGTTTCACAAACTCATCGTCATCAATCGTGACAGACAAAATATCAGCCGTCGGTACTCCACCACCTTCTAGAGTTTCCAGATGGAAAAATTGGTAAATAGCACGGCCACCTGGCGCACGCTTCACATAATTTCCAGAGCCTTGGCGGCGTTCTAAAAAACCATCTTCTTCAAGCTTTTTAAGGGCTTTACGAAGAGTGCCAATCGCCACGCCCAGCTTGGCAGCAAGCTCTGCCTCTATGGGTAACCGATCTCCGGGTAACCAATGTCCTGCTGCAATTTCGCGATTTAATAATTCGCTAATCTGAATATAGAGCGGTAGCTGATTTGTCTTGTTTTTCTTTTCCACTTTTTCACCTAAACCTGCGCAATATGTATCCCTATCTTACAAGTCAAATGGGCAATTGTAAGTAGCTGAAGTGCCCTAAGTGACTGACTTGGCAGATTATTCGCCCACCAAACCAACCATGGTTTAGGAGATAAAAAGAACTTTTTAGGAAAATTCATTCACTATTGATTTACATCACAAGAATACACTGTTAGGGTAAATATACAACCTCTCGTGATGGTATCGATTTAATCTGACCTAAAGCGAGGAGCATAAAACAAAAACAAAATTCTGAGCGTCCACAGGAAGCCAGGAACGCTCAAAATTCGGAGAGAGAAAACAATGCGAATGGTTCAAATTGGCAAGTCTGACCTACAATTCAGCCGTCTAGTGTACGGTGTTTGGCGTTTAGCAGACGCTTCTGATGTGTCTCTGATCCACGTCAGACAGAAAATTGACCTGTGCCTTGAGCAGGGGATTACTACCTTTGACCACGCTGATATCTACGGCGACTACGAATGCGAGATGCTATTCGGAAAAGCCTTAGCCCAAGACCCTAGTTTGCGTCCTAAGATGCAACTTATCTCAAAATGTGACATCGCTCTGATGTCTGAAAAATTCCCAGATCGTCGTGTGAAGTTCTATGACACCAGTGCTGCATATGTAACCGCTAGTGTTGAGCAGAGCCTTAACAACTTACACACGGATTACCTAGATTTGTTATTAATCCACCGCCCCGATCCTTTAATGAACGCCGCTGAAACCGGCGCAGCATTAGATGCGCTAATCGATAGCGGTAAAGTACGTGCTGTCGGTGTTTCTAACTTTGACGTATGGGACTGGCGTTTACTGCAAGCCAACATGCGTCATCCTCTAGTTGCCAACCAAGTGGAAATGAGCTTGCTTCACCGTGATGCCTTTACCAATGGTAGCTTGAGTGCCATGCAGTTGGATCAACTTACGCCGATGGCTTGGTCACCTTTAGGTGGCGGTGCTTTGTTTAGTGATACCCCTGAGACTCGTCGCTTGGCTCCGTTATTTGAGCGTTTAGCAAAAGAGCAGGGAGCTTCTTCTGATCATGTTGCGCTTGCTTGGTTGTTAGCACATCCTGCGAATATTTTGCCTGTAGTGGGAACCAATAACCCAGATCGAATCAAAGACCTTTCTAATATTTTAGATATCCAAATTGATCGTGAAACTTGGTTTGAGCTTTGGACCGCGGCGGCGGGTCAGGAAGTCCCTTAAGCAGAGAAACTCTTAAACAGTTAGACACGATAACAATAACAATAGGTTTTTGAGGGAGTAACACATGGCCATTCTAGGAATGCTGGTGTCCTGCTTTACCACCATTAATTTGCTGCTGAATCGCATTGGTCGCAACATTGCTTGGGTGCTGGTTGCATTGATGATCAGCGTCATCTTATTACAAGTCTTCTGTCGCTATGTATTGGGTAACGCCTTGCCATGGCCTGAAGAAGCGGCCCGCGCATTAATGATTTGGATGATGGCCATGGTGGCAGGTGAAGCCTATAGGCGGGGCTCATTTGTGGCGATTGATATGTTCTTGAGTGCTTTACCAGAACGAGCATCAAGTCTACTTAAGTTAGTCTTGCTGCTGGTCGCAGGCGCTGTATTGGTGAAGTTGACGGTACTTGGTATTGACTTCTTTGACCGAGGCTTCCGTTCAAGAGCTGCATCGATTCATATTTCCCGAGCTTGGATCTACCTTGCGATGCCTGTGTGCTTTTTCACTATGCTTCTGGCGAACATTGAGCTGTGTTTACGGGAATTGGGTTGTCTATTGGGGCAAAAGCAGTTGGCCCTGAGTACCGAAGTTCGGGCTGACGCCCCGGCTGAATAACACAGTGACCGCTTGACGGTGCTTATAGAGAACAACAATAACAAGAGACGCACATTATGTTAGCTCTGTTTTTACCTTTATTTTTAGTCTTGCTGTTAATTGGTATGCCAGTGTTTTTTGCCATGTTGGCAGCACCAGGGGCCATGCTATATATGACGGGCATGGAACGAGATATCTCTTTGCTGTTTCGTAATATTTATAACGGCATAGACTCTTTTCCTTTGATGGCGATTCCATTCTTCATGCTAGCCGGCGAGTTAATGAACCGTGGCGGCATTACCATGAACTTAGTGCAGTTTTCACAAGCCTTTATTGGCCATGTACGTGGTGGTTTGGCTCATGTAAACGTTCTCTCCAGTATGCTGTTTGCCGGATTGTCAGGGTCAGCAGTAGCGGATACTTCAGCCATTGGCTCCATGATGATCCCTGCTATGGAGAAGAATGGCTATAGCCGTAAATTTGCCACCGCCATTACTGCGGCATCTTCTGTGATCGGTCCTATTATTCCGCCATCTGGCATTATGATTATCTACGCTTACACCATGGAAGTGTCCGTCGCAGCCTTGTTTGCAGCAGGCATTGTACCAGGCATTCTGATCGGTGGTGGTTTGATGATCATGATTGCCTTAATGGCGAAGAAATATGATTTCCCTGTTGCTGGGCCAAAATCCACCTGGAAAGAGCGCGGTACGGCAACACGCAACGCTATCTTTCCATTATTTGCTCCGGTGATCATTTTAGGTGGCATCATCGGCGGTATCTTTACACCAACGGAAGCGTCTGCGATTGCGACAGCCTACGCCTTGATCATTAGTGTTTGGGTAATGAAAACGGTTAAATTGAGCGACCTACCAGACATTTTTATCAAGGGAGCGCAGGCGTCGGCTGTGGTGCTGTTACTAGTCGGCTCCGCCATAGCGTTTAAAACAGTGGTAAGTCTGTCTCACAGTGCTGAAATCTTGGCTGACTGGGTACTGACCATCAGTGAAAACCCACTGATGTTGCTGTTCTTGATTAACCTACTTCTGTTTATTGTCGGTATGTTCCTAGATGCCGGCCCCGCCATCATTATTTTGGGGCCAATCTTAGGACCGATTTTTATCAACTTAGGCATCGATCCTGTTCACTTCGCCATCATCATGAGTGTCAACTTGACTGTTGGCTTGGCAACTCCGCCCATGGGCTTAGTGTTATTCGTTGCTTCCAGTGTCTCTGGTGAGCGCATCGAAACGATCTCTAAAGCCATTCTGCCATTTTTGGCGGTAGAGGTTTTAGTGATCTTCTTAGTTACCTTTTTCCCATCTCTATCCATGACTTTGCCAAGGTTGCTTGGCTTAGTAGCTGGATAGGCGCAAACGCAAAGCAAAACCATTAATGAGGACTGTTACATGTTCACGAAAACAAAAATAAATAGTGTAGTTGCCGCGACGTTAATCGGTGCTGGAGTCATGTTAAGTGGCCTAGCTCAGGCAGCGGATTTTAATCTGCGCGCTGTGGCGAACTCCAACGAGAACGATGAAGACTACGATGGCTTAGTAGTATTTAAAGACTTCGTAGAATCCCATTCAAACGGCAAAATCGCCGTAGACATCTACATGGGGACTCAGCTTTGTGGTAATGGTGTCGAGTGTCTTGAAGCCGTTGAATACGGTTCTGTGGACATTTACATCTCTACATCTGGTGGGGCTTCGGCAATGTACCCTTACGTTCAAGTATTAGACTTGCCGTATGTATTGCGTGATGACCGCGTTGCAGAGGAAGTCTTTACTGGCGACTTTACCCGCGAACTACGTAACCAAATCCTGGAAGACTCCGGTGATACAGTTCGTCTAATGACGATTGGTAACACTGGCGGCTGGCGCAACTTTGCTAACACCCAGCATACGGTGAAAACTCCAGAGGACCTTGAAGGGCTAAAAATTCGTACGGTCGTTTCTGACCTGCCGCAGGAGCTAGTACGTTCACTAGGTGCTAGCCCAACACCGATTCCATGGGGTGATCTGTTTACATCATTCCAAACAGGCGTGGTTGAAGGCTCCAAAAACGGTATCACAGACATCATGGGCATGAAGTTCACCGATGCTGGGTTGAAGTACGTGACCCTTGATGGCCACGCTTACATGTCAGCGCTTTGGTATATGAATAATGATGTATTTATGGATATGCCAGAAGAGTTACGCCGTGTCGTGGTCGATGGCTTCTCTGCGTTGCAGCAAGCCACGTTTGCTTCACCAAAACGTAAATCCATTGCCGCTTACAAAGCCTTTGCTGAAGCAGGTGGCGAGTTGTATGTGCCATCTCCAGAAGAGAAAGAGCAGTTCGCTGAAGCCGCTAAGCCTGTTTACACTTGGTTCCAAGAAAACATTGAAGACGGTGAAAAATGGTACAACCTGCTGAACGATGCGGCTAAGGAAGCCGAGCAAAAAATTGCTTCTGAATACGATGCAGACCTGAAATAAGCTCGCTTAGCGCTTCAAATAAGAGGCGGTGTTCGCCGCCTCTTTCCCAAACAACACTCTATATATCTATACAATGGGTACGTCATGTATAACCCAATGAGACTTTTTGCGCCTAAAATTCCTGGCATCATGCTGGCTATAGTGATGGGATTGTCGGCGGCCTTTTTAAGTGAACACTATGGTGCACCAGTAATGTTGATGGCATTGCTATTAGGCATGAGCTTTAACTTTATGGCGGACGAAGAGAAAACCTGCTCCGGTTTAGAGTTTACTGCATCCACATTGCTGCGTACTGGAGTGGCGCTACTTGGAGCCAGAATCACCATCAGCTCCCTGACGGATTTTGGTTGGCCTGTCTTATTGTGTACAGGATTATTGGTGTTAGCAGTAATTATGATTGGAGTCGTCGCCGGAAAGCTATTGAAGTTACCGGAAAACATGGGACTGTTGGCTGGCTGCGCAGTAGCGATTTGTGGGGCATCGGCAACTGCCGCTGTCGCATCAGTGTTGCCTAAGAATGACAACACAAATCGTTCAGTGGTTTTTACCATTGTAGGGATTACCGCCATGAGCACCACGGCCATGATTGTGTATCCTATGATTGCCAATTGGATTGGCCTAGATGAACGTCAAACAGGATTCTTTTTAGGTGCAACCATTCATGATGTGGCCCAAGTGGTCGGCGCAAGCTACGGTGTTTCTGAATACACTGGTGATAATGCAACGGTGGTAAAGCTGTTTCGTGTAGCGATGCTTGCGCCCATTGTCTTTGTTTTAGCGCTAATGCTAGCGCGAAAAAGCCAGAGTCAAAACGTTGCTAAAAAGTTTCCAGTACCACCTTTTCTATTGGTTTTTATTGGTTTAGTGGTTGTGAACACCATGGGATGGATTCCTGAAATCGTGATCGAATTTTTGGCACATCTTTCTCGTTGGTGTTTAGTGTTCGCCATTGCTGCAATTGGTATGCGTACGCGCTTAAATAAACTTAAAGAAGTTGGCATGGCGCCATTGCTTATTCTTGTTGGGGAAACAGTGTTCATGGCAGTGTGTGGAGCACTATTAGCTTACTATTTCGTGTAATTCCACAAGCGCTTCCAATAAAAATCCCCGCTTGGTTAATCAAGCGGGGATTTTCGGTCTTAAACTGTGTTGTGGATTTCAGCTACGAAGTCATAAGAATCGCCGGGGAACCAAGACCGAGTGAACTCAATAGGCGTTCCGTCTTGGGTGACCGCAGTACGCTCAATGTAGAGGACCGCGCTTAGTTCAGGGATATCCATTAAATTGGCTCTTTGGGCGTCGATACTGACGGCCCGTAAGCGTTGAAACGCTCGTACCGGTCGGCAGCCTTGTTTCTCCAGTAAATCATATAGAGAACCTTCCATTGCAAACGGGTTCACAATGTAACGGCTTGGGATAGTCGCCATTTCCAGAGCCATGGGTTTGCCATCGGCATAGCGAAGTCGGTAAAAGCGCACCACCTCGTCCTCGGAGTTTAGCTTCAAGGCCTTGCATTCATCCTCATGGGGCATACCGATGGATCTATCTAACCATTTAGAAGTGATTTCTTTACCACGGGCCATCATGACTTCAGTAAAGCTACGGAGGTGGTTGAGTGGTTGCTCAACTCGTTCACTGACAAAGGTGCCGGCCCCTTGGCGCTGTGTGAGAACGTCTTCCTTCACTAGCTCATCGATCGCGCGACGAACGGTCACCCGTGATACGTCTAAATATTTAGCGAGATCCCTTTCTGGTGGCAGAGTGTCTCCGCTTAACAAACGTCCAGCTGATATGGATGCTTGAATTGCTTTTTTCACCTGCATATAGAGAGGAATTCCCTTTTCTCTCAAGGTGTCTGCTTCACCAAATAGCTCGTTTACCCGATTTCGGCTCATGTTAATTCCTAAACGGACAGATTATCCGTAGTAAAACTGGGGTACTCATAGGTCTCTCTACAAGGGGGTTGCAGGGGACAGATGGGCATTGACTCTGTTTAACGCTTTGCCATCTCTATCGAAAAGGTATAAATGGGTTGGTTTGATACCAAACTGAATGTGGTCACCCGCTTGGTGATGGTTATCACCATCTACTTTCAGTACCAATTCACCCTCTTGACCCATATCTACATACAAATACGACAATTCACCAAGGTGCTCGAGTAACGTAACCGTGCCTTCAAACCTGTTGTCAGTGCAGTCCAAAGACATATGTTCAGGTCGCAAACCTATTTGAACTGCATCGCCTTTCTGTAGCGCTGAGCTGTCGATAGATGCATGAATAATTCGGCCAGATTCTAACACAAGCTGAGTGTTTTCTGGATCTGCATGGTGGATTTTTGCGGGTAGAAAGTTCATTTTCGGTGATCCAATAAAGCCCGCAACAAACTGTGTTTTTGGATGATGATATAGATCTAATGGTGCGCCTACTTGCTCCACTCGACCTTTATTCATTACCACGATTTTGTCCCCTAGAGTCATCGCTTCAACTTGGTCGTGCGTCACGTAAATAACCGTGGATTTCAGCTCTTGATGCAGTTTGCCTAGTTCGACTCGTGTTTGAACACGAAGAGACGCATCAAGATTTGATAGCGGCTCATCAAACAGAAACACCTTAGGATCACGCACGATGGCACGGCCAATGGCAACTCGTTGGCGCTGGCCGCCCGACAGCTCCCGAGGTAAGCGGTCTAACAGATGATCGATTTTAAGTTTTTTCGCGGCTTCGATGACTTTTTCAGTCACATGATGTTTGTCTTTGCCGGCAATCTTTAACCCGAATGCCATGTTCTTGAACACGTTCATGTGAGGGTACAAAGCGTAGGATTGAAACACCATTGCAATGCCGCGTTTAGCAGGTGAACGACCGTTAACTCGCTCGTCATCAATGTAGAGATCACCTTCAGAAATGTCTTCAAGGCCTGATAACAGACGTAATAGGGTAGATTTACCACAGCCTGATTCACCGATCAGTACAACAAACTCGCCATCTTTGATATCCAGATCAATGCCGTGAAGAACATCAACATTACCAAAGCGCTTTTTAATATTATTCAGTTTTACACTAGCCATAAATTAGGTCTCCGACGGTCAATTTCAGATGATTACTTGACCGCACCGCTGGTTAACCCGCGGATCAATTGTCTTGAAAAAATGGTGTATAGGATCAGCACAGGGACGATTGCCATAGTTAATGCCGACAGAACAGAGTTCCAGTCCGTTACGTATTGGCCAACAAACTGCTGCACGCCCAAGGTAATGGTGCGAGTGGACTCTCCCGGTGCTAGGATCAGCGGGAACCACAAATCATTCCAAATAGGGATCATTGTGAATACGGCGACCGTTGCCATGGCGGGTTTGAGCAAAGGCAAAATAATGCAAAAGAATATTTTGTACTCACTAACCGAATCACAACGAGCAGCTTCCGTCAGCTCTTTGGGGATGGTGCGCACAAACTCCGATAAGATATACACCGCCAAGGGCAAACCTTGAGCGATGTACACCAACACCAGAGCCGTTAAGGTGTTGACCAAGTTTAGATTCACCATCAATCCCAAGATACTGACCGTTCCCAAGCGAATTGGGATCATGATGCCCATGGCAAATAAGAAGGTGATGAACAGGTTTCCTTTGAACTTGTATTCTGTCAGTGCCCAAGCAGCCATAGCGCCCAGCAATAGCACCAAGCCCACTGCAATGATGGTTACGACCAAGCTATTCCAGGAGTACAGACCAAAGTCAGAGCGCTGCAGCACTTGCTCAAATCCAATCAAGGTAAAAGAATCCTGAGTCGGTAAACCGAGTGGATCACGAAAGATGGCGCGACGCTCTTTAAAGGAGTTGATCACCACAACCAGAATAGGGAACAAGGCGATAACCGTGTACGCCAGTAGCACTGCATGAACGGTGACGCTTTTTGGTAATTGACGATATCCGTTCGAGGGCATAAAGCGATTAATCAAATTCATAAAAACGTCCTCAGAACTGGAATCGCTGAATGCGACGTTGGATGAAGAACAAGAACAACATGACGCCGACAAGAATGATTAAAAACATCAGTGTCGCCACTGCGGCCCCCATGGAGGCGCTCCCTTGTTGCAACTGGAAGCCGAAGAAGGTTCGGTAAAAGAAGGTTCCCATCAAGTCGGTGGAGAAGTTTGGTCCGGCGAGGGCACCTTTTACCGCATAGATCAGCTCGAAAGCGTTAAAATTCGCCACAAACGTTAAGATTGAAACCATGGCAATGGTGGGCAAAATCAACGGTAGTTTGATGTGCCAGAAGGTTTGGAACGAATTTGCGCCATCGACTACGCTGGCATCGATAATGTCGTCTGGAATATTCAGCAACGTGGCATAGATCAGCATCATTGGGATGCCAACGAACTGCCATACAGAAATAAAGCCTAAGGTTATGAGCGCGCTGCCTTCTTTGCCCAACCACGCATCGAAGTACTGGCCAAGGCCAATATCGTAAAGGAAATTTTCTGAAATTCCCCAAAGCGGGCTCAACAGTAGCTGCCAAACAAAGCCAACAATCACCACTGATAGCATGGTTGGCATGAAAATTAGAGTCCGGTAGGTGCTGGATAAGCGTAACTTAGGTGAGCTTAACAATACCGCCAAAATAAGGCCGATGGGGTTTTGCAGCAACATATGTATTGCAAAAAACTTGAAGTTGTTGACCAAGGCATTCCAAAACGCCTGTGACCAAGTTTCATCCGTGATCAGCGTAATAAAGTTTTGTAGACCAACAAAGCTGCTCTGTCCGTTTTGCTCATCGTATAAGCTTAAGAAAAGGGTATCGAGCAGAGGGTACACACTAAAAACAACGTAGATTAACAAGCCGGGACCAAGGAAAAACACCAAGTGCCAAGGAAACGGCTTCTTCTCGTCATGTTGGTTGGATGAAGTCATAACGTATCTCAAAATATAATGCATCTTGACCTCCTCCCAACCACCCCTTTAGCAGGGGTAGGTTGGAAGGGGTTAGGGTGGGTTAGTTTATTGCTGAGGTTTGTACCACTGCTCTAAGCCGTCCTGTGTTTCTTTAGCGGCTTGTTCAGGTGTCATGGTGCCGTTAATGACCTGAGCACTCACGTTCCAAAGCTGATTCTCAAGGTTTGGTGTACCGCGAGACAAAATCTGGTAAGAGTTACGAATGGTTGATTCGCAATGGTTACGCCAGCTCATAAATTCTTGAGCCACTGGATCTTTTAGCTCCACAGGGGCGTTAGACAGTGGAAAGAAGCCCGGAACGGCATTGGCATATAGGGTTGCAAACTCTTTGCTTGCCATCCAGTTTAAGAATACTTTGGCCGCGGCTTGATTGTCTGAGCCAGCATTAATACCGATACCCATGTCAGTGTGGTCACTGATATAACAAGTGTCGCCCGCTTTAGGAACCGGTGGTGGGAAAGCGCCAAACTCAAAATCAGCTTGAGTGTTAAAAGTTTGGATATCCCAGGAACCAGCAGGGTAAATCGCTGCACGGCCTAGGGTAAATAGGTTTTGCGAGTCGGAGTATTTTTGTGCTTCAAAGCCACGACCTAAATATGGCTTCCATTGTGCTAGCTCTTTCCAAGTGTCCACATACGGCGCATCGGTGAGTTTTGCTTCGCCGGTCAGCAAGGCTTTACGACCCGCTTCGCCTTTCCAGTAGTTCGGTCCAATGTTCTGAAAGCCCATTGTTGCGGCTTCCCATTGATCAGCTGTACCCATTGCCAGCGGCGTGTAACGACTTTCACTCTTAATAGTATCGAGTAATTCAAAGAACTCAGCGCGGGTTTTCGGTGGGGTTAACTCTAGCTCTTCGAAGATCTCTTTGTTGTAGACGTAACCGTGAATAACGGATGCCACAGGAAAACAGAATTGGTCTTTGCCATCGTCCGTTACCCATGCGCTTTTCGCCACATCAGAAAAATCTTTTAGCCCTTCTAGACCTTCAAGGTTGGCGAGATAGCCTTGCTTGTATAGCTCCAGTGACGTATCGAATGGGCGACAAGTAATCAAGTCTCCTGCAGAGCCGGCTTTTAGCTTGGCTTGCAGTGCTGAGTTGTACTCCGTTGGCGGAGTGGGTGCAAAAGTCACCTTAATATCAGGATGGCTCTTATTAAAGGCAGGGATAATGACATCATTCCAGATATTAGCATCATCGCTACGCCAACTTTCGATGGACAGCGTGTCGGCAGCTTGCGCAATGCCCATGCTGCTTAGCACCAGCGCAGTGACGCAAGTGAGTTTGGTCATGGGTAAAGCGGAACGAACGTTTAGCATGGTTACTCTCCGATTGTGATTGTTTGCGGTTCTCTTGGTTTTATTTCTTATTAGTTAAAGTGCTTATTGGTATTTTTTAGGTATTGTTAATTTTTAGAATCTAGCACCAATTTTTTACTCAATCAAACAGATATGACAATTTTATGGAAAATATTTTGACCTCGTGTATTGATTGGTTTTATATTGGTGTTAATTAAGAAGAGGCTTCTCATGCAAATAATTATTCTCCCAACCGCACAAGACGTGGCTAACTATGCTGCAGATCGAGTAGCGGATGTGGTCAATACTCGACATCATCCTGTATTAGGTTTGGCAACAGGCTCTACACCGATTGCGTTATATGAACAGCTGGTAGCTCGTTATCAAGCCAATAGTTTGTCATTTAAACACTGTGTCACGTTTAACCTTGATGAATACATTGGAATCCCTGGTTCCCATAGCCAAAGCTACCGCGCTTTCATGGAGCATCATTTGTTTGGGCAGATCGATGTTGAGGCTAGTCATACTCATGTGCCTTTGGCTGCTTCTATGAATGTTGCTGAACTAGAGCAAAGCGCTAAGGATTATGAGTTAGCGATTCAGCATGCGGGCGGTATTGATCTACAGATTTTAGGGATTGGTGTGAACGGTCATATTGGTTTTAACGAGCCAACCTCCAGCTTCGCCTCGCGCACACGTATTAAAACCCTGTCTGAGTCGACGGTAGAGGCCAATAAGCGCTTCTTTTCCGATGATGAGTTCCAACCTCACCTGGCTCTCACCATGGGAATTGGTACTATTTTAGATGCCAAAGCCGTCTTATTGATGGCTACCGGAAAGGGCAAAGCAGGCGCAGTAAAAGCCATGATTGAAGGGCCACTGACCTCCATGTGTCCAGCGTCCGTGCTGCAACAACATGAAAAAGCCACCATTGTCTTAGATGAAGAGGCTGCGAGCGAACTGGCTTTAAAAGAATACTATTTATGGTGTGAACAACAGCGGTTGTCACTGGTGTCAGGTCAAGATCACTCGATTACAAAGAACGAAGGATAACCCCTATGACGAGCCTATACATTGGTGTTGATGGTGGCGGAACCTATTGCCGTGCCCGCCTAGTCAATTCGGAAGGTCAGACGCTTGGCGAAGCCATCGCGGGGTCAGGTAATCCAAGAATTGGCATTGATGTCGCGTGGCAGAATATTCAATCTGCTTGTTTGGAAGCCTGTCGTCTAGCAAACATTGCGACCAGTGAATTCGCGAATATCCGCATTGGCCTAGGACTGGCGGGCGCCAATCAGCCCGTTGAGCAAGAGTTGATCTTGTCTCAGGACTCGCCTTTTGGTGCGACTTATCTGCTTACTGATGCCCACGCGGCCTGTTTGGGCGCGTTTGATGGAGAAGATGGTGGTTTGCTGATCCTCGGCACGGGCAGTTGTGGTGTGGTTCATCAGAACAAATCCTTCACTATCGTTGGCGGCTGGGGCTTTCCTTTGTCAGATCAAGGTAGCGGTGCTCGAATTGGTCTGTCTGCGTTGGAACATTCCCTAGCGGCTCTAGATGGCTTATCGCCTACATCAGACTTCACTAATGCCATCAACGAGGATTTTGAGTTTTCTCCTGTGCAGTATGTTCAGTTCCAAAATCATTCACCATTGCCGAAAGATTATGGCGCCTTTGCTATCAAGGTGTTCGAGTTTGCTAAACAGCAAGACCCTGTCGCTTTGAAGATCATCGCACAGCAAGTGGATTGGGTGAGTCAGTATTTAGATACTTTAATCGCAAAAGGTGCAAAACAAGTTGCCTTAGTCGGCGGTGTGTCAGAGGCCATTGAAGAGTATTTGCCAGAGCGTTTTTTAAGTTATCTATGCAAGCCCAAAGGCGACGCCATGACAGGTGCGATTCGCATGGCGCAGTCTCAGATTGGGAGGAGCTCAATATGAGTAAGATATTCGCCAAGCGTTTGTTTGATGGAGAGAATTGGCTTACAAATCAACAGGTTACGTTATTCGGTAAAGTGATCGAGTCCATCACTGCAATGGATCAAGCAGCGGATGGCGCACAATCAGTAGAAGTATTGGCCCCAGGGTTTATCGATGTACATGTGAATGGCGGCGGTGGTGCTTTGTTTAATCACACACCGACTCTCGCAGCCCTTCAACGCATGGTTGAAGTACACGCTCAATTTGGCACTGTGGCCATGATGCCGACCTTGATCTCTGATGATTATGAAATCATGTCTCAGGCGCACCAAACTGTTTGCCAAGCGTTGAATGAAGAAATGGGTGGGATTCTTGGCCTTCATTATGAAGGCCCGTACTTGAATCCGGTTCGCAAAGGAGTGCACAACGAATCCAAACTGCGCAAACCAACCGAAGGGAAACTCGCTGAGCTATTGGATGTCAGCCGCTTGAGCAAATTGATGGTGACCTTGGCACCGGAGCAAGTGCCAGAAGGCTTTATTGAATGGCTCACATCAGAAGGCGCGATTGTTTGTATTGGCCACTCTGGAGCGACCTATGAGCAAGCGCGCCAAGCGGTGGCTAGTGGAGCAAAAGGATTTACCCATTTGTTTAATGCTATGACGCCTCTGGTAAGCCGAGAGCCAGGTGTTGTAGGCGCAGCGTTACAAACGGACACGCCTACTTGGTGCGGATTGATTGCCGATGGCCATCACGTTCATCCTGCCACCATGCGTGTGGCGATCGCAGCGAAAGGCTGTGAGCACATGTTATTGGTGACGGATGCAATTCAAAGTGTTGGCTCAGACAAGCAAGAAATGGCGTTTCTTGGCAAGAAAGTCCTACGCAGTAACGGCCGTGTCACCACAGAAGATGGCACCTTGGCGGGCTCTGATTTGGACATGGCTACCGCAGTGAGGAACACCGTGACATTGATTGGACGTACAGAAGCGGAAGCTCTGCAGATGGCATCATTACGGCCAGCGGAATTTCTTGGGATTGATAAGGAGTTTGGACGAATCAGAGCAGGTTATCGCTCGAGTTTAGTCGCACTGACGGACGACTTCTTTGTTACGTCAACTTGGATCGATGGTCAAAAAATCTGGGGGTAACCTGATTTGTATACCAAGCCAATAATGAGGGGGCTCGTATAGAAAGTATTGACTTGGTAAAGGTATTTTCGATTGATTTAAGCGAGCATCTTAACTCCGAATAGAATCATGACACTGCCGCAACAACACTCGATTATCCGCTTAAATCGCGCCAGATGCTGCTTAAAATGTCCACCAGTAAACAAGCTAGCGATTAAAGCAAACCAAACCACATGTGCGGTTGCGATAAAGGCACCATAGCTTAGCTCGATTGCTATGCTGGTATCGGGTGACACCATTTGGCTGTATAACGCCACAATAAACAGCATGGTTTTAGGGTTTAGCGCATTACACAGAAAACCCGTGAAAAAAGGGCTTTGGCTCAGTTGCATCCATCTGGGCTTCGGCTTCACAGCTTGCTCAATAGTAGGGCTTGGAAAGAAACGGGCCTTAATATCAGGCCAAAAGGCTTGCAGCCCCAGCCAGATCAAATAGCTCGCGCCAATGATTTTTAGGGTATTCAGCAACCAAACTTGCTGACTGAGCAACAGTCCAAAACCGAGTAAGGTGTAGGTCAAATGCACGGTGACGCCCATGCCAATGCCTACCGCACACCAAACGCCTGCTGGTCGACCTTTGCTCACGGCGATTTTAGACACCATGGCGAAATCGGGACCAGGGCTAATAATCGCAAGGCTGCTAATCAACACAACACTGACCCACTCAATTGTGAAATAGTCCATTGAAACTCCTAAAAAGATTGCTTTACTGTGTGAATAAAACAATCATGAAGTATCTTGTGATGCTTTAAAATCGACAATAAATGGGAATATGTGTGAGTGATTTTCACAGAAAGAGAGTGGTGACATCGCTCAATGCGTGACCGGTATTCGAAGCCGACGCCCACTACGAGAGCTTTTCTAAAGCCGCGCAAAGTCTCAATATGACTCATGGGGCGGTGAGTCGTGCGGTTGCGGGTTTGGAAGAGCGCCTTGGCACGCCCCTATTTTATCGCCGTAATCGACGGGTGGTGCTTACCCATGCAGGGGAGTTGCTGTTCAAAGCCACACAAAAGAGCCTAGATACCCTAGACGATGCGGTGGAAAAGATTCATCGCCAATCTACTACGTCTCCTATCTTTGTTGTATCCTGCGAGCCAACCCTAGCCATGCGCTGGTTATTGCCAAAGTTAGGGGCGTTTTATCGCCTGCATCCTGAGATCAGTATGGATGTGCGCATGGCAGGTGGCCCGATTGACCTTTTAGCCGAAGGCTGTGATGTGGCGATCAGGCGTTCAGACTTTGGCGTACCGGATGACTATCGCATTACGCCTTTTGTGGAAGAACTGGCAGGCCCAGTGTGTACCGAAGCCTATGCTCAATCCATCGCACAAGATTGGAATAAAGGCGTTCGGTTTCATAGCCGAACACGCCCTGCGGCATGGCGTGACTGGATAGCGCGTCAAGGAAGGGAGGTACCGGAAGAGCACGATGCAGTACGAGATGATCGATATTTTGATCATTTCTTTTATACATTACAGGCCGCACAAAGTGGCTTAGGCATGGCCATTGGCTCTTATCCCGTGATCGAGACAGATTTAGAGCAAGGACTATTAGTGGCCCCTTGGGGAGTGGAGCCGACTTGCTATTGCTATCAAGTGTTAAGCCTCGATAAACCGACACCAGATTCAAGAGTGATTCAGCTGGAAAACTGGTTACTGTCGTTATTTAAAGCAAAAAAAGACGCTTCAACGAATTGAAGCGTCTTTTCGTAACGGATCAGTGACTAGTTAAACAAGCTATTAAACAGCTTCAAGCCTTCTTCTTTACCGCCTTTGTTGTACGCATCCAGCAGCGCAGAACCGATAATTGCCACGTCAGCTTTGCCTTTTAGCGCGTCTACATGGGCTTTTTCACGGATACCAAAGCCAACACCAATTGGCGCATTGGAATGCTCGTTGATTTCCGCTAAGTATTCATCTAATGACTGCTGTGGGCCGCCGTTATGATTTGAGTTACCCGTTACGCCAGAGCGCGCTACACAGTACAGGAAACCACGCGCTTCGCTCGCCAAGAACGCCAAACGATCTTTTGGCGTCACAGGTGTCACCAACCATACTGGATCAATGCCATTAGCATCGCAGTAAGCGCGCAAATCAGCGGCTTGCTCGTATGGTAAGTCCGGTAGGATCAAACCAAGAATATTTTCCTCGGCACAACGCTTGACCAACTTTTCCAAGCCGTAACGGTACATTGGGTTGAGGTAGCTCATCAGCGCGATACGCGCTTGAGGAAAATCACGGCCTAACTGCCCGATGTCTTTTAAACACTGTTCAACAGATAACTGCTGATCGTGTAGGGCACCGTGACAAGCCGCCACAATCGTCGGGCCATCGGCCACTGGATCAGAGAACGGGAACTGCACTTCGATAAAGTCCGCGCCCGCTTCTAATAGCGTTGCCATCCAATCCAAACTATCTTTTACTGTAGGGTAGCCGTAAACCACGTGCGTCATGGACAAAATAGGCTTCTGCTGACGCTTTTCAGCGATGTATTGTGCTAACTGACTCATGCTTACGCTTCCCCTTGATTGTCTGTGTTGTAGTCGGCTAAGTAATCTTCCAAGAACTCTGGGAAGGTCGCATCGTTCATGGCTTTCGCCACGTTAAAGATGTCTTTATCGCCACGGCCTGACAAGTTAATCACAATACGTGATTCTTTTGGCAAGTTGGCTGCATCTTTAAACGCACCCGCTAGAGCGTGAGACGACTCCAACGCTGGGATAATGCCTTCTTTTTTCAGCAACAATGCACACGCTGCAACCACTTCGTCGTCCATGGCGTAGGTCATCTGAATGCGACCTTCTTGCGCCAAGTGAGCAATGATGGGGGACACGCCCACGTAATCCAGACCCGCCGCGATCGAATGTGTTTCTTGTAGCTGACCGTTATCGTCTTGCAAGAACATAGTTGCAAAGCCTTGCGCGATGCCTTTTTGACCCAAACCGTTGGATAGGCGGATCGAGTGCTGGCCCAGCTCCAATCCTTTACCGCCGGCTTCAACGCCGACCATTTCTACGTTTTTCTCTTCTAGGAATGGCAAGAACAAACCACAAGCATTGGAACCGCCACCCACGCACGCGTACAAGCGATCAGGGTATTGGCCAAACTGCGCCATACTTTGCTCTTTCACTTCTTCACCAATCACCGACTGGAAGAACGCCACCATCTCTGGGAACGGCGCACAACCACAAGTCGTACCGATCAGGTAGTGGCTGTCTTCATGGCTCGAAGACCAGTCACGTAATGCTTCGTCCAAAGCGTCACGCAGAGTTTGCGCACCTTCAGCAACAGGCACAACCGTCGCGCCCAACTGTTTCATCCAGAACACGTTCGGATACTGACGCTTCACATCTTTGGCGCCCATGTAAATAGTACATTCAAGACCCAAACGGGCCGCGATCAACGCCGTCGCCACACCGTGCTGACCCGCACCGGTTTCCGCGATCACACGCTTTTTACCCATACGCTTCACCAACAGCGCTTGGCCGATCACGTTGTTCATCTTGTGCGCGCCAGACTGGTTCAAGTCTTCACGTTTTAGATAAATCTGCGCACCGCCGAAGTGGTCGGTTAGGTTCTTACAGAACGTCAACGGTGTAGGGCGGCCAGAATAGTTCTGCCAAGTGTCCTTCAACTCCGCAATAAACGCTGGATCGTTCTTCGCCTCTTCAAAAGCGTGAAGAATTTGCTGCTGGCTAGAGTAGAGAATCTCAGGGATGTAACTCCCACCAAACTCACCGTAGTAACCATTATTGCTTTGCATGAAAGACTCCTATCGGATGAAAAATGCCTCTTTGGCATCAAAATTAATAACTAAACGATAAGGTAAAATTAATGGAGAAAAAGCCGAGGGTCAATAGGTTTACGCGAATTTCTTTACTATATCGTTCATTTAATAATTTGGGAGCGTCCTACAGCCCTTGTACGAGCGGACTCCGTTCCTCGATCAAGCCAACAACCTCCACGGCAAGTCGAAGCCCCAACGCGTTCGAGCGGACTCTGTTCCGCGACCAAACCTGCAGTTCCTGAGATAAATCGAAGAATCAAAGTTGTAGGACCTCGGTTCCCGAGGGATCAACCTGCAAACTCGAAAACCTTGCTAAACCACTAACCAAACTATCTTTTGTGTGAGCGGGTTGTACCCGCGACAAAACCAACAACCTCCACGACAAATCGAAGCTTCAAAGTCGTACGACCCGGCTCTGTCGGGGATAAATATCGCTAAGCTCCTGATGACCAGCTCAAGAATTTTTCATCTGACCCCAATAGCTCATCACTGTAACTTGTTTGTGCCCCATTCCAAGTTTGTGCAACAAAACCGAGAAGAATTTAAGCTGAGAATTATCTGACTTTTCCTAATGGTTGTAATATCTATTGAAGCGTAATAATAATGGATCCAATTCAACGAGAGCACCATTTCAGGTACTGGTATACCCATATAAAATTGAAATATCAGAACACGCCTTCCTGATTGCTTGCTGAACAGGCAATGGTGAATTGAATGGTGAATGATAGGCAATTTCTGGCGGTGGAGAGGATCAAGAGTCGTTGTTCGAAGCCGCAAAAATAAAGTTGTATGAATATGAGTTGTTAACAGGTAATCGACGTCACGTAATATTATAAGAGATTGTTTTTTATCTGTAGAAAATAAAAAAGTGCAGTAATGCTCTCACCAAGATCCCTAATAATATTCCTGGTATTGCATATTTAAATAGTCGTACAAAACGATAGCTTAAACCTAAGAATATCCCTACACCCGGTAAGTCGAATGTATTAACCAGAAATCCGGCGGAGGTATTTATCTGCGTAGCGGACATATTGCCTTGTTGAATCAAATCGGTCGCAACACCTAAATAAGCAGTCCCTCCACCTAGGTATTTTGCCAGAGTGGGCATAACAAACATGGAAGATATATTGACGGCGTTCAACAGAGGCAATAATGTTTGCTCTAGAGCTGTAACGGCTCCAGCGGCTTTGAGAATGCCGACAATAGTAATTGACAAAGTTAGCATTGGGATAGCACCTACAGCTAATCGAATTGCGTCAAGGCCGGCATCATTAATCACCTTTATTAAACCACTATGGGACGAACTGTCATTTGATTCTTGGTCTGAAGAATGGCTGTCTTTATCTGATAAATTTCGCCCTGAGAAATACCAAGTCAATGAAGATGCACATAATCCACCGATGATAGAAATGGCAATTGCCGCCGTCCAATTGAGGCCTAAAGGGATCATTGGATAGAGAATATTGCCTTGCGCCATTGCTAATAGCATCGCCAAGGTTGCGGCTAAGTGTCTGTCTGATACACCTCGACTTTGCATAATAGACAATGTAGCAAGTGGAGCCGCGAAACTGATAAAGTTCATCTGAAGTAAGGCGAAGGTGCTCATTCCCGTTAAGCCAAACGGCTTAAAAATTGGAGTCAACTTCTTAACAATGATATCCATTATCCCCTTTGTTTCCAGTACTTTCATGATACACAGCATGACTATCATGACAGGGAGAAGCGTATAGAGCGCGATATCAACAGAGAACCGACCTGAAGACAGAATAATTTCAATGAATGACATGCTGATTCCTGAAAGATATTTTTAGCGTTAGAAGTAGGGGGTTATTAAAGTTGTGTTTATTTGATGGCGAAAATGGCATCTACCTGGAGAATCATGTTGAAAGGCAGTGAATTCGCACCCATAACAGAGCGAGTGTGACAGCCCTTTTCGCCTAAAACTTCGACCAGTAAGTCAGAGCAACCGTTCACAACTTTGGCATGATCAACGAAGCTATCGCTGGCATTGACCATACCAAATAATTTAACGACCGAATCAATACGTGATAAATCACCTAATACATCTTTAGCAACGGCCAGTATTTGCAACCCCACATTGCGCCCAGCTAAATAACCTTCCTGAACGGTAAGATCGTTACCCAAAGTTCCTGCTATAAATTGCCCATCTTCGCTTCTTGGTCCTTGCCCAGATAAATAAAGCATATTTCCAACTAAACGTGCAGGTTGATATTGACCTGCCGGTTTAGGAGCTGAGGGTAAAATAATATTAAGTGATTCAAGTGCTTTCTCTGGTGATATTGGCATACCAATCTTCTCAATCATTAGTGAATGTTATTTGATCAGCTAAGCAATCGTGCGCTGCCTGACACTTTGATCCCAGAGCCAATTTGAGGTGAGATCTCAGCGGTTAAGCGTGAAGGCATACCCATATCTTCCCCTTGATAAATCACGATAGATCCCTGATGAGGCCAAGTGATATCTCTGAGATATCCAGAAAGTGCTGCTGCCGCCGCTCCAGTTGCAGGGTCTTCAAATACTCCTCCAACAGGAAACGGATTTCGCGAGTGGAATACTTGATTCTGTTCAGCGTAAATCAGGTTGAATGTCACAAGCTTTTCTCGAAGAGATAAATGACGACCATCTTCTTGGTTATACTGCATCGCTTGCAATGTTTGTCTGTCTTTTAAGGCAAGGATCAAGTGATCTCCACCGCCATGAGCTATAGCTGGTGGAATTCGTAGATCAAGATTTGCCTCACTGAGGCCAAATAAAGCGAGGGCTTCAGAGAGTAATTCCTTACCAATTGGGCGGCTATGAGTAGGTGGAGAGATAAATGAAGCCCCCCAGTCCTGCTCCGAGAAGTAGCCTTCGACACTTATTTGCGCGTGATTGAGTGTTAATTGAAAGGTTCCAGGCCCAAAATCTCGCGCAAGAGCGGAGCCGAGCGCAATGGTTGCATGACCGCAAAAGTCTACTTCAACTTCTGGTGAAAAATACCGAACTCGCCAACCTGCATCGTTAGGAGCTGCAAATACAGTTTCCGAATAACCAATCTCTGCTGCCAATGTTTGCATGGTTTTGGTGTCAGGCATCAATTCACATAGAACAACGCCGGCGGGATTTCCCCCTTCTGAACCGTTTGAGAATGCAGCAATACGCTGAATATTCATAATATTTTTCTCCGAAATTAGGGAATTACAAAGATATGTCAATATATCAACGGGTAAGTGGTTCAAAGGAAGCCACTAAGTCTATTTCAACCAAAGCATCTTCAAGAGCCAGTTGTGAGATAACGGTAGAACGAGTTGGCAAATGGTCGCCAAATGCGCGGGCAAATGCGGCATCAAATTTCTGAAAATTATTTCGCTCCGTAATCCATACACCGGCTTTTACGACGTTTTCTGGCCCCAAATTATATTCAGCTAGGACCTTAAACTGATGAGCAAGAATTAAAGCTGTCTGCTCTTCAATATCCCCTTGGATTTTGCCGTTGCTATCAAACGCAAGTTGACCAGATAAGAAAAGTAGCGAGCCTGTTTTTATTGCTGGGGAAAGGTGTGGCATATCGAAATCTCCTGTATTTTTTCTGCTGGAGATGATTGTGTCACATGCACCGTGGGAGGCAATATCTTAAATTTGCACAATACTCATGCATTATTTGCATGAATCATGCTTTAAAGTAGCACTAACTATTTCCATGGTACTGGCTGAAATAGCTGTGAAATCCATTCACCAAATGCGTCCGTTCGAGCTGATACATAGTGACGCGACGCTCGAACCAAATAGATGCCGCCATCACTATCAAAATGCCATTGCGGCATCAGTTGTACTAAGGTTCCTGTATGTATCTCTTGAGCAACAAGCCACTCACCAGCACCAAGTATTCCAATGCCAGCCCGTGCCGCTTCTAGCATGGCGATACTATCGTTAGTGACTAAGGTTCCGTTGGTACGAACCATAGCTAGTTGCTGTCCATCGGAAAGGCGCCATATTGGGTAGGAGTGAAGACTTGGGTTACCGATACAATTGTGCTCAAGTAGTTGGTCTGGCTCTGTAGGCGTTCCATGCTGTTGCAAATAATTAGGTGACGCAACGAGTATTCGTTTATGACTGGTCAGCTTACGAGCAACGAGACGACTGTCGGTTAGATGCCCAATTCGAATGGCAGCATCAAAGCCACCTTCAATAAGATCGACATAATTATCGCTATAGCTAATATCTAGCTCTAGATTGGGATACTTCACCATGAACTCCGGAATTTTGGGTGCTAACCACAAACGTCCCATAGTGGCTGGAAAAGCCAGTTTTAGTCTTCCACTTAGATTATTCGCATTTTCAGTCGCTTCTTCCTGCGCTTCCTCTATAAGGTCAGTCGCTACCCTATATTTATCAGCGAGATGTTTGCCTGTATCTGTTAGTTGAACTTGGCGTGTCGTGCGTTCGACCAAACGAACACCAAGGCGGGTCTCCAATGAAGCGATACGTTTAGAAATAATGGTAGGATGCCGTCCAATTGCTTTTCCGGCTGCGGCAAAAGTGTCGTTAGAAGCAACGGCTAGCAGTGCCGCAATTTCATCAATATGTTGGCTGTTAATTTTCATCATAAATAGGGGGCCTACGGTCAAGTAAACGCAATACGTGATTATTCTTGGTCTAAGCTCAAACAATCAAGAAATTTCTCTATCAGTACGCCTTTTTCGTCAGCTAGGAAAATCGCTCCCACAACACTTTTTATTTTAAGATCATCAACTGGAATAAACACTACACCATGACTCTGATAACTCGATATTGACTCGCCTACTAGCGTGCAACCTAAGCCCGCAGAGACTAAGGCTATTTCGGTAATAATTTCTACGGTCTCATAAGCTACTTGGGGTAATTCATTGATTACTAAATTAGCAAGAGCATTGGCAAACTTTTGTCCAAAAAAACGTTCTGACACATCTAAGGTAAAATCGATTGGCTGATTCACAACTATTGGGGTCAGATGAAAATTAAGATCATCTGCCTCAAAGCCAATCACCAAACAATCAGACTCAGATAAAAAATTCCCATCAGAACAAACCATGCTGCATGTACTAGACGCTAAATATCTATCTGACTACCGTATCTGGGTGTCCTTCGACGACGGCTCTGACGGTGTGGTGAATTTATCAAATCTTCTAAAAGGTCCTATCTTTGAGCCCCTTCAAGAACTTGATCAGTTTAAGGCGTTTACTGTCGATCCTGAGTTGGAAACGGTAGTTTGGCCGAACGGTGCGGATTTAGCGCCAGAGTTTTTAAAAGCCCATTTAGAGCCTAACCATTAGGCTCTAATCTTTGAGTTGAGAAGAAATCGTGCTCAACACTCCCCACCTTCGCTAGTCTTACTTGCTCCTTTGCACAGACCTCTTGAATCCTGACCATCTTTCGTTTGCATTCATCAAACTAACTTACTGATCCATTACCACTACGAGTCTTTATAGTGAAATACTATTGAGGTGATATGTAAATTGTAGTTTAAATAGTTATAAGCTTATTCTATATTTGAATATATCAAAGCAACGCAAAATCAATCTACCAAAGAGGTATTCAATATGGCACTACGTATCAATGACACTGTACCTAACCTAGAGCTAGAAACTGATTTAGGTACTTTTAAACTACATGACTGGATTGGTGATAGCTGGGCGATTCTCTTTAGTCACCCTAAAGACTTTACACCGGTTTGCACAACAGAATTCGGCGCTGTAGCGACGTTAGCAGCAGAGTGGGAAAAACGCGGTACGAAAGTGATGGGGTTATCTGTTGATGGTGTTGAAGAACACAAGCAGTGGAAGGCAGACATTGAGACCTTCTCTGGTGCTACGCCTACTTTCCCAATCATAGCGGACGAATCGTTGGCGGTTTCTAAAGCATTAGACATGTTACCAGCTGACGCTTATTTGCCGGATGGACGTACCGCAGCGGATTCAGCGAGTGTCCGTGTAGTCTTTATTATTAGCCCAGATAAAAAGCTTCAGCTTTCCATGTCTTATCCAATGTCAGTTGGTCGCAACTTTGCTGAAGTGCTACGAGCTTTGGACGCGTTGCAAGCGAGCTACGGAGAACCTATCGCTATGCCAGCAAATTGGCAGGTGGGTGATGAGGTGATTGTGGCATTATCTTTAAATGATGAACAGGCTAAAGCCAAATACGGCGAGGTTGACATCAAGTTACCTTATCTACGTACTACTAAGCTCGATAAATAGCTTAGTTTCGATACTGAAAAACCGACTTCATATCAGAAGCCGGTTTTTTTTAAACAATCAGTGTCAGCCAAAAAACTCAAAGTCATACCAGCCCTTATCGTTTCCCAACCAGTAGAGTAGAGCAGGAATCACACAACATTTGGTCGGAACGAGGCAACCCTAGCGCTTTTGTGCGCTCTACAATGCAGTCTCATTAACTCTATAAATGGAACTGTGATGTCTGATTTCATTACCGTAATGCGTGAAACTTGCCCTACACCTGTTGTTGATGCAACAAAATGGAAGCGTATCGAAGGTGAGCCACATACTGTAAACCTAAATGCTTACCTATCCGAAGATGGCAGCAAGATCATGGGCACTTGGATTTGCACTCCTGGTAAATTTGAAGTTGCTTACGACAAATGGGAGTTCTGTCACTTTCTAGAAGGTTACTGCATCATCACGCCAGAAGGTGAAGAGCCTAAGCACCTTAAAGGCGGTGATGTATTCGTGATCGAGCCAGGTATGAAAGGTACATGGGAAGTGGTTGAAACCGTTCGCAAATACTTCGTATTCGCGTAAGTTTCTTAAGGGGCAGTTAAAATTACTTCTATTTTAGCGGCCCCTAAAACTTAAATCGAGTCGGGCTTAGCTGCGACTTTCCAGTAAGGCTTTATAAGCTTTGCCACTGCGTTTGATGGTACGCTTTTGGGTTTCGTAGTCGACGTAACAAAGCCCGAAACGTTTGCTGTATCCTTCGGCCCATTCGAAGTTGTCCATTAAACTCCAAGCAAAGTAACCACGAATATCCACACCGGCTTCGATCGCGTCGTTCACGGCGTTAATATGGCCGTTTAGGTAGCGAACGCGCTGCTCATCATTTACTTCTCCATCAATCATCACATCTGCGCAGGCGGCACCATTTTCAGTGATAAACATAGGTGGTAGTGAATATTGTTCATTTAGGTTGATCAGCAGTTCGCTGAAGGCGTGGGGTGCGATTTCCCAGCCGATGTCGGTGTATTCAACCTGTTGTTTGCTCTTAACGTCTTTGAATAAAGTGTTTTCATCGAATTCATTATGATTGCAGGTGTAGAAGTTCATACCTAGAAAGTCGATAGGGCGAGAGATGATGTCCATGTCTCCGGGCAGTACTGTCGGTAGATGGTCTGGTAGTACTTTTTTCAGCAGTTTCGGATATTGTGCTTTAAGCAATGGCTCGATAAAGAATTGATTATCTAGGGTCTCACGAACCAAGGCTGCGAACTGGTCTTCGCTTTTGGCTGAAGCTGGGTAGGTACGATTCATATTGAGTACGATGCCAACTTGGCTATTGGGGCTGTTACGACGAATCACAGGCAATGCCAAACCGTGGGCTAATAGAATGTGATGCGCTGCTTGTCGGCCATATTTAGGAGAGGTTAGCCCTGGAGCATGGATGCCATATTCGTAACCCAAAATAGCGGCACAGAAAGGTTCGTTGAAGGTCGCCCAAGAGTCCACCCACTCACCGAGCTCTTTGGTCGCCAGTTCAGCGTACTCGACAAAACGGTAGGCCGTTTCTCGGTTGACCCAGCCGCCACGATCTTCAAGGTATTGGGGTAAATCCCAGTGATAAAGTGTCACAAAGGTTTTTAAACCTTCTGCTTTTAGAGATTTTAGGAGGTTACGATAAAACTCGATGCCTTTTTCATTGGCTTGTCCTTTCTCATCCATTAGCCTTGGCCATGCAATCGAAAGCCGATAGGCATCGACTCCCATGCTTTTGATGAGTTGTACGTCCTCTTGCCAAAGGTTGTAATGGTTACAGGCTTTAGAGCCATCATCACCATTCAATACTTTGCCGGGTGTTGCGCAAAATGTGTCCCAGATACAAGGTAAGCGGCCATCAGCGCTGGTGGCACCTTCGATCTGAAAGGAGGCCGTTGCGACACCGAAAGTAAACTCTTTCGTCAGCATTTTAGAATTTGTCGGTAAGCTTATAGTCATAAGTTCCCCTCGTGCCTAGCTTGTAATGGGATGTTGTCATCAAAGGTAATGGAGATACGTAAATTTGGTCAACACGAAGGGCGGTACATCGAGAATTTAAGATGATTTTAAGTAGAGGGTAGGGGGTTGCAGGTGAATGTTAAGCGTCATGTATTCCTCTCATGACTTAATGTCATCAAGCAATGCCAATTTCAAATAGGCTGTTTTGACCTGCGCCTAAAGTATCAAAGCGATTTTTTATGTATTATCGTCTGGATAATTCTTGCAAGGAAGTACAGGGATGAGGAAAGGATTGGCCACGCTGATAATGAAAGGTGCAAGGGTGATTGAATCTCTATTAGTGAAATATTTAGGCGTGTCTAAATCAGATGAACAATATCGCCACCTCAGTTTGGTACTGATCTCCATCTTTGCCTGTACGGGTGCTGCTGCTTTTTTTGCCTTTTATAACTTAGTCATTGATTACTACCCACCTCTTTTATATGTGGACGCTGTTGGTACGTTAATGGGGCTTATCTCATTATCCGCTTTGCTGTTCTTTCGGCGCGTTCTTCTGGCGTCCTTCATATTGTTGTTAATGGTCTCCGGTGTCTGTTTGATGGTGATTTTAGATCGTCACAACCTGGATTATTCGTTGGCTTGGGCATTTGTTACCCCTGTCTTGAGTGTCTTCCTTTTAGGGTTTCTATATGGTGCGTTGTACAGCGTTGCGTATTTAGTTTTTATTGCTTGGTTTGCTGAGAGCAACCTAGGTGTATGGCAGCCTGCCCCATGGGACATTGATTCTTTTTCAAATACAGTTGTGATCTATTTGCTGCTGTTTATCTTGTCGTGCTACTACGAATTCAGTCGTCGGGCATCCCATAAACTGCTACAAGAATCCAATGAAAAACTGAAAATACAAGCGTTGACGGATCCTCTGACAGGTCTTTATAACCGTCGTTATATGGAGGATTTACTCCTCAATTCTGACCAAGATTTGTTTATTGCTATGGCGGACGTTGATAATTTCAAACAAGTGAACGATGAATTTGGTCATAGTGCTGGTGATGAGGTATTAGTGGGCATCGCTGATATTATGCGCAGTATATGTGGCGAGAATGGCGTTGCTGGCCGTTGGGGGGGCGAAGAGTTTATTCTCGTCATGTACGGTGAGAGTGAGGATGGTTTTACTGCTAAACTTGAACGTTTGTTAGAAAGCATCTCACATCATTCATTTGGCATCGGGCGCTCAGTTACGATTAGCTTGGGTGGAGTGCGGCATAACTCTAAAGCGCATCGTACAGCGTTACGCTCGGTGGACGAAGCCTTGTATTCTGCCAAAATGTCCGGCAAAAACTGCTACAGACTGGTATCTGCTTAGAAATGTTAGGGCAGATCAAATTGGTCCATTCTGCCCTAGTTGACTACCGAATTACTCAATCCTCATCCGTGCTTTGCATCCGTGCCAATCTCTCTTGCTCTTCTTTAAATGCTTCTTGGATCTCTGACAATACGGCATCCACATCAGCGGATTCAGTCGGTTCATCAAAGTGGCCAGTTAACTCTGTTTCAGGGGTAAGCTTGCCTGACTCATAGATCTCCCAAATTTCTTTGGCGTACTGTGTAGTAAGTAGCTCGGGGGCGAATTGGCCGTAAAAATCGCGCATATTGTTGATATCGCGCTCTAGCATCCATTCTGCATGGTTATTCGCCACGGCGTCGACAGCTTGAGGGAGGTCGATGATCACGGGGCCATCTTGGTCGACTAGCACGTTAAATTCGGATAAGTCTCCATGGACGAGGCCAGTGCAGAGCATGCGCACCACATCGCGGATGATTTGCGTGTGATGTGCTAGGGCTTCTTCCTGTGTGAGTTTCACATCGTTTAAACGCGGTGCCACATCGCCGTCCGCATCGGTGATCAGTTCCATTAACAGTACGCCATCAATGCAACCATAGGGCTTAGGCACACGCACATTGGCTTGGGCCAGTTTGTAGAGCGCATCCACTTCGGCGTTGTGCCATAGAGACTCTTGTTCTTCACGACCGTATTTTGAACCTTTGGCCATGGCGCGGGCTTGGCGACTGTTACGCACTTTACGGCCTTCACGGTATTGTACCGCTTGTTTAAAGCTGCGTTTGCCTGCGTCTTTATACACCTTGGCACAGCGAATCTCTGACCCACAGCGGACCATAAACACGGTCGCTTCTTTACCGCTCATCAGTTGGCTGATGACTTCATCGATTAAGCCGTCTTCAATAAGGGGTTGTAGTCTCTTGGGCGTTTTCATAACAATCCTTTGCTTTGAGAAATTCGTAACAGGGAAGTGGAAACGTGAATAGCAGGCACTAGATTAACAAGCTCCTTGAAATGGTAATGAATAAGCTAAACGCAGAGTATCGGATGCTTAGGTTGGATATACAAGAGGGGAGCATTGGCGGCGGATAAAAAAGCATTCATCCGCCGCCAAAAGTTACGTAAAGGTTAACGCTAGTGAGGTTAGCCAGCTAAGAAGTAAGCAACAGGTGTGGCTAGGATCATGGTCAGTACGGTTCGGATGTACCAAACAATCAGTATTTGTTTAACCGAGATCGGGATTTGAGTCGATAAAATACATGGGATAGAAGCAGAGAAGAACAGGATCGACGAGATAGAGACCACACCCACCACGTATTTCACTACAAACACACTTTTCGCTGCGATCAAGGCTGGTAAGAACATTTCAGCCAAGCCCGTTGCTGAGGCTTTCGCCACGAGAGCAGGGTCAGGTAATTGAAGTAACCAAGCAAATGGGTAAAACAGTAGCCCCAACCAGTCGAACACTGGAGTGTATTTCGCAAGTAACAACCCGATCAGGCCAATAGACATAATCGACGGTAAGATGCTCATGGCCATGATCAAGCCGTCTTTCGCATTTTTAAGGATCAGTTTGGATAACGGCTCCGCTTGTTGAGCCACTGCTAGGCCTTCTGTCATAGCTTGTTTCCAACGAGAATGTGGGAAGTCCGTAGTTTCGGGTTGCGCTTTGGTGTCATCCATTGAGCGAATGGGTGGCAAACGCACGCTAATAGCGGTTACAACGAACGTGATAACTAAAGTGCTCCAAAAGAAGGTATTCCACACTTCCATTAAGCCTAGGGTTTTAGCAACAACGATCATAAATGTGGCAGAGACTGTCGAGAAGCCCGTAGCGATAATAGCCGCTTCTTTGGCTGAGTATTGGCCTTCTTTGTAAACCTTATTAGTGATCAATAGACCAACTGAGTAGCTACCGACAAAAGAAGCGACCGCATCAATGGCCGACTTACCAGGCGTTTTAAACAGCGGCTTCATCACCGGTTGGAGTAAGACGCCGACCCATTCAAGTAGTCCAAAGCCAAGTAGAAAGGCTAAGAAGATAGCGCCAATCGGCACGATCAGACCTACAGGAACGACGAGTTTTTCAAACAGGAATGGCAGCATGTCTTTTTCGAACAAGAATGCAGGTCCAACGCTGAAAAATGCCAGTATTGCGGCAAATATCCCTAAGACTTTTAGGGCCGATAGCACCACATTGGTGGTGCCTTGCTTCCATGAGCCATTTACAAAAGGGTAAATGCCACCAGCAATGACTACCGCTAAGGCGTAAATTCGTATGGTCGACGTATGATCAGATCGCAGCCAAGAGATGATGTGATCAAGAGGAATAGTGTTTTTTTCGTTGATCGTGATGGGCACAAAGAAGAACACAATGCCGATCAGACTGAAAAGAATCAGTTTGAAAACAGATGAGCCCATTGAGGCTGTTTGAACCTGGTTAGTATCCATTAGGTAGCTCCCTTTTGATGAGATGGATAAACATGGGATAGCAATTCTTATGCCAGCATGTATATACAATCTCAATGTGTTTATTTTTATTTTATGGCGCTTTAGAGTGCGCCAAATGTCAAATTAGCACATAAATTGTGCAAATTGTATTTATTTGTATATACAAATGAGGCAGCTCTTTCTCTTCTTATATTTCGCTATTGAATACGATCCTAGCTCGACAAGTTTATATAATTCGCGTAAATAAACAGCCCTACCTAGAGACAAGAAAAGAGCAGCGCGATGCAACGGCCAACAAAAGAACAGATTAATCAATTGCCCACTTATAAGGGATTAGCGCTGGCCGATATCTTGGTCGTCGAGAGCGAAGAAGACGCGGCTCAAGCATTGGCAGTATTGCGACAACAAGCCAGTGTTGGTTATGACACGGAAAGCAAACCGATTTTCCGGAAAGGTGAAGTGAGTCCTGGGCCAACATTGATACAACTGGCCACGGCGACGCAGGGTTTTTTATTCCCAACACGTTTTCCTGAAGCACTTGACGCAGCAGCGGAAATCTTAGCAAATCCTCAGATTCAAAAAGTAGGCTTTGGTCTAAAGGACGATAACCGCGAGTTACGTGGCAAGCTTGGCATTAGCATCGTTAATACAGAAGACCTCGCTAAAACCTTGAAACGCTTAGCCTGTGATAAGAATGACATTGGCGCCAGAGCTGGAGTAGCGATGGTGTTGCATGCGCGTCTGGGTAAGGGCGCACAAAAATCTAATTGGGGTGCTTATCCTTTAACTGAAAGCCAAATATTGTACGCGGCCAACGATGCCCATTCTGCGATTTGTATTCAGCATACGATCAAAGAGCTTTGAATCGTCTATGTTCTGCGTTAATAAATATATTAAATAAACATTGACTCAGTTAACTATTGTCTATATCTTGAACGCAGCTAGAAACACAGCGTCTTTTTACTTCCTCTTTGCGTAGCGTTATTCGTAGTTCTCCGTCCTGCAGTATTTAAAACTTTGTCTCTCTTTCCATGCTATATCGCCTATTCAAGGCACTCTTTTTTATATCTACAGGATACATATTATGTCTACGACAACTACTGGCACCGTAAAATGGTTTAACGAAACGAAAGGTTTTGGCTTTATCGAGCAAAAGTCTGGTCCAGACGTGTTTGCTCACTTCAGTGCTATTCAAACCTCTGGCTTCAAAACATTGGCTGAAGGCCAAGCGGTTGAGTTCATTGTGACTAAAGGTCCAAAAGGTCCTCAAGCTGAGAACATTGTAGCGATCTAATCAGTATTGATTAATCGTTTTAGAAGAGGCTGCCATTGTGCAGCCTTTTTTATTTGGAAGTATGTTTAGTTAAATATGCTATTACTGGTTCCGAAAATCTCGCTCAGTTTCAAACGCCATTTGCTGTATGAGGCTTGAGAAGAAGGCCAGTTGAGTGTTTTCCGTGGCTTTTTCTCGAAGTGTGTTGGTATCTAGCTCTTCGCTGACTCGTGCTAAGGTTTCATCACGAATACCGGAATGCATATCTGTCAGAGTCTCGGCAAATTGGTCGAGAGAGGCCGTTTCAGCGGCTGTGCTGTCACCACGCAGGCTTTCAAAGGCGACCAATGTGCTAACGAGGTTATTGACGTCTTGTTTGTACACATCAAAGCTTTTGGCGCTGTAAAGATTTTCGCTTTCATGGCCTTTTTCAGAGTGACCGTTCACCATGTTCGCTCGTTCTGGAAATGCGTTTAATAAAACTCGGGATTCCCGTATAGCTGTATTTAAGTCTTTAAACACGGCGGCACCTTCTAGCGCTACCACGGTTTGTCCCTCTTCGATATCAGGTCGTTCAATAAGTGTTACGTCATGATAGCGAGCGCCATTCACCAGTGAGAGCACATTTTGATTACTGCGAAGAGTGCTTACCACTTCGATCGCTTCATCTAGGTTCTTTTTGTTAAAGCTTTCATCTACTTTGCTTTGTAACATATCATCAAGGCCAGTGGTGGTGATCTCGATGTAAGCACGCTTTTCTGGGTTCGATAAATGACTTAACTCACTGCCCATGGTTTCTTTTTGCTCTTGCGAAAAGTCGTATCGCTCCAGTGTTGTGATCATGCCGGAAACAGCATCTAGCGCAAAGTCTCGTCCTTGGCTTTCTTCATTATCTTTTAATAACGCTTCATTACCGAGCCAAGAGTAACCAAACTGTTTGTCCACATCCGAAGTGATTAAGGAAATCTTGACCGAATCTGCCATCTCTCCCAGAGCGCTGAGTAGTGAGGCTGGAACATTACTTCCTTCTGTACCAATGAGTGTTGATAAGCGCTCACCAAGTTCAGTATCTAAACCATAAATATTGAGCAGTCCTTTTTGGGCTTCATCGCTCATATTATCAAGCTGTTGAGTGAGTGCAGCAGGATCTTCGGTCGTGACAACAGCGGAAATATAATTATGTAAATTGTTGGCCGAGGTATCGCTTCGATAAGGATCAAACTTAAAGTTTGTCAGCGTTTGGCCAAAGACATTTTGCTCAAAGCTCACCGCAGCATCGAGATCCACCTGGTTCGCATAGTCCGCAGAGCGATTGAGAATGGCTGCGCGGTCAGTCGTATTGCTGTCTTTTAATACGTTAACAAACTCGGCCACTTTATCCTTGTAAGAGCGATCGGCTTCGTTATGACTTGTGTAGTTTAAAGAGGCAGGCAACATCATCGCTTTAATCGTTACGGCAAAATCTGCCAGCTCCTCATCACTCATGGAAGTTGCCATATCTAGGAACTCTGGGTCGGTTAATACTCCGGCCCGTAGAAAATCACGCATGCTGTCTTGATAAAAAAAGTGGTCTGAATTGGCTTCATGAACAGGCCCATCTAAGCGTTCTGCTAACGCTTTGGCGAGCTCTTTAAGCTCGGGTTGATCTTCATACAAATTGTATGGATCGCCTTTGGGGCGAGTTAAAGAAAAAGTTGAATCAGCGAGAATGTCTGAGTCACTTTGCTTCACGATGGACGTACTTAACTCAGTCAGAGCGGCCTGCAGTTCACTGGAAGAGGATTGAGTAACTGTCGTGTCGATTGAACGAGAACTGGATAACGAGAGTGTTGTTGAGTTCAAACCAGTGATGGAAATATGCGCCATACCTTAAATCCTTTTATAAGCCACTTTTCTGAGCCAATGGAATGTTAGCGGCGGATATGGTTAAAACTTGAGCAGAAGTGTTTTGGTTTGTTACCTCAAGTTGTGTGTTTAAAAATAAAGAGGGCTTATAATCGGTTTTCGTAAGGAATCAGGCTTTCAACGGAAACGATAATGGCTAATCAGACAGCAAACATAAAAGACCTCTCTCAACGTAAAACACTTCAGTCAGATGCGTTTTCAGTGTATGCCCCTGTCTACCAGCAAGATCTACTGAATGTTCCGATTCTTAAACCTGTTCTGATTATTATCTGCAGTGGCGAAAAGCAACTTGAGTCTAAGGGGAGAGTTGAAACCTGTTATCACGATCAATTTGTGTTTATTGCTGGCTCCAACTCGATTGGTATGAGAAATATCCCCAAAGATTATTCATATCATGCGGTGTTAATTGAGTTTGAGGACGATGAGCTGCCACTAAAAGATAACGGGGAGACTAGTGATCCCGTAGATTTTTTCATTGGCGACATGAATGCTCTGTTGAGAGAATCCATTGCCCAGTTTCTTGAAATCAGTGCGGTTTATCCCGAAGAGTTACTCAAGTTAAGACGCAAAGAGATTATTAGCCTTCTTATTTCGATTGGCTATGAAGGTGTTTTTGCAATCAGAAGGGCGCATAAACTGACGGATAAGATCACCGAGATCATGAAGCAATCGGATGCAAACAGCATCAATATTCCCTATATAAGTCGTCTGGTTGGCTTATCTGAATCAACCCTCCATCGAAAACTAAAAGAAGAAAACACGTCTATTAAGGAAATAAAAGATCGATTCCGTATGGGGACGGCATTGCATTTGATACAAACCACGGACTTGCCAATAGGAGTCATTGCGGATCGTTGTGGTTATCAGACCCATTCTAAGTTTTCCATGCGTTTTAAAAAACACTTTGGCATCACACCAGCTGAGCTGAAAAAAACCCGACAAGCGATCGTTTTGCCCCAGAGTGAATAGACACGCAGTTTATTGCATCATGCGTGTCTATTAAGCTTCAACTTTATAAAGCTATTTTGCTTCGTAAATAGCTTCAATGGATGCTGTATCAATTGTGTGCCCGTTCACCATGTAACCAACAATTGCTGAGGTCGGGTTCTCAGGCAGATCGAGCACTTTCGATAAAGCATGAACTGTAAATTGGTAACGATGTGGACCATGACCTTTTGGCGGGCAGGCACCACCGAAACCAATTTCACCGTAATCGTTTGAATACTGCGTAGCGCCAAGAACATGTTGATTCTCTGAGGTGCCAATTCCTTTAGGCAAGGTGTTCACATCACTTGGAATATTGACGATTTGCCAATGCCACCAACCACTGCCTGTTGGAGCGTCAGGGTCATAGGCCAATACTGCAAAGGCTTTCGTTCCCTCTGGCGCATTATTCCAAGAAAGTTGTGGTGATAGGTTGCCACCTGTACAACCAAACCCTTGGTATACGTGATCAGAGGACAGCGTTTTTCCCTGAGCAATGTCGGTACTGGTTAGAGTGAAGTCACCCGCCATGGCAGAGACGGATGTTGCCATAAGAACGGAAGGCACGATTGAGCGAAGTTTCATAAGTTATTCCCTTAATAAGTCGTTTAGAGAGATATTATTTTATGAGTTTCACTGACTCTCAGCTGTCACCAATCATTTCAATTTTTAGCCTTTTTCTGTCATAGGTGATGATTTTTCAGCAGACCTACGCCCAATTTTGATAGAGTAAGACTGATTTAGGGCTTAATTAATATTCGTATAGGTTTACTTTATTCATCACTTAGTTGTCTTAAATATGTGAAGGTTAATGCCTTTGAACAATAAATGTGGCCTTTAAGCTTGAAATGTCTTGCGCCAAGCACTGGGGGATACAAAAAACTTCTGTTTGAATTGTTCACGAAAAGAGCTCGTCGATAGAAAGCCCGTCTCAGCAGATATACGTTCAACTGACCAATCCGTTTTCTCCAGTAACGTTTGAGCATGATGGAGCCTTTCATTCATCAGCCATTTACCTAAAGACATCCCCGTCGCTTTTTGAAACTTACGCGTAAAAGTTCTACGTGTCATGGCAACTTGATTGGCTAGCTCATCTAATGTGTAAGCTCTCGAAAGATCTTGTCGTAAGAAATCCATGAGCTGATTGATTCGTAAGTCGTTAGATGGTGCCATCGGACGTTCGATAAATTGCGCTTGTCCGCCCTCACGATGGGGTTGTAGCACCATACGCCTTGCCACGGTATTGGCGATGTCTGCCCCGTAGAACTTACGAAAAATATGTAAGCAGCAGTCCATACCCGCGGCCACGCCGGCCGAAGTAATTAAACGATCGTTATCCACGTATAAGGCGTTACAATCCATCTCTACCTTAGGAAAACGCTGCATAAAGTCTTGCTCCAATCCCCAATGGGTTGAGGCTCGCTTACCATCTAGCAACCCCGCATAAGCCAAAACATAGGCTCCCAGACACAAACCAACGAGGGTAGAGCCTTGCCCATAGGCATGTCGTAAGGCGTCGAGCAAGGCATCATTAGGACGTTCTTCAAAGCTGCGCCAATAGGGCACAATAATGATATCGAATTGGCTCAGCTGATCGAGGGACCCAGTGCTATGCATCTGCATACCTTCCTGGGAAAGCAATGGCCCCTCATCAGCAGGAATTATGGTGATGCGGAACAGGCTTTTTTTTAGCATTTCCGAGCCAAACACCAAGCAAGGAACCGAGATATGAAACGGACTAAATTGCTGACATACAAGCACCGCGACTGACGGTAAATCCTCCGATGGTGCAATAGTGTCTTCCATATTCGATTCCTTTAGTCTGTCTGTTTGGTATTGCTTTGATGTTAGAAAGCTTCGATGTTAGAAAGCTTGTTAATCATTCATACACGATGGTTTCACCATCTGCTGGTATCGCCACAAAGGCTTCAATTTGATTAAGCTGAACGTATTCTTGAAGCTCCGCTCGGGTTAGCAACAGGTGATTCACGGCTTCTAAGTGGCTGGCGACGATCTTAGCATGAGGGAGCACCAGATGAGTTTTCAAAATGTCTTCTTTGCCCATGATAATCGGACCGAAGTCTAAAACATGAGCCCAACCAGCATTGATAATGACGACATCAGGCTGCGCTGCTTTCATAGTCTTTTCAATGGCTGGCGTCCAAATGGAGTCGCCCACCAAATACAGAGTTTGTTCTGCGGGATGGGAGAAAATCACCCCTGTCACTTCTCCCATTCGGGCTGCCATATCAGGGTTTTCAAACAAGATATCATAACCGTGCTGACACTCGGTGGTGGTCAGCGTAATCCCGCGAAATTCTGCACCGTTCTCGATAATTTGAATATTGTTAAAGCCCTGTTTAGACAGCGTTTGGCGATCTTGTTCATTTTGTACCAACAACAGCTGATCCTTTGATACCACTTCTTGGGCTTTCGCATCCCAATGATCTGGATGCAAATGGGTCAACAAAATCACATCCACATCCAATATCTCAGCGATAGGCATAGGCAGTGGTGCCGTTGGATTGCGGACCTCCGAATTGACTGTGCCTGGCAAACCTGGATAAGCCCCTTGCTCAGCCAACATTGGATCAATCAAAAAGCGCACACCGCCATAATTAATGTGTAAGGTCGCATTGCGTATTTGGGTAATCTTCATCATAACTCCTGCTTAAAATGGTTAAGTCAGGGGATATAGTAGAAGTCATGGTCATAACGAAAAATTGGCCTTAGAGACATTCTTCAACGGAATTGGGCCAAAGTAAATGAGACTGTCTTTTGTACGAGCGAAATCCTTTCGCGATAAGGCCAGCAGTCTAGAAAATGCATCGTAGTACAAGTGAGGCCAGTCGACTGCTAGAACAATAACACTTAGCTCAACGAAGCGTACGCTATCGCAATGCTGATGACGACGTCACGCAAAGAGAGGTTCATGCATTTTTAGAAAGCTGGGCTAAAAAGTCACGGTCCCTGTGATTTTGAGCTTCTAAGAAAAGGAAGGGGCAGGCTTTTAATTTATCTCGCTGTAATAAATACAGTGCCTCCTCCGACAAAGAAGTGTTGAATAAAAAATCAAAACAGTAGGAAGACTATGGACAGCATTCAATTCCAGTCATTAAATACGGTCGCACCGCAAAAGTTGCTACCCATCTTGAACAAGACGAGTACTCGAAAGCATCTAATTCAGCATGATGTTTTTGATGAAAGCTTGGTTCGTCAATGGGTAAACGCCAAAATGGCGGAGGATGCTAAAGCGGGGTGTTTGGTGCGCGCCATTCTAAAGGGCGAAACGCTTATTGGTTGGTGCGGTATTCAACAATCTGAGCAAGGTCATGAGATTGCGATTGTGCTCGACGATAGCAGCTGGGGATTAGGAAAAACCGTTTTTAAACAATTGATGATTTGGTGTCACGAGCTTCAACACCATACTGTTTATATTCATTTATTGCATACACGTCCCAGCTACCGCTTTTTAGATAAGCTTGCACAGCGTACATTCGAGACAAATATGATGGGAGATAAATTTACTACTTATGAATTGAACGTTGAGAAAGTAGTAAGGCGAGCGCTAGAATGAGAAGTGTTAAAGGCATTTATAACAAGGAATAGAGATGACTGTTAAGGCACATTTCGAATTGTTGGCCACTTATAATCAGTGGATGAATAACAAGGTTTATGACGCAGCTTTACGACTCGACAATACAGAATTAACAAAAGATCGGGGGGCCTTTTTTGGCTCTATCCTTGGGACGTTGAATCATATCTATGTGGGAGACATTATCTGGCTGAAGCGATTTTCCTCTCATCCTACAAGCCCTTCTTTGCCTGATGTAATCGAGTTGCCAACACCCAGTCACTTAGATCAGATTCTTTTTGAAGATATTGGCGAATTAGCGAAGCAAAGGGCTTGGCTAGATAATCATATAATCCATTGGGTTGAGCAATTATCCGATCAAGACCTAGACTCACTTTTAAGCTATTACAATACGAAAGGCATTCCTGCGAATAAGCATTTTGGAAGTCTTATTCTTCATTTTTTTAACCATCAAACTCACCATCGCGGTCAAGTGACTACGTTATTATCGCAAGCGGGTGAGGAGGTTGGTGTAACGGATTTACTGGCGTTAATTGATCAAGAATCTTAATCGTCCAATCACACAAGAGATCAGGGAGTGTATCTCAATGAATTTAAAAAGCTTGTACTTAGTTTTATGTGTCGCAGGCATCGTACTGCCTTTTTCTCAATTCATCCCTTGGTTTATGGAATATGGCTTGGCACCTGATTTAATTCTTCGTGAGCTATTCAGTACACGCATAGGCGCTTTTTTTGGTCTAGATGTTATTGTTTCCGCTGTGGTTCTCATCGTGTTTATTCTGGTGGATAGCAGAAAGTACTTCGTTCCTATGCCTTGGTTACCTGTTTTATCGACTCTTTGTGTTGGAGTGTCCTTAGGGCTGCCTCTGTATTTATATATGCGCGAGCGCAACTTAGAAACGCACAATTAATTTTTTAGACCCTGCTTTAAGTAATCAATAAACCGATTCACTTTAGCAGGGCGCTTTTCTTGAGTGGACGAAACCAGTGCTACGATGTCCGCATTGGGGAGTTTGTAGTCCGGAAGTAGTTTGACTAAGCGTCCAGTTGTTTTTTGTCCCCATTCTCTCACTGCCTTTTAAGCGGCGCGAGGCTTAAAGCCTTGGTCGCTTCAAACCATCAATAATCAGTTGCTGGATTGCACTGCAGGTTTCTTCGAAGAATTTCTTATTCGATAAGTCTTTGCCTGTGATGGCTTTCACTTGAACATTAAAGTCTGCGAAGTGCTGGGTGGTTGACCAGATAAAGAAGATCAATTGAATAGGATTGATCGGCTTGATTTTCCCCTTACTGACCCAGCTTTCGATAACTTTGGACTTGTCTTGCAAGATGCTTTTCAGCTCGTTTTCCAGGTAGCCTTTTAGGATGGGCGCACCTTGGATAATCTCAAGACAGAATAGACGAGACGCTTCGGGTTGATCGCGAGACAGTTCTAGTTTCAAACGGATGTAGTTTTTCAACACATCTTCAGGGTCATCCACTTCTTCAAAAATGGTAATTGGCTTTAGCCAGTCATTGAGGATGTTTTCTAAGATCGTTAGATACAGCTCTTCTTTATTACTGAAATAGTAAAACAGGTTGGTTTTCGAAATGTCTGCACTGTTGGCGATTTGCTCAATGGTCGTGCCATGAAAGCCGTATTTCGAGAAGACAGACAATGCGGTTTCCAAAATGAATTGCCTTTTATCATCAAACTTCTTACGTCTACGTGCACCTGGTTCCAACTCGGTACGAGGCTTCTTTAATGGTTGAACCTTTGTGCCTTTAAGAGAAATGTCGGCTTTAGTCATTGAAAACGCTACTTCCTTACAGAGGGTTTTTCTTTTCGCTCAGAGCTGTATTGAGCATTGATTGTACCACTTGCTTCGCTGTGTGTGACTAACTTGATTTATTTGTCTCTTATCTAAGTTTTCCTGTGTTGAATATGCCTGATTTCTGCATCTTTTTAAGGGCTGGCTTCGACGCGTTTCTGACTCTTTAGGCTGTTTTTGATTCGTCTTTCGAGTGCACTTTTTGAGCAATTTAAGTGCGTAATGAAAATGCTTGCACCATTCTAGTTGGTTTAAAACAGACCATTTGGTCTGAAAAGATAGGGCTGTTTTTAGCTAAGTCTCTGTAAACTATAAATAAAAATTATTTGGCATCTTTCTTGATATAGATCAAAACGTGATCAATAAAATAGTTTGAAAGATACAAGGAGTTTTTATGCAAATTGGTGTTTTTATTCCGATTGGAAACAATGGTTGGCTTATCTCTGAAAATGCACCTCAGTACATGCCGACGTTTGATCTCAATAAAGAGATTGTTTTACGTGCTGAGCATTATGGTCTGGACTTCGCTTTATCCATGATTAAGTTACGTGGCTTTGGCGGTAAAACCGAGTTCTGGGATCACAACCTAGAGTCTTTCACGCTGATGGCGGGTCTTGCCGCAGCCACCTCAAAAATCAAACTTTTCGCAACCGCGGCCACTCTGACATTGCCTCCTGCCATTGTGGCGCGCATGGCATCCACCATTGATTCCATTTCCCATGGCCGCTTTGGGGTGAACCTTGTGACCGGTTGGCAAAAACCTGAATACACGCAAATGGGCCTTTGGCCAGGGGATGAGTTTTTCGCCTCTCGCTATGATTACTTGTCTGAATATGCGCAAGTACTGCGTGACTTGTGGGACGAAGGCAAATCCGATTTCAAAGGTGATCACTTCACCATGGACGATTGTCGCGTAAGCCCCAAACCACAAGACAAAATGAAAATCATCTGTGCTGGCTCAAGTGATGCGGGCATGGCGTTTTCAGCGAAGTTTGCCGACTACAACTTTATTTTTGGTAAAGGAGTGAACACCCCAAAAGCTTTCCAACCTGCGGTCAACCGTTTGCAAGATGCGACTGAAAAAACAGGTCGTGATGTGAGCTCGTTTGTTCTCTTTATGGTGATTGCCGATGAAACCGATGAAGCGGCGCGCGCTAAATGGGAAAGCTACAAAGAAGGTAAAGACGACGAAGCATTAGAGTGGTTAGGTGTTCAAGCCGCCAAAGACAAAACGTCTGGTTCGGATACTAATGTGCGTCAAATGTCGGACCCAACGTCAGCGGTCAATATCAATATGGGGACGTTAGTTGGCTCATACGAAACCGTGGCGAAGCTGCTGGATGAAGTGGCGGAAGTAGAAGGGACGGGCGGTGTCTTGTTGACCTTTGATCATTTTGTTGAAGGAGTGACCGCGTTTGGTGAACGCATTCAACCTCTGATGAAAACCCGTCAGCATGTGACGGTTGATGGGGAGTACGCTGCATGATTTCAGGGTATGCCTTAAATACTGGTGCGCAAGCGAGCAAGCTGATTCAAGCAGAGCCAGAGCCCATTTCGATTAAACCGAGTGAAACGGCTTTGATCGTGGTGGATATGCAAAACGCCTACACCACCATTGAGGGGTATTTGGACCTAGCGGGATTTGATGTCTCCGCGACGGCGCCAGTGGTGAAGAATATCAATTCAGCCATTGAACTGTCCCGCAAAGCCGGCATTCAAGTTGTGTTTTTACAAAATGGCTGGGATCCACAATACGTGGAAGCTGGTGGTGAAGGCTCTCCAAACTGGCATAAATCCAATGCTTTAAAAACCATGCGTAAAAATCCTGAGCTGGAAGGCCGATTTTTGGCTAAAGGGGGGTGGGATTATGCCTTGGTTGATGAGCTAACACCTCAGGAAGGAGATTGGGTCATTCCGAAAACCCGTTACAGCGGTTTCTTTAATACCAACTTAGACAGCATGTTACGTGCTCGCGGCATTCGAAACCTCGTGTTTACCGGTATCGCCACCAACGTATGTGTGGAGTCGACCCTGCGTGATGGCTTCCATCTTGAATATTTTGGAATCGCTTTGTCCGATGCAACGTATCCAGCAGGGCCGCCATCGGCCCATGACGCAGCATTGAAAAACATCAGTACGTTTTTTGGTTGGGTTGCCAGCCTAGAAGACTATCAAAACGCTCTCTCTGTATAAGGAATCATTCATGCCAAAGCAAACTGTAATGCCTAAAGGAACCGGAAAGCCACTTGCCCCTTTTGTCCCAGGAACGATGGCTGATGGCATTGTTTATGTATCAGGAACCCTACCATTTGATAGTGAAAACAATGTGGTCTACCCAGGGGATGCGAGTGCGCAAACACGCCATGTTCTAGAGATTATCAAAGGCGTAGTGGAAGAAGCGGGCGGCACCATGGCCGACGTGACATTCAATATGATCATGATCAAAGACTGGAGTGATTACGCCGCCATCAACGAAGTGTACGCGGAGTTTTTCCCTGGCGATAAACCGGCTCGATACTGCATCCAATGTGGTCTTGTGAAAGAAGCGGCGCTTATTGAGATCGCATCGATTGCTCATGTTGGCAAAGACAGCTAAGCACAGGCTAAGGAAGACCATGTATTACGAAATCCATGGTGATGCATCCCACTCTGAGGCGGTTTTATTATCCTCAGGGTTGGGAGGTTCTCATCAGTATTGGCAAGCGCAAGTACCGGAGTTAGCCAAACGTTTTAAGGTCGTAATTTACGATCAATACGGTACTGGAAAAAGTGCTGGTGTGCTGCCAAATGGCTACAAGATTGCCGATATGGCGACCGAAATCGAAACCGTTATGGCGCAAAGTGGAACCGAGTGCGCGCATATTATCGGACATGCCCTGGGTGGCTTAATTGGCTTGCAGTTGGCTTTGCAAAGCCCTGAAAAGGTCTCGAGTTTATTGCTTATTAATGCTTGGGATAAAACCGACGAGCATACCAAGCGCTGTTTCGACATTCGAAAATCGATTCTTAAGCAGGTCGGCTTGGAAGCCTATCTCCAAGCGCAGCCTCTATTTTTGTACCCATCCGAATGGATGAAAACCAATCGTGCGCTGCTGGATCGAGAGCTAGATCATCTTTTGTCATCCGGTTTTAGTAAAGACAACTTGCTCGCAAGAATCACGGCGATTGAAGCCTTTGATGTCTCTCAATCCTTGTCCGAGCTGGCTTGTCCAGTCGGTGTGGTGGCCAGCAAAGATGATCTACTGGTGCCGTATTCCTGCTCTTTGGAGCTTGATAAAAAATTAACCCAATCAAGTCTGTATGTCTTAGAACACGGCGGTCACGGATGCAATGTGACTGAACCGGAGGCGTTCAACCACATACTTGAGACGTTTTACGATGCTTTGCGTTAGGAGCAAAAAATGAAAGCAGAATTAGAACAGGCCAGTATTGAACAACTGTTTACCGCGGCAAGAACCCATAACGGATGGTTGAATAAAAGCCTAACGAAAGAGCAACTGGATGAGCTATATCGCTTAACCAGCCTTGGTCCAACTTCTGCAAACTGCTCTCCGGCTCGGTTTGTATTTGTAACCTCAGAAGAGGGCAAAGCTCGATTAGCCCCTACATTATCAAAAGGTAATCTAGAGAAAACCATGACCGCGCCTTTGACGGTGATCGTGGCCTACGACCGTAAGTTTTATGACCAATTACCGACCTTATTTCCTCACGGGGATGCGAAAAGTTGGTTCACCTCAAGTGAAGCGCTAGCCCAAGAAACCGCTATGCGTAACAGCTCTATGCAAGCAGCATATTTGATCTTTGCTGCACGAGCCATGGGGTTGGATACCGGGCCGATGTCTGGGTTTGATGTGGAGGCACTTAACCGCGAATTTTTTGCTGATACTGATTGGTCTGCAAATTTAATCATCAACATTGGCTATGGCGACGACTCTAAGTTGTATGGACGTTTGCCACGCCTACCAGCAGAGGAGGCATGCCTGTATGTCTGATTCTATTTCCACAAACGTTAATGGACAAACAACTGTCTTTGATGTGAGCGCCCTTGCTGTTGAGTCTCCGATTCAGAAAGAAGAGGTGTCCAAGCTTTATAGAGAAGGCATGTCGAGGTTGGGCGCATCGGTCAATGTCATCACCACGATGAGCCCAGTTGGGCCAGTTGGTTTCACCGCCACTGCAGTCACCAGTGTCACGGATACACCGCCAACGTTATTGGTTTGTTTAAACCGCTCTTCTTCGGTGTTCTCGGTTTTTGATCAAGCTGAGCATCTTTGTGTCAATGTGCTTGGGGCTGGGCAAGAAGCTGTATCGAGTACTTTTGCCAGCAAACTGACCCAGCCAGAGCGATTTGAGTTGACCCAATGGCAGCCGATGGTGACGGGCGCTCCGTCATTGACCGCCAGTGCAACCGTATTTGATTGTTGTATTACATCGCGTAATACCGTTGGTACTCACGAAGTATTTTTCTGCGAAGTGCTTGCTGTGGGGTTAGCCGAGGAAGCGACGAACTTAGTGTATTTCAATCGCAAATATCAAAGCCTGAGTTAACTGGTTTTGGTAGTTGTTTAGCTTTACGAAAATCCGGCAAACCTCTGAAATCTTAATAAAAACAAAGTCATGTTTGTGCAATGTGTAGGTGAAATGAGTGATTAACTAAAACTGTTTTCTAGTCGAATGGAGACGTAGAAATGAATTCAAGCATGAAAAAGATTGATGAGTTTTACGAGTTAGAAGTAGGGGATGATCTTAAGTCGAGCAAAAACTTCAATGAAGATTTAGCGCCGACAAAAGTCTCCGAGCGAACTTGGAGTAAATTTAATATCGCTGCGTTATGGGTTGGGATTGCCATCTGTGTGCCCACTTATACGCTTGGTGGTATCTTAACGAATTACTTTGGTTTATCTGTAGTGGAAGCGTTAGTGACGATCTTAATCGCGAACATTATCGTACTGATTCCGTTAACGTTAAACGCTTTTGCTGGGACCAAATACGGTATCCCTTTCCCTGTTATGCTGCGTTCTTCGTTCGGCATTAAAGGGTCTAACATTCCCTGTATGATCCGTGGCTTAGTGGCCTGTGGTTGGTTCGGTATTCAAACCATGTTTGGAGGCTTGGCCATCCATCTGTTTTTATCGTCGATCTCGTCTGCCTGGGCAAGCTTAGGTGGTATAGGAGAGGTGATAGGCTTTTTCATCTTCTGGCTACTGAATATCATAGTCGTACTCAAGGGAGCCAACTCCATCAAATGGCTAGAAACCCTTTCTGCCCCTTTACTTTTAATCGTGTCATTGGGCCTGTTGTTTTGGGCCAGCGGCAAGGTGTCCTACGTTGAGTTGTTAGCAACCCCAGCCAGCCGCCCAGAAACAGATGGTTTTGCTAAATATTTCTTTTCTGGCTTAACTGCTATGGTGGGCTTTTGGGCCACTTTGTCTCTGAATATTCCTGACTTTAGCCGCTACGCTAAATCGCAAAAAGATCAGATCATTGGTCAAGTCATTGGCTTGCCATTGACCATGTTTATGTTTTCGTCTCTGGGTGTGGTGATGACTGCTGCATCGGTACAAATGTTTGGTGTCACTATTTCGGATCCTATTTCACTGATCGGTCAAATCGAAAATCCATTTATTGTTGCGATTGCTATGGTCATGATTGTGATTGCGACCTTGTCAACGAATACCGCGGCAAATGTAGTGTCGCCTACTAATGATTTTCAGAACATTGCACCAAAGTACATTGATCATACCAAGGGTGTTTTGTTAACGGGGTTGGTTGGTATTTTGTTGATGAGCTGGGAGTTAATGAAAAAGCTAGGTTGGATCGCTTCCGATGTCAGTGTTGAAGGCTTTATTTCCAACTGGTTACTGGCTTATTCAAGCTTACTTGGCCCTATTGCGGGCATCATGATCGTTGATTACTTCATGATTAAAAAGCAGTCATTGGATGTGTTGGCGCTTTATAAAGAAGATGCTTATCCATCGGTTAATTGGACTGGCATGTTTGCATTTTTAATCCCTGTCTCACTGACCATAGTGGCAATCACTTTTGATACTTTGATGTGGTTTTACAATTACGGTTGGTTCACGGGAGCCGTGAGTGGAGCCGTGCTGTATTACGCCATTAGCCAGTTTAGCCCTAAGTCCTATGTCAGTTCAGAGCTATCTAATGTTTAACGTTGGATAACGCTATTTTTTATGTAACGTATCTTGATGGCACCTAATGCAATGGTTTTCACGATTGGGTTAGGTTGCCACTTTAAAAAAAGGATTCATGTGAATGAATAAAGTTGTACTCATTACAGGAGCCACATCAGGTTTTGGCCGAGCGGCTGCACTCAAGTTCGCTTCAGAAGGTTGGGCGCTGGTGATTACTGGCCGCCGTGAAGACCGCCTTCAAGCACTGCAAACCGAGCTAATGGAAACGGTTCCTGTGTTCTATAAAGTCTTAGATGTACGTAACCAGGATGAGATAAACGACTTATTGAATAATTTGCCTGAGCCGTTTAATGACGTGGCCTGTTTGATTAATAACGCAGGACTTGCTTTATCGCCCAAACCTGCACAGGAAACTGAATTGGCCGATTGGCACACTATGATCGATACCAATATTACTGGGCTGGTGAATATGACCCATGCGTTTCTGCCTACGTTAATCAAGGTTGGAGAGGGGGCGAGCATCATTAATGTCGGCTCGATCGCAGGACAGTGGCCTTATCCTGGAAGTCATGTATATGGCGCATCAAAAGCCTTTGTTCAGCAATTTAGCTACAACTTGCGCTGTGATCTTTTGGGAACAGGGGTGCGGGTGACAGATTTAGCGCCTGGGATTGCTGAAACAGAGTTTACCTTGGTGCGAACCGGAGGTGATCAAGCTGCATCAGATGCGCTGTATGCCAACACGGAAGCTCTGAGCGCAGAAGACATTGCCAACGCCATGTATTACATCGCAACGTTGCCGCCTCATGTTTGTATAAACCGAATGGAAGTCATGCCTACCATGCAAGCTTGGGCTCCGTTCGCGATTCACCGAGAATAACGTCTAAACCAGCGATTACGCAGGAGTACATTATGACAGCACTCAACACCATAGAAGACATCATCGAAGACATCCGTCAAGGCAAAATGGTGATAATAATGGACGATGAAGACCGAGAAAACGAAGGCGACTTAATGGTGGCTGCTGAAAAGGTCACACCTGAAATTATCAATTTTATGGTGTCAAAAGGGCGCGGTCTTTTATGTCAAACGATGACGGAAACGACAGCGAGACAGTTGGGATTAACGGCGATGGTGGCGCATAACACAGAGCAGTTTGGTACCAATTTTACGATCTCTATTGAGGCGGCTGAAGGGGTGACGACAGGGATTTCTGTGTTTGATCGTGCGCGAACCATTCACGTCGCAGCCGCACCGCAATCTACGTCGATGGATATCGTATCACCCGGTCATGTTTTTCCCATTGTCGCGAAAAAGGGCGGTGTGCTGGAGCGAAATGGGCATACTGAAGCCGGCTGTGATCTAGCGCAACTAGCGGGTCTAACACCTTCGTGTGCCATTATTGAAATCCTCAACGATGATGGCAGTATGGCTCGCCGTCCGGACCTTGAAATCTTTGCTAAATTATATGGGCTAAAGATCGGCACCATTGCTGATCTGATCGAATACCGGCGCTCTTTGGTAAACCAAAATACTGCTAGATCTGCAAAGGCGAATCCCCGAGTATTAGAGCTCGCTTAATAGGTTAAAAATAATGCTCTATTGCTAGATAGCGCTGTCGAATGTGTTCAATCAACAGCTTGAGCTTTTTGGGGAGCTGGCGTGTAAACGGATAAACCGCGTAAACACCGATCACTTTTCCGACTTGTTGAGGTAACAGGTCGATTAACTCACCGTTACGTAGGTCGTGGTACACCAGACACCTTGGCAAGTACGCAATACCGTGGCCGCCTAATGCGGCTTTTCTCAGGGCGATGGCGTTATCACTGGAGAAGATCCCTTCAACTGTAACGCGATAATTTTGCTCATCACCTTTAAATTCCCACTCATTGGCACCGTTTGTTTGAAAGGAATACAGCAAACAGTTATGTCCGACTAGTTCTTCAGGGGTCTGAGGTTTGCCGTGCTGTCGAATGTATCCAGGGGAAGCACAGACGATCCAATGAGAGTCTAAGATATGGCGAGCGATTAAGCTGGAGTCCTCCAGATAGCCAGTGCGGATGACTAAGTCGAAACCGTCTTTCACTAAATCCACAAACTGATTATTCAGCGACATATCGACCGTAAGTCCAGGGTGCATTTTGCAAAATTCCGCGACCGCATCAGCGAGCAAAAGCTCCCCTGAAATAGTTGGCACGGACATCTTGATATGACCTTGAATGGCTTCACCAAATCCAGCGACGGAGTTGGTAGCCTCTTGTGTGGCAAGTGCTACTTTTTGTGCTTTGATAAACAGCGCTTGGCCCCCTTCGGTAAGTGTTAGCTTTCGAGTAGTGCGATATAAAAGCTGGACATTGAGGGCTTTTTCTAAGCGCGCGATACGCTTGCTAACAACAGAATTGGTTAAGTTATTTAACTCAGCCGCTTTGCTAAAACTGCCTAACTCAACCACCTGTGAAAACAAAATCAGATCATCAGAATGCATAGGATTATGTTGTTTTTGGAAATAATGTTTTTGATTATGGGTATATATCATCTAAAGATAAACCATTAGATTCTCCTACAACAAAAATAATTCCACGCTTTTTGGGAGTGCAACAATGATCATTTCAGCATCGACAGACTATCGAGCGGCGGCAAAAGCGAAGTTACCACCGTTTTTGTTCCACTACATTGATGGTGGCTCTTACGGAGAACATACCCTACGACGTAACACGGATGATTTGTCGGATATCGCGCTGCGCCAACGTATCTTAAAGAATATGTCTGACTTAAACCTTGAGTCTGAGCTATTTGGCGAAAAGCTGTCATTACCCATTGCTTTAGCACCAGTCGGTCTGACTGGCATGTATGCCCGCCGTGGTGAAGTCCAAGCGGCTAAAGCCGCTGAAAACAAAGGCATTCCGTTTACACTGTCGACAGTATCTGTTTGTCCGATCGAAGAAGTCAGTGCGGCTGTTACGCGACCGATTTGGTTCCAGTTGTACGTTCTAAAAGACCGCGGTTTTATGAAAAATGTACTTGAGCGCGCGAAAGCCCAAGGCATTAAAAATCTAGTGTTTACGGTGGATATGCCAGTACCTGGTGCTCGTTACCGTGATATGCACTCTGGTATGAGTGGTCCTAATGCGGCGATTCGTCGTGTCATACAAGCCATGACGCATCCTGCTTGGGCATGGGATGTGGGCATTAATGGTAAACCTCATGATCTGGGGAATATTTCCACCTACCGTGGTGAACCTACGAAACTGGAAGACTACATTGGCTGGTTAGGCAAAAATTTCGACCCTTCTATTTCCTGGAAAGACCTCGAATGGATCCGTGATTTCTGGGATGGCCCTATGATCATCAAAGGGATCCTAGATACAGAAGATGCCAAAGACGCTGTACGTTTTGGTGCTGATGGGATCATTGTTTCCAACCATGGTGGCCGCCAGCTAGATGGTGTTATGTCATCTGTTCGTGCCTTGCCAGAAATCGCTGATGCAGTAAAAGGCGATATTAAAATTCTAGTGGATTCCGGCATCCGAACAGGTCTGGATGTGGTTCGTATGTTGGCCCTTGGGGCTGACTGTACCTTGTTAGGCCGTGCTTTTGTGTATGCGTTAGCCACTGCAGGCCAAGCTGGCGTTGAAAACGTACTGGATCTTATTGAAAAAGAAATGCGTGTAGCCATGACGCTTACTGGAGCGAACAGCATTCAAGATCTCAGCCGTGATTCATTGGTGATGTAACATCTACCTTACTCATTTTGCTGAATAATACGAGCATTTTCCTGTTCGGTGTTAATCGCGCGAATGGGGTAAGGGATCACGATATTCTCTTCTTTAAAGCGTTTGTGGAGCTTTTTGATAAACGCTGCACGTAAGAAAAACTGATGGAAAAACTCTTGTCCTTTGAGGATGACAGTAAAGTTTATGCTGGAATTATCGAAGGTATGGAAAAACACAATGGGAGTATGTGTTGGCACGCCAAACTCATGCTCTTCCATCAGTTGTTTACCTTCTTCAATCACCACAGCTTCCACGTGTTCCAAGTCTGAGTCGTAATGAACACCCACTTCGACAGAAACAGACATTTCTCTTGAGGGGTAAAAATAGTTAATGATTTTGGACTCGGATAATACGCTATTTGGCATAATAACTGTGTTGTTAGGTAGCATTTTAATCCAAGTGGAACGCCAGCCGATCTTTTCAACAAACCCCTGTTCACCAGAGTCCAACTCAATAAAATCTCCCACACGAATTGGGCGATCAACTAACAGTTGAACGCCTGAAAAGAAGTTCTCTAAGGTGGGTTGCAGAGCCAGTGCAACTGCCAAAGAGCCAATGCCTAGTGATGCAATTAATGGTGTTATGGAAATCCCAAGTGTACCAAGTAGCACTAACACACCAATACCAAAGACAAAGGATCGACTGATACCTTTTACAATTGGACGGCTGCTTTGTAAGAGTGATGACTTATTGCTGTAGTGATTGATAGAGCCTGTGATCAACCGGTCTAAGAAAAACACGGCAGCAAAGATTAGTAAAACTGGCACAGCATAGGTAGAAGAACCTGCAATGGCTTCACTAAAGTTGGAGTCTTCTGCGGGCAGTCTTTCTAGGATGAATAGACCTATGCACAAAATTAGAAGGGATAATGGTACTTTGACTGCATTGAGTAGTAATGAGTCGAAGAAATAATGGCTTCTTCCCGCTAAACGTATCAGCCGTGATAAAACCAAACGCTTAATGAGTAACAACGCACCGATAATGGCCACAACAATGGCAACGGAAATTACCCAATCAGGCATAAACTGGTGAAATGCAAGGATATCATTCATAAAAGCGTCCTTGTTTATAAGTTATACAACTGACTGCAAGTTCTATTCCGCTCCAGCACATGAATGTCCAAAAAGTTGTGCTTTGGTAGGATGGATGGGCCTGATCTATATTCGAGAAAATGGGATTGCTTTTACGTTGGTGTTTAAGAGATACCTAACAAACGTTGAAACACTCTGGATTATTATGGGCAGAGTGTTTCATCTTTCATTGTGGATCAAAGCAATTTTGGATTGTTTACTAATAGAGTGGGTTGCCTCTCTACCATGATCTCGCCTTTACGAACTGAGTAGATTATCTCTGCTTGTTCACGTATCACTTCCACATCATCAGCGCCGTTAAGTACGATGAAGTTAGCAGGTTTGCCGACTTCGATGCCGTAGTGATCTTGAATATGCATGACTTTGGCGCCGTTGTCGGTGATAAAGTCGAGGGCGTGACTAAAGTCGTCGTATCCCATCATATGACAAGCGTGCAGAGCGAAGTCTACTTGGCGTAACAGTTTACCGTTGCCTAAGCTGTACCAAGGATCTTGGATAGAGTCTTGGGCAAGGGCAACGTTAATTCCTGCGTCCCGAAGCTCTTTCACTCGGGTAATGCCGCGACGTTTGGGGAAGGTATCAAAACGACCTTGAAGGTGAATGTTTTCTGTGGGACAGGAAACGAAGTTAATGCCAGACATTTTCAGCAAGCGAAACAGTTTAGAGCAGTAGGCATTGTTATAGGAATGCATGGCGACGGTATGGCTTGCTGTTACCCGATTGCCAAGACCGCTTTCTAGCGTAGCTGTAGCCAGTACTTCTAAGAAGCGGGAGTTTTCATCATCGATTTCATCGCAGTGTACATCCACCAGTTTATTGTGTTTTTGTGCCAACTCGATCACCCAAAGCATGGACTCGACGCCGTATTCGCGTGTGAATTCAAAGTGAGGGATCCCGCCGATCACATCAGCACCAATCTCTAAGGCTTGTTCCATTAACCCTTTGCCATTGGGGTAAGACAATATGCCTTCTTGGGGAAATGCAACGACCTGAAGATCTAAGTAGGGGGCTAAGGTCTGCTTCAAAGGCACGATGGCTTTTAGAGCTGTGAGTTCTGGGTCGGTCACATCCACATGGGTTCGAATATGCTGGACACCGTGGCTGATCAATAGCTCTGCAGCTTTTAGAACTCGTTGCTGTACGTCGTCATGGCTGAGCATTTTTTTGCGTTCAGACCAGCACTCTATGCCTTCAAATAGGGTGCCGCTCTTATTCCAGCGGGGCTCTCCGGCGGTCAGTACGGCATCTAAATGAATATGTGGTTCAACGAATGGCGCGCACAGTAGCTTCTGTTTAGCATCCAGATCGCAGGTAGTTTGGAGTGGCTGTTCTTGTTGTTGAATGTGGGTGAAAACACCTTGTTCGCATTCAATGGTAAATAAGGCATCAGAATGTCTAAGTCGTGCATTGATGATCTTCATAAGCGTCCCTTTAGTTCAATGGCCTAATCTTGATCGTCGCACTTTTAGCCGCAAAGCAAAATAGCCCTGATTGTGTTTTTAAAGCTATGGGCAGGCTTTGCGAAAGCTGCCATCCAGTTCAAGAGGCAGTAATAGGGTGCTAAACCCCATGGATTGTGCAGGAAGACATATGTTGCTGCTAGCTTGGTATTCCGCATGGAATACGGCTTTATTTTGTCGGATAAAGGGCATTAATAAATCGCATTCTTGGAATTCTAAACACTGTTCGTTAACAGCGAAATCAAAGTCATTCACCAACTCCGGAACGATGCCAAGGCTGTTTTTTAGGCCAATGGAGAGTTTTAAGATGTGAGCACTCTGAGCCAAGAAACGATTGAAAGCAATTTGATCTTGAGCGGTTAAAGGAAAGCCTGAGTCATTTTGGTAACCGTCTACGTTGTCTGGTTCGATGCCATCACAGCCCTTTTTTAGAGCAAGTTTAATGCGGTTCTGCATAGTCCGCCAAACTTGCTTGTTACGAATATCGAGCCAGTGTTCTCCGGCCCAATCGTCTAATGGTTTGCCGATGGCATTTATAGGGATAGATCGAATGTCATTACGCCAATCTTCCAAAGAGCCCGCTGAGAAATAGCAGATGACTTTACGATTTTGACGTTGCAAAGATTGGATTTGTTCCACCGTGGTGTCGAACAAATCCACATCGTAAACGTCTACGTTGTAACGTGTATCAAGTTGCCCCTGTAATTGCCATTGCCAAGTGGTTTTTACGCTAGGCTGATACCAATTTTCAGTCATAGCGTTGGTTGCCCATAGCACGCAAAAGCCACTAATGTAGAGCTTATGGTGTTTGAACTGACTCAACATAAGCCTGAGTTCCCCAAAGCGGTACAGTTGAAAGGCTATGTTTAAAGCTTCCTTCGGTTTCTTTGGTAGTGTAAGACAAATACATCAAGGTCTGGTTTTCTGCATCAAAAATCCGGCGAACTTTCATGGTTTTGAAAAAGATGCTTTTGGACTTCCTAAACACCACTTCACCGGAGGGGCTTTTATCAATGGTTGCAAGCATTGCAGGTGTGATGGCCCCCGTTTGACGACAGGCGATAGAGCTATCACTTGGATCAGAAAAACTTAGATTCGCTTCTACCGATGCGATGTGGCAGGTAACGCCTGGGATTTTATCATCCACCAAGTTCGAGATTTTTATGTCTTTTAAGGTAAATAGGCCAAGAGATACATCGCCCACTTCGTCGTCGGAACAGCCTGTAAGCGCGAGGGCAAAAATGGCTGTAATAAATCGCTTCTTCATATCGTCTAATCCCTGTTAACGTTCTGTGTTGGGTTGCTAGTGTATTATTTAAACCAAACTTTGCCACCAATAAACTTATAAGCAGGTGTACCTCGTACTAATGTGTCACGGGCGAATTCTTTGTTGCAGTGAGGGCAGTGGCAAGGTGTGTTGGTGAAGTCTTCAACAATGCGTTCCTTGAAGCATTTGACTAATGCGCCTTTGCCGCCTTTTCGGTACTTAAACAGCTGGGCTTGGCAGTTTTGGCAATAAATATCGATGGTTTTCGTAGGGCCTTTTTTATTCGGTTTTGCCATGACTCTTCGCTCGTGTTGACGGGAAAGTGGGCCATCCTGACTGCTCACTGAGTACCTGTCAACGATTGTGGTTTAAATGTGACGATAACGGTAATGCTCGAACCAGAACACACTTTAATAGTCCATCTTAAGAGTAACCAAGGAGCGCGATATGCTGATTAAAAACAAGAAACGGTCTGACTGTTCAGAAAATGAAGTAACGGATCAATCCGTTTATTTAAACCGTCGACAATTTATGAAGGTGACAGGTGGTACCGCATTTGGCTTGGGTTTTGGTAATGCGTTTGCGGCATTGCAGTCAGGCAATCCTTTATCTCCCGCTCAACCTCTTCAAGCGGCGTTTGATCGAGTTATCGAAACGCCTTATGGCAAAGACGAAACACCAGCGCCGTATGATGTAACGTTGTCTTACAATAATTTCTATGAGTTTGGTTACGGCAAAGGTGACCCAGCTAAAAGAGCAGGTTCATTAAAAACTCGACCTTGGACGATTACTGTTGAAGGTGAGGCTGATGTTACTGGCGTTTTCGACTTAGATGACATTATTAAAGAGTCATTGTTAGAGGAGCGCATCTATCGCCTACGCTGTGTTGAAGCATGGTCGTTGGTGGTGCCTTGGATTGGGATTCCGCTGGCGGATGTGCTGAAGAAGTTTAAGCCAACCTCAAAGGCCAAGTATGTTTACTTCGAAACACTGTACGACCCGAAGCAAATGCCAGAACAGCGAGGCGGTTCTATTGATTGGCCTTATCGAGAAGGTTTACGTATCGATGAAGCAATGAATCCCTTGGCGCTGTTGAGTGTAGGGATGTATGGCAGCGTGTTGCCGAATCAAAATGGTGCGCCTGTGCGTTTGGTCGTGCCTTGGAAATACGGTTTCAAGAGTATTAAGTCGATTGTCAAAATTCGTTTTGTGGAAAGTATGCCGATCACCACGTGGAGTACTTTGGCACCCAATGAATATGGCTTCTATGCGAATGTGAACCCTGAAGTGGATCACCCTCGTTGGTCGCAAAAAGAAGAGCGAAGATTGCCCAGTGGTGTGCTGTTTCCAAATGTGATTGAAACACAAATGTTTAATGGCTACGCCGATGAAGTTGCCAGTCTATACGCTGGTATGGATCTAAAGAGAAACTACTAACGTGAAGTCATTTTGGAATCGAAAAGAAAAGCCTTATGTCTTGGTAGTGTTCTTATTGCCATTCTTATGGATGTTTTGTTCGTTATTCTTGGGAAAATATTTCCCTGATCCTGGCAAGCTTTTGATGCGTTTAAGCGGCATTTGGGCTTGCGTGTTTATGGCGGGAGCATTATCGGTAACGCCATTGATGACGTTTCAACGATTCAAAATCTTAGCAAGGTATCGGCGTTTTACAGGGTTGGCAGCGTTTTTCTACTCAGTGCTGCATCTGATCATTTATTTGGTGTTGTTTGCCGGTCTAAGCTGGACGTGGATTCGCTCAGACCTCGTGGAGAAACCCTATATTTATGCTGGGGTGTTAGCGCTTGTTATCTTATTGCTGCTTGCAGTGACCAGTACCAAACCTATGATGAAGCGATTAGGGCGTAACTGGAAACGATTGCATCGTTTTATCTATCTTGCTGCTTTAGCAATAATTGCGCACTTGTGGTGGCAGGTGAAAAGCGATACCTCATTGGCGATTATCTTTTCATCGGTATTGGGCGGCTTGCTGGCTTATCGATTGGTTACTCATTCAAAGCGTTTAAGGCGCTTGTACAGTTCGTGAATAGGTGTTGGCTAAATCGGATAACTGTTATCCTATCTGTTTTAAAGTGGTAATTGAGTATTAGTAATGATTAATGACGAACGAGTGATTGATAACCTTGAAGAACTAGAGGCGTTTTTGCTGGCGGTAGAGAATGGTAGTTTCGGATTGAACAATGTAGCGGGAGTTGCCTTGGCGACAAATAATGCTGATGGCCGCCCATTTGTTGCTGTGCTAGACGGTAATCATCAGTTGTTGCTGGGTCGTTGGGTTACTCAAGACGTATTTGAAAACGGTAAAGAACTGGTTCGCCGTGGGCCAACTAAACACTAAAACCTTTTTTATTGTAAAACCTCCTTTAAGGCATTAAAGGAGGTTTTTTGTTCGTATTACTGTGTAAGACTGGGCTGAGTAACCATATCAATGGCTTCTTCTAAGTCTAACGGCTCAAAGTAAATAAGTGTGCCAATGACTGGGTGGTCAATATAATTAAGCTTTTTACTGGCCGTCTTATTGTTAAAATGCAATGACAATACCTGTGTTGGACCATTCCAAACAGCATACTCATTGTTTGTATAGGCAATAGTATTTTGGCTTGGCTGTGGTGTACTGACTGAGTAGCCTTGCGAGGTTAGCGTTTCTGTTCCATCGATAATGGTGGCCATTTCAGCATTAAGGGGGGCTTCGTCCGAGTCAGTCGGCTGACCAAACTGGTAGTGTTTGTAGTCTAAGTCACTTTCAAGATAGCGCCCAAGAGTGAACTTAACTTCCCCTTTCATCAGCGGATAACCATGCGTAGCTTGAGTACTATGAAAAGATTCACTGATGGAACTGCCTGTATCAGGGAAAATTAGTGTCCATGTTTTATTACTTAATACTTCGGTGCGCGCAGAAAGTGTTTTAGTAAAAGCGTCAAACGGTGACGAGTCCGGTAGGGCATCACTTTTCTCAGTATCTTCCCAGTCCACAATTGGTTGGATTTCTTCACGGGAAAAAATATCTTGGTATTCGATGTCTTCAGAGGTCATATTCTCTGGCCATACGAAGGTCATAACGTAAGCTTGGTAGGCACGCGCTTTATTCAAGTCTAATGAGTCTAGTGAATTGGCCTGAACGCATGTATTGCACAGTAGGCCTAACAAAATTAGAGAGATGGCTTTCAATGTAACAATTCCAATGTTTTTAATGTGTGAGTAAAACGCTCGTCCGCATTCGGCATTTTAGCAATAAAACGCAAGGTGTCCGAACCCGATAACTTGAATTGATCTGGTTTGGTTTGGATCAAGCCAATCAATTTCATCGGATCGACCGGGGTATTCGCTTTGAAGTGAATCTTACCTTCGCTTTGATTGGCTTCAATTTTACTAATGCCTAATTTCTCTGCTTTGAATTTCAATGCCGTTTGACGGAATAAGTTTTTCGTCGGATCAGGTAAGAGTCCAAAACGGTCGATCATTTCTACTTGAAGTTCTTTTAATTGCGCATCATCTTTAGCGCTTGCTATGCGTTTATACAACATTAAGCGAGTGTGTACATCCCCAAGGTAGTCTTCCGGGATCAAAGCAGGAATGCGCAGGTTAATATCGGTTTGCGATGGTGTGCTGATGTCGACATCAGGGGATTCGCCATTTTTCAGAGACTGCACCGCACGATCTAGCATTTCCATAAACAACGAGAAGCCTACGTGTTCGATGTGGCCACTTTGTCCCTCACCTAGCAGTTCACCGGTGCCTCGAATCTCAAGGTCGTGGGTAGCTAGAGTGAAGCCTGCCCCTAGAGTGTCTGCCATGCTAATCGCCTCAAGTCGTTTCTCAGCGTCTGGTGTGATCTTACGATCATTTGGCGTTAGCAAGTAAGCATAAGCTTGGTGGTGTGAGCGTCCCACTCGGCCACGAAGCTGGTGCAATTGAGCCAAACCAAACTTGTCTGCTCGCTCAATCAAAATGGTGTTGGCATTGGGTACGTCAATACCAGTTTCGATGATGGTTGAACAAACCAGCACATTGGCACGTTTGTGATAAAAGTCAGACATGACTTGTTCCAGCTCGCGCTCACGCATTTGCCCATGACCCACAATCACGCGTGCTTCCGGAACCAATGCTTTGAGGTCTTCCGCTGCTTTTTCGATGCTTTGGACTTCATTGTGTAGGTAATACACTTGGCCACCACGATATAGCTCACGTAGAACCGCTTCACGAATTTGATGGTCGTCTTTTTGTTTTACAAACGTTTTGACCGACAGACGTTTAGCGGGTGGGGTGGCGATGATCGATAAATCGCGAATACCACTCAGTGACATGTTAAGTGTTCGAGGGATCGGTGTTGCAGTAAGGGTCAGAATGTCGACCTCCGCACGCAGCGCCTTGAACTGATCTTTTTGCTTCACACCAAAGCGGTGTTCTTCATCGATGATGACCAATCCTAAGTTGGCAAAGTTAATGTCGCCTTGGATTAGCTTATGTGTTCCGACGACAATGTCTGCTTTACCTTCTTGAATACGTTCAATGGCGGCATTGGTCTGTTTGCCTGAACGAAAACGTGACAGCAGCTCCACTTGAACAGGCCAATCAGCGAAGCGGTCACAGAAGTTATCGTAATGCTGCTGTGCCAGTAGAGTGGTAGGGACTAACACGGCGACTTGCTTGCCATCTTGAACCGCTAAGAATGCAGCGCGCATGGCGACTTCTGTTTTACCAAACCCAACGTCACCACACACTAGGCGATCCATTGCTTTGGCTGAAGACATATCGCGAATGACTGCATCGATAGCCAGTTGTTGATCGGGCGTTTCTTCAAACGGGAAGCCGGCCGAGAATTGTTTGTAAGCCTCATCCGGTGAAGCGAATGCATGACCTTTTTTCGATTCACGTTTGGCATAAATGTCGAGCAGCTCTGCAGCCGTGTCACGGGCTTTTTCCGCGGCTTTTTGCTTCGCTGCACTCCATTTTTCTGTGCCTAATTTATGCAGAGGTGCATGCTCTTCATCAGCACCAGTGTAGCGAGAAATCAGCTGAAGCGAGGAAACGGGTACATATAGCTTGGCGTCGTTAGCATAGCCTAAGGTCAGTAGTTCCGTTTCTTGTCCATCAATTGATAAGTTGGTTAAACCTAGATAGCGCCCCACACCATGATCAATGTGAACGACAGGAGCGCCCATGCGCAACTCTGTGAGGTTACGTATGATTGAATCTTCATCGATGTTGGAGGCTTTACGACGGCGGGATTGTGCGACTCGTTCACCGAGTAAATCACTTTCGGCGACAAGTGCATTTTGCTCATCTAGTAAAAAGCCTTTTGAGAGCAAACCGTCGGTTATAAAAATACCGCTGTTTTTGGTGAGGAAATCCTGCCAATCCTCACAGACTTTAGGGCGAATTGAGGCATCGTGTAGTAGATCCAGTAGGGCCTCACGACGACCTGCTGACTCTGCCACAATTAACGTACTGTTTTGCTGGTCAATAAAGTGGCTGAGCTTATCAAAGCTAGAACGGGTTTGAGGATCTGTCGCTAAGTTGGGTAGCAATAATTCAGAATCGGCTATCTCACCGAAGATCACACCAGGGTGTTGGTTGAGCTTGGCGAAAAACTCATCTTCGATCAGGCAAAGTTCACTTGGCTTTAAAATCGGCTTCTGAATATCGTAAGCTAATGATTCGTGACGTGTTTTATAGTCAAGTAATGTGGCGCCGACGTATTCGTTGATCTGTTCGTTTCGAGCAATCAAAGTGTCTTGTGTTAAATAGTCGAACAACGTTCCTGTTTGATCAAAGAAGAGTGGCAAATAATATTCGATCCCACCAGGGATAATGCCTTCACTGACGTCTTGGTAAATGGGGCTGCTAAGTGGGTCGATGTCGAAACGTTCACGAAAGCGCTTACGAAATCCGGTAATACCATGCTGTGTGGTCGCGATCTCTCGTGCTGGAAGAATCTTTATCTCGGTGACTTTTTCAATGGTACGTTGACTGTCCACATCAAACCAGCGAATGGATTCGATTTCATCGTCAAACCATTCCACTCGAATGGGGTGCTCAACCCCCATTGGGAAAACATCCATAATGGCTCCGCGAACAGCGAACTCACCATGAGTGTTGACGGTTTCAACATTTAGGTAGCCACCATTGGTCAAACGATCTACTAATTGCTTTTGATCGATCTTCTGTTGTAACACGATCTCAAAGCGCTGAGCATCGATGTGCTCTTCAGGACAGATTCGAGTCAAGGCTGAAGACGTGGTCGTTAAAACAATTCCAGCTGACAAATCACGAATTTGAGCTAAGGTATTAAGACGATCAGAAATGATGTCTTGGTGTGGGGAGAAACTGTCGTAGGGCAAAGTCTCCCAATCTGAGAAACGTAATACGGGCGTTGCTTGGTCGGCAAAGAAACGGATGTTGTCTTCTATTTCATTTAATTCCGTCGCACTGGCTGCGATGTAAAGCAGCGGTTTTTTATGTTGCGCAACGAGATCAACGATCTGTTTTGCTTTGTGGCTAAGGTTCTGAGCCTCAAGATGGTTTTTGAACCCGGCAGAAAAATTCATTACGTTGTGTTTGGTCATCTGATTGGCTAATTATGATTTGTGTTTGGCTAAACGGAAGGATACAGAATCTGCGAAGCGAAGAGCGTGAGGTTTATCGACTTCGACATCTGCAAAGGTCACTTGGTCTGGTTTGAGGCAGATGTCCAAAAGTTGCTCAGTTAAGCTTTCTAAAAGTAAGAATCGATTCGTTTCAACGTGGGCGATCATCGCTTTACAGATGGTTTTATAGTTCACAGCATTGGCCACGTCATCCGTTTGGCAAGCATTCTGAGCCGGATACTCGATCAGCGCATTCACGACAATGTCTTGGCGGTTCTTCTTTTCTTCTTCGTTAAAACCAATATACGTTCGAAGGCGTAAATTCTTAATACGAATTTGAGCAACAGCTTGAGACATAACCTGCTTCCTTAATACGTGATTCGTGTTTAGTCCGTATTCTGGCGCGTAAGCCTCGTTGCCGCAACCTTGTATGTAGGAACATCAAGGGAAAAAATAGCAAATTCAGTCTTCACTAATGATGTAAGAAAAAAACAAAAAAATCTGTCGCAGATACTAAAATAAATGGCGTTTATAGTTGTTATTTCGAAGTTTTTGTCTCGTCAATGTGGGTAAAGGGAGTGTCGAAGAGTAGTAAACGATGGTAATGATCTCTATAATACAGCGGTTTTTTCGGTGAAGTGATATTACGTTATAAAACTACCATTTCTGGTGTGAGGGTCAAAATGCTTTCCCGGAGGGGATTTGGCTCAGTAACGTAAGTGCGCTTTGGTGTTCAATTTTTGTTGGGCAGAACATATGTATAAAATTACGAAAGGCCTAGATCTACCGATCAGTGGTGCCCCCAATCAGGTGATTGAGGATGCTCCTGTAGCAAAATCGGTGGCGGTCATCGGACCTGACTATCATGGTATGAAACCGACCATGTTGGTTGCGGAAGGTGACAAGGTCAAAAAAGGGCAGGTTATCTTTACGGATAAAAAGACAGAAGGTGTAAAGTATACCGCCCCAGCCTCAGGTACTGTTACTGCGATAAATCGTGGTGAGCGTCGCATGCTTCAATCTGTAGTGATTACAGTTGAAGGCGATGAAGCAGTTGAGTTTGCCAAATACTCTGGTTCTGAGTTGAAATCTCTTGAGCGTGAAAAGGTTGTTGAAAACCTTGTTGAGTCTGGTCTTTGGACTGCACTCCGCACTCGTCCTTTCTCTAAGGTTCCTGAAGTTGATTCAGTACCGCACTCAATCTTTGTAACCGCTATCGACACAAATCCGCTGGCTGCTGATCCTGCAGTGGTATTAGCTGATAAGGCTGAAGCGTTTGCAGATGGTTTAACCGTGTTGACTCGTTTGACTGAAGGTAAGGTGTTCCTTTGTAAGGCTCCTGAAAGCAGCATTCCAACAACATCTGATGTTGTTGTCGAAGAGTTCGCGGGCAAGCACCCTGCTGGTTTAGCGGGTACGCATATCCATTTCCTAGACCCTGTTAGCGATAAGAAAACGGTTTGGTCAATCAACTACCAAGATGTAGTAGCGATTGGTGAGCTGTTTGTTAACGGTGTATTAGATGTAACACGTGTTGTATCGATTGGTGGACCACAAGTGTCTAAGCCTCGACTACTACGCACTGTGTTGGGTGCCGATCTAACTCAGCTATTGGCTGGTGAACTACTTGAAGGCGATAATCGTATTATATCAGGTTCTGTGTTGTCTGGTCGCAAAGCGACTGGCCCATACGCTTTCCTTGGTCGATACCACTCTCAAGTTGTAGTGCTTGCAGAAGGTCGTGAGCGTCAAATGGTACATTACTTACGTGCCGGCTTTGAGAAACACTCTGTATTGAACGTGTTTATCTCTAAGCTTACAGGTAAGTCAACGTTCAATATGACCACCACGACGAATGGTAGTGATCGTACTATGCTGCCTCTTGGCAACTTTGAGCGTTTGATGCCGTTGGATATTCTTCCAACTCAATTATTGCGCGCTTTGGTAGTAGGCGACACTGAGCAGGCGCAGAAATTGGGTGCTCTTGAACTTGACGAAGAAGATCTAGCGTTAATGACTTACGCTTGTTCTGGTAAGTTCGAATACGGCCCGATTCTACGAGACTGTCTCACAACGATTGAGAAAGAGGGTTAATCCATGGGTCTTAGAACTATTCTAGATAAAATGGAGCCAGAGTTTCACTCAGGCGGAAAATACGAAAAATGGTACGCATTGTACGAAGCGGTTGATACGATTTTCTATCGCCCAAGCCACGTAACTAAAGGTGGTTCTCACGTTCGTGATGCGGTTGATATGAAACGTGTCATGATCTTGGTGTGGATGTGTACATTCCCTGCCATGTTCTTTGGCATGTACAACATTGGTTTCCAAGCGAATACTGCGCTTGACGCAATGGGTGCAGCGCCTGCTGATACTTGGCGTCAAGGTATCATTGGTGCGTTAACTGCATACAATGTGGACAGTATTTGGGACAACATGATTTATGGCGCGATGTACTTCTTGCCAGTCTATCTAACAACGTTCGTTGTGGGTGGTTTCTGGGAAGTGTTGTTCGCTGCTGTGCGTAAGCACGAGGTAAACGAAGGTTTCTTCGTTACTTCTATCCTGTTTGCTCTAACGCTTCCAGCAACGATCCCATTGTGGCAGGTTGCGCTAGGTATCACTTTCGGTGTGGTACTAGGTAAAGAAGTATTTGGTGGTACAGGTAAAAACTTCCTTAACCCAGCGCTTGCTGGTCGTGCATTCCTATTCTTCGCTTACCCAGCATCTATGTCTGGTGATGCGGTTTGGACTGCAGTGGATGGTTACTCTGGTGCGACAGCGTTAAGCCAGATGGCAGCGGGCGGTGTAGAAGCTGTTTCTGTTGCTTGGTCTGATGCATTCTTCGGTGTTATCCAAGGTTCTATGGGTGAAACGTCTACTCTTGCGATCCTAATTGGTGGTGGTGCACTACTAATTATGAAGATTGCTGCTTGGCGTATCGTAGCTGGTGTGATGCTTGGTATGGTGGCTACCTCTTTGCTATTTAATGCAATTGGTTCTGACACTAACGCTATGTTTGCAACACCTTGGTACTGGCACCTTGTTATCGGTGGTTTCGCTTTCGGTATGATGTACATGGCGACTGACCCAGTGTCTGCGTCTATGACTAACCGCGGCAAGTGGTTCTACGGTGCACTAATTGGTGTCATGGTTGTGATGATTCGTGTGGTTAACCCAGCATACCCAGAGGGTATGATGTTGGCGATCTTGTTCGCTAACTTGTTTGCTCCGTTCATTGACCACTTCGTAGTGCAAGCAAACATCAAACGGAGGATCGCTCGCAATGGCTAGCAGTAACGATAGCATTTCAAAAACCATCATTGTTGCGGTTGCACTGTGTTTGGTGTGTTCAATTTTCGTTGCGGGTGCGGCGGTTGGTCTAAAACCAATTCAGCAAGAAAACCGTGACCTTGACCGTAAGCGCAATATCTTGGCCGCTGCACAAATGCTTCAGCCAGGTGAAAATATCGACGAGGTGTTTGCTAACGTTGAAAAGCGTCTAGTAAATGTATCTGAAGGTCGTTTCGCAACAGAAGAAGAACTTGCGCAAGCAGGTGTGACGGTTGATGCTTACAACCAACAAGCTGCCGCTAAAGACCCTGCGCTGTCTGTTTCTTTGAGCGGTGACCAGGATCCTGCAAGCATCAAGCGTCGTGCTAACTTCGCAACAGTTTATGTTGTGAAAGACGAAAACGCAGATGCGCGTATCATCTTGCCTGTTCATGGTTACGGCCTATGGTCAACAATGTACGGTTTCATGGCGCTTGAAGGTGATTTCTCTACAGTGGTTGGTTTTGGTTTCTACCAGCAAGCTGAAACACCTGGACTAGGTGGTGAAGTAGATAACCCAGCTTGGAAAGCATTGTGGGAAGGTAAAGAAGTTTACAATGAGCAAGGCGATGCTGTAATTGCCTTAGCGAAAGGTGCTGTTGATCCTAACGATCCACAAGCGTCTCATAAAGTAGATGGTCTTTCTGGTGCAACGTTGACAAGCCGTGGTGTAACGAACCTAGTTCAATACTGGTTGGGTGAAGATGGCTTCGGTCCTTTCCTTGCCAAGCTGCGTAGTGAGGGAGTGTAAGCATGTCTGATGTGAAAAAAGTCCTCTTTGGGCCGATTCTTTCAAATAACCCGATCGCGCTTCAGATCCTTGGTATCTGTTCTGCGTTAGCGGTTACAAGTAGCTTAAGTGTTAGTTTGGTTATGTCCATTGCACTGACGCTTGTAACAGCATTTTCTAACTTGTTCATCGCGGTGATCCGCTCACACATTCCTAACAGCATTCGTATCATCGTACAGATGATCATCATTGCTTCGTTGGTAATTGTGGTAGACCAAGTGCTAAAAGCATTTGCTTTCGAAATCAGTAAGCAGCTTTCGGTATTCGTTGGTCTGATCATTACGAACTGTATCGTAATGGGTCGTGCCGAAGCGTACGCGATGAAAAATGGTCCAGCAATGAGTTTCCTTGACGGTATCGGTAACGGTCTAGGTTACAGTGCAATGCTGATCATTGTAGGTTTCTTCCGTGAACTATTAGGCGCGGGTAAACTATTTGGTGTTCCTGTTCTGGAAACAGTACAAAACGGTGGTTGGTACCAGCCAAATGGTTTGATGCTTCTTCCGCCAAGTGCTTTCTTCGTAATCGGTCTAGTTATCTGGGCGCTACGTGCATACAAGAAAGAGCAGGTTGAAGAGCCAGAGTTTACTATTGCTAAAAACTCTCGTTCTCAGGAGGCCCTATAAATGGAACACCTAATTAGTCTTTTCATTAAGGCGGTTTTCGTAGAAAACATGGCGTTGGCTTTCTTCCTAGGTATGTGTACGTTCTTGGCACTATCTAAGAAGGTAGAGACAGCGATTGGCCTTGGTATTGCGGTAGTTATCGTATTGGCGGTAACGGTTCCTGTGAACAACTTGCTTTACCAAAACCTTCTTGCTGAAGGTGCGTTGGATTGGGCTGGCCTGCCAAACGTTGACCTTAGTTTCTTGGGTCTATTGAGTTACATCGGTGTTATTGCGGCGATCGTACAAATTTTGGAAATGACATTGGATAAGTACATGCCTGCGTTGTACAACGCACTGGGCGTGTTCCTTCCTCTGATCACTGTAAACTGTGCCATCATGGGTGCCTCTCTATTCATGGTAGAGCGTGACTACAACTTCTCTGAAAGTTTGGTTTACGGTGTGGGTGCTGGTATTGGTTGGGCGCTTGCGATTGCAGCTCTGGCCGGTATCCGTGAGAAGCTAAAATACTCTGACGTACCTGCGGGTCTACGTGGTTTGGGTATCACGTTCATCACTGTAGGTTTGATGAGCTTGGGCTTCATGTCATTTTCTGGTGTGCAGCTTTAATCGCTGCACTGTTGGGACAACCAAGAATAAGGTTTAACTAGCATGAACTTAGAAATCATTCTAGGTGTTGTGATGTTTACCGCTATCGTACTAGCGCTAGTGGCGATCATTTTGTTCGCCCGTGCTCGCTTAGTTAGCAGTGGTGACGTGACAATCCGAATTAACGGGGAAAAGGAAGTGACAGCACCAGCCGGTGGTAAGCTTCTACAAACCCTAGCTAATAGTGGTATTTTCCTATCGTCTGCATGTGGCGGTGGTGGTACTTGTGCCCAGTGTAAATGTAAAGTGACATCGGGTGGTGGCTCAATGCTGTCTACTGAGCAGTCACACTTTACCCGCCGTGAAGAAAAAGAAGGTTACCGTCTTTCATGTCAGGTTGCTGTTAAGCAAGACATGGACGTTGAAGTACCTGAAGAGGTATTCGGCGTAAAAGCTTGGGAATGTACTGTTGAGTCTAACCCGAACGTTGCAACCTTCATTAAAGAGTTGACGTTGCGTCTACCGGAAGGTGAAAACGTAGATTTCCGTGCTGGTGGTTATGTGCAGCTTGAAGCGCCACCACATACGGTTAACTACAAAGACTTTGAAATTCAAGAAGAGTACCGTGGTGATTGGGACCACTTTAACCTATGGAAATTTGTTTCTAAGGTTGATGAGACCATTATTCGTGCTTACTCAATGGCGAACTACCCAGAAGAGAAAGGTGTTGTTAAGTTCAACATTCGTATCGCTTCACCGCCACCAGGTAAAGACGATGTGCCACCAGGTCAAATGTCTTCTTACGTATTCAGCTTGAAGCCAGGTGATAAGATTAAAGTATACGGTCCGTTTGGTGAGTTCTTCGCTAAGGATACGGATGCTGAGATGGTATTCATCGGTGGTGGTGCAGGTATGGCGCCTATGCGTTCTCATATCTTTGACCAGCTTAAGCGTTTGAACTCTACTCGTAAGATGTCTTTCTGGTACGGTGCGCGTAGTTTGCGTGAAGCTTTCTACACAGAAGAGTACGACATGCTGCAAGAAGAAAACGATAACTTCGTGTGGCACCTAGCGCTATCTGATCCACAGCCAGAAGATAACTGGGAAGGTAAGACAGGTTTCATTCACAACGTGTTGTATGAAAACTATCTGAAAGATCACCCAGCGCCAGAAGATTGTGAGTTCTACATGTGTGGACCTCCAATGATGAACGCGTCTGTTATCAAGATGCTAGAAGACTTAGGCGTTGAGAAGGAAAACATTCTTCTTGATGACTTTGGTGGCTAGCACTGAGTAAAACACAGACCCACCGTAACTGGTGGGTCTTTGTTTTTCTTTCCCTGTTAGGACATTAGGTCTCTATGAAAAACAAATTTCTAATGGCTTTAGTGGCCATTGTTCTTGTCACCATTCTTTTTAAAGTTGTTTCTTTTTCTCCAGAGTTGGAAAGCTTTTCAGGCCCAACAATGGGAACGACGTATACCGTTAAATACACTACGACAGCTGATAGTCCGTCCCGAGAAGATCTAAAAACATTGGTTGATGATGCCTTGGTACATGTAAATAAACTGATGTCTACCTATGACCCAAGCTCAGAATTATCTCTGTTTAACAAACAGTCAGCTGGTTCAACAGTCACTGTTTCTGATGATATGGTCTATGTAGTGGGTGAGGCGCTTAAAATCAGTGACATGACATCTGGTAAATATGATGTAACCGTCGGGCCACTGGTTAATCTTTGGGGATTCGGTCCGGGTAAGCATAAAGATCAGGTTCCAAGTGATGAAGAAATACAAGCGGCCAAAGAAAGTGTCGGATATCGTTACGTTGATTTAGAGGGTAATGAATTAACCAAGACTCGTAATGTCTATATTGACCTATCTTCCATTGCTAAAGGTTATGGGGTAGACGAAGTTGCACGAGTGCTTAGAAATGCGGGAATTCAAAACTATCTTGTTGAAGTGGGTGGCGAATTGTCTGTTTCTGGTACTAAGCTTGACGGTAGTGCTTGGTTGGTAGGGGTGGAAAGCCCTGCGGGTGGTCATAATGTTGCTCAGCGTGTTATCGAGGCAAACGATATTGCGATTGCGACGTCTGGTGACTATCGAAACTATTTTGAAAAGAATGGTGTGCGTTATTCGCACACGATTGATCCTACAACTGGTAAACCGATTACGCATCGCTTGGTGTCTGTAACCGTAGTTGATTCCAATGCTACCCGCGCGGATGGCTTAGCGACAGCGATAACGGTTCTAGGTCCAGAGGCGGGCTTAAAGTTTGCTCAAGACAACAACATTGCAGCGTACATGTTAGTAAAAGAAGACTTTGGTTTCGCGGAACAGTATTCCGACGCGTTTGAACCGTATCTTTCTAATTAAGCTGCATCGAGGTAATTATGACAACGATTGTATTAGCTTTTGTATTAATGCTTGCTTTGGTAGTAGCCATGGCAGTGGGTGTTCTGATGGGGCGTAAGCCTATTTCTGGTTCCTGTGGCGGCATGAGCGCTCTGGGCATGGAAGTGGCTTGTGATATTTGTGGCGGTGATAAAGGGAAGTGCGAAAAGGAAACTAAGAAAGCACAAGCAGCCAAGGTCTCTGATGATCAGTTTTATGACGCAACGAAATAGATGAGGTAGTAAAATCTTATGACGACTAGACATTATGATGTCGTGGTACTAGGTACCGGTCCCGCTGGGGAGGGGGCTGCGATGAATGCAGCTAAAGCGGGTAAGCGAGTTGCAGTCATTGAAGCTAGTCCGCGAGTCGGCGGTAGCTGTACTCACTTAGGTACTATTCCGTCGAAAGCACTGCGTCATGCGGTTAAAGAGATTATTGCTTTCAATACCAACCCTATGTTCCGAGACATCGGTGAACCGCGTTGGTTCTCTTTTCCAAAAGTCCTTGAGCATGCAAACAAAGTTATTGATAAGCAGGTACTAGGTCGTACTGAGTACTATGCAAGAAACCGTATTGATGTGTTTTTTGGTCGTGGCCGTTTTAAGGATGCGCACACTATTGAAGTAAACACCTACGAGAAAGGCCCTGAAGAGCTCGTGGCTGAGAAAGTTGTGATCGCGACAGGCTCACGACCATATCATCCTGCGAACATCGACTTCACAAATCCTCGTATTTACTGCTCTGATAGTATTTTAACGCTTAGCCATACTCCGCGTTCTTTGATTATCTACGGTGCGGGCGTTATCGGTTGTGAATATGCTTCGATCTTCTGTGGCCTAGGTGTAAGAGTTGAGCTGATTAACCCAGGCAAGAAACTATTGAGCTTCTTGGATGATGAAATCACAGATGCACTAAGCTATCACTTACGTGATGGTGGGATTTTAATTCGCCATAATGAGACGTTTGAGAAAGTTGAAGGTTCTGATCGTGATGTAGTGATGACGATGGCGTCGGGTAAGAAAATCCGTGCTGATGCATTGTTGTTCTGTAATGGTCGTTCAGGCAATACTGAGAATCTTGGTCTTGAAAATATTGGTCTTGAGACGAACTCTCGTGGTCAGCTGGCTGTGAATGATACGTATCAGACTGCAGTTGAGAATGTCTATGCGGCGGGTGATGTGATTGGCTGGCCAAGCTTAGCGAGTGCGGCCTATGACCAAGGACGTTCTGTTGCGGCTAACATGTTGGGGCTTGAAGGTGGGCACTTTATTTCAGAAGTTCCAACAGGCATCTACACTATCCCTGAAATCTCATCAGTAGGTAAAACTGAGGCGGAACTGACGGCTGAAAAAGTGCCTTACGAAGTTGGACGTGCATTCTTTAAGAATACAGCTCGTGCTCAGATTACTGGTGAAGCAGTGGGTATGTTGAAGCTACTGTTCCATCGTGAAACGCTTGAGATCCTTGGTATTCACTGTTTCGGTGACCAAGCATCAGAGATCGTTCACATCGGTCAAGCAATCATGAAGCAGCCGGGTGAGTTGAATACTTTGAAGTATTTCTTAAATACTACGTTTAACTACCCAACGATGGCGGAAGCTTATCGTGTTGCGGCATTAAACGGTTTTAACCGTGTGTTTTAAGAGCGGGTGAAAGCACAAAAAAAGGCGCCATGCGCCTTTTTTTGTGCTTCTCGTATGCGCCTTCGAGTTTCTTATTTACCCTTCACTGCGTAAATGCCTTGCAAGTTACGGAAGTAACCTTGGTAGTCCATGCCGTAGCCAAACAAGAAGCGGTCTTCTACGTCTAGCCCATTGTAGTCTGGGCGCATATCTACTTTTCGATCATGTAACTTATTGACAACTGTTGCGGAGTAAACGTTTTTTGCGCCGTTTTCTTCAAACCATTTGATGATGGCCTCTAAGGTGTGCCCTTGATCAAAAATGTCGTCAACGATAAGAACGTCTCGGCCTTTAAAGTCCGTTTGTGGGTAGCGAGTCCAATTTAGGGTGCTGCCAGAGGTTTCCATTCCATAACGACTAGCGTGGACGTAGTCTAGCTCAAGTGGGAATTGCAAACGCTGCATAAGTGCGCCAGTGGGTAATAAACCGCCATTCATGACGCAGATGACCAAAGGAAGTTTATCTGATAGGTCATCAGTGATTTGCTTTGCTATTTTGTCTAGGGCGTGATTTAGCTCTTCCTCAGAAATTAGGCAATCTGCCTCGCTCATAATGGAATTCAGTTCGTCGATATTATGCATAGGATTATTTAGGTAATAGAAAAGTTTGACCGATCATTCTAACTTAGAATGATCTTTAAGGCGATCTAGTTTGTGCAAAGTTGCGTTGAGGCTGACGCTCAGCAAAATAATTAACCAGCTGACTTGTAGCCATATTAGGAAGACAGGTAGGGCTGCAAAGGCGCCGTAAACAATCTGATAACTTGCAAAAAACTGCGCGAAGTTGGCAAAAATGGAGTTTAAAATAACAATTGCTACTGCGCCTAACATGGCTGAAATGGCTGTTAATTTTGCCTTAACTTCGTTGTTTGGAGTCAAGAAGTTTATGGTGAACAGCAATAGAAAATAAACTAAATAGCTGCTGAATTCAAAGAGTCCTTCTAAGAAACTAGGGATATAATCTCCTGTCAATTGATAAGACAGCAAGGTTCCATATAGGCTCATAACAACTGCAAGCATGATCGGTCCTAGGGTGAGTATTGCCCAGTAAGTAAGTAGCCTTTCGCGAATTTTACGGCGTTGCTTAATTTGCCAGATGGCTTGTACGGAACCTTCAAAACTATTTAGTAATAGTAGGGCGGTTAATATTAGTGTAGCGATCCCTGCTGCGGGTAAATTTTTAGTTTGTTCTGAAAAAGACAGTAAATATGGAATAACAGTGCTGCTACTACCTGGGGCAAGATGAGCTTCAACATACGAAATGAGGGAGTCTTGCATCGCTACCATGGCGGGCGTGAGACGAAGAATGCCAAAAACAATCGTGATAATTGGAACGGCGGCAAGTAATGTTGCCAGTGTTAAGTGAGCTGCTCGTAGTGATACTTGGTAGCGTAAAGCGCGATTCCAAACCAGCTTTAGTAGTTGGTAGCCCTGAGCGGCAATATTCTTGACAGCTTTTGTTTCCATTCATTTTTACCTCAAGAGAACTAATTTGATTGTATCGATAAACGTGTCTTCAATCTAATGTGCATAAAATGTGTCAAGTGCACATGTATAGTGCAAGATTAATAAAAGTGAACCATTTTGGTTGCAAAAAGAGGTGGCGAAGTCTAATATTCACTTCGTTCCTTTTGTGATATTTGTACTGTTGAGTGACTAGGGTATAGCTTAGATATATTCTCGGTTCCTTGGTGACGAAAAGTCATATATTATCTTTTAGCCCAGCCATGCTGGGCTTTTTTATGTCGTTGATTTTTTGTGTGTTTGAGTTGACGATTTATATTCCTTCCCTATAATAGCGCGTCACTATTTGTGATGTAGTATTTGCGCCTGTAGCTCAGTTGGATAGAGCATCCCCCTTCTAAGGGGATGGTCGGGGGTTCGAATCCCTCCAGGCGTGCCATTACATTACTCTAATAAATTTTTGGTCTTGTTGACTGGACTATAACAGTGAGTCGTGATTCTTCGCGGCGGCGTCAACAAATAAAGCACGTTCCCAAGAGGAAGTTTTATGCAAGTTTCTGTAGAGACAACGTCTCCAATCGAACGCGTTCTTACTATTAGCGTTCCTGCTGCACGTATTGATGATAAAGTTAACGCTGAAGTAGCTAAAACAGCTAAGACAGTACGTATCGATGGTTTCCGTAAAGGTAAAGTGCCAGTTAGCGTTGTTAAAAAGCGTTTCGGTCAAAGCATCCGTATGGAAGCGCTAGAGCAAGTTATGCGTGACGCTTACGTTGAAGCAATCCAAGCTGAATCTATCAACCCAGCTGGCATGCCTGCAATCGAGCCAAAGAATATCGCTGAAGGCTCTGATCTTGAATTTGTTGCAAAAGTTGAAGTTTACCCAACGATTGAACTTGCTGACGCTTCTAAAATCGAAGTGACTCGTGTTGTTTCTGAAGTAACAGAGGCAGACGTTGATACAATGCTAGAAACGTTACGCAAGCAAAATGCAGAGTGGTCTGCAGTTGAGCGTGAAGCAAAAGATGGCGATCAAGTAACGATCGACTTCGAAGGTTTCTTAGGTGAAGAAGCATTTGAAGGTGGCGCAGCACAAGGTCACAAGCTTGTTCTTGGTTCTAACTCAATGATTCCTGGTTTCGAAGATGGCATTGTTGGTATCAAAGCTGGTGAAGAGCGTACCATTACTGTAACGTTCCCTGAAAGCTACCAAGCTGAGCACCTAGCAGGCAAAGAAGCAACCTTCAAAATCACAGCGCAAGAAGTTGCTGAACAAGTACTTCCAGAGCTAAATGACGAGTTCGCTTCTAAATTTGGTCTAGAAACTGCTGATCTAGCTAGCCTACGTGCTGAAGTTCAGAAAAATATGGAACGTGAGTTAAGTCAAGCTGTTAAGACTAAGCTGAAGAACTCTCTTTTCGATCAACTAGTAGCACTTAACCCGGTTGAAGTTCCTGCTTCCTTGGTTGAGCAGGAAGTTAACGGTCTTCGTCAACAAGCAGCTCGTCAGTTCGGTAACATGGAAGGCTTTGATCCTTCACAACTTCCAGCTGAGCTATTCAGTGAAGAAGCGACTAAACGTGCTAAAATCGGTCTTTTGATCTCTGAAGTGATCCAGAAGAACGAACTTAAAGTAGAAGATGATCGTGTACGTGCATTCTTGGAAGATATGGCGCAAGCTTACCAAGAACCACAACAAGTAGTTGACTTCTACTTAAATAACAAAGAGCAGCTAGCTCAAGTTCAATCTGCTGTACTTGAAGAGCAAGTTGTTGATAAACTGCTAGAAAGCGCTCAAATTACTGAAGTAACTCTAGGTTACGAAGACGCTATCAAGCCAGAAGCTCAAGCTGCCGAGGCAGAAGAGACTGAAGAAGCATAAGCATAGCTTATAATTCTAATGAGGCCGGTATAGCGAAAGCTATACCGGCCTTTTCGTTTTAAGGAATAGAATATGAATTTAATGACCCCTACAACTGGTCCTGTCGCGATTACAAGTAATGGCCTAGTCCCTATGGTTATTGAGCAGACAGCTCGAGGCGAACGTTCTTTTGATATTTATTCTCGTTTGCTTAAAGAGCGAGTTATCTTCTTGGTGGGGCAAGTAGAAGATCACATGGCCAACCTTGTTGTGGCGCAATTGTTATTCTTAGAATCAGAGAACCCTGATAAGGATATCCATCTATACATCAATTCACCGGGCGGCTCTGTGACAGCAGGGATGTCTATTTATGATACTATGCAATTTATTAAGCCTGATGTAAGTACGATGTGTATTGGTCAAGCAGCAAGTATGGGTGCATTGTTATTGACGGCTGGCGCTGAAGGTAAGCGTTACTGTTTGCCTAATTCACGCGTCATGATTCACCAGCCTTTAGGTGGATATCAAGGTCAGGCTTCTGATATCGAAATTCACACTCGCGAAATTCTGGGTATCAAGCATCGTTTGAACGAAATCATTGCGCATCACTCAGGTCAACCAATTGAGAAGGTTGCTCAAGATACAGATCGTGATAATTTCATGAGCCCGCAGTTGGCTAAAGAATACGGTCTAATTGACGATATTTTAGAAAAACGCGAAGTTTAAAAAAGGGTGGACTTTAATGTCTGATGATAAATACAGCCGAGGTGAGCATTCTGATCGTTTGCTGTACTGTTCTTTCTGTGGAAAGAGTCAGGATGAGGTTAAGAAGCTAATTGCTGGCCCTTCGGTATATATCTGTAATGAGTGTGTTGATCTTTGCAACAACATCATTACGCAAGAATTGATGCAAGGTGAGGGTGAAACTGAGGCAAAAGATGAGTTGCCGACACCTTCAAAGCTTGCCACAGCGTTAGATGATTATGTAATTGGTCAAGATCGAGCCAAAAAGGTCTTGGCGGTTGCAGTTTATAACCATTATAAACGTTTGCGTCACCAAGGTTTGGCAAACAAAGATATTGAACTTGGTAAGAGTAATATTCTTTTGATTGGTCCTACTGGTAGTGGTAAAACGCTATTGGCTCAGACCCTTGCCCGTGTTCTGGACGTGCCATTTACAATCGCAGATGCGACAACGCTGACTGAAGCGGGTTATGTGGGTGAGGATGTTGAAAATATCATTCAAAAGCTTCTGCAAAACTGTGATTACGATGTCGAAAAAGCGCAACGTGGCATTGTTTACATTGATGAAATCGATAAGATTTCTCGTAAATCGGATAACCCGTCTATCACTCGTGACGTATCCGGTGAGGGTGTGCAGCAAGCGCTATTGAAGCTGATCGAAGGTACTGTTGCATCCGTTCCTCCACAGGGTGGTCGTAAGCATCCTCAGCAGGAGTTTGTTCAGGTAGATACTTCGAACATTCTATTTATCTGTGGTGGTGCTTTTGCTGGCCTTGAGCGTGTGATCAGTGATCGTACAGAGAAAAGTAGTATCGGCTTTAAGGCAACGGTTAAGAGCAAAGAAGAGAATCGTTCTTTCTCTGAATCTATTCATGACGTTGAAACAGAAGACTTAGTGAAATTTGGTTTGATTCCTGAGTTCGTTGGTCGTTTGCCTGTTGTGGCAACACTTTCAGAGCTTGACGAAGAAGCCTTGATGACGATTTTGAGCCAGCCTAAGAATGCGTTGACTAAACAGTACCAGCATTTATTCGAGCTAGAAGGTGTTGAGCTTGAGTTTACCGAAGAGTCTTTACGCGAAGCGGCTCATCTGGCGCTAGAGCGTAAGACCGGAGCTCGTGGTCTACGCAGTATTCTTGAGTCTTCCCTTCTAGATTGTATGTTTGAACTACCTAACCGTACTGATGTGGCTAAGGTGGTCATGGATGCATCGTCGATTCGTGGTGACTCTGCACCTCTAATGGTCTTAGAGAGTGAGCAGAAAGACGCATCTAACGGTTAGTTTTAATCCGTTCTTCGCTTGGGTGGCCTCACCCAAGCGACATACTCTTCAAAACTTTAGTTTTTCTTTTTAATTCCCTTCTTATAAATGCTTGTATTTTAAGTTCGTTGACCTTATCTCTACTGTATACCAGTTAAATCACACATCATTGCAGAGTTCATTGATGTTCAGTTGGAAGTAATTATGTCTGAATCAGATTCTAAATTTTTACCAATGCTCCCTTTGCGCGATGTCGTCGTGTATCCGCATATGGTACTGCCTCTTTTTGTCGGGCGAAAAAAATCCATAGCTGCTCTAGAGTCGGCTATGGATGGCGATAAATTAGTATTTTTGGTAGCGCAACAAGATGCTTCTAAAGATGATCCCAAGCGTGATGATTTATATACAATCGGTACGGTTGCAAAAGTAATTCAATTATTACGCCTGCCAGATGGTACTGTTAAGGTTTTAGTTGAAGGTCAATACCGCGCAGCCCTTCAAAGCTTAGAGGAGGGGGATGAGTGGGTTTCTGCATCCATTGAAGAGGCGGCGGAAGCCCAGGACGATGAGTCGGAATATCCTGCGATCCGTAACGCTTTGATTAAACAACTTGACGAATATGTTGCCGGTAGTAAGCGTATTCCAAGTGAAGTGGTAACGTCGCTTAAGTCTATTGATGACTTGTCTAAATTGATCGACTCCATTGCTGGTCACATGAGCCTGAAGCTTGAGGATAAGCAACGTGCGCTGGAGTTGAATTCACTTATTGAGCGTGGTGAGCATTTAATGGGGCTTATGGATGGGGAATTAGATATTGCTCATCTTGAAAAGAATATTCGTAGCCGCGTTAAAAAACAAATGGAGAAAAGTCAGCGTGAGTACTATCTGAATGAGCAAATGAAAGCGATTCAGAAAGAGCTAGGTGATATGGATGAAGGCAGTAATGAATTAGATTTGCTGCAAGAGAAAATCACTGAAGCCAAAATGACTCCTGAAGCGACTGAAAAAGCAGAAGCTGAGTTAAAGAAACTAAAAATGATGTCGCCTATGTCTGCTGAAGCAACGGTGGTTCGTGGTTATATCGATTGGTTGGTTTCATTGCCTTGGTCAAAGCGCTCAAAAGTACGTAATGATTTAGCGTATGCCGAGAAAGTGCTTAATGAAGATCATTTTGGTCTTCAGGATGTTAAAGATCGTATTTTAGAGTTTCTAGCTGTTCAGCAGCGTGTGAAGAAGGTGAAAGGTCCTGTCCTTTGCTTGGTTGGGCCACCGGGTGTGGGTAAAACATCGCTTGGGCAGTCTATTGCACGTGCGGTCAACCGAAAATATGTACGCATGGCATTAGGTGGCGTTCGTGATGAATCAGAGATTCGTGGTCACCGCCGTACTTACATCGGTTCAATGCCTGGTAAGCTGCTTCAAAAGCTTGCAAAAGTTAAAGTAAAGAACCCACTGTTCCTGCTAGATGAAATTGACAAAATGGGTATGGATCAACGAGGCGATCCAGCATCGGCACTTCTCGAGGTGTTAGATCCAGAGCAAAACCATACGTTCAGTGATCACTATCTAGAAGTGGATTACGATCTTTCGGATGTGATGTTTATTTGTACGTCAAACAGTATGAATATTCCTGGCCCATTGGTGGATCGTATGGAGATTATTCGTATTCCTGGTTACACCGAAGACGAAAAGTTAAACATTGCGAAGCGTTACTTGTTACCTAAGCAAGTCAAGCTTAGTGGCTTGAAAGCGTCAGAAATTGAAGTTTCTGATGAGGCTTTGATGGATATTATTCGCTACTACACAAAAGAAGCGGGTGTCCGTGGTCTTGAGCGTGAAATCAGCAAAGTTTGCCGTCGTGTTGTGAAAGAGCAAGCGCTTAAGAAAAGTAAAGATGCTGTAAAAGTTTCCTCTGAGAATTTAGAGGAATACTGTGGCGTGCATAAATTTAGCTACGGAAAAGCCGAAGAGAATAACCAAATCGGACAAGTAACGGGGCTTGCTTGGACGTCAGTTGGTGGCGAATTGCTGACCATTGAAGCTGCTGGAGTTCCAGGTAAAGGCCGTCATGTGAAAACGGGCTCACTTGGTGATGTGATGCAGGAATCTATTCAAGCGGCATTAACTGTTGTCCGTAGCAGAGCGGTTGGTTTAGGTATTGATGAAGATTTTCATGAGAAAATAGATCTTCATTTACACGTTCCCGAAGGTGCGACACCTAAAGATGGGCCAAGTGCTGGTATTGCAATGTGTACTGCTATTGTCTCCGTACTCGCTAAAGTGCCTGTGAAAGCCTCTGTGGCCATGACAGGTGAGATTACGCTACGTGGAGAGGTTCTACCTATCGGTGGCTTAAAAGAGAAGCTTCTGGCGGCTCACCGTGGTGGGATTAAAACCGTACTTATTCCTCAGGAGAACACTCGAGACCTGAAAGAAATTCCAGATAACATTAAGTCTGATCTTGAAATTATTCCTGTAAAATGGATCGATGAGGTGTTAGATGTGGCATTAGAGTATGTTCCTTCACCAAAAAGTGAAGAATCTGTGTCGGGAAAGGAAAAAACTGTTGATGAACAAGAATCTGTGAGTCATCATTAGGCCAAACCCTGTGTTGACAGGGCCTAAGATAGGCTTGTATAAATGCTCATCTAAATCCGACCGTTACTTTTGGTCGAATTAAAAATCTAAGGAACCACGATAATACTGAAGGGGTAGAACGTGAATAAATCAGAATTAATTGATGCTATTGCCACGTCCGCAGACTTGTCTAAAGCTGCTGCAAGTAATGCACTAGATGCGACTTTGACTGCAATCGAAGAAGCGCTAGCAAAAGGCGACCAAGTAACTTTAGTTGGTTTTGGTACTTTTTCAGTAAAAGAGCGTGCGGCACGTACTGGTCGTAATCCTCAAACTGGCGAAGAAATCCAGATCAGTGCTGCTAAGGTACCTAGCTTTAAAGCAGGTAAAGGCCTTAAAGACGCAGTGAACTAATGAATTTGGAGCGGTAGTTCAGTTGGTTAGAATACCTGCCTGTCACGCAGGGGGTCGCGGGTTCGAGTCCCGTCCGTTCCGCCATTAGAGCAAAGAGGTGTGTTCCCAGCGGAATGCACCTTTTTTGTTTACAGATAATAGTTTTTAAGGTGGAGGCAAGATGCTCCAGGATATTAGAGATAAGTCACAAGGCATTATCGTTAAGGTCATTATTGGTGTTGTGATCGTGACTTTTGCTCTGTTCGGCGTTGAAGCATTAGTGCAAAGCTTTACATCGACCGATACGGTTGCCGAGGTAGACGGCAAAGAAATAACGCGTACGCAGCTATTGCAATCTGCTGAAACTCAGCGTCGTCAGCTTATTTCAATGATGGGAAGTCAGATAGACCCATCAATGCTTGAAGAGAATGCTTTACAGCGACGTGCATTGGATGAACTGATTCAACGTACTGTTATGATGAATCAGGCAGAGCAGTTAAATTTAGGTGTGTCAGATGCGCAGGTAGATGCTTACCTATTACAGGCTGAGCAATTCCAAACAGATGGGCAATTTGATCAGAACAAATACTTAAACTTTATTCGCTCTCTTGGTTTTACGCCTTTAGCGTTTAAAGAACGTATTAAGCAAGACGTGCTAATTCAGCAGACACGAAATGCGCTAGCAGGATCAGAATTTGTTCTGCCTAGTCAAGTCGATGAGATTGTTGCTTTACAAAATCAAAAGCGTAGCTACGACTACATCCGTTTTTCTCTTGCGGATGCATCTGAGCAAGTCACAGTCGATGACGAGGCGTTACAAGCATATTACGACGATCATCAAACAAGCTTTGTTTCCCCAGAGCAAGTGAAGCTTGATTATGTTGTGATCTCCACAGCTGATCTTCAAGATCAAATCGAAGTCTCTGATACAGAACTAAATGAAGCCTATCAAGCGCGTGTAGCGAGCTTCCAAGGAGAAGAGCGTGAAGCAGCGCACATCTTGGTGGATACTTCATCACGCTCTGAAGACGAAGCTCAAGCGCGTATCGCTGAAATTAAGGCGAAATTGGATAGTGGTGATTCGTTTGCAGATCTTGCTGCCAAGTATTCTGATGACTTAGGTTCTAAAGATTCAGGTGGTGATTTAGGTTTTGTATCTCGCGGAATAATGGTTGAGCCATTTGAAAATACGTTATTTTCTATGGAGCCGGGCAGTGTTGAAGAGGTGAAAACTGAATTTGGTTATCATCTAATTGAGCTGAAAAGTGTCAGTAAAACAGAAGCACCATCACTTGCAGATATGCGTGACGAATTGATGTCTGATTTGGTTGCTGAAAAGGCAAAAGATAAGCTTCTGGATCAGCATGAAACCATTACGGACCTAGCATATGCGAGCGATGACCTTTCAGCTATTGCTAAAGAATATGGGGTTGCTGTTCTGACTTCAGATTACTTTGGTCGTGACGGCGGTTCAGATGATATTACTTCTGCTCCAGCAATTATTGCCGCAGCATACAGCCCAACGGTTTTGGAAGACGGTCACAACAGTGATCTGATAGAATTAAGTGACGAACAGGTTGCGGTGATTCATATTAATGATCATAAAGCTGAAGCTCAACAAACCTTTGATGAAGCGAAAGATGCGATTACTTCTATTGTTGTTCAAGAGAAAGCAGTAGAAAAATTAAATCAATTGGCGGAGCAGTCGTTAGCATCAGGAGAAGGTGATTGGTCTTCAGTAATGCAAGCAGAGCGTGGGCAAGACGAAGTGACGAGTCTAGCTTTCGGTTTGCCTCATCCGGTTGATGGTAAAACCTCTACAGGTGTTGAGACCGCTGCAAATGGTGATGTGGTTGCGATTCGATTAAACGAGGTTTTACTCGGCGATCAAACGGTTGAAGCGTCTCAAAGAGACATTTATGAAAACTATTTGTCACAAACGCTGACAACCATGGCCTTGCGAGCTCAGCAAAACTTTCTAACAAACTCTGCAGAGATTGTTAGAAACTAGTTTTGTTTCCTTGAGTGAAAAAAAGACCACGCATAGCGTGGTCTTTTTGTATACCGTCTTATTTATTTTTGAGCTGATCAAAAAAACTTATCGGTGGCATATAAAATACGCTGCCATATGAGGCGGATGTGTATTGCATAAGATGATCGACATTGCCTTCTTCATCGCCCTCTACCATGCTTTTAAGCATCAAGTTAAAAATGTCAGGGGTTTTAGAATAGCTTGCAAAGATAAGCCCTTGCTCTGATAAGTCCCCAAATGGCATGCTTTGACGCAGCAGTTCTAATGATTTTCCATTTTCATCTTTTAATGACGTCCGCTTGGTATGAGCATGTGGTGATTTGTCTGCGCCGGCATATTCTTCATTGTCGTATTTGGTTCGGCCATAGGTGTCCTCTTGGACTTTTAGATCCTGTTGCTCCCATTTAGAAAGATCATGGACAAACTTCATATAGTTAAAGTATGAACCACCTTGATACTGGGGCTCATCATCAGAAACGAGTGCAACAACATCTCTGTCATCTCCTTGAGGGTTCTCAGTTCCGTCTACAAACCCAGTGAAATCTCGGTTGTCTAAATATTTAAAGCAATTTACTTGTTGCTCTAGTGTCACGTAACCTGAAACAGCTTTATATAACTGCATGGCCAATTGGTGCGTCACATCATGACGGCTTGAGCGAATGTGCCACATCATATCAAATGCTTGATCCTTTACGCTCAGTAGCGGACCACTAAGTGAAGGGAATTGAGTAAGCTGCTTAGGTGCTTTGCATTGTGTTATGCGCTCAAAACTATGAATCGAGAAGCCAATTGCTGCATGAAGCTCTGCGTCAGGGAATTGTGACTGTATTGCTTCGATTAACTTAGGGAAAGAAGCAAGAGCTTCTCTTAAGTTTTTTTCTTGTCCAACTACAGCATTGAGAGCAATGAAAGATGCATCACTGGACGCTTCAGCAGTAATGCCTGTTTGGTGTACCTGCGTCATAGTTAAAGAGCTCCTTAGGCTAGAAATTAGGGTATAGAGTTTTTAGTTGACTGGCCTGTGATGGTTTTGTTTGGCCTGTTACATATTCTTCAAGAGCGTCAGCTAAAGCGTCGCCATTCCAATAAGAAGAAGCGGAAGAGGAGTACATGACTAACTCTGCTTCCATTAATAATTGCGTTAAATGCGGTGTGTCGGTCAAACGCTTAATGTCATCGACGCTTCGTATGGCATCATCTCCCCAACGGTGTCGAGCCCATTCCAACAAGTTTAGGCGTAAAGTATTTAGGTCACTATGACGACACCCTTTAATAAGCTGCTGATAAGCGGCCTCTTCATTTCCAGATGACAAAGGTGCGAACTCTTGAAGAGTTGGGACGCTGCTTGCTGCATCTGCGACGAAGCTGCTACGACGCTTTAAAATGATCCAAAGCCCAAGACCAATTCCACCGATTAGCATAATGATTCCTGCGGCAATAGCCATCCAATGGGGCGATGAGTTATTTGGTGTCGTAATGATTACCTCGACGGGCTCAGGGCTCTCAATACTTTTTTCTTGAGTCGAATTCGGCTGCTTGGACTTGGCTAAAGAAATCGGGGCAACCGAAGTACTTTGAGGCGGAATCTCTTGTTTCAATGTGCTCTCAGAATCCGTAATCGGATTCGTTGGGTCGCTTTGATTTGTACTAGAGTTATTTGGTAGGGGGGCCACGTCCACTACTGCGGCGCTTGCTGTTGCAACTTTTGTTTGTCGTGTAATTGGGTCCCAATAAGTGACTTGCACGTCAGGAAGTTTCAAGGGACCAGATTGAGTTGGTACCACTTCAATTCGCATCGATGCGTGACCTGTCACACCATTAATATTTTTGTTGGTTTCGTAATTAGGCGAAGCAGGGTATAGCTTATAAGCGCGATTGCTTGGGTAGCTGATAACGGGCAGTTGTTCGCCTAAAACACCTTGAGCGGTGATATCTATGTCCCAGAATAATGTGTCACCAATGCGCGGGTTGCTTGCACCGTTTGATAATACTGATCGTGCTGTTACAGCATTCGTTGGAAGCCAGTTACTGTTGCCATAAGAGGCAGGAATAGATAATACATTTAATGAAATTGGAGTGCTTTTGATGCTTACTTTATGAATGCCAGTGTGAGTGTTGACCATCGCTTCTACGCTTTGATTTACTAACTCAATTGGGCCGCTTAATTGAGGAAAGGCCACATATTCTCTGGTTAGCACTTGGTAAGAGGTACCATTAATTTCCTCGTAGCGCATTTGATCATCTGATAGTCGTTCCAGTAGGAGGCTAGGGTGGTTTGGTGTTGTCAAGTTTGCGCTTTGTAGTGGCACAGCTGTATAAAGCTCCAACGTAACAAGAACTTGCTGCTGTACGTAAGGTTCTGTGATGTCACTTTTGAACTTGAGCATGACGAGTGGATTTCCCAGCTTGTCCGTCATTTGTTTTGCAGGTTTAACTTCCAAATAAAGCGGCTCTGACTGAAGTTCACCTACTTTTATAGGTGGAATTTGGAAGTTACCAACAGCTTTGGGCATTAAGGTTACTACCCAGAAGTTTAGGGCCTGGTTGGTACCTAAATTAAAACTGAATTGGCTATTTTGAGTGCGACTAACTATCTCAAAATCGCGCTTTAAAGGTGATAAGTCAGGTCCATTTGCTGTGTTTGCAAAGTCAGTACGAATCGTTAGTTGTACGGCTTCGCTTTCACTGATAATGGATTTATCAAGAGCTGCTGTCACTTGATCTGCGATAGAAAAACTTGAGAACGCAAGGGCTGTGAGAAAACATAATACTGTAATAATTGGTCTTGGTAGAAAGTAAAGGTTAGCTACCATGGCTGTTGCCCTTCTTCTTGATTAAAGCGGTTCTCGTGACGTCTTTCCTGATGTAGATACCAAAGCTTGCGCTTTAGTAGGTTACCTGGGTCGTCTTGAATCTGTCTAAGCCATTGATTAAGAGCTTGTTGTTGCTCTTTTTGAGTTTGCTCGTTTGCAATATCTTGATTTGTATCGCTGGCTTGAGTCGATGTTTTATTATCCTGCTTTTGAATTGAGTTGTCTTGCTTTTGCTTATTTTTGTTAGTGTGCTCTTGGTTTGTTCTGTTTTGAGCTTCTGAAGGAGGCTCTTGCTTTTGGGAATTATTGCTATCAGGCTGACGGCTATTGTCTTGCGCCTTATTGTTTTCACTTTGTTGTTTAACCTTCTTAACATAGTCTAGGTTTTGTTGTGCTTCGTTGAAGTTGGGCTTGAGTGTTAATGCTTTTGTGTAGGCCGTAATTGCTGCATCGAGTTTTTGGCTCAAAGCTAATGCATTTCCTAGGTTATAATAATCACTTGCACTGCTGGCTATGTTTTCAAGTGCTTTAGCAGAATCTTCATAGCGTTGTCCTGCGTAAAGGCTTGCAGCTTTCCATTGAGGTTGTTGAAAGTAGTTAGCCGCGGTTTCCCATTGGCCTTTATTGAATGCGGTTTGTCCATTTTGATCTGGCGTTTTAAACCAATCTAATGGGGATGCATGACTCGTTGCTGGATGTTGTAGGGCAAATATAAACAAGCCAATGAACCAACCTTGACGAAACTGCAGTAATAGCCAAATTAGAAAAGGTACAGCGAAAAGGTGTCCTTGATCTTGCCATGTTTGGCCAGATATCTGTGATCGTTCTGCATTACTTGGGGCAGTGCTTTTTACAATATTTTCAATCTCACTTCGCTCAAGTGTATGCAAATAGAAATGACTATTAGAGTATTGCGATGCGTTTTTGATTTTTGACAACGGAGCGGTAGCGATCGCGTCGATTCCGTCTTTTTTTAGTCGCTGTCCATCGGGCAGCAGCATGGTCCCACCTTCTTCAGTGCCAATACCAATTAAGTCTATTTTAATACCTTGTTCGCTGGCTCGCTGTAACGCCATGCGATCTGCATCGTTAATGTCATCAGTTAAAATAATAAAATGATTTACTGATGAGGGTGTTGCCGACCTTATGAGTGTTTGGGATTGTTCAATGGCAGATTTTAAATTACTGCCGTATAGCGGCATAATGATTGGCTCAAGAGCAACAAGGAAGTGAGTTAAGGTTTGCTTATCTTGAGTAAAAGGACTGATGGTATAAGCATCTCCGGCAAAGGCAACCAAAGCAACATCGCCCTCGAGATCAGCGTTGAGGATATCTCTCACTATCTGCTTAGCCCTAGTCAAGCGGTTTGGTCGAATGTCGGTTGCATACATCGATAATGATTGATCAAAAATAAAGACCGTTTTTTGCTGCGCTACATACAGTTCGGTTTCAGTTTTCTGAAAGCTAATGCCGGCAATGCCAATTACAAAAAAGCTGGCAGAGACTAAACCAAGCCAGTGGAAATAGCGTTTAGAAGAAGGTGTTTCAACTATAAAGGGAATCAGATGAGAGGCAACCTTGTGCTTTAGCTGAGAGGATTTAGGCTTAAAGCCGAGTAACAGGTAGCTAAGCCATAGTATTGGTACTAAAAGTAGCCAAATTGGGCGATTAAAATGTACTAGCTCAAACAGGGTCATGATGACTGCTTCCCTGCCAGTGTAAGACGACCACTACTCAATAGGCTCATCCCTAATGTAAACAAAGAGGCAAGTCCTAACCAATGGAACAGTGAGGTCTGAGGGCGTTGAAATACATCTTCGGAGGGGGTTGGCTCAAGCTGTTCAATCAGCTGATAAATCATCTTTAGCTCTTGTGTGCTACGAGCCCTGAAATACTGCCCTCCAGTCAATTCGGCAATATTCGTTAATAGGGGTTCATCTAAGTCACTAGATGGGTTAACCACTTTTGGTCCGAAGAAGCCTTGAACAACCATTTGCTCCGCACCAATACCAATTGTATGAATAGTAACGCCTTGTTTAGCTGCGTAGTTGGCGGCTTGAAGAGGGCTGACTCTACCGGCAGTATTGGCACCGTCTGTCATAAGAATGAGCACTCTCTGTTCTGCAGGTATATCTTGTAACCGTTTGATTCCCAAACCAATGGCTTCACCAATGGCGGTTTGCTCGCCAGCAAATCCAATTTGACTCTCTTGGACAAGTTGGTTAATGGTTGCAAGATCAAAGCTAAGTGGCGCTAGGAGGTAAGCTTTACTACCAAAAACAATGATACCTAACCGGTCACCTTTTCGTGCTTGAATGAATTGTGATAGCACTTCTTTTGCTGCGCTAAGTCGATCCGCAGGTTGTTCGTTAAGAGTCATGTCAGGTATTTGCATGCTTCCAGAGAGATCTAAAGCCACCATGAGGTCGCGACCTGTTGGTGGGATATAGTTAGGCTCTCCAAGCCATGTGGGCCTGCTTAACCCCGCTATCAATATACACCAAGCTAAATAAAGCAAAAGTAAACTGATGGATAATTGTCTTAGGCGAGGCTTTTCATGTGTATTAAAAAGCTCGTTGTACTGCCAATATGTAGTGTGTGATGACGATTGGCTTTGATTTATCATCCGCATAAAGATTGGCAAAGGTAACAACAGTAAAACCCACGGCCACTGAAGCTCAAGCACGATGACTCCTTATCCAATATCGGGTTGTATCTATAAGGGCTTGTCTTTTATCTGGGCTTAATTGAGTATTGGGCTGGTAGGGTAACTCAATCAGCTCCTCAGTTAAGTTTTGGAATGAGTATTTTTTTCTGCCCATTTGTTTATCTAGTAAAGGGATGAGCTCAGCGTTGGACAAGCGCAGTAACGTATCGTTTTTCTCTGTCTTTAAACATCTTTTGATAAGTGATAAGCATAACTCGACCAGTGCTCTGTCACTTAATTCATGAAGTTCTTGAAGCTTCGCAAGAGCCTCGCGCCGATAAGTGCGTTTTTTATGACGCCTTATAAAAAGATAGGTTATAAATATAAACCCACTTAACAGGACGAAAAGGATCGGCCAAAACCACCAAGCTGGTGGCCAGTTAGCAATGCTTTCTGGCAATAAGTAAGCTTTATTTGGCAAATCTATCGTTGTGTTCATTTCAATGTAAAGCCCCCATATTCAGTAACGTTTTTACAATAGCGATAGGGGATTCATTTACATTAAAAGTGAGTTTGGGAATCCCTAAACTTACTAATAGCTGGTGGTGTTTTTGAAACTGTTCGAGATAGCGTTGCTTGGCTTCCTTACGGTGGGCGGTATTAATCTCTATGGCTTTCTTTTGGTGGCTAAACTGGTAGATGCCATCTGGGATGGAAAAGGTGTTTGCATCCTCCAGAGACAGCCAATGAACACGATTATGCTTTGCTAATTGAGTGAGTATTGCTCTGCTTTTTTCACTCACAAACATTTGGTCGCTTAAAATAATAATGTTACTGCCTTTTACTAGTAGGTGGTTTGGCAAGTTAAAATACTGGTTACTGCAAGCTCGATTATCGATTTTTGTAAGGTAAGCTAAACCCTGTCCCCAAGTTTGCCAGTCTCGGACAATATTTGTCAGCTCAAAGCTTTGCTCTTGGCAGGTAAGCATGGACAAAGGGTCGCGCGTAATATAACTGCGCCAGCCAATTAGCGCTGCAATTTGCGTTAAGCGTGTACTGATAAATGTTGTTTCTGTGCCAAAGTAGGCATCTTTGGAAAAACTGCAAATAATGAAGGTTCGATGTTCAACATCTTCTGTGTACACACGGGTATGTGGCGTTCCTGTGCGAGCCGTCACTCGCCAATCCATATGACGCACATCGTCAGTGGAGACATAGGGTCGTATCTCTCTTAGTTCAATTCCATGCCCTTTCTTTCTGCTAATGTCTTGCCCATTTTGGTGTCGCAGTATTGGGGCAGATTGCGCCTTCCCAAGTTGTTTGGCATAACTGCTGAAACGCTGTATTTCCTCGGTGGTGAGTTCTGGAGAAGGCGGGATGAGCAAGTTATCCATAATTTACAGCACAGGTACTTTTGCTAAGATCATGTTAATTAACTGTTCGTTGGACAGATTTTGGGCGATGGCCTGAAATGATGGAATCAAGCGATGCCTAAAAACGTTGTGTACAATGGCTCGGACATCGTCGGGCGTAACATAGTCGCGACCACTGAGGATAGCGTGCGCACGAGCACAGCGATCTAACGCAAGCGTGGCCCTTGGGCTGACGCCATAATCTATCAGTGCAGCCATTTGGCCTTGATCTTCAAAATACTGGGTTGGCTGTCGAGTCGCCATGACAAGGTGAATGATATACTGCTCCACCGCATCTGCCATATACACATTTAAAGCTTGCTGCTGGAGTGATTTGATATCATCCATGCTAATTGTTGAGGAGTCCGAGGCGGTGTTTTGTTTGTTTTGTTCCCTAATTAGCTTTAGTACCTGCAATTCTGTTTCAGCATCGGGATAATCAACGATTAGCTTCATAATAAAACGATCAAGCTGAGCTTCAGGAAGAGGGTAGGTACCTTCTTGTTCAATCGGATTTTGTGTAGCGATAACAAAGAAATGATCAGGGAGTTGGTAGGTTGAATTGCCTACGGTAATTTGGCGCTCTCCCATAGCTTCAAGTAGTGCTGATTGTACCTTGGCGGGAGCGCGATTTATTTCATCGGCCAATATTATATCATGCATAATTGGCCCAGCTCTAAATTGAAACTGTCCAGTATGCTGTTGGAAAATTTCAGAACCTGTTAGATCACCAGGTAATAAATCTGGAGTAAATTGAATACGCTGAAAGCTGGCTTGAATTGCTTTTGCGAGCGATTTGGCTGCGGTCGTTTTGGCAATGCCTGGAGGACCTTCTAAAAGTACATGGCCCTGCGCGATGAGAGCAATGAGTAAATCATTAACTAATGTAGTCTGACCGACTACAGCGTGATTCAACTGCGCTTTTAGCTGTGCTATTGCTGTTTCCATACCTTGGTATGCCCTTATACTGCTGTCAAAATCTCCGTCAAGACAATATAATAACCACCATCGTGATCAAGATAAAACCTCTTAATCAATATGTTTGATTAAAGGTTATGACAGTTAAGGTACAGCATGGCCAAAGTGACTATTGACGTAAGTTTACCCGCATATAAATACAAGGAAATGTATCAGGGCTCAGTGAAGTTTCTTGTTGCGAAAAGTCGTGATGGTCGAATGATACAGTTGCCTCTTCTGTCTTTTCAGCGTTTTGTTACGCACAAGGGCGTTTATGGTGCCTTTGAAATTGAGTTTGATGAGAATAAAAAGCTCGTCAAACTCGAAAAAATTTTATAATCCCCCCCACATTCGACTGAACAAAAGGCAGAACTATATGTATAACTTAGCGCGCTCTTTGCTATTCAAATTAGACCCAGAAGTGTCTCATGAATTGTCTCTTGATATGCTTGGCGCATCCAGTCGTTTAGGACTGACCTCTTTGTATGCACGCCAGCAAACAACTACGCCAGTTAATGTGATGGGTATTGAGTTTCCAAATGCCGTAGGTCTTGCTGCGGGATTAGATAAAAATGCAGAGGCTTTCGAGGCGTTAGGGGCACTAGGTTTTGGTTTTGTTGAAGTCGGTACTGTTACGCCAAAAGGACAATCAGGCAACCCTAAACCACGCCTATTTCGTTTGCCGGAACATGACGCCATTATTAACCGTATGGGTTTCAATAATAAAGGTGTAGACCATATGGTTTCGCGTATCCGTAAACATGCTTATAAAGGTGTTTTAGGTGTTAATATTGGTAAAAATCTGACTACTTCTGTTGAAGATGCCGCGGCAGATTATTTGGCATGTCTAGAAGAAGTGATTCCTTACGCTGATTACATTACTGCGAACATCAGCTCGCCAAATACGCCTGGACTTCGCTCTCTTCAGTTTGGTGAGAGTCTTGCTGAGTTGATTTCACCTCTTGTGGAAGCGAAAAAACGCTATGCACAGGAAAATGGTCGCCAAGTGCCTCTAGCCGTTAAAATAGCGCCTGACATGACTGATGATGAAATCAAGATGGTGGCTGACACCTTAGTAGAGCAGCAAGTCGATGCAATCATTGCAACGAATACCACGCTGTCACGTGATGCAGTGGTTGGGCATAAATATGCGAATGAAGCAGGCGGTTTAAGTGGTGCGCCTGTGAAAGATGCGTCAACGCACGTTGTCAGTGTATTGTGCGACCATTTAAAAGGTACTTTGCCTGTCATTGGTGTAGGCGGTATTCTGTCCGGAACTGATGCCGTAGAGAAACTTCAGGCGGGAGCAAAGTTAGTGCAAATTTATTCTGGCTTTATTTATAGAGGGCCTGAGCTAGTCCAAGAGGCTGTTACAGCAACGGATACTTACATTAGAGAGGCTAGTCTGGACAAGTAAACGAAAAAGGCCTGTCATAAGACAGGCCTTTTTCTAGAAGAAAAGTTACTGAGAAAAACTGGCCGCTTTATACGTACCATCAACAGGGGTGAGACCATCCCACATGTCACCGCGACCTTCACGCCACCCTGCTAACCAATCGGGGCGAGCAGATACGTGACATTGCTCTGAAAGGGCTTTCGAACGGCCAGCCATGCCTGCTCGATAACCGCGTACATACGCTCTTTGATGAAGATCTCGTTTTTGTTTCTTCATAAATACGTTCCTCTCAGTTCTCTTTTTTACGTAAGTGAACTTTAATTAATAGTAGAGAGCAGAGTGTTTGTCTAAAAACACTTTGCTCTAATAAAATTTAAAAATTCATCAAAAAGTAATAAACATGACACATAACTCCGAGCTCACTTCTAGTGACTCCCAGACACAAAACATTGCTCTTGAATTGACCTGTCCAATTGGCTTGGAAAATATTCTAGAAAAGGAGCTACATGACATAGGCTTAACCGAGACTCGGCTGGGTGAGGCTCAGGTTAAGTTGACTACTGATTTGCGTGGCATGTACCTCGCCTGCTTATGGTCTCGTGTCGCAACGCGAATCATGATGCCTCTTGCAACATTTAAAGTTGGTTCAGCGGATGAGCTTTATCAAGCTGTCGCTGCCATTGATTGGTCGGATCACATGCACGCAGACAATACGATTGCGATTGATTGTCATGGTACGAACCATGCAATTCGCAATACGCAGTTTGGTGCAGTGAGAACGAAAGACGCCATTGCGGACTATTTCTCTAAGAAAACTGGACGACGTCCGAGTGTTGAAAAACAAAACCCTGATCTGCGCATTGCCCTTAAGATCAAGCGAGATCAAGCTGTGTTGAGTTTGGATATGACTGGAGAAAGTTTGCATCGTCGTGGCTATCGCCAGCAGGGAGCCATGGCCCCGTTGAAGGAGAACCTAGCGGCTGGTCTGTTGATGCGTGCAGGCTGGGGCAAAGATACACGTTTTCAACAGCTGGTTGATCCGATGTGTGGTTCGGCGACCTTCTTAGTTGAAGCGGCTTTAATGTCTCTAAACATCGCCCCTGGTTTACGTCGTCAATATTGGGGCTTTAAGGGTTGGAAACAGCACGATCATCGTCTGTGGCAACAGTTGAATGACTTTGCTAAGAACGAACGACTCCAACCTCAAGACTTAACTGTCAGTTTCCAAGGTACGGATCGCGAGCAAAAAGCGATTGCTGCGGCGCGCGAAAACATCAAGCGAGCAGGGCTTTCGAATGTGGTAACTGTCAGCTTGTCTGCATTCCAGCAGCATGAGTTTGAGTGGCAACAGCAGCCAACACTGGTTATGGTGAACCCACCTTACGGTGAGCGTTTAGGTGATGAAATGGCGTTGGTGTCCTTGTATCGCCAGCTTGGGGATTGGGCTATCGAGCATGCTTTAGAAGGTGAAATGATGCTGCTTACCAGCAGTGAAAATCTTGCTCGACAAATCCCAATCCGTCCAGAAAAAAGTTCGCGCGTTTTAAACGGTGGACTAGAATGTCGAGCCTACCGTTTCCCAATCAGCGATAGTCATATTAAAGCTGGTAGTCGCGAGCAGGTGGGGTTGTCTGCAGGCGCGCAAATGGTGCTCAACCGTTTACAAAAGAACCAAAAGAAACTGCGTAAGTGGGTAGAGCGTGAAAACATTGCTTGTTACCGTGTTTACGATGCAGATATGCCAGAATACGCAGTGGCGATTGATATCTACAACGATTGGGCCCATGTTCAAGAGTATCAGGCGCCTAAGAGTGTTGATGAAACAAAAGCTCAACAGCGTTTATTTGAAGTCGTAGCTGCAATACCTACCGCTTTGAACATTCCTGAGACTAATGTCGTGGTGAAGCAGCGCTTAAGGCAATCTGGTAAGCAACAATACGAAAAAGTTGATCAGCAGCAACACGAAATGGTGGTAGAAGAACACGGTTGTGATTTTATCGTGAACCTTAAGGATTACCTAGACACGGGATTGTTCTTGGATCACAGACCTGTACGTAAGTTGATTCAAGAAAAGGCAAACGGTGTTCGATTCCTGAACTTGTTCTGTTACACCGCTTCGGGGTCGGTTCACGCTGGACAAGGTGGTGCTAAGAGCTCGTTAAGTGTAGATATGTCGAACACTTACACGGAGTGGGCACGTCGTAACTTGGAGTTAAATGAGTTCTCTGAGCGAGATCACCAAGTTGTTCGTGCAGATTGTTTCGAATGGTTGCGTCAGGCTGATGGTGAGTTCGATCTGATTTTCATGGATCCACCGACTTTTTCAAACTCTAAAAAAATGGCAGGTGTATTAGACATTCAGCGTGACCATGTAGATTTGATCGATTTAGCAATGGCACGCTTGCATGCTAAAGGTGAGCTGATTTTCTCAAACAACTACCGTCGATTTGAGTTGGATGCCGAGATAAGCGAGCGCTACGAGGTGGAGAATATCACCCGTCAATCGTTGGACCCTGATTTTGAACGAAACCAAAAAATTCACCAGTGTTGGATTTTGCGTCACAAAGCTTAGTTAGGATTCATTCCTGAAAGTTAGTATAATTTTAAGATAAATCTGACCGAATGGTCTGTAATTATATTCCATAGAAGTAAATTGATATTATGAGTAAAACATTTCGTTTGGTGATCAGTTGTCCTGATCGAGTAGGTATCGTGGCAGCAGTCAGCCAATATTTAAATGAGCGCAATGGTTCTATTGTAGAAGCAAATCATCACACTGATCCTGAGCAAAAATGGTTCTTCATGCGTCACGTAATTGACGCGGAAACTATGAGTGTTGATATTGATACGTTCCGCAAAGAATTTTCAGAAATAGCCAGCAAATTTGAAATGGATTGGTTCATTAATAGCAGTGAAGAAAAGCCTAAAGTTATGTTGATGGCGACTAAAGAGTCTCACTGTTTGAATGATTTGCTGCACCGCTGGCACACTGGCGAATTGCAATGCGATATTGTGGGTGTCATTGCGAATCACGAAGATCTTCGATCAATGGTTGAGTGGTACAACATTCCTTATCACTGCATTAATGTCCCTAAAGATGACAAGATGCCAGCCTTTCAAGCTATTGAAAAGGCCATCGATGAGTCAGGTGCTGATACCATTGTACTGGCGCGTTACATGCAGATTTTTCCTGAATACTTGTGTGAGAAGTATCGTCACCGTGTTATCAATATTCACCACAGTTTTTTGCCATCATTTATCGGTGCTAAGCCTTATCATCAGGCAGCCGTGAGAGGTGTAAAGTTGATCGGTGCAACGTGTCACTATGTGACCGCTGATCTAGATGCGGGTCCTATCATTGAGCAAGATGTGATTCGAGTTCGTCACAGTCATTCGGCAACAGATATGGTTCGCCTTGGTAAAGATATCGAGAAATTGGTGCTATCCCGTGGCTTGCGTTACCACATTGAAGACCGTGTGTTAGTTCATGGCAACAAGACTGTCGTCTTTGCTCAATAAACTGCAAAAAAGGGTAACTAGGGTGAAACTGGTTACTCTTTCCCTTCAATAACATTCAGTTATTTCATTTTTTTACTATAGTTACCTGAGTCAATCTATTTGTTTGGTTGAGGGTGACGCGATGAAATTAAAACTTACACCAACCCAAAACCTGTGTGTTGGGTTTCTGGAAACTGGTTTCGAGCTCATACAAGTTGGCGATCAGTATTTCTTTGTCAAAGGAAAACGCCGTCAAAAAGTGTTATCAAAAACCTTAGAGGCTTTAGTTAGTCGAGGGGCCTTAAAGTACACTCGAGAGGGTACTTACGAGCTGAGTGAAGAGTTCAAACAGCATCGTAAGGAAATGCGCTCATTAGTGGAGTCAAAGCACGTCCGCCACTAAGTATGGCGGCGTCTTTGTTTATTGTAAGGTTTGAGTGCTTGGAGTAAACAAATCTGCTACGGCTTTTTGCAGTGCCGCACTGGCGTGAGGTGAGCGCAGAATATTCCAGCAAGCTTGGCGTGTCTCTTGTTGTTGTGTCAGCTCAGCAACGATGTGTTTAAAGCCAAGCTGCGCATCATCTCGGTGAGCCAATTTCTCTAGAATAATACGTAGCAATTGACCCTGAGCCGTTAGCCAATGAGGACATTTAGAAACCAAGGCGGCAATCAACTCTAGTTGCTCATCGCTGCAATCAGTAATATCCCCGAGCATCGTAAACAGTGGGATAAAGAGATCGTTAGGAAAATCCCCTCGCGCAATGGCTCTAATGAGGTGAGAGGCACCGGCTGGTGTCGTAACAGAGTCAGTCATTTCGTTGCTTACGGCTTTTACTAACGCATTGCTTGGTAGGTGATGCTCTAGTGCGTGACATAGAGGAAAACGTACATCGTCAGGTGCTGTGCATAGCGCTCTAATGACTTCTTTCTCGTATGCTGCTTTTTCATTTCGGGCTGCCAAATCTGCTAAACCTTGAACCCCTAGATCCTGCCACTCATCGCTCAAGGAGGCGTTTGCGTTACGTAAGTACGTGAGAACGGCATCTAGGTATTCTGATGCGGGTTGTTTTAGATCTCTTGCCAGTATGGCATGAAAGCTTGCAAGGCGATCTTGATCTGGCTGAAAAGCATACGGGTTATCTTCCAGAGCTTCTTGAACACCTTGCTCCGCGCCCTTGTGCATGATCTTGTCAACAATGGTTTTGATGAAGTGATCGCGGGTGCCGAGGTTGAGGCAGCCGGATTCATCTAGAGGCAAGCGTAAAAACCAAATAACTTGGTTTGTCGAAATGCTGTCAGAGCTTTGTTTAAGAACACAAGCGAGCCACGCTTGTTTACGAAAACTGTAAGGATAGATCTGTTGTTTCTTATCAAACTGTACAACTTGTTGCGGTGTGATTTTAGTAATATAGCGCCCAACGTCGTAGAATGTGGCTTTGCATCCTACGGCATCGAAAAGGTCGCTAAGAGATTCAATGTTTTGCATGGCGAGTGTGGCCGTTCCAAATAACTTAAATGGCCTCATCATACCGTTTTTTAGGAGAGAAATCAGTTGTCTCATTCGATCCAACACTATTCAGAACTGGCGGATTTAATTTTAGAACTGCAGATGGCGATGCAGTCCGCTCATGTCTGGGAAATAGACGAACCATCGATAGAAGCCTTAGCATCAGAACAACCTTTCTGTATTGATACAATGACTTTTGAGCAGTGGTTGCGTTATGTATTAATAGAGCGTTTTAAAATAATGATCGAACATCAAGAGCCTCTGCCAAACCGTTGTCATATTTCACCAATGGTGGAAGAAGCATTTCGTGGTCTAGAACCAGCAAAAGTAAAAGATTTAATTTTAATTACCGATGCAATTGACCGTTTTCTAAGTCGATTGGTTGCCACCCAATGAGTCATTCTGTTAAGCAGCTATTTGCTGACTTAGAGTGGTTGCTTTGTGAGCGAGAGAGTTTTGTAATCGATATTCCGTTGGCGAAGTTTTTGTTACCAACGTGGCCGCAAAAGTTACAAGAGCTTAAAGCGAATCCACATGAGCTTATGGAGCATATGGCGTCTGCTAAATCACATTTTCTCGGCACATATTTTGAGCAGTTGTTTTCCTTTGTAATACAACACTTTTCAACGCTAAGGGTCATTGCGGAACATCAGCAAATTCATGTCGATGGTAAGACATATGGTGAGGTTGACCTCTTAGCAGAGCTGCAAGGTAAGGTGTATCAATTTGAAATAGCTTTGAAGTTCTACTTGTATCGATCTGATTTGATGGGTGGAATCTGGATAGGCCCCAATAAAAATGACAATCTGCATAAAAAAGAGAGTCATGCACGTAATCATCAGCTTAAAATTTTAACCATTAATGAGGGTAAGGAATGGTTAACTTCTGTTTCTAAATGTTCAGATACCCAGAAAAACCTGATGATATATGGTCGTCACTTCTACCCTTTGAAAAACAAAACGTGCAACTTTTTTGCTCATTCTGATTGGCATGGCGGATGGATTAGGTTGTCTGATCTTTATTTAGCTCAACCTTTCTTAAGTCAGTTGTGTGAAGCTAATAAACCTTATTGGATTACTGCAAATTCAGATATTTCAGTTAAAAAACAGATAAATAATGATCTTATGCTTGAGTTATCGCTTCGCTTTCGTGGTGATGAGAGACCTGTTTTGTTTTCGTGCGTGAGTAGTATAAAATTAGACAGTTCCGAATTATTTTGGCTATTTGTGTGCCCAGATGATTGGTAGATGATATAAAATTGAATCATCTTCAAACTTATCCGCCACTTTTTTCGCTTTTTTGATGTATTAGATGAATGACATTGTTGAGTTCTTAGTGCCAAGCTCGAAACGAGCGGCTTGGGTAATAGATATCGCACAAGGAACTGTGTCATGGAGTAACTCTGTTGCAAAGGAGCGCTTTGCAGATGCTCTTGGAGTTAGTCACGATGGTCTAACGTATATTAATCGTGACTTGAAAAGTGACTTGTCGCATTTTTTAGCGCAGTCGCAGTCAAGTTCGCTTTTGTGCTTTCACTGGCTTATTCGTGATGTTAGCAATAGTCTGTATCGCTGTACGGCAACGGTTATTTCGTTAGGAAGCGAAGAGGCACTTGGATTTTCTGTTGAGGCGTTTCCATGCCCGCCGAGTGTTTCTCAAGCCATGCCGTACACCTACGGTAAAAACTCTATTTCTGAACGATTAAATTCACTGATTCTTCTTTCATTCTCAAAGTCAGGTGACAAACAATTTGTCAGTCAGCGTGCTCATACATTATTCCCTAATATAGGTAATATTCGAGAGTTATTTGCCGTCTACAGTGCTGCAAATCATTTTATAGAGAGAGTGAAGCGTGATGGGGCTGTGCATCAAGAGATTCGCCTCTCTACCGCTTCTGGTATTCGATGGTTTGAATTAGAAGCACATATTAATCCTGCGAATGGAAATATTGATATGTTCGCTCAGGATATACAGGAACTTCGCGATTATGAAGTAAAGCTCTATAGGTTGCAGAACTACGACAGTTTGACCCACCTTCCAAATAGAAATCTACTCTACCAACAATTGGAAAAGGCGAAAGCGACAGCCGAGAAGAGAGAGCGGCAATTTGGGGTGATGTACCTAGATTTAGATGGTTTCAAAGTGGTTAATGATACTTTCGGGCATCGAGTCGGAGATCAACTGCTGCAGGAAGTTGCCAACCGTATAAAGACAACCATCCCCTCTCGTTCGTGCTTGTATCGACTCGGTGGAGATGAGTTTGTAGTAGTGTTAGAGCATGTCAAACACTTAAATGAACTTGAAGAAATCGCCGTACTGATCAATGCAACGGGTGCTGAACCTTACCCTGTTTCTGATATGGAGATGCTTATCACTACGAGTATTGGTATTGCATGCTACCCTGATCATGGTGGTGATATTGATACACTTCTTAAGAATGCTGATGCTGCGATGTATCGATCCAAAGCGAATGCTCACAATGGCTATCGTGTTTATCAGGAGCAGATGAGCGAAGGCTTTAGTGCCTATTTAACTCTTGGTGGTGGTCTTAGAAAAGCCATTGAAGAAGGCCAGTTTGAATTGTATTACCAGCCCAAAATACGTTCTTCAGACGAAGTGACAGTGGGGGCAGAGGCTTTAATTAGATGGCATCACCCTGAAAAGGGCATGATACCTCCTGATCAATTTATCCCTGTCGCTGAAGAGAGTGGTTTAATTCTTCCGCTTGGTGAGTGGGTAATCCGTAAGGCTTGTGAGCAACTAAAAACTTGGCAGGACCAAGGCTTACCACCAATAAACCTATCGGTGAACCTATCAGGACGTCAGTTCCTGCAGCCAGACTTAGTAGAGGTAGTGCAGCAAATATTGCTGGAGACGGGAATTGATCCAAACTTATTAGAGCTTGAACTGACTGAAAGTATGTTGATGTCGGACGCTCACGGCACCATTAAAAAACTGCACGACTTTCGAGAAATGGGCATTACTTTATCTATTGACGATTTTGGAACAGGCTACTCATCTCTTGCTTACCTTAAAAAATTTCCGATTCAAGCGCTTAAAATTGATCGCTCATTTATACAAGATTTAGGAATTGACGGGGATGATGATGCGATTGTGAAAGCAACCATTGCCATGGCACAGAGCTTGAATCTTAAAGTGATTGCTGAGGGCGTTGAAAGTCGTCAGCAAATGAATTTACTGACCGACTACGAATGCCAAGAAGTGCAAGGGTATTTATTTGCAAAACCTATGTGTTGTGATGATTTTGAAAAGTACTTAGAAACATTTACGCAAATAGTCCCCCCAATAGAAGGCTAGAAAAGTCTGCGTAATTTGCTATTTACTTGGTTTCTAAGTTAACGCTTGTGACTCGCTTTTTGTTAACATTCAGCCCATTCTGTAATTGTTCTTTCGTCTTCATTTCGGAGCCTGAGTGTCTAATCTAGAAAATTTATGCTGCCCTCTTGATCAGTCTGTTTTGCAGCGTCAAGAGCGTACTTTGGTTTGTGCGCATGGGCATTCCTTTGATATCGCAAAAACGGGTTACATTAACCTGCTGCCTGTGCAAAAAAAGCACTCTAAAGATCCCGGTGATAGCAAAGAGATGGTCGCTTCCCGTAGAGCTTTTTTGTCTAACGGTTACTATGATCCTGTTATTGAAGCGATTATTGCTTCCTTACCTGATTCACTCGCGTCTGCGAACAGATTAGATGTTTTGGATGCTGGCTGTGGTGAAGGTCATTATCTACGACAGCTTACTGAACACCTTTCAGCGGCTCGTGAGGTATCGGCCGTCGGTTTGGATATTTCCAAATGGGCGATCACAGACGCCAGTAAACGCAGCAAAAGCATTGACTGGATTGTCGGCAGTAATGCGCATGTACCGGTGGCCTCAGGGCGCTTTGATTGGCTTATCTGTGCATTCGGTTTCCCTGTCATTGAAGAGTTTCATCGAGTGTTAAATGATGCGGGTTATTTGTTGTTGATTGAATCGGGGGCAGATCACTTAATTGAGCTTCGAAAGATACTGTACCCTGAGATCAAGCCATATCGTGCGACGTTTTTGGAAGGGATAGAAGGATTCGAATTGGTGTTAGAGAAGAACCATCAATTTAAGTTTTCTCTTTCAACACCAGAAGATATTGGTCAGCTTCTCAGTATGACACCGCATATCCATAAAGCGCCTTATGAAGGCCGAAGAGCCGCACAGGCATTACAGCAAATCGATTTGACCGCAGACGTAAAGTTGCGTTGGTATCAAAAGCAAGGAAAGACTTATGCCGAATAAATTAGAGGCGTTGTTTGATAAAAATCGCGATTGGGCTGCAAAGGTCAATGCTGAAGATCCAGAATTTTTTGATAAATTATCTGAGCAACAAAAACCTGATTACCTATGGATCGGCTGTGCAGACAGTCGTGTTCCAGCAAATCAAATAGTCGATTTATTGCCAGGGGAGGTGTTTGTTCATAGAAACATTGCCAATGTTGTCGTGCACACGGATTTAAATTGTTTATCTGTTATTCAATATGCGGTGGATGTGCTGCAAGTAAAGCATATTATGGTGGTTGGGCATTATGGCTGCGGTGGTATCAAGGCGGCGATGGAAACACAGGAATATGGCTTAATAGATAATTGGTTGCGACATATCAAAGATGTTTATCGAATTCATAAAGCTGAGGTTGACGACATTCACGATGACTGTGACAAGTTTGATCGTATGTGCGAGCTCAATGTAATAGAGCAGGTGGCAAACGTTTGTCAAACGAGCATAGTGCGTAATGCATGGAAGCGAGGGCAGGCGTTAACAATCCATGGCTGGTGTTACTCTATTAAAAATGGCCATATCACAGATTTAAATGTAACCGTCGCGGATGAAGAAGAAGCCTATCTTCGATTAAATACAGTCCCGTAAAAAAGTTAAAAGGCGCTGGTGATAGCGCCTTTTTTAGTTATAGATCTGCGTTTTCGGCAATCGTTTTAGCACAGCCAGCAATGGTTGAGCGCAGCCAAATATGGCCTGGGTCATGCTGTAGCAAAGGGCTCCATAGCATTTTTAACTCAATAGGTGGGATCTCGAATGGTGGCTCGACTACTTTAACGCTTGAGCTATCAACCATTAAACGTGTCGCTAAAGATGGTAATGTAGCCACAAGGCCAAGTTGTTCTGTTGAGCGCATAGCAACATTATAACTGCGAGTGAAAAGTCGAATGTTTCGTTTGTGACCGAGTTCTGCCAGTGTAGAATCAACCCAGCCAAGTTTTTGGACTTCTTCAGGCTGAATACCAACGCCAACCCCAAAACCTGTTTTGCTTACCCAAACATGTTGCGCCTCTAGGTAGTCCTCTAGACTCATGACTTCGTCAAAACGATCATCATTTGGTACTAAGCATGAGAATCGGTCTACCCATACAGATTTCTGGTGGAAAGACTGCGGTAGTGTATCGAAACGGTTAATAACCAAGTCAACCTTGCCTTTCTCTACGTCATGAAAGCTAACGTCACTTGGGTTCATGACATCCATAATGACATTAGGTGCTTCGCGCTGCAGTTTTTGCATTAACGGTGGAATAAGTGTCGCCTCGGCATAATCGCTGGCCATAATACGGAATACACGGGCACTGGACTCTGCATCAAAGTTGTGTCCCAGATGCAATACTTCATCGACAGACTGTAAAATACTACGTACCCGAGGTTGCAGTTGAATCGCTAGAGCAGTTGGCATCATGCCATCACTTGTGCGAACTAAAAGTGGGTCGTGAAATAAGTCCCTAAGTCGGCGTAAGCCATTACTCATTGCAGGCTGTGTGATACCAAGTTGGTTGGCAGCATGAGTAACATTTTGCTCACGAAGTAAAGAATCTAAGTAACGCAGTAAATTGAGGTCGATTTTATCGAGCTGCATAGGGAGACCATTTCGACTAGTAATGGTCACGCATGATACTGTATTTTTCTAATGAATAGAACTTGTCATAGGCTGCACTATGACCAATGTCGTATGCATCGATCAACTAAAATAAGATCGTCATGTGAAACGAAACTGAGGCAAATATGCGTTTAGAAGTTAGGTGTGAAGATCGAGTTGGGATGGCAATGGAAATACTCGATCTGCTGGTGCCTTATCATATCGACATGCGCCGAGTGGAAGTCAACAGTCGTATTGGCTGCTTGTACGTAGGTTTTGATGATATTGAATTTAAGCAATTGACTCAATTGTTAGCAGACATCCGTCGTTTGCGTGGTGTCGCAGATGTAAAAACCGTGCAATACACGCCCTCAGAGCGCGAGCAACACGTGTTACATACTTTGCTGGAAGCTCTGCCGGATGGCGTCGTTGCTGTGGATTTAAAGGGCATCATTACCATGGCAACGCAACAGGCTGCAGAAGATGTGTCGAGTACTCTGACTCAGATGTTTGGACAGCCACTGAGTCAATTTATCCCCAGTATTAATTTTGAACGATTGGATTGGCAAACTTTTCAGCATGGGGTGACGAAACGGGTTCGTTTAAATGGTCAGCTTATGTTGTTAGAAATGCAGCCTTACTTTGTGACAAATGAAAACGCTATAAATGTTTGTGCGGGTGGCGTTATTTATATTCGTTCTGCGCAAAGGTTGGGAAGGCAGGCCTCTAGTTTGCGTAAAGCCCCAGATGCTGAGCATGCCTTACAAGGATTTCTGGAAACAGGCGTATGTCGAAGTGTGGCCATGAAACGTTGCCTAACCTTTGCTCATGCCTATGTCTCTATAGACAGTCCGATGTTGATGACAGGGGAGTTTGCCGTTGGCAAAAAACGTTTACTGGATGCTATTTTCCATGCGTGGCAAAAGCAAAATTTAGAATTTGAGTCAGCGATTCGATACGTTGGAGGTGGCGCATTAGTTCCTGAAATATTGATGGAATATTTGGAGCAAGGTGGTTGGTTGGCCATTGACGATGTTGAGCGCATGTCAGACTCCTGCCAAGGTCTGTTAATTGATTGGTTAAAAGAGCAGCCAAGTCGTTTGTATCAAACACAAGCGCCTTGTCGAGTGATTGGGTTATCGAGACTAAGTGATGAGAGTTTAAGAGAGCAGGACCATCTTCGTGATGAGCTGTATTTCATGCTAAGCAGCTATCAATTGCATGTGCCGCCTTTACGCGAGCGCAAGGAAGATTTGGCGGGGTTGTCACGCGAAATCTTAGCGGATGCCGGTGAACGCTCGGGGGAGACGCCAATGTCGTTATCAGAAGACGCCATGGCATCACTGAAGATGCATCATTGGCCTGGTAACTTAAAAGAACTGGAGTCGTGTCTTTACCAAGCAAGGCATATTGCCAGTGGAGTGCAAATTGAAACCAGCGATTTGCCATTAAAGGTGGGTGAAACTATGCCAATTGCTTTGATTGATGGCTCGCTTGATAAAACCGTCAAAGCCTATGAAGCTCAGGTATTGAGAAAGTTGTATCCGCAATACCCGAGTACACGAAAATTGGCCAAATTTCTAAACGTAAGTCACAGCTCTATTGCAAATAAACTAAAAGAGTATGACATCGTTTAGCAGGTGCATCGCCATCTAGGTATCAAGATGGCGACTAAGAACTAGCTAGCGAGGAAATCGATCGCGAGGGCGCTGTTTTAGTTGCTTCTCTTGCTCAATTTTAATTGGTTGAGCTTTCATCGAAGGTGTAGATACAGTACTGATTAGGGAATGTGCCATCCAGAACGCACCAGCAACGGCAGCGACAAATAAGGCAAATTCAAACATAATCTTTCTCCACTTGTTTTCGTTATGACTCTAATATGGGCTAATAATCTCTCTTCGTAAAGAGAGTTTTGTTGCAAATTCGTAACAATGTCACGAAGATTCGTATCCTATTAGGATAAATTAAACCGCTCCCTAAGGAATAAAGCGACCCCATCGGCATCATGATGTCCGACCGTAGCCGTTGCTTTTTGCTTAATATAATCTGGTGCATTGTCCGTCGCGTAGGCTTCGTTTGCCATGTCAAACATGGTCAAATCGTTGTCGCCATCACCGAAGACAATAAGATTCGTTGCACTGAGCTCTTCCATCAGCTGCATGATTGCAGAGCCTTTACAGGTGCTGTTGTGGTGTATGTCGATCCAATGTGTTTCGGGGTGATAAATGCCACCACCACAGTAGGCGACCAATTCATCGTAATTAGAACAGCGTTCTACGAGTTGCTGTAATGGTGATGGGTGTCCTAGAGCGCTAATGTTAATAATGCGGGTATCAGGCGTGAGCCCTGACAGGCTGTGTTTGGTTAAGTTATTATGCCCAGACAACTCTTCAAGTACCATTTCGCCGTACTTGTCCAATGTATCCGGATGAAACACTTGTTGTTGACCTTGTGCATCTAGGCAAAATACAAAGGGTGTAACACCTTGCTCTGCAAAATCATTCAAGGTGGCACGAATGGTTTCATGGTCCAACAAGCCATTGTGACGATAGACCTGTAGCTCAGGATGCCACCATTCAACACCATTTTTATAGATTTGCCAGAGTGGGAAGTTATGGCCTTCGAGACAAGGCTGCGCTGCCAGATGAGTTCTCCCAGTCGCTAGAGTGTAAGCGATGCCAGCTTGCTTCATCTTTTCAAGTGTGTCGATGGTGGTGGCAGACAAACGTTGCTGTTTATTTAAAAGCGTGCCATCTAAATCAAAAACCACTAAATCCATAACAACTTACACCTTCGATTATTCAACAAACTTAGAATATCAGCTACGTTAAAAGTTCACCGCATGGATTAAAAAAGGGCGATCACTCGCCCTTATATACTAGTTTGCTTTTAAGGCTTGCCCCTCAAATGAGATGCCGGACCAGCCATTAATGATGAACTGACGAATGTTCTGGTGATCCGTCCCTTCTGGATTTTCTAATACATCTTTACGATAAAAATCACCAAATAAGTTGAGAACACGGTCTTGGTCAATTTGATGGGTTTGCGCGAAGTAAAAGATTTTGCAAGAGCCGTTATTTTCGTTGGCTTGGTTAATCTGGACACCATTTTTGAATGCTGTTGGTGTAAATTCATACTCATTGTCAATGACACTAATCGTGTCTTGAAACGAGACCGTTTCTGGTGCAGAAGAAAGTTTTTCCAATAAAGTAGTCGTTGTTAACATGCTAATACTCTTACTTAGTGTTTTTCGCTGATAGGGGAAAGCTGTTCAAAATGGCGAACGATGCGATAAATAATGTATGTTGTCAGTCCGCAAAAAGCCATGATACCTAACATTGGTACAAAAGTACCATTGTGAAGTACACTTAAAACTACACCGCTTAATGCACCAAGCGAAAAGCGAATTGTGCCAGCAAGGGCGGCAACACTACCATTCAATGATCCTGCTCGACGCATTGCTCCCCCCATGAAACCACTCCCTAAAATACCAATTGGACCAGTGAAAAACATCATACCTAGGATTAACGCAGGTAGAGGAGGTTGCTCCATAAAGCTCATACAAATCAGTAAAATGACATCCAGCATCAAAATGGTCATAGCGTGGCGTATTAGAGTGTCGATCCCAAGACGCTCAACAAATCGGCCGTTGATAGTCGTCGCCAACATCATCGTGATGACGTTTAAGCCAAACAAGAAACCAAAAAGACCTTCGTCTACGCCATAGACCTTTATGTAAACAAAGGATGCACCAGTAACGAAACACATTAATCCAGCAAAATGTAAGGAGCCTGCCATAATGTACCCCATAATGATGGGGTGGCGAGTTAATTTATAGTAATTGCTCATTGCTGTTGTAAACGACAGTGGTGTTCGTTGTTCTGATGATAATGTTTCAGGAATAGTTTTTAAGAATAGAGCAATGGCCAAAATGGCAAGTAGCATTAAAAAAATAAAGATCGCATTCCAATTGAATACAACCAAAATAGCTCCCCCCACTATTGGTGCAACCAGTGGTGCTAGAGCCATCACCAACATTACCATCGACATTGCTTTGGCAAATTGATTGGTACTGAGGTTGTCCTTAACAAGAGCAGGAATGGTTACCGCAACGGCCGCGCCTCCCATGGCTTGAATGACACGTCCGATAAGAAGCCATTCATAGGTACTAGCAGTCGAGCAGGCAAGGCTACCAAGGCTAAAAATGATCAGTCCGCTAACCACTACTTTTCGGCGCCCAACCGCGTCTGATATTGGTCCATAGATCATTTGGAAGATCGCAAATACTAACAAGTAAACGCTAAGAGTAAGCTGAATGTGACTGATATCTTGATTTAAGTCGTTTGCCATACTGGGAAAGCTGGGTAGGTAGGCGTCGATGGCGAGAGGAGTGATGCCTGACAAGAGTCCGAGGACAAGAATAATAGGAAGTGTAAGTTGCATAGATCTCCATCTAAAAGGTGTAAATATTAATTAGTTGATTAAATCAATTATAAGGGTGTCTTATTAATACGAAAACCTTCAATTGAGGAAAGACTTCTTAATTAAACGACCAGTCAAAGTTGACGATAGTGCTGCGCGCATTTCTATGATTCACTTGGTATCATTTTTTTGATCTTTAATGATTGTAGTAGAACCTATGTTGAAATTTTTTGAAAGGTGGCTAAACGCATACCCTGAAGTAGACCCCAAACAAGCACCAAAGACATTGTTTGCGTTTTGTCTTTACTACTCCAAAGGGGCTGAAATTCCCTTATTGCTCATGTCTGTGTTGACGGCTATTGCCGCCATATTAGAAGTGACTTTGTTTAGTTTTATGGGGCAATTGGTTGATTGGCTAGTGACTAAAAACCCTGAAACGTTTTTGAGCGAGGAATCTGGTCGTTTGATTGCAATGTCAATCATGGTGTTGGTGGCAATGCCTTTGGTAACCTTTTTGCACTCAGCCATTGTGCATCAAACTTTGCTTGGGAATTACCCAATGCGCATACGTTGGATGGCTCACCGTTTTGTATTGCGCCAAAGTGTGTCATTTTTTCAAGACGACTTTGCTGGACGTGTTGCGACAAAGGTCATGCAAACATCGTTAGCTGTTCGAGAAACAGTGATGAAGTTGCTTGATGTGCTGATGTACATCTTGGTGTATTTCATTTCCATGCTGGTTTTGATTGCCCAAGCTGATTATCGCTTGGTGCTGCCAATGTTGGGCTGGTTGGCAGGTTATATCGCTATTCAGTTGTATTTTGTGCCTCGCTTGCGCCGTATATCAGAAGAGCAAGCCGACGCTAGATCCACCATGACGGGGCGAATAGTGGACAGCTACACAAACATATCGACCGTCAAGCTATTCGCCCATAATCAACGTGAGCTGTCTTATGCAAAGGAGTCCATGAATGGGTTTCTCGCAACGGTTCATAAGCAGATGCGCATGGTAACGGGGCTAAATGTTTGTGTTCAGAGCTTAAACTATCTTTTGGCATTTGTGATTGCCGCAGTGGCCATTGGCCTCTGGTTAGGCAGTGCCATCAGTGTTGGAGCCATCGCCATTGCAGTGAGTTTAGCTTTGCGGCTGAACGGCATGTCACAGTGGATCATGTGGGAAGTTAGCGCGTTGTTTGAAAACATCGGCATGGTTGCAGATGGTATGGGAACGCTTTCAAAACCGCTCACAATTCAGGACAAAGACGATGCTAAGCCTTTGTCGATTTCGAATGGAGACATCCATTTCGATCAAGTCGCGTTTCATTATGGCAAGGAAGATATTTCAGTTATTGATGCGTTAGATCTTCATATTAAGCCAGGTGAAAAGGTGGGCTTAGTAGGGCGCTCAGGTGCTGGTAAATCGACTATCGTTAATTTGCTTATGCGTTTTCACGATGTTGAACAAGGAGCCATTAAAATAGATGGTCAAGTGATCAGTGATGTTCAACAAGAATCGTTGAGAGCGGGCATCGGCATGGTGACTCAAGATACGTCACTGCTTCATCGCACCGTACGCGATAACTTGATGTACGGTCGCCCTGAGGCCACAGAAGAAGAAATGATTTCTGCGGCGAAACGTGCTGAAGCGCATGAATTTATTCTTAGTCTGACAGATCCTTACGGCAACACCGGATACGATGCCATGGTTGGCGAACGTGGCATTAAGCTTTCAGGTGGTCAAAGACAGCGTATCGCCATTGCACGAGTTCTACTTAAAAACGCGCCGATATTGGTGCTGGATGAAGCCACTTCTGCACTGGACTCCGAAGTTGAGGCAGCCATTCAACACAGTTTGTATCGTTTGATGGAAGGTAAAACGGTGATCGCAATCGCCCATCGACTTTCTACTATTGCCGCGATGGATCGTTTGATTGTGTTGGATAAAGGGGCGATTGTTGAGCAAGGCTCTCATACTGAATTGATTAAGCAAGGCGGGATTTATGCCAAGCTGTGGTCGCATCAAAGTGGTGGGTTTATTGCTGAAGACATTGACGATATATAAGCCGCGCTTAGCGCGGCTAAGTAATTGATCGTAGTAAGGCTAATTTATTGTTTAGTCTTACTTTTCTTGTTGGCTAACCATAAGAACTGGTAAGGCATCAAGGTGACTTGAGCAAGTCTATCCTCGTATTTCTGATCAGTCACTAAATCCGTCCAATCGTCCGTAGCGATTAAGTTAAGCTCAGCTAAGTTAAAGCTTTGTGGCTCATCGGTGATATTATAGATCGCAAACAAGCTTTGGCGACGATCCAAGCTCTGGCGCCAAAATGCAAACAATTTGTTACCGGTATGTAGGATATACTGAGTTGCATTAGGGTGAAAGGCCGGCTGCGCACGTCTGATTTGGATGAGGTTTCTCAACGCCTGAAATACTTTTTGGTGATGAGTAGGAGTGTTGAGCTTGTGCTCTAAATCATCCATGTCCCAGATATGGCGGTTGATTGAGCGAAATTGCCCAGTATTGTCGACACGTGCGCAATCGTTTTCAGTGCCAAACAAAGAATGAATATAAAAAGCTGGTAAGCCTTCCAAAGCTAACTGTACTGCCGCAGCACACATGAAGCGGGCAAACTGCCATTGGTCTGGACCTTTGCTAACGGAACCGCTTAAGGCATCCCACAAACTAATGTTGATTTCGTAAGGTTTCGCTTCGCCTGTTAGTGTTGTTCTCGAGCTAATCTTTCCGCCAAAGCGTTTCATTGTGCTGATGAGGTTGTCCAGCTCCCATTCACTTAGTAAGCCTTCTGTTGGTCGTAAACCGACACCATCATGAGACGCGACAAAGTTTAGGTAAGTCGTACCTTGTTGGGCTGGCGGCATTCTCATTAGCCAATTTTTCAAGTGATCGCAGTCTCCCGAGACCAGCGTGTTAATTAAAAGTGGTGGCAGCGAGAAATTGTATATTAGGTGTGCTTCGTTGGCGTTACCAAAGTAGGTTAAGTTTTCTCGGTTAGGGATATTGGTTTCGGTAATAATGACCGCGTCAGGCGCATAATGCTCGATCATCAAACGCAGTAAGCGAATCATTTCATGGGTATTGGGTAGGTTGATGCTTGGTGTACCAGGGCTCTTCCAAAGAAAAGCGACCGCATCCAACCTAAACCAGCGAATGCCTTTTTCTAAGTAGAGACGGATGATGCGCAAGAACTCCATCAACACCTTGGGATTTTCGAAGTTCAGGTCAACTTGATCATGACTAAAAGTACACCAAACATACTTAGTGCCATTCTTGGTTTGGACTTCACGTAACAAAGGGGATGTTCTTGGGCGTACAACATTGCTCAAGTCAGCGTTAGGATCGGCCTCGTAAAAGTAGCTAGCACCTGGTTCAACTCCCGCTTTAAAGTTCTCAAACCACATGCTTCGGCTGGAACAGTGGTTGATCACCAGATCCCCCATCACTTTGAAATCTTGTGCTAAAGCTGAGATATCACGCCACTTACCAGCGGATGGGTTAACGGAGGTGTAGTCCATCACACTGAAGCCATCATCCGAGCTGTATGGAAAAAATGGCAACAGGTGAACAGTAGAGATACATTGAGCCAGCTCTGTTTTGACAAAATGATGCAGCGTATTAATGGGTGGCTCATTCTCACGACGTAGGGTGTCGGCATAGGTGATCAACATGATATCCGACTGATCCCAGATGTTTCTATGGGGTTGCGGAGATTCTGTCTTTGGATCTAAACCAAATGTGGCTAAACAATTTCTTGCCATTTCCCCTGCATCAAGATGAGGATACAGAACTTGTAAGTGGCCAATTAATCGCTGTTCTAAATGTGAGAGGGGCGCTGCATCCATAAATAACTACCTTATAAATCATTGTGCATGAAATTGAATATTAAGCAGTGCTTTGGAGTAAGGGCTATTTTGGCCCATACTCCAGCATGTCTTGTGCCACTGCTTCTTCAAGTTGTTGCATTACACCTGGGAAGGCGCTAGCCACACGGTTCCAGCTTGGAATAAATGGAGCTTCCATAGGGTTTTCTAAATACATGTTGCCAGCTTTCATAATATTGCTGGCAAATAGCTCTACAGCTCGTTCTTCAGAGTGAACATCCAGTTTTAAACCATTGATCTCCGCGTCATTACGGTAGGTTTCGATGAAATCTAATGCTACTCGATAATAGGTGGCTTTGATGGTGCGGAAGGTTTCTTGGTTAAAGACGATGCCGTTGGTGGCCAGCTTACGGAAGATCGCTTTGGTAATATCGATCGACATTTTAGATAAGCCACCATCATCGTTATCCGCAGATAAGTCCTGGTGCTTGTGATCGTACGCATCGGCAATGTCCACCTGACATAAACGGTTGGTAGAGTAGTTGCGATACATTTCTGATAGCACACCAATCTCTAAGCCCCAATCGCTCGGAATTCGTAAATCTGTCATCACATCGCGGCGGAATGAAAACTCCCCCGCTAGTGAGTAGCGGTAGCTGTCTAGGTAATCTAGATAATCTAAATGACCTAAAACTTTCTTGAGCGAGTAGAGTAATGGCGTTACCAGCAGTCGGCTTACACGACCATTCATTTTTCCATTCGCCGTGCGGGCATAAAAGCCCTTACAGAATTCGTAGTTGAAGTTAGGGTTAGCGACAGGGTAGATCAAGCGAGCAAGTAAACTACGGTCATAAGTGACGATATCACAGTCATGCATGGCAACAGCGTCTGCATCGGATGATGTGAGTGCATAGCCCATACAGAACCAAACATTACGACCTTTGCCGGGATCATTCGGTGATAACTTTTCACCTTTAAGAATTTCATCAATGGCGCGTAAGCGCGGGCCGTCATTCCAAAGTACTTTATGTTTCTGCGGTAGCTCAGAAAAGAATTCCAAAGCGTGTTTGTATTGTTCTTCCGTTGCACGATCAAGGCCGATGATGATCTCAATCGGATAAGGAACTTGCTTCAGGTGGCGAATGATATTTGGCATCGCCTCCGTTTCAAGCTCGGAATACAAGCAAGGTAAGATTAAGGCCATTGGGCGTTTTTTTGCGAATTCACACAGCTCACTTTCCATTTCTTCCAGCGGTCGCTGTGACAAATTATGCAATGTAGTTAATATGCCGTTTTGGTAAAAGTCACCCATTGTTTGTCTCCTTTAGCATTGTTCATGCTTGTTCGGCGGGCCAGTTCACCAGCCGAAAAAAATTAAATAAACCCTTCGTTTTTTAGCGCTTGGTTAATCGCTTCGCTCCAGCCTTTTGGCCCATATGAATCGGTTATCCATACGTCATTTCGATTAGGGATTTCTGGTGGCGCGTGGACTGGCGAACGCACTACCACAGGAATATTGGCCTTGCTTATCATTTCAACGTCGTTCTCCCCATCACCTAAAGCAATACTTTTGACCGTATCAGAGGTACAAGATTGATAGCATTCTATAAGCCATTGCATGGCGATTGCTTTATCGCAGTCTTGCCCCATAAGATGAACAAAACGTCCGCCTTTTTGGACTTTGATGCCTTCCTTTTCCATGAGACTGCGAAACTCAGCCAAAGCATTATTTGAATCATTCCAAATTAGAGGTTCAGTGAACTCTCTTTGCATAGAGAGCGCTGCTGTATTGAAGTCGAGCCCAGTGTGCTCCATTAGTTGCTCTTTCGTAAGGTCGTGATAACCAATAAAGTCAAACTGGGATTTCATGGATTGAGCAACCTTAATAAGCTCTTGACGATTGGGACCAAATGCTTTCACCCAAAAATCACCACATTGTGCCCATTCAGGGTTGGGATCGAAACGGCTGTTTATGGGCAGATAAATAGCCGCCCCGTTCTCAACGATAAACGGATCCTTGTGGCGCAGTGCATGACGAAGCTCTAAAAGTTCAGCATAAGTCTTGCTAGTGTTTAAAACACAAGGAATTCCTAGTGTTCTTAAACTGCTAAGCGCGTCATTGGCCGCAGAAAAGTTATAGTCGTAATGATCTAGTAACGTGCCATCTAAATCTGTAAAGACTAATAAAGTAGTCGTCATACATTCGGTGAGGTCGCTTTAATAGCGTTCTTCACCTTTCCTCCTTTGCAAAAACCAGTCAATGTACCTCTGACCTGTTTTGGGACATTCACTGTACCGATTGGCATAGTAGTGAAAGCAATATGCTTGCCAGAGCACGAAATTAAAATAATGTGTGTGTTAATTTAGCGTTTGTTCAACACAGATTTGTGACAGCGAAAGCTCTTGAATTCAAAGGGTTTAGAAAAGAATGAGGTCATTGCTGTAAGCCCTATCAAAGTGAGCATTTATTAACCAGATCGGTTGCTGATGTGCGGTGAATAGTCTTCAAGATTGGCGTTGTGGTTGTTATAGATTTTGCACCATTATGGTTCGCTGTTTGTGCGTCTGCACAATGATATGAAACAAATATGCCAGTTTGTAGAACAAGAGTTTTCTGACTTGCTCAAGCTCTAGGAATCTGGTCTTGAAGTAAAAAATGCTGCCTTTTAAAACCATTACTGGTGACTTGTATGGGTCAGTTGCTTAGTTTTGGGTGATTCGACTCTTTTCAAAAACTATACTCTTAAACATGAGCTGTTTGCAGTATTATTTCAGATGATTATTTTGGAAATATTAAATATACCGAGTTTTACTCTGAAAAAAGGTAAATTTCGATATTTGCTTTCTGAGATGGTCGAGAAGGATTTTTCTTATTTTACACTTTAAAAGGCAGGTCATAATGGACTCTTCAACGGGTATTCCCCGTCCACAACTTCAATCCTTAGACGATATTCTTCCTCAAGAGCCACTTTTGATGATGGGAGCTGGCCCAGTTCCTATTCCTGAGCGCGTTGCCAAAGCCAACTCAGTTGTGATTAATCATTTAGGCCCAACTATGGCCAAAGTGATTAACCAAGTTAAAAGCATGGCACGTTACGTGTTTCAAACGGAATCCAAGTGGGTGCTTGGTGTCGCGGGACCTGCCTCCGCCGCGATGGAAATGTCGGCAGTGAACTTGCTGCAACCGGGTGAAAAAATCTTGTGTTTGAACAATGGCTTCTTTAGTCATCGAATGGCTGAAATGGCAACTCGCATTGGCGCGGACGTTCATGAACTTCATATCCCAGTACATGAAGCTGCAGACCCTGACCGTGTGCGTAAGGCGATCGAGCAAGTTCGTCCCAAAGTGATCAGCATGGTGCAGGGCGAGACATCTAATACCGTGTGTAACTACACATTAAAAGACATAGCAAAGATTGCTAAAGAGTATGGTTGCTTAGTCGTAGTGGATGCCGTGTGTACGCTAAGTACCATGCCACTGAAAATGGATGAGTGGAATGTTGACTGCGTGATTACAGGGGGGCAAAAGGGGCTGTCGTCTATCCCAGGGGTATCACTGGTTGCTTTCTCAGATGATGCTTGGCGGGCTATTGAAAATCGCACAACGCCACTGACACATTGGTGTTTTGATGTCCGTTTAGCGGAAAACTTTTGGCACCGCGATGGCTATCACTACACAGCGCCAGTGTCTGGGATCATGGCCTTACATGAAGCCCTGAAACTAGTTTGTGAAGAGACTCTTGAGCAGCGTTTTGCGCGTCATTTACGTTGTTCTCAGGCGCTACAATCCGGAATTCAAGGTATGGGGCTTGAGTTGTTTATAGAGCCGCCTGCTCGACTCAACTCGGTTGTGGGAATTAGCATTCCAGAGGGGCTGTCCGCAAAACAAATCTGTGACCATATTTCAGCGACTTATCGAGTTGAGATTGCTGGCTCTTTTGGCCAGCCGATTGTGCGAATTGGGCAAATGGGTGAACAGTGCCGAGAACACAACTTGTTCAGAACGCTTCATGCATTTGGTAGCACCATGCGTGACCTTGGTGTAAAAGTAGACCAGCCTAACGGTATGGCTGAAATGGAAGCTTATCTACAGAAAACACCTAGACTGATTCATCAAGATGTAGCGTAATTGACTTTTTAGACATTAAAGTCATCGAAATCCCTGTTTTAGCAAAAAAACAGGGATTTTTTTATTTTTGGTCTAAGCTCAATTTATGCTTCGAAAGAGCCTGAATTCTCGTTGTGTGAATGACATTAATATTATCGATAAGCGTGTTTTTTACACATTTTGCACAAAAACGTTACTAGTGACAGGGTTGTGACAGGTTAGCGGAGTATGTTCTACAACATGGATGTATAGATACATCTTTTATCTAAATACAAAAACAATAAAAGCAGGAGATAAAGTCATGCTTAAGACCATGTCAATGAAGTCTGTTCTCGTTTCAGGTGCTGCGGCGTTAGCGATCGCAGGTCAAGCGCAAGCTTTCGAGCAATCACGCAGTGCGGAATGTATTGCGCCAGCAAATCCTGGTGGTGGTTGGGACTTCACATGTCGTAGTGTAGGTAAGGTATTGACCGACTTAGACTACATCAAAGGTAACGTTCAAACTGTCAACATGGCAGGTGCTGGTGGTGGTGTAGCTTTTGCGCACACTGTAAGTAAACGTGCTGATGATGAAGCCCTAATTGTTGCAGCAAGTACGGCTACAACAACTCGCCTTGCTCAAGGCCAATTCCCAGGCATGAATGCTGACCAAGTTAAATGGGTGGGCACACTGGGTGCAGACTACGGTGTTATCGCTGTAGGTAAAGATTCAAAATACACTTCTTTAAGCCAAATGATGGAAGCCTTGAAAAATGACCAAGGTTCCGTGAAATTTGCCGGTGGTAGTGCATCGGGTGGCTGGGATCATTTGAAAGTCCTAATTACTGCGAAAGAAGCGCAAGTAGAAAACCTTCCAAAAATTCGTTACCTGGCGTTCAGCGGTGGTTCTGAAGCTCTTGTTCAAGTAGTGGGCGGCCACGTTGATGCGTTTACAGGTGATATCTCAGAAGTTAAAGGCTTCATGGACTCTGGTGACCTACGTGTCCTAGCGGTTCTATCTGAAGAACGTTTGCCAGCGCCATTCGATCAAATTCCAACTGCTATGGAGCAGGGTATTAGCTCTGTTGCACCAAACTGGCGTGGTTTCTATGTACCAGGCGAAGCGAGCCAGGACTCATACGACTGGTGGGTAAACACAGTAGATGAGTTGTACCAAACTCAAGAATGGAAGGATGTGATGACCAAAAACGGTCTAATGCCATTCAAAAAATCAGGTGAAGAGTTCACTCAATTCGTGAAGAACCAAACTCTTGATATCCAAATCCTATCTAAAGATATCGGTCTAATTCGCTAATTAGACCCGATTTGAGGGGGACCCGCTCCCCCTCAGTTTTTTCCTTGTTATTGTTGGAGCAGATACATGCGTATTACCGACCGTGTGTTTGGGGTTCTATTGCTTATTTTAGCCGTTACCTACGGTTATGAAGCGACGAAGTTTCCTATACCTTTTGGTGGACAGGAATCCGTAGGGCCTGAAACATTCCCGATTCTACTGTCTATTATTTTGGCGATTGGCTCTATCTACATGATCGTTAAGCCAGACGAAGATGCAAAATGGCCAGCGGTTTCAATGCTTATAGAGTTAGGTATTGTCTGCTTGGTATTAGTGTTATTCGCCTTTGGCCTTGAGTATGTAGGCTTTGTTTTATCGGCAACTCCTGCTGTTGCGTTCCTATGTTGGCGTATGGGGGCAACCCCAGGAAAAAGTTTGCTAACCGGTGCTATAACATCAGTTGTGATTTACGTGTTGTTTACGCGTGTGCTCGAGTTGGCGTTACCTTCAGGTATTTTGGGGCTGTAAGTTATGGGTACGATTGAACTATTAATGCAAGGCTTTGCGGTGGCGTTGTCACCTGAAAGCATTATGTTCGCATTGATCGGTGCTATTTTAGGTACCTTGATTGGTGCGCTACCAGGATTAGGTCCTGCGAACGGTGTGGCGATTTTGATTCCATTAGCGTTTAGCTTGGGGCTGTCTCCTACTTCTTCTTTAATTCTTTTAACTTCTGTTTACGCAGGGGCGATGTACGGCGGTCGTATTTCGTCGATTCTACTAAACATTCCGGGTGATGAGCCGGCGATGATGACGTGTCTAGACGGTTATCCGATGGCCGTCAAAGGTAAAGCTGCTGAGGCATTGGCGACTTCCGCTATTGCATCGTTTATCGGTAGTTTTATCGCCACAATCGGTCTGGTTATTTTAGCGCCGATTCTAGCGAAATTTGCTTTGAAATTTGGCCCTGCAGAATACTTCGCATTGTTTGCGTTAGCGTTTGCAACACTGGGTGGTATTACCGGTAAAAACCAATTTAAGACACTGATCGCTGCAGCGCTAGGTCTAATGATCGCAACCGTTGGTATAGACATTTCGTCTGGTGTTCAGCGATACACCTATGACAGTTTGCATCTGTTTGAAGGTATTGACTTCCTTATTGCGATTGTTGGTTTGTTTGCTATTTCCGAATTGTTCTTCTTCCTAGAGCAACATGCAGGTGACGGCCTTAAGCAAGTGGCGCTCAACAAGCTGAAATTAACCGCTAAAGACATTTTATTTGTATTGCCTGCTTCGTTACGTGGTGCGCTGTTAGGTTTCGTTTCAGGTGTATTGCCAGGTGCGGGTGCTTCCTTGGGGAGCTTTGTTAGTTACACGCTTGAGAAGAAAGTATCTGACACAGGGGAATTTGGTAAGGGTGACCCACGCGGTGTTGCGGCGCCAGAAGCGGGTAACAACGGTGCTGCATCCGGTGCGCTAGTACCAATGCTAACCCTAGGTGTGCCAGGTAGTGGTACTACAGCAGTATTGCTTGCCATGCTGATCTCTCTAAACGTAAACCCAGGTCCTATGTTGTTCCAGCAAAGTCCTGATCTAGTTTGGGGTGTTATTGCTGCATTATTCGTAGGTAACTTGGTGCTGCTACTGCTTAACATCCCAATGGTGGGTGTGTTTGTTAAGCTACTTAGCATTCCGCCGAAGTATCTAATGCCGATTGTGACACTGATTGCTTCGGTAGGTATCTTTTCAATCACGGGCAGTGCGATCGATTTGTACTTCATGGTTGGCTTCGGCATCATGGGTTACGTACTACGTAAAGTGGAAATTCCACTAGTACCAGTCATTCTTGGTATGTTGCTTGGCCCTGAAATGGAGAAAAACCTTCGCCACGCGCTTGTTCTATCTGACGGTGATTGGACAGTACTTTGGAGTAGTGGTTTGAGTATTGGCCTGTGGGTCGTTGCGCTTGCTGGACTGATTCTACCAATGGTATTTGGTAAGATTCTTCGTACGAAAATGAAGCGCTCGAAGGATGGTCTGACCGATTAAGGGTTGCTAAACTGAATAATCATTAGTTGGCCACAAGTCCGATTGAGAGGATCAATCGGGCTTGTTTCGTTTTAGGCTGCAAGGAGTAGGTATGCGGATTTTAGTGGTAGAAGATACTGAGGTCCTAGGGCAAGCAATATGTGATCGCTTATCTAGCATAGGCCATGGTGCAGACTTGATTCAAGATGGTAAACAAGCAAACGAGTTTTTGCGATATCAATCCGTTGATCTCATCATTCTTGATTTAAACCTACCAAATGTGTCCGGTTTACAGATATTGCAAGCTTTACGACAGCGAGAAGATGCTACGCCAGTGTTGATTTTAACCGCACGAGACCAAGTGGATGATCGGATTCGACTGCTCGATGCAGGTGCGGATGATTATTTAACGAAGCCGTTCGATTTTGGCGAGCTTGAAGCTCGCTGTCGTGCCTTGCTAAGACGCAAACAAGGTTATGCTTCCAACATCACAGAGCATGGTAATATCACCGTAGATCGGGACAGCCGTCAGGTGATGGTGGACAAAGAAGTTCGTGCGATTACGAATAGAGAATTTCGGTTATTAGAAATCTTTTTAGGGCATTTAGGTCGAGTGCTAAGTAAAGATGAAATCACGGAACACCTTTTCAATTTTGATGAGACTCCTGGCCCAAATGCGATTGAGCTTTACGTGGCAAGGCTACGCAAAAAGCTCTCAGGAAGTGATTTGGTGATTAGCACCTTGCGAGGCATTGGCTATGTGGCGGAGATCTCTACGTCCGTTAAACGGGTATGAGCGTCAGCTTGATTATCAGCATTCTCCTTCTTTAAGGGGGCGGTTCATTGTAGTTGGTGCCTTTACAATTATTTTGATTGCTTTATTGGCGATTAAATTGGTGTTTGACTACAGTGAACGCTTAGCTGATATTTCTTACGATCGCTTGTTACGCAGCGCCTTGTTGCAAATGGATGAAAATGTTGGTCAGATTGAAGGTGAAATCACTATTGATATCCCTTGGTCAGCCTTCGCCACGCTAGCTCAGGCAAGTGAGGACCGAGTTTTCTACAAGGTTGAAAGCTCCTCCCAAGGTTTTATTACGGGTTACTTTAATTTAGATTCCTCGCCTGCTTTGCCCGTCGACTATGGCACTATTCAGTTTTTTGATCGAACATACTCTGGTGAAGTGTTGCGCTTCGCTTGGTTAGAACGTTATATCACCGAGCCAGATGCTAGTGGTACCGTGCGAACGGTGCTTGCACACACGCGTTTATCTAGGGAAGAGATGGCGGCTTCTATTACTCAGCGGGCCGTTGAACTAATTACTCTGGTGGCGTTGGTATCGATTGCTTTGATTGTTATCGGCAGTCAGATTGTGTTGCGTCCATTGCATCGAATTGAGCAAGTTTTAGAGTCTCGAACCCCAGGGGATCTGACGCCGCTTACATTGAAAACTCCTCGAGAAACCTATCATTTAAAAGTCGTCATCAATGATTTTATGTTGCGTTTGCAAAGTAACCTGGAAGAGTTAGAAAACTATACAGGAAACGCCGCACACCAATTGCGTACACCGATAGCAAGTCTTAAGGCGTTAGCAGAAAACGCGCGTGATATCGGTAGACCAGAGCAGCAACGCCAAGCTCTGGAAAAGATCATTGAACAGTGCGAGGCACTAAGCGATACGGTAAGTTTTCTCTTGAACCAAGCGACGATTAGCCATCGACTGCAATCTCAGCCAATGGGCTTAATTGATCTGGTTCAGCCTGTCCGTGAGTCTTGTCGAGCTCAAGCTTTAACGGCACTGCGCAAAGGTGTCATGCTGTGTTTTGAGAGCGAGCTGGAAGAAGCCATCATTGTTGGGGATACTGTTGCAATCGAACAAATGATGCAGAATCTAATTGAAAACGCGGTTCGCTATAGCGTGTTAGAAAACGGCGTCGAACAAAAAGAAGTGGTGATTCGCATTACTCCCATGCCTAATGTTTATCGTGTCGAAGTCATGGACCAAGGGGTAGGGATTAGTGATGTTGATAAGCAACGCGTTTTTGAGCGTTTTTATCGTGGTCGCTATGACATAGCAGGCTCAGGTGTTGGTTTATCGTTAGTCAAAGACATTACAAAGTATCATCAGGCTGATATTACCTTGTCTGATAATCACCCTCACGGCACCGTGGTAACGGTTGATTTTCCTGCTTTTAAGTTTCGGGAGGATAGCTAATGAAACGATTTATCGTATGGTTTAGTTGCCTATTCGCATCGGTACTGCATGCGGAGCCGATTTGGTTCGGTTCTACGAGTGCAACAAGAGTGCTGTATATTAACTCCACGTTGGATATGAGCTCGTTTAGGCCTTTATTGGAACGCTTTGTCACACGTCATCCTGACATTCGCGTCGGCTACATCGATGTTAATACGCTTGAACTGTATTACTTAACCGTTTCTGAGTCTGCACAACCAAGCGCAAGTTTAGTGATTAGCAGTGCCATGGATTTACAGTTAAAGCTAGTGAATGACGGCTTCACGCAACCGTATCGTTCTGATGAAACTGCGCGACTTCCAAGTAAAGCGAAATGGCGCAGTGAAGTATTCGCTTTCTCTTATGAGCCTGTTGTCATGATGGTGAATAAAAAGGCGTTTGCAGAGATAGACATGCCTCAAGATCGCCAAGCGTTGCTCAGTTATATTCGCCAGAACGATGAGTACGTATCCGGTCGAATGGGAACCTATGATATACGCAAGAGTGGAGTGGGCTATCTTTTAGCCAGCCAAGATGCGAGGCAAGCAGATGCTACCTGGGGACGTATGTTAGAAGCTTTTGGCAGTCATGGGGTGAAAACCTATTGTTGTTCCAGTGATATTATTGATGATGTTGCCAGCGGGAAATTAGTGGTCGGCTACAACTTGTTAGGGTCCTATGCTGCGCAGCGAGCCAATAATGATTCAAGCATTGAAATGATCATTCCCAAGGACTACACCCTCATGCTTATGCGTACAGCAGTTATTCCAAAACATGCACCAAATGCCCTAGATGCCGGTCTTTTTATTGATTTTCTGCTATCAGATGAAGGGCAATCTCTGATGACCAGTGAGGAGTTACTGTATCCGATACGTGCCTCTGAATACGAGCCTCATTTTGCCATGCCCATCGGGCCGACCCGGACGATTCGAACGGTAGATTTAGACCAACAGCTGCTAGTGGGGCGTGATTTAGTAAAGCAGCGTCGCTTTATCAAGAACTGGGAGCTGGCTCTAGAGCTTAGCAGTGATGATTAACAGCTTACTTGTCTTAATTGCCTAGGAGCATAACCGAAGTACTTTGCAAAGGCATGAGTTAAAGCGCTTTGTGAACTAAACCCGACTTGCTCTGCTATCAATGATAATGGCTTTCTGGTCGTAACGATCAGCTCGTGAGCGCCTTCTAGGCGCTTTTTCAAAATGAATTGATAGGGAGAGATGCCAGTCTGTTTGATGAATAGCTCATTGAAGTGACCACGACTCATGTGATTCATATCCGCGAGCTGTGCTACGCTTATTTTGTCTGCAAGATGGTGTTCGACAAAGCTCTCAATACAGGAAATATTAAGCCGATTGTAAAACTTTGTATCTGGCTTTTCACCTACGATCCGACAATACAAAGAGGCCATTAAGCCCATTGAGATGTTGAGGTACGCCTCTGGGAAATGGTTAAAATACCTTTCTTCATTTTGAATGCATCGTACCAGTTGTACTAAGTTGCGATCTGCCTCGAAATAGCATGGGTTATCAAAGAGTGAATCAACCCGAGTATGAAAAGAGAGAATCGGTAGGTCGATGATCACCTGACGGCTGTCTCCTAAGCCTTTATAGCAATGCTTTTCTGTTGTAGGGATAATGCAACCGCGTTGTGCATTCATGGTTTCTCGAATGCCGTTGATGTCGAACAGAGCTTCATCGTTGACGTGAAAAATGATCTGATGGAAATCATGACTGTGTGCATGACAATGATTGGGTAAAAGGACATCTCGAATTTGCATAGGCGTTCTTGTTATGTTTGTTATAAGAGGATTTTTCCCTAAATTGAATTGGTATTCAATTAAATTGCGTTTTTCGAATAGTGCCCCATTTCTGAGGCACATTTTCAATAATGATTTCTATTTACTTTTGCGTGAAAGTTTGTACAAACGGTCAGCTACGACCATGTGGTTTGGGTTAGCTTCTCAGGTAGCCAAGTGGCCAGTTCTGGTATCGCTAGGACAGCGGTTAAAACCATTATCTGTATCAATATAAATGGGATGACACCTGCATACATATGTTTCAAGGTAATGCTTGGTGGCGAAATCGCCCGCAGATAGAAAATGGATGGCGCTAATGGTGGTGTGAGGTAACTGGTTTGTAGAATGACCAAGAACGCTACACAAAACCAAATTTCATCAAAGCCTAAAAGTCTTACGATTGGCATCGCTACTGGGATGATGATCAACACAACAGACATCATGTCTAAAAGAAAGCCCGCTATGAAAGCAATCAATAAGATCATGGCTAACACTGCATAACGGTTAAGACCTGAGTCCATTAGCAAGGATTGCACCGTTCCCATACCACCAGTTGCAAAGAAAATCCCAGCAAACATATTGCCAGCCATGACGATCATTAAGATCATGGCAGAGATATTGACGGTGCGTAGCACTGACTCCCACAATACGGATAGTGAACAGCTACGATATAAAACGGACAACAACACGGCACCTACGGCACCACAGGCTGAGGCTTCTGTCGGTGTGGCTAGACCTAATAAAATCGTACCTAAGACAGTGAATATTAATGCTGCCGCAGGCAGTAGTGCTGTAACGGTCAGTTTTAGCTTTTCAGATAATGGTACGGCCGCAGCCTCTTCATGGTCTGAAGGCGCTAGGCTCGGTTTTAGAGTTGCGGCTAATATTACATACAGAATAAACAACCCAGCCATCAATAAACCAGGAAGCAGTAGACCGTTAAATAATTGCCCAACAGAAACCCCCGCAACAGGTCCTAAAACGATAACTGTAATGGACGGCGGGATGGCGGTCCCTAAAGAACCACTTGCGCAAATGACTCCGGATAACAAGCGCTTGTCATATTGGTGCTTGAGCATGATGGGAATGGCTAATAGACCAATTACTGCTTCTGTTGCCCCAACTACGCCACTTGCGGCAGCAAAGATAGTCCCTAGTAGAATAGTACCAACACCAATCCCACCAGGTAGGCGGCGAGTCCATAAATGGATCGCGTGAAATAGACGTTCAGCTATACCAGACTTTTCCAGCATAGCGCCCATAAAGATAAACAAAGGAACAGCGGCTAATACTGAATTGGAAGCGGTTTCTTCTATTTTCGACAGTAATTGATAGGCGACCACATTTTCAAAAACAAGGTAACCGAATGCCGCTGCACTCAGCATCATTGCAAACGAAATCTGCAACCCTAAGAAAATCAGAGCAATCAGCGCTGGAAACATGAGTAAAGATAAATATTCGCCCATGGGTTAGTGCTCCTTTCCAGTGGTGATGATCAATAGGTTTTTAAGTAGTTCGGAAATGAGTTGTAGGGCCAGAAGCAGAAAGCCAATGAACCAAGAGGTGTATACCGGCCACATCACAGGGTTCCATGCTGAGCGGCCAGAGCGCTCGTGGCGTACAAAGGCTTCATAGGTGTAGTGGGCGAGTTCCCATGTAAGCCAGAACATTAGTGGAATCAGTGCTAGGTAAAATACAGTACGCAGATAAGCGACAGCTGCTATAGACAAATGTAGTGTGACAATGTCAACGCTGACGTGTTGCTTCAAACGTAAAGCATTGGCCATCCCCAGCATGAATAATGCGCCCATTACCATATAGCTGATTTCATAAGCCCATAAGGTAGGTTGATTTAATACGTAGCGGCTGAATACTTCATAAACCAGCGCAAACGTCAGTGGCAAAATCAATAGGGCTGCCAACGCTCCAAAAAGGCGTGTTACCCCATCGAGGAAGTGGATGAGTCTCATAGTTGCTTTCAATGTAAAGATTGGATGGACAGCAGAAGCTCTTAGGCTTCTGCTGTGGATGTATTTCTTTCAGCTAGGGGCAAAATTGATAATGATTTAGCTTTCTGTTTTACCGATTTGCAGACGGTATTCAGGCCAGCTTTGGATTTTCTCCTTGAAAGCACGTTGAGAAGCTAAGACTTTTGCGAACCAAGTGTTCTCCTTGGCATGACTGTCTTCCCAAGCTTTTGTTTCCTTTAGGACTGCGCTGATGAAGCTTGGGTCCAGTTCGACTAGCTCATTGTTACCTGCTTTCAGTTCTTCAAAAGCATCTAAGTCTGCATAGGAAGCTGCTAACCAAGAATCAAATACAGACAGCTTGCCGGCTTGGCGAAGCAGGTTTTGTTCTTGATCGGATAGTTTGTCCCAAGCGCGTTTGTTGACTTCACACTCTAAGACGCCACCGGATTGGTGAATACCAGGGAAGATTACGTATTTAGCAACTTCTTGAAAGCCTGTTGGCTTGTTCATTTCAGGGCTTCCCCATTCGGCAGCATCAATGACGCCGCGTTCTAGAGCGCTGTAGATCTCACTACCTGCCATTACGACGGTTGATGCGCCTAGGCGCGAAGCAATTTCAGCCCAAGCACCGGAGGTGCGTAGTCGAAGACCTTTGAAGTCTTCCAGTGTACGAACGGCTTTGTTGGAGTGTAAGAAAATCTCTGTGCCCAAGATGGAACAAGGAAAAGCAACCACATTGAACTGCTCAAGACGGTATTGTTCATACAGTTCTACACCGCCACCTTGGTACATCCAAAGCATGAATTCTTCAGGGGTTAAGCCACTTGAGTGACCTGCTAATAATGCGGTAGTTGGGTCCATGCCATAATCATAATTGATGTAGTTATGACTGATTTGAGCGACGCCAGACTGAACAGAATCGGTGACTTTCAGCGCGCTGCCAAGGGTGCCACCTGGGAATAGCTTAATATTAAAACCGCCATTACTTAGGGTATTTACATGGTCCACAAAGCCTTGCGCATCACGTTCTAGCCAAGGACCACCGGACCAAGGTGTCGCCATACGCCAGTTATTTTCCGCAAGGGTTTGAGTGGAAAGAGTTACGGCCAAAAGACCTGTTGCAAGACCGAATACTTTTTTTAATTTCATCTTGGTTCCTTTGTCATTCAATTGGGTCATCCTTTTAGAAATAGGTGCTACATCCCTGAGCACCTTGTTGGGGTGGGGACTACACTCCAAACTCGTTTTGCATGGTTTGAGCTCGTTCCATGCAGGCGTTCATTGCGCGTTCAATGATCTGGCTAAAGTGATCGCCTTGCAGGGAGAAAATGGCTTGCTCCGTGGAGCCTTGTGGAGACATAACGTTCTGCATTAAGGTCGATAGTGAAAGGGGGCTTTCAGTGGCCATTTTGGCCGCGCCTAAAGCTGTCTGCTGGGCTAGGTTTCGTGCAGCTTCGCTTGATAGTCCTTGCTTCATGGCGGTTTGCTGCATCGCTTCAAGCATTAAAAAGAAGTAAGCTGGCGCACTGCCGGATACCGCGGTTACAGCATTTAATAATTCTTCGTCGTTCACCCACTCAACCATACCAACTGCTTTGAATAGGGTTTCAGCTAAGCTTTTTTGTTGGTTAGTAACTTGCTGGTTGGCATACAGGCCTGATGCACCCACACCAATGAGGGCCGGTGTATTAGGCATGCAGCGTACGATAGCGACATTTGTCTTGAGCCAAGTTTGTATTGCGAAACAATCAACACCTGCTGCAATAGAAATAATCAGAGGTGGTGTTTTTCTGTTTTGGATGACTGATGCGATTTCAATGCAGACATGCTTTAAAATCTGAGGTTTGACAGCCAACACCAATACATCAGCCTTAGTTGCCGCGAGTAAGTTGTCTGTGGTGGTGTGAATACCATATTTTTGCTGCTGTGCTTCTAAAATCTGAGGCTCAGGTGAAGTTGCGGTGATATCTGTTGCAGAATAGCCGGAGTGAATGAGTCCGCCGTACAGTGCACTCGACATGTTTCCTGCACCGATAAAGGCAATGTGTTGTGACATTTAAAAAAACCTCGAGGTATGCAAATGAGAAGTGAATATGTAAACCACTTCGCGACTTTTAGAGGATTTTATGGAACTCGGAAGGAATTAACGTGCGAAAAACTCAGCACTTCATGATCAAAAAATGGAGGAAGGTATTTTAAGTTATTCATGGCCCGTAAGTACGGACCATGAATCAGAGGCTTAATACGGTATTAATTTGTAGTCTTTTGCTGCATGCGACGAAGGAATTCCGACATGATTTGCATGTACAGCTCGTCACCTAAGTATTTGTCTTCGACACCACGATCGATACTAGGGTTGTCATTCACTTCAATCACATAGCCGCGACCTTTTACTTCTTTTATGTCGACACCGTATAAACCGTTACCAATCGGTTTGGTTGCGGCGATCGCAGCTTGTAGGACACGGCGCGGTACTTCGAACGTTGGCAATGTATCAAAGCCGCCGCTTTCACTTTTTGATTCGCCGTGCTGGTAAATCTGCCAGTGGTTTTTCACCATGTAGTAACGACAAGCAAAGATCGGCTTGTTGTTCAAAATGCCAATACGCCAGTCGAATTCGGTGTACAAGTATTCTTGTACCAGCAATAAACTCGACTTCTTAAATAACTCATCTAGACACTTGGTCAATTCCGCACGATCTTGGGCTTTTAAAACACCTTTTGAAAACGCGCCGTCAGGAATCTTAACCACCATAGGGTAGCTAATGTGCTGTTCCAAGGCGTCTTCAATATTGCTTTCACCTTTATGGATAATGCGAGTTTTCGGGCTTGGTACTTTGTGTGTATTGAACAAGTCCGCTAAGTACACTTTGTTAGTACAACGCATGATTGACTGCGGATCATCCATTACCACTAAGCCATAGGCTTCGGCTTTTTTGGCAAATTGGTAAGTATGGTGGTCAATGTTAGTTGTTTCGCGAATAAACAAACCATCGTATTCTGGCAAGCGTACGATGTCCTTTGGACCAATGATGTCTACTTGGATACCCAGTTGCTTACCTGCTTGTACAAACTTTTTAAGGGCTTGCTTATCACTTGGTGGCAGTTCTTCTTCTGGGTTTACCAACATGGCCAAGTCAAACTTAATGCTGCGGCTTTTACGCGCTTTGCTCCATACCTTATTGCTAAAGCCGTCAAGTGCCTCGGCAAACAAGGTTTCTTCCGCATCGTCTAGTACTTGGTGTGATGTCGCTTTTAAAGATTTCACTTGCCACTGTTTTTTAAAGCTTAAGGTGAACTCAATGACTGGAGACGGAAATTTCTCAAACAACTTACGTGCGAATTCCTTCAGTTCTGGGCGTAAAGTGTTACCAAATACTGCGTGGCCTTTAATGGTCGTTGGTTCGTTCGGTGTGCCAAGCTTCTCAGCCAAAGCTGGTAGCCATTGGGATAATTCAATGTCGTAAAGAGCCTTTTTGTTAAGGTCATTTAAAGTGCGAACCGATGGCATTACATTCTGGCCACGGCTTTCTGCAAGCAAAGAGCAGTAGTAACCGTCTGATAAATAGCGACTGCTCTTACACAAGTTAATAATGCGTGTGCGATCGTTCGCCTTCGTTGTAAGGGAAAGATATTGGGGGAAGGTGATGACGTGATCACTTGGAAGAAATGCTGACCAGTCTTTTAATTGATCGACCACGATGTAAGTTTGTGCCATGCAGAAAAGTCCTTCTATAGGCTTGTTGATATGCGCGGATAATGCGCTCTTTTTTGCTTTTCTAATAGTAGTCAATTATTCAAATTTTAAGCATATTTAGGACTATATTTTCAATAGGCCGTTGCCCTAGAATCCGCTTCATTATTATTGTCTTGGTTAAGGCTCAGAGGGCCTTTTTATGACATCAAACATACACGTTCGCATTGCACAGCTTTCCGATTTAGAAGCGCTAGATATCCTTGAAAAAGAGGCATTCCAAGGAGACCGCATGAGTCGCCGTAGTTTGCGGCATGCCATTAAGGCGGAGACGTCTGTCATGTTGGTTGCTTATGAAGATGAAGCGCTTCAAGGGTATGCATTGGTACACTTCTTTAAAGGACGCGCCCATGCTCGCTTGTATTCCTTAGCGGTATCGCAGCATGCCCGTGGCAAGGGAGTTGGATCGCTATTGCTTACGCAATCCGAAAAGCACGCTGCGAAGCACGGCTGTATTTCTTTGCGACTTGAAGTCAGTGAAAGGAACGAAGCTGCGATTGCGCTTTATAAGAAGCTAGGTTATCGAACCTTTGGTAGTTATCAAAACTATTATGAAGACACCAGTAATGCGGTACGGATGCATAAACGTATTCGAGCATTTGATGACAAAAGTAAGCTCTTAAAAGTACCTTATGTTGGGCAGCGCACGCCGTTTACCTGTGGTCCTGCTTCTTTGTTAATGGTGTGTGCGGCGAATGATGAAAGTGCGGATGTTTCCCTAGAGCATGAATTGGATATTTGGCGTGAAGCCACGACTATTTACATGACCAGTGGTCATGGCGGATGTCATCCAACAGGGCTTGCGCTGGCCGCAAAGCGTCGCGGCTTTGATGCTGAGGTCTGGTTGAATGATGATCAGCCGTTGTTCCTTGATGGTGTTCGTGATGAACTTAAGAAGACAGTGCTTGCTGCCTGCCATAGTAAGTTCTTGAAAGAGAGTGCTGCAGAAGGTGTGCAAGTCCATGGTCAGCCTATGACGGTATTGGATTTAAAGCAGGCTGTGGATGGGGGGCAATGGGTGATAGTCTTAATTAGTACTTATCGCTTTGATGGCAAGAAAGCTCCTCACTGGGTGGTTGTGACGGGTTATGATGAGCAGCATATATATGTGCATGATCCAGATTTTGAGGATGATGTTGCCTTAGTCGAATGTCAGTATGTGCCTTTGTTAATCACTGACTTTGAGAAAATGAGTAAGTTTGGCCGCTCGCAGTTGCGAGCGGCGGTCTTAGTTTCAAAAACTAACGCAGAATAAGTACGGGTACTGTACTTTCCGTTAGCATTTTGGTGGTGTTGCTTCCCACAAAAAACTGCCTAACTTTTGAATGGGCGTAAGCCCCCATGGCAATGAGATCAATATTATGCTGCTGTTGAAATGACAGCAGTGTAGATTGAATGTTGTCTCCTTCGATCATATGACCTGTTACGTTGAAGCCCAGATCAACTAGTTGGGATTTTGCTTGATCTAGGGTTTCTTGTTGGCCAGTTTTATCGCGCTTAACCATAACCAAGTGGCATGGAATATCCTTGAGTAAAGGACTATTGGCGATTTTCTCAAGCGCTTTGATAGAGGTTTCGCGACCATCGAATGCGACCATGAAAGAGCTTGGTGCCGAGAACTCACTTGGAATGACCAAAATGGGTTGTGATAACGTACGAGCAGCATGCTCAAGGTTAGAGCCAATCACATGTTGCTGACAATGCTCAGTGCCTTGTTTGCCGACAATAAATACTCGTGCGTCTTGCTCGAGATCGCTAAGCGTTGTGACGAAATCGCCGTGTCTTTGAAGCGGTGTCGCGCTTATGTCATTTTGTTGCAAATGCGCTTGTGCACCGTCAAGAAGCAGGCGTCCATGTTCCAACGCAAGCTTAGCGCGTTTTTCATCAAGCTCAGTTAGCTCTGACAGCAAATGCTCACGACTGCTGAAGCCAATGGTGCCAGATAAATCATGAGTTTGAGAGTTTGCTTTCTCTAGTGCGTGAAGCAAGGTGACAGGCGCTTCTGTTTTCTTTGCAACCCATTCAGTGGCATTAAGCACTTGCTCAGTTAAAGGTGATCCATCAATGCAAGTTATGATCTGTTTCATACAACCTCTCCTTAATGGCCATTTAAAAGCTTTTCAGCTTCTTCAGGTTTGTTGTGTACGCCAAATTTGTCAACTACCGTTGCAGTCGCTTCATTCATCCCGATCACATCAACATTTGCTCCCTCGCGACGGAATTTAATCACGACTTTATCTAGGGCTGATACCGCGGTGATATCCCAGAAATGCGCTTGAGACAGGTCAATGGTCACATTCGGCACAACTTCTTTGAAATCAAATGACTGATTGAATTGCTCTGATGAGGCAAAGAATACTTGGCCAACGACTTTGTAAGTTGTGTGCTCGGCAGAGTGTTCGTTTTTTACCACCATGAAACGGCCAATCTTGTTGGCAAAGAACAATGAAGCAAGTAAAACACCAGCGAATACACCTAATGCAAGGTTATGAGTAGCGACAACAATGGCTACGGTGGCCAGCATGACAACGTTTGTCGACATTGGGTGATGTTTAAGATTGATAACCGATTCCCAGGAGAAGGTACCAATAGAAACCATGATCATAACTGCGACTAGAGCAGCCATTGGTATTTGGCCAATTAGGTCATCTAGGAAAACCACCATGATGAGCAACAACACACCAGCTATAAAGGTGGATAAACGACAGCGACCGCCGGACTTAACGTTGATAACAGATTGTCCGATCATAGCGCAGCCTGCCATGCCGCCCATCAAGCTAGCACCGATGTTAGCAACCCCTTGACCTTTACATTCACGATTACGATCACTAGTGGTGTCAGTTAATTCATCTACGATAGTGGCGGTCATCATAGACTCCAGCAAGCCGACAACCGCAAGACCCAATGAGTAAGGCAAAATAATCATCAGTGTTTCTAAGTTAAGAGGAACATCCGGTAGAAGGAAGATAGGCAAAGAGTCTGGTAGCTCCCCCATATCGCCTACGGTTCGTATGTCTAAACCGACCGCAAGAGAGAAAGCCGTTAGAACAACGATACAAACTAACGGGCTTGGCAAAGACTTACCGATGACAGGTAGGTAAGGGAATAAGTAAATGATACCCAGTCCTGCAGCCGTCATTGCATAAACATGCCACGTAACGTTAGTTAACTCAGGCAATTGTGCCATAAAGATTAATATTGCTAGAGCATTAACAAAACCTGTGACAACTGAGCGTGACACAAATCTCATCAAACTACCGAGTTTGAGATAGCCAGCAATAATCTGGAACACACCACATAGAAGGCTGGCCGCGAGTAAGTACTCTAAACCGTGTTCCTTAACCAGAGTTACCATCAGCAAAGCCATGGCACCTGTGGCAGCAGAAATCATTCCTGGGCGACCACCTAAGAAAGAAATGATTACCGCAATACAGAAAGAAGCATATAGACCAACTTTCGGATCAACCCCAGCAATGATCGAAAAGGCAATCGCTTCTGGTATCAAAGCTAACGCCACCACGGTACCGGACAATACGTCACCACGTATGTTCGAGAACCACTCTCTTTTTAATGTATCAGTCATGGACACCCTTTATTCAATAGAGAAAACGCAGCTGAGTAAGTGCGACACCTTGCATGTCATACGCTGCTAAATGAAGCGTCACATTATAAAGAGACATAATTGTGAACGCAATTTGATCGAAATCGCCCTGACTGTACCTTGGTACAATAGATATGTACGACTAAAGAGGCTAGCTTTGGAATAAGTGTAAATTTAAGTAGGGATTCTACCATGAGCGACAATCAACAATCTTTCGTAACACTCGGTGAACCAGTTGGCTTCGTGACCCAATTGGATGGCTCTGTTAGAGCTCAATCAGCTAACGGACAAGAGCGAGTATTGAAAGTTGGCGATCCAATTTTTCAAGGGGACACACTGGTTGCGGCAGCAGAAAGCAGCGCAACAGTAAGCTTCACTGATGGTACGGAAATATTTGTTGCTGATGCCTCAGCGGTTGAAATTAATGATGAAGTTCTATCTTTAGCCAAAAATACACAGGGCGATGCTGGATTATTTTTGGAAAACCCTAATGGTGCCGATTTTGTTGCTGATGGTGGTGCTGATCTTACAGCGCTTCAGCAAGCCATCTTAGCTGGACAAGACCCTACTCAAGTTCAAGAGGCACCGGCCGCAGGTGAAACGCCAGCAGATGATAATGTTGGTGGAGTAACAGTTGATATCGCACGTTCAAGTCAAGAAGCAAGTCCTACTTACGGCTATGATACTGAAGCACAAGCTGATGATGGCACTGTAACAACGGATGACAATTCAGAATCTGCTGCCGCGTCAGCAAATCAAACCGAGCCGGCCGCAGAACCAGAAGCTGAGCCAGAACCAGAAGCTGAGCCAGAACCAGAAGCTGAGCCA
>NZ_JAEMUH010000005.1 GCF_016461785.1 Marinomonas ostreistagni | reverse complement strand
GATTTTTAGTGCAAGCACTTTTTTAAATTAATTTTAAAAAAGTGCTGACGGTTTGTTTGTATAAAATATTAAGCAATTGTTATGAGACTTCATCCCTTATATAGAAACCCAAAAGAGAAGCCGAAGCTTCTCTTTAAAGGTGTTAACACAATGCTCTTACTTTAAATTATCTGGGCCAAAGGAATAAGGTAGCAGTTCATTCATCGTTAATGTCTTACGAACTCCCTCAGGTGAACAGATATGTATAAGTGTTTCACTCGAAGAAAACTCTCGAATTCGCTGGCGACAACCACCGCAGGGCGTCACCAACTGCTCACCTTTGCCCATTACAAAAATTTGCTTAATGTGAGTATCGCCTCCTATAACCATCGCAGCTATCGCGCCAGCCTCAGCACAGGTACCTTCGGGGTAGGATGCATTTTCCACATTACAGCCAGAATAGATCTTACCTGTTTCCGTTTCAATGACAGCTCCAACTTGAAAGTGTGAGTAAGGCACATAGGCCTTACTCATGGCTTTCTTCGTCAACGCAATCCATTGTTCTGAGTGAGACATTAAGCACGTTCCTTAACATATGGCTTACCGATCGCTTTTGGACCTACTGCTTTACCAATGAATCCAGCAAGCAGCAGTACAGTCAGTACGTAAGGCAATACTTCGATCGCTTGCACTGGCACTTCACCAATACCAGGCAAAGAAACACCCTGTAAGCGCACCGCTAATGCATCAAGGAAACCAAACAGCAAACATGCACATAACACAGGAACTGGACGCCATTTACCAAAGATGAGTGCTGCCAGCGCCATGTAGCCTTTACCTGCACTCATATCTTTTAGGAAACCTGCATTGTGAGCAGTAGATAAGTAAGCTCCTGCAAGACCACATAAAATGCCACAAATGATCACCGCTCGATAACGTACTAAAGCAACCGAAATACCTGCTGTATCCACTGCATGAGGATTCTCCCCCACCGCTCGCAAACGTAAACCAAAGCGAGTTTTAAAAACAATCCAATAAGTAAGAGGCACCATTGCAAATGCTAAATACACCAGAATGTTGTGGCCACTTAACAACTCAGAATAGATCAGACCAATCACTGGCACATCAGCTAGCTGATCAGCAAACGGGAAAGTAATCGGCGTAAAACGGGCATCTCCCGTTAACGATGGCGTCTGACCACCTTGATCAAACCAATCTAGACCAAGCGTCACTGTTAACCCTGCAACAATGGTGTTGATTGCTACACCAGAGACAATGTGATCTCCGCGATGAGTAATACAGGCAAAGCCATGAATCAGCGCCAAGCTTACTGAAGCAGCAATGGCAAATAGCAAACCAATCCAAGCAGAGCCGAATACTGCAGCCGCGGCGGCAGCGGCAAATGCCCCCGCCAGCATCTTACCTTCTAAGCCAATATCGACTATGCCAGAACGCTCAGAAAATAAGCCAGCAAGCGCTGCTAAAATTAATGGTGTCGATACGCGCAGGGTCGCATCGAGAATCAGTATCAATGTTTCAAACATACCGCGCTCCTATGCTGCCGCTTTACGTAAAAAAAGACCTTCAATCTTGCCTTTGAACATATTTTCTAGCGCGCCAGAAAATAAAATCACAAGACCCTGAATCACCACCACTATCTCAGGTGTAATCGTTGGGATCTCAAAAGACAACTCGGCACCGCCTTGATACAACGCACCAAACAACATAGCCGCTAGCACAATACCAATCGGATGATTACGCCCCATCAAGGCAACGGCGATCCCCGCAAACCCATAACCAGCAGTAAAGTTAAGCAATAGATTGTGGTTGACCCCCATAATCTCGTTTACGCCAACCAAACCTGCCAGACCACCAGAGATCAGCATCACCCAAATAGTCACTTTTGCATTATCTATACCCGCATACTGTGCAGCAGTAGGGTTTGTACCCACGGTACGCAATTGATAGCCCCAGCGGGTATGCCACACCAATGCCCAGTAGAACACACAACACAGTAGCGCTAGCACGAATGCCAAGTTTAATGGCGAGTCACCGATATCAAAACCAAATGGTGCAAAGATGTCATGCATGTATGGCAGCCAAGCACTTTCCTCAAAGGTACGACTGATAGGTGACATAACACCCTCGGCCTTTAGCCAATTCACCATCAGGTAAACCATCAAAGACGAGGCAATAAAGTTGAACATGATGGTCGTAATAACGATGTGACTACCACGTCGAGCTTGAAGATAAGCTGGAATATAAGCCCATGCAGCACCGAACAAGGCGCCACCAATAATCGCCAACGGAGCAATCACTAGCAAAGGCAATGAGCTATCAAACCACAAACAAAGTAAACCTACCCCTAAACCACCGATATAGGCCTGACCTTCACCACCGATATTGAACAGCCCAGCTTTAAAGGCCACCGACACAGCAAGGCCAGTGAAAATTAAGTTGGTCGCGTAATATAAGGTATATCCGATCCCTTCATCATAACCAAAGGCACCATATACTAGGTAACCCGCTGCTTCGATTGGGTCTTCTCCGATCGCCAGAAACACCAAACCAGAGACTAAAAACGCCAATAGAATATTTAACAGTGGTATTAGACCCACACTTACCCACGCAGGGACTTTCGCTTGACTCATGCCTGTGCTCCTTGTCCCTCATTCCACGCATTGGCCATCATTAGACCTAGCGTACGTTCATCTGCTTCGTTGGCTGAGACTTCACCTACAACCGCCCCATCAAACATCACAATAATTCGATCACTCAACGCCATAATTTCATCTAACTCTACCGACACTAGCAAAATCGCTTTGCCAGCATCCCGTAGTTTCACGATTTGCTCGTGAATATTTTCAATTGCACCAATGTCCACACCACGTGTGGGTTGTCCGATTAACAGTACATTAGGATTTTGCTCAACTTCTCGAGCAATAACGATTTTCTGCTGATTACCACCAGAAAAGTTAGCCGTTTTCAAATGAGGATTCGGCGGTCGAACATCCCAAGCAGCCATGCGCTCATTACACTCTTCGAGCATCGCGCTACGCTTCATCAATACCGAACCGTTATAAGCCTCTGAATCGTGATAGCCTAATACTGCAGCTTCGTAGGCCTCAAAGCCCGTCACCAAGCCCATTTTGTGACGATCTTCTGGCACGTGCGCCATTTTAAGATCACGCATTTGCGCAGCATTCTTTGGCTCACTAGCAGTAATAGTCTGTCCCGCAAACTGGATTTCACCCGACGCCATCGGCGTGATACCAGAAAGCACATTTAAAAGTTCACTCTGGCCATTACCTGAAACCCCTGCAATACCAAGGATTTCACCAGCTTTAAGCTCAAGAGACACTTTTTTAAGGCGTTCAACACCTTGCCCATCAAAGAATGAAAGATCTTTTGCCGACAAGACTGTTTGCTCAGGTTTGGCTTCGTCTTTATTTACCTTAAGACGAACCTTCTTACCCACCATCAATTCAGCCAATTCTTCCTTATCGGTTTTTGAAGTTTCACGGTGCGCTACCATCTCACCTTGGCGCATCACTGAAACATTGTCCGTTGAGGCTAAAATCTCTCGCAGCTTGTGGGTAATCAGGATCACTGTCACCCCTTGCTCTTTGAGAGACTTAAGGATGCGGAATAGATGATCTGCTTCTTGCGGTGTTAACACACCCGTTGGCTCATCCAAGATGAGAATTTTTGCACCACGGTATAACGCCTTAAGGATTTCAACACGCTGCTGCAACCCTACTGGTAAATCTTCCACGATCGCATCAACATCAATATCCAGACTGTACTCTTGCTCCAAGCGCTTAAGCTCTTCACGGGCTGCATCCATACCTTGTTTTAGAACAGCGCCACCCTCGGCACCCAAAATAACGTTTTCTAAAACTGAAAAGTTTTCCACTAGCATAAAGTGCTGATGCACCATGCCAATGCCCACATTAATGGCATCTTGAGAGTTTCGGATCGCCACCTGCTGACCATCAATAGAGATCGAGCCCGAATCGGCTTCATAAAAACCGTAGATAATGCTCATTAAGGTAGATTTGCCGGCACCGTTTTCACCAATAATGCCGTGAATCGTGCCAGTAGGGACTTGCAAGTCGATATTCTTATTCGCCTGCACTGCGCCGAACCGTTTCGAAATCCCTTCTAACTCAATCGAGTATGGATGTGTTTGTTGAGTCATATTTCTTTCTATGCAAAGTTTTAAGCAAAAAAAAGCAGCTGTTCACTACTTAACATAGTGAACAGCTGCTTTTTTTGCGATTAATAGTTACAAGTGCTGTCAGACATGTAGTCGTGCACGCTGATTTCACCGCTGATGATTTTCGCTTTAACATCATCCATTTTAGCTTTCATATCCGCAGTGATCAGACCTTTATTGTTATCGTCTAAAGCCCAATCTACGCCACCATCAGATAGACCTAAGACTTCTAGTCCAGGCTTCCATTCACCTGTATTAGCTTCTTCAAACACTTTGTAAGCAGCAGAGTCTACACGCTTAACCATGGATGTTAGCATCGTACCAGGCTGAATATGGTTTTGGTTCGAGTCGACACCAATCGCCAATTTACCTTCGTCTTTAGCTGCTTGGTATACACCAATACCTGTACCACCTGCAGCAGCAAAGACTACATCAGCACCTTTAGAGAATTGGCTTTTCGCAAGCTCTGAGCCTTTTGTTGGGTCGTTGAACGCAGCGCCTGTAGAACCCGTCATGTTCTGAATAACGGTTGCATTTGGTGTGATAAATTTCGCACCTTGCTCATAGCCACAACCAAACTTACGAATCAAAGGAATGTCCATACCACCAACGAAGCCAACCGTATCCGTCTTGGATGCCATGGCAGCCAATGCACCAACAAGGAATGAACCTTCGTGCTCTTTAAATACGATAGACTGCACGTTTGGCAGATCAATTACCGCATCAATGATCGTGAACTGCACATCAGGAAAATCCTGAGCGACCTTTTGTACCGCAGACATCATAGTGAAGCCCACCGCAACAATTGGCGAATAACCACGTTTCGCTAAACGACGAAGGTTTTGCTCAACTTGAGCTTCGTTTTTTGGTTCAGATTCACGAACCTCAATACCCGTGTCTTCCGTAAACTTTGTAATGCCGTTGTAAACACCCTCGTTAAACGACTTATCAAACTTACCTGCTTGATCATAAACAACCGCTGGTTTGATATCAGCAGCATAAGCAGAAGATACAGCCATGGCTAATGCAGTAGCCGACGCAAGAAAGACACCTTTCATTCTATTCCCCTTTGATTTTTATCATGGCAATTTTCGATTACCAGAGCCAAAAGTTGGCTATTCGGTCAAAAATAAACTGATTAAGCTTTGAGCGCAATAACGACGTGCACATTTGCAGCATTATTCACTGAATTTTATGCAGTGCACTTCACTTTGCCCTTAAATGTAGACATAGCAAAAATGATTCGCCTGAAAAAATTTTATTCTGCAATAACTGTGCCTAGCACTATTTCTGACAAACAGTACAAAACACTGTACTACGCTGACCTTGGCGAATTTCTTTCAGGGGGGCTTTGCATATCGCACAAGGTTGATCTGCTCGGCCGTAGACTTTTAGCTCTTGCTTGAAGTACCCCGGCTTACCTTCGCCACTGACAAAGTCTTTTAGTGTCGTACCGCCTTGCTCAATCGCTGCTGTCAACACAGTCTTGATGCATTCTACAAATACAGCTAAACGCGCTTTACTGATATTACCCGCTGCGCGGGTGGGGCGAATGCCCGCCATAAATAACGCTTCATTGGCGTAAATGTTACCAACCCCAACTACGATTTTACTGTCCATAATAAACTGCTTGATCGCCTGCTTACGGCCTTTGGCTTTTTCATACAAATAATCAACATTGAAAACATCAGTAAGCGGTTCTGGCCCTAGGTGTGAAATCAGCTCATGAGCATGCCAATCGCCTTCTTGCCATAACATCGCCCCAAAGCGACGTGGATCGGTGTAGCGCAATACTTTATTAAGCCCCACAAAATGAATGTCCACGTGATCATGAAACATCGGCGGTGTTTCGGGAGCAACAAAGTACAAACTGCCCGACATACCTAAATGGATAATTAACGTACCGGAATCCGTTTGAACTCCGATGTATTTTCCACGGCGAGCAACCTCTCGAATCACCTGCCCAGGCAGCTTTGCAGACACATCCTCAGGAATCGGCCAGCGTAATTTAGGTTGGCGAATCTCTATACTTTCGATGGTTTGATTTAAAATATGCGGCGCAATGCCGTTCTTAGTGGTTTCAACCTCTGGTAATTCAGGCATACATTCCTCAAAGAGCATTTGCTGTGTTATATAAGTTCTTTTATCGCGAATAGAATTCGCTCGTACGACTTCGTACTATCGGAAAATAACGACTCGTACGACCCGATTCTATCGGGGACAAAGCCTTTTCACCACTAAGCCCGATCATCTCATGCTCTATATTTCAGACACAAAAAAACCGGCACTAGGCCGGCTTTTTTGTTTACAAGAAAGCAAAAATTATTTGATTTTCGCTTCTTTGTACATCACGTGCTTACGAACAACTGGATCAAACTTTTTCATTTCCAGTTTGTCTGGAGTGTTACGTTTGTTCTTGTCAGTCGTGTAGAAGTGACCAGTACCTGCAGAAGATACCATGCGGATTAGATCGCGAGCGCCTTTAGAAGCCATGATTCAGATTCCTTATACTTTTTCGCCACGGGCACGCATTTCAGTAAGAACTGAATCGATGCCTTTTTTATCGATGATACGCATACCTTTAGAAGATACACGAAGACGAACGTAACGGCTTTCACTTTCTACCCAAAAACGGTGCCAGTGAAGGTTAGGAAGAAAGCGACGCTTAGTGTGACGCTTTGAGTGAGAAACGTTGTTACCTGTAATAGGACGCTTCCCAGTAACTTGACATACGCGAGACATAATTAAATACCTTATGCTATCCGAAGATTATTGGAAGTTTGCACTTCCTCAGGCGGAGCGTGGGTCACTCTGGAACACTTTGCAGTGAACGCGGGGGCCACAAAATCCCGTACCGAGGATATAGCGGCGCGAATTCTCCCATAGTCCCCCGAAAACAGCAAATGATTTGTTAAAAAATGATCAATTAACTTAATCTGAGATAGCTACCCTGCATTCAAATCACTGAATTAAAAAGCTCGTAAACCAAACAACAGGAAATCTATTTGCAGGCAATCTCAGTCAGAGCAACCCTCGCTCTGCCAAAGACAATGGTCGTGCATCTCCTACGATAAAATGGTCCAATAAGCGCACATCAATCAGCTCTAGTGCTTTGCGGATACGTTCGGTAATGTTGATATCTGCTTGGCTGGGTTCAGAAACACCAGAGGGATGATTGTGAGCTAAGATCACCGCTGCGGCATTATGAGTCAGTGCAGCTTTCACTACTTCTCTTGGATACACAGCTGCGCTGTCGATAGTACCCATAAAGAGCTCTTGATAGCGGATCAGTCGATGTTGTGAATCTAAGAACAACACCGCAAAAATTTCCCGAGGAGAGTGGCGCAACTGAGTCGATAAATAAGTACGCACCGCTTCAGCACTGTTAAAAACCGCATCGCGGGTCAGTTGCTCTTGCAGATGTCGCTTGGACATTTCTAACACAGCCTGCAACTGGGTATATTTAGCATCGCCTAGCCCAAAACCTTGACAGAATTCTTCTCTGGAAGCCGACAGCAATGGGCGTAAGCCACCAAATTGATGTAATACTCTGCGCGCCAATTCCACTGCACTAATACCTTGGGTACCCGTTCTCAGAAAAATCGCAAGTAACTCTGCATCACTTAAGGCGTGAGCGCCTTGGTGCATTAACTTTTCCCGAGGACGCTCGGCTTCTGGCCATTGTTTTATACTCATAATACTCACCTCCTTGTGGTACTCTTTGCACATTCTAACTGCGAATACATGAGCACACCCTGTGCTTCATCATATTCAGCGAATATCTGCCACTTTGTGATAAGAAGCGAATTATGTCCAGTCTTGCGAACAAACAGATTCTCGTGGGGATTACCGGCGGTATCGCCGCTTATAAAACCATTGAGTTGGTCCGCCTGCTCACCAAAGCCGGTGCCGACGTTCAAGTGGTGCTAACTGAAGGGGCGAAAGCCTTTGTCACAGAGATGACATTGCAAGCCGTCTCTGGACACCCTGTGCGCAGCACTTTGCTTGATCCATCCGCCGAGTTGGGCATGGGACATATTGAATTAGCGAAATGGGCAGACCTCATCATCATCGCCCCAGCGTCGGCTGATTTTATGGCTCGTTATGCACAGGGTATGGCCAATGATTTACTAACCACCTTATGTTTAGCAACGGAAGCACCTGTTGCATTAGCGCCAGCTATGAACCAAGCCATGTGGAAGCATCCCGCGACTCAGACCAACCTACAGACACTGATCTCACGTGATGTTGCCATCATAGGGCCAGCCTCTGGCGCACAAGCCTGTGGCGATGTGGGCGCGGGGCGCATGGAAGAGCCAGTTGATTTATTCAAAGCGATCGAGCAGCTTCTAGCCCCTATCCAACAAGACTTGGCAGGTCAGCATTGGGTGATTACCGCTGGACCAACCATGGAAGCCATCGATCCAGTACGTTACATCAGTAACCATAGCTCAGGCAAAATGGGTTATGCGCTGGCAGCGGCTGCACAAGCACGCGGCGCAAGTGTCACACTTGTGAGCGGCCCAACACAATTGGACGCACCACAAGGCGTAAAGCGTATAGAGATCAAAAGTGCAGAAGACATGCTAAGCGCTTGTCGTGAAGCTATGGTCAAACCTGCCGATGTATTCATCGGTGCTGCCGCGGTTGCTGACTTTCGCATGAAAGAAGTCGCTTCCCAAAAGATGAAGAAGACTGGTGATAGCGATGAAATGCAGTTAACGCTGGTTAAAAATCCGGACGTGATTGCCACTCTAAGCCAAGAAAATACTGCCAAATGCATGGTTGGCTTTGCCGCAGAAACCCAAGATGTGATCGCTTACGCAAAAAGTAAGTTAGAACGTAAAGGTCTGGACTTGATCATCGCCAACGATGTATCACGCACTGACATTGGTTTTAACAACGATGAAAACCAAGTCACAGTACTGTCCAAAGATCAACAATGGACACCACCAAAAGAGTCAAAATCCGCCCTAGCCATTGAGCTTGTGGAGCTGATTACCCAATACCAATCCACCAAGTGATGAGTGAATCAATGAAACACCCTATTCAACTTAAAATCCTGAACCCAAAGATCGGTACAGAATTACCTTTGCCAGCTTACGCGACGGAAGGCTCTGCGGGGCTAGACCTTCGCGCTTGCCTAGACGAAGCAATTATTTTGGAACCAGGCCAGACTACTTTGTTACCGACAGGCTTAGCAATTTACATTGAAGATCCAAATTTAGCCGCGACGATTCTTCCACGCTCAGGTTTGGGGCATAAACACGGTATCGTATTAGGTAACTTAGTGGGTCTGATCGACTCAGATTACCAAGGCGAACTCATGGTTTCTTGCTGGAACCGCGGCCAAACAACGTTCACGATCGAACCGGGCGAGCGCGTTGCCCAGCTTGTTCTATTGCCAGTTGTTCAAGCGGAGTTCAACATTGTAGAAGACTTCGTTGCCAGCGATCGCGGCACAGGTGGATTCGGTTCTACCGGCACAAAGTAATCTCTTGCACTTGAAATAGTTGAGTTATTCTCAACTATTTCATTGCTCTTTTCGAAGCAGTTCACCCATCTTCCCTTTGGTAAATAAAGATCATTTTATTCGGTCAGAAATTCGTCAATTTTCTTTAATTTTTTATAGAGAGTCGACGCAGTTCACGTTATTATTTTCCACCATAAGTGGTCGCTTACACTCACTGTAATGTTTCTGGCACATAGTGTGCTTAAACTCAGTTGAGTTTTAACTGCACCCTCCCACAACTTTTTTCGACTCTGTCAAAAAAGCTCTTTGAATAACAATAGGAGTGTTACCAACGTGGCTTATACACGCGAATCTGCATTAGATGTAGCTCAGGTATTGAGTGAATCGCTTCCCTACATCCAACGTTTTGCTGGCAAAACATTGGTCATCAAATACGGCGGTAATGCCATGACTGATGAAGCACTGCAAGCAGGGTTCGCACGCGATATCGTGTTGATGAAAGCTATCGGTATTAATCCAATTGTTGTTCACGGTGGCGGCCCTCAGATTGGTGAAATGCTTGCCAAGCTAAGCATCGAGTCTAAGTTCATTAACGGCATGCGTGTTACAGACACTGCAACTATGGACGTAGTAGAAATGGTGCTTGGTGGTCAGGTAAACAAAGACATCGTGAATCTAATCAGCCGTGCTGGTGGTAAAGCGATCGGCCTAACGGGTAAAGACAGTGGTTTCATCAAAGCGAAAAAACTGTTTGTAAAACACCAAGCAGAAGGTATGAGTGCACCAGAACAAGTCGATATCGGCCATGTGGGTGAAGTGGCGAGTATTGACACAAGCGTTTTGAAAGTTCTTGAAAACAGTGATTTGATTCCTGTTATCGCACCGATCGGTATTGATGATGAAGGCAACGCTTATAACATCAACGCGGATTTGGTAGCAGGTAAAGTAGCCGAAGCGGTTAACGCAGAAAAGCTCATGCTACTAACGAATATCTCAGGCGTACAAGATAAGCAAGGTAACGTGCTAACTGGGTTAAGCACAGCACAAGTTGACAACCTTATTGCTGACGGCACTATCTACGGTGGCATGCTACCAAAGATCAGCTGCGCTTTATCTGCAGTCAATGCTGGCGTTACCAGCGCACATATCATTGATGGTCGAGTACCTCACGCTACGCTACTTGAAATTTTCACTGATACTGGTGTGGGCACTTTGATTACTAATCAAGCCAAAGACCTTTAATTCGCCCATTTAAAGCGATAGGCCGTATTAATATGAGTACAAAAAAAAGCGATCGACGCACGGAAATATTACAGTCCTTAGCGGGCATGTTAGAAAGCAGCCCAGGGGCTCGTATTACTACTGCCGCTCTAGCAAAAGAAGTGGGTGTGTCAGAGGCAGCTCTGTATCGCCACTTCCCAAGCAAAGCGAAGATGTTTGAAGGTTTAATCGAATTTATCGAAGAGACCTTATTTACTCGCATTCACCGCATTGTGCAGGACGAAGAAGACGTTAATAAACGTTTAGAAGTGATTCTATTCTTAGTATTGAGTTTTTCTGAGCAAAACCCTGGTATGTGTCGTCTACTCACAGCAGATGCCTTGGCAGGAGAAACGGAGCGCTTGCGTGTTCGTATTGCGCAGCTGTTTGATCGTATTGAAACTCAGCTTCGTCAAGTGTTACGTGAAGCCGATTTGAAACAAAACTTACGCCCAGTGATGGGCACAAACGCCTGTGCCAACTATCTGCTGGCGTTGTTGGAAGGTAAGATTCGTCAATACGTTCGTACTGAATACAAAACAAAGCCACTACAGAATTGGCAGGAGCAATGGCATGCCATTGCTCCAACTTTAATGGCAGGTCGCGCGTAAGGCACGGACTTACATTAATTAAACACCGTACTGATCGCGGTAAGCTTTGACAGCAGCTAGATGCTGAGCAAACTCAGGTGAGTCCTGCTCTTCCAAGTAAGTCATGATGTCATTCAGCGACACAATGCTCACAACAGGCATGCTGAAATCACGCTCTACTTCTTGGATGGCTGACAACTCTCCACGACCGCGTTCTTGACGGTTCAACGCAATAAGCACACCGGCAGGTTTTGCACCCGCTGAATTGATAATGTCCATCACTTCACGGATTGCAGTACCTGCAGTGATAACGTCGTCAATGATCATGATGTTACCTTCAAGTGGTGCACCAACTAAGGTACCACCTTCACCATGATCTTTTGCTTCTTTGCGGTTAAACACGTACGGTGTATCAATGTCATGATGATCATACAATGCAACTGCAGTGGTCGTCGCCAAAGGGATACCTTTGTAAGCAGGGCCGAATAAAACGTCAAATGACACACCTGCTTCAACCAATGCCGCAGCATAAAAGCGGCCTAGTTTTGCAAGCGCAAGACCTGAACTAAACAGGCCTGCGTTAAAGAAATATGGGCTTACTCGCCCAGATTTAAGAGTGAACTCGCCAAAGCGCAATACTTTTTGCTCAATGGCGAACTCGATAAATTCTCTTTGGTAAGGTTTCATGCCGACTCCAAGGGGGATAAAAAATTACAAACAAATTGCCTCTTGTCAGCAAAGTATGCTTTCCTGACAACCAATGGGCGCTAATATAACACACGGCTAGGAATTGTAGGGACCAGAAATGAAGGTCATCAGCCTTAATGTAAACGGTATAAAACAAGCAGCAGAGCGCGGCTTCTTTGAGTGGATGGTTCGTCAGAACCCAGACGTTGTATGTCTACAAGACATTCAAGCGGATGAACGCAGTCTGAACGACAGCGTATTCTTTCCTCCAGAATTCAACGCATACTTCTTTGATTCACTTGATAACCCTGATGAAGCAGGTGTTGCGATCTATAGTAAAGCAATGCCAAAAGCCATTATGACTGGTATGGGCTTTCCAGAATGCGACTTTGAAGGGCGTTTTATTCAAGCGGACTTCGATAAAGTAAGCATCGGGTCTTTTTTAACGCCACATGGCTCAAATCATGAAGAGGCGCTACAAGAGCATAAATATCGCTTCATGGAAGGTTTTAAAAACCACTTAATTAAAACACGTCGAAAACGCCGTGAGTTTATTTTCTGTGGTACTACCAATGTGGCTCGCTCACCTATCGACGTTAGTAGTTGGTTTGTGAACCAGCGCAACTCTGGTTTCTTGCCAGAAGAACGTAAGTGGATAAATGAGATTTTTAACGATCACGAATACATCGACGCGTTCCGCCAAGTAAATAAGCAAGATAAGCAATACACTTGGTGGCCAGATTATGAACGTGCATGGAAACTAGATGAAGGTGGTCGTTTGGACTATCAGATTGCCACACCGGGCTTAAAACATGTGATTCAAGGTGGTAGTGTGTACAAAGGACAGCGTTTCTCAGACCATGCTCCCATCATCATGGAATACGACTTAGATTAAAATGCGTACTTGAGACATTAAAAAAGCCCTAACAAGTTTTCTGTTAGGGCTTTTTCTTTATTTAGATGCCAATTCTAGCTAGAGGCGTTATTTTTCAGCGGCTCAACTTTTACCGTGAACCTCAACTGATGCATGTCTCCAGCTGGTATCTTGTAAGCATTGTCTAAAGCATTGGCTGTCTCGATACAAACAAACTGACGATAGTCTTCATCTTCCATGTCCGTGCGGAGCTTTGCTAACGCTTCACCTGGGTTCCACAAAACCGTTGATTGAGCACCTTCAGAGCTAATCACAAGCTTTCTCTGCAATACTAGGTCTTCCAGCACCGTTTCTTGGGGCGCATTCAAGTAGACACGATCTAACTCTTCACAAGGCTGAACAGAGCCTATCTGCTGTTTTTTGTTACCGTCATCAAACTTATCTACGTATTGGACGCCGTCTAAGCCTTTTATTTCTGCAGTTTTATTATCTCCCACTCGGAAATAAGTATGCAGTGCTTCAGAAATCGGCATAGCTTTATCTGATAGGTTCGCAGCAGAAAAGTTGACACTGAACCCTTCACCTAAACGGAACACTTGGCGCAACTCAAATGCATAAGGCCACATTTCTTCAATAAGAGGATGATCCTCTGACGCTAATCTGAGAACGATTTTTGCGTCACCATTCTTGAATCGGCCCACTTCAACCAGCTGCCAACGAAAATATCTTGCCAAACCATGGGCTGGCAAATCATCGTCCTCAGCATTGGCTCCAAACCAAGGCCAACACACTGGTACACCAAAATGACGTCGCCCAAAACGAGTTTGCGCTCCCTCATTATCTGACTGGAACAGAAGATCTTCTTGCCCCGTTTGAATAAAGCTAACTAAATGACCACCCCACAATGCAATACGGGCACTAAAGCTAGGCTGATCGATGAGAATCTCATCGCACTCTCTAAGGCTATTAGGGCGAATTTCGCCTCCTATTTCCTCAAGCTCTCGCATTAGCTGAGCATCCATCTATCGCTCCAATATAATTACTACGATTGGCTCATATTAGACCTTCACACCCTGATTACAATAGTTTGACGTAATGCTGAACATTCAAATCACAAAATGATCGTAGATTTTTAAATAGTACTTACTTATTGGTCAACTTTAAGATATAACGCAAACTTGTTTTCAAGGGTGCAGCCACTGCACATTGTCTCTGTGTAAGCTATCCTTGTTCATTATTGTTTTTCTCCCATGTATTAACGAGACTGCTGCATTATGAGTGAGTTTTTTGACCAAAAGTCAGTGATAGGTAATGCCGAATGGTGTGCCTTTCCTTCCCTGAATATTCCAGCGATAAAAGCGCGGGTTGATTCTGGAGCGAAAACCTCCTCGCTTCATGCTGTCAATATTCAGCCGTTCCAAAGAGCTGGCCAACAATGGGTGACATTTGAGGTGCACCCTATTCAAGACAGTCGTAAAGTAGTGATTTACTGTGAAGCAGAAGTCATTGATCAACGAGTCATCAAGAGCTCAAGTGGCGACAGAGAAAAACGCTATGTGATCTGTGTTCCTTTACAACTCGGCGAACGTACATGGGATGTTGAACTTACACTAACCGATCGCGATAGCATGGGCTTTAGAATGCTTCTTGGGCGAGAAGCCATGAATGGTCGTTTAATTGTAGACCCTCAAGTCAGCTGCATTTTCGGTGACCGACCTCAAGAGACCTTATCCAAGCTCTATGAAACACCTGAGATTCGTGAAGGCGGTTTGCGTATTGGTGTTTTAGCCAGTAATCCTGACTTGTACAGCAATCGCCGCATTATCGAAGCTGGTGAAGCGATGGGACATGAAATGCAGTTTCTAAATGTGCGCCACTGTTACATGAAACTAGATGCCACAACACCAGAGATTCATTATCGTGGCGGTCGAATTCTAAATGACTTGGATGCAGTCATTCCTCGCATTCGTCCAAGCATGACGTTTTATGCTTGCACACTGTTACGACAATTTGAGTCCTTAGGCATTTTTTGCCTAAACGATTCAACTGCAATTGCGCAATCACGAGACAAGCTACGTTCATTACAGCTATTACTAGAACATGGCCTTGCCATTCCTACTACTGGCTTCGCTAACTCGCCATTAGATACAACGGATTTGATCAACATGGTTGGCGGTGCACCATTAATTGTGAAACTACTTGAAGGCACACAAGGAAAAGGGGTTGTACTTGCTGAAACCAAAAAGGCGGCAGAGTCCGTTATTAATGCCTTTAAGAGCTTAAACGCCAATATTTTAGTACAAGAATTCATCAAAGAAGCCAGCGGCAAAGACTTACGTTGCTTCGTGATTGATGGCAAAGTGGTTGCTTCGATTCAACGAGTAGCCGCTCCTGGTGAGTTCCGCGCTAACATCCACCAAGGCGGTCGCGCTGAACTGGTGAAAATCACTGCGGAAGAGAAACGTATTGCCATCAAAGCTGCCAAGGCGATGAATCTAAAGGTCGCTGGGGTAGATTTGATACGCTCAAACAATGGTCCTCTTCTACTTGAGGTGAACTCTTCTCCAGGTTTACAAGGCATTGAAACCGCAACAAATGAAGACATTGCCTCAATGATGATCTCAGCTATTGAGAAGCGAGTGTTGAATAAATAAGAGCAAATAAAAAGCCCTACCTCTTAAGGTAGGGCTTTCTTGAACACTCTGATCCGTAAAATTTTACTCAGCCATCACGGTTTTATTGCGGCCTGTTTCTTTTGCTTGATACAGCGCATTATCAGCGCTTTCGATCCATTCCCCAATCGTATTGTGCTGCTTACCAAGCTCACAACAACCAAGACTCACTGTTATGTTAATGTTGCCTTTGTTCGTCTTAAAAACGTTTTCTTCCACTTGCTGACGAATCTTCTCACAGTAACTGTGCGCACCTTCTTTGCTGGTATTTAAAAGAATGACACAGAACTCCTCACCACCATATCGCCCGACAAAATCACCTCTACGAGAACCAGCGGTTAAGATTTTTGCCATTTCCTGAAGAACCACATCACCTGCAGGGTGACCATAGTTATCATTAACACTCTTAAAGTGGTCAATATCAGCAATCACAATCGTATGTGGACCACTATTACCCGCCGCATACGCATCAAATGTCATCTTAATCGCTTTATCTAAACTCGCACGATTGTTTAATTCCGTTAACCCATCCGTTTTGCTCATTTGATCAAGCTTACGGTTTGCGGCGGACAATGCTGCCTTGTTTACCGCCACATCAGTTACGTCGTAAACGACCAAACATATATGATCCACTGTACCGTTTGCATTATTAATTGGTCGAATCACTACATTCTGGAACATTGACTCAGAGATACTGGTTACGGAACGGTAAGACTTAAATGGAAACAAATATGGTCGCTGTTCCCATGAAATATAAATAGGCGTTCGAAGCGCCAACACTGTATCCAGCTTCTGCTGTAACCAAGCTGCATTTATACTGGGGAAAATATCAAACAGAGATCGATTGCGGGCATTCGTTGAGCTAACACCAGAATGATTCTCCATGAAGCCATTCCATAGCTCCACTTCATACTTGTTATTAATGACTACGAGGCCTACATCGATATGCTGTAGCATGTCGAATAACCAATGTAATTCAGTCATATCAGTTTGCTGCGACATAATCACTCATCCTCAACCAAATAAGACAGAAGATTCTCGAGTACTGACAACGAATCCTCTGTAAACAACAACATCAAATCACAGCTAATTTTATAATTATCCACTTCGTAGACAATTTCGACCGCTAATGTGCGCTTCCATTGCGCTCGTTTTACATTAATCAGGTCGGCTACTTTAATATGCTGCCCCAGCACCACCGGATGGCTGTAGCTAAAGTCGATATTCAGCTGATCCCCCAACGCTTTGATAAATGGACCAATCAAAACGGATGAGATATCCATTTGTAACTCAACTTCCAACGCACGATCAATATCCTCTGTGACATTGAGCAACTTCGCCATGTCTGGAAAGCTTGAGTCTGAGAAAATAAGTAGAGCTTCCATCGCGATGCCAGCCCCAACAAAACCTTGAGTCACAGCTGAACAGCGTCCCGTATTCATGGAACCGTACGTCAATGCCATTTGAAGCTCGCTAACCTCAAGGATATTCACTTTTGGAACAGGAAGCTTAACAAATACATTTAGCATATCAGCTAAAACACTGGCAGCGCGCCCCATCGCAACGTTGGAAACTTCTTGTAGACATTGACTTAAGCTAAAGTCATCGGCCGCACTTCCAGTCACAACCAGCCCAGCTGTTACTCCTGAGCCAAAAAGTCCATGCTTTTCGATCGCCTGATACAGATCATCTTTATCGACGGGTTTTTTCAGGAAATCTATCGCCCCCAGATCGGTAACGCGCTTGAGTGCTTGTGCCTGTACATCACCTGATACCACCAACACTTGTGGCGCATTCGGAATCATTTGAAGCGCTTCCAATGTTTGGTAGCCATCAAGCACAGGCATATTTAAATCTAAGAAGAGTACGTCGACTGGATTTTGCTGTATATAATCAAGTGCTTCTTGACCATTTACCGCAAACGCTACTTCTGCATCCCATTCTTGAGGGAGAACGCGAGCAAGCTGCTTACGTGCAATGCCAGAATCATCACAAATGAGAATTTTTTTGCTCATGAAAAATAAGGCCGCCTAACCGGGTGAGCACACTATCGCTCATTTTTTCTACAAGTTTGCACAAGTGTAGCGCTTTAGCTACGTGAATTATAGTCCAACTCATTGTCTTAGATAACTAAGTGAAAGATAACAAAGCCTCAACGACCAAATGCTCAGAGTACATATCTGGTTCATTGGTGATAAGAGGTGTTTTGACAACATTAACCCCCCATCCCTGTAATCGGCGATAGTCTATTTCTCCGTAATCATAAGCTTCATCAATTAATAACCAATTTAATACTGGCGTTTCATTGTTTTTTTCCGCATCCCCGAGCAGTAAAGTCAGTAGATACTCCACTCGTGACATCAACCCCCAACCAAGTTGCTCAGGGTCTAGGCCTAAATTAGGCAAATAAATTTTGGGGTTAGGGTTATTAATGATTGCTTGGCTAACACCATCTACCAATAAATTAGCGATTAAGCTTGTGAAAAAACTTCCTGGAGGAAAGCAGATAAGATCGGCTTGCTCTATGCTTTGTCGGCGATCTTCAGGCAATTTGGCAGAAATAGGTGAATACTTCTGCAGCCCCTGATTTAACCAAATGTGTTCAATTGGCTCAGCCAATGGTGACTGCTCTTTACCAGTAATCAAATGCTGCCCTAAGACAACTTCTCCCGAAGTAAGACGAACACCTAAATGGTGCGTCTCATCTATAATAGTCGCCACCTGTCCTAAGGTTTTCACCAATCGAGACACTAAAAAGACAATAGGATCTAATAACTCCTGATGACTTAAATACCCTCCAGCAATAATCAAGTTGCCAACGCTCGCTCCCCGTAAATCAAAGTCAGGTGGCAGGCGATCTTTAAGCTGAGCTAATTGAGTGGTAATCAGTGTTTTCATTGGCGCCATAATTGGCTCCATTAAACGATGAGTGCCCGCTGCCAGTTGCGCTAGCTCCATTTTAAGTTGCGACATTGAAGCATTATAGGGTAAGCGATAACTAAACAGCTCAAAGACATCTGGTTGGCCTAACACAGTCTCATCCGCAAGTGCCATAATACGACTTCTCAGATCACCTACGGCGGGAATATTAAAAGCTTGCCGTAACTTAGCCGAACTTCCACCGGAGTCAAAAGGCGTCACCAAATGCATCGAGTGATGAGTATAGCTTTTCAGCACTCTGGCGATTTTATTAAGAGCTGAGCCGCCGCTGAAAAACAAAAGAGACGGCGCTATTTCTGGAAGACTTTGATAGCGGTGAATGCGTACCGAATCTGGTACAACTAAACGGCGAGAAACATTAGACATAAGACATTATCCGCAGAAGGGAAGTACGATAGTTACAAAGAATCACCTAGATTGCCATCTTGCCAAAGGGTAACACGGTTACGCCCACTCTTTTTTGCCTGATATAAGCACTTATCTGCCTGATCAAATACTTTTAATAATGAGTCTGAAGACGACTCTTGGACACTTACACCACAGCTTACTGATAAATATTGATGGGGAGAAGATGGATGAGGGACATGTTGTTGATATACCTCTTCCACAATGTCTTGGGCAATTTCTAATGCTTCAGAAGAGTTTGCTTTAGGCAAAAAAACCAACAACTCTTCACCACCATATCGAATCGCCATTCCTTTGCTTGGGGTATTTCTTTTTATGACGGATGCAACCATTTTGAGCACTTGATCGCCTTGCAAATGCCCCAATTTATCGTTGTATTGCTTAAAGAAGTCGACGTCAAACAATAACACGGCAAAACTCATAAACTCCGTCGTCTGTTTTAATGACGCCACCTGATCCTCAAATAGTTTACGATTATACAAGCCTGTCAATGCATCTAACTTTGACTCGCTTTCTACAACCGAGAGCGTCTTTCGAAACTCTTGTTCAGCACGAACTTGAGAGGAGACATCCGTTAAACTAATTAAATACGCTTTTTTCCCCTCCCACAAAATATTGTCTTTGCTAACTTGAAACCAACTCTGACGATGAACATCCCAATAGGCCGACTCTAAGGTAGTCAAATCACCTATTTGAATCGATGCAATGCGTCGCTGAAAGTCGTCGGGGAAATCGTGTATAGACTTTAATTCTCTGTCCTTAAAAAGTTGGTAGAACGGTTCACTTAAATACAGGATTTCATCCTGGTATATCACTGCCGCCATCATATGTGAGTGTTTTATAACACTCTGTAACTGTAAGCTTGTCGATTCTATCTGAGCTTGCTGCTTCGAAATCGTTTCTAGATACGTTTGCAGCTGCTTTACTAACGAGCCCAGCTCGTTTCGCTCATCAAAGAACGCTACATCATGCGCAGTGATCTTCTTACGCTGACCGACTAAGCCTTTGAGGGCATACAAACGTCGAAATAAGTGCTTATGTAAATAGACCATGAGTGCTGCCGCTACCATTAACTGCACTAATAGAACCAACATAAGGACATTTATGAAGTCATTACTGTTTTTTGAAATAGCTTGAGCTTGTTGAGCCACGTTTGCTTCATTATCCATGTAAACTCGATGGCCGAAATCCACAATATTACCCAATAATATTCGATTCTGCGTGGTTAACCCCACCACTTCAGAATTATGTATTTCTCTTTTTGAAAGTAACTCAAGGACTCCTCTTGGCGACAATAATAGTGGCTCTAGTGGCTTATAATGAATAAGAGCTTGTTGCTGAAGCTGCTGCATTTGCTTCACTAGTCTAGCTGTAATTTGGTTTTGCTCGTATAGATGAGGACGAGTAATCAATTGAGCCAGATCTGACGTTATCTCACCTAATATCTGTTTGACTTCTTTATCATTTGCTTGATTGAAACTAGCCAAAGTCACTGTCATTGCTGAAAATAGACGCTCATTAAGCGCCTTATCGACCTGATCAAGCATGGACTTAGACAGAGAAATATTCGTAACACTTGGTTCGACTTTACCAACCACATCCATCAAACGCTTAATCTGTGCGTTATTCTCAGCCAAAAGCTCTAAGCTATGTTTTAGCTCATCAACTTGCTCTCTTACCTGAGACATCAGTATTCGGCTATAGGCAGGTGACGTACTATTGGATACTTCAATGGCGAGATTCGCTAGACGAGTGATATTTAGCTGAGCGCTATTTAGAACTTGTAGTTCGGGAAGCGCTTGCTGTGACTGTTGGTTCACCGCACTCTTCAGTTTGAAAAAATAAAAGAAAGAGATACCACTTGTTAAAAGCATCAATAACAACATAAACAAAACCGCCGCCGCTATTCTAAAGCGCAGACTTTTTAAACCGGATGCTTTTTGCTCTACTTCCACAACAAGTGCCTCAAGGAAGAATAGGAGTTACATTAACAATACGCCCTTCAATCACTGGCTGAATTTCATCATATTGCTCTAAGTAATCTGAAACGATATTCCAGATTAATCGCTGACTACTCACTTTATCAGATACAACCGTTGCGTCAGAGAAGTCATAATCGTCTCCCCCCTCAAGCATATAATCAGAAATGGCTACGGTGTACTCGCCCTCGTCAATTTCTCGATTATTACTGTGCAACATTTCTACTATACGTTGCCCAACGGGACGACTCGCATCGTATTTATAATGCAAACCTGAAACCTGTAAAAAGCGGCCATCTAGCCCTTCGACCTGTGACACGCCATGCTCTAAAACTTGTTTTAGTTTAGCCTTGGTAATACGAACAACGTATACTGTGCCACCAAAAGGCAACTCTCTTTGAATGTCTCTTCGGGTAAGAACATAGCCTGCCTCATAATCACGATAGCCGCGAATACTTCCACCAATGATGAGGGAAAAGTCTGCATGGGTATATTGACGGATGGCATCCATTACAATATTTCCCCAACTGGACTCTGCACTTCTTAATGTATCACGCTGAGAATCCATAGGACCGCTCAGGCGAGTCAATTGTTGACCTAAAACAACGTCGAGTTGACTGGTATAACGTTCGATAACTTGTGTCATCGCTGCATCAGGCTCTTCCTCTGCAATATGCAAGACAGATGCTGTTTGTCCGTCTTTGGTAACATCTATGAGCGTCATTTCATCGTCAACTCCGCCCGAAGCAAATATCCAGGGGCTGCTTGAAACTTGATGATCTTCAACATCTTGGGTAACCATCATCATATCGACCCCCTCAATCGAATGAACGGGGACACTTTTAAGAAAGTCTCGCTCGGTAACTAAGATGACTTTGGTTGCGCCACTTGAACGCACTTGCTGAACCCATCGATTGATATGCTCAACCGTTTCGTAAACAAAAGCTTTATTAAAGAGAAATGTGGTATTAATGTTTTCAGATACCGCCATGAGTACGGCAATGGAATGTTCCCCTAAGGGCAGCAATACATATGGCTGAACACCTTCCACTGGCTGCATAGAGCGGCGATCTAACAGATTCGTCAAAACCATTGGAAACTGAGCTTGGGTACTCAAAAGTGTTACTTGATCAATGCCATCTTTAAACTCTCTCTGATTTACTGCCAAGACATCTACACCTAACTCATTCATAATAGAAATCATATGAGCCCCTTTATCGTATACAGACAAAGGGTTTGGTGAGAGGCTGTCTCCACCGTGCACAAATAAGACAGGCTCATTGCTGCTTTTCAAGCGCTTAACAACCGTTGCCATTTTCGCCAGTGAATAGCCATTTTCTTGAGCAAACAACTCAGGGACATTCGACGTAAAGATAATTTTATCGGCATGAGCCATCATACTAAACATGTACATAGATAGGACAACAAACAGTTTTTTTATCATGGCCGACGCCCCTTTAATCCGGTTATTTACCGCAGGCAACATTAACTCGCTTGCATTAATACTGTATTAAAATCAATCAAACACCTAACTACGTTTTCCTAGCCAGCGCTCTAGAACTTCAGCGAGACGTTCCTTAGTAACAGGCTTTGCAACATGATCATCCATGCCGGCATCAAAACATAGCTGGTCATCGCCTTTCATGGCGTTAGCACTTAAAGCAACGATCACTACATTATTGGAGGTCGCCGAGTTTTGTTCTAGTTTACGAATGGCTTTTGTCGCTTCATAACCATCCATCACGGGCATCTGACAGTCCATGAAAATTAAATCGTACGCTGTCTCTTGGCAGGCTGTAACAGACTCCTCACCATTTTCCACAACATCGACCGTGACACCAAATAGCCCCAACATGCCCTTTGCTACAATTTGATTGGTTAAATTATCTTCTACTAACAGTATTCGCATGTCTTTCAAATAATCATCTTCTACTGCTGAATTCAACTCCGCATGCTTTGCAACGGGCATAGAATCGTCTTGCAAAAACGACTCTATTACAGCAAACAGAGCGCGACGGTGAACAGGCTTATAGATCGAAGCTATGTTATGCCCATCCAAGTTTTCCAAAGACTGGCCTTGCTCTAATAATGTAATCACATGTTGCTGGGGCACTTTAAAGCTCAGTTGACTTTCGACTCTAAGTGCATCATCAATAATAAGCAACGTACTATCATCAAGCGTAGGCAACTCCTCTGCAGACCGTAAAAACTCCACTGGGATAGATTTAGAAGCCAATAAAGATCTAATATAGGGAACATCATCTTGCTGCTGACTCAACACATAGACCATTTTCAAAGGGCCTAAATCGCTTAATGACTCATCTGACTTAGGCTGAATGGGTAAGGTAAGCTCAAACCAGAAGTTGGCCCCCTGCCCTAATTGGCTTTGGACCCCTATTTGCCCTTGCATAGCCTCAATTAACTGTTTGCTAATCGCCAATCCAAGCCCTGTGCCACCATACCGGCGCGTCGTTGACGCATCAGCCTGCTTAAAGCGCTGAAACAATCTCTGCTGTAAACTATCTGAGATACCAATACCAGTGTCTTGTATGCTGATTCTGAATGTTGCTTTATCCCCCTCAAGCAACAGATTCTCTGCCTTAAGCCGGACGTCTCCACCCGCCGCAGTAAACTTGATCGCATTTCCCAACAAGTTCAATATAACTTGTTGTAGGCGCTGCCGATCTCCATAGACCATCAACTCCGGCAAAAGTGTTTCAGGCGCAATAAAGGTAAGATCTTTTTCTTTAGCTTTGATACGCATTAAGCTTGCTGTATCTTCAAGTAAATCCTGCAGGTCAAAGTATTGAGGCTCAAGCTCCAATTCCCCCGCCTCAATTTTCGACAGATCTAGAATATCATTCACTAAACCAAGCAACGTATCGCCACTTTGATGCGCCAAATCTACCAACTTCACTTGTTCATTATTCAATCGTTGAGATTTCAATAAAGATAAACTACCTAACATCCCGTTAAGTGGCGTACGAATTTCGTGACTCATATTCGCTAAAAAGCGACTTTTAGCTTGGTTAGCATCTTGGGCGGCAAGCGTTGCTTGCTTCAACTTCTCACTCGATTCTCTAAGGGCCAAGTTCGCCTTAGAAAGCTCTTTTGTCCGCTCTGCGACCTGTCTCTCCACTTGAGCGGCATGACTGAACACAAGGCTTAATACCCAACCTAAAAGTCCTGCAACAAATAGACCTCCCACTAAGACAAAATGCGTTCCCCATGGCTGCTCAATAAACGATGAACGTGCTATGTGGACAAGCTCCCAACGATGGGCTTCCACTGGAATCATTGAACGATGTATGACGGGATACCGCTCAGCATTTACCCCATCAATCAATTCACTTATCTCAAGCGTTGCATTGCCACTTGCAGATAATATGTAAGGCGATTGCCCTGCTGGCCGGTCGATTAGGTAAATTTCAACGCCATTAGTAGGCGTACGCTCCAAAATACGCTCGGACAGATCTTCGATCTCAAAAAGACCGGTAGACATAGCAAACAGTTTTTGCTGCTTATAAATAGGTAAAAACATTAAGACAGCCTTGTTACCCTGCACCAGAGTAATGGCCGATGTCGGAAAGGCCGCGTTTAAGCGGATTGCATTTTGTATTGCGCTTCGTCTTGATGCTTCTGAGTATACATCAAAGCCCAGCGCCTTTAGATTCGGCTCTTTAGGATAAATCAGTCCAACTGGTACATAGCGATCTCGTACACTGGGTGCTACAAACTCACCCTCTACACTTCGCTCTTTTACTTGATAAGGAAAACCGTGCAAAGCCGACATTTGGGACTCATACATTGGAATATCTTGATAATCCAATACATGGTTAATAGAAAGCGCTTTAATTGCGCGATCTTGACTCATAATACTTTCGCTGAAGTTTTGAAACTCTTCAGCCGAGACTTTAGCGCTGCCGCGTACATAGCCTGCCATGCTATACAAGATATCAACCGAGTTTTTGATTCGTTCACTGAGTAACGTGGAACTCAGGTCTGCCGAGGCATTAAAAGCCTGCTTCTGTTTATTGATTTCAAAAAATGCCGTCGAAAACGATAAGATGCCCGTTGTTAACGCTACGATAACGAGAGCAAAAACAACCCTCATTGGATGGTCATAATAGACAGAAAAATGTTTGCGAAATAAAACAGCCAGCCAAGGAACCAATACCACGACACCGACCGTATCGCCTAGCCACCAACTTAACCAGTTAAGTAAAACCTGATCAGAGGAGAGCATCCCAAAACTATACAATATTGTTGTACCGGTGCTTGCACTCACCAAACAACCTAGAGGGCCAGCTACAACAATAAAGCTTAGAACATGACGAACATTGTAAAACTCGAGCTTTTTCCCGATAAAAAAACGAACCAGGGAATAAGCAAAAATCGTCTGCAATGCACTCCCAGATGCAATCAAAGCAGGAATGAGAATACTAATTTGACCTGTATTTTCGAACCCAATTAGCACATTGACACAAGTCGAGCCAACAAAGACACCAAGAGCAGGCCAATAGCCAAACAGCAGGCAAGCAGCAATGGCAATACCGGAAGCAGGCCAGATCACCGTTGCATACCCAGGAGGAATTGCAAACACCTGACCAATCCAACCCGCAATGAAGTAACTTATTGCAGTTAGTAGGATAATCTTCAAAACCCGAGTCATCTTTGCTACTACCTTTTCCTTATGCATCGCATTCCATTGGCGCAAATGCACGACAATAAAAGCAAATAACGCATTTTGTTTGCTAAAAATATAGCAAAGCCTGCAAGCAAAGATAAGAAAAGTTTAAATAGTGTGAAAGATTAACCTGAGAACGCAAAAAGGCTAAGATGAGAAAAGATTCTGATGAACAGAAACAAAAAAGCCTCGCATTAGCGAGGCTTTAATATACATGGTGCCCAGAGGCGGAATCGAACCACCGACACGGGGATTTTCAATCCCCTGCTCTACCGACTGAGCTATCTGGGCTTAACAAGTAAGCTTGATTTGGCACTTACTTTATATAAATCAGCAACTTGTCTGATTTAATAAAATAATGGTGCCCAGAGGCGGAATCGAACCACCGACACGGGGATTTTCAATCCCCTGCTCTACCGACTGAGCTATCTGGGCAAGTGCGGCGTATTATAAATAACTCACTACCACCGTCAACAGTTTTTTAATTTTTTTGTTGTTAAGTTAGTAAATTAGCTCTCTCTGGTATGATATGAACAATATAGGAGAGATGACATGCTGCACATTGTTTTGTACCAACCAGAAATACCACCTAATACGGGTAACGTTATTCGTCTATGCGCAAACACCGGCTACAAGCTTCATTTAATTGAGCCTTTAGGGTTTGATTTAGATGAAAAGAAAGTTCGACGTGCTGGTCTGGATTATCATGAGCTCGCAAATGTAAAACGCTACGAAAACTGGCAAGCTTTTTTAGAACAAAATGCAGGCCAACTTGGAACGGTATATGCCTTAACGACCAAAGGGAGTCACACCCATTCAGAAGCGTCTTTTCAGGCAAACGATGTATTAGTATTTGGTCCAGAAACACGTGGACTGCCTGCAGACTTTATTGAAGCATTACCATTTAGTCAGCGCTTACGTTTACCCATGCAACCCGGTTCACGCAGCTTAAACCTTTCAAACACGGTTGCTGTCATGGTTTACGAGTCATGGCGTCAACTTGGTTATGCCATGCCAAATGAACACCCTTAAATAGGACAAGTTATGTTGCTAGGAAAGCTGGTTCATAAAAAAAATAGGTCACGTCAACGTTATCGAAAGCAAGTTCACCTGCATGCGGTCAAAGACCTTAAGCGACGCTTTCTTATGCTGGCTGCTGTCGTTGCCGCGCACAGCGTTGCCATGGTCTACTTTGAAGACCTAGATTGGTGGCAAGCATTTTGGTTAACCATGACCTCAGCTAGCACGACTGGCTATGGAGACCTCTCTGCCGCCACCTTTTGGGGACAGCTTGCCACCATTGTATTTATTTACGGGATGGGCATTACGTTACTTGCTCAAATAGCAAGTGACTATGTTGAAATACGCCTACTTCGTAAAGAGATGAAAATTAAAGGACGTTTGGAGTGGAGCGATATGCAAGACCACCTTCTTATTATCAATACCCCCACGACTGATACTGAGCGCTATTTAACTCTCTTAGTTCAGCAAATTTGTAATACCCCTGGCCTAGACGATGCTCCGATACAAATACTGACTCCGAAATTTCCAGAAGGTTTGCCCGAGACACTTAGAGCACAAGGTGTCGTCCATCATACTGGGGACGCAACCACTCCCGGCATGCTTGATAGTGCAGGCGTGGCCAATGCCAAATACATCGTTGTACTGTCCCCTGAAAGCCTTGATGCTCATAGCGACAGCTTAGTTTTCGATACCTTACATCGCATTAAAGAAATTGGCACCAATGCTTTTATTCTGGCCGAAGCTATTGAAGACGCAAACAGAGAGCGATTTCGCCAGTCAGGAGCTAAGGCCGTCATTCGTCCTGTGCGCGCCTATCCAGAAATGCTTGTACGATCGTTAGTTGCTCCTGGTACAGAACGTGTACTAGAAGATCTATTTCGTTACCAAGGTGACCATACTATTCGTATCAATGTCTCACTTTACAATGTGAGATGGGCTGATGTTGTAACAGAATTGATTCAACGTGATTTAGGAACAGCTATTGGATTCGAAGACACGATGGGAAACATTATCACTCACCCTAAGTCCAGTGAGCGCATCAGTTTAAATGCTTTGATACTGTTAATTGGTGAAGATCAAAAGGCCCCCACAAAAGAGGACATCCTGCTAATTTTAGCTCAGCATAGCCAAGCATAAAAAAAGCCAAGCAAATGCTTGGCTTCTTTTTAAAGTTGCCCTGTTAGGACAAGGTATTTTTCCATCAACTGTTCTTCAGACTCTTTGAAATTAGGGTCATGAGGAATACAGTCTACAGGACAAACCTGCTGACATTGAGGCTCATCATAGTGGCCAATACACTCTGTGCACTTAGCCGGGTCGATGACATAAATCTCTTCGCCTTGGCTAATCGCTTCGTTAGGACACTCTGGTTCACACACATCACAATTGATGCATTCATCAGTAATCATTAGAGACATATTGCTCTCCTAATAAACCAACGCCCGTAGGCATTATAAAATCAAGAACGCTTTGTCGCCGCTTGACGATAGTGCTCTGTTAACACCTGCTTTACCTTAGGATGAACAAACATACCAAAGTCGCCGTCAAGCGAAGCTATTTCACGTACCAAAGTTGATGAGATGTACGAGTGCTTTTCTGAAGGTGTTAGAAATAAACTCTCAACATCCGGTGCAATTACTCGGTTCATATTGGCCAATTGGAACTCGTATTCGAAATCCGATACAGCGCGCAAGCCACGCACAACAACTTGGCCATTCACCGAGCGAGTAAACTCAGTTAGCAAATTATCGAAGCCTAACACTTCGACATTATCAAGATGACCTAGCACCTCTTTTGCCAACTTTATGCGTACATCGTGAGCCAAAGCAGGGCGTTTCTTTGGACTTGCTGCAACAGCAACAATGACCTTGGGAAACAGTTTCGCAGCACGTTCTACAAGATCTGCATGACCATTTGTAATCGGGTCAAATGTGCCAGGATAAACTGCGATTGTACTCATAGCTCTAGTCCAATTTTTAATATTAATTTGAAGAACCAGAAGATTCTCGGCTAACCTTTCGGCTGGGCATCATATAAGAATCTTCTACTCTTCTCAAATAAGCAGGCCATTTGTTCTAAATAACGAATGGGGCAACAAACTGTTTCAATACTGAAATCGCCAGAAAAATAAAGATTGGCGATAGGTCAAAACCACCTAAAGATGGTATGAAGCGATGACAGACACGGTACAAGGGCTCACACACCTGTCCGACCAATAGCGCTCCAGGGTGACCAGATCCAGGCGCCACCCAGCTCAGAATCACTGAGATCAGCATAGCCCAAAAATACAAATCCAATAAATGATACGCCACACCAGCCAGTGTATAGATCACATAATGAGTGGGTGTAAGCTGATAACCTACAATTGCCATAACAATCATTAGAATGACCGCTTGGACTGCCAAAGCCAGCACTACTGAAGAGGTATCAATACGTCCAATAGATGGAATAATTTTACGCAATGGCTTTAATAGCGGACTTGTTGCTTTGACAACTCCTTGGCTAATTGGGTTGTAAAAATCCGCTCGACTTAATTGCAATACCAGTCGTAGCAATACAATAAATAGATACAAATTGCCTAGCGTTTTTACCACCAAAATCAATGGATCACTCATCATTGTCTTTTTCAACCCTTATTATTTATTGGCAAACTCTTTGCCTAGCTCTTTTGATCGCGCCGCACAAGCATCTACCGCAGCAGTCATTAATGAATGAACGCCCTTATCCTCTAATGTTTCTAATGCCGCTTGGGTCGTACCGTTTGGTGAGGTAATGTTACGACGCAATTGGTCAATATCTTCATCTAACTCAGTCACCATGGCCGCTGCGCCCTTCATTGCATACGTAGCAAGCTTTCGGCTGGTTGCCTCATCTAAACCTTGAGCGATGCCAGCTTCAATCATTACTTCGAGAATACGGAAAAAATACGCTGGTGCACTGCCTGAAAGCGCCGTCACTGTGTGCATTTGCGCTTCATCATCAATCCAAACATGACTACCAAAACTATCAAAAGCCTGAGAAACCCACGTTTTTTGCGCATCTGTAGTATGAGTATTAGCGATTAAACCAGACATACCAGAGCCAACTAGCGCCGGCGTATTTGGCATAGAACGAACCACAGCCACAGGCTGTTTCAACCACGCCTCAAGCGAACTTATTTCCACACCTGCGGCAACTGAAACAAAAAGCTGATCAGGGCGTACAACCGGAGCAAACTCTTCAACTACCGTCTGTAATAGGTTTGGCTTTACACATAAGAAGATAACGTCTGCCTCCGCAACCGCTACTTTATTATCTGTGTGCATAGTCATACCAAAGCGCTGTTCTAGGCGTGGATGATCGTCAATATTGATCGAGCTCCCTACTATGGCATTCCCAGCATAACCACTTGCGCGCAAGCCGCCAATAATTGCCGATGCCATATTTCCTACGCCTATAAACGCAATTTTCAAACTCATGTTTCACCTTATTAATTTATGTTCGTTTTTTATATAAACGTATGATTTATGTGTACTGTCTAGCCCCAAAAATGGCCGTACCCACTCGTACCATTGTGCTGCCTGAAGCAATTGCTGCTGACAAGTCACCAGACATGCCAATGGAAAGAGTGTCGATCTCAGGATCCTCTGCACGCAGTAATGAAAAAGCTTTAGACAACGGTGCATATACTTCCCGCTGCAGTAACTCATCTTCCTGTGGTGCAGGAATCGCCATCAGGCCTCTCAACTTTAGATGCGGAAGACTTTTAACCAGCGTAACCATGTTATCTAAATCTGCCAAAGCGATACCGGACTTGGACTCTTCATGGCTAATATTAACTTGAATCAAAACGTTTAGTGGCGACAAATGGTCAGGTCGTTGCTCACTTAATCGGCGCGCAATTTTTTCTCGATCAACCGTATGCACCCAGTCCATCGTTTCTGCTATTTGACGCGACTTATTCGACTGTATTGGACCGATGAAATGCCATTCAATATCCTGTAAATGGGAGAGAGCTTGATGCTTTTCAACGGCCTCTTGGACATAGTTTTCGCCGAATAATCTCTGTCCAGCCATGTAGGCAATTTCTAAATCTTCAATCGGCTTTGTTTTGCTCACAGCAAGTAAACGAACATCATTTAGTTGACGGTGGCAAAGCTCTACACATTCTGAAATTTCTTGATGAACTTTTAATAAGTTTTCAGGAATTGACACAAAAACCTCATCTTTAAGCACCGTAGGCTTCATCCAAATCTTTGACAAACTTGCCATAATATTCCAAACGATACCCCATGCTCTCAGTCACAGCATTCGCCGCCGCTACCGAGGCAAAGTACAGTTTGTCGTGATTGGCCTGCTCTGGATAAAGTGCAACACCTATCTTCACTCCACCACTCAAAGCAGATATTTGACTTGGGTCCGCTTTGAGCAGTGCGCTCTGTACTTTTTCTGCCACGACAGGGGCATCGTCTAACTGAGAGATGCGCATCGCCATAACAAACTCATGATCCGAAACGTTCGCTAATAAATCATTATCACGCAAAGTTTCTCGTAATATATCGGATAACAACTTGAGTTCGTCTTCCTCGGCCTCTTCACTGACGAGTACCGAGACAAACGCCAACCGTTGAAAATAACGCCGAGCATCTCTTAACATCATGTCAAGCGCCTTAGCAAAAGCATGAGGTTGCAATAAACCTGTGATCTCATTGGTATGCTGTTGAAGCGTTATATCTGTTTGGCAGCGGGTGACCATTGCTTTTATCCACTGGGGAATAGAATGCAATACTTGCTCTAACGCCCAATAATGCGTTTGCGTCTCATAATCTGACGAGAATTTTGGAGAAAAGAGGCAAAAGGTAAACCAGTTTTTTTGGTCGTCTTGAATGCTCACCATATCGCAAGTATCAATAAAGTGTTCTGCCAAAAAATCCTGCCAACGCGACCAATCAGCACGAGCCACTAGATTCGTTTCTCGGGCAAAAGAACGGGAAGGACTGGCTACAAATGTTGCCAAAGATTGAGGAACATGAGGCAAACTACCAAGTGAGTCCCCCAAACCAGGCCAGTCCTGGTAATTCATGACGCGCCATTGCGTTAGTTCTTCATCGCACCAAAGAACACAAGGTTTCAATGTGCTAGGAAATAAGGCTTGTATGCTACTTATAATTTGCTCAACATAAATGATGAAACTGGCGCTATTTGCCACATGTTCCAATACTTTTTGGTCAGCCTTGCGTAATTGCAACAGAAAATCTCGCTGCAAAAGCGACTCATGCAACGCCTCATTAATTTGAGTGTCCTTAATTCCTATGTCCATAGACTCCATTACCAAAACAGTTCAAGCATCGAGATCACATACCCCATAACAAGCATGCGATCCTTATGCCACAACTCTAACACTAAAATTGAGTCTAATCACGAAACCACACCGTAACAGAGCTTCTAGCTTAAACTGTAAACTCGCTGGCCTGATATGTATGTCTGGGTCACACGACCAGTCATCTGTTCTCCTGTAAAGCCAGAGTTTGAGCCTTTTGATTTACGTGTCATACGGTCCCATACCCATTTATCTGTACTGTCGAAAATCACAAGGTCTGCAAAGCTTCCAACAGACAGTGAGCCGGCTTCGAGACCAAAACAAGCCGCTGGACCAACCGTTAAAGCAGTCAGTAGCTGATTAAGCTCTAAATCACCTTCATCCATCAAACGCAACGCTAAAGGTAACAGCACTTCAACGTTTGCCATACCAGGCTCTGTCGCAGCGAACGGCGCCACTTTAGCCATTTTTTCATGAGGCTGATGATCAGAACAGATCGCGTTAATCACTCCTGTTTTCAATCCTTCAATCAACGTTAAGCGATCGTTTTCAGAGCGAAGAGGTGGCAACACATGGAACTGACCATCGAATTCTTTGAGCACTTCATCAGTTAATAACAAGTTATGTAACGCCACGTCACACGTCACATCCAAGCCGGATGCCTTAGCATCAGCGATCATCTCAACCGATTTGGCGCAAGATAATCGAGCAAAGTGAGCCCTTACCCCGGTTTTCTCTACCAACAGTAAATCACGCATCAAGCCAATCGTTTCAGCCGTTTCTGGAATGCCCGCTAAGCCATGCATAGTTGACATCATTCCCTCATGAGCACAGCCACCTTCTGACAAGCTGCTATCATTGGCATGAAACACAACCAACAAATCATGTGTCGCAGCGTATTCTAATGCGCGCGATAACACTCGATTACTCGCCATGTCTCGACCATGGTTGGATAAAGCAACACAGCCAGCATCCGTCAACGCCACCATATTGCTCAATTGTTCACCTTGCAAACCTTGAGTCAGCGCACCAATCGGAAACACATTCGCCATGCCCGCTTCATCTGCTTTGTCTTGGATCAAGGCTGCTACGGCAGGAGTATCCACAATAGGTTTTGTATTCGGAGGGCAAACCAGTGTCGTCACACCACCTGATACTGCTGCACGACCTTCCGAAGCGATCGTTCCTTTCTGAGAGTAACCCGGTTCACGCAAGGCAACAGCGGTATCAACCAATCCTGGCAACACCCACCTCCCAGCCGCATCCAAGACTTCGGCATCATCAAATCCTAACGGAGCCTCACCTATTGCTACAATGCGGTGATCTTCAATGAATAAATCTACTACTGAGTCTAAATTCTGGCTTGGATCAATAACCCGACCATTCGTTATACGGAGCTTCATATCAATCCTCTTCTCCAGCAACTTGTTGCGCTTGTACTTGACCACTCATCGCCATAGACATCACAGCCATACGTACCGCAATACCATTGGTTACTTGATCGAGAATAACCGCTTGATCGCCATCTGCAACTTCAGAAGAAATCTCTACACCACGGTTAATTGGTCCTGGGTGCATAACGATTGCATCTGGCTTTGCCCAAGACAAGCTTTCTTCTGTCAATCCATATAAACGGTAAAATTCGCTCTCACTCGGCAGCAGTGCACCTGCCATACGCTCTTTTTGCAAGCGCAGCATGACTACAACATCTACATCCTCAAGACCGGCTCTTAAGTCATGACAAATGTTGGCCCCCATATCGCGGAAAAATTCCGGCACTAACGTTTTAGGCCCCACCAAACGGACTTCTTCAACGCCCAATGTTTTCAAAGCGTGCAGTTCAGAACGAGCCACTCGAGAATGAAGAATGTCGCCTACAATCGCAACCTTAAGCCCTTCAAATTGTCCCTTGTTACGACGAATCGTCAGCATATCCAACATCGCTTGCGTGGGGTGGGCATGACGGCCATCCCCCGCGTTGATGATCGCAACATTAGGAGCGCAATGCTCTGCAATAAAATGTGGTGCGCCACTGTCTTGATGTCGTACAACAAACATATCACTCTGCATCGCTTCTAGGTTTTGTAACGTATCAAGAAGGGATTCGCCTTTAGAGGTTGCTGATGTTGCAATATTGAGGTTAATCACATCAGCCGACAGGCGTTTTGCAGCTAATTCAAAGGTTGTTCGTGTTCGAGTGGAGTTTTCAAAGAATAGATTTACAACCGTTTTCCCTCGAAGTAGAGGGACTTTTTTAACGGACTGTTCTCCCATTGATAGGAAGGATTCAGCTCGATCTAGAATCTCCGTTAAAATTTCTTTGCTTAGGCCATCTAAGGTTAGAAAGTGCTTCAGCTGACCTTGTTCGTTTAACTGTAACGCCCGAGGGTCGGATCGCATCATAGTTTGCTTTCCTCAATCACTATGTATGATAGGAAAATGCCCGGCGTAGACAATTCTACAACCGGGCATTCGTGGCACTAAACATAGGCTATTTGGCTGGTCATTTTCGCCAAACACACCTCATCAGCGAACCACTGTATCCAAGCTCTAATTGTCGTATGAGTTGCTAAAAAAATAAAGCGCAGATGCCAACTTTAATCCGTTTCCATTACAGAAACCGCTAATGGTGCTGGGCCGGATAGCTTTATACGCTGTTTTTCACTCAAAGACAGATGCTCTCCCACTATATCTGCTCGAATAGGGAGCTCATGACTGTTTAAGTCAAATAGAATGGCAAGTGTAATGCTCGCTGGGCGGCCAAAGTCAAAAATCTCATTCATAGCGGCTCGAATCGTTCGGCCAGACATCAGCACATCATCCACCAAAATTACATGACGATCTTCAATGGCAGGTAAATTGGTTTGACCAACTTTTGGGTGTAACCCCGCACGAGTAAAATCATCTCGGTAAAAAGTAATATCAAGCGTCGCTAACTCTTCTTTAGTTGGCACCGCTTCAAGGATTTCATTTGCGACCCACACCCCACCAGAATGAATACCTACGACTATAGGGTTGTCAATATGTTGTTGCTGACAGTAGTCAGACAACTGCTGCTTCATAGAAGCCAGCGCTTTATCAAGATCCAATGTCATATACCGTGCTTATCCTTGGTCTATCCGTTCGATGTCTCAGCCTGCTGCGCAAACCATGATTCCAGAATCATTTGTGCTGCTAAGCCATCTACTGAATTTTCTTTAAAGTTACGATTACCACCTTGAGCAATCACTTGCCCTTTAGCTTCATAAGAAGACAGGCGCTCATCCATCATATGGTAAGGAAGGTTATAACGTCCATGCAGACGCTTAGCGAATTTCCGTGCTCGTTGACACATCTCATTCTCACTGCCATCCATATTTAAAGGCAACCCGACTACAAAAGCATCCGGTTGCCATTCTTCGACTAGTGCACTGATTGTATCCCAGTTAGGAATACCATCAGTGGCTTTAAGTGGCGCAAGCGGGCGACCTTGCCCAGTCAGGCTTTGGCCAATGGCAACCCCAATGCGGGTCGTACCAAAATCAAACCCCAATACCGCGATCGCGATATTGGGGTTTGTTGACGTCTTTGATGTGGACGTTTCAGTCATCAAGCGTGTCCTATATCCGGCGACAATAAACTCATATCAAGCCCTAGCACTTTGGTTGCAGCAGTAAACTGCATGTCACTAGGGGTGTTAAATAATACGTCTAAATCTGCCTCGCACACCAGCCAATCATTATTCGCAATTTCTCCTTCTAACTGCCCTTCTTCCCAACCGGCGCACCCTAAGGTAATCAAAAATGATTCTGGGCCATCGCCAGAAGCAATATGCTCAAGCGTTTCTAGCGAAGCTGAAAGGCAGACATCATCGGTGACTCGTAAGGTATTACCCCAGCACTTATCACTGCTATGGAGAATAAACCCACGTTCTGATTCAACAGGACCTCCAACCAAAATTTGCTCTGACGTTAACGTTGGCAACGACATTTGCATGCCTAGGTGTTCAGCCAACTCACCAAAATCGACACTTGATGGCCGATTAATGACAACTCCCATTGCTCCTGATGCCGTATGTTCACATATATACACCACCGTATGCTCAAAGTTTGGATCATTCAAATGCGGCATAGAAATCAAAAAGTGATTCTTTAACGATTGAAATGTATTCGCCATAAACAATGTCCCCTTTAAAAATGACGCAAGAGCTCGCGCCCAAACCCCTCGATCGAATAAAACGCTCTTTCTCTTAACTCTGTAAATCGAAGGCCATAATGCCAGTATAGGACAAACGGTACATTTGCCCACTCAATCGGTGCTTTTAACTGAATTATCCTTCATTCAGTATGAAATGCTGGTAAACTATGCAAAATTCAACCAAAAGGTTAATAAAAGCCTTATTTCTCACACACTGGATACAACGTAGGACACTCACTTGCACTACAAATCTCAACAAGTCAGTTTAGAGACATGGCGTGATCAGTATCTTGAAGAGACCATTGATCTGCGTTATTTCTTCCACAGTGGCTGGTCGTCCTAGGCCTTCCTTATCGTTTCGTCAATTCACTTTTTACTGACTAAGCTATGCTCTAGTCCATATTGAATACGTATTTAGGAAACTCGCCATGATTTTAGAAGCCGTCGATTACCAAAGCCCAACCGCTGCACAAGACTTTGTTAAATCCCTACGTGAGACCGGGTTCGGTGTACTTAAAAACCACCCTATTCGCCAGCAGTTAGTGTCCGATATTTACCAAAACTGGCACGACTTTTTTAACAGCGAAGAGAAACATAATTATCGCTATAATGTCGGTACGCAAGACGGCTACTTTCCACCAGATGTCTCTGAAACCGCAAAAGGACATAGTAAAAAAGACATCAAGGAGTACTTCCATTACTACCCATGGGGACAATGCCCTGCCGAGAATAAAGCAGAATTGGCTCAGTACTACGAAGAAGCGAATCAACTTGCAGAGCAATTGCTAGGATGGATCGAGCAGTACACACCGAGTGATATAGCAAGTCACTACTCTCAACCGCTATCCAGCATGATAGAAAACAGCGACCAAACCTTATTGCGGGTTTTGCACTACCCGCCATTGAAAGGTGATGAGGAGTTAGGTGCGATCCGCGCAGGTGCACACGAAGACATCAACTTGATCACCATTTTGCCAGCAGCGAATGAGCCAGGGCTTCAGGTGCAATTGAAAAATGGAGAGTGGATCGACGTGCCTTGCGATTTTGGTAATCTTATTGTCAATATTGGTGACATGTTACAAGAAGCCTCCGCGGGGTATTTTCCTTCTACTTCACACAGGGTCATTAACCCAGAAGACACTGACAAAACCAAAGCAAGAATCTCACTGCCGCTATTTCTTCATCCAAGACCAGATGTGAAGCTATCTGAGCGTCATACTGCAGGCTCATACCTACATGAACGTTTAGTCGAGCTAGGCGTCATTTAAGTCGTGGGTAAATTGTATGAAAGTGTCACTGTGACACTTTCATACTGCCTATACATTTCCCCGTTAAAATACCGCTTTTAACAATAACACCCCACCCGATACGACCAGCATCCCCATGGCTATTTGCTTTACAACATCTGCTTCAAACAGTGACAACAAGAAGCGCCTTGATAAATAAGTGCCAAACAGCACTAAAGGGATTCCGACTAAGGAAACATGAATCACAGTTAGTGATAGTGGACCACTGAATAAAGAGACTCCTGTCCTAAAGCTCGCTAAAATCAGGAACAAGCTCAGCAAAGTTGCCCTCACAACAACCAAGGGCACAGGTTGACGATACATTAGGTAGGATATCGGCGGCCCTGCTGTCGAAAAAAGACCACTTAACAAACCTGCAAAGGTACCACTGAGCGCAAAATGCCAGCTAGGAGAAGGCGTCTTGAGTGGATCAGGTTTTAACATCGAGCTAACGCAAACGAGCACCATCACTACACCCAACAACCCCTGCAAGACATCCAGTGCGGCTTGCCCCAGATGATCTAGCCAGTACAGGCCAACTGCCACCATCGGAAGAGCGGTACACAGAAACACCCACATAGAGCGAAATTGGGCTTGTCTCCAAACACCACCATAAAGTCCAGATACACCATTCACCAAGCTCAACAGACTGGCAATAAATGCCAATTCTGGAATCGACATCAATTCAAGAGCACCGCCTATTCCTAAAACAATTAGACCGAACCCAAACCCTGTTACAGTTTGAATATACGTTCCAGCTAAAATAACAAACAGCAAAACCAATATAGATGTATCTAGCATAACGCCTCAGTTTAAAGCATGAAAACACCACATCTGGACTATGAGGCAACACTTTTAGACTATCAATCAAGTAATTCCCGCAAGAACCATCTATGTTAATTCACGCAGATGATAATATTTCTTATTTCTGCCATACCACATAATAACAAGGGAGTTTGCCATGAAAGCAGCGGTTGCTAATACCTTCGGTTCCATTCTTAAGATCGAAGACGTCCAAAAGCCTACCATTGAACCTCACCAAGTGCTGGTAAAAATCCACGCCTGTGGTGTCTGCCATACAGACTTACATGCTTGCCACGGAGATTGGCCAGTTAAACCAACGTTACCTCTGATTCCTGGTCATGAAGGGGTTGGAGAAATTGTAGAAATTGGCTCTGCCGTTTCTCACCTAGCACTGGGAGACCGAGTTGGGGTGCCGTGGCTTTATAGTGCCTGTGGTCATTGTGAATACTGCTTAGCTGGACAGGAAAGTCTATGCTTGTCACAACAAAATGCGGGGTATTCTGTCGCAGGTGGCTATGCAGAGTATTGCGCAGCACACGCTGACTATGTCGTCAAAGTGCCAACAGGGTTGGACTATGTCGATGCCGCGCCGTTATTTTGCGCTGGCGTAACAACCTATAAAGCACTTAAGGTTTCGGATGCCAAACCAGGCCAATGGGTCGCTATCTTCGGAATAGGCGGATTAGGGCACTTGGCAGTGCAATATGCGGTAGCCATGGGACTTCGAGTGGTTGCAGTCGACACGGGTGATGCCAAACGCGAGTTAGCCACTTCCTTGGGTGCTGAATATTTCTTTGATTTTATGACTGACAATGTGGTTGAGGATATTAAAGCTGCCACTGGCGGCGTCCATGGCAGCGTTTGTACCGCGGTCAGTAAAGCAGGCTTTCGCCAAAGCTACGACGTTGTTCGCCGAGGCGGAAAATGTGTTTTAGTTGGCCTTCCTCCAGAAGACATGCCGTTACCAATTTTTGATACGGTATTAAATGGTGTCAGTGTCGTAGGCTCGATTGTAGGCACGCGTAAAGACTTGGAAGAGTGTCTAGAGTTTGCCGCTCGAGGCAAAGTAAAAGCGATCATTACAGAGAAAACACTGGATGACATTAACGATATTTTCCAAGACATGGAAAAAGGCGAAATTACAGGCCGAATCGTTATGAAGCTACCCTCATAACGCTAGCTTGCCTGAACATAGGCATAAATTAAAATCATAACTAGTATGCGGCGATTTTGTTTATAAAGTCGCCGCATTTTCTATTATCGCCTCTTCATTTTGTGATACCTTAAGGCTTCTTTGAACATTATTTGCAATTTTAGCGCCAACAAATGTCATGGATGGCTATATTAAGGGGGCATTGTGTTTTACCAGCGAGCGCTGTGGTTTCTGCTGACGTCCATTATCAGCTGTTTTTCAGGCTATTCTTCAGCTCAAAGTATCCTGTTTCCCGTAGAAAACTACCCACCCTATATCACAATAGACACTACAACCCATGTCGTATCAGGGATGGATATCCGCATCGTAAAAGCAGCATTTGAATCGGTTGGTATTAATGCTTCATTCGAAGCAGAGCAATGGCAAGAAATTCTACAGGGCATACAGACAGGCAAGTTTGTCGGTACGGTTAGTTGTGCACGACGACCAGAGCGCGCTCCCTATATGCTGTTTAGCGATGAAGTTAGTACAAGCAGCCGTGTCCTTATTAGCCGACCAGACTTCTCAAGCGATCAGATAGAAAGCATTTATGACCTTAGCCAATACCGAATTACGTCCGTTGCCAAGTGGGATATGGAGCAGCAGCTAACGCAACTCAATATTCCACACTCAACTGTACAAAGCATTTCGCAAGGGCTTGAACTGATTATGGCCCAAAAAGCAGATGCCTTTTATGTATCTAGCTACCCAGCCCTTCACCAAGCTAGACAAATGGGCCTGCAGAAATCTATCAAGGTCACCAGTCTGGTAGCCGAGCCATTGGTGCCATTGCATGTATGCTTTAGTAAAGCAAACCCTGAATCAAAAGATTTGCTACAAGCTTTTAATCAGGGTCTTAAAATTATTAAGCACAATGGCACATTCCAAGCCATTCGTGATGAGTACCTTTGATACGTTTATCAAATTGAACAAGCAGGAAGTTGCCAAATTTCATCTGCGTATTCTTGTATCGTTCGATCCGAGGAAAATTTGGCCATACGAGCTGTATTTAGGATCGCCATCTTCGCCCAGCGTGCTTTGTCTTTATAAACCTCAGACACCTGTTCCTGACAGTCAACATAAGCTCGATAGTCAGCTAATACCTTAAAACGATCGCCATGTTCTAGCAGTGCTGAACGAATCTCATCAAATGCATGCGGTTCACTTGGGCTAAAATAGCCTGAACATAACCAGTCAATCGCATTTTTAAGCTCTTCATCGCAGTGATAATAGTGGTATGGATTATAGCCATTACGATCCAACGCCTGCACATCCTCAACTTTCAACCCGAAAATAAAAATATTGTCAGCGCCGACTTCTTCCATAATCTCGACGTTAGCGCCATCTAAGGTTCCAATCGTCAGAGCACCATTTAACGCTAATTTCATGTTGCCCGTACCAGAGGCTTCTTTACCCGCTGTGGAAATTTGCTCAGATAGGTCCGCAGCAGGAATAATTTTAGCAGCCAGTGACACTCGATAATTGGGTAGGAAAACCACTTTTAACTTATCGTGAATACGAGGGTCATTGTTGATGACATTCGCTACCGCATTGATCGCGTAAATAATGGTTTTTGCAAGACCGTAACCTGGTGCAGCCTTTGCCCCAAAAATAAATACGCGCGGCACAATATCAAGCTGGGGATCGTTTAAAAGGCGGTGATATAAGGTCAGAATATTCAATAAGCTCAAATGCTGACGCTTGTACTCATGCAAGCGTTTAATCTGTACGTCGAACATAGCATTTGGATCCACCTCGACACCACACTCGGTTTTAATCACTTCGGCTAAGTGCTGTTTGTTTTGATGCTTAACTGCCATAAAAGCTTGTTGAAAGCTTTCATCTTCGGCAAAGTTTTCAAGCTTACGTAAGCGCTCTAGATTTTTTGGCCAATCTTTCTCAATACCATACTGATCAAACAGCTGCCCTAAACCATGATTACAGTTCAACAACCAGCGACGTGGCGTAATACCATTGGTTTTGTTGGTCAGCTTATCAGGATAAAACTCATGAAATCGAGCAAACAAATCTGTTTTTAATAGTTCTGAGTGCAGTGCTGCAACACCGTTTACTTTATGACTGCCTACCACGGCCAGATGGGCCATTCGCACCATTTTATGTTGCCCTTCTTGAATGATAGACAACTCTGCTTTGATGTCACCGCGACTAGGCCAACGCTGCTCTACTTCTTCCATAAAGCGATGATTAATCTCGTAAATCAGTTGTAGATGTCGCGGTAATACTTTCTGGAATAAACCAACACTCCAAGTTTCGAGGGCTTCCGGTAGCAACGTGTGATTAGTGTAAGCAAAGATACGGGTGACTAATGACCAAGCGTGATTCCAATGCAGACGTTTTTCATCAACCAAGATACGCATTAACTCCACCACTGCGATGGCGGGATGCGTATCGTTCAGCTGAATCGCAGCTTTCTCAGGCAGTTTATCCCAATCAGTACCACTGTTTCGCTCAAAACGACGTAGAATGTCAGCCAACGAGCAGGCGACAAAAAAGTACTGCTGCACCAAGCGGAGTTCTTTACCATTTTCAGTTTTATCGTTTGGATACAGTACCTTAGAAATAGTTTCACCAATGGCTTTGGAGCGTACAGCTTCCACGTAATCGCCTTTGTTAAACTCATCAAGATCAAAATCTTCCGTCGATCGGGAAGACCATAAACGCAGGAAATTCACTGTTTTGGTGTCATAACCTGCAACAGGAATATCATGAGGGATACCTAATACATTTTTCGTATCGACCCACAATGGATGGTAATTTCCTAAATCATCATAGGACTCTTCCACACGACCGTAGAATTGAATCGTTTGCGCGTACTCAGGTCGAACCAACTCCCAAGGAGTACCGTAGTTAATCCAAGTATCAGGGTGCTCTACTTGCTTCCCTTCGTGAAAGTCCTGTTTAAACAAGCCGAATTCATAATAGATACCATACCCGATAGCAGGTAGATCAAGTGTTGCCAGTGAGTCGAGGAAACACGCAGCAAGACGCCCTAACCCGCCGTTCCCCAATCCCATATCTACTTCCACTTCACACACGTCATCCCAAGAGAGGCCAAGCTCTTCGATGGCTTTTTGCGCTTCAGCAAAGACTCGAACATTATGAACATTATTTACTAACATCCGCCCCATCAAATATTCCATAGATAGATAGTATAAACGGCGTACATCATTATCATTATGACGGGTTTGTGTGAGCACCATGTCATCAATAATGCGATCACGAACAGCAAGGGATAAACATAACCACCAGTCTCGTTGGCTGGCTTGCTCTGCACGTAACGCCAATGTATAGCGCATGTGATATAAAATGCCCTGTTTCAGTTCAAGGCAAGAGGCCATCTTGGCCGTAGATAGCTGTTCAGATGGGGTTGGCATTGCTATCGTCCTCTATTTTCAATGGGGTTGTATGCATTATATAAGTGCTATATTGCAACTCAGTTGCGGTATCGGTCTAGGGGCAACCATGCACCTACTAAGGGTTTTATGATGGCCCAAAGCTGCATTAAGCCCATGCAAGAAAAAAGCCGACTCAATAGGCCGGCTCAAATAAGAGGAAAGAGAATGCGGACCGCACCTTACCAAACGTAATGACGCGCCTCCACATCAAGCGCAGTAAATGGAATTGAAACACCTTGCTTCTGCGACACCGCATGACACACAATTAAAGGGATCAAGTGCTCTTCACGAGGATGACAAAAACGGCCACCTTCGACTTTAGACCATTTCGACCAACGTTCTTTTGCCTCAGACATGGTCACACCTGAATTGGTGACTGTCTCATCCAGCCAAGCCTGGAACGCGTGCACATCGTGATTAACTTTTGGTGTTTTTGGCGCAAAGAACGTCCGCATATTATGAAAGCTAAAACCTGAACCAATCACCAAAGCATCTTCCGGCAATACATTAGCCAGCTGTTCACCGAATTCCCAGTGCTGAACAGGGTCTAATGAGCTCGACAGGGAAATCTGTAGTACTGGAATATTGGCCTCAGGGTACATCAATATCAGCGGTACAAACATGCCATGATCAAATCCACGACCTTCATTTAATCGAATAGGAATACCTTGAATGTCCATCTTCAACGCAATATCACGAGCCAATTGCGGAGCGCCAGGTGCAGGATATTTAATTCGGTAAGATTCATCCGGAAAACCATAGTAATCATAAATTAAATCAGGGGTCGAACTCGCTGTTATTTCAAAGCCAGTTGTTTCCCAGTGCGCACTAATCATAATAATCACCGATGGCTGCTTCGGCAGCTCATTCGTCAACGCCTGCAGCGTTGATACAAGCTCTGAGTGACTCGGGTCTCCCAATAAAGGCATCGGGCCACCACCATGAGAAACAAAAGCAACCTGAGACATATTGGACTCCTTCATAAGACCTTCACGACATAACTATTTAATGAACGCATCTTATCTTTCAACTTCAGATCAATAAACACACAAAAAGAAAAGTATTTATTAACCAAATTGAAATAAACAGACTATCCCTAGTTAAACCTAACCAAATATTCAACTATAAGGTGGAACCAATAGACTTTTAAATAGCATCATGTAGCAACTAAAATAATCTGATAGCATAATTTTAATGTGATGCCGCTCATGTTAGATTCCTTCACCCAACTTGCACAAGTTGTACGTAATCCATCAATAAGTTTACACATTGTCACAAGCAGATAGACCGTAAACTAGTTGCTGGATTTTGTTGGTATCACCAACTTTAAAACAATAATTAAAACGTTCTATGAGCGCATCACCCCTGGAGAATTTCTATGCAAGCATTCATTGATTTCCTCAATGGAATCATCTGGAGCCCAGCACTTATTTACTTATGTCTTGGCGCAGGCCTTTTCTATTCCATCTTGACCCGTTTTGCTCAGGTCCGACATTTCAAAGAAATGTGGTCATTACTGTTTAATTCGACGCCATCTGAAAAAGGCATTTCTTCCTTCCAAGCCCTAGCAGTATCTCTTTCAGGACGTGTAGGCACAGGTAACATTGCAGGTGTCGCTGCCGCGATTGGTTTTGGTGGTCCAGGCGCAGTATTCTGGATGTGGGTAGTTGCATTCCTTGGCGCAAGTACAGCTTACGCAGAGTCCACTCTAGGTCAAATCTACAAAGTTAACGACAATGGCCAATACCGTGGTGGTCCGGCGTACTACTTCGAAAAAGGCCTAAGCATGAAGTGGTTGGGCGTGTTGTTTGCCCTAGCGTCTATCATCGCGTGTGGCGTGTTCCTTCCAGGTATCCAAGCTAACTCTGTCGGTAACGCAGTGGCTCAAGTATTTGGACCAGGTGAAATCATCAACTCATCCTTTGGCTCTGTCGGCACCACCAAGCTTGTGGCACTGGCCGTGATTTTGGTTGTCCTTGCTTTCATCATCTTCGGTGGTATCAAGCGTATCGCAAACTTCACCCAGATCATCGTGCCATTTATGGCAATGGGTTACATCATCATGGCCTTGATCGTTGTTTTCCTAAACGTTGATCAAGTACCTGGCATTTTCTCAATGATCATCTCTGATGCCTTCACTGCGCAAGCAGGCTTCGGCGCAGCGATTGGTTGGGGTGTGAAACGTGGTGTTTACTCTAACGAAGCTGGTCAAGGTACTGGCCCTCATGCAGCCGCAGCGGCTGAGGTTGAGCACCCAGCACAACAAGGTCTAGTACAAGCGTTCTCTGTATACGTTGATACACTATTTGTATGTACTGCCACAGCATTGATGATCCTGATCACACAACAGTACAACGTACAAGGTACACTGCCTGACGGTCAGTTCATTGTTCAGAACATACCTGCTGATGTCATCATCGCTTCACCTGCGTTTACGCAAATGGCTTTACAGAGCATCTTTGGTAGCTTCGGTTCAATCTTTGTTGGTGTTGCGCTGTTCTTCTTCGCCTTCACAACGATCCTAGCGTACTACTACATCGCTGAAACGAACGTAGCTTACCTACGTCGCGCGCTGAAAGTAAATGTACCGCTAACATTGGTGAAACTGTTGATCATGTTCATGGTTGCATACGGTACTGTAAACACTGCAGGTTACATCTGGAACCTTGGTGATGTGGGCGTAGGCTTGATGGCGTGGTTGAACATCGTGGGTATCATTGTGATCTTCTTCATGGCTCGTCCGACGATGAAAGCTCTTAAAGACTACGAAGACCAAAAAGCTGCAGGCGTTGAGGAATACACCTTCGACCCGAAAGCATTAGGTATTAAAGGCGCAGACTTCTGGGAAAAACGCCTAGAGAAAAAGCAAGCGAATAAATAATCACTTCTTATTTGAAGATTTGCGAGAAAGCCACTTAGGGCAACCTAAGTGGCTTTCTTTATGCGCGACAACAGGTGATGGAAGTATCAAGCTTTACTGTTTGAGCTCCCCTGATCTAGCGTACTAGAGGGCAGTTCACCAAATAACAAGCGGTAATCTTTCGCAAATTGGCTCATATGCCAAAACCCCCAATTCGCAGCAATGTCCGCAATACTAGCGCTGGAAGGGGCGACTAAAAGTGCCCGACGAACACCGTTGAGGCGCGACATACGAAGATATTGAATTGGACTAATACTAAGAATGCTTTCAAAAGCATACTGTAATGTACGACGACTCACATTGGTCACTTGGCAGAGATCCGTTACCGTTACAGGCGTATCAGAATTTTCGTTGATCCAAGCTCTAGCGGCATCCACCACCATCTTTCGATGATGATAACTCTGCGTTTGCGCAGGGGCTGGCTGCTCCGTTTTTAATACCTCAAGTAACGCTGTCATTAGCAAATCTCGAGTCAAGCGTTCAGGCATTGCACTCGCACCCTGTAATGAGCGATCCAATACAAAACGTACATCATTTAACGTCTTATCTGGCAAAGACAAACGACCATGAGCATTGAGTTCAGCCCAATTTAGCTCTACACCATGAATGCCCGCCATGTGATTCAACGTTTCTAATTGAACGACCATGCCAAACAATTCGTAGTCCTGTGGCGTGGTTAATTCAAATTCGCAGTCACCCGGACGACACATAATGTGCTCTGAACGCACGGATAAGCCATTGATGCGCGACTCTTCCTGCTGGGCAAGTGGAATACCTAACCATACTGAGTCAGGCCACACCACGCATTTTTGCTGTAACGCTTGGCTAGTACTTTCTTGGAATACCTGTAAATCTTCGAAAGGTAACTCTGCAATTTTGCCATAGAAGCCACCACGACTGGTTTGGTCATACTCTTGCTGCCAATTTGTCAGATTACCAGCGTGCAGGTCCGCATCAAAAGCTTCTTTTAAGACAACCGAAGCGCACCCTTTTGGTGCAAATATATCTTCAAGCCCAGTCATTGGTTTTCTCCGAATATCAAATTTGCGCAAAACTAAAACACGAATTCATTGCAAAACATTGATATATATAATGTTTTTATTATTGCCAAAATTCGATAACGCCTTTCCATCAACATTTTCCACAATGTAATGAGTAACAAGTTTGAACGCAGCAATTCTCATGCCGAATAAACCTGCGTTATCAGATTGGTTCTTTACCTTAGACGCAAAGGCTTTCAAATGACAAATGCTTCTTCAAAATTTCGCTTTCGACACACCGTAGGTGAGCGCACTTTCGGCTTTCAAAGCTTAACCGAGCTGATGGCAAAAGCGACGCCTGCACGCTCTGGCGATCGCCTCGCTGGCGTCGCAGCAGACACCGCAGAAGAACGCGCCATTGCACAAATGACATTAGCGGATGTGCCGCTGAAGTTATTTCTAGAGGAAGTAGTAGTCCCATATGAAGACGATGAAATCACACGCCTCATCATTGACGAGCACGACAAGTCCGCTTTCGCTCCCATTTCACATTTAACCGTTGGCGGTTTGCGTGATTGGTTGCTCAGTGATTTGGCCACCCCTACAACATTGCACGCTATTCGTGCTGGGGTCACACCAGAAATGGCCGCTGCCGTCAGCAAAATCATGCGCAACCAAGACTTAATACTGGTCGCTAAAAAGTGCCATGTTAAGACGGCTTTTCGCAACACAATTGGCTTACCCGGCCACTTATCCACCCGCTTACAACCCAACCATCCGACCGATGATCTAACTGGCATTGCAGCCAGTATTTTAGATGGCTTGATGTACGCCAACGGCGACGCCGTAATTGGTATTAATCCAGCGACGGACAACGTTGCTCAAGCCTGTCGTCTTATGAAAATGATGGATGACGTGATTCAACACTACGAGATTCCAACTCAATCCTGTGTACTCACCCACGTTACTAATACCATTGAATGTATTGAGCAAGGTGCTCCGGTGGATTTGGTGTTCCAGTCTATCGGTGGCACACAAGCGACCAACGATAGCTTTGGTTTTAACTTGGCCACCCTTGCCGAGGCCCAAGATGCCGCCCTGTCTTTGAAACGAGGCACAGTTGGCAATAATGTGATGTACTTTGAAACGGGACAGGGCAGCGCGCTTTCCGCCAACGCACATCACAATGTCGATCAGCAGACCTGTGAAGCACGTGCTTATGCGGTTGCACGCAAATTCAACCCTTTGTTGGTCAACACGGTGGTTGGCTTTATCGGCCCAGAATACCTTTACGATGGTAAAGAAATCACTCGCGCCGGCCTAGAAGATCACTTCTGCGCCAAGTTACTCGGTTTACCTATGGGCTGTGATGTGTGCTACACCAACCATGCTCAAGCCGATCAGAACGATATGGACAACTTAATGACCCTGTTGGCCGTATCAGGATGCACCTTCATCATGGGTATCCCAGGCTCTGATGACATCATGCTGAACTATCAAACCACCTCTTTTCACGATGCCATGTATGTGCGCCAAGCCTTAGGATTGAACCCATCCCCTGAATTCGATCAGTGGTTAAAACATACCCGTATTTTCCAAGACGACCAATTTACCCTTAACCACAAGATACCTGGCGCCTTTGAGCATTCATTGAACCGTTTATTGGGAGGTGCTTAGTATGAAGCGCATCTTTCCTACCCATCCTATAGAAGAAGCTGTCGTTGAAAACCCATGGCACAAACTGCGCTCGTTCACCGATGCGCGTATCGGTCTTGGCCGTGCGGGAGTCAGTGTTCCCACCAAACACTTACTGGCCTTCCAGTTAGCCCATGCTCAAGCGATTGATGCGGTGCATTCACCGCTCAATATTGACGGTCTGACCGCTAGCTTCGCTGAGCAAGATTGGTCGATGGAACACACTCCTATTCGCTTACATAGCCAAGCGGAGAATCGCGCCACCTATTTGCAACGACCAGACTGGGGACGACGCTTACATCGTACGTCGATTGAACGCTTACAAGAGCACTCATCATCGCGCTCTGAGCCTTATGATTTAGCAATCGTAATCGTCGATGGTTTATCGGCTTTTGCAATCGAAGAAAACACAGTGCCCTTTTTAAATGAGCTGTTACCCCGCCTTCAGGACGATGCAACTCCTTGGTCGATTGCCCCGTTGTGCATTGTGGAGCAAGGGCGCGTAGCTATAGGTGATCCCATCGGAGAGATCCTGAATGCTCGCTGCGTCATTGTACTAGTCGGTGAAAGACCAGGACTTAGCTCACCCGACAGCATGGGCTTGTATCTCACTTGGGCTCCCAAAGCGGGGTTAACTGACGCTTACCGTAACTGTATTTCAAATATTCGCTTGGCAGGCCTAAACCACCATGATGCGGCCCGTAAAGCCTACTACCTACTTAGCGAAGCGCGCACCAAAAAGCTTTCTGGCGTACAGCTAAAAGATCGCACCGATGACTCGGTACTGGAACACGATAACGAACAACACAACTTTCTTGTCTCACAAACCAAATAACGAACTAAAAACATAAGAGGAACACACATGTCTGATCAAATGGATCAAGAATATCTGGCGAAACGCCAGTTAAAACGTGGCACTGCAGGCTGGCTACTCTTAGCAGGCTTAGGGGTGTCGTATGTTATTTCTGGTGACTTCGCCGGCTGGAACTTTGGTATTGGCGAAGCCGGCTGGGGTGGCTTTGCCATTGCCGCCGTTCTTATGGGCGTAATGTACCTAACATTGGTGCTGTCATTGGCAGAAATGTCTGCCTCAATCCCTGCAGCAGGTGGCGGCTACAGTTTCGCACGTCAAGCCATGGGTCCAGTGGGTGGCTATATGACGGGCTTGGCAGTCTTAATTGAATACGCACTAGCGCCTGCGGCCATCGTTATCTTCATCGGCTCTGCCGTAGAAGAGCTACTAGGCTTCAACGGCCCCGTGGTCTACGCCTTATTCTACCTTGTGTTTATTGGCATTCACTTGGCAGGTGTTGGTGAAGCATTGAAAGTCATGATGGTGATTTCAGGCTTAGCAGTGGTCGCTATCCTTGGCACGGCGGTGGCATTGATCGGTGATTTCGATGCCTCTCGTCTGTTTGATATCGCACCAACTGACGCAGCTGGCGCATCCGAGTTTATGCCATTTGGTTGGTACGGTGTGTGGGCAGCATTACCATTTGCAATGTGGTTATTCCTTGCGGTAGAAGGCGTGCCTCTAGCAGCAGAAGAAGCGAAAAACCCAGCGCAAGACGTACCTAAAGGCATCATTGGTGCCATGATCTTCTTACTATTCACAGCGGTACTAGTGGTATTCCTGCTGGCTGGTGTGACGGGGGCAGAAGCCATTGGTAGCAGTGCTGTTCCTCTAGTAGACGCACTAAACGTTGCTGGTAAACCTGTTTTGGCAACAACGGTTAACGTCTTGGCTCTAGCGGGTCTTGTCGCGTCCTTCTTCTCAATTATTTACGGCTACAGCCGTCTGGTATTTGCTTTGTCTCGCGCAGGCTACTTGCCAAAGGGCTTATCTGTTACCAATGAACGCAAGGTGCCTGCTCGTGCCTTGATCGTACCAGGCGTATTTGGCTTCCTAGCATCTTTAACGGGTGAAGGAGATCTGATGCTAGGTATGGCCGTTGTTGGTGCAACCGTGTCTTACGCGCTGATGGCACTGAGTCACATTTTACTTCGCGTGAAACAGCCTGACCTACCTCGCCCATACAAAACACCGGGCGGCGTGATCACATCAAGCATCGCCTTGGTATTGTCTCTTGTGGCGCTAACCGGAGTGTATGCCTACGATCCACGTGCCTTTATGTACACTTTAGCGCTATTTGTCATCGGTGCTGCGTACTTCTTCCTGTATAGCCGCAATCGTTTGGTGGCAAAAACACCAGAAGAAGAATTCAACATGTTGGCAGCGGCGGAAGCTGAGCTTTAATACCACTTTGCTCACACGCTAAGTGTTTAGAAAATCTAGTACAAAAAAGCGCCTCACGGCTCCCTAATCGTGAGGCGTTTTTTTAAGTTTCGACAACGCTTAACCACACCATGACGAATGACATCCGCGCAGTCCATCATGGGAATCCACCAATGTCCTATCACCCCTGATCGATCGATGGCGCGCCCCGTGCCAAATTTCAATGTCTGTTGATCACTTCCGGGCAACCAGGTTTTGAATAAGCGATCCCAAATCGCGAGCAACACACCAAAATTACGATCATAATGCGCCACATCCGTAGAATGATGGATCTGATGCTGAGCCGGAGAGATCAACCACTTTTCTATGCGTGGACCATAGCTCAATACCACCATTGAATGACGCAGGTTAGCGCCCAGTACATTGAACAAGAATGTCGTCACTAACACACCGTAGATTTGCCACAAGGACACTTGATTAGGAAACAGCACCAAGAACACGCTAACCAGAACACTTTGGACACAGAGAGAACGAATGAAGAACAGCCCCCCTTCGACAGGGTGTGTACGAAAAACGGTGAATGGTGTCAGCACTAGAGCGCTATGATGCACCTGGTGAAAAGCCCAAAGCACAGGGATCTTATGTAAACACCAATGAGTAAAGAACCGAGAGAAATCGTCTGCTATCACATAGCAGAACGTAAACAACACCATCACCCAAGTGGTCGACCAACCTAGGCCAAGGGGTGTCAAACCTTGTTTTTGCCAATAGTAATATAAGCCACTGATCCACAAGGCGTGAGTCAACGTTTTAGGGATCAACAATGCCAGCAACAGTCGATTGCAAAGCCACAACCCGACATCGGTTCGGGAAGATCGGCTCAACCAAACCTTAGGGGATACATAAGGCAGCAGACGTTGCCAGCCATGCTTACCATAGCGCCAATAGAACACGACGAAAGCGAACCCGACAGCACTTAGCAGATACCATAGAGAGACTCGTTTTCGAAGGTCCAATAAAGAAGAGCCTGCCGCAGCAAGCTCTTCCATAAGCCATGTTAAATAGCTTTCTAGCATACGCTAAATCAGTCGTTTTCAGCGCTCTGTGCCGCAGCGTTTAATTGCTCTAGCACATCGCTCATACCCGCTGTTTTGTCATTCAGCTTAGCTTTTAATGCAAAGCTTTGTGCCAGCAAGTTTTGCACTTTGATCATGTTCAGCTTGTATTCTTGCATCGGACCCGCATTGGCTTGAACGAAGCCACCGTTACCGTCCAGCGCGACCACTTGTGCATCACCGAACAATACTGGGCTAAAGCCGATCAAACGATCTAAACCTGCTTGAGCATTACCTAGATCACGGCCAGCAGCTTCCAACGCTAGCGCAAAGCCTTTTAGCTCACCCCAGTGTTTCACGTAGTTGCGGTATGCTTTAGATACATCACCATGGGCTTCTTCAATCACTGCGATTTTTTCTAGGTCCGCGTAAACACTGCCTGCATACTTGAACGCAGCCTCAGCAATCACTTGTTGCCACGCTGTCGCGATCACCGCTGCGCACTCTTTCAGCTCAGTTCGTTGTGCATCGGTTAATGCCTTACCTTTTGCATCACTGATCAACTGACGGCCATCAACAAAGGCTTGCATAATGGTATGGAAGTAGTTGGTTCCTGCACTGGCATCCACGCTGGCTGCATAGTAAGCGTGAGCAAAAGCCATTTCAGACTTCAGATCCACCACGCCATCACCGTTCGCGTCCGCTTTAGCGAAAACTTCAGGGTTTTGCTTCGTGATTTGCACCACTTCTTTAGCGCTTAAAGACAAACCATTTGCAGGTGCACCAAAGTAACCGAACGCCTCATCCCAAACGTGCTCTTTACCCGTGTAAGCTGTGCCTGGCTTGTAAGCTTCGTTGTTCGGATGCTGATCCGCTTCTAGCTTTTCTTCTAGGTAATGGTTCACGGCTTTGTTGTAGAACACAGCACCCATGGCAAATTTTGAAATCAACTGTACGTAATCATAACCGTTGACTGGATCATAACCCGCTTTTGTTTTTGCAGCCGCATCCACAAGTTGTTCTAACAGTTCTTGGCCTGTTGGGTTACCTGGCCAGCCGGTGATCACACCATCGTAAGCGCTTGATAGTAAGTCTTTACCAGAAGAAAGCTCATCGATGCTACTCTGCTTCACAGGGAAACCGTCTTTGCTAACCGGATCAAGAATTACACGACCAGCTTCTGTGCTAGAAAAGTAGGTGTTCATTTGTGCTTGATCACCTGTACCCGCTACCTTTTTCAAAGAGTTATGCAGTGCATGACGAGCAATTTGACCACCATAAGAGACCGAACTGGTTGCCGATCCATCATAGCCTTGCAACGTTACACCAAACTCATAGGGTTGAGCCGCTATGACACTTGTAGAGCAGGCAACCAACAAGCTAAGGAGTGTTTTTTTCATTGTTTTATCCTTTAAAAGGTAATTTTAGTTGATAATGTTAACCAATATGAGAAGAATCTAATGTAAGGAGAAATGTAACAATACCGATAACTATTATCAATATCAGATCAAAACTAATCGCTTTAACTTCTTTCAAATGCTGGATATATAAGAAAACAGACTTATAATTGCTACACTTTTTTATGGATAACAAGACCAATAGGTCGCTTCACTCCCCCTAACTAGCAGTGATTCGGAGCAATTATGAAAAAAATAATCCTCAGCACCCTTGCCGGCTTAGCGCTGTCTTCAACCGCTATGGCTGATTTCCCGAACAAAGACATCCAAGGCATTATCCAGTGGGGCGCAGGTGGCTCTACAGATACCGTGATGCGTTCTGTATCACCGCATGCTGAAGAAATACTTGGCACTGACATCATTTTGACCAATCGCACTGGCGGTGTCGGTGCCATTGCCACCAAATACGTCAATGCCAAAAAAGCGGATGGTTACACCCTACTAATGGGTGCAGAAAATCCGCAAATGTACAAAGTCTTAGGCTTGGCTGACATTGATTACAGCGACATGATTCCTGTTAATGTTCTAGCACGTGGTATTCCAATGCTGGTCGCGCAAAACGATGCGCCGTTCAACACAATGCAAGAGATGATTGACTACATCAAAGCAAATCCTGGCAGTGTTAAAGTCGGCTCGACTGGCCAAGGTGGTTTGGCTTCTATCGTTATGGCGATGATTGAATCTGAAGTTAAACTAGACGTTACAACCATCCCATACAATGGTGACGGTCCAGCTCTGACAGCACTGCAAGGTGGCGCCATTGATGTGATGCCAGCGGTATTAGGCGCAGCGGTGCAACATATTAAAGCGGGCCGAATGAAAGCCATTGCATTGGTTGATAATCAACCAAGCCCTGTTTTACCTGAAGTAGGCATCATTACTGAAGCTCTACCTGGTTTAGACAAATACCTACCGTACGGTCCTTTCTTTGGTGTCTTTGTAAAACAAGGCACGCCAGATGAAGCAGTTGCTAAACTGACTGATGCTTTCACTAAAGCGGCGCAAGCTGAAGATTTCCAAACTTTGATGAACAATCGTGGTTACGGCATTATGAATCTATCAGGTCAGCCAGCTGTCGATTTCCTTGAAAACTACCGCTCTGTTTCGTCTTGGCTAGTACACGATGCAGGCTTCTCAAAGCGTTCTCCAGAAGAGTTCGGTATTCCACGTCCTTAATCAATGCATGTAACGGAGCATGTTGCAAAGCAACATGCTCCGAGCTTCGGAGCTTCTATGTCTAGGCTGCCATCTCGCTACCCTGGCGAAAGGCTGTTCAGCTTTTTATTGGTCATTTTCAGTATTTTTCTGTTGTGGCGTTCCTACCTTATTTCTGGCTTTTCTGAACTCAGCTCACCAGGCGCTGTGCCAATCGGTGCATCAGCGATGATGGTCTTAGCATCATGTATTGCCTTTACTCAGAGTCTCAAAACACCTTTGGATCAAGAAGCCCGCTTCTTCTATCACTGTTTCCCTCCGGTTGTCGGTTTCGTGATGGCTTTGGTGTTAGTGTATGCCGTCGTACTTGAGCAACTTGGCTTTATTGCCACTTCGATCATCTTTTTATGGGTTGCTTTAAAGGTCTTATCCCAACGTTCGGCATTATGGTCACTTGGCCTAGCGTTACTCAGCCTTGTATTGATATACGTGGTCTTCCGCCTCATTTTTCAGATTGTACTGCCAGAAGGAATTATTCCTGAGCGAGCGATCCTCGCAGCCATCTCACGCTTTTTCGGAGGAGAGTAATTATGGAAGCTTTAAATTACTTTGCTTTATCATGGCTCTCCCCTGAATTGTTAGCCCTTACCGCATTAGGTACTTTTTTAGGTATTTACGTCGGTGCAATCCCAGGCTTATCCGTTACCATGGCGGTATCGATTCTGATCTCGTTCACCTTCTCGTGGGACGTCAATCATGCCTTGTGTTTGATGGTCGGCATCTTCATGGGAGGGGTATACGGCGGCTCACGCACCGCCATTTTGCTCAATATTCCAGGGGCGCCATCGGCCATAGCAACGGCATTAGATGGCTACCCACTGGCTAAGAAAGGCTTAGCCGGTGAAGCCATCGGCTTATCCACCGTGATGTCTGTGATCGGTGGCTTTGTCGGCATCTTCGTTCTAGCCATTGCCGCACCCACCATCAGTGAATTCGCGATCACCTTCCAGCCTCGCGATTACTTACTGTTGGCGATTCTAGGATTAACGTTAGTCGGTTCTCTTTCATCCGGTAGCCTTGCCAAAGGCTTGTTTGCTGGCGCGATGGGGGTACTGGTTGGCACCGTTGGGCTAGACCCTTTAACCGCAGAAGAGCGCTTTACTTTTGGCATCATTGAACTGTGGGACGGCATCAACGTGATCGCAGCAATGATTGGTTTGTTTGGTGTGTCTGAGGCGCTCCATCAGCTACACCATTTAGACAAAGCCATCATCAAGCAGAAAATTTCTCGCATTATTCCACCTTGGGCCGATGTGCGTCGCTTCTTGCCACTTAGCATTCAATCTTCTTTCATCGGTGTCATCATAGGTGCCTTACCTGGTACTGGTGGAGACATTGCAGCATTGATGGCGTACGACCAAGCTAAGCGCTCCACCAAAAAGCCTGAAGTACCATTTGGGCAAGGGGCTAAAGAAGGCCTGATTGCGCCCGAAGCGGCCAACAACGCTGCCGTGGGTGGTGCCTATATACCGATGTTAACACTTGGGATTCCTGGCGATGCCGTAACGGCTGTGTTTATCGGCGCGCTGTTCATTCACGGGTTAAACCCAGGGCCACTGCTGCTTATTGAACAACCGCATATGTTCTGGTTCACAGTGGGTAACTTAACCCTAGCCAATATTTTTGTCTTGATCTTTGGTTTGACAGGCATTCGCATTTTCTCGAAATTGGTTGAATGCCCGAAAGGGGTATTGATACCTCTCATCTTGCTGTTATCCGTAGTGGGCGCTTATGCCATCAACAACTCAGTTGTTGATGTATGGTGGATGTTGGCATTTGGTGTCTTAGGCTACTTTATGCGTCTGTATAACTACCCTATTGGCCCCGTTATACTAGGCGTTATTTTAAGCAAGCTAATAGACGAAAACTGGCGCCGCGCCATCTTGTCTGAGCGAGGCGATATGGGACAGTTCTTTGCGAACCTGTTCTCCAGCCCCCTTTCGAGTGTTTTGCTTGCTGCCATCGTATTCGCCTTGTTTACGCAAACTCCGCTTTGGACACGCTGGTTAAAGCCCAAACTATTCTCCAAAGTCTAGCCATTACCCTCCCTTATATCGATAACACGGTTTTCACCGTGTTATCGAATCAAAACGATCTGAAAACTCACCATAAACCGCTTCCATTCTGGAACAAAAAACCTATGATCGCATTTTTATAACACCACATTCATAGAGAGGTTGTGTGTGCTAAACGAAGAGTTTATTGATCTGCTAAAGGGCCTTATTCGCGCACCATCCGTAGTCGGTGCTGAGCATTCTTTCTTTCGCGTTTTACAGCGTGAGCTAGAAGAACGTGGCGCCAAAGTAACCTGGTACGAAGGAGTATTGGTTGCCCAAGGTAGCGACCCATTTAGCACTATGTTTTCGGCACACATTGATCGCCATGGGTTGGTATGTACCGGCCCTAATGAGTTTCAATATGCCGCCTTCGTTTCCGCGAACCGCACTGACTTACTCAACAACTCCGTCTCTGAACAGTTGATGACAAAGGTTACCGAGCGCTTCAACCAAGAACGTGTTTACGCATATGAAACATGGTCAGGCGGCTATCGTGGTAAAGGCGTCATCCGCAACGGCTACATTTGTGAGTTTCGTAACAACCTGATTTTCGAAGTGGATGGCTTAGAAGGCGTGGTCGCAGGCACTCCTGTTGCTTTTGAAGATACGCTGTCGAAAAACGGCGACCGGTTAGAAGGGCAACTGGATAACGTACTTAGTGCAGCCGCTTTGGTACATTTATTCAGTTTAGGGTTTAAAGGTACGGCTTTCTTTACCGCACAGGAAGAAGCTGGTAAGAGCTGGCGCTACTTATTGGAGTGGTTCCGTCGCTTCGGTGGTACCACTAACCGCCTGTTTGTGGTGGATACCAGTCCATTCCCAGATATTGAAAGCGCTAATGAACAACTGTTGGTACTGCGTGAGAAAGATGCTAACGCATCATTTAACCCTGAAAGTACTGCACTACTTGAGAAACTGTGTCAGGACATTGGCTTTAGCTATTTGTTTAAAAACCGTTATGTGGAAGCGGAAAACGAAAAACTGGTTGCTAGCGGACAATCCCCCAACTCATTAGGTAGTACCGAGCTTGGGCGCATTATCGCCGCATCCAATGGTTTAGTGGATGGCACAACATTACAGATCCCTACAACGGGGTATCACACCATGCATGAGTCAGCCTCAATTGCGTCCATCAATGCGTTTTTAACCATGTTGACGGCGATTGCGAATCTTTAGCTTGTACACAATTAGCGCTTTTGCCCCTTGTTCAGGCTATTCACTGGGCAAGATGTGCAAAAGTCATGTAATTAACCCGCTCTATTATTAGCCAATTTAATGAGTATCGAACTGAGAATTGTGTAAAGAAGCCAAAGAGTGTCAATTTTTTGTCAATATGCTTCAAGATCATCACAAAGCAGACACTTCTTGCACTTTCTTGTCTCATACACAAACTCAAAACTTGATGTACACTGTTTACATCATTTAATGACATTCCCCTAAGGAGAGAGACATGTCTAACATCTTTAAAAAAACCGCTCTTGTTAGCAGTATTCTTGCTGCAACAGCTGCAACGACTTTAGCGCATGCCGACCAACCAGCAGCCGGCTTCACTTTAACACCTAGCATTGGTTACTCTGCTCCAGATAACAACCGCGACATTGAAGATGATCGCGCGTTTGGTTTGAGCTTTGGTTACCAATTCGATAATCCATGGGCGGTAGAGTTCACATACTTAAACTTAGACAGTGAGCTTAGCACTGGACAAGATATTGATGCGGACCAATACCGTATCGATGGTCTATATAGCTTCTTTAATGAATCAAGTTTAACGCCTTACGTTGCCGCTGGTTTGGGTGCTACTGAATACAGCAACAACCTAGACGGTGATGGCAACACTCAGCTAAACGCGGGTGGTGGTTTAAAATACGCGTTGAATGAGCATACTTCTCTACGTGCTGACTACCGTGTGGTAGAAGACTTAGAAGCAGATCACACTGATCAAGTGGCAACCATAGGTTTGATGTACGCTTTTGGCGGCAAAAAAGCTGAGCCAGCACCTGTCGTAGTAGAACCAACGCCAGTTGTAGAGCCTGAACCAGCACCTGTTGTCGAGCCAGAACCAGCAGCAGCACCAGTAAAAACGGTATTACCATACGACATCCAGTTTGCCTTCGACTCTGCACACGTTGCTCAGTCTGAGTACTCGGATCTTCAGAGCATCGCAGACTACCTAGCAAATAACCCTGAGCAAGTGGCTCAAATCCGCGGTTTCGCAGATGCCATCGGTACAGACACTTACAACCAAGAACTGTCTGAAAAGCGTGCTCAAGCAGTTGCTGATCGCCTAGTACAAGAGTTCGGTGTTGACGCTAGCCGTCTAGACACTGTTGGCTACGGTGAAGCGTACCCAATTGCGGAAAACGACACGAAAGCGAACCGTCAGATGAATCGCCGTGCAACAACGGTTTCTTTCTCTTCTCGCGAAGCGATGGAAAACGATATGCCTAACTAAGGTTTATCTCGTATACAAAAAAACCAGACTTCGGTCTGGTTTTTTTATGCATGCTATAAAGGGTTAGTGACAATTGCCTTTTTTAGCTTGCCCAGGTGGGCAAAACTTCCCCGAATCCTGGGAATCATTCCCTTTATGATGGTCACCACTTCGACTTGCTTCCACATCGACACCCGCAATTTCTCCAGCGACACGATGTACCGAACAACCTGACAGTACTAACACAGAGCTGATTAATAGGATCATCATTTTCATAGACATTATTCTCCTGCAAATAACTTAACCATAGACAAAATGCCGCCTAATGACTGTCTCTCTTACACTTCGCATACGAACTTTTCGTAGCCTAGACACTTACTCTACCGCCTTGCCTTACGTGGCTCTTGATGAGATAGCACCATGCGAAGCGAGTCACCACATAGGCCACCATCAAACCGGCGATCACCAGCTCTATCGTGGCTATCCAATACAACTGCTTCGCATATTCTGACAGCCAAACATGCTGGGAAAAGACCTCTGACGCCTTGAATAACGCCGTTGGACTGATTACAAGAGGAAAGGTAAACGCTGCGTAACCAGGACTAAACGGCAGTGCCAGTAAGTGCCATAATGAAGCGTAAATCACACAGGTCATCAACAATGCCACACCTAGCAAGATCATCACCAGCAAGAAAGAAGGTTGTTCCATGACCGTTAAATAGGCCGTCAACGTCAAACTGGCTGGCGCCGCTAAAATGGCCAATGTCGGTTTAGCTTGATCCGGTAACCCTTCACCAGTAATCAGTCGATAGAGCATAAAAGGTAATAAGGCCGCGTAGCTGCTCAAACCAAACCAGACAACGCCTTTCACTAAGCCTAAGTACTGTGTATCAGGGACGGTTAGTGCTGCAACACTCAACCCAACAGGCGGTACAAACCAACTAGGAATTAACTCTTTTAAAGAACGAGCACGAACGCGATGCCAAATAAAGGCCACTAGAAACATAAGGTGAGCCACCACGGCAGCGCTCCATAATGCTAAGGCAAAGGCGCTAGACCAAGCCGTTAACGCTAAAGAAATCACCATCGCCGCCATGGCAAAGGTGGGCACCACACTGCCAACCACAGGGTGGGACAAATCTCGCCATAGACTCTTAGGGTGTAAAATGAACTTCGTCGTCAGCAATAGTAGCAACATCACGGCAAAGCCCAACAATCCCAAACGTAGCCACCAAAGGTCTGGCATAACATGATGTAGCACAGCACTTAGAGAGGCCATCCCTAACGACAGACCTGCCAAGGGCGTTGGGGCATTCAGCAAAGCTTGTCTGACAGTATTCATGGCATCTCTCCTATAAGAGCAAATAACAATCACACCATCTTAAACGTGCTATATTGAATAGAAAATCTATATGTTTTAAACAGTCTATTTAGAAAATCAAAACATGAAACTGACCCTACACCAGCTGCGGACCTTTTCAGCCATCGCGCGCTTCGGCAATCTTAATCAAGCCAGCGAAGAGCTATGCTTATCGAAAGGAGCTTTGTCACAGACATTGCAACAACTTGAGCAACAACTGGCGACAGAACTTTTTGATAGAGTTCAGCGCCGCTTGAAGCTCAATAGTCAGGGGCGCTTACTGCTGCCCTTAGCAGAGGAAATGCTTTCACGAGCACAAGAAATCGAGCAGCTATTTGGCTCTAATGACGATCAACCTGAAGTGCTAAATATCGGCGCAAGCCAAACCATCGGGAACTATATGCTACCAACTTTACTCGCCTCAAAACCCACTTCATGCCAAGTCAAAATCCAAATAGCAAATACTCAAACTCTATGCCAGCAATTGCTGCGGTTTGAACTCGATATGGCACTGGTTGAAGGTCAAAATACTCATGCAGAGTTACAAGTAACGCCGTGGCAACAGGATGAAATGGTCTTAATTGCTGCGCCTAACCACCCTCTCTTAGACAAAGGTGGCATCAGCTTAACGGATCTGGACGGTCAGCCGTGGGTGCTTAGAGAAGCCTATTCAGGTAGCCGCGAGCAATTCGAACGACACATTCGCCCAGCACTCACAAACGTAAATCAAGTCATGGAATTTAGCAGTCTTGAATCGATTATGCTGGCCGTCGAGAACGGTTTAGGGCTGTCATTCATCTCATTGATTGCCGCCCAAGCACGTTTAGATTTAGGGCGTATTGCTAGATTGCCCTATCCAAACCATTTTTACCGCCAATTATCGATTGTTCAGCATCGTCATAAATACGCTTCCAAAGGAATGAAAACGCTCACCGAGCACTTTCTTAACGCTATCTAAACTCGACGCAACAAAAAAGGCGACGGTCAATGACTCATCGCCTTTTGTATAGGTTTAAAGCGTTTCTAGATTACGCTTCGAAACGGTCTAGAGACTCTAGCGGGTAGAAGTCTGGGTATGGTAGAGACGCCACACCAGAATCCACTGCCGCTTTTGCAACCGCAGCTGATACTTCTGTTAGCAAACGTGCATCCATTGGTTTCGGTAGAATATACTCTTTACCAAATTCAAGCGCTGCACCGCCGTAAGCCGTGATAACGTCTTGTGGTACTGGCTCTTTCGCAAGATCTTTCAGAGCGTGAACCGCTGCCACTTTCATCTCTTCGTTGATCTTCGTTGCACGAACGTCCAACGCACCACGGAAGATGAATGGGAAGCCAAGTACATTGTTTACTTGGTTCGGGTAGTCAGAACGGCCTGTTGCCATGATCAAGTCAGAACGTGCCGCCAGTGCCGCTTCTGGGTTGATCTCTGGATCAGGGTTAGAACATGCGAATACCACTGGGTTAGCGGCCATTTTCTTAAGCTGCTCAACCGTTAGTAGATCAGGACCTGATACACCAATGAATACATCTGCACCTTCGATCGCATCATCTAGTGTGCGAGCAGGTGTTTCGATAGCAAATGTTGCTTTGTACTCATTTAGGTCATCACGGCCAGAGTGAATCACACCTTTACGGTCAAGAACGAAGATGTTTTCACGTTTCGCGCCACAAGCAATGATTAGGTTCATACATGCCGTCGCTGCTGCACCCGCACCTAGACATACGATTTTCGCATCTTCGATGGCTTTGCCTTGCAGTTCAAGCGCATTCAGAAGACCCGCAGCCGTTACGATTGCTGTACCGTGTTGGTCATCGTGGAATACAGGGATTGAACAACGCTCGATTAGCTGACGCTCAATTTCAAAACACTCAGGTGCTTTGATGTCTTCTAGGTTGATACCACCGTAAGTGTTCGCAATACGTGCAACGGTATCGATGAAGGCTTCTGGGCTTTCTGCTTCGACTTCAACGTCTACTGAGTTAACACCAGCGAAACGCTTGAATAGAACACCTTTACCTTCCATTACTGGCTTAGAAGCCAATGGACCGATGTTACCCAAGCCTAATACTGCAGAACCATCAGAAATTACGGCAACTAGGTTACCTTTACCAGTATAACGGTAAGCCGTTTCAGGATCTTTCGCGATTTCGCGGCAAGGTTCAGCAACGCCTGGGCTGTATGCCAAAGAAAGATCACGTGAAGTCGCTGTTGGCTTGCTGATAGTGATGTTTAGTTTGCCTGGTACAGGTTTCTCATGGTACTCAAGCGCCGCTTGTTTTAGATCTTCTGCCATTTTTGTTATTCCGTCTAATTAGTAGTGTTGTTCGTTGCTTTGCAGCATTTGGGTGACTTTCTGGTGTGAGTAATGCTTGTGGCATTCACCTAGAAGACACGCCTTATCGTTATAAATATAGTATGTCGTCATTGCGACGCCTCAATTCTACGTAAGTCTTGAGGATGTTTCACCGTTAAAACCACCGATTTAAAGCGATCTTTTTGGTGTTTTTTGCGTTGGTATTGCCAACCGCGTGCTTCAACAAGCTTTCCTTGAAGAAAATACACGTCTTTTTTGTGCCAATACTGCTCCGCGTAGCGAGGAATATTGATCACTAAATCTTGTTCCGTCTCCAACCACCAGCCGCCGCGATTGTACGTGACAGAGGTGATTTTGGATTGCGTTAGAGCGAACCCGGAGTTAGGTTGCCACGGTTTCGGTGTCTGCCAAACACCTCGTTCCGCCTGTCTTGCGCTGTACTCAGCCTTATCTAGGCAATCTTGGTAAGCGATATTAGGCGGCACCGCAACACGATAACCAAGCCCTTCTGATAGTAACTGACTTGATATCGAGGCTCGATCTTTCGTAAATAAATAATACAGCTTACGACCATAACGATCTTCACTTTCTTGGGCGCTTTGCCAATAAATATGATCTCCCGCAAGCACTTCCAAACGCTGTTTGGCTTCTAGCGCAAACGCATCGTGTTTGCCGTGTTCATGGTCTAATTCAGGTGTATTGATGCCGACTAAACGGACTTTCCGTCCATCGGTCAGGTGCAGGGTATCACCATCAATCACACGTTTTACCGCAGCGCGATGAAGTTCCCCTTGGGCCAGACACTGAGCATAGCTATCAAGTGATAGGCATAAAAAAAGCGCCAAGAAAACTTGGCGCTTTTTTTGAATCAGCATACGTGCCATCCACCAATTACTTAGTAGAACGACGAGCTCCGAAACGCTTGTTGAAGCGATCAACACGACCACCTGTATCAACCATTTTCTGTTGACCAGTGTAGAAAGGGTGGCAGTTGCTGCATACGTCGATGTGCAGGTCGTTGCCTAGTGTTGAGTTTAGAGTAAGAGTGTTACCACAAGTACAAGTTGCAGAAACAGCTGAGTAATTTGGGTGGATATCTTTTTTCATCGTTTTTTACCTTAAGGTTTGGTGTGCCGCCACTTAGTCAGTAATCGTTGCTAAGCACCGCACGATTCGTTGTACATCAATTGTACAGTGGTACCAAGAGCCGCGTATTTTAGGCGTCTAAACGCCATTCGGCAAGCCCTTTTACGATAATTTCGCCCCTTGAAAACCCATGAAAAGTTCACATTTTCCATTCAGACTAACGTACACTTAACTGATAATCTGTTACATGAAATCTTTTTGCTGATAAATCAAGGTATTAGTCTTTATATGGTCGATGCACTGCTTACTCAAGACCCGTACGTTAAAGTGGCGCTTAATGTGCCTTTACGTGCGACCTATGACTATAAAATCCCTAAGGCATTGGCTTATCGTCACCACATACGCCCTGGTATGCGCGTCAAAGTTCCTTTTGGTAAAGGGGATCGACACAGCATCGGCCTAGTGATTGAGACCTGCTCTAACAGCGACTATGACGATGCGCAGATTAAACCTATTACGGCACTGTTAGATGAAAGCCCGATCCTCTCTAAAGAGTTGTTCGATTTATGCGCCTGGGCGGCACGTTACTATCACCACCCAGTTGGTGAAGTGTTTTTTCACGCTCTACCAACTAGTTTACGCAAGGGTGAACGCCCAGAGTTTCGTACCGAAACCTGGTGGTTTTTAACTGCAGAGGGCAAAGCCACTACGGCTGAGTCGCTGAAAAATGCCAAGCAACAAAAAGCCTTTCTAGAAGCTGCTCAACAACATGAAGAACACGGTTTAAGCCCACACTTATTGACCGTACTAGAACTCACCACTGCCGCTGCCAAAGGTCTCGAAAAGAAAGGGCTGGTGCGCAGCGAGCAGCGTAACTTCATCAAGTCGGTTGAGACGCACGCTCATCAAAAGCAAGTACCGCCAACATTAAATCTTGAGCAAGCCGCAGCCACTAAAACGATCTTAGCCATGCGCAATGAATTTGGCGTGGCCTTACTCGATGGCATTACCGGCAGTGGCAAAACGGAAGTTTTTTTACGTGTGATCGACGCCTTGCTCAAAGAAGACAAGCAAGTCCTAGTGATGGTGCCAGAGATTGGCCTAACACCTCAGACTCTGCGCCGCTTTGAAAATCGCTTCAACACCGATATTGTGTTGATGCACTCTAATATGACAGATCGCGAGCGCCTAGATGCTTGGCTCATGATCGAACAAGGGGAAGCCAAGATCATCATTGGCACACGTTCTTCTGTGTTTATCCCAACGGCTAACTTAGGGCTTATCATCATCGATGAAGAGCACGATGCGTCTTACAAACAACATGAAGGGTTCCGCTACCATGCCCGCGATCTCGCCATCAAACGCGCCCATACACAAAACATTCCTGTTTTGTTAGCGTCAGCGACACCTTCTTACGAAAGCTTGGCAAACGCTCTACAAAAACGCTATTTGTGGCTTAAGTTACGCCAACGTGCGGGCGATGCCGAACTGCCGCAAATGGAACGAGTTGATTTACGTGGCCAAAGTCTTAAGCAAGGTTTTAGCGAGAACACACTTGAACGTATGCGCCAAACCTTAGAGCGTAAAGAACAGGTGCTGGTGTTTTTGAACCGTCGTGGCTATGCCCCAACCTTGATGTGCCATCAATGTGGCTGGATCGCTGCATGTGATCACTGTGACGTGAACCTCACTGTGCATAAGCGAGCTAATAAACTCCACTGTCACCATTGTGACAGTCATAAGGCACTACTGCATACTTGCCCTGAATGTCACAGCACTGAACTGTTTACAGTTGGCGAAGGTACAGAGCAGGTCGAGGGGGTACTCAATCAATTGTTCCAACATACACCGGTGTTGCGAATTGACCGAGACAGCACTCAGCGTAAATCAGCACTGACCCAGATTACCCAGAAAATTCACGAGCATGATCAAGCCATCCTGGTGGGCACACAGATGCTCGCCAAAGGCCATCACTTCCCAAATGTGACCTTGGTAGTGATTATGGATGCCGATGTGGGATTATTCTCTTCAGACTTTCGCGGTATGGAGCGCACGGCGCAGCTTATTACTCAAGTTGCTGGACGTGCTGGTCGAAGCTCAAAGCGTGGCCATGTATTGCTACAGACTTATCACCCAGATCACACTGCAATTCAGTGCCTGTGCCAACAAGGCTATGAAGCCCTAGCCATGGATGGTCTGAGAGAGAGACAGCAATTATCTTTGCCGCCCTTTTATCATCAAGTCATCATTCGCGCTGAGTCGCAGCGCGAGCAGTACGCTATGGAGCTTTTGATGGCACTTAGGCAAGCCTTATCGATTCACTTATCGGAAGACATGCAAATCGTTGGCCCTTATGCTGCCATCATTGTACGTAAAGCAGGTCAACACCGCGCACTCTTAAATTTGAAAAGCCCACAGCGGGGCAATTTACACTCTTTAATTGCTTATGCGAGCAATTGGTTGGAGCTAAACACAAAAAATAATCGAATTCGTTTCGCTATTGACGTAGATCCTCTGGAAACTTTTTAACGCTCTGCGCATAATGGGCGCACTTAACCAATGACAACGACTGATATCATGTTTAACTTGATGCAACTCGCAACCAAAACCAGCCGCCCTAAAAAAGGCGCAACCAGAAGAGCGCCTGCGCCACCACCAAAGCGCTCTGCCCCGTTACTACTGTGGGTTGCCGTCATTGCATTGGTTCTAGGCTTTGTATTTATTCTGTTTAAACTAGGATCTGTAGATCCCTCTGCCAGTACTCCGGCTGCGGTGCAAAAAGTAATACCAACCGCTCCGGTAGCAAAAGTTCCAGAGAAGCCCAAATCAACTCCTACTGAAAGCCAAAATAAGCGTGAGACATTTGAGTTTTATCAGCTATTACAGAATAGCGAAGTCGATACCAGCCATGTAGATGCCTACGAATATCAACCGCGAGAAGAAGAAAACTTCAGTTATATGATCCAAGCTGCGTCTTTTCGCTCAAACACTGACGCAGATCGCTTGCGCGCAAAATTGATTTTATCGGGTTTAGAAGCACACATTAAAGCCAGTGAGAGCAAAGACGGCGGAGTTTGGTATCGCGTCACAGTGGGCCCTTTCGATACACGTTCTGCGGAAAGTCGCGCACAGGACAAACTAGCGCAGATGGGCCTCAACTCTTACACCTATAAAATCCAGAAAGAGCAATAATCGTTCAAAAGCGTTCTGTTTCTCACAGAGCGCTTGAAATCTTCCCCCTTACCCCCATTTTGATAAGTAATCGAATGTGGAGTAAATCATGACTACGATTCTAACCGTACGCAAAGACAACCAAGTCGTCGTGGGTGGCGATGGACAAGTTTCCCTAGGCAACACTGTAATGAAGGGCAACGCCCGCAAAGTTCGCCGCTTATACCGTGGTGAAGTGATCGCGGGATTCGCAGGCGGCACGGCAGATGCATTCACGTTGTTCGAACGTTTTGAAGGTCAACTAGAAAAGCACCAAGGTCACTTGGTTCGCGCTGCCGTCGACTTGGCTAAAGACTGGCGATCAGACAAAGCATTACGCAAACTAGAAGCCATGCTGATCGTGGCCAACACAGAAAGCACCCTAATTATTACCGGTAATGGTGATGTGGTAGAGCCTCAACATGGCGCCCTTGCAATCGGTTCAGGCGGTAACTTCGCCGAAGCCGCAGCTCGTGCACTGCTCGATAATACAGAGCTAAGCGCCCAAGATATCGTTGAGAAGAGCCTCAATATCGCCGCCGACATTTGTGTCTTCACCAACCACAATTTAACGATCGAGACAATTAACATCGATCCTAAGCTTGAAGACCAATCTAAGTAACGAATTAAGAGATCAGACCATGAGTAATATGACACCTCGTGAAACAGTAAATGCCTTAGACCAACACATTGTTGGTCAGCAAAGTGCGAAGCGCGCCGTTGCCATTGCCCTGCGTAACCGCTGGCGACGTATGCAACTGCCAGACGACATGCGTGCCGAAGTCACACCTAAGAACATCCTAATGATCGGCCCAACGGGTGTAGGTAAAACAGAAATTGCCCGCCGTTTAGCCAAGCTGTCGAACGCACCATTTATTAAGATCGAAGCGACTAAATTCACAGAAGTAGGTTACGTTGGCCGTGATGTCGACTCGATTATCCGTGACTTGGTGGAAACCTCGATCAAAATGTTTCGCGAACAAGAAACGGAGCGCATGAAGCACAAAGCCGAAGATGCTGCAGAAGATCGCATTCTAGATGCCCTTTTGCCGCCAGCACGCGGTTTTGAAGAAGACTCAGCGTCCAACTCAACTCGTCAAACGTTCCGCAAGAAGCTGCGTGAAGGCCAACTGGACGATAAAGAAATCGATATCGAAGTCTCTGATGCCCCTATGGGCGTAGAAATCATGACACCTCCTGGTATGGAGGAAATGACCAGCCAATTGCAGAACCTATTCTCTAACATGGGTGGCGATCGTAAGAAAAAGCGCAAGCTAAAGGTGAAAGACGCACTGCGTCAGATTCGTGACGAAGAAGCGGCCAAACTGGTCAATGAAGAAGAGCTTAAAGCCCGCGCGGTAGAAGCGGTTGAACAACACGGCATCGTCTTCCTTGATGAGATCGATAAAGTAGCCAAAAGCTCTGAACGCTCTAGCGGAGAGGTCTCCCGTGAAGGGGTCCAACGTGACTTATTGCCATTGATTGAAGGTTGTACGGTCAACACCAAATACGGCATGATCAAAACCGACCATATCTTATTTATTGCCTCAGGTGCGTTCCATTTATCGAAGCCTTCTGACCTGATCCCTGAGTTACAAGGTCGTTTGCCGATTCGTGTAGAGCTAGACGCCCTCACCGTTGACGATTTTAAACGCATCTTGACTGAACCAAGCGCGTCTTTAACAAAACAGTATGTGGCACTGGCGAAAACTGAAAACATTGATTTAAACTTCACCGAAGAAGGCATCACTCGTATTGCTGAGATTGCTTGCCAAGTGAACGAACGCACAGAGAACATTGGTGCGCGTCGTCTGCACACGGTACTAGAGCGTCTCTTGGAAGAAGTTTCCTACTCAGCGAGCGATATGCCAGAAGGCCAAACCGTAGACATCACTGCTGACTACGTGAACCAACAGCTTGGTGAAGTGGCTGAAAACGAAGACTTAAGCCAATACATCCTGTAATGGCCGCGATTTAAGAAGAGTACACATCATGGCAACGCCAACGAAAATTCACTACCACAAGCAATCCCGTGAACTGGAGTTGGCTTTTGCCGATGGTGCAAGCTATCGCCTTAGCGCGGAATACCTTCGTGTTCACTCCCCTTCCGCCGAAGTGCGTGGACACGGCATGCAGATGCCGATACTGCAATACGGCAAGAAAGATGTGGCCATTATGAACATTGAAGCGGCGGGCAACTATGCTTTAAAAATCAGCTTTGATGATGGTCATGACACGGGCCTATATGCTTGGGATTACCTCTACAATCTCGGTAAAAATCATGATGAGCTTTGGCAAATGTACCTAGATCGACTAGCCAAAGAAGGTCGCACCCGCGAAACCTCTGCCATTCAAATTCATCAAGTACACTAATAAACATAGGCTTAACGTTATGACCATCAGTCTCGTCGCCCTGGCATCCATTGAACGTGCGGTAAACTATGCCCTTAAGCAAGATCCACCGTCACAACGCCATCTAGCTAAGTTAGCTGGCCAGCAGATATTCCTGGAAGTCGAAGACTTTAACCTGATTCTGCAAGTTCATGTATTGGAAGAAGGCATCATGCTGGATCGCCCAGAAAGCATGGACGAGATAGAACTGGATGCTAAGCTCGATACCCATGTCAAAGGCCCAAGCAGTGCTTATCGCAAGCTTTTGGAAGGTGATGGTTTCTTTGATGGCGACTTACGCATTCGCGGTAACGCACAAGCTCTGATGACGCTTCATAAAGTCATGCAAGGTTTTGAATTCGACTGGGAAGGCATCTTAGCCGATAAAGTCGGTGACCTACCTGCAGCGACATTTGCCCGTCTCGTTCGAACTCAATGGAGCGTAACTAAAGAACTGACCACCAATGCCCGCATTCATTTAGTCAATTATTTACAATCCAACAGTGAGTTGCTGCCCAGCAAAATCGAGTTCGACCACTTTGTCGATGAAACTGAGCGTTTGGGTATGCAATTGGACCGCTTTGAAGCTAAGTTGAAGTTGGCTGAGAAAAGGCGCTAACAGGGCTCGTTCACTTTAAGCTTTCACATCTTCAGCGTTAAGTGTCTGCTTGCGCTGTTCTAACCATACTTCTAAATCAGCGGCGGGCATGGGGCGCGCAAAACCATAGCCTTGTAAATAGTCACAACCATGCTCAGCCAAATACTGAGCTTGGTACTCTATCTCAACCCCTTCGGCGATCACTTCCATGTTAAGCCCTTTGGCCATGGCGATGGTGGCGCTGACTATGCATTCATCAGACTCGATATCACCAATACCGCGTACAAACGACTGATCAATCTTCAGGTAGTTGGCCTCTAACTCTTTTAGATAACTCAACGAACAATAGCCCGTGCCAAAGTCATCAATGGCAATGCTGATATTATTGGCTCTCAGCATAGCAAGATTGCGAGCCAGTTGCGCAGAGCGGACCATTAACGTTGTTTCAGTAAACTCAATCGCAATTACCTCACTAGGTACGTTGTAGTGTTTCAACGCATTGAGTAACTCATAGGCAACTTCCGAATTCGACAGTTGTACCGCAGAAATGTTGATCGACACTTTCCCAACCTCAATATTACGTGCTCGCCAATCAGCCACTTGGCTTAAGGTACGATCAATAATCCAACGCCCCAGCTCAATGATTTGACCACTGTCTTCCGCAATAGGAATAAAGACTGCAGGGGAGATCCACTCACCCAAACGACGCCAGCGAATCAGTACCTCGACTCCAACGACTTGATTGGTTCGTGCATGCACTTGTGGTTGAAAGAACAGACTGAGCTGATCATCTTGAGACATGGCTTCCTCAAGGTGTCGCTGGGTAGCCACTCGACGCTGCATGCTTTCATCCATTGAGTCGTCGAAGAAGCGATAGGTATTTTTACCGGAGTGCTTGGCCCGATACATAGCTAAGTCAGCTTGACGTAATAACGATGAGCTATCGATGTCTGCGACATCGCTCATTGCCACCCCAACACTACAACTGACCGAAAAGGTCGTGTCTTGGTACTCAAAAGGCTGGGCTAATGCATCCACGATGGCTTGAGCTAAATGATGAATATGAGACGCTTGCTGTGCTGGATGCAGGAATAAAGCAAATTCATCGCCACCAAGGCGTGATAACAACGCCTCATCCGGTGCGACGCGTTCAAGCTTTTTAGCAACCCGTTTAAGCAGTACATCCCCTGCTTCATGGCCTAAGGTATCGTTGATTTCTTTGAAACGATCAAGGTCTATAAACAGTAAGGCAATGCTACCGTAATGTCGCTGCGACACACACTCGTCCAAACATTGCTCAAAATACCGCCTATTAGACAGCCCTGTTAAGTCATCATGTTGTGCCATATACAAGACTTGCTGCTCAGCTTCTTTTCGAACCGTAATATCTTCATGCACAGCAACGAAGTATTCCACCCTACCTTTGCTGTCTAAGATTGGCGTAATAGTCTGCTCAACGGTGACGAACTGGCCATCTTTATGTCGATTAATCAGCTCATTTCGCCAACTACTACCATTTGAAATCGTCTCCCAGAGCTCTTGAAAAAAGGGCCGCTCATGAACCCCTGAGTTTAAAATACGTGGAGTTTTGCCCCGCACTTGTTTCAGACTATAGCCTGTGAGTGTTGTGAATGCTTCGTTCACCCACTCTATACGACCTTTTGGATCAGTAATAAAAATGGCATTGGCCGCACTTCGAACCGCCATACTGAGCAAGTGATTACTGCCTTGGACTTTGTCTCTTTTATGCTTAAAGACAAGGTACATAATCAGCATCAATACAATCACAATTGCTAACACTGTAAAAATACTTCTAACAAGCTGAGCATCGTTGCGCCAATTTGCCAACGCATCGTTGTTATAAGATCTTAAAGAAATCACTAAAGGGTAGAATGAGGTGGCGCGATAACTGTCTAAATACTCACCTTGACGGTTTTCTTCTCGAATATTTCCCCATGAACGATCTATCATCAGTTCTTTTCGCTCATGGTCGAGCATGTCTTTCCCTTCTCCTAGAACTTTCTCACCTGAAAACAAATAAAGAGAGACTTCTCTGCGACTGGTCGAAACTGATTGAAATAAACTCTGGAAGTAATGGGTATTTAATGACCCGATGACAAAGCCAGATAGCTTTCCTTGAGAATAGTACGGCAGACAAATAGGCCAATACTCTAAGTCAGCGGCTCTAATAGAATCTCCCCAATACCGACCAAAATGAATAGGCAGGAATAAAATATCGGCATTCGATATTCGCTGTGCACATTCCGGAGCGGCTTGCAGGGGTACGACATTAATATTTCGCAACTGAGGTAACCCTCTCAGCAAGCGATTAGACAATGATTTTGTGGATACCCCATTCCCCTCTGTAATGTCCAAAGCAATCGTCTGTAAAGCTCCCACTGCTGCTTGCAAGGAACGTATGACAGAGTCCTCAATGGCGTAGGCCAACGAGGCATTTGTAACAGCTTGCTCCTCTAGTGCGCGTTGATATCCTCTGCCAAGAATATTTTGCAAACTGATCGTCATCACCAGCAGGATTATAATCATGCTCGCCACAATGACGGATTGCCGCTGAATAAAATTAGTCAGTATTTTGAGCAATGTTCTTAACCTAGATCAGCACCTGATGGATGAAATGTTTGCATAATAAGCATAGCTTATCGTTTTAATGTACTCGAGGTGTTGATTTATGTCGCTAAGACAGGGTTCTATAGCGCTCTTTTTTGCAGTTTTATCTACGCTCTTAAATGTTGCATGGGGGCAAGATGGTAAAGTTCTCAATAATGTAAAAGAACGCGGGGCCGTAAACGTTTGTATATGGCCTGATTATTTTTCTATTACATATTTGAGTCCTCGTACACAGCAACTCGAAGGCATTGATATCGATCTCAGTCACGCACTAGCTGACGACTTAGGCGTACAAGTCAACTACGTCAAAACACATTTCGGCCGTTTCATGGACGACCTGGAGGCAGGCCAATGTGATGTTGCTATGTTTGGGGTAGGTAACACAGCAGCTCGCCAGAAGCGCATCAATTTCACTCAACCTTACCTCGCCAGTAATATGTACGCCGTCACCACCAAACAGCACCCATTTATTAAAAATTGGAATGACATAGACCAACGTGGTGTGATCGTCTGCGTTCAAAAAGGCACCTACATGGAAAATGCCATGCGTAAAAATTTAAAACATGCCAGTTTGGTCACTGTCCTAAGGCCAAACGAGCGCGAAGTGGAGGTGCTTTCTGGCCGTGCAGATGTGTTTATTACAGACTACCCGTACGGTCAAAAAATGATCAACATCTATGATTGGGCAGAGTTATTACCTCCCCCAGGGCAAACAGAGCAATTCCAATATGCCTATGCCGTGGCCAAAGGGGACGATCAATGGCTACAACGTATGGATCAGTTCGTTAGCAAGATAAAACAAGACGGTCGCCTCGCCAAAGCAGCGGAACGCTATAACCTAACACCGATTATGATCTCAAAGTAGTCGAATGATAGCCTGACCGTTTCTAGAAACGAAAAAGCCCGAACATATCACCATGTTCGGGCTTTTTAATGTCTTTAAGCCATTAAGCGTTAAAGCGCTTACATACGCTCTAGAGTTTCAATACCTAGTAGCTCTAGACCTTGCTTCAACGTTGCCGCAGTACTTAGGGCAAGCTGTAGACGGCTTTCTTTCAACGCGTCTTCTGCGTTCAAGATTGGGCAGGCTTCGTAGAAGCTCATAAAGATACCCGCAAGCTCGTACAAGTAAGCACACATAAAGTGTGGCATACCGTCGTTGATCACCTGCTGGATCGCCTCTTCGAATTGGCAAAGCTTCACAGCCAAGGCACGCTCTTGGTCTTCTACTACTGTGATCGGAGCATTCAACGCAGATACGTCCATTTCTGAACGACGCACGATGCTCGCAACACGAGAGTATGCGTACAACAAGTAAGGCGCTGTGTTGCCTTCAAAGCTTAGCATGTTGTCCCAGTTGAACACGTAATCAGAGGTACGGTTCTTAGATAAGTCAGCGTACTTAACCGATGCGATACCAACAACACGGCCGATATTGCGCTGCTCTTCTTCTGGCATATCTGGGTTCTTCGACGCTACTAGCTGGAACGCACGTTCTTGTGCTTCTTCAAGCAACGCAGAAAGTTTCGCCACACCACCAGAGCGTGTCTTAAATGGCTTACCATCACTGCCCATTACCGTACCAAACGGCATGTGCTCAAGGCTGATACTTGGCTGAGCAAAGCCTGCTTTGCGCGATAGCGTGAAGATCTGTTGGAAATGCAAAGATTGGCGAGCATCTACAAAGTACAGCGCACGATCTGCATTCAACACTTTCTGACGGTAGCGAACAGCGGCTAAATCAGTGGTAGCGTAAAGGAAACCACCGCCGGTTTTCTGAACGATGATCGGCGTGATGTCACCTTCTTTATTGGCAAACTCTTCTAAGAAAACACACTTCGCACCTTGGTCTTCTTTGATCAATCCCTGTGCTTCTAGATCGTTGATTACGTTCTGCAAATCGCTGTTGTAAGCGCTTTCTGGCATCACGTCTTTACGCTCAAGTGAAACACCCAACATGCGGTAAGTTTCTTCACAATGCTCAAGAGAGATATTGATGAACTCTTGCCACAGTGCCATGCATTGCTCGTCACCAGACTGAAGTTCCACGACCAGTTCACGAGCACGTGCCGCAAAGGCTTCGTCGTCATCAAAGCACTTTTTCGCTTCGCGGTAGAAAGACTCAAGATCCGACAGTGCCATGCTGATTTCAGAGTTTTCCGCACGTAGACGCTCCATGTAGGCCAACAGCATACCAAACTGAGTACCCCAGTCGCCGACGTGGTTCTGGCGCACAACGTTGTGGCCCATAAACTCAAGGGTGCGTACCACTGCATCACCAATAACGGTAGAACGTAGGTGACCAACGTGCATCTCTTTTGCTAAGTTCGGTGCCGAGTAATCCACCACCACGGTTTGTGGTGCTTCTACCGTCGCAACATCTAGACGTTCACTGTGACGAAGATCCGCTAACGCTGAACCTAACCATTCGTTTTTCAAGAAGATATTGATGAAACCTGGGCCTGCGATTTCGACTTTATCTGCCACATCGGAAAGATCCAATTGCTCCAACACTTTGGTTGCGAACTCACGAGGATTGGTGCCGATTTTCTTTGCCGCGCCCATGATGCCATTGGCTTGGTAGTCACCAAATTGAACTTTTGCAGATTGACGAACGAGAGCCGGAGCATCGTCCGCCGCACCCGATGCGACCATAGCCGCTTGAATACGTTGATTAAGAAGCGTTTGAATATTCACAAGAAACCCATTTTAAAATACAGAACCCTCTGCTGAAGCAGTCGTTCACTCAAGGTCTAAAGAGGAAAGTCGTCAACCAATCACCGCCCGAACGGGCGGGTCGCCCATCCATGGGCTTAATGCTTGTGATCAGCCGACAACTTTCTAAAAGCTTTAGCTTAAGCGACAAACCTACCTTCACCAGAGGGTTGCCATGTCATTTGAAGTTGGCGCTATGATAACCGATTTTCGACTATTTAGCGAAAGAACAGCTTACAAGCTGGGTTATCATTTTCATCTTGGTAAGGGTAGCCTAGCTCATCTAAATAACGCGTCACATCGGTCTCTTCGCCAACCGCCTGCAACCCCACCAACACTCGACCGTAAGCATCACCGTGGTTACGGTAATGGAACATGGAAATATTCCACTGACCGCCCAAGGTGTTAAGGAATTTCAGCAACGCACCAGGGCGCTCTGGGAATTCAAAGCTGTACAGCAGCTCGCCTTTCTCACTGCGTAAGTGACCGCCAATCATATGACGTACGTGAACCTTCGCTGTTTCGTCATCGGTTAAATCAACGATTTCGTAATCTTTCAGATCATGTAGCAGCTCTTCACGACTGTTTGGACTGCCGCCCAGCGCGACACCGACGAAAATCACCGCTTGCTTGTCATTGCTGTAGCGGTAGTTGAACTCGGTGATTGAACGACCCACCAGCGCCTGACAGAAATCTTTAAAGCTACCAGGCGCTTCTGGGATTTTCACAGCGATGATGGCTTCGCGTTTTTCACCTAATTCGGCACGCTCAGAAACATGGCGTAGACGGTCGAAGTTAACGTTCGCACCAGAGTTGATCGCTACCAAACGCTGACCTTTAGCGCCTTCACGCTCAATGTACTTTTTCAGTCCCGCTAGCGCACAAGCACCGGCTGGTTCAGTGATAGCACGGGTATCGTCGTAGATATCTTTGATCGCGGCACACATTTCGTCAGTGTTCACAGTAATGACTTCGTCAACGCACTCTTTGGCAATTTCAAAGGTGTTTTTACCGATTTCAGCCACCGCGACACCTTCTGCGAAGATACCCACTTGAGCAAGACGTGTTGGTTTGCCTGTGTCTAATGCGACTTTTAAACACGCGGCATCAGTTGGCTCCACACCAATGACTTTAATCTCAGGGCGTAGGTATTTGATGTAAGCAGCAACGCCAGCGATTAGACCACCACCGCCCACGGGGATGAACACCGCATCGATGTCACCTTCGATTTGGCGCAATAGTTCCATACCGATCGTGCCTTGACCGGCGATCGTATCGAGGTCGTCGAACGGGTGTACATAGACTTGACCAGTTTGCGCCATGATTTCTTGGGATTTTGCAAACGCTGCATCAAAGGCATCGCCCGCTAACACCACTTCGGCGCCACGGGCACGCACTGCATTGACTTTTACATCAGGGGTCGTTTCTGGCATCACGATGGTGGCCTTGATGCCTAGCTTTTTCGCAGCAAGGGCAAGGCCTTGCGCATGGTTACCTGCTGACGCAGCAATCACGCCTTTGGCACGGTCTTCTTCAGAAAGCTGAATAATTTTATTGTATGCACCACGAATCTTAAACGAGAATACTGGCTGTAGGTCTTCTCGCTTCAAAATAATATCGTTGCCAGTGCGTTCAGACAGTTGCGTAGCACGGGAAACGGGGGTTTCTACCGCGACGTCATAAACCGGCGCTTGTAGAATCTTTTTGATGATTGTGTGAGGCATATACATTCCTGCTTTTTCTCCAAAGCACGCCTAGAATCGGCGTTTGCGGGGGTAACTCTGCTAATAAATGAACACGCAATATACTCTTTCCCATCATTATGAGCAAAGGCTTGGGCGGGATTTGATGCCATTTCGGTTGAAGTCAGCAACTTCATCCCAGAGGGGTAACAATAAAGAGGTTAACTGACTATAATGTGCCCACCCTTTTGGGCAACACCATTACTCACACTCTAAGTCACAGGTTTACCCAGCATGACGCAAGACGAATTAAAAAAAGCAGTCGCTGAAGCCGCAGTTGAATATATTCTTCCTCTTCTTGAAGAAGACACTATTGTCGGCGTAGGTACCGGTTCAACAGCGAACATGTTCATTGATGAATTGGCAAAGCACAAACAACTATTTGATGGCACGGTAGCGAGCTCTGAAGCTTCTGCAGAACGTCTAAAAGGTCACGGCATTCCTGTGTATGACCTAAACGCTGTGGACTCGATCCGTGTGTATGTAGATGGTGCGGATGAATCAAACGACCACCTTCACCTAATCAAAGGTGGCGGTGCGGCACTCACACGCGAGAAGATCGTGGCAGCCGTATCAGAAGAATTCGTGTGTATTGCAGACGAATCAAAATTGGTGAAAGTGCTAGGCGATTTCCCTCTACCAGTAGAAGTTATCCCAATGGCGCGTAGCTATGTGGCTCGTGAACTAGTGAAACTTGGCGGTGACCCAGTGTACCGTGAAGGCGTAGTAACCGATAACGGCAACCACATCCTTGACGTTTACAACCTAGAAATCTTGGACGCAGTGAAGCTGGAAAGCCAAATCAACGAAATCGTTGGCGTGGTCACAAACGGTCTATTCGCTGCACGCCCAGCAAACGTTCTATTGCTAGGTACTCAGTCTGGTGTGAAAACACTTAAGGCTTAAGAAGATAGGGCCCAGTCTTATTTTTCAGTGACTCCTAGCACTTGAAAAATAATGACTGGGCTCTAGCTATCTAAATCACAAGCCGAACTAAAGCACTAGAACCAGCGACTCTTGCGCATTAGAACGTATTGGCCAATCCCCATAAATACCAGCACGCCGACAAACAGCCAGAATGCTGCACCATTCTCCACGCCAGGCATACCACCGATATTGATACCAAATAAGCCAGTTAAGAAGCCCAACGGCATAAAGATACCAGACAGGATCGACAGCACGTACATGCGGGCGTTCATCTTCTCTGCTTGATGGTTGGCAAACTCTTCCTGCATCAGCAAGCAACGCTCGCGTAATGACTCCAAGGCTTCCACATAACGAGTAATATCGTTGGCAGCTTCTTGAATATCAGCCATCTGCTCTTTGGTTACCCAAGATTGAAGCTCTACCGCCAGACGGCTAATGGCTTCTTTTTGAGGCACTAAGAAACGACGCAAACGAACGGTTTGCAAGCGTCGATCTACTAGGATGGTACGTTGCTCAGGTAAAACCTGTTCGCTCATTTCTTCCTCAAGCTCACCCAATGTGTCTTCAAGACCATCGATAACCCCCGCCATGCGAGCGGTAAGAGTGTGCGTTAAGGTTGCAACAAGCTCGGCAATGTTTTCCGGGCCTTCACCTTTCTCGAGGTTATTTACTTGCTCTACAACGGACAGCAAACGGCGACGACGCGTTGAAATAATAAAATGTGGGGTGGCCCACAAACGCAAGGACACCATGTCTGAAGGATCTGAGTCTGGGTTTAAATTGACGCCACGCAGCGTGATCAGGACACCTTGTCCCATTTTAACCGTACGCGGACGTGTTTCATCGGCAAACAGTGCATCCACCACGGCTTCAGGGATATCCGCTATGTTATCCAGCCAGTCCCGACCGTCACCTTTTGAGCAGTCGATGTGTACCCAGTGGGCACCACTTTCAGGCAAAACAGTTGGCAATTGCGTTTCACGTGTTGCGCCACCTTGACCATCAAATTTTAAGTAGTGCAGTAAGTAATCCATAGTGTTCTCATCTCTTAATTCATTGAGTTGTGCCATCAACTCATATTTATTGGCATTGTAGGCTGACGTGGAACTAAGCGGGTGGCATAATTTCCCAAGACGAATAAATAAAAAGGACCCTTGCCATGCAAAGCTTATCTCAGTTCCTTGCGTCCGATGCCTCAAGCGCATCATTGCAGGAAGTACTGTTAGTCACAACCCAAACTTGTATCGAAATCTCAAGCGCACTGAAAAAAGGTTCGCTAGCCGGCATCCTCGGCATGGCTGGTAACGAGAACGTTCAAGGGGAAGAACAAAAGAAACTGGATGTGATCTCTAACAACATGCTTAAAAGTGCTTTGCTGGCCTCTCCTGCGGTACGTGCTATTGCGTCCGAAGAAGAGGACGACATCGTCCCTGCCAACACTGATGGCGAATATTTGATTGCCTTTGATCCACTAGATGGCTCTTCAAACATCGACATCAACTCAATGGTAGGAACCATTTTCTCCATCTACCATCAGGTAGGTAGTGAATCTGCAACGGAAGCAGACTTCCTACAACCAGGTAAAAACCAAGTCGCAGCAGGCTATGTGCTTTATGGCCCATCGACGATGTTGGTGTTCACCACTGGTAACGGTGTGAACATGTTTACTCTGGATGTGGAGAAAGGCGAATTTATTCTGACTCGTGAAAACGTAAAAGTGGACAACGAGACGCAAGAGTTCGCGATCAATATGTCTAATCAACGCTTCTGGTCAGAAGCGATGCAAAATTACGTGAATGACTTGGTTGCAGGCAAAGACGGCCCACGCGCTAAGAACTTCAATATGCGTTGGGTGGCGGCCATGGTGGGTGATGTTCACCGCATCCTTTGTCGTGGCGGTATCTTTATTTACCCTTGGGACAAGAAAGATCCAAATAAAGCTGGCAAATTGCGTTTGATGTACGAAGCTAACCCTATGGGTATGCTGCTTGAACAGGCTGGCGGTAAAGCATTCACCCATACGGATCGTATTTTGGACATTCAACCAGAAGGCATTCACCAACGCGTTGCAGTGGTCCTAGGTGCTGCAAACGAAGTGGATAAGTGTTTAAGTTATTAACACTGACTTTGGAATAGCAAAAGACCGACTAATTTAGTCGGTCTTTTTCGTTCTGAGCAATGAGCTTCAATATTGGATCAATCTGGGGCAGCACCGGATAGGAAGATCTGTACTTGCTGGTGTTTATCTCCCCATATATGAGATTTCACATCTTGTAAGAATTTCTGAGCTTCGTTTAAGGTCACAATGCCGCCCATTAGCTCGACACCAATCCCTTCTTGTGTGAAAAAGAAACGCCAGTTGTGGCCATCGACTTTTACTTCCCCTTCTCCATTAACATAAGACACTTGCTCAAAACGGTAATCCGTTGGCACAAAGCACGCCAGCTCTTGGCCCGCTTCACCGTAATTCATATCCGGAACATACCCTTGGCGATCGACTAATCCGAATTTCATACTGCGCTCCTGTTGTTGTTTTCTTCAGCATAGCTGCATCTACAACTTCTTGCAGTGTTAGTTCCATAAATTCAGATACTAAGTTGATCCAGGTTCTAGCTCTTGCACGTTCTCATATTCTTCCTTTAGGGTTCTAAATTGGAACAGAATTGCCATAATAAGTGATACTTCAAATATAAGCTGAACTCTGTATGTGGAAGAGTAAACAGTGGGAGAAAAGCCCATCATCATTACGCTTGCTATCCCCAAGGAAAGAACGATCAAAATTTGCACACCAAAACTCGTTAGTTGCCTCAATATCAATATTAAGCTGGACACTAGAACAAGTAAAAATGCGAAATACCAAACATACATTTTTCCACCGATGATAGCATCAGAGTTAATCTCTCCAATGTATTGAGCTTTTGCGAAAGATTGGCTTGAAAAGGGAAACTCCTGAGCATGCGCTAAGAAAAAGGCCATAAAGAAAACAAGAACAACCAGCGATATTTTTTCTGATACAGCATACCTATTTATAAAAAAATAACGCCCGCAGAGCATCCCTAGAAATATAAAAAGAGGCCAGTTATCAGGAAAAATAAAGCCTTGGTATAGCTTATCAAACCCCAATGCAAGCTGCTCTGGTAATCCAAAATCCAGATATTGAGGAAAAGCCCCCCAGTAAGATATAAGAAGTCTGTTAGCATTTCCCGGCGCCAGAAATAAAACTGCAGCATTTACGATAACAAAAAAAATCAACGCCAACTTAAACTTATCTTTATAAAAATTTGGAACGCATACACAAGCCAACAGGAATAAAACAACGACTTGTTCTTGATAAGCAAAAATAAATACCGAAAAAAAGCTAAAAACCATAGACATTCTAGATGGAGCTTTTTTTATCAATATTGAAAAGCAGTAAAGCCCAAGAGAAAGCGGTAGTAAATAATTATAAAAACCAGTTACCCAATAAGTGGATTCTGAAATAATTTCTACAGGACTTATCGCCATTAAAACCAGTATCAAAAGCACCGCAAATGCTTTTACTTCATTAAATATAATATTCGATATAGAAGTGGCCATTAGTAGCATTGTGAGAGGAATGAGTATTTTCCAAAATGCCGGATAATTGATAGTGCCCAGCATTAGAAACTCTATAGTGACTCGACCACTCCATTCGAAGTAGCGATTATAAAGCCAGTCTAGAATATTAAAATTCGTTTGGTTAGCAATCGCTAGAAATGTTGCATCATCACCCCAGTGCAATGTTTCAATTGAGTAAGAAACAATCAAAAGGTATAAAGCGATAAACAGAGAGGAGAAATACCTAACTTTATTACTTACATGTGTATTCAACATTTGCTTTCTTTCCGTAAGGGCCTCTCATGGTAAAGATAATATCTTTAGTGAAATCGTTTTCTTTAAGGATCCTCAAAGAGGAGTTAAAACCAATCTTATCAAACTCATCTTCAAGTTTTAGAAACTTACGAGCATCAACACGCTTAGTTCGAATCGTATTCAACTTATAAAAGCCGCCTGTTTTGCTTTTTACATACACCTCGTGTTTTATATAAGGCATATCTTCTAGGTATCCCCACCCAGAAACAGAAATAGTATGCCCATCATGTTCGATTGAACATGTATCAATCCAGTAATTAAGTTCATCATTTTTATCAACTAGCTCTATTTCATCCAATTTTTCTTGATCATTCCAAACAAAGAATATGAATACCACTAGCGCAACTGAGAGCAACAATAAAAACAAAAAAATGACGTTGATAGCTTTATTACTAAACATCCTTTCGATCTTCCTTTATCAGATAGCGAGGTCTACGCTTCGACTCCATGTAAACTCTTCCAATGTACTCACCTAAAACGCCAATACCAATGAGTTGAATCCCACCTAGAAAGAGAATCGAGACTAAAATTGATGGATATCCCGGAACACTATTCCCCCACACCAACTTATCAATAATCATCCAGCTACCATACAAAAATGCTACGCTGGCAATAGTAAATCCAAGGTAAGTCCAAATACGAAGAGGAAATGTCGAGAAGCTAGTAATCCCCTCTAAAGCCAAGTTCCATAGTTTCCAACCATTAAATTTACTTTCTCCTACAGAACGCTCAGGCCGTGTGTATTCAACAATTTCGGTCTTGCCACCAACCCATGAAAGCACTCCTTTCATAAATAAATTATGCTCACCAAGACGCTTTACATCTTCCACTGCTTTTCTGGACATTAAGCGGAAGTCACCAACATTTTCTTCAATTTTGACCTTACTAATCATATTGTGAAATCGATAAAACCATGTGGCTGTTTGGCGTTTTAGCCAACTGTCAGTTGAACGGTCAGCCCGCTTAGCTAATACAACATCTGCACCAGCTTGCCACTTCTCTATAAGAAGAGGGATCACTTCTATCGGATCTTGTAAGTCAACATCGATTGGTATGACAACATCTCCAGATACATGCTCTAACCCAGCCATTAAAGCAGCCTCTTTGCCAAAGTTACGAGTAAAGCTAATAACCTTTACACACGAGTCTTGCGCTGTAAGACCAAGCGCCACAAGCTCTGTATTGTCTTGACTGCCATCATCTATAAACACAATTTCAATTTCGTATTCCGTCAAATGATCTTTTACAGCACGATAAAAGACAGGGATAGCGTCTTCTTCATTAAAGACAGGGACAACTAATGAGACTTTCAAGTTTGCTCCTTACCTACTCGCTACAAGCCTTAATCACTTGTACAGCGAATTAATCCGTTTATACTTGCACTAAAATGACGCTACTTTGACATATTTCAAACAGCAATTCAGCGTACTTTGCAAAATCAATATGAATTATTAGCCCCAGAGGGGTTTTAAACAAAGAAACTCCCTTTCTTAAAGACCCATTCTGATTTAGTATTTTGCAATTAAGTCTTGGACATCCACTCTAATCGCCTGCCCAAACTTAATGTTAATGGCACACATCTTTTCGTAATTTCATTCAGTAGGAAATCATAATGGCGGCTTTTGGTAGCGTGTTTATGCCGAAAATGGCATTAGCAACATTCGAAAACAATCAATGGTCTGAGTCTCAGATCGTTGCTTCTGACAGCATCTCTCTTCACCCTGGTGCACACGTTTTGCACTACTCAAGCACTTGTTTTGAAGGCTTGAAAGCATTCCGTCACGAAGACGGCAGCGTGCACGTCTTTCGAATGGACCAAAACGTCGAACGTTTCGCACAAAGCAGCCGCTTGTTGTCACTTCCAGAAGTAAACAAAGCACAACTGACTCAGATGATTTCTGACATCGTTGCAGAATATGCAGCGGACGTACCAACGCCTCCAGGTTCTATGTACATCCGTCCTACACACATTGGTACTGAAGCAGCCGTAGGTAAAGCGGCAGCGCCTTCTGATTCATCTTTGATGTACGTTCTACTGTCTCCTGTAGGCGATTACTTTGCTGGTGGCGCACGCGCACTTCGTCTATTACTAGACGAAACGGGACAGCGTTGTGCACCACATATGGGTATGATCAAAAGTGGTGGTAACTATGCAAGCGCCCTAGCGCCTACGCTTGAGGCTAAAGAGAAATTCCAAGCCGATCAGGTGTTGTTCTGCCCGAACGGTTATATTACTGAAACAGGCGCTGCCAACTTCCTCATCGTTGATGGCAACGAAATCATTACTAAAGCCTTGGATTCAAGCTTCCTACACGGTGTAACACGTTCAAGCATTCTACAGATCGCTAAAGACCTAGGCATGACAGTATCTGAACGTGAAGTATCAGTAGAGGAGCTTCTAGAGCGTGCTAAGAAACCAGGCGTTGAAGCCATGCTTTCTGGTACAGCAGCCGTTCTGACTTCTGTTGGCACTTTGATCCACAACGGTGAAGACGTTCAGGTAGGCAATGGTGAGGTGGGGCCTATGGCGCAAAAACTTCGCCAAGCGCTGAATGATATTCAGTGGGGCAAAGCACCGGATACCCACGGTTGGTTGACCAAGATCGCTTAATTTTGATCATTATTCAATCTACAAGAAACCAGCGTCTGATTCAGCCGCTGGTTTTTTTGTTTGCACACAGTCTCCTTTTTCGTGCCTTGAGGTTATCGCTTGATCGCCATATAACCTATATAGGTTAAATGAATAAGGAGTCTGAGATGAGTTCTGAAAACGAATACACACCGGATAAAGTTTGGAAGTGGGATGCTGAAAAGACCCAACAGTGGTCAAAAACTAATCGCCCTTACGCTGGCGCAACCCATGAAAAAGAGCTGCCAAAAGGCGAGCACCCATTGCAATTGCATTCCCTTGCCACTCCGAATGGTCAAAAAGTTACCATCCTACTAGAAGAATTATTAGCCCTTGGCATTGATGGGGCAGAATACGATGCTTATATGATCAATATCGGTGAAGGTCAGCAATTCTCATCCGGCTTTGTTGAGATCAATCCGAACTCGAAAATTCCAGCCATGGTTGACACCACTGTGAATCCACCGCTGCGCCTGTTTGAATCCGGTTCCATACTGCAATACTTGGCAGAAAAGCACGATGCCTTCATTCCACAAGACCTAAAAGCTAAAACAGAGTGTCGTAATTGGTTGATGTGGCAAATGGGATCTGCGCCATTCTTAGGCGGCGGTTTCGGTCATTTTTATGTATACGCACCGTTTAAACAAGAATACCCAATTGAACGCTACACGATGGAAGCTAAGCGCCAACTAGATGTGCTAAACAAACATCTAGTGGAAAACAAATACATGGCAGGCGATGAATACTCGATTGCCGATATGGCCATTTGGCCTTGGTATGGGAAGTTAGTGCTTGGCGATCTTTATGGTGCAGCTGAGTTCTTAGATGTCGGAGAATACCCATACGTACAACGCTGGGCGAAAATGATTGCCGAACGTCCTGCTGTTAAACGGGGAATACGTGTTAACCATTGGGGTGAAAACGGCATCAGGGAACGCCATAACGCAACGGACTTAGACTAGTCATTAGAATTTAGTTGATCAAATCAACTAGTGTAAATTAACGTAAAGAAACTAAAACCTCCTAAAAGTGTGCCGTTATCCCACAAAGCGGTATTACATCTATTAAGGAGGTTTTTTATGAGCGCTATCTCAATGAACTTGAGCAGCATTACTAGCCAAAGCAGCAGTTCTTCCCAGTCTTCCTCTTCTTCTCGAATAGAAACACTGAAACAGAAGATGGAAACCTTGCAAGAAGAGTTAACCAGTATTTCAACCAGCACGGATAAAACAGAAGAAGACGAACAACAAGCCGAGCTTTTGCAGCAACAGATTCAGATGCTACAGCAACAAATATCACAGCTGGAAATGCAGGAAGCTAAAAAAGCTAAGCAAGAGGAGTCTCAAGAACCTTCTAGTGAGAATAGCGAAACAGGATCCTCTGTAACGGAAAAAGACCCAGATGACCCGTTAGGACAATCGCTTGATACTTATGCTTAACAACCTTCATATGGCTTTCTTGGAAACCTTTTTAAGAAAGCCATAGTTCTCCGTAGCGCTCCTTGTGACAAAGGTACACACGAAGCTCAAACTCTAATTGATGATAATCAGGTTCCATATACTGACACAGCTTATAAAATGCCTTGTTGTGTTCTTTCTCTTTGAGATGCGCGAGCTCGTGAACCAAAATCATACGTAGCATGGGTTCTGGTACTCGACGAAACATTGAAGCAACACGGATTTCATTTTTTGCTTTTAGCTTTTTTCCCTGCACTCTGGAGACAAAAGTATGTAGCCCCAAAGCATTATGAATTACGTGAAGCTTATCATCATAAGCTACCTTGCTAATTGACCCAGAACTCTTCATAAACCGTTGCTTGAGCTCCTGTACAAAATGATAAAGCTGCTTATCATTTGTTAACTCATGTGCTTTAGGATACTTATTCAAAAGCCAAGCCTCCGTCTTACCAGAATCCAACATAGCTCGCGTTTGAGACTGTAATTCTGGACTGTAGTGACCTAAATACTGATTTACTTCTGACAAAGTACTGCCTCATACCATGTAAAAAAAACAAACATTTAATCATATGCAGTTCATTAACTTCATACAAAATGCAAACTTCATTTAAGCATTGCTTAAAAAATTAGAGTAAACAAAGCAACCTGCACCAAGCCCCTCTATTCATATCGAACGCTATGATAATTTTTAGTGTATACGATCAATAAACGAACGAGGATGACCATGAAAAGAGCTCTGCTACCTTCAATTGTTGCAGTCAGTGTCTCTGTGTCGAACCTATATGCAGCAGATACCAATCTGAATCTAACAACACCTCCTGACGAGTGGTCAGGCTCGGCAGAACTTGGAATGGTTTTGACTACAGGCAACACAGATACTCAAAACTTAAACGGTGCGTTGAACCTGACAAAAGAGTCTCTAAAGTGGCGTACAGATTACAGTTTAAGCTCTCTATACAGTAGTTCCGATAGCGCGACCACAGCAGAACAATACAAAGGGTCAGTGCAAGCCAACTACAAATTCGACACAGAACAATTCTGGTATGTCAGAGGCTCCTATGAAGAAGACCGTTTCTCGGGATATCGTAGTAAAGGCTCAACGTCTACAGGTTACGGTAATCGCTTTTGGCAACATCAAGACGGTTCCTATCTAGAGGCTTCAGCAGGAGTAGGTTACCGAGATTATGCGATTGAAGATGGCGCCGATGGTAATTCAGACCGAGGTACATTTGTTCGCTTATCTGGCACTTATGAAAACCACTTTTCTCCAACTTCTCTCTTCCGACAAGAATTAAACAGCGAAATCAGCACCAGTGGTGGCAACACAGTCAATGAGTCAATCTCATCCATCCAAGCCAATATCGTTGATAACTTAGCCATGAAATTAGCTTATAAAGTTGAGTACACATCGGATGTTCCGGCAGAAACTGACACTACCGATACTGAGACAACAGCATCTGTTTTATATTCTTTCTAATCAAAAAAGCCCACTCAGTTGAGTGGGCTTTTTAAGTCTGTGACAGATGCAAATTAGCGCAAATCGTTCAATCGTCTCGCAATTGCATCAATTTCTTCACTCATTCTACTGAGTCGGCTCGAATCGTCTGCATTGCTACTTGTGAGAGCCTGCAATCTTGATACAAATTCAGTCAGATCATTAGATACTTTCTGCTGCTCATTTGCTGCAACGGATATTTGTGTTGCTTGATCCGTTATCTGAGAAAAGGCACTCACTACTTCCTGTAAATGACTCGCTGTTGCCTCTGCATTGTTCACCGCACTTTCAGTTTCAGACTGGCCCGTCGTCATCGAATCAACAGACTCTTTTGATGCTTCCTGAAGGCGGTTCAACACTTGTTCAATCTCCACAGCAGAGCTTTCACTTTTAGCGGCCAAATTTCGTACTTCATCTGCTACTACCGCAAAGCCACGACCCGTTTCCCCTGCTCGTGCAGCTTCGATCGCGGCATTCAAAGCCAATAGATTTGTTTGCTCAGCAATATCCCTAATAACGCCTAGCATACTGTGTGCTTTACGGCTGTCTTGGTCTAATTGAAGGATATTTTGTTCTGCTCGGTTCATGGTCTGTGCCAAAGAACGCATTGTTTGAATAACGCCTTCCATTTCTTGGCCACTGGTACGAACGTCTTTATGTATGCGCTCTACCGTTTCTTTCGTCTCATTTGAGTACATAGCAACGTCAGCGGAAGTCGCACCAAACTCTTCTGTCGCCGCAGCCAACATATGGTTTTCATCACTCAGACTATTCGCCTTACTGAGAAACTCATTACTAAACACATTCAATTTACCCGCGTCATCCACTAGTTTGGCTGACTCTTGATGGATACTTGCAAGCAAAGACTTTAATTTTGCGCCATAAGCATTGACGGATGTGCGTAATTCTCCTATTTCGTCTAGTTTTAAAATCTTTAATTCTTGATCAACATTACCAGATACTAAGTTTTGAATTTGTTCAGTTGTTTGAGCAATGCGGGACAATAAACTTTGGAAAAACAGCCACGCAACAATGCTTACAATAATAAGCAACGCGCCTAGTGCTAGCATAAGAAAAATACTCATACTGCTGGCAACTTCAGTCATCACACCTTTCGGCACCACTAAACCGATGGTCCAACCCGTTTGCGGTTCTTTCACTAAGTCAACAAACGCGGATTCGCCCAAAATAGCATCATACTCTAAAGCGACCGCTGCACCGCTGTTATTCTGCTTAGCCGCTTGCAAAGCAGGCGCTAACCACTCAAGTGTCTTCGCCAATTCATCTGCAGTCACCATAGAATCATCAGCTTTCACAATTTCCGCAGCAGATTTAGGAAAGCTAAGCATTTGACCTTGAGCATCTAGAGCAAATACATAACCATTATTTTTAGCGCCATGTTGCTCAAGGATATCGGTAATGCCATCCAACATCATATCGACGGTAGCAACGCCAGAAAATTTACCTTGCTCTTTAATAGGTATCGTACATGTCACCATTGGGACTTTTGAAACAGGGTCCGTATACGCCTCTGACCATGAACATTGGTTGATCGGCGCATTACGTCCAACAGTATACCAACCTTCATTATGATAGCCTGAGCCGTTCGGGTCGTTATAGTCCTCAAGTAACTCCAGACCACTACCGGAGCGAGCCCAAAAGAAACTGCGTCGTTCAACACCAGGCGTAAAGGCGTTAGGTTCGGGCCATATACCACCGCCAGCAATACTTACATCACCATGATTATTAATAAGAGGAGGTAATATCGATTTATAGAGCTCAACATCTTCAGGTAATTGTGTGGCAGCCAAAGCAATAGAGCTGGTCATTAGTTGAATTTCATCAAGTTTTGCACCTAACAGGGCAACAAGACCTTGTTGATTGACACTTATTTGTTTTTGACGCTCAGAGATTAGATCAGACTTAACTTTACCTTCCACGACCGCGTACACGACAGCCATGGCTAACACAAAGATGACAACTAAGCCTAAGCTGATTTTTTGGCGAATCTTCATTGCAGGCATTTAGGACTCCCTAGTCTTCGTCAATTATTTTACACGCTTCAAGTTCATGGTTTTTATTAAGTTTTAGCACAAAGTTTGCACAAGGGTATATCAAATATAAGCAAAAATATCTGAAGCTGTTAAAAAAAGCGTGCAGACGAGCACCGAGCACTCGTTGCACGCACTTATGCAGAAACGCCTAAGGAATCAAAGGCACGACTGCATAATCCAAAGGAGCCTTTAATAGATTGTAGACCATTATTTGGTATGAGCTAGTGGCCCTTTCTTAGCTAGACCATTTGAAGAATATTAGATGAGCCATGATGGCGGTGTCTCTGCTGAATACCCTGTAGTAGCGGCTTCTACACATTGGGCTAAGCTGCCAAAGCGAATTGCACGCCCGCTGAGACCTGGTCCGTAGTGGGCGTATTTGCCAGAGTTGGTCATCAGTGTTTTAGTGCTTGTTGGGAAAACGGGTTCAGAGATCGAACACCAACATAAATCGGGATAAATGATAAAACCCGCCTGTTCAATGGGCGCAACAAGCCCTTCGCTTTTCACAAGCTCCAGTACATCACGACCTAATGTGATCATCCCCACCACACCCGTCAGACAGCGTTTCCCTTCTAATAGCTTCGCTAAAACACGACACTCCGTTAACGAAAAATGCGGGCTACCTAAAGCAATCAACTCTACTGGGACTTTAGTCGGATTAAACTGCTGCCAAACCGCCAGGAAGTCCTCTGATAACACCGCCACTTGATCAGTTTGAGGCGCTATATTGGTTGCCTCAGGGGTGATATCAGCCACATGTAACATGGGCGCTCCCGATGTTGTGCCAAACGCACCACACAAGGCTTTTAGATCATCTTGATTGGGGGATAAATGAGCTACACCTCGGATCAAAGGAATTCGATCCGGCGCTAAACTCCCTGCTAAATATCCCAGCATTGGCCAAAAAGCATCATCCACCGAGGTGAAGTAAGGCACATCAATGATACGACGCGCAGCACGCTGCTCCGTTAGATACATCCCCGTGCGAGGGGATCGGCCCGTTAAGGCAATACACAAATCAAGAAAATCAGGATGTTTTGCCGTACGGGCACCTAGCACCGTGTTGGCATAGATCACCGCATTGGACTCGGCCCAAGCAATGTTTTCTGCTTGTGCAGGTGCGTCGGGAAGCAAATAAGGGGCGCAGGTGAACGTCGCTCTAGCCCCCATATTAAGGTAGGCGTCTGCAAGCCCTTGAGCCGCTTCACCAAAGGCTTCCTCTAACCCCTGTCGGCGCCAGTTGGCATAATCTACGGAAATCGAGTTAGTCGTCGTCGGGATCCGAACTTGAGCCCCCATTTGCTCGAATTGTTGCGCAAAACGTAGCAATGCAGGTCCAGCATAGATACAGCCATCGATATGCACCTTCGCCACATCAATCAACTCTGTGGCGCCTTCATTACGAGCCACATCACACAGTAATCGCATGGCCAATTGCACCGCCACGCCCTGTTGCCCCTCTAGCATAGCGAGGTCTGTGTCCGACAATAGCAATTCCGTGTGAGGTGCTGGCTCTAGTGGAAAACTCACGCCTTTAGTCTGAATCGTGTGTTCTGTAATGTTGATTTGATCGGCTTGGGCCAGTAACTCAAACTCTGCTTCAGAGACACGGACGATCGGAATGGTTAAACCAAATACATGCTGAGCAACCAACACCCCAAGCGTTAAGACACTTTCCGTTTCTCGAAAGATCAATGCAGCCGGAGCGTGGCCATTCTGAATCAATTCCAACAGCACTCCGCTGCCCGTACAGGAGCCACGACTGGTCGGCAGCATCAGCACCTTCGCCGCCAAACACTGTTGATGCAAAGGGTGATGCGCATCCATCACCACACCCGACGCAGAATCCACGCCGCCCCAGAAACTCAACCCTTCTTGGGAAGCCAATACAGCGCCATTTGCGGAGCCTGGAACTAACAGATGTGCCATGAACGATTCCTCTCGACTATCGTAGTAATGGCATCATCTTATCGCGTTCTTAAATGAAGCAGTTGACCAATACTCTGCTCTTTCCCACTCTAAACGATCAAATCTACATGCTGCATACTGTCTACGGTGCCATCATTTTTGACATAAAGACCCGTTTCTCGAATGATGCCAGTGCGCTCACCTTGGTCGTTGAAAAGACTAAATGGAGAGCTGGTGCGCTCTAATACAAAGGCACTAACTCCCACATCACTTAAACTTAACAAGCTTTCATTGCCTTGTTCGTCTCGCTGCACTAGCACCAGATCTTGCCAAATATCGTCAAGGCTATCGATCAGACCATCTTGATTACTGTCGTATTGGGCAAGGTCAGCAAAGCCACTGCCTGACTGGGGGCCAAATAACTCAGAGCCATCATCGATGCTACCATTGCCATTTTTATCAATGGCTAAGAATGCCGAATCACCCGTCGCAAACACCACTTGCTCTTCTGTACCATCACCATCAAGGTCAAAGCTAACACGCTGATTGGTTAACTGTGCGGCATTACCGTTTAAATTCACTACCAATGGGTCCACATTACGGCCTGTGAATGAGATCTCGCCGTAGAACTCTTCGTAACGAGAACGAGACATATCCAAACTAAAATCGACATTCAATGATCGACCATCGTTGAGGTCAAGGCGTCCTTGTATGCCGACATAACTGGACTCTTGTTCCGTTATTTGATGATACTCTCGCATGGCCATGGCGGTTTGACGCACTTGCCCTTGTGCCGAACCACTGTTGGCTGAAGGCTCACTTTTGCCATTTCCTGCCCCTTCAAGCTCTGAGGCATCATATAGGGATATTTTCATGCCAAACATGCGCTCAAGGATCGAGATCATGCTTTGAAAGCGCTGCTCGACACGCGAAATGCTCTCCTCCGCATCATCTAAGCCAAGCTCTTCAGTCCGTGCTTGGAAGCTAACCTCTTGCTGCGCAATGATGCGCTGACCTGCTTGGGCTTTTAACTCCAATGCAGATTCGCTATCAGCCCGAGAGGAAGTCTGAGTAACACTCACTGCCTGTCGCGTTACGACTTCTTCTCTTTGATACTCATATCGGGATTGAAAAGACAAATTGCTCGTTGCCATCATCGTCACTCCGTGAAACCATGCAAAGAGAAGCTATCGGCAGATAACTCTGTTTAATTAATAACCAAAGCTTATATCTGATAAAACTGGAAAAATGCTAAATCTATGCATAGCCAAACGCCTTTTTCATAATGTTCGATAAAACCATGCAAAATTCGCTAAGTCTTCGCGCCTACACCAAACGTACAGATACTCATATTCACTCTTATCATCAATTGGTACTGCCTACACAAGGCGCCATTATGATCGAGATTCCCAACTTTCGTGGCAGCGTTTCGGTCGGAGAATGCGTGGTCATTAAAAAGGAACAAGAGCATCATTTTAAAGCTGACGAAGCCGCGCGCTTTGTCGTCGCTGATATGAATAGCCTGCCAAATCATCTTGCTCAGAGTGAGCAACAGGTCTTTGATATCAGTGCGCCACTACAAAGTTTCTTGCTGTTTGTTGAGAAACAACTCGTACATCAGGTGAACTCTGAGATCGAGCAAACTCTGTTTCAATTGTTCAAGCAATTACTGACACAACAGACGCTCGGGCATCAAATTGATCCGAGAATCCGTCGAGCGCAAACCTATATGATTGAGCATTTAGCACACCCCCTTGATATCAACATCCTCTCGCAACAAGCCCATCTAAGCGCCACCCAATTCAAAACACTCTTTAAGCACCATATGGGGCAAAGCCCAATGCACTACATCATGAGTTTAAGGATGGAAAAGGCCAAAGCCCTGCTGACCCACTCCGATTTACCTGTCCAGCACGTCGCTGAACAAGTGGGCTACAATGACTTATCGGCTTTTAGTCGACGCTTTCGTCAACATTTTGGTTTGTCTCCAAGCCAGCTGTCTGGACGCCATTAATTCCATCTTAACGGTCTACAAGAGCGTCTTTTCAGCACAATACACAGTGTCTTTTTCTCATATGATAATCCTCATAAAGACACAGAGAGCAGAACCATGCATACCACTTCCATTAACAACGTTAATCACCAAACCGGTCACCTTGCTATATTACTGGCCTCTTTTTTATGGGGCACCACCGGCACTGTTGCTAGCTTAGCCCCTGACGTGAGCCCACTGGCTATCGGAGCTTTTGCCATGGGCGTTGGCGGCCTATTACAAGCATTGGTAGCTCTAAAAAACTTACGGCGAGATGCTAAACAGTTATGGCAATTGAAAGTCTATGTCGTTGGTGGAGCGCTCGGCATAGCCGTTTACCCACTGACCTTTTACAGCGCCATGCATTTAGCAGGTGTTGCGATTGGCACCGTTGTCACCATCGGTAGCGCACCTTTTGCCACAGCCTTATTGGAGTGGCTAATCAGCAAAAAGAACCCTTTTACTAAAACCTGGTTAGTCAGCTTAAGCTTTGGTCTGCTCGGCATTTTGTTACTAGCGTTTTCCGAAGCAGCCCCGACTCAATCTGCTAATAATCAATGGGACACCGTAGTCGGTATCATCCTCGGGGTAGTCGCTGGCGGCTCTTATGCTTTATACGCATGGATCGGTAAGCATATGATTGAGCAAGGCATTCACTCTAAAACCTCGATGAGCAGTATGTTTATGGTCAGTTCTTGCATTCTATTACCGTCACTAGCCCTGACAGGAGAACACCTATTCGGCTCGATAAATAACATCAGTGTGGCACTTTATATGGCAGCCGTGCCGATGTTTCTAGGTTATGTGTTGTTTGGATTCGGCTTGAAGACCACTCATGCAAGTACGGCCACTGTTCTCACCTTATTTGAACCTGTAGTAGCGGCAGTCTTTGCGGTTACCATCGTAGGGGAACATTTAGGAGTCTCTGGATGGTTGGGAATGGTTTTAATCGGTGCCTGTCTGGTCATACAAAGCTATACCTCTAAACCCAGCAGCGCAATTCCGGAAAAGCCCTAGCAGCTTGCTAGTGCTGACGGCCTCGGGCTTGTGCCGGAGAATGCCCCATCATTTTACGATACGCTCGGGAAAACGCTGAGGTGCTAGAAAAACCGAAACGATGCGCCAGTACAGATACCGGCAAAGATGACTGGTGTAATAGCCTTTGCGCCTGCTGCAGTTTGCGCTGCAGTATATACTTTTGTGGACTTAAGCCAAGTTGCGCCTGACAGACCGTATAGAAATGGCTTTCACTCATATTAAAGTAATGGGCGAGCCATTCATTGCTCCATTGCCGTTCTGGGGATTGATCAATCAGGCGGCGAAACTCTGATGAGTTAAAGCGCTGATGCTGAACCGAATGCCATAATCGATCTTGTTCTAACATAGCATCCGCCACCTGCAACACAAGCATTGGCAACATCTGCGCATTAATGCGCTGCTGAATCATGGGGGATGCGTTCGTTAATTGCCCTGCGGCAAACTCAAGACAGGGGAGCGAGGCGGTGGGCAGCGCGGAAAATAAATGCTGCTGACGAAAGAGTTCTGGTACCGATACGCCCGTACTGTCTTGAATATATCGCACAGTTGGATCGTCCGCAGACAAATCCACCACCAATAACTCACAGTCTTGGGAATCGCCTGAGAAAAGATGCGGCAATTGATCAGGTGCCAGCGCAAAACGACCGCGGGACAAGGCGCCCGTTTCGTGGGGTAACTCGCAAGTCATCTTACCTTGCCAGCCAATCAAGATTTGGGCGAAATCATGCATATGCTCACCGTGCTGCGTTGCGATCAGCTCACGCCGAATTCCACTTTGATGATCTTGCATACATTTCTCCCCGCTACTTTAAGCTTTATAACAAGTCTCTTTGCAAATGCATAGTCTTGGTCAACTTGTGCAGAGTTTTAGAACACTATCTAGGTCAGTTCGACACTAGTATGTAATTCAGATCATGACGACGACTTCCAAGGAGAATGCGATGTACTTAACCGCCGAACAATTAACTGAGCGCTTGGGTTGGCCTGAGCTTATACAGGCACTACAAAAGATTTTTACTACGGACGTTCATTCGCCCGTTCGCCATCATCATTTCATTGATGTGCCAAATACCAAACAAGCCACACTACTACTGATGCCTGCCTGGATCGAAGGGAAATATCTAGGAGTTAAACAAGTCTCGGTGTTTCCTGGTAACAACGAGAAAGGCAAGCCTGGATTAACAAGCCTATACACCCTAAGCTCTGGCGAAACGGGCGAGACCTTAGCGCAAATGGACGGCAATATCATCACTGCGCGTCGCACCGCAGCAGCATCTGCTCTGGCTTCAAGCCATTTATCTCATCAAAACAGTGACAGTTTACTCATGATCGGAGCGGGTCGTATGGGACGCTACTTAGTACCAGCTCATATGAGTGTACGCCCTATCAAAACCCTATGGATTTGGGACCGTAACCCATTTGCAGCTAGCCAGTTTGCAAAGGAGCTCAAAGAGCAAGGATATGACGCGCAGGCCATCACGGAACAAGAATTACCTAACATCGCTTCACAAGCATCGATTATCAGCTGTGCAACACTTGCAACAGAGCCCGTCCTAAAAGGCGAATGGTTAAGTCCTGGCACCCACGTTGACTTAGTTGGTAGTTTTACTCCAAGCATGCGTGAAGCGGATAACGCGGTACTGCAAAAAGCCAACGTCTTCGTCGATACCCGTGCTGGTGCCTTAGCAGAAACCGGAGATTTAATCATCCCTATTAACGAGGGTGCCTTCCAAGCGGAAGCAATTATCGCAGAATTGACCGAACTGTGTTCTTTGCAACATAAAGGCCGTCAAGCATTGGCAAATACCGAGGACGCGATTACTGTATTCAAGTCGGTTGGTGACTCTCGTGAAGATCTTGCCGCCGCTATTTTAGCATTTGAAGCGTCCTGTTAACCTGTGTCGAAGGAGTTGTTATGAATGCCTCATTATCTGTCACACCGTTTTCCTCATCTCAGTCACAGGATAAACCGACCTATGCAGTTGTCGGTGCTGGTGTCGTGGGACTATGTGTCGCACTGGAAGCGCAACGTCAAGGGTATCAAGTCACCCTGTTAGATGGTAATGAGCCAGGACGAGCGGCTTCTTTTGGCAACGCTGGTTACTTAGCCACCGAGGTCATTGAGCCTTTAGCCACCCCCGCTACTGTGCGTAATGCTCCCAAGCTATGGCTTAACCCAGATGGCCCTGTTTGCATCCCTTTTAAATATTTACCCAAAGCCTTGCCTTGGTACGCAAAATTTTTAAAAGCAGCAAGACCACAACAGGCGATGCAGGGAACCCAGGCCATTAGCGCTCTAAATAAGCGTTCTCAGCCTGCATGGTTGCGAACTTTGTTAGATATAGGACAAGAAAATTTACTGGTTAAAGCAGGAAACCTTGTCGTGTGGGAAGATGATCGACAAAAAGTCGCAGCACATCAGCTGGCGAGTAAACTTCAACAACATGAGGTCGACTGCGAAGTAGTGGAAGGGCAGCGCTTAGCAGAGCTAGAACCTGAGTTATCCTTGAAACTGAGTCATGCGGTTTACGTTCCTGAAATCTATCGTTTGTCCGACCCTTATGAGGTATGCCAAGCCTTGTTTCAGGCGTTTATTGAACGTGGCGGCCACTTTATCAATGAAAAGGTGATGTCTCTTCAGGCCTCCACTCACAATATTGAAGTGCATATTCCTGGGCATCGCCATCAATTTGGTCATGTTAGCTTATGTGCTGGGGCATGGACTCAAACACTGCTAGAGCAAGTCGGCATCACCGTCCCTCTGGAAGCTGAAAGAGGCTACCATCTAACTTTTCCTAAGAACCAGTCGCGCATTCGACATACTATTTTGTCAGCAGATCGACGCTTTGTTATGTCACCCCTAGACAGTGGCTTACGGGTTGTTGGCATGAGTGAGATAGGCGGTACTGAGTTACCCCCCATTGAAAAGCGTTTTTCTGTATTGCGCAAACATACCAAAGCATTGTTGCCGAAACTGTTCGGCCCAGAGGACGCTCAATCTTCCGAATGGATGGGCCATCGCCCCACATTGCCTGACTCTTTGCCGGTCATTGATCAACATCCCAAGTTTCCTCGCCTTAGCTTTGCCTTTGGGCACCAACATTTGGGGGTTACGCAAGCGGCTATCACCGCCGAGTTACTATTACAAAAAGTGGACAAAAGGCCAACTAGCGTGGCACTTCGTCCTTATCGGGTTGACCGATTTTAGCCGTTGTCTGTGGGGCCGTGTCGCAAGGAACATAATGCAAAAATACCCCTAACGCGAGCAATAGAAATGCCGCACTGCCGACGATGGCAACAGGGTAATATAGATTACCCGCCATGTCGGCTTGGCTGTATTTTATCACCATAATCAGCCCCTCAAGAGAAAGCGCGACACATACGGTACTGATAAATCGCGGCAACGTACGACGAAGCATCACAATCACATCATGCTCATCTTTATTGCCGTATTCTTTATTGATCACCATCGCCAATTCGAAAACAGCGATCGCGATAATATTAGAATTAATCACCTGAATAAGAATTTGAGTTAGTTCTTGACTAGATTGATACTGCGATAATGCCGTTACCAAACTGCTACCACACACCATGGCAGCTAAAATGAAAAACAGTAGCGCTAACGCTTTGGCAAAAATTTTCTGAATGGTCGCACTCATGCACCGTTCCTTTGATTACTGAATGTCTTTACAAACTACTCAACGTCAGCAAACTTCGCCAGAGTGCGCCACTGAATGCCTGAATCCTTCCTCAGAGATAAAACTGGTTTGGCTTTCTTTACAAAGCCATAACGATTTCGCACGCCTTGAATTACAAGAATCGCCTATGAGATAACAAACACCGCTACTTCATACAAAAGGACATCACATGAAATTAGGTTTTATTGGCACGGGAGTCATTTCTGAAGCCTGTATTCGCGGCTTATTTGCCAGCGAGCTGACTATGGATCAGGTAAGCGTTAGTCGTCGCAGTCATGCACTTTCCGCAAAACTCGCCGCTGAATTCTCTAGCGTTCAGGTGCTGGACGACAACCAAATGATCATCGATCAATCCGATGTCATTGTGCTCGCGGTACGCCCACAAATTGCCGAAGAAGTGCTAGCCGGGCTTCAGATTCCTTCGGATAAGGTGGTGATCAGTCTCATTGCGACACTAACCCACACAACCTTGCAGCAATGGTTTGGTCAAGACGTGAATCTGTGTCGCGCCATTCCTCTCCCCTTTGTCGCGCAACGTCTTGGCGTCACGGCTATTTATCCAAGACAGCAAATCGCGGAAACACTGTTCGACGCTATAGGGACAGTTGTAAGCGCGGAAACCGAAGAAGAGTTTGATCGCTACGCGGTTGCCAGCGCCACCATGGGCATTTATTTCGAATCATTAGCAACCTTGTCGGAATGGATGACCAATGAAGGCACCCCACAAGAAAGCGCACAACGATATTTTGCTGCGCTATTTAGCGGTCTAAATCACACCGCTCTTAACCACACAGAGCACCCTTTTGCTGATCAAGTGCCAGAGCATTGCACGCCTGGCGGTTTAAATGAGCAAGCCGTGGATGTCTTCAAACGACAAGGAGGCAAAGACGCTTTTATTGCGGCACTCGACAGTTTGAAAGATCGTTTACAAGGAGCGAAATAAAAGCACGGCAATAAGGAACCTATTGCTTGGTTTTGGTTCCAAAAAGATTATTCACTTTTTTGTAATAGTGTATTCGTGAATACCGTATTTATTCACGAATTAATATCTTTTAATGTTGCGCCATTCAAGTATGGAGCCTCTTATGTCAGACATCGTGATTCAAAAGCCTGCTATCGCCAACCGCCTTATTCTATTGTTTCACGGTGTGGGATCACGCCCTGAGAGTTTAATGACTCTAGGGCGATGGCTGGCCGACTCATTGGATCGTGCCATGGTGGTGTCGGTAGCCGCCCCTCACCCATTTGACTTAGGAGAAGGTCTTCAGTGGTTTTCAATCAAAGATATCAATGAAGAGAACCGCCTAGACCGAATCAAAGTCGAAATGCCGCGTTTTGCTGACAAGATTCGTTTTTGGCAAGACATCGCCAAAGTAGAGGTGAATGACACCGTCATTATCGGCTTCTCACAAGGCGCCATCATGTCATTGTCGTCCACGCAACTAATAGCAACACCGCTAGCCAAACATGTCGTGTCCTTGTCAGGACGCTTTGCCAAAGCACCACAGCACAACCCATCACCAAGCAACGTCCACTTTCTACATGGCAACGCCGACAAAGTCATGCCCGTCCAACATGCAATTCAAGGCCATGACTGGCTTGAAGCACTAGGCGCTAGCACCACACTGGACACCTTTGACGGATTAACGCACAGCATCAACCATGAAGAATCCATACGCTTGTTGGAGGTTTTGCAGCAGTCATAGCTTAATAACTAAGGCTTTCTGCTCTCAGAGCAACAGACAATACAAACTGGTTGTTTAAACAGGAAGTCGTTCTAATTAGGCTTCCTGAGCGAACAAAATCAATTTGTCTTATATCTGACAAACCTAGGCCATACTGCTGCTTTCTCTCTAAAGACTTAAAAATAGCTTCTTTACTTGCCCATTCTTCATAAAAACTAAATAAGCGCGACTCCATCTCCGCCCCCAAAAAACCATCTAACTCCTCTGGGGCCATAAACATATTTGCTAATTCCGCTAAGTTTTTACGAGGTTGGATATGTTCAATATCAATACCGACAGGTTCACTAGCCACTGCAACAGCAATTACACCGTGACTGTGTGATATCGAAATATGGTAATTAGTATTGTTTAATCGAGGGCCTGTATCTGTATCTTGGTAACTGCGCGCAAGACTGATACTTGGTAAGTGAGTTTGGATGATAAGGTTAAGCAATGATCGGCTAAAGCAGTATTCCTTTCTGCGCTTCACGCTTTTTAGTCTATGATAAAAACTCCACTGTTGCGGCTGAAGAGCTGCCCGTTGTAACTTAACAGGCAGCTCATCCGACATTCTCGTATCGAGTAATGCTAGCTTTATCACGCCTTAGATAAGGTTATTTAAGAGTGACAACATCAGCGTTCAACGCTACACCGGCCATAATCGCACCCGCATGACACTCAAACTCTGAGCTGCTGGATACTTTGTTCTTCTTGTAGTAACTCGAAATATTAACGACAGCATTTGCTCCTTCCGCCTTTGCTCTCTCTTGAAGAGCTAACAAAGCAGAAAGAAATACCCAGTTACAGGCACGTTCGTCGCTTTTCCCTACAGCATTTGTTTTTTTATTCGTCGTGAAATTACCTGCTTTGCTCACCACTTTTGAGTGCGTTTGGTCGCCAAAATACAGCTTAATACTACCATCTAGCTTTTCTTGAAAGTCAGAAGATTGCATAGCATCATCAATAGATAACATATGTTTTGTATCGCGAGCTTGAGAGATCGAAGGGAAGAATAGACAAAGTGAGGTTAAAATTACTAAAAGTTGTTTCAAAGCATGCCTCCATGCAAATAATGACAAAAAAGAAGCGCGGATTATAAAGAACATTAATTAGACAAGTAAATCCTTTCAGCTATTGCATAAATTGCTTTTGCAGGTAAAATTTCGCCAGTTTTTCGCAAGAAATAAGAAAGAACATATCAGTGTTCTTCGACAGGGAACTTATTTAACGAGGTTAATGTGTTGGATTTTAGGCTGGAGAAATGGAGTGCGGTAGCACCAGGCCTGACCTCTGAAAAAGATTGGAGCGATTGGTTAAATAGCAGATTGTATTCTGCCGATGAAGATAACATTAAAACCGGCTTAAAAAAGATTTCTCCCATGCTACGTCGCCGGTTCACGAAGATGGGTAAAGTTGCGGCCGCAGCACTATGCGGGCTAGAGCTTGATGAAAACACTCCTTTAGTCTTCGCTTCACGTCATGGCGATGTAGATCTTACACTTTCATTATTACAAAATATTGCCTCTGACCAAGACCTATCGCCAACGGGATTTAGTCTAGCGGTTCATAACGCGATTGCGGGACTGTTGTCTATTGCCCAAAAAGACACTTCATCCATTACCTCTGTGGCAGCATGCCAAAATATGCTACCAACCGCTTTGCTAGAAGCAGCTATCCAACTGCAAGATTTCTCCAAAGTTGTGTGTTTAATATGCGACACACCGGTTCCTAAGATTTATCAGCCATATACAGAGTCAAGTGATATCCCTTACGCCATTGCATTGCTCCTAAGTCGTGATGTCGGCACTGCCTTGAAACTATCTAAGAACGATAGTTCTGCGGCTATTCTCGATGAGACTGCCCCTGACTACATGCAATTGCTAACACTACTTTTAACGAACCAGAGTGAAGTAATTTTCGCCGAAAAAAACACGTCAACCCATTGGAAGCTTCAAAGTATCTAGGCTCGTCATCTTATGTTCACAAAAATTGAATTTTGTTGGCGCTGGTTTGCCACAGCATTTAGCTTCTTTGTATTTGGTGTAGGCGGAATCACGCTTAGCATTGTTGCTTTTCCAATTTTGCGTTGCCTTCCTGTAACCGCTGTACGTCGCGCTTTTTTGGCTAAACGTCTTATCCACTTAATTTTTCGCTTTTATATCGAAATGATGCGTTTTCTAGGTGTACTTACGTACCAAACTAAACATCTAGAGAGATTGCACAACGCTAAGCTGGTGCTTGCCAATCACCCATCACTCATCGATGTGGTCTTTCTGATCGCATTAATTCCCAACGCAAATTGTGTCGTGAAAGGTAAGTTAACGCGTAATATTTTTACTCGCGGCCCGATCAAAATGGCTGGTTACATTATCAATGAAGAAAACGAAAATGTAATAGAGCTGGCACGAGAGGCCATCGCAGAGCACGATGCACTGATTGTTTTCCCTGAAGGCACTCGCTCAGTACCAAATGAGCCTATTACGCTAAAACGCGGAGCATCACAGATTGCTCTACGCGTGCCAGCTGACATTACACCGGTCATAATTCAATCTTTTCCATCAACGCTAACCAAGCAAGACCGTTGGTACCAAATTCCAAAGACTCGGGTTCACTTTACCTTAGAAGTGAAACCAGTCATTTCTGTTCAGCCTTATATTTCTGACATGCGGCTGCCTGTCGCAGCACGACGCTTGTCATCAGATTTAGCCGAATTTTTCAACGAGGAGCTCCAATTAAATGTCTGACCTAAATACCGAACTTAAGCAAATGATCATTGATGCGCTTGATCTTGAAGACATAGATACCAGTGACATTGAAGACGATGCTCCTCTTTTTATCGAAGGCCTAGGATTAGACTCTATTGATGCTCTTGAGATTGGCCTAGCGCTGCAACAGCGTTATGGCATTAAACTGAAAGCTGATTCCGAAGAAACCAAAGCACACTTTGCCAGCATCAATGCGCTCGCTAAACTTGTTCAACAACACCAAACAACCAACGTATAAGCACTATGAACCAGCAAGAAATTTACCAACGAGTTTCCGACGTTCTACAAGAACTATTTGAACTGCCTGCCGAAGACATTACCCCTGAGGCAAACCTCTATCAAGACTTAGACATCGACAGTATTGATGCGGTGGATTTAATTGTCGAATTAAAGAAGATGACCGGAAAGAAGTTACAACCGGAAGACTTCAAGGCCGTAAGAACGGTACAGGATGTTGTCATTGAAGTTGAAAAATTGATGGCTGAGTAATGGCGCTGAAGGTTGTTTTAGGGCTACTAACCATTGTCTACCCTTTTTTGGTGTATTGGGTAGGCTCAACCGGCGGTAGCACTTTCATCCTTCCTATGCTTGCACTTATTTTAGTATTAAGGCTAAGACACAAGTCCAACATCAACACTCGCGCTGGCATTTTATTCATTGCTGCGACTATGTTGTTGAGTGTGATATTTTTTGGTCCAGACCTAAGTGTCAAACTGTATCCCGTACTTGTCAATTTAAGCTTATTTTGCCTCTTTACAGGTAGCTTATTTACTCAGCAATCAATTGTAGAGCGCTTAGCCCGAATCCAAGAACCAAACTTACCACCAAGTGGTGTGCGTTACACACGTAATGTTACCAAAGTATGGTCTGTCTTTTTCATCCTAAATGGCACGATTGCTCTTGGTACAGCATTATGGGCCAGCATGGAAGTTTGGACTTTTTATAACGGATTTCTTGCCTACCTTCTGATTGCGACCTTAGCCGGCTCAGAATGGTTAATCAGAAAGAAAGTAAGAGCAAAGGAATAGATTGAAGTGCTATCGTTATCAAACTGGTTTGAGTCAACGCCAGACCAAGTGATCGCTTGCTCACCAGATGCATCTCACAGCAAAGCGGATTTAATGGCGCGTATTAATGATTGGCGAACGTTTTTACCGCTTGAGCCCAAGCAACGGTGGGTTGTATATCATTCCGATACATTTGAATTCATCGCCATTCTTTTTGCGTTGTGGCAGTCAAAGTGTATCGCCTGCTTGCCTAGCGATATCTGTTCAGACACTATCGATAGACTAGCGCCTAACAGTGCAGGCTTTATTGGTGAATTCCCAGATCTTGAACAGGCATTTTTATACCCACCAAGCAGTATGCAATGCTCACCCTTAGTCCCCTTAGACAGGGAACAAACGGCTATTGAGGTATACACTTCTGGTTCAACAGGCACGCCCAAACCCATTCTTAAAACCATTGCTATGATAGAAGATGAAATCGCCTCTGTTGATCAGCTTTGGACAATACCTAAACACGCAACTCTGATATCGACGGTACCACATCAGCACCTCTTTGGTTTAACCTTTCGCTTATTCTGGCCATTATTAACTGAGCGAAAATTTCTAACCAAAGCATGCACTTTTACTGAAGATATTTTCCGCCAAGCTCAGCAGCTGGCATGCTACGTGTTGATTTCCACTCCGTCCCACCTTAAACGCTTGAACGACCAACTGGATTGGACCTCCGTTGCTGGCCATTGCCACCAAGTCATATCTTCTGCAGCGCCCTTAGCGCGTCAGGACAGTCTATTTGCAGCCGAGTTATTAGGTACGCCCGTTCATGAAATTTATGGCAGCTCAGAGACTGGAGCCATAGCGTGGCGCACACAATCAAACAATAATGAGCATTGGCACTTATTACCGCAGATTGATATGCAGATTCACCAAGGTCGTGTCCACATTTCCGGGCCCTACATCGAACCGAAGCATGCCTATTTAAGTGACCAAATTGATATCTCAACATCAGGCTCATTTCGTTTACTTGGACGTCAAGATAGAATTCATAAAGTAGAAGGCAAGCGCTTATCTCTAACCAAGATGGAACATGAAATCGAGCAGACAAAGTGGATTAGAGCCGCTAGAGCGCTGGTCTTGGCACGAAAAAGAGATGAAGTTGTTGTTGTGGCTGAGCTCTCAGAAGCTGGCAAGCAATTACGCACACATGGCTCACAGAAAGAGTTGGTTAAATGCCTTAAACAAGCGCTACGTTCTTCTTTTGAAGCGGTACTATTACCAAGACGTTGGCGTTTTCTATCATCACTCCCTTACAACTCTCAAGGCAAATTATCTATGGATCGTCTGCATTCGTTATTTGATAACCATGAAGTAAAGTGGCCAGTGGAACTGAGCCGGAATACTCTTGATGAACATATCCAGCTAGTCTTCTATATTCCCAAAGAGCTGATCTACTTTGAGGGGCACTTTGACCAGCATCCTATTTTGCCAGGTATTACTCAAACCCATTGGGCACAACATTTTGGTCGCAAACACTTTGCTATTGAAGGACGCTTTACAGGCTTAGAAGTGATTAAGTTTCAGCATGTCATCCAGCCTGATACTGAGGTGACTTTGTCATTAACGTATAACAGCGCATTGAAAAAGCTGACGTTCCAATACCTTTCAGACAAAGGAGTTCACTCAAGTGGTCGCATCTGTTTCGCCTAACATAGAGTTTAACCCGGCTATTTTAATCCCTGTGTACAACCATGAACACGCCATTGGCAGTACACTTAAAAATGTTCTCTCTTATGGCTATCCGGTGCTGCTGGTGGACGATGGAAGCTCAGCTGAATGCCATGATGTGCTCAAACAATTAGCAAAAGAACACGCTTCACAGAGTGTCAGCCTCATTAGACTTCCTATCAATCAAGGTAAAGGTGGCGCAGTAAAAGCAGGAATAGCTGAGTTATTCCATCATGGATTCAGCCATGCACTGCAAGTTGACGCTGACGGCCAACACAACTTATCAGACATACCCGATATGATTGCCGAGGCGAAAAAGCAACCTAAGGCGCTTATTGCTGGCTGTCCAGTATATGATGAAAGCGTCCCTAAACATCGCTTCTACGCACGTTATTTAACTCATGTTTGGGTATGGATAAATACTTTATCTTTTACTATTAAAGATTCTATGTGCGGTTTCAGAGTTTACCCTACCGCCGCCTGCCGTGAGCTAACCTCGCGTCATAGTTGCGGAAATCGTATGGAATTCGATACAGAAATTCTTGTTCGTTGGGTTTGGGAGGGTCATACCATCGTGAATCGAGCGACAAAAGTACACTATCCCATAGATGGGGTTTCTCACTTTAATAAGCTTAAAGACAATGTGCTGATTTCTGCCATGCACACCCGCCTCTTTTTTGGCATGCTCAAACGCTTACCCATGCTGCTTAAGGGGAAGTGTCGTGGCTAAGTCTACGCAGCATTGGTCTAAGATAGGAGAAACGGGGTCCATTATAGGAATGAAGATCCTATTGAGCTGCTACCAACTCTTTGGACGTAATGTATTTCGCCTCGTCTTACTCCCTGTCATTGGCTACTATTTTTTATCCAATAAACGTGCACGACATGCGTCACAAGATTACTTAAAAAAAGCTAAGCCCTTATGCCCTAAACAACCAAAAGAACTTACCTCATTCCGTCACTTCTGGACTTTTGGTGAGCTGCTTTTGGATAAGTTCTTGGTCTGGATGGGGCATATACAGCCGCAAGATGTAGCTTTCCACAACCAAGCTACTATGCAACATATGGAGCAACGTCAGAAAGGAGGGATTATTGTTGTCTCTCATCTCGGGAATACGGAAATCTGTAGTGCACTGGCTCATCAAATGCCAAACGTCAAAGTGACAATGCTCGTGTATACCCAGCATGCAGAAAAGTTTAACCGCATGTTAAAACAAGCCAACGCCAGCGCCAATATTCGTATGATGCAAGTGACTGACATGTCACCAGCAACCGCTATGACTTTATCTGAGCGTATTGAAGAAGGTGAATTCATCGTAATTGCGGGAGATCGCACGCCTGTGCAAAGTAACGCACGAACGACTGTGGTGCCTTTCCTACAGCAGCCAGCCCCATTCCCTCAAGGAGCGTTTATTCTCGCTAATTTACTGAAGTGCCCAGTCTATTTAATGTTCTGCTTGAAACAAGAAGCCAAATACCACATTTACATTGAGCTTTTTGCCGAACAATTAACCGCTCCTCGAAAAGCGAGAGATCAGCTTCTCAATAATGCTGTGTATGATTATGCAAAACGGCTAGAACATTATTGTCTTATGCAACCCTTACAGTGGTTCAATTTCTATGACTTTTGGCATATCGAACCACTAAACAGTCACACCAAACTTCATAAAAAAGGACATTAATAGCCATGTTAGAACATGAAATCGAGTTAGAAATTCCATTTCATGATGTCGATGTCATGCGCATTGCATGGCATGGCCATTACGTAAAATACCTAGAAATTGCCCGTTGTGCATTACTAGAATCCATCGACTACAATTGCGATGAGATGGAACAGACTGGCTATGTTTGGCCTGTTATTGAACTAAATATTCGCTACGCTAAGCCATTGCGCTTCAAGCAGAAGATCCGCGTTCTAGCAAAAGTAATAGAGTGGGAAAATCGACTCAAAATCGCTTATACATTATTTGACAGTGAATCCGGTCAACGCTTAACCAAAGCCTACACTGTACAAGTAGCAGTTGATGCTGCGAACGGTGAGATGCAGTTCGCTTCCCCACAAATCCTGTTAGATAAACTAGGCGTCAGCGCATGAAGTCAGCGATTCTCTTTTTGATATTTTTTAGCCATGCTATCTGGGCAGCTTCAGTAGACGAGCTCAAAGAATTACTGCACACCCCAGAACAACTGTCAGGGCATTTTGATCAAGAAAAATACTTAGCGGCTGTAGATACATCACTTAAGTCTTCTGGCACTTTTGCCTACATTGCCGAGCAAGAAATTTCTTGGCATACCTTAGCGCCAATTGAAAATACACTTACTCTTACCCCTAACCAAATTATTACAGCTCAAAATGGACAACAAGTGTCCGTCTTAGATAGTCAAAACAATCCTGTAGTACAGGTTTTTTCTGACTTGTTTTTTGGTGTGATGACTGCTGACTGGGATCTACTGCAAACCTACTTTCATATAGAAGCGCACACTTCCCAAGAGCAATGGCAAGCGCAACTGACACCAAGCGATGTCAACATCGCCCAAGCAATTACGCACGTGAGTTTATCTGGAGGCGCCTTCTTAGAGCAGGTTGTGTTACAGGAAGTGAATGGTAATTCCACGACTATTCAATTCTCAGAGTTATTAGCCGAGGGCTCGCAGTAATCATGCGCAAGGTTGCAGCATTTATTTGGCTAGTCATCGTGTTGGGAATCTGCTCTATTGCATGGCTTAAAGGGCCAAGCTTTGAGTCGAGTATTATGGCACTCTTACCTCAGTCCGAACAAAGCCCTTACAGCGCGGCGGCTATGCAGTCTCAGTCTGATGCCATGGGGCAATTATTGACGTTAATGATTCTGCACCCTGAAGTCGATAAAGCACGTACAGCAACCCTTAATATTCAGTCTATTTTAGCGGACTCACCTATACTGCTTGAGCAATCTCCTGAGCATTTACAGCAGCAGTCTCTCAACCCTAAATTCCGTTTTAGCGTACTCAGCGATCAAGTGAAGCGACGACTTGAAAACGGTCAATGGCAACAACAATCTGATATCGCTCTAGGACAATTATTTAATCCCGTTGCCAGCGCACCGGTTGATTTAAAAGCCGACCCTTTTGGCCTTTATGGCAGCTTTTTGCAAGACAGTGTTCTCAGTAGCAACATAAAAACTCAGCAAGGCTTATTCCGACTATCATCTACACCTCAACCGGCTTTTGTTCTATTTTATCGTTTATCAGAAAATGCATTTTCATTGTCCACACAAAGTCAATTAGCGCCACTACTTCAACAGGTGAAAGACTATGCTTCAGCTAATCAAGTAACCGTAAAAATGTCGGGGCTAGTGATTCATGCAAGCTATGGAGCTAACCAAGCAAAACAAGAAATTTCGACCATTGGCGTTGGCTCTGTTCTTGGCATTATATTACTGATTTTAGCTGCCTTCCGTAGTCTAAAACCGCTGTTCTATACCTTAGTGCCCATTAGTGTCGGAGCCATGGTCGCTCTGGCAATCACAACACTGATATTTCCTAGTGTACACTTGATCACTTTTGCCTTTGGCGCAGGTCTCGTTGGCGTCGCTGTAGACTACTCAATGCATTATGTCTGTGCCCAATCGGGGCAAACAGAGAACCGTTTAACTAAGTCACTATTTGTCAGTCTATTGCTAGGCTTAATTTCAAGTGTATTAGCTTACGCAGGCCTCGCTTTAACACCATTCCCCGGGCTTCGCCAAATTGCCTTGTTTGCTAGCATAGGTCTCGTTGCCTCATGGTTAACCGTTCTATTCTGGCTGCCGCTGGTCTCCAATCTGTCTAACATGCGGTTACATCCATCAATTATTGATATGTGCCAGCACCTTACGCCTGTTTACTCTTCAAAGCGACATCTGCAAGCAGTCTTCGCTGCTACCACCCTTTCAGTTATTGGCAGCGTATTTATTTACTGCTCTTCCGCGAAAGATGACTTAGATACGCTTCAGACTTCTCCTATTCAGTTACTTAATGAAGACCGAACTGTTCAACAAGCAATGGGGAATGGCTACCAGAGCACCTTCCTATTAATCACGGCGACGGGGATTGAAGCGCTACTACAAAAAGAGGAGCAGGTTCGCTTAACTTTGGATCGTCTGCGCTTTGAAGGTGATCTCGGTAATTACCTCAGTATCAGTCAATCATTGCCCTCTCAAGCACAACAGCACCGTAACATCACGTTAGTTAGCGAATTGTATCGAACTCAGTTAGCCCCATTTATGAATAAAATTGGTGCATCGGCCCTCATCAAACAGGAAGCGCAGCAGTCCTTTAATCAGAATCACACAATCTTGACCCTCTCTGAATGGCAAACCTCCCCATTAGGGCACATGTTAAGTAGCCAATTGATTCGACATAAAGACGGTCATATTTCCAGCGTTATACGTATCCAAGGCAAGTTCAGCCAAGCCGCCAAGAGCCAACTACAAGAGCTTGCCTCGCATACAAACTTAGTCGAGTATATTGACCCTATAGCAGATATTAGCGATACCCTTGCACGTTATCGGACACAGCTCACTATGTGTCTTGTGATCGCTTATCTCGTTGTCTCAAGCGTATTATTGCTGCGCTATCGTAAGCAGCTCTGGCAAATTATTTTGCCCCCGTTAAGCGCCTCTATCATGGCATTTGCCATCGCCACATTACTTAATGGCGGCTACAACTTATTTAACATCGTCGCACTGATGCTGGTGTTTGGGATCGGCCTAGACATGGGCATTTTTATTAAAGAATCCCATGGTGCGGCACATACTTGGGTCGCCGTTTCACTATCGACAATAACCAGCTTACTGGCATTTGGTTTGCTGGTCTTGAGTGAAACACCAGTGCTGTATCACTTCGGTGTTATCGTACTACCTGGGTTACTTTTTGTGTGGCTGTTAACTCCTTTTATTCAGCCCATTTCTTATGGAGAAAGTCGAAATGCATAGCGCAAACGGAAGTTTTGATGTGGTGATTATTGGCGCTGGTCCCTCGGGGGCCGTCGCAGCAGCCAATCTTACGCGCAGCGGTCACAATGTTTTAGTACTGGAAAAACAATATTTTCCACGCTTTTCAATTGGTGAAAGTCTACTACCGCAAAGTATGGAGTTTTTACAGCAAGCAGGTATGCTGCAGGCCGTTATTGAAGCCGGATTCCAATTTAAAAACGGCGCTGCGTTTGCGAATAAAGAGCAATATGACTTCTTTGACTTTCGCGAGAAATTTTCGCCTGGTTGGGGTACCACGTATCAAGTACAGCGAGCGCAGTTTGATAAAATCCTTGCAGACTGTGCAGTAAAAGAAGGTACTGAAATTCGCTATGGGCATGCCGTTGAATCCTATACGGAGTTGGAAAATAACACCGTACAACTCCATGTATGCGACGATCAAAACAATGAATACGACGTCTCTGCTAAATTTGTTCTCGACGCCAGTGGCTTTGGTCGTGTATTGCCAAAACTACTAAATTTAGAGAAAGAGTCCACTTTATCAACAAGGGTCTCTTTGTTTACCCATGTTGAAGACCGCATTGGTTTAAAAGACTTTGATCGAAATAAAATATTGATTTCAGTTCACCCTGAAAACAGTGAAATTTGGTATTGGTTAATTCCTTTTAGTAATGGTCGATCATCTGTTGGCGTTGTACTACCTCGATCCGTTTATGAACAACACCAAGATCAGGAAGATGAGCTGATACTAAAGCACTTTATCACCCAGACGGGCAAAATGTGCGAAAGCTTAACGGAAGCTCAATTTGATACAGCGGTTGGGAAATTGGCGGGCTACTCGTCTGATGTTACTCAAATGTCCGGTAAGCATTTCGCTCTGTTAGGTAATGCGGGAGAGTTCTTAGATCCAGTGTTCTCGTCTGGCGTGACCATTGCGCTGAAATCAGCTTCGCTCGCCTCTGCAGTCTTAGACAAACAATTACATGGTGAACAAGTAGATTGGCTAAGCGAGTACGAACAGCCACTGAAGTTGGGAATCAACACCTTCCGCACCTTCGTAGAAGGCTGGTATGATGGCAGCTTACAGACAGTCATCTTTACCGAACAAAAGAATCCAGCAATAAAAGAAATGATCAGTTCTGTTTTGGCGGGTTATGCATGGGATACAAACAATCCATATGTAAACACTCCAAAGCGTCTTCATGTGTTGGCTCAGTTATGCCAAAAGTAATGAAATTATTTCACCTCGCTGTTTTATGTTTGATGCTTAGCGCCTGTAGTTTTTTTCCTGGGCATCAACGTCAAACACCTGCACCTGTCCTTCTCGCGCCGTCGTCTGAACTTCTGCCTCAGATTTTGAAGCAACATCTGACTCTAACGAGTGCCAAACAGAGCGACAGCTTTATTGCGATACTTCGACTCACTCACACGCAAACGAGTATGGTTGCATTGACCCTAGCAGGACAACCATTCTTGAACCAATCTTATGACGGGCAACTTTGGCAAAGTCAAAATTTGTCTGGACAGCCATTACCTGAAAAAGAAATATTCAGCATGATGCAATTTGCTCTTTGGCCTAAAGCATCATTGCAAAAAAACTATCTTAAGGAAAATGGCTGGAAACTAGAATTTAAAAAAAACGAACGCGTCGCATATTATTATGAGCAACCCTACCTAGTGGTAAAAAGGTCCAAAAGTAACACCAACATTGAACACAAAATGGGACATTATCAAGTCACCATCAACACTTTTGAAACGGAGCCATTACGTTAATGGAACAATGCTATCTTAACGCTATGGGTATGCTGAGCGCTCTAGGGGATGGGCCAGAAGCTACTTTCAATAATTTGCGTATTGGACAAACTGAACTTACCCTAAGCAACGCCTATCATAATGGCGAGCCACTTCCACTTGGTTTGATTCAACAATCTCTTCCTGACTTGCCCCTGCTAGATAGCAAATGGCGCAGTCGAAATAACCAAGTCACTTGGCACATTGCCCAGCAGATTCAATCTGAGATTGAGGCAGCCATCCTCCAGTATGGTCCGGACCGTATTGGCGTTGTAATTGGCACATCCACCTCAGGCATTGCTGAAAGCGAAGTGCACATGCGCACCCTAGCTGAAACAGGCTCGCTACCTGAAGATTATCACTATCGCCTCCAAGAGATGGGAGCGCCAGCAGATTTTCTAGCACAAGCCTTCGGATTATCAGGGCCGTCATATGGTATTTCCACTGCTTGCTCTTCTGGAGCAAAAGCGCTCGCATCGGCTCGCCGACTTATACGATCAGGCGTATGCGATGCAGTGATCGCCGGTGGCGTTGACACTATATGCCGCTTAACCGTGCAGGGGTTTTCATCACTAGAAGCGGTAAGTGCGAGGGCCTGCAACCCCTTTAGTGCTAATAGAGACGGTATTAATATTGGCGAAGGTGGAGCTCTATTTCTTGTGACAGCTGAAGCAAGTGACATTGCTTTATCAGGCGTTGGTGAAAGCTCCGATGCACACCATATTTCTGCACCAGATCCATCCGGGCAAGGAGCCATCCGTAGTATGTCTTATGCCTTAGCTGATGCGGGCATCGCAGCAGAAGCTGTTAACTACATTAACTTACATGGAACTGCTACACCGCTTAATGATCAGATGGAGTCTGTTGCAGTCAATACGTTGTTTCCATCGAGCACACTTTGCAGCTCAACTAAACCCTTTACGGGGCATACATTGGGTGCTGCAGGTGCATTAGAGGCGGCGATATGCGCTCTATCACTGAGGCATAATTTTCAGCCAATACACATTTGGGATGGCATCCCTGATCCAGAGCTGCCCACTCTCAATTTTGTAAATGCCGCTTCGGAGTGCATCATGCAATACGCACTCAGTAACTCATTTGCGTTTGGCGGCAATAATATTTCCCTTGTTTTAGAACGGATTTCCTAATGCAGAAATACAGCGTTGAAGAGTTAGTACCTCATTCAGGTCGCATGAGTTTACTCAGTCGCGTTACCGTAGTAGAAGGCGATAGTCTGTTCGCAGAAGTCGATATACACGAAGGCGCTACTTTCGCTGAGCAGAATGGCGTCCCAGCTTGGGTCGGTTTAGAATACCTCGCTCAGGCAATAGGCGCTTACGCGGGCTATCAAGAACGAACCCAAGATGGAGTACCCAAAATTGGTTTTTTACTTGGTACACGTAAATACAGCTGTAATTGCGAGTATTTCCCACTTGGTACAACGTTAACACTTAAAGTCACGCGCAACATGCAAGCTGACAATGGCTTAAGCGCCTTTGATGGAGAGCTGTATGCCGAAGGAATTAACGCAAGCGCTCGACTAAACGTCTTTCAACCAGACAACGCCGAAGAGTTTTTAAAGGAAGCATAACGTGAGTAATACAGTTTTAGTGACGGGATCGAGTCGAGGCATCGGTAAAGCTATCGCTCTACGACTAGCAAAAGATGGCTACGATATTGTGTTGCATTGTCGAAGTAATTTGACGGAAGCGGAACAAGTGGCTAAAGAAATCAAAGCCATGGGGAAAAACGCTCGTATTCTTCAATTCGATATCAGTGACCGTGAGCTCGCTTGCCAAACCCTTGAGCAAGACATGGAAGAGCACGGTGCTTATTACGGTGTTGTGTGCAATGCTGGAATCGCTCGTGACAATGCATTCCCAGCTATTCCAGGTCATGAATGGGACGAAGTATTACGTACCAACCTTGATGGGTTTTATAATGTTCTACATCCCGTCTCGATGCCTATGATTCGTCGCCGTCAACCTGGACGTATTGTGACCCTATCTTCTGTGTCAGGTGAAATGGGTAACCGTGGACAAGTCAATTACAGTGCTGCTAAGGCGGGTATTATCGGTGCAACTAAAGCTTTAGCAGTAGAGCTTGCAAAGCGTAAGATCACAGTAAATTGTGTTGCACCAGGCTTTATCGAAACCGATATGACCAATGATCTAATGGTTGAAGAAGCGCTAAAAATGATTCCTATGCAACGTGCTGGCTCCACTGATGAAGTTGCAGGAACAGTGAGTTTTTTAATGTCTGAAGATGCGGCCTACATCACACGCCAAGTCATCTCTGTAAACGGCGGTATGTTCTAATGAAACGAGTGGTTGTAACAGGAATGGCAGGCCTTTCCCCAATCGGCAATGACTGGCCTACCGTAGAGAGAAACCTAAGAACCCAAAAAACAGGCATCGTGCGCATGCAAGACTGGGAGAAATACGACGGTCTTAATACTCGCCTTGCGGGTCCTGTTATGGATTTCTCTATGCCAAAGCATTACACCCGCAAGCACTTACGTAGCATGGGACGAGTGGCACAAATGGCGGTTTACAGTACAGAGCTTGCATTACAAGACGCAGGCCTGCTTGACTCAAAATTACTCTCCAGCGGCCAAATGGGGGTTGCATTTGGTTCCTCTGCAGGTGATACCCGTTCATTTATTGACTTTGGCAACATGCTGACCAATAACTCAGCGGACGGTCTGAATGCTAATTCATACATTAAAATGATGGCACATACTGCACCGGTTAATATCGGTGTTTACTTTGGTCTAAAAGGCCGAGTATTAACCACATCAAGCGCCTGCACTTCCGGCAGTCAAGGGATAGGACTCGCCTACGAAGCCATCAAATACGGCATGCAAACCGCTATGGTTGCTGGTGGTAGTGAAGGGCTTTGTGCTACTGAAGCTGCTGTATTTGACACACTTTATGCAACCAGCACAAAGAATGACACACCTGAGCTCACGCCACGCCCATTTGACCGTGATCGCGACGGCCTAGTCATTGGAGAAGGCAGTGGTACTTTAATACTTGAAGAATACGAACACGCTAAAGCACGTGGAGCAAAAATCTACGCAGAGATTGTCGGCTTTGGCACCAACTCTGATGGCAGCCATGTAACCCAACCCAATGCGGATACCATGGCAGAAGCCATTCGAATGGCACTAGCCGATGCTCAACTAGACAAATCTCAAATTGGCTATATCAACGCTCATGGCACAGCGACAGATCGTGGTGATATCGCAGAAACAAATGCTACTGAGGCGGTTATGGGCTCAAACACTCCGATCAGCTCCATGAAAAGCTATACCGGTCATACCTTAGGTGCTTGTGGTGCATTAGAAGCGTGGTGGTCCATTGAGATGATGCGCAACAATTGGTTTTGTCCAACCGTTAACCTTGATCATGTCGATGAAGCTTGTGGCAAACTGGACTACATTATGCACGAAGGTCGTTCAATCGAGACCGATTACATTATGAGTAATAATTTTGCCTTCGGCGGAATCAACACCTCGTTGATCATTAAACGTTACTAGGAGTAACCCTAAAAGCCTCATAAGCACCTGTTTATGAGGCTGACTGAAGGTGTAGCGCTAGTTAAACCGGCTCACCCGCTTCGTCTTCTTCGACGATATCGGTTTCAGTCAAAGCATCCGCTAACCACTCTTGCATCGCAGGGTGGTTAAGCATCGCTTGATGATAGTCTTTAGCGACGCCTTCTAACTCAATGCCGTAGGTCACAAAGCGGAAGGCAACCGGCGCAAAAAACGCGTCAGCCAAGCTGAACTCGCCGAACAAATAGGGACCTTGGTCTTGATGCTGCGATCTCAGGCTTTCCCAAAGGTGGCAGATGTTTTCGAGATCTTGTTGTGCTCTTTGGGACAGTTCGATCTTGCGTTTCGCACGACAATTCATCGGCATTTCATTGCGTAAGGCACTGTAACCACTGTGCATTTCAGCCACCACTGAACGCGCTAAGGCGCGCTTTTTTACCTCAGCAGGCCAGCCTTTTCCAGATAAATAGGTCTCATTGACGTACTCAGCAATCGCCAAGGAATCCCACACACTTAAGTCGCCATCTACCAACACTGGCACCTTCTGCACAGGACTATACAAAGATAAGGTGTTGTAAAAGTCTTCTGTGAAAAGCGATAGCTTGATTTCCTCAAATGGGACGTCGAACGCTTTCAGCGCCAGCCAACCGCGTAGGGACCATGACGAATAATTTTTGTTGGCAATGATCAGTTTCATGTGGGCAATTCCTTAGCAAATGATGAGAAGAGATTTGATTGTGAGCCCTTGCTATTCATTTGACTAACGAATAGTTTTAATGAATTACTTTCGTTTTTCTAATGAATGGACAACCCATGGATATTGATGCATTACGCAGTTTTGTCGCCTTTGTCGATACTGGCAGTTTCACACGAGCCGCCATGCAAACCTATCGTTCGCAAAGTGCGATCAGTATGCAGATGAAGAAGCTCGAAGAGGAAACTGGCCAAGCGTTATTTTCTAAAAGTGGCCGCAACGTTGCTCTTACAGAGCGGGGCCAAGAACTGGTGAGTTATGCACGGCGAATCTTATCGCTGCACGATGAAGCCATTAGCCACTTCAAACACTCTGTGCAGCATCGCCCTTTGATCATTGGTTGTCCTGATGATTATGCGGAATCCGTACTACCTGATGTGATCGCTTTGATTCGCCAGAAACTGCCACATCAAACCTTGAAGATTGTCTGTGACTGTAGCACTCAGCTACGTTTACTGATGGACCAAGGCAAAGTAGACGTTGCCATTTTAACGCGCGCTCCCGATGCCGAAGAAGGCTATTTGTTAAAGCATGACAAAGGCGTCTGGGTACATGGAGGCCAAGATATGAAGGTGACACCACTGCCACTGGTGTTGTATGAACCCGATTGTAAATTTCACAGTGCCGCTATCGACGGCATGGAGAAACAAGCGCGCGCTTACACCCTAATGGCCAGCTCCTCCAGTGCAACCGCGATCAAGAGTATACTTAAGCGCGGCATTGGGGTCAGTGCCATGGCGGTCTCAAGTGCGTCTTCAGGCTTGACGATTCTCCAAGATCATACATTGCCGCCCTTACCTGCAGTGGATATTGTTTTGTCAGTGGCACCTGTTCCTCATCCAGCCTTTGGCGCGCATTTAGCTGCCATCATCAGTACAGCATTTCAGCAAGAAGCCTTAACCCCTAAGACTACAGAGATGGTTTTAGCGCCGCTTTAACAAAGCGCCAAAATGCATTAGCTTCATGACTCAGTGTTTGATTGCGTAGACGAATCATAAAAAGAGGGAACTGACTGTGGGAGCTAAAGTTCTCGACATCCATACGCACCAGACGTCCCTCTTCTAAGGAGTCTTTGATCATGTAGTTGGGCATACGTGCCCAGCCCATTCCCGCTTGAACCAAGGTCTTTTTCGCTTGGAAATCGTTCACATGCCAGCGCTTCCCAGTTGGCAGAATAAAACGGTGCTCTTGATCTTCCGCCGTTCGACTGACTAGAATCTGGGGTAATGAGTAGAGCGCTTGTTGCTTCACCTTCTGAGCTCCTGCTTGAAGCTCGGGCAGCAATTCAGGGTGAACAACACAGGTCATTTCTAATTTTCCTACTTCGACGAACACATGGCGATCATCTAGGCCATAACTTGGCCCGATTGCAATGTCTGACTTGTCTTTAATAAGATGTTCTTGCACGCCGTTTAAGTGGTCGGTTGTCAGCTCAAGGGCGATATTAGGGTGCGCTTCTTCGAAGGCTTTTAATAGCTGCACAATGGGTTCAGTCAAACTCATTTGACTGATACACAGTCTGAGCGGCTGCTGCTCTTCTCCTTGGGCGAGGTGGTGTCCTAAATGCTCAAGTTGATTCACCTGCAACAACAGCTTCTTACTTTGTTTAAAAAATGCATTGCCCTGAGCAGTCAGCGTCGGGCGATAACTATCACGATCCAACAACACAATACCATACTGCTCTTCCAACGCTTTAACAGCGGCACTAATGCTGGGCTGCGTTTTATGAATGGCCTCCGCTGCCGCACGAAAGCTACCACTTTCTACTACAGCGATAAACGCTCTTAGCTGATCCAATTTCATGATTTGTTTTTCCTTTCATGACAATCAAAAAATGAAATTATTTTTATTTCATTATTGACGCTATTCTATGGCCAATCAAGTAACACTTTCGAATCAACAAGGGGGACCATTGTGACAACCGCATTAGTGGTGATGTTTATCGCTGGTTTAATCACCGGCTTCTCTAAATTCTCAGTCGGCGGCATGGGGCTGCTGGTATTACCAATCGTCATGATTGCCTTTCCAGGCCCCGAGTCACTTGGGGTGCTGTTACCGCTTTATATCATTACCGACATCATGGCCGTTTACAGTTACCGAAAACATATTTCTTGGCCTGTTCTGGCGCGCTTCTTACCTTTAGGTTTCTTGGGGGTGTTTGTCGGAGCTCAGTTGCTATCAGGCATTAATGCCGATCAATTCGTCGCTTTGTTGGGTGGCATCATCATTGCCATGATTGCACTGGGCTTCTATTTGGATGCACGTCCAGCGACCTTTATGCAAAAGCCGATTACCGCCTACTCTATGGGGTTTGCTGGTGGTTTAGTCAGTATGATCGCCAACGCTGCTGGACCATTGTTCAGCTTATTCTTGCTCGAACAAAAGCTCAGTAAAGATAGCTATGTCAGCACCAGAGCCTGGGGCTTCTTTATCATCAACCTTGTGAAATTGCCTATGTATCTGAGCCTTGGTTTGCTGACACAAGAAAGCCTTACTATCAGTACCTACGCCATACCAGGACTACTCGTTGGCGCTTTTATCGGCTATCACTTTTTGAAGCACGTTAAACCCGTTCACTTTAAATGGTTGATTCGAATTATGTCGACCCTCGCAGCAATGAAGCTGATGTTGTTTTCTTAAAGATTGTATCAAGCATTGCGATGAGTAAAGTCGTAGTGCTTGCAATATCTATCCAACTCAAACCTATTTAAGAATCACTCTCAAGTATAATTATTCAGCATGAAAGAGAAATGAGGCAGATCTAGAATCCTAAATAAATATATAAATCATAAACTTAAATAACATAAATTTAATAACAGTGGATTTACATTGACTCTTTTCATACGTAAATTTTTATATTCTAGCTTTTCCGAACCTTAACAATCACCTGACACCCACTTGAAAAAGAATCCTCTACCTTGGATGGCGTGCAAGCAAATAACTTAACGCTTAGCACTCTGAAACCAAACTTAGGACGGAGGTCTTCATGAAATCTGAAAAGCAATTTTCGAATCAGGGCAATGCTTTTGGCACTATTACACAAGGTAATTTGAGTACACCGGAATCTATACTCACTAACCTATATCAACAAAATCTTACTTCAGATGGTGTTGCCCAGATTCTTGATAGCTTACCGCCTGGTCAAATTGTGCGTTACTTTGCACAAAATGGACTGGAGGCATTATTCGAGCAACAGGAAGAAACGACCGAAGACAATTATGGTAGCAACGCGACAACACTAGATCTCGATACAGCTCTCGAAGCGAGTATTGGTACCGAAATGGAGAATGACCTTTACTCTATCGAACTAGAAGAAGGTGTTACTTATACCCTTAACGTCAGCAGCGATGAGCTTTCTTCAACTCACCTTGTATTACGTGATGAGACTGGTGCACGCATTGCAAGTGACTTCCAAGAAGATGGGGAAGACAGCACTACCATCAGCTTTACCGCCCCCATATCAGCTACTTACTATCTAGATCTCTCCGACCTTGAAGACGATGCTTCAGGCACTTATAACATCAGTGTATCTACCCAGGAGGACGAGGAGACTGAAGTAGAAACAGGCGATAACTCTTCTGAAGAAGAGGCCAATTCAGACGAATCGGTATCAGACTCTGTTGCTGACGGAGAAGAGTCATCAGCTGACAATGATGAAAGTGAACCTAGCTCCGACAGTGAGGGAGAAGAGTCTGACATGGAAGAAGACAATACCTCAAACCAAGATGTCTCGGAGACCACTGATGAAGAAGATGCTTCAGTGACAGAAAACGATGAGGAAACGGAAGTCACAGAAGAAGGTTCTTCTGAAGACAACAGCACCAATCAAGACGATTCTGAGACTACAACAGAGGAAACAACAGATGACAGCTCAGAATCTGAAACAGCTGATGATTCAATAGCGGTAGAGGAAGATAGCTCTGAAACAACGACTGAGAACACTGAAACCTCAGAAGATGGCCTCAATACAGAAGACACCGTGTCGCTCCCCGAACTGAACGATGACGACATTTCCGCAGACATCTTCACAACAAGTTTATTAGATGTCGGTAGCACGGTTGAAAGCTCAATCGACTTTGCAGGGGATGATGACTGGTTCGCCGCCTCTTTCGAAGCTGGGGTAACGTACGATTTCACATTAGAAAGTGAATCCGACACAGCTCAACTTACGATCATGGATAGCGAAGGAACACTAGTATCTTCATTTGAAAATACAAGTGAAGACGAAGGTTTATCATTTACCGCCGAAGAATCAGCTACGTACTTTATCAGTGCATCAGATGCCGATTCAGGGGCCACTGAAGACTATTTGATTGGTGTCCAGCAACAGAGTGAAAGCGATATAATTGCTTGATAATTAAAGGGTAATAGTAAATTAAAAAGCCAGCGCTCTTTGCTGGCTTTTTTTTGTCATTAGCGCTTAACATCCATGTGCACAATTATTGCTTAATACTGTAGCATGACGTAAAACACATTTTTTGTGTAAATTTTTCCCACTTTAATAAATTGTTGTGCTATGTTTGGTTTGTAGACGAGCTTTTTTACCTAGTTACAAGGAGATTCCCGTGAAAGCATCTCAACATTTATCCTCATACAACATAAGCATGAACGATGCTCGTTCATTCGTAACAAGTAATGTGAATAACTTAAGTTATCTTATCAGCGTTTGTTCTCAGTTTGGCGTCACAAATGAGATGCTCGCGGAAATCTATGGCGATATCCCACGCGGATTAGTTGTTCGCTATTTCGCAAAATACGGTATCAACAGTCTTTACCTTGATGATGCTGATTACGATACGGAAGATGAAGATAGCGATGAAAGTGATTACGGTCTTGATGCTGAAGCACTGACATTGAATGTTGAAACAGCTGATGACATCGAAGAACGTTCAGACAGCAACCTTTACTCTATTGAACTGGAAGCGGGTGTTACTTATACCATTACCCTAGCAAGCGATGAGCTTTCAACAGCTTATCTTGTTCTTCGTGACGCAAACGGAGATAAGCTAGAAAGTGATGTTCAAAGTAGTGGTGAAGACGAGGCAACGCTGACGTTCACTGCTGATGAGTCTGGCACATACTTTATTGATGTATCAGATTTACGCGACATATCTACAGGTGAGTTCACCTTAATCGTTGAAGGCGAAGAAAGTAGCTATGATGACGATTATGCAGGTAGCACTGCAACTGAAGGTAGTCTTGACGCTGGTGATACAATCATTGCTGAAATAGAAGAGTATGGTGACACTGACTGGTTTGCTGTTGAAGTTACTGCAGGTGATACTTACACCTTCACATTAAGCACCGATGACCTTGAAACGCCTTACTTAGTATTGCGTGACGCCGATGGTGAAGCCATTGACGAAGCTTTCAACATCACTGGTGAAGACATTGTTATCACCTACACCGCAACAGAAGATGAGACTTTTTACATCGATGCGTCGGATCTAGCAAGCGACTCTACTGGTAGTTACCTTATTTCACTTGAAAGTGATGCTGAGCCAGTTGTTGATGAAGAAACGACTGAAGAGACCGAGGAAGTAACGACAGAAGACAGCACTGAGGATGATTACAGTGCTGACATTCTCACAACAGGTCTAATCGATGTTGACAGCACCGCGACCGGTAACATCGAAACCGAAGGCGACGCTGATTGGTTTGCGATTAGCCTAGTTGCTGACACAACATATGAAATTACTATGACCAGTGATGAACTATCACTTGAAACGGTTACTGTATTTGATTCTGAAGGCCTAGAAGAAGCAAGTGCAACCCGCACTTTGACTGAATCTGGTGCGTCGTTGACGTTTACTGCTTCAGAAACCGGTACGTACTACATTGAGGCTTCTCAAGACCTTGATAGCGAAACAGGTGCTTACCTAATCGGTGTACAAGAAGTCCTTAGCTAAAACCTAAGGCTCTTCTTGTTACCAAACTTGTCCATACATTGGCCAGCGCAAGCTGGCCTTTTTTATGCAGCGGGCGCAATCGCGTCTGGACGCTTGCGGAGCTTTCGTAACGAGTCCAACATAAGAATCAGTAAAGCGCTCCAAATTAAACCGAAGGTAATCAGTTTCTCGCTACCAAAGGTTTCTCCGTACACGAAAACCGCCAAGAGAAAAATGCCACTTGGGGCGATATATTGGAAGAAACCAAGTGTGACCAGACTAACGCGATTGGCCGCTGCAGCAAACAACATAAGTGGCACCATCGTGATCGGACCCGCTGCAAATAAGAGGATATTTAAGCCCATATCGTTATTAAACATGTTGCTCTGGGGGTCACTCGACCAAAGCAGCTGTAGCGCCGCAAACGGCAGCATGAGCCCGGTTTCCAGCGCCATGCCCGTGAAACTGTCTACCGCTAATTTCTTGCGCACCAAGCCATAAAAACCAAAGCTAAAAGCAAGTACCAAGGTAATCCAAGGCAGGCGGCCAAATTGAATGATTTCAAAGACAACCGCCATCACACATAATGCAGCGGCCAATTTGCGCAGACGGTCTAACTTATCCTGAAAAAAGACCATACCAATGATGATACTCACCAAAGGGTTAATGTAATAACCAAGGCTTGCGCTGAGCATTTGATCGCTGTTAACGGCATAAATGAACGTGCCCCAGTTAGCAGCGATTAATGCGGTAGAGGCACATAAAGCCAATAGTTTTTTAGGGGACTTTATAACATTGAATAGCACACTCAATTTGCCCATCGCCGCAATCAGCAATACCACGATCACACATGACCAAATAACGCGATGCGCCAGTATGTCTAGTGCCCCAATTCCAGATACGGCTTTGAAATAGATCGGCGCAATGGCCCACCATACGTAAGCAGTGAGTCCGTAAAAAATACCCGTTTTTGTTGACTGATCCATGATGCATTCTTCTTATAGTACATCTGGGTTCCACTACCCAGAGGACCCATGACTATAATCGCTTCTTGTCGACAAAAACGTTACTTAAACCACTTTGCACGAAGTTTGCACAAACGGTCAACTTGAGTGGGAATCAAAAACCTGACGATAGGCATCAGACGTGGCTTGATAAACCTGCAAGAGCGATACGATATCTTGCTCATAGTCACGATTTGCCCCTTCACTAGACAGTACCTCGATGGTTCGCAATGTCTGAGCTACCGCTTGCGCGCCAACTGCATCGGCATCACCCGCCAAACGGTGAGCAATTTCCGCTAATTCGTAATGGTCTTTCTCAATGTTCATTTGCTTAAGTTCTTCGATCCCTTGGTCAAGAGCACGTTCAAAAGACTGCACGAGATGACTTAAACGCTGCTTACCTAGAGCAGTAAAATGAGAGCGAATCAGCGCCATATCCAAGATGTCATCCGTAGCATTCGAAGTGCTCAGGGTCGTATCATCTGTTGTTTGAGCACGCATTACTTGATGCAACACATCGCGACTAAAAGGCTTAGGAATCACCGCCCAAATGCCAGCATCGTGGCACTTTTTCACATTACTCGGTTGAACATTAGCAGTCAGAGCGACCATCGGTGTAAGAACATTTAAACCCGCATCCGCCCGAATCCGCGCGGCAACCTCTAAACCACTCATGCCAGGTAGATGAATGTCCAAAAGTATTAGGTCGAATGTTTCCTTTGTCGCCCATGTTAACGCCTCAGGGCCATCTTTTGCTAACGTCACACCATGACCATCTTGCTGGAGCAATTCCATTGTCACAGCCTGATTAATCGGCGTATCTTCAACCAACAGAATATTCATAGATGCCAGCGGCACATCTTCATCAAGAGGTGCTTGATGAGACATCACGGGGAACGTATCAATGGCAGCAAGCGGAACGTAGAACCAGAAAACACTGCCTTGCCCTACGGTGCTTTCAACACCAATTTCACCATCCAATAGTCGAACTAATTGAGCGGTGATCGCAAGACCTAGCCCCGTTCCACCAAAGCGCCTTGTAATGCTGTCATCCGCTTGACTAAAGCGCTCAAAGATATGAGCGAGATAGGTCTCAGGAATACCAATACCGGTATCCTCTATTTCAAATAGAACCCCAGAGGAATGATCGGGATCTTCATTACTAGGAAGCACGTTGATGACAACTCTTCCTCGCTCGGTAAACTTAATCGCATTAGACACCAAATTCGATAAAATTTGGCGTACCGCACCAGCTCCACCTTGATAAAACTCATCTAATTCATCGCTAATATGAACTTCTATTTGAGTACCTTGACCCTCTGCTTGAGCTGAGAATAGCAAACACGTCGAGTTCACTAACTCTTGTATCGAGAATGGTAAAATTTCGGGGCTATACATCCCCTCCTCTAAGCGTGCGTAGTCTAATAAACCATTTAGTATTTCCAGCAGCGCTTCACCTGATTGATAAATAGCGGCTAGCTTTTCTTGGCTATCTTGCGGTTGTGGAGCACGTTGCAAGAGCTCAACCATACCTAAAATACCGTTAAGAGGCGTTTTAATCTCATGACTCATCGTTGCCAAAAACTGACTTTTGGCAACATTGGCTTCTTCTGCGGCTTCTTTTGCATGTTGTAGACGCTGTGTTCTTCGCTGCACTTGCTCTTGTAGCTGATCTCGGTGGAAACGTAGTTCTGCTTCGATTCGGTCTTTCTGCTTGATATCCGCTAAAATGGCTTCGCGCATATCGTTCATCGCGTTTACAACAGCGTCAATTTCATCCTCTTGCTCAAGCTTTGTTTTGTGAGGTAAGACCAGTTTTAGCTTTAAGTTCCCTGCACCGATAGATCGAGTATAGCTCGACATATACTCCAAATGGCGTGTCACCATGAAGTGCACTATAAGCAAAAGCACTAACCCATTTATCAGAACTAACACGCTTTGAAATAAGGCAATTTCAATGGCTGAACGTAACAGGCGAGACTGTATAGCCGCCATATCATGATAAACAGTCAATTCACCTAACAGGCGGTCGGTTTGCAGCCCTTGACGATCGATATAGTAAATCGCAAATGTTGTACCATAATCTGATGAAACTTGCTTAGGAGGATGTCCGACAACAATGTCATCCTGCCAATCTTCAGAATGTAATGTCACCGCACTGACATTCGAAAAGTTCATAATGCCTTTTAATTGCAACAACAATTGTTCGCTGTCTAAGTCCCATAATCCTTTGCGAATCCCTTCAATATGGGAAGATGTGATGTAGTCTGTTTGCTGCTGCATGGCCGCACGTTCACGGCGATATTCATTGTATACCTGAATACTGGTAGAAATCAGGGCCAGTAACAGGCTAAGAGACAACAGTTTAATAAAAATACGATACGCAAGTGGTCGATTCTGTTTATATCGAACCAAGCGAGAAAACAAGGACAAGCGAGGCGCTGTGTGCAGCATATTATGGCGCTTCCTTTGATTGAGATTGCTCTGAGTCTAGATACAACGCTTGCTGCCTTTGCAGTAAACTGCGAATGAGTGCTGGAGACTTCAGGATTTGTCTTAAGCGTTCATTTAACTCTGGAAGCCAAGCATGTAACGGAGAGCGGTTTGAGACACCCACATACCAATAATCACTGACATCGGTAGCGGTATAGCCAATCCTGCCTTGTAAACCTAGGGAAGCAATTTGTAATTGACCTGAAAGTTTCCCCATTGGCACTGCGTCCAAGCGCTTATCGGCCAGTTTCAATAAATTCTGGTTTTGAGTCGAAACTTGTTCCAAGACAGGATATCGACGTAACGCTTCATCAGGGCCATCCCCAAAACTATCGCCCATCAGCACACCAACCCTTAAGCCCGCTAAATCTTCCCATGAAGAAAACGACACTGGTGCGTCAACTGGGTAATACAAGTAAATCGACTCATTGATAACTGGCGTATCAAGGAAAGTCATGAAATTTTGCCTAGCTTCAGTCCTAAAGCCAGAAATAATATCGACATTGCCTAGTTCCACTTCTTTAAGACAGCGGCGCCAATTACTGTTTTGTTGATCGTCTACTTGCACTCCTAATGGTTGAAGCAGCGCTCTAATGACGGCAGCATTCACGCCTTGTACTTGACCATTAGGAGATACCCATGAAACTGGAGGATAAGCTGGTGTTCCACAGATGCGCACAGACAGCCCTTGTAAAGGCTGACGTATAGACAGCCCTTGTAAAGGCTGACGTATAGACAGTTGCTCACTTTGAGCAAAGGAGAGGCAACTGAGCCATAATACACTGGCCATCAGGAACGCATACTTGCCTACCCTTAAAAAGCTCACGCGATATCCGTGGTATGAGAAGGGCTCATTAGGTAACCAACACCATGCACGGTTATAATCAACGCTGGGCACTGAGGGTCTTCAGCAAGCTTGCGGCGAATACGACCGATGAGAACATCAATAGTACGGTCCGTTGCATTCCAAGTTCGATTCTTGATACGGTCCATTAACTGATCTCGCGTTAACGCCACCCCTTCATTTTCTAACAACGCAACGAGTAGCTGGAACTCGCCCTCTGTTAATTGACTGATACTTTTGTCAGATTTAATCAACACTCGACGAGCCGTATCGAGCTGCCAAGTACCTACTGTTTTTAGGGCTGGTTCTTCAACAGGCTTATGAATACTGCGCTGCTCACGAACACGACGGATTAAGTTCTTGCCACGTGCCAGAATTTCTCGAGGATTAAAGGGTTTACAAACATACTCATCGGCACCGCACTCTAATCCAATAATACGGTCAATTTCATCTTGTTTACCCGTGACAAGGATAATACCGACCTCAGAGCGTGTTCTTAACTCACGAGTCAGAGTCAAACCATCCTTGCCAGGCAAGCGAATATCCAACAGAACGAGATCAAACTCATTCTCGCTAAGCAACAGTTCAGCTGCCTCGGCGGTATCTGCCGTTGATACAGAGTATCCTTCCTCTGCAAAATAACTTTGTAGCATTTCTCGAGTGACGCTAGAGTCATCGACCACGAGAATTTGAATGTCAGACATTAACATAGGTTATGCACTTAAACGGTCAAGGGAAGATAGGTTGTTATTATCGTTGTCGCACTCATCGAGTGAATAATCGATCACCTTTGAAAGAACTATACCAAGTCAACGTCAAAAACATAAGAGAAGAAAACACGCTTGGAACACCCAACAGATTTAAACAAAATGTAAATGAAAACAAGCTTTATAAATAGCCGTTTATATATGACACCATTTTATTGATAGGTTGCGGCAAGCTTTTAAGATAATGAATTTTACGACCTACATTTCGTCAGTTTTAATCTTCAAATTGACAATCAGCATGACCTAAAATATTCCACCCTCTCTTAATTTGCTCCTTTTTAAAGCATTCTTTGATTCAATGAACGCTCTAGCTCATCTTCTTCAGGATTCATATCCAGCGTACTCGGTACATTTATCAACCAGCGGATACTTTTGGTGCGAGGCTTAAACATAAGAAAGGTAATAACATTCCAGCTGGCGGTCTTTCGCAATACGAAATCTCATCAATTCATTCTTAAAAGTGTTTCAAACCATATAAAAGCATCAAAATAAGCTCGAAAAAATGTCATAAACCTCTATTTCTTGCTTTCACATTGTTCATACAAGTTATTACGACTTGTTTGCGAATTAAACACTGCATCCTGTTAAAACGTTGTTATGAAAAAAGACGGCTGCTGTTTAACGTCTTTTTAAAAACAAAGACATTAAAAAGAAACAGGAACATACTATGGCGACAAACTCCTCACGTACGGCAAATATGCCAAGCTTAGGCTTAGCATTGCTTCCCGTTGTTCTGACGTTGGCTCTACTAGGCGTACAGATTTTTTACTTTGGTGATTTCACTCCACACATTCCTCTTGCCATCGGCCTGGCGATCACAGCTTTGGTCGGTATCAAACAAGGCTTGCGTTGGAAAGATATTGAAGAAGGCATTTTCCACGTTATCCATGTTTCCATGCCATCAGTGTCTGTACTGATTCTTGTCGGCATGATCGTTGGTGTATGGATCGCTTCAGGTACGGTTCCTACTCTGATTTACTATGGCTTAACCATTCTCTCTCCTGAGATTTTCCTAGCCGCAGCAATGATTCTATGTTCGGTAGTTTCTCTGTCGTTGGGTACGTCTTGGGGAACCGTTGGTACAGTGGGTCTAGCACTAATGGGTATCGGTGCAGGGTTTGAAATACCAATGTATTGGACTGCTGGCGCAGTGGTTTCGGGTGCTTTCTTTGGTGATAAAGTGTCACCGCTATCTGATACAACGAACCTTGCTCCTGCAGTGACAGGTACAGATGTGTTCTCTCACATCAAAAACATGATGCCAACAACCATTCCTTCTATGTTGATTGCCTTGGTCATCTACTTGGTTGCAGGCTTTACCTTGATTGATAGCGATAACGCATCATTCGAGCGTATCAATGCCATTACAACATCACTACAAAACAACTTTGAAATCTCTGCGTGGCTACTTCTTCCTGCATTAGTGGTTATCGTACTTGCAGTAAAACGCATGCCGCCGATTCCTTCTTTGTTCGCTGGTGTACTAACCGGTGCTGCCGTTGCCATGTTTACTCAAGGTGCAGGTGTACACGATGTACTAACGTATGCCAACAGCGGTTACTCCATTCAAACTAGCTCGGATGCTATCAACAGCCTACTTAACCGTGGCGGCATTCAATCTATGATGTGGACAATTTCTTTGATCCTGATCGCACTAGGTTTCGGTGGTGCACTAGAGAAAACACGTTGTCTTGAAGCGATTATTCGCGCCATCATGTCTAAAGTTGATTCATTCCGCGGTGTTCAGTCTTCTGCCACCCTTACATCGGTTGCTACTAACCTAGTCGCAGGCGACCCATACCTGTCTATCGCACTACCTGGTCGTATGTACGCACCGGTTTACCGTGGTATGAAGTACTCAACGTTGAACTTATCTCGCGCTATTGAAGAAGGCGGTACCTTGGTGTCTCCTTTGATTCCTTGGAACGCGGGCGGTGCCTTCGTTATCGGTGCACTAGGTCTAAGCATTGGTAATGGTAACTTCGAGAATTTACTCTACATTCCATTGGCATTCGCATGTTGGGTCTCACCAGTACTTGGCCTAATCTACGCTCAAATTGGAGCCTTCTCTCCTAAAGCCACTGCTGAAGAGCAAGAGCGTTGGGAAAAACAAGGCGAAGAGATTGCTGATTACGCAACAGGAACTGCGACTGATCAAAATGTATCAGGCGTTTACGCTGCTAAATAATCCTTCCCCCCTAAAGACTCTTGTTGCAGTTTAAACAAGCGTCTTACAAAAAAGCGCTTCTAGAAACTCTAGAAGCGCTTTTTACTTATTACTGCCTGCGTTTAATTCTTTCGGACTTTAGGCCAAGTCAGCACAATCGACAACACACCAACCACAGCGAGCACCCAGCTGTACTGTACGTGGCCGATCACTTCTAACGGCGATACTTTTGCCATTGAGGAAGCCAATAGGATTTGGGCCCCATAAGGAATTAAGCCCTGTACTACACAAGCAAAGATATCTAATAAACTGGCACTGCGACGCGGGTCAACGTTGTAACGGCTGGCAATGTCTTTTGCGACCGAACCATTAATCAGAATCGATACCGTGTTGTTTGCCGTACATAGGTTCGTCAAAGCGACTGACGCGCTAATACTGAACTCACCCGCTCGTTGAGAACCATCTTTTGCGCCCAAGGCACGGCTGATACGTTCAATGCTTTGAACGATCCAGTCCAAGCCGCCTTGAGATTTCATCAGTGCACCCAAACCACCGATCAACAGGGATAGGATCATGATTTCTTGCATACCAGTGTAACCGGCATAAATATCTTTGGACCAGTTCGCAACGCTGTAATCCATCATAGTGGCTAAGCCAACACCCCCGGCCAATACGATGCCAGTGAACAGCACCAACAGGACGTTAACACCTAAAATCGCCAACACTAACACGGCCACATACGGCAACACTCGCCATAAATCGTAATCGCCAACTTCACTAAGATGTGCTTCAGAGCCTTGGAAATATAACCAGATTAATACCAATACCGCAGCGGGTAGCGCGATCTTAAAGTTCATACGAAACTTGTCGCGCATGTCACAACCTTGAGTACGAGTAGCCGCAATGGTGGTATCGGAAATAATCGACAGGTTATCACCAAACATTGCACCACCGATCACGGCCCCAACGGTTGTCAGTAGAGGCAAATCTGTAGCCTCCGCGACCCCAATCGCAATGGGCGCAATCGCGGCGATGGTACCCATTGAGGTTCCCATCGACGTCGCTACAAAAGCGGTGATAATAAAGATGCCAGGTAAAATAAAGCTCGTAGGAATAATGCTTAAGCCAAAGTTCACCGTTGCATCAACACCACCAATGGATTTTGCCACGCTGGCAAAGGCACCGGCGAGCAAGTAGATCAACACCATAGTAATGATGGTCTGATCTCCAACGCCTTTCATGAAGGTATCAATACGTTTATTCAGCTCACCGCGACTTAGAAGAATCGCCAGAACTAAGGCAGGCAGAATCGCCACTGGTGCTTGAATTTGGTAAAAGGCAAAGTCGACGCCTTGGCTTTGATACCAAAGGCCGCTCCCAACGAAAAGAACTAAAAAGAGAAGCAATGGCAATAATGCCAAAGGAGTGGGTTTCGTCATGATTACTGATGTTTCCAGCTTATATTTAATTGGTTCGCAGCTTTTGGCCACTGTTGAGGCGGGCATAATAGAGAAACACTATTGGTATCTCCAATACTTTAATGGTCTTTCTACAAGCGGTTTCGTTATAACTTAAAAACCATTATTAAGTTAGAATCAAACATTTAAGTAATAAAAAGCTCGGCCTAGCCGAGCTTTTAGAATGACTCTTTAAGTAAAACAATTACTTGGCGAGTTTATAGGCAACAACATAATCACCGATAGTCGTTCCAATAGAGCCATGACCGCCAGCTACCTGAACCACCATTTGCTCACCTTGGCTGTTCATATAGGTCATTGGCGTAGCTTGTCCGCCTGCTGGTAGTCGAGCTTGCCATAATTGGGTACCCGTTTTGACATCGTAAGCACGCAGATAGTTATCAACACTAGCAGCCATAAAAGCGACGCCACTATCGGTGATAATCGGTCCACCAATGCCTGGCACACCCATTTTAATAGGCAGTTTTAGTGGCGTTAGATCTTCGATAGTGCCGTTTTTATGCTGCCAAGCCGTTTTACCAGTTTGCAAATCAACACCCGCTACATAACCCCAGGGCGGTTGCTGACAAGGTACACCGAGTGGCGATAAAAAGGGCCCCATTTCTACCGCGTAAGGAGCGCCTGCATTTTCGTTGACACCTTGCTCGCCTTGGTTGGTCGCACCAAGGTCTTGGCCACTTTTTGCCACCAACTTAGAGGTAAACGCTAGATAAAGCGGCATCCCAAACATGACTTGTCGTCTAGGATCGACCGCCACACTGCCCCAGTTGAAGACCCCGAAGTTACCCGGAAAAATGATCGAGCCATTTTCAGAAGGTGGCGTATAACGCCCTTCATAATCCAAGCTGTTGAACTCAATGCGACATAGCATTTGATCAATTGGCGTTGCGCCCCACATTTTCGCTTCGGTCAGTGGCTCGGGCTTAAACGTTACTGCCGAAGTCGGTTGCGTTGGCGCAGTGAAGTCCCCTGGAATAGCGCCTTGCGGAGCTGGTTCCTCCGTAATAGGGAAGATGGCTTCACCTGTAGCTCGATTCAGCACATAAACATCCCCTTGCTTGGTTGGCACTACCAAAGCAGGTTCAACCCCTTTATCTGTGTTGAGATCCAACAGCACGGGCTGAGCAGGGGTATCCATATCCCAAAGGTCGTGATGCACAAATTGCTGTACCCATTCCACCTGACCCGTTTCAAGATCTAGCGCCACCACCGAGGTCGCGTATTTTTCTTCCGCTGGAGTTCGATACATCCCCAACTGATCCGGAGTACGGTTACCCATCGGGAAATAAGCTAGACCCAATGCTTCATCGGCACTGGCCACAGACCAGCTGTTCGGAGAGCTGACGGCATAGGTTTCGCCTTCTCCAATCGGAGCCGTTTCGTCAGGGTTACCTGCGTCCCAATTCCACTGTAAGGTACCCGTTTTCGCATCGTAGGCACGAATGACACCCGATGGGGAATTAATATCGTAATTGTCATTCACTGACCCTGAGACGATGACATGACCACCCGCTACCAATGGGGGAGAAGTTGAGTAGTAATAACCTGATTGGGTATAAGGCATGTTATGCATCAAATCCAACACACCGTCGTCGGCAAAGTTTGCACAACGAGCCCCCGTTTTAGGGTCAACGGCAATCAAACGCGCATCAGAGGTTGGTAAGAAAAGCTGTGCATCACATTGCATGCTGGAGAGCGTTTCTGCAGGTTGTGTAGCAGGTTCAACGATATTCGTTGCTGTATCATTTTCTGGTGCTAAATAGGAAACCCCACGACAGGTTTGGTGTTGTCGCTGACTCTCTGCAGGCACTTTGGCGTCATAAACCCAAAGCTCTTTTCCTGTGTCTGCGTTCAGTGCGATTAACCAGTTATGCGGTGTACAGATATATAAAGCATTACCAATCTTAAGGGGCGTTGCTTCGTAAGTGGTTTCACCGACATCATTCGGACCTTTCAGGTCACCGGTTTGATATTCCCAAGCCAGCTCAAGATCAGTCACATTTTCGGTTGTGATTTGATTGGCCGGAGAAAAGCGCTGGCCTAAGTTAGTACGCCCATAAGCCTGCCATTCATCATCTTCCTGAAAACCAATGTCTGCCTTCGGTGACACTACTTTTTCGGCCATGGTGCCTTTCACGGCAGTAGGCTCATCCATTGCTAATGGGCTCAGAGTCACCACCGTACAAATGGCCCAAACAGGGAGTAATAAACGATTTACGGAAAGACGATTGCGAGCAAAGATCAACAACGGCAAGGCCAATACGAGCCATGCGCCCATGCGACTTGCCAGAGGCCACCAACTTAGTCCCGACTCCCACAAGGCCCATATCAATGTGCCTAACAGCAAAGCCGCATAGGACATATTGGCAAGCGTACGTCTCTTACGAAGCGTCATCGCAACGACCAGAAACACCACACCTGCGATCAAATAGTAAAGGCTACCATCCAGCGCCAACAACCAAATACCGCCGACTGTTAACACAATACCGATTACAAAAAACAGCACTGTTAAAAGTAACATGGCAATTCAGCTCTCCCTGAAGATTAAGGTTTTTGTTTAACAACTTCATTAGAGTTAAAACTATTTTCAGGAAAGTTGAAAGTGAATGAGGAGGTATCCCCGATTGTTAACAATTAGCCTAAAGTGTGCATTCATATATTAGTAATATACGATTTAAAATGAGGGGCAACTATACGAAACACATTCAAGATTGGATCAAAAAAACTTACAACTATAAATTTATTTACAAGAATTAATGCTGTGAGGAAGTCTCTAAGAATCACCTACCGGGGCCTCTAGGGCCGCCGCCTCGGCCGCCGCTTTCCGCTCGACCACCACCTGGTCCACCGCCACGATCTCCAGAGGCCCCGCCTCGATCCCCAGATGGTCCACTGCGATCACCAGAAGGACCACCTCTGTCATTATCTGGTGCAGACCTTCCGCCTTCTTCTGGTGAGGAAGCATTTGGACCTTCAAATGACGGACTATTCGACGACTTCATAGAAGGTTGGCTGAGCCCCTCCAAACTAGGTATAGAATCAGGGTCGACCGGCGCAGCTCTAGAGTCAAACTTTTCCGACTTTTGAAATGGTTCATTCCCTTTAGTACGTTTGAACATTCTCATTGACGCTTTAGCGTCTTTCATTTGTTGGACCGACAGCTCTTCTACTCGGTTACTGCCGCGCTCCAGATCAGGTCTTTCAATGATAAATCGGTCCACTTTATCAATAAAAGGTACAGTCTCACGCCCAATGAAGAACGGTCTATTTACCTCTTTTTGAATATCCCCTTTAAGGGTAATCCATTCTCCTTCTTCTGCGCTTAGAACCGCATCAGGCAAAGGAATCGCACCAACCACTAAGCTCTCATCTTTTGCAACAGAGACAGGCGCGTGTAATTGCCATTGATCAATAGCTCCCGCCGAAACCACATCTGTCGCATAAAGCATTCCTTGATAGAAATGTCCGCTGACCTTGACGGCTTCGCCCACTGAAACAGTTTCCAGCTCTTTTGCTAGGTTGTTAGCGGGAGTAACTTCCACGCCTTGTACAAGCCAATTTTGATCATCAGAAACCGCTTCCACCACACCAATGAGAGCATGCTGAACTTTGATGGATTGCGCCCACCATTGACCATCCTTTTGAGTGGCTAACACAGCAACTTGTTGTCCCAAACGAAGGTCGCCTTCCTTAGCCGATGCCCCATCAATAGTAATTAAGGTGCTGTCATCTAACTCAATCTCTAAGCCATTCACCCATATGCTGCCGAATTCGGAAATGGTACCTATTACGCCTGTACCCCCCAGACCTCGCTCTTCATCCGCATATTTCCCTGTTCCACCCATACCGCGATCTTCACCGGCCCAGATAACAAGTGAAACACATGCGATTAATAAGCTAAGCCACCTAAGCATCGCTCTGCTCCTGCTCTCGATAAAAGTATGTCCCTAATATAAAACGATGTTGGCCGCCACCATTGGCATCATCATGCTCCGCTAACTGCTGAGCTTTCTTATTCACACCCACCAACAGTTCTTGGCTGGCCTGACTAATATAGGCCTGCAGCTCATCAACAGACTCTTTCGAAAGTTGGTTGTAATAAACAGAACGCTCCGGGTAAAGGTCACCACTCCCTTGCAGGTTGTGATCACAGGCCGCAATATGGTTTGACGTATTTCTCGCGAAAAAGGCAATTTTTGTGGCAAGGTCATCGGTTGGGTATAGTGCAGATTGGTTTAATGCAAAACCGCTCTCTAACTCTTCAACTAACCCCCTCTCACGCCACTCATCCAATATGGTTCTTGCTCTGACGTCTTTGCTGACGCTACTAACCAGCTCTTCAAATGAGTTTGAGCCTTGTCGAGGCAAAACTTTTGGTTCACCGTGATCATCTAAAAATCGGCTATCCCCCAACCATAGACTGACCAAGCGCGCCGTCAAGGAAACCTTTTCTGGAATGGAATCTTCATCTTGTTCTTCTATGAACCGTTTCACATCTTTACGGTGAACACCACTCACTACGCTAATCCTGCTTAGCGTCACTTTTTCATTTTTTCTCGCTAACTCTTGTCGAACTTCTTCCACATAAACTCGTTTGAGCAATTCTAAAAATTCAGGATACGTCATGCCAAAGCGAACAACTAAATGCACCAAGGAGGACAAAACCTTTTTCAAAGCGGAAAGAAATGTTTTGTTGGATTGAAGAGAGGAGTCAGGCATATGCGCTCAATACTGGAATTAATTTATAAAAAGTGTACGCCTAAGTGGGAAATTTTTCCACTTCACATTCTATTTAAGATGCTGGAAATATAGAACTTAAAACAAACAATGCAGCCGCTACTAAGACTGACATCAACGCGCCATAAAACCAATTATATTTCGCTAATTGATAGTTATCGACCCCGTATTTTCCCGAAATCGACAAATTTATTCCAGAAAGCGGACTAATGGAAGTACCAACCGCCCAAGAACACAACGAAACAAACGCCAGTAATGTGTTATTAACCTCTGTGTACGGTACAAAAGAACTCATAAGGGAAATGCCAACGATAGGATGCAAACCTAATAGTGCGATACCACAAATTGCTAAATAGCATAGATACGCTTCAAAAGCGCCAAAGTGTTCAAATAAAGACCACTCTGAACCGAGCCACCCCTTCAACGCCAAGCCCACCGTCGTGGTTAAGAAGCCCGCAGCTAAGAATAACGATAACTCATTAGACATGTTCGCTAAGCGAAAATTTGCATGGTCTCTTAGACGCTGCCTTGAATGACGCGGACCAGATTTAAGCATCAATAGAGTCACTACTGAAACGGGGCTGAGCAGTGTCACAATGGCCAGTATCGCTATATCTGGCATGACATAGTAGTGAAAAATGAGTACCAGCACGGCCAGCACCACAGGAAACAATAATGATTGTAGAGAAATTGGAAATCCCACAAAGTGGGCGGTCACTCCCTTTCGTTTAAACTCCCAGCAAGACAAGGCACAAGCCATTAAAGCAATAGGCACCCCTATCATAGCTAGGTGGTGAAATGCAGCATTCGGTGCGATAGATAGTGCGACGGCAACGGACGCAAAGAATGGCGACCACCAACCAGCACTTGTCAGGGCTCGTGTCAGAATAGCTAGCTGCTCCGAGCTCATGTTTTGAGATAATCGCTGAAGTTTATCGCCTACCACAAACACGGCCGACATATTAATCACAGCACCAAGCAGTTGAACACTTGCCCAAGTACTTATGACCCCTTTTGTGCCAGTAATAGGTGCCTGCTGTTTTGTGTTGTCTGGCAATAAACCTAAAAAGGAAACCCCCGTTAACATCGCCACAATACCTAAATTCCCCTCTAGCAAATGTACGAACGGAATCGTCACCTCTGTTTGCAGAGCGAAGAATAGAGCAACCAAGCCAACCCCAAGCAATAAGACTATCTGACGCTTATTACGCTCATTAATACGCGGCCAAGCAGCGATACAAACGAGCCAATATATCAAAGCAGATACAATGGATAGGCTGCTTAACCCCGGAATAAGAGCCAGCAAAAACACAGCACCTGCCATAGCTACACCGAACCCAGATAGCACTTTATTATTAAGCTGATTCAGTTTAAACGTCGGCAAACGCATGTGAGCATCCTTTAAAAACGATTGGGCAGAAACGGTGTCGCATCAATGAGCGTTGGCTCTCCCACCACCATTTCTGCAATCAAACGTCCGGTTATGGGCCCAGTACTGAAACCCACATGTTGATGGCCAAAAGCCAACCACACATTCTCTTGATCGGGGCATGGGCCAATCGCTGGCAATGAGTCAGGTAGCGTAGGACGATTTCCCTTCCAAATCGAACTTCCTATGACATTCCCCATATTCAAAGCTTGCTTTGCAAACGGAACAACGGCTTGTAATTGGTCTGGTGAATTTGGGGCATCTTTATCTTTCAATTCAGAACCACAAGTGACTCGATAACCTTGCGTCGTATGAGCTACAACAAACGACTTATCTGCGTCCAAGAAGGGACGCTCTAACGTCGTCCCCTTTGGAACATCAAAATGCTGGTGATAGCCTCGTTCAAAGCACATGGGCAAAGGTTTTGCGAAACCTTTAAGAAGATCATTTGACCAAGGCCCAGCCGCTAGTACAAGTCGATCTGCCTGATATTCCTTATTATTGCCATGAAGCACTAATACACCATTTGAACGAGTAATCTTCGAAACGTTATCGATTACTTGCTTACCACCGAGTGAAAGAAAAAGATCAATATAATGCTGAGTCACCTCACCAGGGTGATCAACGGAGGCAGTATCTTTGATATGTAAGCCACTTTTATAAATAGGTTTTAAAGCAGGTTCTAATGATGCAATGTCATCTTGAGTCAGTATCTGTATATTTATCCCCAACTCACGATAAATGGACTGCTCATATACAGTTCCCTGAACCCCTTGCTCAGTGCGAAAAAGTTTTAGCCAACCCAGCTCCTTCAATCGGCCTAGCTGGCCACTTTTTTCAAGCCACTTTTTATGTTCGGGCACTGCATGAGAAATCAAAGCATCAAGTGAGCGAATGTTCTTTTCAGAATGATGTGATAAAGACTGATACAAAAAGCGTGATGCCCAGTTGGCATTCTTAATCAAATACGAATAATCCAACCGAACCGCTAAACTTTGATTAAAGATATATTTTCGCAGATTTGGAATTAGATTTTTGTTATTCATCAAAAAGGCTGAGCTTCTTGCAATGACGCCCGCGTTACCAAAAGAGGTCTCTTTCACGTCACTTGAGCGATCAAGTAACGTTACATCGAATCCTTTCTCCTGCAAATTTAGGGCACAACTTACCCCCACAATGCCACTGCCCACTACATATACACTGGTCATTCAAATACCTCAGATAAAACGTCAGAACTTAATCTTCTAGGTGCATCTCTAACACTGGATTCATCGCTTTTCGAATACTCAGATGTCAGTAGATACTGAATCGAGATGATGCTTAATAGCATTCAATCTACCCAGTTTGACGCCTGGCTACCCCCATCAAATTGCCGGATTCCCATCAAAAGTGGCTTTTTCTACATCACTTTAGCCATTTTCGACTTCATCAATCTGACTGCGAACCATCTCTAGCACTTCTTTGTATCGACGGTCGAACTTTCTACTCAATACGATCGAAGATGTTGAACGTTCGACACCAGGGATATCACCAATTTGGTCCAGTAACTCATCTAGCTCTTCTAAGGTTGGCTGCTCAATGCTCAAGAAATAATCGTAATTACCATTGATCGCCAAACAAACTTTAACGGCTGGAAAACTGTTTAACCTCGCGACGACTTGTTTACCACGCTTTTGCTCCACCTCTAGCATCACCATAGCTTGCACATTCCCTTCTGAAGGGTTTCGGCTCAATACCGCGGAATACCCCGTGATAACTCCGGTTTTCTCAAGTCGGAGAATCCTTTCATGTACTGTTGAGCGAGCAACTCCAAGCTTTTTCGCTAGGCTACTAGTCGATTCCCTCGCATTAACCTGTAACAGTGCCACCAATTTTCGATCCAACTCATTCTTAAACCACTTTGTCATTTTCATACCTTCATCTTGCCGGCTATATAAAAAAATCCGACATTTTGCACAGTTATATTCGGCCGCTTTGCATAGGACACTGAATAACAAGCGATCAACAAGCGTGCCAACTTATTTGGCCTCAGAGGGATTATTAGTGCCACACACCCTGAGAAGCCGTAATGCAGCCGCTTCATTTTATTGATAAAAAAACTCAGTTTTGGGAGCGAACAATGTCTGAACAAACGAAGAAAATCACGGGTGCCGACGCGATGGTAAAAATGCTGGATAAAATGGGGGTAAAGCATATTTTTGGCGTGTGTGGAGATACTAGCCTACCGTTCTATGACAGCTTAAATAAGTTAGAGCATGGTATCACTCACATCCTCACCAGAGACGAACGCTCTGCGGGGTATATGGCAGATGTCTATGCTCGTTTAACTAATCGTGTGGGGGTCGTAGAAGGCCCTAGTGGTGCTGGTGCAACCTATATGGTTCCAGGTATTGCGGAAGCTAATGGCACTACCATTCCAGTTCTCGCGATTACTTCTGACATCCCTGTCGTAGGGCGTGATCGCTTCGTTTTAACAGAATGTGATCAAGAAGCCCTATTCGGCCCTTTTACAAAATACACTCGGGTTGTAGAAACCCCAGAAGTCGTCCCGACTGCCATGCGAGCTGCATTCAATGCCATGACATCCGGCACGCCCGGTGCGGCCCATATTGGCCTTCCTTACGACGTGTTAAAAGGCGAGCTGGACGAAAATGAAATTTGGGGGGATGTAGACTTCGGACAGTTTCCTTGTCGCAGGACAGTTCCTACAGAGGGTGATTTATCTAAAGCTATTAGTCTATTAAAAGAGGCTCAAAAGACCGCAATTATTTGCGGCGGCGGAGTGATGCATTCCAGTGCAGTAGAAGAGCTAATCGCTTTCGCTGAGTTCCTAGGTGCTCCCATTGGGACCACTATTTCAGCAAAAGGTACGGTTACCGAAACACATCCACTCACCATCGGCACCATCGGCACAAATGGTTCTACCGCTGGCACTCGTGACGTCTTACGAGAAGCAGATACTCTTATCTACATTGGTTGTCGCGTTGGCTCAGTCACCAGTGAAAAGCGCACTAATCCACACAATGGTGAAAAGAAGATTTTACATATAGATATCGACCCTAAATCCATTGGCGCGAACTATCTAACCGATGTATCCCTAGTCGGGGATGCAAAAGAAACACTAAATGCTCTCCATAAACAGCTCATAAGCAGCAATATGCCAAGTCGTATATCTGAATGGGGACTTAAAGCTGCCATCAGAGCAAAAGCTCAAAAGAAAGAGCGCTTCGACCGCTACTCCCAATCGAATGCCATGCCTATTTACGGTGAACGCTTTGTAACAGAATTACAGAAGTCATTACCAGATGATGCGATCGTTGTCTCAGACCCTGGCACTCCAACCCCTTTCTTATGTGCATTTTTTGAAACACAACGTTCTGGTCGCTCATTTATCTTCCATCGTTTCCATGGTGGTTTAGGCTTTGCGTTACCAGGGGTGGTCGGCGCGCACTTCGCCAACACAGGCCGTAAAGTCGTAGGCATTATGGGAGATGGTAGCTTTGGCTTCTCATCAGGGGAACTCGAAACCATTGTCCGCTACAACTTACCGGTTACCTTGATTGTATTGAACAATTCTAGCTTTGGCTGGATCCGAGCAGGGCAAGACCGTTCGTTTGGCAAACGCTACTTTTCTACCGAGTTCTCGACTACGGATCATGCCAAAGTTGCAGAAGCCTATGGATTGAAATCTTGGACAGTAAAGGATCCTAATAACTTAGCAGAAACGCTGGCTGAAGCCTTCGCAACAGATGGACCAACATTGGTAGACATATATACGCGTCGACTTGAAGACAGCGAAGTGCCAGTAACGGCTTTCCTAGGATAGCTGACCAATGCCTCAGTAAGAGTCTGTTTTATAATGCTTTACTGAGGCTTTTTAATCGCACTATTATAAAATCCTAGCCACGATGCATTCTGTAAGACTGGCGAACGATATCCTACTTGCATTATCCAAGCGCTTTATTAACGCTGACCGCTTAACGCACTCTTATTGAATACTTTTATGTAAGGAGATCTCTGCATATGGCCACACGAGCTAAGCCTAATCTGAAGCAGGTCGCCGAACTCGCAGGCGTCAGCGAAGCCACGGTCGATAGGGTGTTAAATGGTAGAGGAGGCGTTCGACCTGCTAAAGAAGCATCCGTTTTAAAAGCTGCTAAAGAGCTCAATATTGACCGAAACCTACAGCTTGTTCCCCTAAAACCTCTACGATTTGCGGTACTGATGCATCACCCTGAACGTTTTTTCTACAAACGAATTTATGATGCAATCGATGAATATCAAAAGATACGCAGTATTGATCAGTTCACCTGTAACTTCCTCTACTTCCCAAGTCAGACACCAGAAGTGATTCGTTCACGCATTCAAAGTATTCGAGGTGGGTTTGATGGCGCCATTATCGTTGCCTATGACCACCCCTTTATCAATGATGCTCTGCAAGAGCTGGCTCAGCAAATGCCGCTTGTGACCATCATTTCTGATCTACCCAACTGCGGTCGCTCTCAATACATTGGCGAAGATAACCGAAAAGCTGGGCGCTTAGCAGCCGATATGATGGCCCGCTTTGCACCAAATGAAAATGGCGATATTTTGATTCTCAGTGGTAACCCAAGCTACTTGGCTCATGCAGAAAGAGAGACAGGATTCCGTCAGGTGATTTCATCCAAGTACCCAAAACTTTCGACACGGCATATCCTTCAATGTAAGGAAGGTAAAGAAAACCATCAAAAGAATATTCAATCCCTTGCCAGCTATATGAATGCCCATGCTCCGTTTTTAGGGATTTATAATATATCTCAATGGAATGCAGACCTCGTTAGCGAACTCAAGACCACCTATGATTTCAAAGATACGATCTTTATTTCTCATGGCCTGACTCTTAACTCTCGCGAGATGCTGATAGAAGGCGTTCTAGATGCTGTGATTGATCACGAACCAGAATACTGCGCACAAGCAGCTGTAGATACTCTACTTGAACATCATTCACGAATACCAAGTAGCAAAAATAAACGTAACAAATTTCTTGAAATCTATATGCAAGAGCGACTGCCAGAAAACTGGCCTTAGCCACCCAAAAAACCTCCTTCGGTTTTGCGAAGAAGGTTTTCCAAGGTCGATCCTTAAATGACTTATAGGGACATCGTATTGACGGCCGTCCGCCCTAAAACGTCTTCATCAATCGCTAACCCTAAGCCAGCTCCAGATGGGGGAATGACAGTCCCGTTAACAATATTTACCTCAGCTTCCAGCTCTTCAGGAGAGAACACGTACTTCGGCATATAAAACTCACACCCTAGCGAGATATTTTCCGTGGCGGCAATTAAATGAGCTCCCGCATTTAATGCGATAGCTCCTTCAAATAACGTACCACCATAACAAGGGATATTGGCAATCTCGGCAATGGCCGCGATCTTTTGAGCATCCACAAAACCGCCTGATTTCATGATTTTTATGCTAAACGCATCGCCTATACGCTTTTGAACCCCCGTCATCGCCGCATAGGGATCAAAAACACTTTCATCTGCTAAAATAGGCGTATCTATGCGACGAGTTAACTCGGCCATACCCTCTAAATCTGTTGCTTTTAGTGGTTGCTCAATAAACGTTAAGCCAAACTGTTCCATTTCTTTCAGTTTGGCAACTGCACCGAATGCTTGAAGGCCTTGATTGTAATCGATACGAAGATCCACATCGTCAGGCAAGGTACTGCGAATCTTAGCGACTCTTTTCACATCATCCCGGTGATCCGGCACAAAGCCTGTTTTGATCTTGAAAATTCGACTTCCCTCTTCGTACATAGATTTAGCCAAACGAAGATCAGCTTCTAAATCAGGGTTTGCCAACGAGAAGCTAAATGGGATGCTATCACGCACTTTGCCGCCCAGTAATTGATAAATTGGCAGGCCTGAAGCCTTTCCTACGATATCGTAAAGCGCCATTTCAATGGCCGCTCTAGCTTCCGAGTTACCCACAACGGTTTGCTTAAGACGCTTTATTGTTTTCGGAATATCAAACACATTCTGCCCCTTTAAAAGCGGCCAAAAGTAGTTTGATAACGTATTCCAAGTATTTTCAGTTGTCCCAGAAAACACAGGCCATGGCGCGGCTTCCCCATAACCCGAGATGCCCGCATCCGTATCAATTCGAATCACAATACGCTTGTTAGTATTTTCGATCGAACCAATTCCCTGAGAACGTTTCATCGCTAATTTATTTTCTATCAGCCATAAGGTCATTTTCGTCGCATTGATAGTTTCAGAAGCGAGTAAACTTCCAACTGGGTTTGCATGTGCAAGTGAATTCATAATTTAACAAGCCTTTTATTAAGCGAATACATTGAATCATTAACGACTGGATACTTGAGGCATCGCTTGACTTCGAGCACGAAGCCCTGCAATCAAAACAGCCCCAATAATTAACAAAGACAAAAGAAAACGTAGCTCTAAAGACAAGGTGACACTGAATCCAACAGTGATTCCCAGAATCAAAGCAATTCCCCTTCCTAAAGCAGACACAGGCGACATGAAGTAACCAATCGAGGCAATGCTTATCATGGTGACCGCAACCAAGTTGATGAAAGTGATCATCAAGGTCTCTAGCAATGTGCCTTGCCACATAAAGGCCGGCACAAACACAAAGCTGAACGCAACAATTAAACCACCAATGGCCAATTTCCACGCTTCATAGCCAGTTCGCATTGCATTCGATTTAGCAATGACAGCGGCAGTGAATGAGGCAACGGACACAGGAGGGGTCGCATCCGCAAGAATAGCGAAATAGAACACGAATAAGTGTGCACCCAATAAAGGCGCTCCCAAATCGACTAAAATCGGTACTCCAATGACGGATACAATTAAGTAGGCTGGTGTGACTGGCACCCCCATACCCAAGAAGAGACTAACCAGCGCCACCATCACACATGCTAACCAGAGTTGGCCACCGGAAGCGTCATGAATAATCGAACTAATAGCAATGACCAGTCCTGTAGTTGTTAAGCCTGCAACAATGATCCCAGCGGCAGCGATTGCCACTGCGACAATACAAATTAATTTGCCAGCCTCAGCCAAGGCTTCATAAACTTGTCGCGGTCCCATACGTGTTTCTGCCTTGAACCATGACGTAACAATGCATACTCCGATTGCACTGATGGCGGATAGACGTGGTGAAAAGCCACTCATCAGCATCACAAAAACCGTAATCAAGGGAATTAGCAAATGAGCATCTTGACCGATAATGCGCCACGATGGGATTTTATCGATAGGCATTCCTTGAAGGCGCAGGCGCTTTGCTTCCAAGTGCACCATTAGCAAAATCGTTGCGTAATAGAGCACAGCACCTAATGACGCGGCGATGATGATGTCTCGATAAGGAACCCCCGTCACTTCCGCCATTAAGAAGGAGGCTGCTCCCATCACAGGTGGCATAATAGCCCCACCCACACTGGCAGCGGTTTCTATTCCGCCAGCAAAGCTGCCACGATAGCCAAGACGCTTCATCAACGGAATGGTCACAACACCGGTAGAGGCTACATTTGATACAGCTGAGCCACTCATTGTGCCAAATAAACCAGAACTGATGACCGCTACCTTAGCGGGACCACCCGAGTACTTCCCAGCGATAGCCTCACCTAGATTAGAAAATAGTCGTCCAGTTCCACTGATACGAACAAACGCACCAAAAGTAATAAACACGGTAACAAGCGTTGCTGAGATCCCCATTAACGGCCCATAAATACCGCGCCCTGAAATTAGAAACATGGTTTCAACTATTTGACTGACGGGCATATTGCGGTAATACCACATACTCGGTAGATAGTGCGCTACAAACATGTAGCCAATTACCATTGCGGTCAAGACGGCTAAAATCGGGGTTAAGGCTCGTCTAACACCTTCTAAAATCAAAACAACAATCAGCACCCCAAGAGCATACTGAAGATCTGTCAAAGGGGTCAGATACTCGGAGCGCATATATACGCTCTGAGCATTTAAATAGATATATAGATTTGGTAGTAAGCTTAAGAAGGCTAACCCCCAATCCATTAACGATGGCGCATCCGTGTAATGGTCTTTCCTTGCTGGAAATAATAAAAAAACTAAAGGAAGAAAAAGTGTGAAATGAAGGGCTCGAATGGTCAATGGTTCGGGCCAACCAAAGGCTGCATAATAAATATGTAACGCTGTGGCAGCAGCAGCCCAAGCACCGATCACGGCACCTTGTACGCCTGATAAATTTCTCATGAAAGAACCTGTTATGTCGCGGGTCGAACAACCTACCAGTAGATAAAGCCAATCCAACTGGTAGGCCTTACCATAATCCCAAAAACCTTGTTGGCACTCGATTTACTGCCAACACAATCTAGCGATTACTTCATGTATCCAAGTTCTTTGTAGAGTTTTTCTGCTCCAGGATGAAGAGGCACAGAGGTCTGCCAAGCTGTAGCTGGATCAAACCCTGTTAAGGAGTTATGAATAGCACCGAACTTATCCGTATTTTCAACCAAGGTCTTTGTTAGAGTGTAGACAGTCTCATCGCTCAGATCCTCAGAGACCAACATAATGGTTCCCATGATTGGTGTTTTCTTTACGCCATCTTGAATTTCTGAACTATAAACGCCATCAGCGATGCTGCCTTTGCCATAACCATACGTCGTACTCAAGAAGTCAATGACTTCGTCAGGGAAATCCACCAATTTGATCTCACGACGTGAATTAGCCAGCTCAATAACAGAAGAGCCAGGCACCCCTTGAGCATTGAAAATAAAGTCAATCTGCCCGTCCTTGAAGGCCGAATTCAGGTCACTGTAATTTCCATTAATCACCTTACCACCTCGGCTTCGAATATCATCGTATGAGGTGCCGTAATGCGCCATGATGCGAGCAAACGTTAGCTCATCTGATGAGCCCATTTTATTAACCCCAATACGAAGGCCATCATCTTTTAAGGCAGTCTCTAGGTTGCCTGTGTAGTCTTTTGGACCAATGAAATGGAAAATGTTGTCAGACCAGCCTTGTCCAATAGTACGAATCTTGTCATGTTCGTAAGTATATGGATCTGTACCTTTAAGAGCTGCGTAAGATAGGAAGTCTAGACCCATACCTACTTGACTAATACCAGCTTGAATCTTAGAAGGATTATCTTTACCACCGCCAGGGACGACTTTAAAAACTAGATCACTATTTTCCATCACTAAATTCGATAGACCCGCCCCCATACCATACCAACCACCACCCAGCTGACCAGTCGTCCATTCAAGGGTTTGAGCATTTGCTTGGAGTGAAAGGCCAACAGCAAGTGTTGTCGCCAACTTCATAGATGAGTGTATAAATTTACGCATTTTTTAAGTCCTCTTGTGATTTTATGTGCCAATCTGTCGACGAAGCGTGTTGGCTTAAATTCAGATTATGTCCATTAAATGAACACAGCAAGGAAAAGTCTGATGGAAAACCATCAAAAAATGACGATTAGCCATCAGATAAAAAGAAGGACTATTATGGGGCGATATTCATTAAGCAAGAGAAGCTTAACTTATTGAAAACATTTGCTTTTATATATCCTGCCCCATAAAAAACACGCCAGACTCCACAATAGCTCATGATCAAAATAGTCAATCAGATGGTATTGCTGAGCTTCAATAACAATAAAGCCATTTTTAATGACTAAAGCGGCGAGTTAAAGGCTCTGACCAGCAACAACACTTATGGCTTCTGCTGGCGAGCATGATAGACCGCGAATCCACGACCTTTGGTAAGCGTTTGATGTTTACCCAATGCCGCATCAATCAAAGGTGGGTAACGCAGAAAGTCATTAGCCACGACAAATAGTTCGCCGTTCAAGGTTAGATGTTTCTTCACATCGATAAAGAAGCGCTCAGCAATGGAGTAATCGGTATTAATTCCTGTATGGAATGGTGGATTCGTGATCACATAGTTAAAGCGGCCTTTCACCTCAGATAAACCATTAGAAGGCACCAACGTCAGGGCTTCGCTGGCGTCATTGGCAGCAAAGGTCAGCTCGGTCGCTTTAAGTGCCAAAGCAGAGTCATCCAAAGCGCTGATGTTCGCCCCGGTACGTTTATGCAACCACATACTGATGACGCCATCCCCACAACCAAAATCCAGTAAACGGGCATTGGCCACATCACTCATAAAGCGATGCTGTTCCAATTGCTCTAGTAACAGAGCTGTGCCTTTATCCAGCTTACCATGACCAAAAACTCCTGGGATGCTGCACAGGGTAAAGCTCTGACCTGCAACGTCTTCTTGCCAACGGGTGATCCAATCGTTTAACGCAAATGGCTTCGCCTCACCACGAAGATAGCCGTTAAACAGCAAGCAGTGTTTAGCACTGTCGACCTTACCCACCTCTTCCAGTGGTGCTGTTAAACGCTTCACGGACGATTTCACACCACTTTTGTTATCTCCTACCAACCAAAGCTGTCCACCTTGTTTTAGGTGTGGCAAGGTAGCTGCAAGCAGGTAATCTAGTAACTCTTTCGCCTTTGGCTGATAGATGATGACATGGTCGAACGCTTCTACTCGCCCAGCACCCCACTCTGCCCCAAAATGACGTTGCTCGTCCGGCAGGCCAACACGAGCCAATTGCTCGTCCACCGCTTTAGATTGACACCAAGTATAAATATTCGCTTGTGACATCAGCGTCTGTGCGTAAGTGTCTTCTGGGTTGGCAAACAGTACGTTGCCCGTAAACTGCGCCTCGTTGCGCGCCAGCAATAAGCTGGGGGGATTAAGCGTCATAAGTGATAGCTAACTCATTTAAAGTCAAAGTGGAAACAGGCGCCAGTAAATGACTAAAGCGCTCTGTCGATAATTCAGTTTGTGCTCGTGGGTACACCGGAGCACGTCGATCGTTGACCAGAGGGGCACGCCATCCCCGAGTGAGTGAGAGGAAATCATGTAAAAAGTGATCCCCATGCTCTAAACACCCAGCTAAGATCACATCGACATAACTCAAAACAATAGGGTAATGCTGGCAAGGTGCCACCACTTCGTCGGTATGATAGACCCAATAGGTGCCTTCTGGCAGCTCTTCCTCATGGTATGGATGTAGCTGATCTCGTGATACTTGTGAGCGCTCATAACCATGTTCACGCTCATCAAATAGAGGGAATTGGTCTTCTTCCACCTCAATTAATACCCCATTACAGGCTTTATCAGGGGCTTGGATGACCGCCACAGAGCTCATACCTAGTGCTTGAGACATGACCGACCAGGTTCGCTCATATCCCTTCAGTTTAACAGGCCATACTTGGCCGGTTTCACCAGTTTTTGCACGGCTAGTCGAACTGATCAGACTGCCATAACCTAGGATAAAATGACGATTCATAAGCACTCCTTTTAAGGTGAGAGCAATTCAAAGAGCCGTGATCATAACCTGTGCAAGGGGGGCTGGCTAGACGCAGAGGAGACGTCTAGCCTAGGGTAGGGCTATTAATGGTCAGAGTGACCATCTTCCATTAAATGCTTATGCTCGCCATGATTCATTTTAGAGTGATCCATCGACTTCATTTTCATGCCGGCTGGCATATATTGCGCCATCTCTTCTGGTGACAGTACTGGCGCTGTCATTGGTAAACGCTCGCCATTTTTCATAATCAAAGTAAAGTTCACTTGATCGCCAGCCTTTAACGTTTTTTTCAACCCTACGAGCATAATATGGTAGCTACCAGGCTTTAGTTGAGCTTGACCATGAGCAGGTACTTGCACTTGTTCAACCTGGTACATTTTCATGGTGTCACCCTGCATTTCACTCAAGTGCACTTCTACAGCATCTGCCACATCGCTTTCTGCTCCGATCAAGTAACGCTCGTGTTTGGAGTGGTTCATCAATGTGACGTAGGCTCCGCTCGCCGGCGCGCCTGGTGGCATAGCACGCACCGCAGGATTGCTCAGTTGGATATCACTTGCTAAAGCAAGGTTTGATGCACAAAGGGTGGCAACTGTCGCGACAGTCGTTAAAAAACGTGAAGACATAATACATTCTCTTATAGTGGGTTATTGGTTAACAACTAATTCAGCTATAAAAGAATGGTGGGGCTCTCGGGTCATAATGAGCATCGAAAGTCGCAATAACGTGCCCACTATAGGGTTCGCTCCAGCGCACAGGCACAAAAGGCGTCGCTGCAACGGAGTAATCTGCCCCTAAAATCGATAAATGATCGACATTTAAGCCACACTTACAACTGGCGTGTAACTGGCCAATGTGATCCTTAACTTGGGTGTCAGAAAACTCAGAAAGGGGTACTTTGATAAACTGGACACCGTTCATCAAACTACAAACACGCAATACCACGTAATCGTTTTGCACGACAGGCTGAGTTGGCACCACAAGAGGGCCAAGCAACGACACACACCAAGCAAATAATACCCAGCGTCCGTATTGACGTAATCGTGCAAGTAACGAAATTGGCATAATCAGACCGAAACTAAACGTGACCACATTGTAGAGAAAACCAACAAAAAAACCTAGAACCTTGATCAGGGTGACACCACCTAAACAAGGTTTTATTGCCTCAGTCGTTTACGCGCTCGTGGTTTTAGGCTGTGGCCGCCCTAAAGCAAACACCAACGGTAGCGCAGCAACCGTCACCCACATCATCAAACGAAAGTCCTGCAGGTAAGCCATGGTGGCTGCTTGAGCACTGACCATTTGATTCAAAGCAGCCAATCCTGCTACAGACTGTGTAGAGTAAGCCCCCGCCTGCTCGGCCAGATGCAATCCCATGTTAAACGGGTTGATGGATTCGGCAAAAATCGCGTGGTTAATCTGCGTATGCTGGGTCAGATAAGTGGCGACTATAGAAATACCAATACTACTGCCGATATTTCGCAACAAACTGAATAACGATGACGCTTCGGTTCGCAAATGCGGCGCTAAAGTCGAAAAGGAAATTGTCGAAAGCGGCACAAAAATCAGCCCTAATCCAGCACCTTGCACAACGCCCGTTCTGACAATATCCGCAGCAGTCGTATCCAAGGTAAACTGTGTCATCTCCCACATCGATGAAATGATCAACAGCAGTCCAACGAAGATAAACAATCTCGGATCGACTTTCTCCGATAGTTTGCCCACTAGGATCATCATTGCCATGGTTCCAAAACCGCGAGGGGCTAAAATCATCCCGACATCAACCACTTGATAGCCCATCAGGTTTTGCATAAATGGCGGTAATAGCGCCATGGTTGCCAGCAAAATAATGCCGACGATAAAGATGAACACGAGACCTACCGAAAAATTACGATCACGGAACAGGGCGGTTTCAATGAAAGGACTGCTGTGGGTATTAATGTGCACCACAAACATATACAAGCACAAGACCGCCAAGCCCGCTTCAATGATGACTTCTAAGCTACTGAACCAGTCTAAAGTTTCCCCACGATCCAGCATCATCTGTAACGCACCAATGCCAAGTGCCAGCAGTAAAAAACCGTAAAAATCGAACTTACGTTGGCGGTTGAGATCCGTTTCTTTAACAAAGCTCGTGATGCCTAACCAAGCCAAAATACCAAACGGCACATTGATGTAAAATACCCAACGCCAGCTGTAGTACTCCGTCAACAAGCCCCCTAAAAAGGGACCAAGAATAGGACCGACCATAACACCTACACCCCACATGGCCATCGCTGAACCATGCTTTTCTTTAGGGTAACTGTCTAACAGAATGGCCTGGGAGAGCGGTACTAAACTTGCGCCAAACACGCCCTGTAACAGACGAAAGAGGATGATCTGATTCAGGGATTGAGCCATACCACACAATACTGATGTCACGGTAAAGCCAACAACTGACCACAGAAATAATCGCTTACGACCAAAGCGGGCGGATAAAAACCCAGTCAAAGGCATACAAATCGCTGCAGCAACGATATAAGAAGTTAATACCCAAGAAATTTGGTCCTGTGTCGCCCCCATCGCGCCTTGCATATGCGGCAGAGCGACGTTGGCAATCGTCGTATCCAATGCTTGCATAATGGTGGCAAGCATGACCGATACGGTGACCATGATGCGCTGAAAAGATTGATCTCCCGCGCGTTTTGATTGAGTGAGGGTCATGCCACACCGACCTTAAAGCTTCACGCCAAGTAAGCTGGTTTGATGCTCTGTATCAACGGTAACTAGTGTACTTAATCCTGCTCGTAACACTTGTTCATTATCATTAGCATCGATATGAATGCGTACCGGAACACGCTGCGTCACTTTCACCCAATTACCGGTCGCATTTTCAGCTGGGATCACCGAAAACTCAGAGCCTGTCGCAGGGCTAATGCTTTCAACGGTTCCCTTCCAAGTCACACCAGGGTATGCGTCCACTTCGACTTCAACCTTTTGTCCTGGTTTCATATAAGTCATGTCTTTTTCAGTGAAATTGGCTTCAATCCATGGATTTTGGTTAGCAACCAAGACCATCGCACTAGCACCTGTCGTTATGTATTCACCGGACGTCGGCACATTGGTAACGATTCCGTTTGCCGGTGCATAAACCTGTACATGGGAAAGATTCAACTTTGCTTGTTCCAGCTGTGCCAGCGCTGCTTGATAACTTGGGTGCTCCGTCACTGGACGTGAGGCATCGCCACCCAACACTTCACGCAAACGACGCAAATCCTTTTCTAACGCATCAATTTGTAAACGACTAGTTTTCGTTGTCTGAGTGGACGCATCGTACTGTGAATCGGAAATATAATGCTGTTTTAACAAGTCAGCCTGACGCTTTTCATCACGCTGGTTGTAGGCAAAAGTGCTCTGCGCCAACGTGATTTCAGCTTCTTTCTCTTCATAGGCCGCCTGCTGGGACAATAGCTCAATGCGCACCTGCTCCAACTGCGCCTGAGCTTGTGCCACGGCAGTTTGATAAGGCACAGGATCAATCGCAAACAACAACGCCCCTTTCTCAACGGCTTGGTTTTCTTTTACCGCCAAGGTCTGAATCGATCCGGAGACTTCTGCTGTGATCATCGTCTTATCGTTTTTCACAAAAGCATTGTCCGTTTCGACATAGCGACCGCCATGCAAGTAAACATATGCCGAAGCCGCCACAGCAACTACCGGCACAACAAACAACAGCAAACGGCGTTTGTTTCGCTGGGTGACTTGCTTAGGTTCTACGGCAGGGGTATTGGTTTCACTCATTCTTTAATGTCCTCTCGAAAGTGACGCCATGGCATTAGTCTTGGCTAAGGTTGCTATGCATCACTTTTAACAAATGCAGTAATTGGTCGATTTCATCCGCACTTAATCCTGCAACAGCCTTTCGATTGACGTCTTCAACCACAACGCCAATATCATCTAAAAGCGCCTGTGCCTGATCGGTTAAATAAAGACAATGAGCGCGGCGATCCGTTGGATCTGGACGGCGTTCTACCAGTCCCTCGTCACTCAATTGATCAATCAAACGTGCAGTGGTAATCGGTTGAATCTCTAAAATATCGGACAGAGCCTTTTGGCGAAGACCTTCAAAACGCGACACATAAACCAATGCACGGGCTTGCATTGGGGTGATGGGTAAATCGCTTTTCAGATACTCTCGGCGCAGCAAACGCTTCACGTCCGTTAATAAAAAGCTCAGTTCTCTAACACTCATAAGGGGATCCATAATGGTATAAATGGATTATTGTATACATTGCTTACTATAAACAATATATAGCTTTATATCTGCACGCTTGTTCCTCGATAGCTGCTGCGATACCGATATTTCTTGCACAAATCGCAGAGACAAAAAAAGCGACCCGAAGGTCGCTTTTTAAGAAACAAAATCACTCGTTAGTAAGGGCTGTTGCTTGCCTGAGCAATGACGCCTTTCATTGCAGCAAGAGCGTTTGCTGCACGTTCTTTGGAGGTTAGCGATTTTGCTTTATCAAAGTTAGGCACTTCTATGCTCAACATCGCATGCTTGGGAATCGCTTGGAATAAACTCACCAAATCAATTTCCCCTTCACCAGGGTCCAAACGTGCTTGACGAGCAACGTGGATCAAAGCATCTGTTGAATCATCGAATGCGGCCAAGGCATCGCAGAATTGAACATAGTGAATACGCTTAGGGTCAATTATCGCAATATCGTCTAAGGTCATATGCGCTCGATGGTAGTGTAATGCGTCAATCAATACACCGCCATTGGCTTGTGCTGCGTTACTCACTACACGATTTGCTTTCGCGATATCGGGTACTTGTGTCCATGGCATAAACTCAAGATCCGCCGTTAAGCCAAACGAGTCCGCCGCCTCACAAAATGCAGCAAACGATGCCGTCAAACGACTTTCATCGGGGTCATCGCCTGCAACAAGTACATTTTTTGCACCAAGCCGAGCCCCTCGCTCTAGAAAAGCTAATGTATCAGACACTTGGAACTGCTCGCCTAATCGAACAATCTCAATGTCAGCGACTTGAATGCCTGTGTCTTGCAATGCGGCCAGTGTTTCCTTAAATACTCGATCATCAGTCATTAAAGGAAAAAGGCCCTCAGATCCTGAGGGCAAGAGTCGTAAGCCTACATGAGAATAGCCCGTTTCAGCGGCTATTTGGATGGCTTCACTTGGAGTCGCATCAAACACAGTCAGAAAGGCTAAGGAAAATTGATAAGACATTCTGACTACCTACACATTATTTCAGCGGAGAAAAAGGCAATGGCATCGCCACTGTCGAGGTCATATTCGGTGTTAGGAAATCCGGACCTCCTTTTGGCGGCCATACGCCTTCTGCTACGGTTTTAGCGCGTACTTCAGCACGTTCATTAGTTGAGCTGTAAGGCCAAATTTGTGTAAAGCGTGATCCGCCATCAATGGAATACATCGCCATCGTCAACTTCGAATACTCCGTGCGCTTTGGCACGGCATCGCGCCACTTTTCAATCGTAGGAGCCAAACCATTTAAGGTTGTATGGTAAGTACGAATTTCATAAACAGGACCAAATTCCCCTGTTTCGATAGGCGGCATGAAATCTAAAGGAATATAGCTATCAAAGGTTAAGTCGAGTAACAGCTCAACACAGTTGAAAGGGTTCTCAGACAGGCGTGCGCGTTTGCGCTCTGCCAGCATGTCCTGCTCTGTCTCAAAACCTCGCAATAGATAAACTTCGTTCAAATCACCAATGTCTGAGTACCATGCACCAAACAACTTCCCTTTTGCCTCAGGTGCTTCCAGAAAAGCTTGAATACCTGGCGCGGCTTTTCCTGCACCAAAAATAACAGTTTTCAATGTAACGATTTCATAGTACTGCATGATTTTCTTCCTCTGATGAATTTAGATCTGTGGCCGGTTTTTCCGACAGTGTTTTTAAGTTGTTAGCGATGATGTAGCCAAACGTCATAGCAGGGCCTAGGGTGATACCACCACTGGGGTAATTGCCTTCGAACACACTAGACATGTCATTACCTACTGCGAATAAACCGGAAATAGGACTGCCATGATTAGTAAGTGCTTGCCCTTGCTCGTTCGTCGCAATACCCGCAAAGGTACCCAAGCTACCCGCAACAATACGCACAGCATAAAAAGGGGCTTGTTCTAGAGCGGCTAAAGACGGGTTGGGGCGATTCTCTGGGTCCCCTTGAATAGCGTTATAGGGTGATGCTCCCCGAGCAAAATCGCGATCATGGCCTAACTGCGCGTCGCGGTTAAAACGATCAACGGTATGAACTAACGCAGTGCTAGGCACGCCAATCTTTTGTGCTAGCGCGTGCCAAGTCTCCCCTTTATGTAAGTAGCCCTGTCGCTCGTAGAAAGACGTAGGAAATGGAAAAGGTCGCGACCAGCCTAAGCCCCAACGACGTTGAGCTCGGTGATCCGCAAGCAACCAACAATAGGGCTCCTCTCCTGTTGGAGTCGCCTCAAATAAAGCCTTCATAAAGTCATGGTAGGAATCCGCTTCGCTAGTGAAGCGCCTCCCATTTGGAAGCACCGCTATAATACCGGGCTTTGCACGTTCAATTAGATGAGGAAAATGAATCGCACCTTGCTTACTCGGCACCAGTGAAACAGGGCTCCAAGCACCAGGGTTATCTAGGTCATCTCGTATTTTGGCCCCTATTTCCTCAGCCATATTGAGACCATCGCCAGTATTGGTTTTAGGCGCAGCTGAAAAATGTTGTTGGCCCGCAGTTTGAGGAAACAATGCTTTCTGACGTTTCGTATCGTGAGGGAATCCACCTGCCGCGAGAACAACGCCGTGACGAGCGCCAATTTTTGTCGGCTTACCGTCTATCACAACATCAACCCCTGTCACTCTTTCACCATGCTTGATTAAGGCTGACACGTGCGCGTTATTTTGAAGATAGACCTTTTTATCTACGGCGCTTTTTAGCAACGCGGCGACTAAAGCGTTACCGTTCACTAATTGTGTGCTTCGTCCATCACGTAATAAATCAATGACATGACGCCCCACTCTCTTGGCAACATATAAAGCTGAACGAAGAGAACGAGTGGCATTAAAGAAATGTTTTAGGTCTTGCCCACTGGCAATCCCCATTCCCCAAAGAGAAATGACAGACAGGGGTTTTCTCAACGTATACTTCCAGTCACCCAGTGCACGTCCATCAAATGGGGCTGCGGCAACTGAGCGACCGCCCAGAGCATGACCATTGGAGGTGTGGAAATCAGGAATAGCGTTACCATCTACGAAACGCAATGCGGTTTCTTGTTCAAAAAAGGACACCATTTCAGGCCCTTTTTCAAGAAACGCTAAAACACGTTCATCTGGGCAACGTTCACCCATTTCACTTTTAGCATATGCTAATGGCGCATCAAAAGGCTCTTGAATACCAGCTCGCTGAGCAAGCGGGTTACGTGGGATCCACAACCAGCCACCCGACCACGCACTGGTGCCTCCGAACACCTCAGTTTTTTCTAGCACAAGGACTGACAGACCTTGATGAGCTGCTCTAACAGCAGTGCTCAATCCAGCGGCTCCGGAGCCAACTACTATCACATCATATTGATCTTCTAAAACACCTTGATTAGGTAATCGCTGAGTCATACTCCAGAGCCTTTCATGTCAATATTCTACTCTCGCTGTGAGAAGTAGAGCGTTGCTCTGCTTGCTTCCCCCAGCGCTTCTGCTGCTTTTTTCAGAGGTGCTACATAAGTTTGAATCACCTCTTCTGTTACCCGCACCGATGGCCCTGCAATACTGACAGCACCAATTGGCCTACCGGTTTCTGGATTTTTTATGGCGACTGCAACGGCAGCCATGCCATCTAAATAACTGTTGGCGTTCACGCTGTAACCATTCTCGCGAACGGTGTTTAGAACGCTCAATAAATCGGCTACCGTCGCTGGCGCGTCTTTACCTGGATCAGGCTGTTTCAACAGCCCTTGCTTCATCACCAAAGCAATCGCTTCCTCGTCTGTCATTGCCGCAAGCCAAGCTTGCCCACCAGCAGAAGATGCTAAGTGAACGATTTTTCCTTGATCTGCCCCCGGCTCATATCGAAGACCAGACGTTGAGCCCTGTGAAACTCCTACCCAAACCAGCTCATCATTGTCAGCCAGCGACATTCGTACAAGCTCGCGAGTTTCCTTCGCCAACTCATCTAAAATTGGCTGGCTAATATTTCCTATCCCTGTCTGCCCTAAAAACGCTAGACCTAGAGACGCCAGTTTAATGGTGAGTTCGTACTCTCCCATTCCCTTTACCTGACGCACATAACCAAGTGTTTCAAGCTCTTTTAAAAGGCGATGTACACCACTAATAGGCATATCCAAAGACTTTGCTATATCGCTGACTGCGCTTCCGATGGGCTGATAAGCCAAGTACTCCAATACCGATAACGCTTTCGCTAACGCACTACTCAAATCGCTTGCCTCCAAAAAATTGAGGTGAATGTGTCACCTCGTTCGCAAGCAAGTTTATTCACACTAACAAAAAAAAACCACAATGGAAACTTTTTTAATTCTTGAAACAGTTTCAAGTTTATGAAATATTAAATGACATAACAACAAATTTGGTGAGTAAAACTCCCTTTCACAGGACTCTAAATATGACGACATTGGACCCACGAACCGGCCTGTCTCACATAGAAAACAACGCGGCATATGATGTGATTGTTCTAGGTGCTGGCGCTGGAGGTATGTCTGCAGCCCTGTTTGCAGCAATAAGAGGGCAGCGCGTATTACTGCTCGAGAGAACTCCTTGGGTTGGCGGTACAACAGCTTTATCAGGCGGCACCACATGGGTGCCCCTTACGCGTTACCTTGGCGACACAGACCTAGAAGACTCTTACGAGAAAGTGATGAATTTTCTGGATCATGCGGTAGGGAACCATAGTCACCGTGAATTGAGAGAGTCATTTGTACGACATGGAGCTGAGGCTATCCACACACTCGTTGACCATACCGAAGTGGCTTTTCGAGCGTGCGCTTACCACCCCGACTACATGGCAGATCTTCCTAATGCATCCTTATATGGGCGTGCTTTAGAACCACTTCCATATATAGCAGACCGTCTTGGCAAAGCCCGTCACTTATTGCGACACCCTATCCCAGAGTTCACTGTGCTAGGAGGCATGATGGTTAACCGAGAGGATATTGGGCATTTGCTAAAACGTTTTGATAACGCCAAATCCTTTTTTTACAGTGCTAAAGTCCTAACACAGTATGCCTTAGACAAAGTGCTGTACGGCCGCACCCGTCGCAGCGTAATGGGACATGCTTTGATTGCGCGAATGCTTCAGTCTTTGGTTGACAAGAAAGTCGACATATTAGTGGAGACCGAGGTAATAGATATAACGTCTAATTCTGATTCAGATTGGCAACTTACACTACAGCAGAAAGAAACCCAGAAAACGGTACACGCTAAAAGAGCGCTTATCTTGGCTTCCGGCGGTTTCTCTCGGAATCCTGAAAAGCGCCATCAATTCATGCCTCATACACTTCCAACAGAGTCCCCTTCAGCAGAAGGGCATAGCAGCAATCTGCACTCACTAGTAGAGGCGATGGGGGCACACTATGGCACTGAACATGATCAACCTGCTTTCTGGGCACCCGTATCACTGCGTCAAAGAAAAGATGGTAGTAAGGCTGTCTTCCCACATTTTGTTTTCGACCGCTCGAAGCCCGGTACCCTCTGCGTCAACTTAGAAGGTAAGCGATTTGTGAATGAAACGGTTTCCTACCATGAGTTTGGCAAAGCAATGTTAAACGGAGGAGCCAGTACAGAAAAAGCGTGGATCATAACGGACAGTGTTGGTTTGCAAAAATATGGACTCGGAATGGTTCGACTGGGTGGAGATAACCCGGAGCCCTATATTCGCGACGGGTACCTGAAACATGGTGACACCCTAGAGGATCTAGCCCATAGCATCCAAGTCGACCCCAATACATTGGCCAGCTCCGTGCAAAGCATAAACGATGCTACGGAAGCAGGCTACGATGCTCTGTTTGGCCGAGGATCCAATGCTTATCAACGAGCCAATGGCGACCCGGAACATGCCCCCAACCCAACGCTTGGCAAAATTGCCGTACCACCTTTTTACGCAGTAAAGCTGCAGCCAGCTGATATTGGTGCTGCTCAAGGATTAGTCGGTAATGAAAATGGGCAATTGCTGACGCAGGAAGGTAATCCGATACCTAAGCTATATGCCTGCGGTAATGACCTACAATCAATTATGGGTGGCACTTACCCAGGCCCAGGTATAACAATCGGTCCAGCCATCGTTTTTGCATACTTAGCTATTCGCCACGCAGCACTAAATGACTCAGAAACTACATTAACGACTAAGCGCCCCTCATCGCTAGCAGAAGCCTTATAACTCCATGGAGAAAAGTATGACGTTTATATCTGGAGAGACACAACTGTTTCCTATCTTAGGTGACCCTATTGCCCAAGTGCGTTCACCTGAGTTTTTAACCAAAATTCTGCACCGTCGAGAAGTAAATGGCATTGTGCCACCTATGCATGTTGCTCCAACAAAGTTCCAAGAAGTCATGAAGCATTTACGATCGGTGCAAAATGTAAATGGTGTGGTCATCACTATCCCACACAAAATTGCCGCGCTAGAAAGCTGTGATCTTGTTTCCGAACGAGCGCAGTTTGTTGGCTCAGTCAATATCATCCGAAAATTACAGGATGGCCGTTTTTACGGTGATAACGTTGATGGCATCGGCTATTTGGATGGCATATTGAAAGAAGGCTTTGATGTCGCAGACAAACGCGCATTACTAATTGGAGCGGGCGGCGCAGGTTCTGCTGTCGCATTCGAAATTCTTGCTCGCGGCGCCTCCCACCTTTCTATATTTGATGTTGATGAAACACGCCTAACGGCATTGATCACACGACTTGAGAGTCGCTTTCCTGGCAAAGTATCAATCGGCAACAACAATCCGACTGGGTTCGATCTAATCGCCAATGTAACCCCAGTAGGTATGCGTCCGAGTGATCCTTATCCAGTTCAGGTTGAACATCTGAATGAGAAACAATTTGTCGCTGACGCCATCACAAAACCTGAGGTATCACCAATGGTGGAGTATGCCAGATCACTTGGCTGCAACACGATGGTCGGTGCAGGTATGTTCAATGCGGAAGCCGAGATTTTAGTCGACTTCATGCTTACTGAGCATGATGTTTAATATCATGTTGGTACGCTTGTAAAGGTGCCACATCACTGCTCAGACACAACTTGTCTGAACATTCACATAATGGAGAACAATAACAATGAAAAAGCACATTATTGGTGTTTTAACAGCGATTACCTTATCAACGTCCACTGTGGCTGCTGACTATCCTAGCAAAGACATTCAAGGGATCATCCAATGGGGCGCTGGCGGCTCCACAGATACTGTGATGCGCTCCATTTCGCCACATGCAGAAAAAGAGCTGGGTGCAGACATCATCCTGACGAATAAAACAGGAGGTGTTGGCGCCATTGCAATGAAATACGTAAACGGCAAAAAAGCGGATGGCTACACGCTTTTAATGGGAGCTGAAAACCCGCAGATGTATAAGGTGCTTGGCTTATCAGACATTGATTATAACGACATGATTGCGATTAATGTGTTAGCACGTGGCACACCGATCTTTGTCGCACGCAATGACGCACCCTATAACAACATGCAGGAATTCTTGGATTACGCTAAAGCTAACCCAGGCGAGGTAAAGATTGGATCCACAGGCAAAGGCGGATTAACATCCATTGTCATGGCCATGCTGGAATCACAGGTTAAAGACTTAAAATACACTAGTATTCCGTACAATGGCGATGGTCCTGCTCTGACAGCGCTTCAAGGGGATGCGATTGATGTCATGCCCGCTGTGCTGGGCGCAACGATAGAGCATGTCAAGGCTGGCCGAATGAAAGCCATTGGCTTAGTAGACGTAGAAGCCAACAAGTTACTGCCAGGTGTTGCTCCTATTACAGAAACCTTGCCAAATATGGAAAGCTACTTACCTTGGGGACCATTCTTTGGCGTATTTGTGAAGAAAGACACGCCGAAGGACGCCGTAGAGAAGCTGCAAAACGCCTTCCACAAGGCTGCGTTTAACCCTGATTTTATTTCGCTAATGGAAAAACGCGGCTTCACTATTCTGAACATTGCAGGAGAAGAAGCAGAGTATTTCTTAAGTGGTTACCGCTCAACCTCTTCTTGGTTGGTGCATGAGGCAGGCTTCGCTAAACACTCTCCAGCGGATTTCAATATCCCTAAACCATAACCCTCCCATCTCAATTACCTAAACGAGTGGAGAAGCGTAGATCGCTTCTCCATCTTTTTACCTGTTTAATTTACACGGAGTCATGTGATGAGCCGCGTTTTATTACGCCATCCTGGTGAAGCTCTATTTAGCCTAGCAGTACTGGTTGGGGCTGCTTATTTGTTTTGGCAAGCCTTTCATATTGCGGACGCAGGCTCATTGAGCTCACCTGCCTCTTTACCTATTGCCGCATCGACTATTATGGTTATCAGTGCAAGTATTATCGTCATTAAAACCTTACGAATGCCTTTGCATCCGGAATTACGCTTTAGCCACCATATTTTCCCTCCTATCATTGCTCTAGTCATGGCTCTGTTGCTGATATTCGGCCTTGCCCTAGAGCCTGTCGGCTTTCTACTGTCCGCATTCTGCTTTTTATTACTTGGATTCGTTTTTCTTTATCGAGGCAAAATGCTCTGGAACATTGGTTTGGCAATTACCAGTCTAGCCCTTGTGTACCTGATATTTCGTCTTATTTTTCAAGTAGTGTTACCTGAAGGTATTGTCCCTGAGCGTGAATGGTTGGCACAACTCGCACAATGGTTTGAAACACAGGAGTAATTCATGGACGCTATCACTTATTTTCTAAGCTCTTGGGTCTCTCCAGAACTACTCGCCTTGACGGCACTCGGGACATTTCTTGGCATGTATGTCGGTGCGATTCCTGGTTTGTCCGTCACTATGGCGGTCTCCATTTTAATTTCTTTTACCTTTTCATGGGATGTAAATAACGCACTTTGCTTGATGGTTGGCGTCTACATGGGCGGCGTTTATGGCGGTTCGCGTACTGCGATCCTGTTAAATATCCCAGGCGCGCCATCGGCCATTGCCACTGCCTTAGACGGCTACCCTTTAGCAAAAAAAGGGCTAGCAGGGGAAGCCATTGGCCTGTCTACTGTTATGTCTGTCATTGGTGGCTTCATCGGCATTATTGTCTTAGCGTTTGCTGCACCACTCGTCAGTGAGTTCGCACTGAGTTTTCAGCCACGTGATTACATGCTGATTGGGATTCTAGGCATCATGTTAGTGGGTTCATTATCGGGTAATAATATGTCGAAAGGAGTGCTTGCTGGCGCCTTTGGTGTATTAATAGGAACAGTTGGATTAGATCCTTTAACAGCAGAAGAGCGCTTTACCTTTGGGGTTGTTGAACTTTGGAACGGAATCAACCCTGTCGCGGTTATGATCGGACTTTTTGGTCTATCTGAAGCACTCTCGCAGCTCCATCATATGGATAAAACCTCTGTTAAACAGGTGATTAACAGCGTCATCCCCAAACTTAAAGACGTTCGTAAGCACCTCCCTCTAAGTCTCCAATCCTCTACGATGGGTGTTATTGTCGGTGCTTTGCCTGGCACTGGAGGTGATATTGCCGCACTGATGGCGTATGACCATGCGAAACGCATCACAAAAAATCCAACAACCCCTTTTGGGGAAGGAGCAAAAGAAGGCTTGGTTGCACCGGAAGCGGCTAACAATGCAGCCGTTGGTGGCGCCTACATTCCAATGCTGACGTTAGGAATTCCTGGCGATGCGGTCACTGCTGTGTTCATTGGTGCACTGTTTATACATGGACTAAATCCTGGGCCACTGCTTATGGTCGAAAAGCCGGATATGTTCTGGTTTACGGTCGGAAATCTAACCTTAGCAAACCTATGTATTTTGATCTTCGGTCTGACTGGCATTCGATTATTTGCCAAGATCGTTGAGTGCCCTAAAGGTATTCTTATTCCACTCATCTTCTTACTCTCGATTGTTGGCGCGTACGCCATTAATAATTCGATTACAGATGTCTGGTGGATGCTCGGGTTCGGAGTACTTGGGTACTTTATGAAGATGTATGGCTATCCGGTAGGACCAGTGATCCTTGGTGTCATTCTATCGCGCCTAATCGATGAAAACTGGCGTCGCGCCATTCTATCCGAGCAAGAAAGCTTAGGAGGGTTATTCTCAGGCATTCTCACTAGCCCACTTTCTTTAACGCTCAGTGCTGCCATCATTTTTATTCTTTGGTCAAATCTGCCCTTAAAACCTAAAAAGTTATCGTGGCGCATTAAACCAGAAATATGAATGCATTTATTCTGAGCCACATAAGCATGTGCTTACGTGGCTCTGTTTCGCATCAGTCTATGAGCTTGCCCATGCTGATACGTTGCTCTACTTTGAAGCCCAATGACTCATAAAACGCCACGACTTCAGGGTTGTTTACTTCACGCACCTGTAAGTTAACTTTGATGCAGCCAAGCGACTTCAAGGTCTCAAACGATGCATTAATCAAGTTCGTTCCTACGCCCTTACGACGATGCTCTGGATGCACCGCCACGGCATACAGCCAACCTCGGTGACCATCGTAGCCCACCATGCATGCGCCAATCAGCTTACCTTCTTCCCACGCAACGAGGATTAAATCGTCTACGTCCAGTTTGGTTGGTAGCATTGCTCGTGGCGCGTTGTGAGACGGATCGTCTGGAAAGACCATTTCCCACAGTTCTACCAAGGGTTCTAAATCAATGGGTTGTACCCTTCTTATTGTCATAACACCCACTCCTCTGAGTACACCTCAACATTGACAATATATACAAAAGCGATGGTAATGCCCATCATTCAACGCTATTTCCTATAGCCTGTTCGACGAAAATCTAAGTTGCTGCGAACTCTTCTCTGCCTTCATGGTCTGTATAAGGGTAAAATACGTACAAGAAAGAAATCCGATCAATTGAATGACGTCTTATGAAATTTTTTAGTAAAGCCGAGTTAATCTTTTATGCAGGTGCCTTTGTCGCCGTTTTTGGTGTCGCAGCCCTCGTTAAAATGATTCACTCAGAAGATCCTCTTCCAGAAGCATTAGGTCCTTGCAATCTCGATACAGGACTTTGTACTCTCCAGGAAACACCAGAACGTTTCAATGGCGCTACCATTCAATTTGAAGATGGAATTCGCTTAAACCGCCGCATCAGTACCACACTTGATTTACCCAAGGCAGTGCAAAATGCGCAAGACATTAAGCTAGTCCTTGAAGGTCGCGACATGTACCTTGGCGTGTATGAGTACCCGCTGCGTAAGCTGCCAGATAATACATGGCATAGCCAAGTGGTAGTCCCTCTGTGTACGGATGAACGCATGCAGTGGGTACTGAAAGTTCAGATGAAAGATGCCATGGGGCGCAGTAAAGAATGGGCTTACCTATTCGATATCGACAACCCCAATGAGGCGATTTAATGTAATCTGCTCATCCTTGCTAGCTTGAAACGGATTGGATGAGCATCATACCGCCGCGTAATAGCAAAATAATGGACAGCAGAAACAGCATTCCCTGAATGACTTTGATGTAGGTCTGATCATGCAGTTTCTTGGTCAGCCAACGTCCAATGAACGTCCCAACGATACCAGTGACAGCCAACCCAACAATCAACGACCAATTCAAGTCGTCCATCTGCCCAATGGAGTAATAAGCGGGAATCTTGACCACATTACCAATGGCAAATGCGATGGCAACGGTGCCAGCAAACTCCAGCTTGGGCAGTTTCTGTGGTAACAAATAGGCTTGCGCTGGCGGCGCTCCTGAATGCGTAATAAAACTGGCGATCCCAGTTAATGTTCCCCAAAACACGCCGGGGCCGATTTCAGCTGTTTTTACGGCAGTAGAAGGCTTGGAAAACCAAGCTCTTACACTGTACCAAAGCCCTATTAAGCCAGTAAAAATTAACAAGCCAAACTCGGGGGTGTAAGGGGTAATGACGGTCGCAATGGCTAATCCTAACAAGATAGCAGGCGTCAAAATCCAAACATTTCTTTTCGAGTAATGCTTACGATACAGCCAGACGCCAACCCAATCCGTGACAATGTACACGGGCAGTAACGTTGCCGCCGCTTGCACGGGGTTCATAAACAACGCCAGCATGGGTACGGCAATCGCTGCCATAGAAGCCAAACCGCCTTTGGATAACCCGACAATCAGTGCCGCGATGATAAGAAGCGTCGTATCCATCATGTAATAATTCCACCATTGAGTTTCGCTGTGTCGAGACGAATATAGGATTTGGTGCTCACCACTTGCTCATGGGCATAAATCCCTTTGACGACAAAGTCACTAAAAGCCGCCATATCCTTTGCGCGAATTTCCACCATCAAATCCACGTCTCCTGTGACACCAAATACGGACACCGCCTGATCTTGTTCCTGCAAATAGCGAGTAACGTTATCCCGTGCTTCGGGCACATCCTTGCTAATGGTCACCAAGGTCCACGCGACCACCGTATAACCCATTTTTTCATAATCAATCTGCGCTCGGTAGCCACGGATAATGCCGCATTCCTCCAAACGCTTGATACGCCTTAAACACTGGGATTGTGACAGGTTCACTTGCTCTGCAATCCATGCATTGCTGGCCCGACCATTGTGCTCCAATGCTTTTATAATTTTATAGTCCGTACGATCTAAGGCAATTTCTGTCATTTAGCATCTCAATAATGAAAGTATCTTGTGAAACCGTACGAGTAAGCCCCCTATTATGCAAGCACATTGCGGCCCAATGCTTCTAGAATGAAAAGATCTTGCACACTTATTTATCAGGGGAAGGTTATGTTGTTGGATCAAAATTTTGTACGTCAGCAGTTTCCAGCGTTCCAAGAAGCATCATTACAAGGACAAGCGTTTTTCGACAACGCCGGTGGCTCTTACGCTTGCGCTCAGGTGATTGAGGCACTGAGTAACTATTATCGCGAAACCAAAGTGCAGCCTTACCACCCGCATCCTGCAGCGCTCAAAGCGGGGGCACAAATGGACGCCTCTCATGCCCGCATGGCAGCCTACTTAAATGTGGATACGGACGAAGTGTATATGGGCCCTTCAACCTCTCAGAACACTTACGTCCTCGCCCAAGCCTTTGCCAATGTGCTGCAAGCAGGCGATGAAATTATTGTCACCAACCAAGACCACGAAGCCAACATTGGTGTTTGGCATCGTCTTGCAAAGCACGGCATTGTCATCAAAGAGTGGCAAGTCGACCCTAAAACGGGTGCGCTATCGGTAGACGATTTAGATGAACTGATCACACCAAAGACAAAGCTATTAGCGTTTAACCACTGCTCTAACATTGTGGCTTATATTAACCCGGTGGCTGAGATTTGCGCCAAAGCCAAAGCCGCAGGAGTGATCACGTTAGTCGATGGCGTATCGTATGCGGGACATGGCCTGCCAGATGTCGGGGCACTTGGAGCGGATATTTACTTATTCTCTCTCTACAAAACCTTCGGCCCGCATTTGGGTGTGATGGTTATTCGCAATGCCGTGGCAGAGTTACTGGGTAATCAGGCGCATTATTTCAATGGTGCTTACAAAGCCAAATGGTTTGTCCCTGCAGGCCCTGATCATGCACAAGTCGCCGCTAGCCAAGCCATATTGGATTATTTCGAAACAGTTCACGACCACCATTTTGCAGCAACTAGCGATGTCAAACTTATCGCTGAAAGAGTACGTAAGCTCTTTCATGATACTGAGCAACCGCTTTTAGATAAATTACTGACCTTCTTATCGAATCACCCTAACGTGACCTTGCTTGGCTCAGACCAAGCCAGCGAGCGCGCAGCGACCGTGTCGATTGTACCGACACAGCAAACACCTCAGGAATTAGGGCGCAAGCTTGTAGAACAAGGCATTATGTGTGGCGTAGGGCATTTCTATGCCGTACGACTGCTAGAAGCCATGAATGTCGATCCCGACACTGGCGTCGTTCGCCTATCCTTTGTGCACTATACCACCCCAGAGGAAATCGATCAGTTGATTGCCGCGTTAGATCAAGCGCTCTAGAAAACTCGCGCTACAGGTGACCTCAAGCAAGAGTTCATCTTTTGGATCGAGCAAAAAAAGCCCCAATACGGGGCTTCAATCATACTGGAGGCGAAGAAAATTAAAGAACGGCACCAATAAACTGCTTCAGTTCTTCCGTTTCTGGCTCTGAGAGTAGCTTTTTAGAGTTGCCCTCTTCCCAGACTTTCCCTTGGTGCATAAAGACAACTCGATCGCCCACGTCACGAGCAAAGTTCATTTCATGGGTTACCAAGATCAATGTCATGCCCTCGGCAGCTAATTGCTCTAGGACTTTTAACACTTCACCAACCAATTCAGGGTCTAGGGCGGAGGTAATCTCATCACAAAGCAAGACCTTCGGATTCATCGCTAGAGCGCGTGCAATGGCAACCCGCTGTTGTTGACCACCAGACAGTTTCTCTGGATAACGATCAAACTTATCCCCAAGCCCCACCTTTTCAAGCATGGCACGAGCGACTTTTTCGGCTTCCGCCTTGGACTTTTTCAAGACAATGGTCGGTGCCAGCATAATATTTTCACCCACAGTGAGATGGGGGAACAGGTTAAAGTTCTGAAAGATCATCCCCACACTGAGCGCCAGTCGACGCACTTGAATGTCTTCCGAAGTCACTTCTTTATCGTCGACCGAGATACCGCCTTGTTGGTATTCTTCTAGACCATTAATACAGCGTAGTAAGGTACTCTTACCTGAGCCACTTTTGCCGATGATCGATACCACTTCTCCCGCTTTGATGTTCAGATCAATGCCTTTCAGCACATGAAAGTCACCATAGTATTTATGGACTTGATCAAGTTTAACGAGCGACATGGTATTTCTTCTCCAAATACTTGCTGCAAAGAGACAGCGGGTAACACAGGGCAAAGTAAATAAGTGCAACAAACGCAAACACTTTAAATGACTCAAAGGTCGCGTTATTCAACATGGTGCCGGCTTTGGTTAGCTCAACAAAACCAATCACCGACGCTAGTGCAGTGCCTTTGACCACTTGCACCGAGAAGCCAACGGTTGGGGCAAACGCCACTTTAGTTGCTTGTGGCAGAATCACGTGACGAAGTGTTTGCAAGAAGTTCAGGCCTAGTACGCGACTCGCTTCCCATTGACCTTTTGGTAGGGTGTCGATGCAACCGCGCCAAATTTCAACTAAAAAAGCACTGGTAAAGAGAGTTAAGGACAGGATAGCTGCACCCCAAGCAGAAATTTCATAACCGATCATCGACAAGCCAAAGAAACACAGGAACATTTGCATCAGAAGTGGTGTGCCTTGGAACAGCTCTATATACAATTTAACCAAGCGCACCATCACTGGGTTACGAGTCAAACGCATAGCGGTTAAACCAAGTGCCACCGCCGTGCCACCGATAAACGCGGCAAGGGACAACAGCACCGTCCACTGGGTAGCAATTAACAGATTACGAAGAATGTCCCAGTTCGAAAATTCAATCATTGAGCCTCCCGAAATGCGAACACACGTTTGCCAATCATAGCAAAGACATATCGCATCAACATAGCTAAGCCTAAGTACATCAATGCTGTCACCACATAGCTTTCAAACGCTCGAAAGTTACGCGATTGAACCAAGTTGGCTGCATAAGTGAGGTCTTGTACCGAAATCTGAGATAACACCGCTGAGCCCAACATAACGATGATGCATTGGCTGGTTAAGGCAGGGTAAATCTTTTCAAAGGCGGGCGTGAATACAACGCGTGTTAGGGTCTGGCGAAAGTCCATTCCCAACACTTTAGCCGCTTCCCATTGCCCCTTCGGAATATTGTTCAAACCGGCACGAATGATCTCTGTACTGTATGCCCCGAGGTTAATGGTGAGTGCAATGACACTGGCTTGCCATGGACTTAGCATCAAACCAATCGACGGCAGACCAAAGAAAATAAAGAATAACTGCACAATAAACGGAGTGTTGCGGATGAGTTCTACATAAGCCGCCACCGCGCGCTGACTCGCAGGGTGACCGTATTGTCGAACGGCAGCACAGGTTGTTCCCAATACAACGCCCAGTACAGTGGTTAATAAGGTGAGTTCAATGGTGGTCATCAGTCCACCAAAGAACACATCCGTATAGGGTAATAAATCGGAAAAATTCAGCATGGCTTAAGCCTTATGCACCAAAGCCTTTAGGCAATGGAGCCTTTAACCATTTCATGGAAATGTCGTTTAGCTTGCCTTCGGCCAGAGCCTTCGCAATGATGTTGTTCACTTCCGTTTGTAGCGCTGTTTCACCTTTGGCCATACCGATGTAACAAGGTGAGTCTTTCAGCATGAATTTCGCTTCAGGGGCACGAGCCGGCTTACGTTTGGCGATCTCTGTTGCGACAAGGTTACCTGTGGCGATCAAGTTCACTTGACCAGATAGGTAAGCCGTCAATGTAGTATTGTTGTCTTCAAAACGCTGAACGGTCACATCACTTGGTGCGTTTTTCTCAAGCTCAAGATCTTCAACTGAACCACGGGTTACACCTACTGTTTTACCAGATAGGTCTTGAAGAGCACCCACTGCAACACTTTTCTCGCCGAATACCCCCAAGAAGAATGGCGCGTATGGCGTTGAGAAGTCGATGGCTTTTTCACGCTCAGGGTTTTTACCTAAGCTAGAAATCACAAGGTCAACTTTATGAGTTTGTAAGTAAGGAATCCGGTTGGCGCTGGTAACCGGTACAATGGTTAACTCTACATCCAATTGTTCAGCAATGTAGTTTGCCATATCCACGTCAATCCCCTGCGGTTTCAAATCCGTACCCACCGATCCAAATGGGGGAAAATCCTGCGGTACGGCAATGCGAATTTCATCGCGCGCTTTAATGTCGCTAAGCACATCTGCCGCTGCGCTCATTGCTGTACCCAAACATGCTGTTGCAAGCAGTGTTTTACCTAACAGTTTCCTAAGTGATGTCATTGTTGATTGCCTCGTTTAGCTTTATGTAATTGTGAAACACAGTTTGCAATCAATATGCCAAAGTGAAACCAAAGTTTCACAACCTACTCTCAATGAGACGTAAGTACCAACTATGATAGAAGTTTCTCGAAAAACCGACTTAATCCTTCGTAAGTATTTGACCGATAAGTCAATTTTTTTTTGCCCAAGTTTGATGCGCAAATATAATTACGCACCAAAATCAATCATGAAATTTTATTAAAAAAGTTTAATGTTGTGTCCATCTTGGGTTTAAGGGGGATGCGTTAATGTGATAGACATCAAAACGAACTTAGGAGAACCCTTATGACTTTTAAAGAAAAAGTAGGCATCATCGCAACAGGCTTATTCACAACAGGGGCAATGTTCACTGCATTAACCTCTGCATTATTACTCACAAGCACTGCCAGCTACGCAAAAGACAAAGACCATAAAGATGACATCATGCGTCTAGCACTGCAGTCTAGTGAAACCACAATGACACAAGCCATCGCGGCATTTCGTTCAAACTACGCAGGTACTATTGTTGAAATTGAGTTGGACGATGAAGATCACATGTTGGTCTACGAGATCAAAGCCATTAATTTAGATGCAGGTGAAAAGCACCAAGCCTCGTATACTTTAAATAACTTAACGGAAGTGGATTATTACCATAAGTCTCTGAAGGTATTGGGCTTTAGTAAACTAGATGACGAAGATATAGCGGCAATCGAATCCGTTAGTCAGCCAGGGGCAGTTTCCATCGATAAAGCCATCGAGATTGCCAATGCTCATAATTCATCACATATTGAATCCATTGAACTAGAACACAAACGTGGCCTTACTTACTATGAAGTAGATTACATAGATAACGCCAATACAAAACGCTTATTAATTGATGCAGCGACTGGTGAAGCCATTCCGTCTATAAATCGTAAGTAATCATCGTTAGTATAAGTCAGCAGGTGTTCTCTTCACCTGCTTTTAATAGGTAAATTCTCCGTGCGCATATTGGTAGTTGAAGACGATCAAGTCACTCAAAGCTTTCTAAAAAAAGGCCTCACTGAACAGGGTTATCAGGTTGAGGTAGCTTGTGATGGACAAGATGCCCTATTTCAGGCACTAGAAGGAGAATTCCAACTCATTGTGCTTGACCGAATGCTTCCAAAACTTGATGGTTTGACGGTGCTTAACACTCTTCGCAGTGCTGGAAAAACGTTACCGGTCTTAATTCTAAGCGCACTTGATTCTGTTGATGATCGAGTAAAGGGGCTGCGTGAGGGCGGTGATGATTACCTCGTCAAGCCTTTCGCTTTTGCCGAGCTATTAGCGCGAATTGAAATTTTATTAAAGCGCTCTGCTCCGAATCAAACAACGCAAGAAACGACACTCCAAGTTGCCGATTTAACAATGAATTTGCTAACTCGAGAGGTTTCTAGGCAAGGTCGCAGCATTTCACTACAGCCAAAGGAGTTTCAGTTGTTACGTTACCTGATGGAGCACCCTGGGCAAGTAGTCACACGAACATTACTGTTTGAAGCTGTTTGGCACTATGACTTTGACCCCCAAACTAATGTTATTGACGTCCATGTGGCACGTCTTCGAAAAAAGGTAGAAAGCGATGACCTGGCTCCGATTCTTGAAACCATCCGTGGCGTCGGCTATCGACTGGTGGACAGCTCGGTTCGCTAGCTTTGCTTGGCGCTTCACCGTTTTATTCACTGGCATTCTACTGCTGTTGATATCAGCCATCATTTTTGTGCTGTACCAGCTAAGTATTGGGGAAATAAGCCGCAGTAAGCAGCAACAGCTCAATCTCATCGCACAGCAACAACAGCTATTAGCAGGCCAACTTCAGTACAGTGAGTTCTTACAGCAGCTCAGTTTGCAAGCAGAGCAAAGCCGTGATTGGATTATTGCTTATCAAGATTCCGAAGAAGCTTTGGGGGATTTATCTCGCGTCCCCAGTCATCTCCAAGATTGCCCCGATTTATCCTCTTTCCTAGTCTCCCAGGGAGATGACCTGCGGGTTTATTCTGGTTGCATCGTGACGCTTGCTCAAGGCACTTTGCTGGTCGCGTTTGATGAAGAAGACCTGTATTTCTTACAACAACGGTTCATCAATGCCAGTATCGTGTCACTGCTGTTAACCATTATTCTTGGGGGCTTTTCCGGACGTTATCTTTCTAAACAACTACTTAAGCGAATTAAAGGGTTTAACCAAGCGGCCGCTGTTGTTCAAAGTGGCAATTGGTCTGCCCGAGTGCCGTCTACAGGACGTGGCGATGAGTTTGATATATTGGCCAGCAACATCAACCGCATGCTGACGCAACTGGAGCATTCCTTTCAAGCCGTATCAGGCGTCACGGACGCAATCGCGCATGATTTACGAACACCTTTAGGTCGTGTGCGATTGACCTTAGAATCGGCTATCGAAGATGCCGCTCATCATCCCATTAAAGCAGAAGCCTTAGAACCATTGTTAACGGAAGTGGATAACATTATCCATACCTTTAGTTCTATGTTGGAGTTAAGTCGCCTTGAACATAAGCAAGCTCGTAGCTCTTTCGAACAAGTAAATTTGAATGTCATTGCAGAGGATGCAATAGAACTGCTCCAACCTGTTGCGCAAGATCGACATCAAACCATCGACCTAGAAACGACACCAACCCTAACACTACTTGGTGATCGTTCTTTGATCTTTAGAGCCTTGTTTAATACTTTAGAAAATGCCAGCAAATACGCAGGGGACGGTGCCACAATACAACTATCCTTACAGCCCACTGGCTTTATTGTAAGAGACAATGGCCCCGGTATCCCTACGGAATTCCATGACAAAGTATTCCAACGGTTGTATCGCTTGGAATCGAGCCGAACGACACAAGGTTATGGTTTAGGTTTGCCGTTAATACGAGCTATTGCCCAATTCCATGGTGGCGATGTCACCGTGTCGAATTTATCCCCAGGTTTACAAGTGTCCGTTACACTTCTTCAACCTGCGCTCACTTAATTTTCTTGCTTAACGTGTAATAAATCTTTGGTAGCGTTCGTCTAATAAACGGGAGCTTACCAATGATCAATATCGCGCGAGGAAACGACTATGGGCTTAACAACCATCAAAGGGAAACTGATAGCAAGTTTTATGGCCTTACTGATTTTATTGTCGGTCATTACCGGTGTTGCCATCACTCGGCTCCATCATCTTACAGCAAGCCTAGAGCAAATCGTTGAACACAATGCTCAGCTTGTGGAATCCAGCACAGAGTTAACCAACCTTGCTGAAGGCCTTGCTAGTCGTCTGTTACTCTTATTCGTGTTAGATGAGCGTGAACAGCGTATTGAGATCTATAAGGAAATCGACGCAAAAAATGCCATCATGGATAACCGAATTGAAAGCATGCAAAGCTTAACCGCGGCAACAGCAGACACATCTAAGCTTTCCCAATTGAGTAACCAAAAGACACGTTATCAAGCGGCCTTACAAGCAACTGTCGAAGCACTCGAATTTGGAGAGTTAGAGGACGCTAAATTGCAAATGTCTGGCGACACTCGAACCCAACTGGAGCAGTTCATCAACCTTGCACAGACCTACGCAGAGACTCAACGTATGGCTATGTCTGAGCAACAACAAGATGTATTAACCAGCAGTGATAATGCCATCATTATGATGTTAGGAATTGGGGTTTTAGCATTGATTACGGGACTGTGCATGGCGCTAATTATCACCCGATCAGTGGTACATCCTATTCAATCTGTTGGTGCGATCTTAGACCAGGTCGCTGAAGGTGATGTTTCCAAGCCTGTACAATTAAATACTTCAGGGGAACTCGCACATTTAAGTCATAGCACAGAGAAAATGCGTTCAAGTTTAGTAGGCTTATTAAAGGACATCGACCTGAGTGTTCAGACCGTTTCTAACTCTGTTAATGCAATAGGTACAACCGTTACAGATGTGCGGGCTGGCGCGCAATCTCAAGAAGGTATGGCAACCAGCATTGATCATTCTATTACACAACTAAGTCATGTTTCCGAGCAAATTGCCACCAACCTCACGTCAGCAAAAGACCAAGCTGACTCTGCACACCAGCTGGCCAAGCAAGGGGTCGTCGTGATCAATGCAGCCTCCACTGACATTCGTAATGTGGCGAACTTCATGGCAGACAGTGCCACCTCCGTAGCAGACCTTGAACAAAGCGCAGCAAAAGTCACGGAGTTTGTTGATCAGATACGTGAAGTGGCAGACCAAACCAACCTACTTGCACTAAACGCCTCCATCGAAGCTGCTCGTGCTGGAGAAACAGGTCGAGGGTTTGCAGTCGTTGCCGACGAAGTACGCAATTTGGCTAATAATACCGCCTCTGTTACCGAGTCTATTGATCAAGTCATCACTCAGATTAGCCAATTAGCGACTCAAGTAGCGTCTGAGCTCGATCAAGGCCGTTCAAAAGTACATCAAGGCATGGAGCAAATTGAGCAAGTTGTGGAGCCGCTTTCTCGACTAGAAGAAGACTCCGCACAAGCACTGCAAAGTCTGAATGATTTAACTCGGCTCGCAACTCAGCAGAGTCTGGATGCGGCAAATATACGACAGCAAGTTCAAGCAATTGTTGATGTCATTCGCCACAACACTCATACCTCTGAACAGCTCGAATTGTTAACCAATACAATGCAAGAAGCTGTAATACGCAGCCAGTCTGCGACATCTTCCTTTAGACTACCTTCATAAGCGTGAAATCATGATGACGTAGTTGGCACGACTGCTGCTTTCGATTAACGTATACCCATTCGTTTTTATTGAAGGCAGCACATCACCGTGAAGCAGGATGTTCTCTCGCTTATTGAGCAAAATTACCCAACTCTGTCGCCCTCGGCGCGAACCATTGCCAACTATTTACAGCAACACCCATTGGCAATTGTTAGTCAAACGTCTGCGGAAATAGCCGAACACACACAGACCTCCAAAGCGACCGTGAGCCGTTTTTTCCGCCAACTTGGGTTCGAGTCACAACAAGATGCCAAGCAGGCCCAGTTACAACTGCGCCAACAGGGCGTTCCAGTGTTAACCCAAGGCCAATCCATCGATCAAACCGCAGAAGAGCTAAAGAATTTATCCTTAACATTTGAAGGGCTACGCACAGAATTACTTGATGAGATCAGCGCCCAACTCGCCAACGCAAGCCGCGTCACGTTAATTGGCTTTCGTAATTCATACCCTGTTGCGTTGCACTTTCGCCAGCAGCTACAACAGATTCGTACATCGGTCCGACTGTTACCACAACCTGGTCAGACGTTAGGAGAGGACCTACACGATATCTTGGATGACGAAGTCATCGTACTGTTTGGCTTCCGTCGTAGGACACGCATATTTAAGAAAATTGTTGAAGCGCTAGAAGGCCGCAACACCATACTCGTGACCGACCCGACTGGACAGGTCTACAACCAACAAGTCAGCAAAGTCTTAGTTTGTCACTTAGGAAACGACAACCCATTTTATAGTTACGCAGCCCCTATGAGCCTCGTTTCGATGCTGTGTAATCGCGTCTACAGCTACATTGGTGAAAACGCGCAATACCGCACCCAGTCTATCTCGAATCTATACGATGACTTAGATGAGATGGAGCTATAGCAGAATGCTAGAGCTCCAACGCCGAAGAAATGGCTGATACAATCTCATCACTAGATGGGATACTCGCGTCCGAGCGCATCACGATGTGATGAGGCTCGTAGAGTGGCGTGTATCGATAAGGGACAGTGAAGTAAAAAATGCCAACTGTTGGAGTATGCGTCGAAATGGCAATATTACGAACGCCAGTATCCGGCGCAACCAACAAAGAAGATTGCGCTACTTTCTGTACCAGCTCATCCAGAGGCAAGCACTCCTGGATTGAGAAGTTATTCTGAGCAGTTAAGTCCTCTAAGAACTCGCCTTTCTCAAAGTCGTTTTTACCTTCCAAATAGACATGCTGAAAGTCGGGTAATGCAGCCATACTTCTCGCGATAACATCGCGCATCTGATCTTTTGATAAGATCTTGTCTTTCACAGAGGCACCATTGAAATACAGGATAAATGGCTGCTCTTTGTCACATACCAACTGATGATCAGGGTAAGCAAAATCCAAGCGCATTGGGGGCGTATGGCCTAGGATTCGCAACATGTCTAGCATGACTTCCACTTCCGGCTGTAAATCGGACCGGAATATGGCAACGTCACACAATAATTTACGTACTAGATTATTGTACGGAAAGCCAATTTTCAGCTTGGCTTTACCGAATGCCATCATCCAATGAGATCGGTTGGTACTTGCCAAGTCAAACATAATATCTTGTTCACCTAGCGCTTTAATACAGGCAAGCTTTTCTTTAATACCTGTCGTTTTACGCTGGTCTGAACCTGGCATAATGCTCACATGATCCACAAGATCCGTTGGCATGCCGTATTGATAATTGGAAACAGCTGCTAGCGTAATTTCAGCATTTGGGAAGAATTTACGTACTTCGACTAAGAACGGGCGCACAATCACTTGGTCACCGAGCGCGGCATGTCGAATCACAGTGATTTTTCTAATCGCTTGAGGGTCAAAGTTTCCTTGTAAAAATTGACGGGCCTTGTTATTCGCGTATGCACCTCTTTCAAACCAAAGATGTTTGAGTCGGTCCTGTGACAATCGAGTCATGAGGATACAGTCCAATTACATTAAATTATGTGGAATTGTACTTGAGAACCAGCATTGGCTAAACCTAAAACTGACTCTGATACTTTATGAGCCACTGCTGTCTGCAAGTACCGCGACCATTGAATCTTTTGCTTGTACTACTGCATCATATAAAGGGCCGCTAGATGGATTAAACACAACAGCAATGATTGTGATTAATGCAACAGCAATGACCGCGTATTCAATTGCGGTAACGCCTTTGCGACACTTTAAAAAATCGAAAGCACATTTAACTAATTTTTTAAGCATATAGGTAAACATATGATCGCCTAACATGGGATATAGATCGATATAATTTAGCTAATTAGTGCTAATTAACCAATTATTCCTTGTGATTTTTTACTCTTCAATCCCTGAGGTCAAAACATTGATTGAATATCATTCCTTTCTTAAAAGAGCATAGTCTGGATCAAAACATGTTACTTCCGTACATACCTCTGCATCTAGACGTTGCTTTGCAAGCACACCTTAAGCAACATCTACAGCACACAGCACTTATAAAGCTTCTCACTATTCATCTTTTAGAGGCATGACATCAGTAATCATACATATTCTTATTCAGAATAATCCTCTCACTTGTCAATCTATAACTTCCCTAATAAATCATAATTTATATTTTAGAACTTTATTGTACCTAATCACTTTTTCAGAGGATGCCTTTCCAATAACATCTTCTAAAATACTTAGAAATTTAGGTTGATTTGACGTTATCACATAAAAATCATCATTTTCTAAAATATCTAGCTCCGATAGTATTTTAGAAAATTTATTTTCATTCAAGTCTTTGTCGTTAATTATATAAACCTTACTCTTATTGTGTAAATAAGGCATTAAATTTACAATAATCCAATCCTTCTGACTCTCATCAAATATTGTACTTTTCCACTCATCTCTTAACTTGATAATCACCGGATAATCATCATTTTTAAAATCATAAAGAAGATCACCTTCTTTCGCATTATCCCTATAAAGATAGCTAACATTGCCAATATCAAAGTTCACAGCAAAAAAAATAAAAACCAATAATGATATAGATATTTTTTTAATATAACTTGTCTGTATACCCACTAGAATCTTAGATAAAAAAACGCCTAAAAAGCATATCATCAAGACACTTGGCACATAAAAATACCTATACGATCCATTCAGAATAGAAAATGGCTGTGTTAGAAAAACAATCGTATAAAAACTAATAGCGGATATAAAAAGTGATGCAAAAAGATATCCTCTATAACCGTAGAAATATAGTTTCGATCCATCTTTTTTTGCCCAAAGATAAGCTAAAACAAAAAAACATAAAAACTGTAGCAACAACCCTGAGAAGAGATAATTATTTGTCATTGCTAACATTTCGATAAAGTTACTTTTCTTTCCAAAAGACTCGAAGATAGTGTTTGAAAGTTTGGAGGAAAAAACTTGCTCAAAAACAACATGCCAGGTTATCAAATAGCATAGCGCACTTACTGATAATATTTTTATATAGTCAACCAGATCAGAGTACCTCTTATTAGCAATATAACCTATCGCCAACAACAGAAACACAAAAAACGCTAAAACAATAAAATAATGATGAGTAAGAGCACCTAGGGTACAGCTTAAAAAAATTGAGACAATCAATACCCTACTTCGTCTTCCTATAAAAAATAGAAATGAAACATATATAAAAGCAAGCGATAACATCCCAAACAAAGAATACATTCTCAAAAGCATATCCGAAGATATCATTGCAGGTGAGCAAGAAAAAAATGCAACAGGAAATAGCGAAAAAAACTTCTCTCTTACAAAAAACCTTACTATTTTAAAAATTAAAATAGATGAAGCAATATAACAAAGAAAGTTTAGGATTAGCCCAGGCCACCAAGAAACCTCACCATCTGCAATCAAGGCCTGAAACGGATGCAAAACCCAATAATAAAAAGGCGGATGAACATCCGCATACTTCAGCACTTTATTAAAGGAATAATCGAATTTTTCCTCTTCAGACATGGTCATATCATCAAGAAAGACACGCCCAGAAATAACTCTATTATAATTATTTTCGTTTGTTCTCTCTTTCGCCCACTCGGGGCCGTTGATTAGCTCAAGTGTAAAAATCCCATCATGAAAGAAGTATGACTTTTGAAGGCCAGAATAGATTCTAAGACCTAGTCCTAAAAGAATAACCAGACATAACACTACAAGCAGGTTTTGCTTCCTTTCTAGAAACTCCATTTTCCCTCGAACTACCTATCAAACTATAGACGAGGAGCATTATATACAATTTCTATATCAGGACTATAAGCTAGTTTTATTTTTAACCAGCTAAAGCAGACCTTAAAGGTCTGCTTTAGCAAAGTTCGCTTGAATACGTTGATTCAAGAAATCCTGAGCTGTGATCGCTTGGTAGCGTTTGTTAGGCCCTTGAATTATCTGCGTCTTATTGGCTTGGCAGAAGAAGGCAACGGAGTAACGACTACCGCAATATTCGTCCACGCGGGGTAAACGCACACGGTGCAGGTTGGATTTTAATTGGTCATCACTCCAACGCATCAGCATATCGCCGATATTACAGGTGATCACGTCAGCAATCGGTGGCACGCTGGTCCACTGTTTAGTGTCTGCTTCTTTACCAGGACAGACTTGTAGGCCACCATGACCTTCGTGTTGGAACAACAAGGTTAAGCAGTCAAAATCCGTGTGGGCACCCGCACGCCAGATATTACCTTGCTCAGTTACACCTTGGGTTGGGTAGTAGTGCAATAAACGCAGAGTGCTTTGGTAATCGCTTTGTTGTGGATCATGTGCTTTGGTGAAGAAATCTCGTTCAAAACCAAGCTTATCCGCAAAGCACGATAGGACTTTCATGCCCACTTTCCAGCACTGCTGTTCAAACGAAAGGATATTGCCTTGGAAGTTAGGCAGCTCATCCTCCGTTGGCCACAAGCCATCCATATGGTACTGAGTGATTTGATAGGACTCTTTTTCGTCAGCAGTGCCCGTTGAGGGGCGAATTTGGCTGCGAGTTTCGTAACCTGCATTAACACCTCTTGGTCGAGGCCATTGTGCTTTTACGTCATCAGAAAGCTTAAAGAATCGATCGGACTCCCTAAATGCCGCATCGATCTCGGAGCGAGCAATACCATGGTTTTTGAGTTGGAAGAAACCAATCTCCGTGGCTGCATGCCACAGTTCATCGGCGATTTGCTCACGACGTTCTTCGAAATTACTCAGGTCAATCACTGGCACGTCACGTTCCGATTCCGAGCCAGTTCCACCAAAGGTCGTTTCACGTTGTAGTTCTTCCAGAGCATAGGATTGAGTCATAGTACATCTCCTAAAAGTTCTGGAGCAATGACCCAGCCACTGGCTTGCCTGCTTCTACTCCGTTCAGTTTAATGATTTAAAGGGCTACCAAACGCCCTCTTGAAGTGCAGCCGCCTCGTCCTCTAAACAAGGGCCAACGACTTCTACATTACGTTGTCCTGCATCGAATACTGCTCGACAAGGCAAGTCTAAGGTGGGGTTTTCCGGATGGTTTCCAGTAATCGTTTTTAAGCGTGCTTCACTTAAGCCATATACCACTCGTCCAAGCCCAGCCCAATAGGCCGCCCCAGCACACATCGCGCAAGGCTCAGCCGACACGTACATGGTGCAACGCGCCAAGAAATCGGGGCGATAGGTTTTGCTGGCACGGGTCATTAGCTTGCGCTCTGCATGACCTGTCATGTCCAAGTCGGGCAAATAGCCATTGACCTGAGACATCAACACTTCACCGTTTTCATCCACTAAAATCGCCGCAAAGGGATGAACCCCTTGTTTCTTAGCATCGTCCGCTAAAGCAAAGCTTTGACGTAACAAGGCTTCATCCTTTGGTGTTAACTTGCTCATAAGGCTCTCATCTTTAATCAATGTTATTTCTTCTTCGGCAAACTCCAAGGGAACAACCACGCTTGAATCCACTGCACAGATTTGAACAGCAACAAGCTAATCACTGCTAAGAAGATCAAGCCTGCAAATGCCTGTGGGATTTTAAAGAACGACGTTGAGAACTGAATGAAGTACCCCAGGCCTTCTTCTGCTGCGACAAATTCCGCCACGACTGCGCCAATGATCGCCAACGTAATCGATACTCGAAGACCACTGAAGATATGCGGAATGGCATAAGGAATTCGGATCTGCCACGTTTCACGATAGCGCGGCGCGCGAAGTGACTGGCTCAACTCGATCATTTCTGGTGGCGTTTCTAGCATGCCAGTGGTCGCGGAAACCACCAATGGAAAGAAAGTAATCAGGCAGGTAATCAACACACGAGAGGGATCATCCGTACCAAGCAACACAATAATCAAAGGAGCGACTGCAACGACAGGTGTTGACTGAATCACAATCAAGACAGGGTACAGCGTTCGGTTCATTAACTCAGAACGAATCATGCCAATCGATAACGGCAAGGCGATCAGTATCGACAAAGCGAAGCCCATCAAAGCCACTCGAAGCGTTGCCCACAAATGCCCCATCCAACGGGAGAACTCCACATCAAAGAACGCTTTAATGATCGCTGACGGTGATGGCAGAATGTAGTTGGGCACCTTGCCCACCTGACATACCAGCTCCCACAACGCAATCAACCCGACAAAAAACAACGCTGGCGCAAAACGATACGCCAGCATCCCTACCCAAGACTTAGGCTGGTACGTTTGGCTCATAAATATGCCCTCGAATTAAGTCAGTCAGTTCAGCAAAACGCGGTTCATTAATGGTTTTACTGGTGCGCGGGCGGGGTAAATCCACCTCAATCAAATCCAGCACTGTGCCAGGGCGTTTACTCATCACCAAAATACGGTCTGATAGCAACACGGCCTCACTGATGGAGTGAGTAATAAACAGTACGGTTTTAGGGTTCTCTTCCCAGATTTTCAGTAGATCAAAGCCAATCTGCTCACGAGTCAGTGCATCCAGCGCCGAAAATGGCTCATCCATCAGCAAAATATCGGGGTTCAACAACAACGCTCGCACAATACCAACACGCTGCTGCATACCGCCTGATAATTCATCTGGCATCTTTTCAGCAAACTGGGTGAGCCCTGCCATTTTAAGCAGCTCATCGGTGCGTTTTTCATCTTCTGGCGTGTAATGTCCGTATTTATGCTTCAACGGAAACAAGACGTTTTTACGCACGGTTAACCAAGGCAGTAAATTGGCCTTTTGAAACACAATACCCACATCGTCACGCGGCTCCGTTACTCGTCGGTTAAATACCGACACCTCTCCATGAGACGGGATCAATAAGCCAGACACCATACGTAGCAAAGTTGACTTACCGCAGCCCGAAGGCCCCACCACCGCCACAAACTCGTGGCGATGAATGTCTAAATCAATATCTTGCACAGCCATCGGTGCATCAGGGTTAGGATCATAGCGATGCCCCACCCCTTGCATGCTGACATAAGCGGCTTTATTACTTACTTCTGTCAAAACATCACTCCGCCAAGTAGGTGAAATCCACCGCTGTTTGTGGATCTAATGCGTCTTCACTTAACTCATTAGCGGCAGCGACGTACTCCCATGTTTGTTGAATACGCTCTGGCGTAAATACACCAAAACCATCCGCTTTAGTGACATCGTTATAAACGAGGTTTGTAATGCTCTTGATTTGTGCTGCTGCAATATTGGCATCCACTTCAGGCACCATTGCGTGAATCGCTTCCCCAGCTTTTTCGGGATGGGCATAGGTGAATTCTAGTGACTTCGCGAATGCTTTCACAAAGCGCTCTGCAACCTCTGGTCGCTCAGATAAGAAACGTTCAGAAGCCAATAATGAAGAGCTATACAAAGACAAGCCCGCACTAGACCATGGCATCTCAACGATTTCTTTACCCGCTTCTGCTGCTTGGGTTTTAAACAATGCCGTGTTGGTCACCCATGCGATGATTGCATCGGCATTACCCGTAATCATCATCGGACCCAAGGCTCCCGGATCGGTTTTCACTAAGCTGATCTCATCATCGCTTAGGCCATTTTGTTTCAAGACTAACGGCAAGAATGCATTGGAAGATGTAAATGGTGACGTCGCGACTTTCTTGCCTTTTAAATCATCAATTGAATCAATGCCTGAACTTTTCAACGCAAAAAAAGCATGAGGCGCTTGAGTAAAATATGGAAACACCGCCACCACAGGTACACCGTCTTGCGCTTTCGCAGCCATCAGTGCACCAATATCAGAACTGCCCACATCCGACTGCCCCGTTGCCATTTTTGTCAATGCATCGGTCGAGCCACGACCACTGGCAATCGTCACCTCCAAATCCACTTCAGCAAAGAAGCCTTCTTGAATACCCACATAAACTGGGGCCTTATCGCCACCTGGTAGCCAATCCAACTGAAAGGTTACCTTGTCAGCAGCCATCACGGACGAACTAGAGATCAAACCGGCCAACAGAGATAACTTCAACGCTGCTTTCATACTCAAACTCTCCTGTGTTTCTTTTAAAGATACTTTTGTTTCACTCAGGCAAAGAGAGCAACATTCGTTCCAACTTTATCAAGGCAAACAAAATTTTATTAAAAACAGTCAGTTAAAGATTTCCCTCAACCTTTCAGTACTCTTTTTCTAAAAATGATCGTGCAAGGTGACTCAAAAGAGAGCGAAACAAATGTTTCATGGATAGGAATTGCCAAAAAGCGGGGCATCATCTAGTAGTGACAACAGCGCCAGCATTGCCATTAAAGAGAATTAGAATGCGCTACAACTAAAAAATCGTGCCAAGAGCTCCTAAACTCAGGATAAAAACTCCACATCACGATATTACAATTCAGTAAAATCAATATCCAAAGGACCGCTTTAAAAGGCTGCTTAACGGTCTTGTGACGAAGACGGTGCTGAGCGAGTAACGCCCCAGGCCAGCCGCAGAAGAGTGATAGCAAATGTAATGTTTTCTCAGATATACGACTCTGACCTTTTTGCGCGGCACGCTTATCAAAGCCAAAGGCTAGATACGTCAGCGAAGACATGACCGCATAAATCGCCAACAAGATTGCCGGTCCATCCAGTAATACGAGTGCAACCGACAGCAGCAGGCAATATGCTGCACAAAATAATAGGGAGGCGGGTGTATTCTTTTTAGAGTGGGAAGTAACTCTAGGTTTGACCATGACAAGCTAGAACTCTTAAACAGTCTTTATTGCAGCATCTAGCTTTTTCGTATTACGAATCTTAAAGTAGAACTGAACCACATTTAAAAAGGCTAACCCCAATATGATCAGAAGACACTCATCCCACTCAGGTATTAACAAGCGATATAGTATCGCAGCATAAACAAAAGTACTAAAGATTTCGACCCAATAGGATGGTGGAGTCACTACCAGTTTCTTCGCCGATCATGACACATCTCGTTAAAGTGGAGAGGTTAGCGCGATGAGGTGATTAACGAGAGAATATGCGATTTAATTCACATATTACCTACAGTTTATAAGAATATGCATGGCTATATTTTCCTCTCACAAATGAGGTTAATTTTGAACACATTTCTGATCATTTAGTGTATGATGCTCACCACAAAAAAGGAACGCTCTTTATCAAGGACATGAAATGAGAGATCTATACTCAAAAACTGAAAAACTCTTATTTATTTACGGCTTTTTAATCATAGCTTTTTTAGTTTCCACCTCTACAAAAAACCCGATATATAACTGGGATATCATTCCGTATATAGGAAGCACTTTAACGCTTGATTCAAGAAACATTGAGGAAATCCATAGCTTAACCTATAAAACCTTAAGCTCCAATATTCCAGAAAAAGAATTCGAAAAACTAATAAACGATAGAAACGAATCTATAAATTATAGAAAGAGCGTTTATGAAAAACCAGAAATATTCAAGGAACAATTAAACTTTTACTTTATTAAGCCATTTTATATTGGCTCAATCTACTTGTTAAAAACAACTGGTCTACAAATAATCGACGCAATTTATACATTATCTATTCTGGCTTGCATTTCCACATCATTACTATTGCTATATTGGACAAACCTATATTTAAACGCCAACATAAGTTTCATTGTAACATTATTAATAGGCGTTCAATCCAAACTATTCGTAATAGGTAGAATGCCAACTCCTGACGCTCTATCTGTATTCACAGTTTTGCTTGCTTTATTTTTCTTAGTTGAGAGAAAGAATTTAAAAGCAACAACTTTACTTCTTATGGCGTCCATTTTCATTAGGCCTAACAATATAATTATAACCTTACTCGTCTTAACTTATCTTACATACCTTTCACATCACCAAAAGAACAAGTCTGATTTTTACTTTTTCATTTTAACAATAGCATCTTCAATTTTAATTTATTTCTCTATAGGTAAATTATTGAATAGATATGATTGGTGGACACTGTTCCATCATTCTTTCATTCAGAATCTTAACTACCCAAGCAAGTTCGATTCATCATTTTCTATAGATGAATACATTGCAGTTATCACACTACAAGTTAAAGGCCTTTTCATGATGGCATATGGATTTCCCTCGACAATGATAATCTTCATATTCATCAATATAATCACCTTTAATATGGATAAATTTTCTAAAGATAAACCACATACTAACCCTATATTAATACTAAGCATCATAATAGTGTTAAACTACCTAGCCCACTTATTTCTTTTTCCAGGCGTCATACAGTGGGACCGCTTCTTTACCAGCTTCTATATATTTAGTGCAATTGCACTCATATCTAAAATCTCTCCTAACCTATCTAGAACTTAGGTTTATAGTAAGCATCTGGTGGCCCGTGCAATGAGATCATAGCCACCAATGATCCATTAAGCACTAGACGAAAACAGAAAGTAGCAAGTAATACACTGCACAAAATAACAGGGAAGCTGGCGACCTAGGAATGCAACCTAGTTTGAGAATTGATCCCTCGAAACCGAGGTCCTACAAATAGGGACTTCGGTTTGCTGTTGAGGTTACCACCCGAAGTAGGCTAGCCCAATGGGCCGCCGAGGATGGTTTTTGACAGTCCTTTCATGATGCCTTCGCCAGTTTCGCTACGAAGTTCTTCGTACCATGCTTGGGTGGTTTCTGGGTGGTAGCCGTGGGTCACGTCACAACGTGCACGTGCTTTCAGCACTAGATCTTTCACACGATCCACTCGTGCGTCGTTATACTCAGCAAGGGCCAGTTCAATGCTGTCTTCTTCTGCAAAGCATTGTCCTAACACCACAGCGTCTTCGAGTGCCGCGCAGCCACCTTGGCCAATATCCGGCGTGGTGCTGTGACCTGCGTCTCCAAGTAAGGCAACTCGACCTTTTACCAATGGCTTAAACGGTTCTACATCATGGATTTCAATGCGGTTCGTGGTTTCAGGGGTAATGGCGTCGATCAGCGTTTGCACGGGTTGCGCCCAATCTTGGAAGTAGCCTGTTAAGTCATGTTTAACGGTGCTGCGATCCTGCGGCAGTCCAAGAGGCAGTGGCACATCAAAGAAGAAGTAGAAGCGATTATCGGCAATCGGCATGACGGAGACACGTTTGCCATCTGCGACAAACATGGTCCATTGATCGGCTGGGGCAATAGCCTCATCGATTTCTACCAAGCCATTCCAGTTCACATAGCCAGCATAGCGGCGCTCTACTTTGTGTCCGAGTACGTATTCACGGGCAATGGAGTGTGCCCCATCTGCTGCAATCATAAAGTCGCCCGTTACCGTAGAACCATCGGTAAAAGTCGCTGTAACATTGGTATCCGTTTGTGTGACAGCTTCTAAGCGCTTACCAAAATGAACCTTTTCACGGCCCCACCAGTCAATCATCTGCGCTTGCAGGTCTGCGCGCGATACTGGACATGGTCGCTCGCCCACTTCAGCTACCAACGGAGCTAAGCTGAATTGCGTCATGGTGGCACCGCTAATACCTTCGTTGTAAGCCATTCTGTGCATCGGGCCACCCAAATTATCCATGATGCTGCCCATGCCTAGGTGGTTCATGCATTTGACGCCATTAGACCAGACAGAAATAGCGGCACCAACGGGTTTCATTTCTTTAACGGCCTCAAAGATCTCACATTCGATGCCTTGCTGTTTTAGAGCGGCTGCGGCGCTCATGCCGCCAATGCCTGCACCAATGATGATTGCTTTCATGGTATTCCCCTTGTTCATTCGGTGTTTCCTTACACCCTAATGGCAAGATTCGTACCCAAAACGTTTGTTTCCATCAAAACCCATATGAAACAAAGGTTTCAGTGTTTTACCCTAGCCACCGCCCCCGATCACGTAGATAGTGAGGCTGCACTACCATGATGCACACGCACTAGCATGACGCAAAAGTTAACCGATCGATCAACTTCCACGATAGGTGCTGTAGGAGTATGGTGTCACGAGCAACGGTACGTGGTAATGGCTATCTTCATCGGCGATACCGAAACGCAACACCACCACATCGAGAAAACGAGGCTCAGGCATTTCGATGCCTTGCTCTGCGAAGTAATCACCAATGGCGAACTCTAATTCGTAGCGCCCTGCTTTGAAGTTATCACCTTCCAAGAGCGGCGCGTCACAGCGGCCATCATGGTTAGACAAGGTTTTGTGAACCAAGCTTCGTGCGCCGTCTTCGGCTAATTGGTAAAGCTCAATGGTGACACCTGACGCGGCCACACCACGAGTCGTGTCGAGAATATGAGAGGTTAAATAACCCATAAAAACTCCTTATAAAAATAAGCTCAGATGAACCACTTGGAAAAATACACTTGCACTTTGCCATGCTTACAGCGGAAAGTGTTAGAACAAAATCTATGCCAGCAACAACACCCAAACTTGGCATCAGCTAAGCACACTTAAATCATAAATACCAAGGAATACACCGCTATGAATACAGCAAGCACACCTCTGCTTGAACAAGATAAATTTAGTTTTATCAACCACTTAAAAGATATCTACGAGCATTCAAAGTGGGTTGCCGAGGCTCTATATGAAAAGCGTGATTCGTTGAAGCATCATCCAGACGACCCACAAACTGCGGTCACTCAAGCCATGCATGACATTATCGAAGCGGCCGATCATAACACTCAGCTTGCCTTACTTCGTGCCCATCCTGACCTAGCCGGCAAGGCCGCTTTGGCAGGAGAATTAACCAATGCTTCCACCAATGAACAAGCTGGCGCAGGACTGGATCAACTCACACCTCCAGAGCTCGAGCATTTTCTTTTCTTGAACGAAAGCTACCGAGATAAATTTGGTTTTCCATTTATCATGGCAGTGAAAGGTGCCACCAAAGACCAAATTCTTGAAGGCTTCGAAGCACGCTTACCTAACTCAGTCGAGACAGAGTTTCGTCGCGCTTTGAATGAAGTGCACAAAATTGCAGGCTTTCGGATCGAAGCACTCCCCAAGTCATTTTGGTCAGCATAGTTTTTGCATTAGCTCTATTTGTTTCAGTTGACAAAATAAAGAAACAATTGTTTCATAACTTAAGAGACAGGAGCAACTCATGAAACACTTCACTGCACACAGCCCATTCCTTACACCAACAAAAGGTAAAGTGTTTGAGCACAAAACAGCGGCATCCGGTAGTTTGTCGGACATGCGCCTCGCGGTGAAAGATTTGTTTCATATGCAAGGTTTGCCGACCACAGCGGGTAATCCCACTTGGCTCGCCACTCATGATCTCCCCATATCAACCGCGTCTAGCGTTAGCACCTTGCTGAGCGCAGGCGCGCAGTTCGTCGGAAAGACGATTACCGACGAGCTGGCTTACAGTCTAAACGGGCAAAATATTCATTACGGCACACCAGAAAACCCAATAACACCTGAGCGTTTACCTGGCGGCTCGTCTTCAGGTTCTGCTGTCGCCGTATCTGGTAAGCTGGCTGAGATTGGCCTTGGCACGGATACCGGCGGTTCGATTCGTGTGCCATCGAGCTACAACGGCTTGTTTGGTTTACGCCCTACTCATGGCGTGATTGCCACGGATAACATGGTGGCGTTGGCACCGTCGTTTGACACGGTTGGCGTTATGACCCGTAGCCTTGATGAGCTAATCAAGGTTGCCAAAACGCTGTTACCTAACCAACAGCCAGAGCTTTCTAAGACACTGATTGCCAGAGCATTAATCGAACAAGTTGAACACAAAGATGCGCTACTTAAGCAGCTAGATACTTGGGTAAATCAAGGTAAGCTCAATATAGATGAAAGCCTTGAAATCGACCCTGTGTACTGGCAAACCGGCGCAACCTTCCGCACTTTACAGGGCGCGGAAATCTGGCAAACACACGGCGTTTGGATCACGCAGAATGATCCCGATTTTGCAGCGGATATTGCCAGCCGTTTTGAGTGGACCAAAACCATCAGCGCCAATGATGTTGCTCAAGCAAAAACACAACAAGCCAAGTTTCGAACATGGCTCGATGAGCAGCTTGAAGGGTCTGTCTTGATACTGCCAACTACACCGGGTCGCGCACCACTTTTAACCATGCAAGACAATGAGTTAGCAGAATACCGCAACCAACTTTTAGAGCTCACAGCGATTGCTGGATTATGCGGTCTGCCGCAATTGCATTTACCGGTTTGTGACATTGACGGCGCACCGTGTGGCCTATCCCTTATTGGCCCACGTGGTAGCGATTTAAGTTTGTTAGCCCTAGCCAAAAACCTAATGGAGTAACGCATGTCTTCGATTGCATTTACGGCGCCACATCACGAAGCCACCAAAGCAGGCCAAGCCATCCTTGAACAAGGCGGCACCGCCATCGAAGCCATGGTCGCAGCAGCGGCCACTATTGCCGTGGTTTACCCGCACATGAACGGCTTAGGCGGCGACGGTTTTTGGCTGGTCAGCGAGCCCGGCAAAGCCCCTATCGGCATCGATGCCTCGGGCAAAGCGGCACAACTTGCGACACTGGACTTCTTCCAAGGGGAGCAAGCCATTCCAGCCCGAGGCGGTAAAGCTGCTGTCACTATGGCAGGCGCGGTAGCCGGTTGGCAAAAAGCCTTAGACATCAGCGCGTTCTGGCAAGCGCCTAAGAAATTAAGCGAACTGCTACAAAACGCCATCGATCATGCTGAGAATGGCATTGAAATTACGGAAAGTCTGCAAGCGGCCAGCCAAAAAGTACATGATGATTTGTCAGCGTTACCAGGCTTTGCGCAATTTTTGGATCAAAGCGAAGCCCTAACTCAAGGTAACCGCCTAACTCTGAACACCTTGGCACAAACGCTAAAACACTTAGCCGAAGTCGGTTTAGACGATTTCTACCACGGTACGCTTGCTGAGAAACTAGCAGCCGATCTTGAAGCGGCTGGCTCACCAATTCGTTTGGCGGATTTCCACGATTACCGTGCAGAAGAAGTCACGCCGTTAAGCGTAGAAACAGGCGTAGGCAAGCTTTATAACCTGCCGGCACCGACTCAAGGTATTGCGTCTTTAATCATCTTGGCGCTGTATGATCGCATTCATCAGTTGGGCGATGGTGGTGAAACCGATATGGCGCACCTACTGATCGAGGCCACTAAACAAGCTTTTATTGCGCGCAATGAATATGTCACCGATCCAGCGCGTTTAAGCATTGAGCTACAAGACCTATTGAGCGATGAAAGTCTATCCGCCATGGCGGAAAAAATTGCTATCGACCGAGCCCAAACTTGGCCACACCCAGCGAAACACGGCGACACCATTTGGATGGGCTGCTGTGACAGCGAAGGTCGCATGGTGAGCTACATTCAAAGCCTTTATTGGGAGTTCGGCAGTGGCATCGTCAGCCCAAGCACCGGTATTGTATGGAACAACCGAGGTTCGTCATTCAGCCTTGAAAAAGGCCATTTGCAAGAACTTAAACCGAATTTAAAGCCATTTCACACCCTAAACCCTGCTTTTGCAGAGCTTAACGATGGCCGTCGTATCAGCTACGGCACCATGGGCGGTGAAGGCCAACCACAAACCCAAGCGGCACTATTCAGCCGTTATGTTTACCACAAGCAACCATTGGCACAGAGCATCGCTTCAGGCCGTTGGTTACTGGGCCGAACTTGGGGAGATGTAAGCCATAACTTGAAAGTGGAAAGTGATTTCGCGGCCGATGCCGCAGATACATTGATTGCCCGCGGTCACGACCTAATCGCTGTGCCAGCGTGCAATGAATTAATGGGCCATGCTGGCGCCGTGGTGTTGCTCCCAGAGGGCAACACCGACGCAGCCACCGACCCACGCAGTGATGGTTTAGCCGTTTCTTCTGCTAGTCATTCTGGTTAGGTTATTTGGTCTGAAATGCGTCGAAGTTGATTATGAAAGCGCCGTTCGTTGGGCACGCCCATCCATGGGCTTACGCTTTTCGTAGTCATCTTCTCGCTCAATTGTCTGACTTAAATAGGAACAGGCACCCCTTCAAGGCCAGCAATCAGGATGATTGCGTAGGCTTAATCGGCACAGGGGTGTGCCGTCTAAGCCAGGCCGTGAAGGCGTTGCTGTTCCGAGAACACAACAACATATTTAACGTTAAAGAGAGTAAAACATGTCGTTCATAATGGAAAACTATTCCATGATTTTAGCCATGATGGGCACGGGCGTAGTCGCGGGTATCTTGGCAGGTCTGTTAGGCGTTGGTGGCGGTATTGTAATCGTGCCGGTGCTGTTTTTCTTATATCAAGGCCTAGGCGTCAGTGCTGACTCAGCCATGCTCGTGGCGACAGCTACCTCTCTGGCGACCATTATTCCGACATCAATTAGCTCGATCCGCGCCCACAATGCGAAAGGCAATGTGGACTTCCAACTGCTGAAAGCCTGGGGCTTCTTTATTTTCCTAGGTGTGTTGATCGGTAGTTTCGTGGTGACACGTGTGGAAGGCCAGTGGCTAACGCTGTTATTCGGTGTGATTGCAACCCTATCTGCGCTTAATATGTTGCTGGGTAAGAAAGACGCATTTTTCCAGTCTCTTCCTGGTAAAGGCGGTCAGAGCATCATCGCTACTTGTATCGGTTTCTTCAGTTCTATGGTGGGGATCGGTGGCGGGACGCTAACCGTGCCAACGCTAACCTTCTGTAATTACCCAGCGCACCGTGCCGTCGGCACCGCCGCAGCGGTAGGCCTGATTATTTCGCTACCCGCAGCAATCACTATGTTGATCGTTGGACAAACACCAGCAGACGCTCCATTTGGCACATTTGGCTTGGTTAACCTAGTCGGTGCCGCCTGCATTATTCCGCTGACGGTATTGTTCGCACCAGTGGGTGCGGGCCTTGCGAACCGTTTAAACGCTGCCATGCTGAAAAAAGTGTTCGCGGTAACACTGATCTTCACTGGTCTTCGAATGCTTTATCAAGTTTTAGCGTAGGAGCTACCCCATGCAACCTCTACAATTTCCACCACGTTTGCTAATGGGCCCAGGCCCAATCAACTGTTACCCAAGTGTGTTGCAAGCCATGTCAACGCAGCTTGTCGGTCAATACGACCCGACCATGACAAGTTACATGGATGAAGTGATGGCGCTGTACCGTCAGGTCTTTCATACACAAAACCAGCAGACTTTCCTAATCGATGGTACGTCTCGTGCGGGCATCGAAGCGTCTTTGGTGTCCGTACTGGAGCCGGGCGATAGAGTGCTTGTGCCGATCTTCGGGCGCTTCGGTCATCTTTTAACAGAGATCGCAGAGCGTGCCGACGCGGAAGTACACACTATTGAAGTGCCTTGGGGCGAAGTCTTCGATCCTCAACAAATCGAAGAAGCGATCAAACGAGTGCAGCCAAAAGTATTAGCCATCGTGCAAGGTGATACCTCGACGACCATGTTGCAGCCATTAAATGACATCGGTGGCATCTGTCGCGCCCACGATGTGCTGCTGTACACAGATGCAACGGCTTCTATTGGCGGTAACCCATTTGATATGGATGCTTGGCAAATCGATGCGGTATCAGTAGGTCTGCAAAAATGCCTTGGCGGCCCCTCTGGTAGTGCGCCCGTCAGCTACAACGACCGTTTCGTGGCAGCAGTACGTAAACGTCACCATGTGGAAGCAGGTATTCGTGATGCACACCATACAGAGTCTGTGGGTTCGCGCATTCGCTCAAACTACTTCGACCTTGGCATGATCATGGATTACTGGGGCGAAGAGCGCCTAAACCACCATACAGAAGCCGCAACCATGCTATTCGGCTCGCGCCAATGTGCGGTGGAACTACTACGTGAAGGCCAAGACGCGGTCATCGCCCGCCATCAATTAGCTGGCAATGCCATGCTAAAAGGCATTCAAGCGATGGGCTTGAAGCCATACGGTGATCTAAGCAATAAAATGAGCAACGTGGTGGGCGTGACCATTCCTGACAATGTCGATGGCGAGAAAGTGCGTCACGATATGCTCAACATCTTTAACATCGAAATCGGCACCAGCTTTGGCCCATTAAAAGGCAAAGTGTGGCGCATTGGCACCATGGGCTACAACGCGCGCCAAGACGCGGTATTGCACACGCTTCAATCCCTTGAAACCGTGCTTCGCGGTCAAGGTTTTGCGCTGCCAAATGGTGAAGGTGTCGACACTGCTATGGCAGTCTATTCCTCTGCAAAAGAAAGTGCTTCAGCACAAAAGGCTAGCCTATGATGGATTTCAAACGCCTTGGCCAAGAGGTTATGGAACGCTTGGAGACGCTTGGCAAGATTAGCCAATCATCCGAGCACCTCGACCGTCGCTACCTGACTGAGCAACATAAAGAAGCCAACCAACTGGTAGGCAGCTGGATGGAAGCCGCAGGCATGCAAACTTGGCAAGACCAAGCAGGTAACCTGTGGGGCCGTTTTGAGGCGGCAGATGCCAACGCACCGCGCTTTATTATGGGCAGTCATTTGGACACGGTACCCAACGGTGGCAAATACGACGGCATGCTTGGCGTGGTCGCTCCGGTGACCTTAATCGAGGCGTTCCAAGCGGAAGGTATCCGTTTACCTTTCCATTTAGATATCGTGGGCTTTGGTGACGAAGAAGGCACCCGCTTTGGTTCGACTTTGCTAGGCAGCCGTGCGTTAACCGGTCAATGGCCAGCGAGCTGGGCGGAGTTAAAAGACGAAGATGGCATTAGCCTTGTCGGGGCGCTGGAAAACTTCGGCTTAAGCTTCGATAAAGTCTCCGAAGCAGCGATTCCTACAGACAATTTGAAAGGCTACCTTGAACTGCATATTGAGCAAGGCCCTGTTTTAGAAGAGAAAAACCTCCCTATTGGTGTGGTCAGCGCCATCGCAGGAGCCAAACGTTTTGAATTTACCGTTACCGGTATGGCAGGTCATGCGGGCACTGTGCCCATGCCAATGCGTTTGGACGCTCTAGCGGCCAGCAGTGAAATGATTTTAGCGGTGGAAGCCGTTGCCAAAGAACACGGCGTCGTCGCAACCGTCGGCCAGATCAGTAACCGCCCAAATGGCGTCAATGTGATCTCTGGCAAAACGGTTTTCTCATTGGATATCCGCAGCGAACACGATCAGCAACGTGATGATGCCTTAGTCGATCTAATGGATCGTTTGGCGAAGATCGCCGCTAAACGCAATGTTATCTTAGAACATCAGCAAACTCATAGCGCCAACGCTGTGCATTGTGATGCCGAGCTGCAAAGCGTGTTGCGTAATGCCATCGCCACACAAAACATCGATGTGCATACCCTATTCTCCGGTGCTGGCCACGATGCCATGGCCATGGCGGAGATTTGCCCAGTGGCGATGCTGTTTATGCGCTGTGACAAAGGCATTAGCCATCATCCAGCGGAAGCGATTATAACAGAGGATGTAGTGGCCACTTTGGCGGTGTTAAGCCATACATTGCAGAGTCTTAAGTAAGCGCTGCATTAAAGGGGTCAGATCCCTTTAACGAAAGCATTCAAAGACTCAGTCACTCAACATTTAAGGGATCTGACCCCTAGGATAGTTACAGGGATTACTCGATGCAATTTACTCGAATTTATAATGACGATCAGGGCAAGAGCCATTTTGGTGAAGTGAATATTGATGTACGCGATGGTGGGCCGATCGGTATGTTGTCGGAGCGTTTTGCTGCGGGCGAGATGATCTTTCGTGAAACCCCAGCCGACTACGATTTTAAATGGCACCCAGCGCCACAGCGCCAATTGCTGTTTATCATCAAAGGCAGCTGTGAGTTTAAAGTATCAAACGGTGAAACCCGCCAATTTAAAGGCGGAGATGTATTACTGCTTGAAGACACCGAAGGCGAAGGCCACTGCTCCAAAGCCTTAAACAACGAAATACGCCACTCGATCTTTGTCACCCTACCAGAAGGGACTGAGTTGTAAGTCCCACTTCTGTAGTCTTGTCTCTGTACGACCTGACTCTGTCAGGGACAAGGTAATTACTCTTTCTTCCTTTACCTAGTGAAGAGCACTCCCAGCTGATTCAGCGCGTTGTCTTGAGCTTGGCTCCCCTCAGAAGATGAATTGAAATCTGATTGAATAACAAGTTAGCCGCGTACAATAAGCTTCTGGTATATTTACCCGCATTCGCAATCAAATGCTGTTTTTATGGAGCCATTATGAAAGGAATTCTCGCGACTGCACCCGTTGTTATCCTATTAACGGGCTGTGCTACTCAGCCTGATGATTCATTACCTGCAACACCTACGGAACTCTCCTCACCGTGCTTAGGTACCACAGATTTACCTGAGCATTTAGTGCCTTATTTCGATGAAATCTCTGATCCTGAGCTACTCGCTGCAGCGCTGGGTGAAGAGAATCAGGGCAAGTTATGCCAAGGCAAAGTTTACCAAGCAAAAACGAATACAGAAGTTCCTATTTATCGAGCTTGGAACAGTACCAATCCTAGCAGCCAGTTTGGCCAATGGTGGTCATTTTATCAGCCTAGTGGATTGGTTGCCGATTACAGAAAAGAATATGAAATCTGCTATCAATGGTCCCCTTTGGATAAGCTTGTGAGCTGCAGACTCAATGCGGGGAGCAAGATCGTCTTAGGCAATGGGCAAAGCGCTGTCTGCTCTGACTATCTGACTTATGGAAAGTCTGCCGCACAGCAACTCTACTTATCTGAGGCTTCTGAACAAACATTGAAGTGCGATGTGAAGAGTGCCGCCTTTTCATGGCAGTAGGACACTCGTTCGAATAGACCTACCTTGTAGGTTGACACTAGGCTACTAATCTTAACAATCTTTCGGGTTAAATTTTGGCATAAGCTCAGCTAAGCTTTAATGCATGGAGTTGTATGGGTCTCATGGATTAATAATAACAATATTCCGAGGTACATTATGCCGTTGTACGAGATGAGAAAGTTTGTTGCACCTGAGTTTATTTTTGGCGTTGGTGCGAGGCATAGAGTCGCTATTTATGCCAAAAATATGGCGGCTAAACGTGTCTTAATCGTAACCGACACAGGTGTTATAAACGCTGGCTGGGTAAAAGACGCGGTCAGTGATTTAGATGAACTAGGCATTGAGTCCGTCATCTTTTCAGGCCTTACATCCAACCCTAAAGATCATGAAGTCATGGCTGGTGCGGACTTTTATGCAGAGCAGGAATGTGATGTGATCGTTGCCATTGGTGGCGGTAGTGTCATTGATTGCGCCAAAGCGATCGGCATTGTGCACACCAATGGTCGTCATATTTTAGGCTTTGAAGGCATTGATTTGGTTGACCTGCCCGGACCGCCGCTCATTTGCATCCCTACCACCGCTGGAACAGCTGCGGACATTTCGCAATTCTGCATCATCATGAACACTGAAGAGCGTTATAAAGCGGCGATTATTAGTAAGACGATGGTCCCTGACGTTGCTCTGATCGATCCAGAAACCACCACGACACTAGACAAGGCTCTAACTGCTTGTACAGGTATGGACGCTCTAACCCATGCCATCGAAGCCTATGTATCGACAGCAACGTCACCTATTGTTGAAATCCATGCTCTAAAAGCCATCAGCCTGATTTGGTCCAACCTTGAAGCTGCGGTTATGAAACCCTCTCAGATTGAGCCACGAGAAAATATGCTACTCGGCACTCTGCAAGCAGGTCTGGCTTTTTCCAATGCTAGCTTAGGCGCTGTTCACGCTATGGCACACTCCTTGGGCGGGTATTTGGATTTACCTCACGGTGAGTGCAATGCCTTGTTGCTTGATCATGTTTTACGCTTCAACATGGTTGGAGGCGGTGAACGCTATTTTGCCATTGCCAATGCGATGGGAATCGACACACGAGGCATGTCTGTTCAAGAATGTACCAAACGTGTGACTCAACAAATCATGGACATGCGACACCGATTAGGGATCGCAAATAAACTCTCTCTAGTCGGCGTAAACAGCTCAGATATTCCTGAGCTAGCAACCCATGCATACACTGATGCTTGTCTAGTTACCAATCCAAGAGATGCATCCATGGCTGATTTAAAGGTTCTTTATGGCGAAGCCATGTAACCCAAAATCAGCAGGCTCTCGTCTAGAGCAAATTATTGGTCTTGGTGAACGGTCAGTACGCAAGAATTATTATCCACAGCTGAAAGAAAATGCTGAGCAGGTAAAACGCTTCCGTGCTTTATTAGATTTCACATCTGATTGGGTCATTTTATTGTCCCTACAACCTTTCCAGATTTGTGATGTGAATGAACCTGTGTGTCACTTCTTTGATCTAGAAGCAAAAGACATCATTAATGGGCGTCATCGAGACGTAACACATAAGTATCCAGAATCCTCTTTCGCCGAGCTGATTAGACATTTGCGTCAACTGGTCAAAGAGCAAGACAACATGGATGAGCTGACTAACGAACTCTCTATCCAGCACAATGAACAATCCGTCTGGCTTGAATTGACCTGTCGATTCGCGCGCTTTGAAGGGCAGCACTTTATTACCGTCGTTGGTCGAGACATCACTGAACGTAAGCGACATGAACAGGCGCTCCAGCGTCTTCTCAATGAAAAAGAAGCGTTGATTGACAATGCCCTTGTTGGATTAGCATGGATTAAGAATCGAGTGATCCTGTCCTGCAATCGCAAACTTGAGGAAATGTTAGGCTACGATCATGGCGGCGCAGATGGGCTGCCTACACATGAGTTTTATGAAAGCCTAGAGGCCTATCAAGAATTTGGCAGCGAGGCCTATAGAGAACTTGGCCACGGTCATAAGTTTACCGGGCGTGTCAAGATGACTCGGCGGGATGGCACCTACTTATGGTGTGAATTGACCGGCAATGCCATCAACCCAGACGAACCGGATGAAGGCAGCGTATGGATATTCTCTGATGTACATGAACATATGCTGAATCAAGAAAAAGCCGAATTCCTTGCGCTTCATGATCCTCTGACCGAGTTACCCAACCACAAACAGCTACAACAAGAGTTTCTCCAAGTTTCTTCTAAAGAAAATAGTTCCGAGGAACATATTGCTATCATCTCCTTGGATCTGGATCGCTTTAAAAATGTGAACGATTTATTGGGTTATACCGAGTCTAATAAGCTCTTGAGCAAGGTAGCAGGCCGCCTGCGTCGATGTGTTGATACGCAAGGTATTGTCTCACGCCAAGGTGGAGACGAATTTAATATTTTGCTTCCTGGGCTTGCCAGCGTCGAGTTTTGTTTACCACTCATTCGCAAAATTCATGCTGAGTTACTTAAACCTCAGCAGCTTGCTAAACAATACATTGCTTTATCTTGCTCGATGGGCATAGCAGTCTACCCTCAAGACGGCCAAGACTTGGATACACTTCTAAGTCGTTCAGAAATGGCGATGTATGAAGCCAAAGCCTCAGGACGTAATACCTACCGTTTTTTTAACGAAGCGATGAATAGAACCGCCAACGAGACCTACACCCTTTCGTTGGGTTTAGCGAAAGCAATAGAGCTGAAACAATTTGAACTGCATTATCAACCTCAAATCGATATCAAGTCCAATCAACTTATTGGCGCCGAAGCTCTGATTCGATGGCGCCATCCTGAGTTGGGGCTAATTCCCCCTAATAAATTCATTCCCATTGCAGAAGAAAGCGGCCAGATCGTAGCAATAGGGAAATGGGTGTTAGAAGAAGCGTGTCAACAAGTAAAGAGTTGGCATGCCTTGGGATTAACCGACACCGTCATAGCCGTGAACCTTTCGGCCATTCAATTTACCTCGGGCGATATAGAGGAAACTGTTCGGCAGACCTTAGCAACCACAGGCGTCACCGCCAATATGATTGAACTCGAGCTTACCGAGTCTATCATCATTAAAGATGCTGAAAACGTGCTGGAGAAAGTAAAACGCCTGAAACAGATGGGATGTAACTTATCCATCGATGACTTTGGAACAGGCTATTCAAGCCTTGCTTATTTAAAGCGCTTCTCAGTCGATACCCTAAAAATTGACCAAGCGTTTGTGCGTGATATGTCTAGAAATAAAGACGACGAAATTATTGTTCGCACGATCATCCAAATGGCGCAAAACCTCGGTCTAAAAACCATCGCCGAAGGTATAGAAGACCAAGCTACCCTTGATCTACTCAAACACCACCAATGTGATGAAGCTCAGGGATACTTAATTGCTAAACCCATGAATCAGGAGGATTTCCATAACTATATTCTAGCCAAGCAACGAGGAAATGCTTCCACCATACAAATAAGTACTGATGACTTATAGGAGCTCGGTCCCCGAGCGAGCGCAAGCTATTCACCGTTTCGCTTTATAGCTATCCAACCAAGATAGCTATAAAGCCTGGCAATTAATTCCAACTGATATCAGGAAGTGCTTCAAAGGCAGGCTTGGCAAAGTAGTACCCTTGAAATAAGTTAACCCCCAATTTAAGCAGTGTATCGCGCTCTTCTGCTGTTTCAATCCCCTCAGCAATGACAAACATATCTAACTCTTGAAGCATATTTACACTTTGACGAACAATGATCTGACGTTTTTTATCCTGATCAATATTTCGGATTAAACTCATATCTAACTTAACAAAGTTAGTCGATAAGTGTGTTAAAAGCTCGAGACCATTATAGCCAGAGCCAAAGTCATCAATCGCCGTCAAAAAGCCTTGTTCAAGATAATGTTCCACAATATTACGCAGGTGCTGCTTATCGATGATCTGCTCATTCTCAGTAAACTCAAAGATAATGCGCTTCTTATTAAAGCCGTATTTCTCGGCTGCCGCTAAAGTTGTTCGAATACATAATTCCGGGCGATAGACAGCATTCGGCATAAAATTAATACTGAGATAAGATTCAATTCCCAACTTAGCCGCAAGCTGGATAGCCTTAACCCGACAACTTTGGTCAAAACGATATCGATTATCTTCGTTCACTTGGGCAAACACCCAGCCAGCACCCTGCCCTTCTGGGCCTCTCGCCAACGCTTCATAAGCAAAAACACGTTTATGAGCCCAATCAATAATGGGTTGGAATGCCATCGAGAATTCAAAACCTAAATCACAGGCCTTAGCACACTGTTGACAGCTTAACTCAGCAAAGTCGGGTGGTTTCTGCATAGAATCGATTCCCCTGACGAATAGTAGACTTTTCTATAATTCGTTTAACATTAGCATATTCTTATCAGTAAGAGCTTCTTGGTAAAGAGCAGGGAAGCACCTACTTTCAAAAATGTTTAGGTAACCTTACCGAGATCAAAGCCGTTAAACCAATAAAGCCCGCGGATACCCATAAACAAATCGATAGACCATAATCCTGATACAGCCAACCTGACAGCAAAGTGCCAATCAGGCGCTCCATGGCATTGGCCATGTAGTAAAAACCTACATCAAGCGATACTCCATCTTTACCAGCGTAGCTGACAATAAGGTAACTGTGTAGCGAAGAATTAATGGCGAACACTGTACCAAAAGCAAATAAGCCCGCAATCACAGCGAATTCAACCTGCCAATCAAAGGTTAAAGCGAGGGCAATGGCAATGGCAATGGCAATGGCAATGGGGATAATGCCAAGCACTAACGCCCAACTTAGGGCTTGGCGACCATCGGGGACTTTGCCAGACGCTTTGCCGGTAAAGCGTGGCGCAAAGCCTTGCACAATACCGTAGGCAATGATCCAAAGTGCTAGGAAACCGCCGACGTACCAATGATCCCAGCCAAAGGTGCTGGCAAGGAACACCGGCAGCGCTACCACAAACCAAACATCGCGTGCACCACCAAGATTCGCAACGCGCCGTCGGTTAAGGTAAACGCTCAGTAGTTACCAACGATCCACCATATATTGACGGATCGCTGGCGAAGGATTGACTAGTGCTCCCATGAGATATTGAGTCCTTTTATGAGCAAAGTAAGTGGTTAACGCCTAGCTTGATAATGACAGCAGAGACCATTCGCATTAACTCTGCGGTACGGGTAACGTAGCCCCATTCGTTATCGTGCCAAGCGTACAACTACACTTATGCCTTAATAATAACCATCGTAGACGAAGCGTCGATCACGCTAGCGCCAGCTCAGATTGGTCGACAAGCCCTGCTAAAAAATCGGCGACGCAGCGAACACGTTTGCTGTGGTGTAAATCGCTATGAATGACCAAATAAATGGGCTGGGTTAACTCGGGCAGTGTTTTTACACAACGGACAGGTTCGTTGTTGGCGACGATCTGCGGTAGAACGGCGATACCTAACCCCCCTTTGCAGGCGGCTAATTGCGTGGCGACTGATGTGCAACGTAACGCAGGCGTCGCGCTATGTAGCGCGTAGCTTAGCCATTTGGCGGCAGGTAAGTCCTGATAATGGTGATCCCAACCAATCGCATTATGGGGATCTAGCGTCAGCGTCTCAGGCAGTTGGCTTGATTGATACAGCCCATAGCGCAACTCGCCAATCCGCCGAAAGGTCACATTACCCTGAGTCGGCCTAGTCATACGTAAGCCTAGATCAGCATCGTGCCGATGCAGGTTGGCTGTGCGGATATCGGTCACGATCTCTAGGTTGAGTTCAGGATGTTGCTGTCTTAGCTGAGCGAGGTTGGGCAATATCAATTGCGTAGCGAGATTTTCTGCTGTGGCCAGACGCACCGTCCCAGAGATCACTGTATCCAATGCTTGCTTAGAAAATCCGAGCATGGCCGCTTCCATTTGCTCAGCATGGGCGACCAACGCTAGACCTTCCTCCGTCAGTTCATAGCCAGTTTGCGAGCGTATGAAAAGCGCGATACCAAGGGCTTTTTCAAAGCGCTCAATACGCCGCGACAAGGTTGCAATGCCTAATTCCAGCTGCTGGGCCGCCGCAGTGAGTGTGCCGGATCGCGCCAGCGCCAGAAAGACCCGCGAATCGTCCCAGTTCAATGCACTGCTTTCCATTTTTGAAAACCTATATTGATTTTTTGGCTGCATATTCGGTTTGTGAAAAATGCCATGCTACGCCTCTCAACGTCAAATATACAGAGGTGGTTATGCATTCGGATCGTTATCAGATAGGTTGGCAAAAACTAGCAGAGATCGATGGGGCGCAAGGTGAGAAAGTGATTCAAGCGATGGAAGGTATTGCGCCGGACTTTGCGCGCTTGCTGATCGAATTCCCATTTGGAGATATTTACAGCCGAGAGGCGTTGGATCTAAAGTCTCGCGAGATCGCAACGATCGCGGCCTTGGCGGCGATGGGTAATGCTACGCCCCAGCTAAAAGTCCATATTCATGGCGCTCTCAATGTCGGGTGTTCGCCCCAGGAAATCATTGAAGTGATGATGCAAATGGCGGTCTATGCGGGGTTTCCTGCAGCACTCAATGGATTGTTTGCTGTTCAAGATATCTTGCAAGAGCGAGGCTTAAATCCAGACTCGGCACCGTTGCCTAGCAAGCAGTCGTTATCGACTCTAGCTGGCGGCTACTTCGCCACAGCTGAGCTTGCAATCACCGATGCTAGTCGAGTCGAAGAAACTAAAGCCGCTCTTAAGCAGCTAAGTGAGCAAACACGTACGGAACCCGGCTGTCGCTTATTTGAGCTGCATGAAAATCCAGATGAGCCGACTCAGCTTTTATTATGGGAGTGCTTCGCCACCGAAGCAGACTTCCATAAACATCATGCAATGGACTATACCAAGGCTTACATGGAACGAGGATTGACCCAAGTAAAACGCTTGTATCATAGCGACTTAGTGCGATAAGTGCGCGGGTGCTCGACTCCTGACAGAAACTGACAGTGTAATGTTTTATGTTATACCCAACTGTTAAGGAGTCGATGCTATGTCAGAAAAGCAAACAACCTTGGATAAGGAAAATAACACGAACTCAGCGCCACGTTGTTGGGTCGCGGTAGCCAGCACCGATCATGTGGCGCGTGGTTATAATGAGCAATTTATGCAGGTGTGCCACGGCAAACAAGGGCCGTTAAAACGGGTGCAACCCAATGCCTTCGTTGTGTATTACTCGCCTACTTTTACCTATCAAAAGAAAGACACCTGCCAAAGCTTTACTGCATTGGGGGCTGTCCGAAGTTCCGCGCCTTATCAAGTGGTTATGTCAGATGATTTTATGCCCTACCGCCATGATGTTGTGTGGCTCAGCCAGCAACACTGCCCGATTCGCCCACTGCTGCAAACCCTAAGCTTTACCCGTGATAACCCACGCTGGGGCTATCAGTTTCGCTTAGGGCTGTTTGAAATCCCCTTCGAGGATATGCAAGTCATCGCTTATCAGATGGGAGTGGAGTTAACAACGGATCTATTGGAAGACTTGGAATTGGCTGCCATTGTCAAAGATCGTGAAAACGAGCCATCGGTAGAAGTTGATATTGATGACTTGTAGGAGCTCGGTTTCCGAGCGAACCTTTTGACTAACTATGGATACTTAAACCCACCTGCTAGAGCTATAGACACAAAGTTCAGTAAAGAAATTGCTTTAAGGCTATTTATTTTGGTTCCGTAGTCACAGACTTCGCCATGTAGCACTTGATGTCGGTTCAGCCCTGAAAAATTTTCGTCTCGATCCCAGCTAGACTGATTCACTGGGATCTTGACCTTAAACACTCCATCAATGAGAGCATCGGTAAGATAACCTTTCGTTAAATTATAAACATGTGGGGATACTTGAGGCTTCTTGTCTGACATCATAAAGAAATGTTTATCAGCTGTAGCATCAATGCAAATTCCATCTACTTGAGCGGATGTTGTTGGGACCGTCAGGTTATAAAGTCCATTGCGGTGAGCTTCAAATACTGAAGCAATAATTTTTGCGCGCTCTGGGTTCTTCAGTCTTGAAATTATGTTCCCTTCTATCCTATCGAGATGGTCGTCGAAGTATTCTTCAATCTCATGTTCGATTACTTCCCATTCTAGAGTGCTTCCTTCATTTAGGACTTCAAGGTCAAAGTGCTCCAAATCATCGCAAAACCATCCTTTATTTACTAAGAATTCAACAGCTTCTCTAGTCTGTGATGGCAGCTCTTTGTACCAGAGATCTATCGCTTCCAGAGCCCTTTTTGGTTTCTCCATTTCTTCTAGAAGTTCTTCTAATACTCTTTTTGATTCTTCAACGCTCTCGATGAATGGTTTGACTTGTTCTTCTGACGATATATACATTTCTAATTCGGCTGCGCCCTATAGTGCTTCCTTATGATTACTTTTAGGCACAGTAGCGTTATTGTGTCGTCTTTTTTTCATCGCTGTTAAATTCCTCTTAGCTGGCTGTAAGCATAGCTTTATAGATTAATTTCGATCAATCCAATTTTTGGGAGCACGTCGGCTGTTCATCATTGCTAAAACGATGATTTGATCGTCGTGTATTTTGAAATATAAGCCAATAGGAAATTGCTTGAGCAAAGCGCGGCGAGTATCTCGGTGAACGAGTTGGTAGAGAAAAGGGGTTAGAGCGACTTGAGCAATGATTTAATCTGTTCGAGATACGAAATCATAGCCTAGTTTTGGACTTATTCGTTTGTAGTAGTCGAAAGAATCACGAATATCTTGCTCTGCTTCCTTGCGAACAAAAATTCTGTAAGGCATTACTCTTCCATTAATTGTTTTTTAAGTAAGTGCCACTCAGTGCCTATGTTTTGGTCTTTCTCAAATGCAGCAGATCGTGCGTCTAGGATGGCTTTTTGTTCATCACTGATGGGCGCTGACGACTGCTCTTGGTAAGCACTTTCCCAAAGCTTTTCAGCAAGCTGCACTTTTTCTTCTGTGGAAAGGTGTTCGATATTCATAACGATGAATCCAGTTTGAATGTTTGTATCAGTATACGTTAGTGGAACAAAACTGGCGAATTATTCACCAGCTTTGTTCCTTGGCAATCCTACTGATATCAACGCGGTCAACGCAATAAACCCTGTCGAGACCCAGAGACACACCGCTAAGCCGTAATCTTGATATAACCAACCAGACAGTAGAGTGCCGATAAGTCGGCCCATGGCGTTGGCCATGTAGTAAAAGCCTACGTCGAGGGAGACGCCATCTTTGCCTGCGTAGCTGACAATAAGATAACTGTGTAGGGAGGAGTTGATGGCGAATATAGCACCGAAGGCAAATAAGCCCGCAATCACAGCGAACTCAATCTGCCAGTCAAAGGTCAGCGCTAAGGCAATCGCCGCGGGGATCACGCCAAGCCCGAGCGCCCAGCCAAGAGCTTGGCGACCGTCTGGCACTTTGCCAGATGTTTTACCGGTGAAGCGTGGCGCAAAGCCTTGTACGATGCCGTAGGCAATGATCCAAAGTGCTAGGAAACCGCCGACGTACCAATGATCCCAGCCAAAGGTGCTGGCCAAGAACACGGGTAGCGCTACCACAAACCAAACATCGCGTGCGCCAAAGAGGAATAAACGTGCTGCAGATAAATAGTTAACGGCCGCACTTTTCGAGAAGATGTCGCCAAATTTTGGCTTATTCTTCGCTTTTCCGAGATCTTTCTTCAGCGTGATCAGACTGGCGATCCACACCAAGGCAAGCGTCACGGCCATCCCCAAGATTGCGCCTTTAAAGCCAAATAAACTTAGCAGTGCGCCGCCAAGGAAAAAGCCCACGCCTTTGAGTGCGTTTTTAGAGCCGGTGAGCAACGCCACCCATTTGTACAATTGGCCTTGAGCATCGCTGGGCACCAACAGCTTAATCGAGCTCTTGGCACTCATTTTATTGAGGTCTTTGGCAATGCCTGATAATGCCTGTGCGCCCATCACCCAAGGCACGGTTAAGAAACTCGCGGGCACCAGCAACATGCTCAGCGCCACCACCTGCATAAACAGCCCGATGTTCATGGTGCGGTTTAAACCAAGACGCGCGCCGAGCCAGCCGCCGACCAAGTTAGTCACCACGCCAAAGATCTCGTAGAACAAGAACAGCATGGCGATTTGCAACGGGCTGTAGCCTAAACCGTGAAAATACAACACCACCAACATTCGCAATGCGCCGTCGGTTAAGGTAAACGCCCAGTAATTACCCGTGACCACCATATATTGGCGGATCGCTGGAGAAAGATTGGCTAGTGGATTCATTGGCGTTTGTTTCCAGAAATCTTGTGCGATGTTTGTTAGAGACGCTTGGGTTATGACAAGCGCTAAGCCCATGGATGGGCGATCCGACCGTCACGCACAGGGATGTGCGTCGGTCGGCGCTGTCATAACCAAGTGTCTGTTCTCAGGTTATACAGGAGCTGACTATTTGGCTTGTAGATCCAATCGACCGACCATACGCATTAGCTCTGCAGTACGGTTAGCATAACCCCATTCGTTGTCATACCAAGCGTACAGCTTCACTTGTGTGCCATTTATGACCATGGTCGATAGAGCGTCGATGATGCTAGAGCGTGGGTCAGTTTTGTAATCCACCGATACCAATGGGCGCTCTTCGTAACCAAGAATATCTTTTAGCTCGCCTTCAGCAGCTTCTTTTAGAAAGCCATTTACTTCCGCTTCCGTTGTCGGGCGGCTGACTTCAAACACGCAGTCGGTTAGGGACGCGTTAGCCAGTGGTACACGCACCGCATGGCCGTTTAGCTTGCCTTTTAACTCTGGGAAAATATGGGTGATCGCGGTCGCTGAGCCGGTTGTCGTTGGGATCAGGCTGGCACCACAAGCACGTGCACGACGTAAGTCTTTATGCGGTGCGTCCAAGATGGTTTGCGTATTGGTGATATCGTGAATCGTGGTCATGGAACCGTGTTCAATGCCCAATTTTTCATGAATCACTTTCACTACAGGTGCAAGACAGTTAGTGGTACAAGATGCGGCGGTCACAATTGGGTAAAGTGCGGGATCGTAAAGGTCTTGGTTAACGCCCATTACCACGTTTAGTACGCCGTCTTCTTTCACCGGAGCAGTCACCACAACGCGCTTCACACCTTGGTCTAGATAAGCTTGTAGCAAGGCTTTGGTTTTCATCACGCCACTAGCCTCAATCACCACATCACAGCCTGACCAGTCGGTATCGCCGATGGTTTTGTTTTGTGTGCAAGGAATACGCTGGCCATTGATGATCATCTCATTGCCTTCTGCGCTGGCTTCGTGGTGCCAACGGCCGTGAACAGAGTCAAACGTGATCAGATGTGCAAGCGTCGCCGCATCGCCTGCTGGATCGTTGATCTGTACGAATTCCACATCATCCCAGTCAAATGCTGCACGGAACGACAAACGTCCCATACGACCAAATCCATTAATGCCTACTTTAATTGTCATAGCGATCTCTCTATTGATATTTTAATAAGATTAGTTACAGCAGCCGTTCGTGCGCTCTGGGCGATCACCCATACTCTCCAATCGAGCTAAGTCTGCGGCGATGGTCTCTAAGTTGTCGGCCACTGTGACTTGTAGAACCAGTTTTGCCCAGTCCGGCAAGGCTTCATTGATGCTGTAAAACACCCACTGCCCTTGACGACGATCTGTCAGTAGACCACAGCTTCGCAGCTGTGCCAGATGACGGGACACTTTCGGCTGACTTTCGTCGATGGCTTCCATCAGCTCACAGACGCATAGCTCGCCTTCTAGCTGGATCAGCATCATGCTACGCAGACGTGTATCGTCCGCGAGGCATTTATAAAATTGGATGGGACCGATGTTCATTTCAGGAACTGTCGTCATGAGAGTCTTTTATCCATATCTGTTATTTCATATATATGGATAGAAGCATATATGGAAAATCGAATACTTTAAAGGACCAGATACAGAAAAGTAAACTTCTGCATCTGGTGATGGTATGAGGCTAGGCAAGCCAACCTTTAACTTGATCAGTATGCGGAATCGAGCCTGAGTGTTTCAGTACCTCGTCGATAATAACGGCAGGTGTGCTCATGACGCCGTACTGTAAAAAGACTTGGGCGTCAGTTTCTTTGGTTATGTTAACTTCAACACCTTGCTCCGCAGCGATACGCTCGATCAGCTCCGCTGTTTTTTGGCATTTCGTACAACCACTTCCTAGAACTTTGATTTGTTTCGTCTCTTGTTTCATAGCCACCTCATAAGAAAGAAGAAAATCCATTAAATAGCCATCCCACCAAGGTGAAAGACAGCAACAACATGACAAACACAGTCGCCAGCAAACGCCACTGCATCACTTGTTTCAGTAAGATAAATTCGGGAAAGCTGGCGGCCACGGTACTCATACAAAACGCTAAGGTAGTGCCGATCGGTAAGCCGTTTTGAATCAAGCTTTCCATCACCGGGATAACCCCAGTAGCATTAGAATACAAGGGGATACCCAGTGCCACGGCGGCTGGGACAGTCCACCACTGACCTTTGCCAAGGTACTGTTCGATCCAACCATCGGGCACAAAACCATGTAACGCAGCACCTAGCCCTACACCGATAATGACCCATTTCCACACTCGACCAAAGATCTCTAACGTTTCATCTTTGGCAAAGCGATGACGTTCGGCTAGGGACAGCTGTTCCGCTTCGGGTGCATCCGCTAGCTGCGCATTTTGCCCCGCCGCTAAGGCTTTCTGGGCAAAGGATTGTAGCCAGCGCTCCGCTTTGATGGCATCCAAGAAGGCGCCGCCGAGTACACCTACGGTCATTCCGACGACGATATAGAGTACAGTGAACTTCCATCCCAACAAGCTCATTAGCAACAACACCGCCACTTCATTGATTAATGGCGAAGTAAGAAGAAATGACATGGTAATGCCTACAGGAATACCAGCAGACGTGAAACCTAGGAAAACAGGAATGCTTGAACAGGAGCAAAACGGTGTAATCGCACCAAAAACGGAACCAAGCGCATAACCTACCGCTCGATTTTTACCAACAAGATAATGACGTACACGCTCAACATTTAAGCTGGCTCTTAGTAGAGCGATTACATAAATCATGATGACTAAAAGTACGTAGATTTTGCTGACATCTTCAATAAAGAAATGCACAGCATCGCCAATTTTTGACGATGGAGAGAGCGTCACTAAATCATACGCTAGCCAGTCTGCGAAATGGGTGAACACTTCAAACATAAACACCTCTACCTCTCGGAAAGAAAGAAAGCTTCCTTCTCTATTTATTAGCTTAACGGAGGGACAGGAGTCGGGCACCTATAAGTGCATCTAATATTGAGATTTAGCAATAAATGGCTAGAGAAAGTGGTTCGGACAGGTTTGTGAGACTTGTGCGATCAACTGACGAATCCAGCACCTCCGCGAGCCAATCCAGTGTAATGCACTTGGTGCCAATCGTTCGCCAAGCCTTCCTCCGCGCTGTACTGGCACATGGGAGGAATCGCTACGCGATTTTTCAGGGTGATACTTTTTAGTGTAAATGGGGTAAAGAGTTGTGCCATGATGTGGCTCCTTGTCAAATAGGGAACAGGCTGACATCAGCCGTGTTGATGCCTACATGATACGAAAGCCAAGACATTCATGAATCTCTAATTTTTGATAACAGCTATCCAAATTTATTATATCTAGATACGAGACACCGCAATGAAAACATGGATTATTTTACTGGTGGCGATTTTGTCCGAAGTCATTGCCACCTCAGCACTTAAGGCGAGCGAGGGTTTTACTAAGCTTGGGCCAAGTGTACTGGTCGTAGTCGGCTATGGACTGGCGTTTTATTTCTTGTCTCTTACGTTGAAAGTCATGTCGGTAGGCATCGCTTATGCCATTTGGGCCGGACTGGGGATTGTTCTAACGGCGGTGATCGGCTGGTTTATGTTTGGCCAGAAGCTGGACACGCCTGCTCTACTGGGTATGGGGCTGATCATTCTGGGGGTTATTGTGATTAATCTGTTTTCCAACGCAAGTGGGCATTAATTCGTCGCAAACAGGATAGTGAATGGGAGTACCTAGGCGTAACTTGCGCTAAGTCGATTTGGCATATTAGAGGTACTCTATGTTTCGCTTATTAAGCAAATACCAATGCGCAAAAGATTTGGTTCTACCGATTGCGGCATTTATTGTATTGTTGCTACTCAGCGCAATCTTTATTCATTTTTACCCAGAAAGCAGCTGGTTCACTATCATTGCTTTGCTGCCATTGATTCCCGCCATCTGGGCCGTGCGAACAACTGTTCGTCTCGTGACCTTGTTGGAAACGGCGCAACAAGTGAAGCTACTAGTGAACTTCGCGACCAGCTTTGTGATTGTCGGTTTGATGACATTTACCTATGGCTTCTTAACCTGTTTTGCAGACTACCCAAGCTTACCGTTGATATTGGTGGCACCGATAATGGTCGTGGTCTGGATCATCACCCGCTGCGTTACCTGTCGCCGTTGCAAATAACACAGTCTTTATTCGATTCTTTTGGGTGCTAGCGCCCATTTTCCGCCGAATTGTCGTCTCCCCTGGTGATTGGGCAGCCAGTCCTTGTCTTGGCAAGATTCCGGTTGTCCTACCGCGACTCTTATAGCAAAGTATAGCCTTTTAGGGATTCTAAAATGACCAGCTTGCTTAGCTTGTTTGTCTTAGCTGCTTTATGGGGTAGCTCTTTCCTGTTTATGCGCATTGCTGCGAATCCCATGGGGCCTGCGCTCTTAATCGAAGCACGAGTGGTGCTGGCAGCTTTGACGCTGCTTACCATCGCGACGTTGTGGCGTAAACGTTTAGACTTTCTTGCGCATCCGAAACATTATCTGATTCTCGGTTTATTCAGTACAGCTTTACCCTTTGTCTTAATCGCTTATGCGGCGCAAACACTGAACGCTTCAACCCTGTCGATCTTAAATTCGACGGCCCCCATCTGGGGCGCATTGATTTCAGTGGTTTGGGGCGGTAACCGCTTAACCAATAAGTTTATGATGGGCCTCGCTCTGGGCGTCGTCGGCGTTTGTGTCTTGGTTGGCAAGGAGGCTCGTTTAGTGGGATGGGATGCCGCATTGCCTATGTTATGCAGTGTTTCAGCAGCATTTAGTTATGGTATTGCTACGAACTACACCAAAATCGCTCCGAAAGTCTCTTCGTTTAATAACGCCCACGGCAGCATGTGGGGCGCCTCGCTTTTGTTACTCCCGTTGGCACTTCTCATGCCTGCACGCGAGCCGCTAACATTAGAGATAGGCCTCCCCGTGTTAGCTCTTGGAGTTTTCTGTACTGGCTTGGCTTACATTCTGTATTTCCGGCTCGTTGACGACATCGGCGCGGCCTCGGCGTTATCAGTTACCTTTTTGGTACCAGTCTTTGGTATCCTGTGGGGACACTTATTTTTAGGGGAACCTGTGGGCTGGAATACACTCATAGGTACTTTGCTGGTTCTCGCGGGAACCTCTTGGGTAACAGGTTTCTCTGTTAGCCAACTTATAAAAAACACCCGCTCGTCATAGCGGTGAGTAATCGAAAGGAACGCAACGTGGCATTTGAAGACAAATTAATGAAAGCCCATGCCGAGCTTCAAGCTCAAGGCGTATGGTTATCCAACTATAAGCCCCCTATGTTTAGCTTATTACGTATGCTGGGCATCAAAGTACCACCACCTTACTACTTAGGCTTTCACTTAAACGCCGTGATTGCATTTTGGTACTTCGCTATCATCATTTTCTTAGTCATGTATTTTGGCTTGTTAGGTAGCCAAGACACCATGAAAACGGCCATGGACAAGGCAGCTGTTTGGGGCATTGTTTATGGCGTAGGTATGGCGGTGTTTTATTCGATCCGTCGTCGTAAGCTTCAGCTTAGTGAATGGTCAGCTCTCTGATTCAAACTTATATAAGGATTTTTTATGTCTAGTACGGTTTACTGCATCGCACAGTTTTTGCCAAAAGAAGGCAAAGAGCAGGAATTATTTAAAGTTCTACAAAGCCTTGAGCCCAATACACTGCGTGAAGATGGCTGCCTTCAGTACCGTGTAACACGCCATATTCCAAGCCTATTTGCAGAGGGAAAAACCTTTCCGCTAGCCTTCAACGAGCAATGGGCAAACATGGCTGCATTCGAAGCCCATTGTCAGCGCAAAGAGATTGCCGCGTTCTTCGAACAGTACTGCCAAGCAGAAGATGGCTTAGCGGCTGACTGGAATGTGTGTATTTACACCGATGAGCCAGAAGAGTTCGACGCTCCGATCTTAGAAAAATAAGTTCAATTTAAGTTTTCTAAATGGATGACGCGGTTACGCCCTTGCTTCTTACCAAGGTACATCGCATGGTCCGCTCGTTCGATAAGGTTAGCGAGCGGCTCACCTTCTGATGCAATGGCAACGCCTATCGTCACACTGATCGGTATGGTATCGCCATTCTCAATCTCAACCGGCGTGTTAAAAAGTGATGCTCGAATTTGTTCAGCTAGCTCTAGAGCGTCATACGACTCAACCAAATCATTGGACACCACGACAAATTCCTCACCACCATAGCGATACATTGATTGATGGGGTTCTAGCAGGCTGTGAGTTTGCTTTACTAAATGCTGTAGCACTCGATCACCCATACTGTGTCCATACAGATCATTAATCGCTTTAAAATGATCAACGTCCATAAACATCAGCCCCACCGCCCAATTGCCACGATTTTTCTTCGCCTCAAAGTCTTGCGTTAAACGCTGACGCAAAGGTAAGCCCGTCAGACTGTCGATCTGAGTGTATTGATGGATAGCGTTGGTTTTGAAATAAGCGAGATGGTCTAGCATCGCTGCTTGGGAGGTCTCGAACTCATCAAGGTCAACTTTATTTCCTGGCTTTCCTTTGCTAATAGGAATGGCAATGGATCGAATCGCATCATGCATTTGCTTGTGAACCAGAAACAACTGCTCAGCTCTATCTGTATTGATCGTATAAAAAGCGATTTTGTGTTGATCTAAAAACTGACCAAATAAACAAATATGATGAGCATTCGTTCGCATCATGTCTTCTTGTGGACGAGTATGCAAAACCGCACAGCGTAGGATGCGCTGGGACCATTCAAAGTGGGCTTGCTGAGCGGTATCTAAAGCAGATACAAAATTTTGAAAATCGAAAGTTTGCACACCTATCCTATAATGTTTCTTTATACTGAACCATTAACATAGTAGCCCAAAAAGGTGTATGTCTTCTAAAAAAGATAAGAAAAAGTATGTGCTATATCAGCTGAATTTAGTGTGTTTCAAATAAAAAAACCCGACGTGGAAATTCACCATCGGGCATTAAAAAAGCGCATGAGAAAACATGTTCCAGTCACGCAAATGGACAGTATGCAAGCGAGGTGCTCTTTTTCTGGAGACATGTCTTAGCGCTGGGAGCTGCCGCAATTTCAGACAAACCAAGTTGGCAGCGAAGTTCACTTGTTTCAAAAGCCAACTTGCTTAATCTTCAATCACAAGCAAATGTTATATTATAACATTTGCTTGTGAATGCAAGCGCTTTGCCTATAAGACCCTGCTTTTACTGGCTTAAACTGATCACTCGATCACAGCGCTTATGAATCATGGCTGGATCGTGGCTAACCAACATCACCGCACAACCATTTTGTTTCGCAACATCTACCAGTAGCTGGCTGACTTCCCTCTGAGTGATCGGGTCTAATCGAGAAGTTGGCTCATCAGCAAACAAGAGCACTGGTTCCAACAACAATGCACGCAACATGCAAAATCGCTGCAGTTCGCCGCCAGAAACCCCTTCAGAGTTACGATTTAGCAGATCATCACTTAACCCTAGCTGTTGCATCAGCGGTGCAATACGGGAACGATCAATGTTATGCAGTGACACCATGTCATTAAGCAGAGTGCGCAATGACACCGCCGAGCTGACGGCCGCTGTAGGATCTTGATAGAGCTTTTGCCATTGATGCAGTGGCGCATTGCTGTGGCGTTCTATTTTACCACCAAGCGCTTTATGAACACCCAGCAACGTATCGCCTAATGTGCTTTTACCACAGCCACTATCACCCACGACACCAACCACTTCCCCTTGATGCAGGGTAAAGTTTAGATGCCTAGTAAGCGCTTGTTTACCGTGACCTATGCTTAAGTCTTGCACAGAAATCAACGGCTCACCGTAGCGTGTATCACGTGTTTCATCCGCCCAATTGACAGGGTCGGCATCGATCAATGCTTTGGTAAAAGCGTGCTGAGGCGCATTGAGAATGTCTTCGGCATTACCTTCTTCCAGTAATTCGCCAGACTTAATCACCATCATGCGACCACCAATCTGACGAGCCACAGCGACATCATGTGTAATGGTAATGAGAGCGCCTTGCTCAGATTGTGTCATCAACTGCTCGACCACTTGGTCACGACGGGAAACATCCAAACCTTTTGTAGGTTCGTCCGCCAATAAAACCGGTGCACCACCCGCCATGGCGCAAGCAATGGCAACACGCTGTGCCATACCGCCAGACAGCTGATCTACCCGCTTATGGCCACTTTCTTGTAACCCCTGCAGGGCTAACGTGTAGTCCGCACTTTGTTGAGCTTGAGCAGCTCCCTCACCAGCGACGAGATGATAAGTTTGCGCTAACTGTTGCTTAGCTCCCATTAACGGATCTAGGGAATTCCAAGGCTCCTGCGGCAACATACTAATCTGCTTACCCCAGAACGCTTGACGTTCCTCAGCATTAACACGCTGTTCAAACAGTCGCACGTCGCCCTCGGCACGCAAACTTGCGGGTAAATTCCCCATAATCGCCTGTGCAAGCAGGCTTTTGCCTGACCCCGTTTGACCTAGAATGGTCAAACGTTCACCTTTTTGCACGGTGAGACTAATGGGCGCAAGCAGTTCAACAGAGCCCGCATGTACCGACAGATTTTCGATATGAATTAAACTCATAGAGCTTTACCTCGGCCCATTAATTGACACGCTAATACGACTAGGGCCAATGCAGCTAAGGGCTGTGCCAGCAACCAAGGTGCATCACTATAGTATGGAAAATGCTCGACGATCATTAATCCCAGTTCAGCCAATGGCGGTTGAATCCCGACATAGACAAAACCCAACGACGCCATCATCAAAATAGCATTGGCAGCACCAAAAGCAGCAATGGTAAACAACTGCGGCATGATGGCAGGAAAATAATGACGTCGGAAAATATACCATTCTCCAAACCCCATTAACTTTGACGATTGCACCGCAGGAGATTGCGTCAAACGCTGAGTGATAGCGCGACTGATACGGAAGTATTCAATCCATTGAATCAATGAGATCGCCACATACAGCACCCAAAAAGAGCCCGGTACAATCGCAGCGAAGATCAACACCAGAACCAGACCCGGCAACGCCAAAATCATGGTTACGATGCCATCCATCACTCGATCAAACCAAGGGGCGCGGGTGGCCGCAAGCACACCAACAGTGACACCGATAATCGCAGACGTCATCACGCATAAGGCTGCCATCATCAGCGAAAGCTGCATTGCTTCGGCCAAACGTAGCCACATATTGCGGCCAAAATGATCGGTCCCTAGCCAGTAATCAGCATTAGGTGACGTTAAGATTTGACTCAAGTTTTGCGTTGTTGCATCGCCCGCTTGCAGCAAAGGTGCACACAATGCATAAGCGATCAACAGAACGAGTAACGCCAGACCCGATTTTTGCGTAGTAGAAAGAGCAAGCATTAGGCGATACGTCCTCCACGTGGGTCGAGATAATGACAGGCAATATCAACCAAGGTATTCAACACAACAAACATCACGCCCATCATCAAGGCAGCCCCCTGAATCAGGGGAATATCACGGGCAAAGATAGCGTGAGCAAGACCATGACCGATACCAGGCCATGAAAACAAGGACTCGATCATCACCACACCTTCCACAACGGTAATCAACTGAATGCCTAAGAACGCCACCACGGGTACGGCAATATTACGGATACCGTGATGTTTGAAAGCTTGCCAAGTCGACAGCCCTTTCATTCGCGCAAACTCATAGAAAGATGAGCCAAACACACGCTTGGCTTCCGTATGAATCACACGATTAGACATGGCCGCTAAGCTCAATGCTAAGGTCAGTGCAGGCAACACAAGGTGAGCGGGGGTACCAAAACCCGCCACAGGGAAAAGATTCCACTCTAGGGCAAATACAATCACCGCCAGCAAACCAATCACAAACACGGGTACAGCACGCATAACCGTCGATGCAGTCAGCAATGCTCTGTCTAGCCACCCTCCCCAGTAAGCACTTGCCAACCCCAAAGGTATAGCGATGATCAGCGCGATGGCCATGCCAGCCCCAGCCAACAGCAAGGAGTGCCCGAGCATATGCCAAAGGGATTCCGATACGGGCGCACCACTCACCAGCGAGTTGCCAAGATTCCAGCTCAGTAGGTCAGTAAACCACTGCCAGTAGGCGGATAACGCCCCTTGATCAAGGCCTAGTTCCTCGCGCACGATGTCAGCAGCTCGACTGTCCACTGCATCCATACCATAACGGCTGGCCGCGATACGATACGCCATGTCGCCCGGTAACGAGCGCATCAAAATGAAGGTCAGCGTACCGACCCCCCATGATACGGCAATCAATTGCAGTAAACGCTTCAACAACAGTTGGCGCATTATTTCACCCAAGTCAGTTCATTTAGGAAGAAGCTGCGCTCATATGGATCGAAGCGGAACCCTTCAAGACGCTTATTCACCGCTGTTTGCTGAACGTAGTAAGCCACTGGGATCAGAGGTTTTTCATCATAAATTGCCTGAGCAATACGCTGCGCCTTTTGCGTGAAAACACTCGCATCAGCCTCACTCAATAGCTCTGTCAAAGTGCTTTGCACGTAGCTATTTGACCAGTTCATCGTGCCCCAATCACCGCCTTTAGCTTGCCCCATATCTTTGATCAACGTACCTAAAGGACTCGCAATCGAACCGTAGTTACGGGCGATCAATGCCGTATCCAATGAATCATCAGCATGACCGGCAGGAATGGCGCTGGAATTGGTAATGTTAACGTTTAACTTCACACCAACTTGCTTCCATTGGTCTTGGATCGCCGTCGCAACGGTAGTTAGCTCTGGGCGGTCAGCGTAAGTGATCATGTCGATTTCAAACACCTGGCCGTCTTTTTCTAGCCAGCCATCACTGTTTTTCTGCCAACCCAGCCCTGCCAACAAGGCATTTGCCTTCTCAAGATCCTGTGACATGTCCGAGTTGGCTACATACCAGTCGCTCATGTAAGGCGGTAAGATTTGCGCCGTAGCAGATTCTGGAGAGCGCAGTACCGCCATCGCAATACCCTGGCGGTTGAGGGCATAACTTAGGGCTTGGCGCGCTTCAACTGGGCTTAGAAACGCTTGGCCCGCATTGACTTTCACGACCAAGGTACGTGGCAAATCGGAACGGACAACCTCTAGGTTAGGTAAGCGTTTTAGCGTTGGCAGGGCTGCAGGGTCTAAGCCAAAGACAATGTCCGCTTGGCCGCTGCGGGCTTGTAAAACGCGCGCTTCCGCACGGTGGCCAGTTAAGTAACGAGCGTATTCGATTTGAGCTTTTTGGCCCCAGTATTGATCAAACTTTTCTACCACTAAACGGTGAGGAACCGTCACTTCGTAGGCAGAGAACGGCCCTGTGCCGATTAATTGCGTCGCGACATTATCCTGCCCATATGCTTCAGGCGCTAAGATCGAGCTCGCATAGTTTGCTAAGATCGCCCCCAATGGTTGGTATGCTTGGGTTAGTTCAATGTCGATTTGGTGGTCACTGACTGCTTTGATGGCTTGCACAGGAACGCCCTGCCAAGCACCTGGCTTCTCTTTGGCTATATTCAATGCCGCTACCACACTGGCTGCTGTCATTGGCGTGTCGTTGTGGAAAACAACATCGTCGCGTAGCGTCAAACGCCAGCGCTTGCCTTGCTCTAGTATCTCCCAGTCGCTCGCTAAACCAGCCGTTAAAGCGCCTTTCTCATCGACATTGAGAAGCGTTTCTAACACCTGCATACGCGTAAATACATAACCACTACGGGAAGGATCAATGCTTGAGAACTCAAATGCAGCATTGATTTTGACGGTATTTGACTCAGTGGGTGTTGCATTCAGGTTCAGAGCCATGAACGTTACGAATGAGAGCAAGCAGAGCTTACGAGCGTGAAGAGGGCACATGAAAATGACAGTCCTTAAATAAATCAGTTATTTAGGATGCAATGTTACGATATAACATAATTAATGAGAATATATTTTATTTGGTTTTTTGATCATGAAAGATTCTCAAGTTAAATGATCGTATAAATTGCAATTATTGAATAAATACAACTTATTTATGAATCAAAAACAGGTTGCCATCTAATATGTGAAATTTAAGGTGGAGAGATTGCGAACTAATGTGTACAATTTTCGGTCGAAATTCTGATTTATGTCATAATTGATCAAATGTTGAGCAATTGTGTTCTGTCACAGGTCAAAACGTAGGTATCCGATAGTGGATGTGAAGCAAACAAACAGCATGATGAGCAGTCTTGGCGAGCTACGCCAGCCTCTTCAGTCTATGAAGTGGGCGGCTCGTCTGAACGCGTTTGTTTTAGCTGTGGTGGCGGTTAATCTTGTCATCTTCCCACTAGGTGGCGCTTACGATCCAAGTGACTTTTTCCAAACGGTTTTCAAAGACCTGCCTCTTATCTCCCTGTATGCCTTTTTCGGCATTATCAGCCTCTTTGTGTTTGTCTACTGGTTGTTTATGCCCAGTGGACAATTTGTGTTGCCGGAGAAAAACCGCCGCAACATCAAGCCACCACGTCAGGTGGCGATTCGACAAGTTTGCCAGCGTGCTGTATTGGCTTGTCGTGCACCCCCAGTTTCTGCTTAAAGAGTGTTGTAGAGCGTCAAATTCATTCGAATGAATGAACTTGGTGTTCATGTGCTCTCTTTGGGCGCACGCAAGACTCCCCCGCGGAAAAGTTACCGGCCTGAGCCGGTCTGAAATCCTGTCATCGTTTCGATGTCAGCCTACGTCAATCTAGGGTTAGAGGATGAATCTCTTGTTAACTCGTAACTTAAGTAAAGTCGCTTTGGCAGCACTAGTAGCTCTACTAGCTGGTTGTCAGGGTGGTGTGCTTGACCCGAAAGGACAAATCGGTGTTATGGAGAAGGAGCTGATTATCACAGCGACTATCCTAATGCTGCTTGTTGTGGTTCCGGTGATTCTCATGACACTTTACTTCGCATGGAAATATCGCGAAGGTCGTGGTGAAGCATATGAACCAAAATGGTCACACTCCACAAAAATTGAAGCCGTAGTATGGATTATTCCAATTATCATTATCGCGATTCTTGGTGTAATTACTTACAAATCAACGCATGCGTTGAATCCATACAAGCCTATCGAATCTGAAGAAGAGCCAATCACTGTTGAAGTGGTTTCTCTTAACTGGAAATGGTTATTCATTTACCCAGATCTTGGTATCGCAACGGTAAATGAGTTGGCATTCCCAGCGAATGTTCCTGTGAACTTCCGCATTACTTCAGCGGGCACAATGAACTCGTTCTTCATCCCACAACTAGGTAGTCAAATCTACTCTATGGCAGGCATGGAAACGAAACTTCACTTAATCGCTGATGAGCCAGGTACTTTCAAAGGTATCTCTGCAAACTACTCAGGACATGGCTTCACTGGCATGCAATTCGAAACAATTGCAACACCAACTCGTGAAGACTTCCAAGAGTGGGTTGAAGGCGTGAAAGCAAACGGTGAAGCGCTAACAACTGAGCGTTATGAAGCGCTTGTTGAGCCAACTGAATACCACCCAGTTGAGTACTTCGGAACGGTTAAAGACGGTCTGTTCTTTGACATCATCTGGGAATACATGGGCGACATGGGCCGTATCGAATTCTACGGTAAGCCAGAGTACGGTGCAGAGCTACCTGAAGGCATCATCCTGCCTAAGCGTGAGCGTACAAGCACTTCCCATGAAGCTGAGGAGGCATCTCACTAATGAATCTTCTAGGTAAATTGTCTTGGGACGCGATCCCTCATGACCCAATTGTCCTAGTTACCCTAGCTGTTGTAGCAGTCGGCGGCGCGGCACTGTTCGTGTTTATGACTCTTGCTAAAAAGTGGGGCTGGCTATGGCGTGAATGGTTGACCTCTGTCGACCATAAACGCTTGGGTATCATGTACATCATCCTTGCGCTAGTAATGCTAGTCCGTGGTTTCGCGGACGCGATTATGATGCGTACACAGCTCGCTGTGGCAACCAATGGTTCGGAGGGTTATTTACCACCGCACCACTACGACCAGATCTTTACGGCACACGGTGTCATCATGATCATCTTTATGGCGATGCCATTTATGATCGGTCTGATGAACATCATCGTTCCACTACAGATCGGTGCGCGTGACGTTGCCTTCCCATTCCTGAACAACCTATCTTTCTGGTTGGCAGTATCTGGTGCGTTGCTAGTAAACATCTCTCTAGGTCTTGGTGAATTCGCAATGACAGGTTGGGTGGCTTACCCGCCATTGTCAGGGCTTGAATTTAGTCCAGGGACCGGTGTGGATTACTACATTTGGGCATTGCAGATATCAGGTATTGGTACAACGCTAACGGGTGTTAACTTCTTAATCACTGTGCTTAAGATGCGTACACCTGGCATGAAGTTGATGGATATGCCTATCTTTACTTGGACTTGTACTTGGGCCAACGTATTGATCGTAGCATCTTTCCCGATCCTGACTGCTGCACTAGCCATGCTAACACTTGACCGTTACTTGGACTTCCACTTCTTTACTAACGACCTAGGCGGGAACTCGATGATGTACATCAACTTGTTCTGGGCATGGGGTCACCCTGAAGTGTACATCCTAGTACTGCCTGCATTCGGTATGTTCTCGGAAATCGTATCGACCTTCTCAGGCAAGCGATTATTCGGTCACAAGTCAATGATTTATGCCTCCGGTGTTATATCACTTCTAGGCTTTATCGTATGGCTACACCACTTCTTTACCATGGGGTCAAGTGCGAACGTTAACGCCTTCTTCGGTATTATGACGATGATCATCGCCATTCCGACAGGTGTAAAACTGTTCAACTGGTTGTTCACAATGTACAAAGGTCGCATCCGTATGGAAGTACCTATGTACTGGGTAATTGGTTTCATGATCACCTTCTCAATCGGTGGTATGACAGGTGTACTACTTGCGATCCCTGGTGCAGACTACGTTCTACACAACTCATTGTTCCTAATCGCTCACTTCCATAACACGATTATCGGTGGTGCAGTATTCGGTTACCTAGCAGGCTTCGCGTTCTGGTTCCCGAAAGCAATGGGCTTCCACCTAGATCCAAAACTGGGCAAAGTGTCTTTCTGGTGTTGGTTCATCGGCTTCTTCCTAGCGTTCATGCCACTTTACGTGCTTGGATTCATGGGTATGACTCGCCGTCTAAACCACACAGACAACCCAGACTGGAACGTTTGGCTTTACATCGCAGCAGTGGGTGCGTTTGTAATCGCTATTGGTATCGGTGCGTTCGTTCTTCAATTGATTCTTGGCTTCAAGAACAAAGACAAGAACTTGGACAAAACTGGTGACCCATGGAACGGCCACACTCTAGAATGGTCTCTAGCGTCTCCTCCACAGTTCTACAACTTCGCTAAATTGCCACAAGTTGAAGACTTGGATGCGTTCACTGACATGAAAGAGAAAGGCACTGCTTACCAGCGTCACGCAAGCTACGAGCCAATCCACATGCCAAGCAACACCAATGCTGGTCCGATCATGGGTCTTCTAGCTACGGCTATGGGCTTTGCATTGATCTGGCACATCTGGTGGTTAGCTGGTGCAAGCTTCATCGGCTTGATCGTTGCCTTCATCTGCCGTGCTTACGCAAGTAATACTGATTACTACGTACAGCCTGATGAAGTAGCACGTATCGAGAATGCACACCTAGATAACGTGGCGAAGGGGTAATCATGAGTACTTCTGCAACTGCGCATCACGATGCGCACCATGACGAACACCACGATACCGGGCGTAACACTACGTTAGGTTTCTGGATTTACCTGATGACCGACTGCATTCTGTTCTCGTGCTTCTTTGCGACGTACGCAGTGCTGTTCATGAACACTGCAGGTGGTGTCTCTGGTAAAGATATTTTTGATCTTGATCTGATCGCTGGCGGTACGGCTGCTCTATTGTTGAGTTCGATTACATTCGGCTTCGCAATGATCAGCGCATACAAAAAGAACAAAGGCGGCACGCTACTATGGTTAGCTGTGACGTTCGTGTTCGGTGCAGCCTTCATCGCGATTGAGCTTTACGAATTTAATCACTTAATCCATGCGGGTCACGGACCAAGCACAAGTGCGTTCCTAACAGCGTTCTTCTCGCTAGTTGGTTTGCACGGTTTGCACGTAACTGCAGGTCTGCTATGGATCACAGTTATGTTTATCGATGTTGCTAAACGCGGCCTTCAAGACCGCACTGTAACTCGCTTAGGCTGCCTAAGCTTGTTCTGGCACTTCCTAGACGTAATCTGGATCTGTGTATTCTCTTTCGTCTACCTAATGGGAGCTATGTAAATGAGTCAACATGATCACGATGCACATTCTCACGGTAGCGTAAGTTCTTACGTAGTAGGCTTCGTACTATCCGTAATTTTGACTGTGATTCCATTTTGGGCAGTAATGACAAGTGCTTTCGATCGCGCAACGTTGTTCGCAATTATTGTTGTCACGGCGGTTGTACAGATCGTTGTACACCTTAAGTACTTCTTGCACCTAAACTTCACCAAAGAAGGCAAGATCGATACTTTGTCATTTATCTTTACGGCTATCGTTATCGTAATGGTTGTAGCGCTATCCATTTGGATTATCTACGAATCTGTTCTGATGATGATGTACTAGGCGAAGAAGCGTATGTTTAAGCGGATCTCATCGTCGTCAAAACCAGAACAACATAGTGTGTTCGACCGTTACCTTAAGGTAACCAAGCCGGGCATCATTATGGGCAACTTGATCTCCGTGGCGGGGGGGTATTTCCTCGCCGCTCGCGGTGACATCGATTGGCTGCTTATGCTGGTGACAATCATTGGATTGTCACTAGTTGTAGCTTCTGGTTGTGCGATCAATAACTGCATCGACCGCGACATTGACGCCAAGATGCAACGTACTCGCAACCGCGTAACAGTTACCGGTGAAATGTCGCTTAAAGCGGCGTTAGCACACGGACTGGTACTAGGCGTGGTCGGGTTTAGTTTACTTGCGTACTTCACGAATGAAGTTGCTGTGTTTTTCGCAGCGTTTGGCTACTTCGTGTACGTGGGTCTTTACAGCCTGTACTTTAAACGCAATTCGGTTTACGGCACGTTGATTGGTAGTTTGTCGGGCGCAGTACCACCAGTGGTAGGCTACTGTGCGGTAACTGGTCAGTTCGACGCAGGTGCGGCGATTTTGTTGGTAATGTTTAGTATTTGGCAGATGCCTCATTCTTATGCCATTGCCATCTTCCGCTATAAAGACTACGCAGCGGCAGGTATTCCTGTATTGCCAGTAGCACAAGGCATTCAAAAAGCGAAACACCACATTGTCTTGTGGATTGCTGTGTTCGCAGTAGCGAGTGCCATGCTGCCGCTTACTGGCTACGTAGGTGTGGGCTTTATGGCCGTTGCTGCGTGTACTAGCCTTTGGTGGCTAGGTATGGCAGTTAAAGGCTACCGTGCGGACATTGATGTGAACCGTTGGGCACGCCAAGTGTTCTTCTTCTCCATCATCACCGTAACGGCCCTAAGCATTACCATGTCGTTAGACTTTCGTGCGGTAGCCCCTGACTACCTAGTTATGCTGGCACACTAAGTCTTATTCGTCTGACGAATCAAAAACGCCCCACAGGGAAACCTGCGGGGCGTTTTTTATTATATGCTGGTCAGACTTTATGAACTCATTTAAAGGGATGTACGATATGAAAAACTGGCTGATCATTCTTTGCATTTTACCTTGCTTAAGCGCTGCTACCGAAAACTCGGTGGACTGTAATGACCCCTACACTACGCCTGATATAAATTATTGCGCTGGAAAAGAGCTAGAAGGTGCTGAGGCGACAATGAAACAATATTTCAAGGCAAGCCTTAAACGGCAGGAAGAGGATATTGAAGTCGTCGACGCAATTAAATTATCACAGCATGATTGGCTCCAATACCGCGAATCTTATTGTGATGCAATTTACAGCCAGTGGCGTGAGGGTACTATTCGAGGGGTGATGTATTTGTCTTGTAAAAAGCAGCTTACTCAACAACGTACACATACTTTGTGGGCTGATTTCCTGACGTATATGGATAGCACTGAACCAGTATTGCCGGAGCCAATCTTTAACTAAGTCAGCCGATTATTGTTTTGCATAGAAGAAAAACCATGCAAACTCATCGCGGAACAGCTCGACTTATTTCATTCTGGCCTATTGCGCCTGCGTAGGTTTGGGCTATATGGCTGCTGCCTGTACTAGCCTTTGGTGGTTAGGTATGCTGGTGAACGACTTTCGTGCGGTAACTCCTGACTACTTAGTTATGCTGTCACACCAAGTTTTATTCATCTGACGAATCGAAAACGCCCCGCTAGGAAACCTGCGGGGCGTTTTTTATTGATAGTTACTTTGTAGGAGCTCGGTTCCCGAGCAAAATTCCAATTGAGCTTTATCTAAAAATAAGCCCGCTTCATTCGAAGCGGGCTTTGCTCATTAAACTTCCCAGTTTTTCTTCTTAGTCGTTTTACCGATACCAGCGTTAAAGCTGTTAGTCGGGTCAATTTTCTTATAGAACGAGCTTAAGCTTTCTTCCGCTGCGTATTCATGGCCAACGTTATGCTCCGCTGGGTACTTCGCACCGCGCGCATCAAATGTCTCTAAGATCTTATTCTTCAATGCTTTTGCATCTACACCTTGTTTCAGAATGTAGTTCTGGTGCATGACGTGGCAAAAGAAATGACCGTAATACATTTTCACAGCGATCTGATCATCAATTTCCGCAGGCAGTGTTTCATACCAATCGCGCTCATTACGTGGGAAGGCCACATCGATGGTCATAATCGAACCCAGGTTTTGCGCTTTGTTTTGGATTAAGTGGAAGCGGCTCAAGGCACCACCAGCAACGAAGCGATGCAAAATGGCTTGCTCTGCTTCACGCTCGGTACATTCAAAGAAACCACCCTTATCTGGATTATCTTGGAAATATTGCGTCAGATAAGCACGCGCTTCGTCGACCCCAGCGTTGGCTGTTTCAATAATCCAATGATGATCATACTGCTTACGGAATGACTCCATGCGCTCAGGTAAGTGGTTCGGGAAAAACTTACTCATAAACTGCAAAGCACGATCTGAGAACTGCTTAGGGATAAAGCTAAACTTCCCTGAAATACGATCCACCGTTCGCTTTACCGCAAACAGCTTTGGCATGTACTTGGTACCGAGCTTGTCGATCACAAGGAACGTGTCCTTACCGTATTCTTTACTCAAGTCGTAACAGGTTTTATGCATGTACTCACCCGAGACTGGAATGTTGTCGAACTGTGACAACATATGGCGACGAATATCTTCCATTACAGCTGGATCATTTGTACCCATATAGAAAACTTGCTGCTTTTCTGGGATCGGGAAGGTGTCCATACGTACCGCAAACACGGCCAATTTACCGGCACAACCGGCCGACTCATGTAGACGTCGAGGGTCAGCATTAAAGCGTGATGGGGTATCCGCATCCACGTCTCGTACGCGTTGTTCGTATTCCACATCCGAAGCACGTTGCTCAGTATCTAGCACATCAGACTCTTGGTAACGTTTATGCTCTAGGTTGTGTAGGATTTCTTCTGGAGAATCGCCAAGCTTAATACCTAAGTGGTTCACCAGTTCCAGTTTGCCATCCGGCGTGACTTCCGCGTACAAAGACATTTCAGTGTATGCAGGGCCTCGCTTAACTAAAGCGCCTCCTGAGTTGTTACAGATGCCGCCCACAATCGATGCACCGATACAAGACGAACCAATCACCGAATGAGGCTCACGACCATGAGGCTTTAAGTCTTCTTCCAAACCAAACAGCGTACTACCCGGCAGACCAACGATTTGCTCGCCATTTTTAATAATCTGAACGTCATCCACGCGCATGGTGCTAATAATCACCACTGGACGGTCATAGTCACTGCCACTCGGGGTCGAGCCACCCGTTAGACCGGTGTTCGCTGCCTGCATAATAACAATCACATCCGCGTCCACACAGGCCTGAAGTACACGCCAAATTTCAACTAGGCTGCCAGGGCGTACCACGGCGTAAGCGCCGCCACTGCCAAAACGAAAGCCTTTACAGTATGGGGCTTTCTTTTCTTGATCGGTATAGGTGTACTTAGGTCCAACAATCGCCGCAAGGGTTTCGGCCAACTGATTTGGGGAATGTTCTGCGTTCATGAGTTTCAATACCACTGCTTAGTAAATCGATGATGCTCTATGGGTGAATGGGATCATCTTTTTTATATGGGGATGCCAATAGGGAATATTGTACTACTTTAAAGGCTTTCAAGTCTTAATGATAATCGTAGCTATCTATAGCACAGCAAAATAAAACTGATGGCATCATAAGAGAATGGGTGCCCGTGTACTAAACATCTATAAAATCGAACATTTTCAACACCATATGGCAGAAACCTTGCATAAATTATTGACTTAAAACGGTACTCAAAACGAGCTCGAGCAGTATATGAAACATTATTTAGAACGAGATTACGCAGGATACGGTCGCGATAACTTACCCAAAGTAGAATGGCCAAACAAAGCCCGTATCGCACTGCAATTTGTGTTGAACTTCGAAGAGGGTGGCGAGAACTGTGTGTTACACGGAGATGAGCATGCCGAAACCTTTCTCTCTGAAATCTTTGGGGCGCAGCCATTTAAAGATCGTCATATGAGTATGGAGTCTTTGTACGAATACGGTTCCCGCACTGGTGTTTGGCGTATCCTAAATGAGTTCGAAAAGCGCGGTCTGCCTTTATCGATCTTCGCCGTAGCAACGGCACTACAACGTAACCCTGATGTCGCAAAAGCGTTTGTTGAAGGGGGGCATGAGTTGGTGTGCCACGGTCTAAAGTGGATTCATTACCAAGAAATGTCCATTGAAGAAGAACGCCAGCACATGCAGGAGGCACTACAAATCATCAAAGACGTCACTGGTGTCATGCCGATGGGCTGGTACACTGGCCGTGACTCGCCAAATACTCGTAAGCTGGTTACAGAGCAGCCTCAATTAAAATACGACTCTGATAACTATGGCGATGACCTACCTTACTGGGTGGAGGTGCCGCACCACGAGGATGAAGGTAAAACCAAACCACACCTGATCATTCCTTACACACTGGATTGTAATGACATGCGCTTCGCCTCCCCTTACGGCTTCAGTCATGGAGATGAGTTTTTCCAATATCTAAAAGACAACTTCGACTGCCTCTACGCAGAAGGGGAAACAACACCGAAGATGATGTCAATTGGTATGCACTGTCGTACGCTAGGAAAACCATCTCGTTTTATGGCATTAAAAAAGTTCTTAGACTATGTTCAGTCTCATGAAGATGTGTGGATCACTCGCCGTTGTGATATAGCCGAACACTGGATAAAGCATCACCCAGCACCATAATATTTTGTTAAGAATATGTTGGTAAACTAATTCTTGGTCTAAATCACTGGCTAATTGTTGAAAAATTAGCCTATCCTAATGAGTACGTTTAAAGTCTTTGATAAAGCAAGCTGTAGAGATAGGAGACAATTTTTGCGTATTGGACTAAGTTGTATTGTATACCTATTCGCAATCACCCATGCCTTGGCCGCAGAAGACTCAATACGTCTGCAATTAAAGTGGCAACATGCTTATCAGTTTGCTGGCTATTATGCTGCTCAGGAACTGGGGTTATATGATCAAGTAGGGCTTGATGTCGAGATCATCCCTGCTTCTCCCCATACCGATGTTGCTGAAGAGGTAGCTTCTGGTCGAGCACAATATGGCGTCGGCAACAGCTCCATTCTTATTCAGAGAGACAACGGTCTACCCTTAACAATATTGGCGGTTGTTTTTCAGCACTCACCGACTATTTTCATCGCTAAAAACAACGTCATTACTTTCCATAACTGGAATAAGAAAAACATCATGTTAGAAGGCTCCTCTGATGAGCTTCTTCTTTATCTTGAACAACAAGGACTTGATGTCTCTACACTCAATTTCATACCACATTCCTTTGATCCACTGGACCTGACGACCGATCAAGTCGATATCATGAGTGCCTACAGTACTAATGAACCGTTCTTTTTATCTCAGCTTGGCATCCCTTATCGCGTTTTTTCACCTCGCTCAGAGGGCATTGACTTCTTTGGAGATAACTTATTCACCTCTGACCAAGAATTAAAAGACCATCCAGAAAGGGTAAAAGCATTTCGCAAAGCGAGCTTAGAAGGCTGGGAATATGCGTTGAAGCATCCAGAAAAAGTGATTAGCTGGATCATTTCGCGTTACCACAGCACCTATTCGCGAGAGTTTTTATTTTTTGAGGCAGAAACAACGTATGACTTAATCCAGCCGGATTTAATCGAAGTGGGTTACATCAACGAGCCACGCTGGCATAAAGTGGTGAAATCATATCAGGCGCTGGGAAAACTGAGTTCAGATTTTGACGTGAAACAAGCACTGTATCTGCCTGAGCCAGAAACAGACTGGCGCCAAGTTTGGTTGATTGCGAGCATTTCTATTCCTGTGATGCTACTTCTCTTCATCATGGTCATGGTCATAGCACGCACCAATAGACGTTTAGATCACGCCTTAAAAGACAGCCAAAAGGCACGATTAATGGCAAATCAACAAGCAGATTTAGACCCATTAACGGAGCTATCCAACAGGCGCTATTTTCAAAGACAACTTGAATTTTTATGCAAGCGAGCAGCACGTAAAAAAATTGCCTTTGCTTTGTTTTACATCGACTTAGATCATTTTAAAGAGATCAATGATCTGCATGGACACCATGAAGGTGACAACATTCTAAAAGAGGTTGCCCAGCGTATTCAGTCAGTGTTGCCAGAACATTGTGAGCTTGCCCGGATTGGCGGCGATGAGTTTACGATTTTAGTCAAAATTATGGATCAAGAGGCTATTCTTGATCGTTTATCTCAGCTCATCTTAGATGTTCTAAAAGAGCCTTTCTTCATTGCTCAAGAGCAGCGCAGAATTTCAGCAAGCATTGGCATTACCGTATCTCCAAGAGACTCTACAACACCATCTAGCCTGTTACAGTTTGCCGACGAAGCAATGTACAGTGCGAAAAACTCTGGACGCAACCGTTGGCAGCTCTTTTCCCCCTCTCTACACACTGAAATCTTAGAGCGCCAGACATTGTTACAAGATCTGAGGGGGGCTTTGACAAACAACGAACTTTTTGTGGTGTATCAACCCATTGTGGAACTTTCCACACGACGTATTTGCAAAGTGGAAGCTTTACTACGCTGGCAACACAAAACTCGAGGCTTAATTGGACCAGATGTGTTTATTCCCATGGCAGAAGAATCGGGTTTGATCACTAGCTTGGGGGATTTTGTATTTAAAGAGTCCGTAAAACAACTTTCCCAGTGGCGTAGCACTGTCGCACCGGAACTGATCGTTAGCATTAATACGTCGACCTATCAATACAACGAATCGGGTAAATACTTAAACCACTGGTATCAATATATCGAGCAAATGGAAGTACCATTTGATGCCATTATCCTTGAGATTACCGAAAGTATGCTTATGCACCAACATGAGAATGTAAGTAAACAATTACTTACATTTAGAGATCATGGCATTCATGTAGCTTTGGACGACTTTGGTACCGGCTATTCATCATTAGCTTACCTAAACCAGCTAGACATCGACTTTATTAAAATTGATAAAAGCTTTATCCGAGATTTGGACACTGGCAAATCAGCACAAGACTTATGTGAAGCAATCATAAGTATGGCCCATAAACTGGGTTTACAGGTGATTGCGGAAGGCATAGAAACCGAGTCACAACTAAGCTTCCTGACTTCTTTTCAGTGTGATATGGGCCAAGGATATTTATATGCCAAACCATTACCAGTGAAAGAGTTAACCACGTTGTTAGCCGAGAAAAATATTTAAACTATAAAATTGAACCAAATGGGTTTAGCAACACAGGCTTCTATGGAACAATGGTTTCCCTTGTCTGTGATCGCTCTGCGGGCATCCTATCCAAACGGAGTTCGTTTTCGATATGTCTACAGCCTTCCCCATAGAGTTCACCAGTGATGTGATCACATTCAACCGCGCTTATCTGGCTTGCTTTTATACCTTTGTGGCGCTGTTTTACACCACTCGGATTTTGTATTTAAAGCGTGTGACGCATACCGAACAAGTGTTTCATGGGGCAGTATTTTCCGCCAACTGGTGGCATCACAAAGTCTTCGATGTCTTTCGTGTGTGGATCTGGCTTACCTGCGTTATCCGTTACTTTTATCCCAGTGTTGATCAATACCTTGGTCTCTTGCCGTCCCTCTCAGCAGATTGGATCATCCTTACTGGCACTGCACTATTAACCACTGGGTTCGCATGGGCCATCGCTACGCATTTTATGCTAGGCCGCTGCTGGACGTCTGGGATCAATCAGCAAGGCCCGACTCGACTGGTCACCAGCGGGGTATATGGCATCAGCCGCAATCCTATTTACCTTGGTGTTCTTGCGTCCCAAGTGGGGTTCTTCTTTGCCTTACCGTCCCTCTTTTCACTGCTGTGTCTTACGGTCGGTGTGATCACCATTTTGCGCCAAACCAGTGAAGAAGAGCGCCACCTAGCGCAGCAGTTTCAAGATACCTATCGACAGTATCAAAATGCCGTACCTAGGTGGCTTTAAGATTATCCGAAATACTTGTCTACGATCTTCGCAAACGCCTGATTAACGCTTGTCTCAAGCTCATGCTGTCGATCAGTGATCACTGCTTGGCCTGCAACATAAACGTCTTTGATCGGGTTATTACTTAAGGCAAACAACCAACGATTGAGCAAGTCTTTCGATGGACTGGAATGAACAAAAGGCTCAGTTTTATCCCACACCATAAAGTCGGCGCGATGACCAACGCGAATACCCAACTGTACATCACAGGCTTGATTGCCTCCCTGTAATGCTTTGGCAAATAAGTGATCTGCAATATACGACTGCTGCTCACTGTATAAGCGATTGCGCTTTTGCTGGGCTAAGCGCTGACCATATTCAAACCAGCGAAGCTCTTCTTGCAAGGAAGTGCTGACATGACTATCAGAACCAACGCCCCAATGACCACCAGCTTGTTCATAAGCGGTGGCGGGAAAGATCCCATCGCCCAAGTTGGCTTCCGTGGTTGTACAAATACCAACGGTCGCACCTGACTGTGCAATGCTTTGCACTTCACTGTCCGAAAGATGCGTCGCATGTATCAAGGTCCAGCGCGGCGATAGGCCTATTTCTTTTGCTAACCATTCTACTGGGCGCTGACCAGAGAACGCCAAGCAGTCTTGAACTTCTTTGTTTTGTTCTGCAATGTGGATATGAATGGGTTGTCCGGTATCCACTGCCTTGAGCACTTCCTTCATGGCGGTGAAGTCAGTGGCCCGGAGGGAGTGAAAACACACACCTAATTTGTGCAACGTCGATCCGGCCACTCGTTTTTCGTAGCCCTTATATTGCTCAATGTATTGTTCGGTGGATTGAATAAAACGTTGCTGCCCTGTATTGGCAGGTTGTTGGCCAAACCCCGCGTATTGATACAAAGCAGGTAGCAATGTGACCCCCATCCCTACTCGTGAGCCCGCATTCAGTACCGCATCGCCCAAGGCTGTTGCAGTCGAATACGCTTGCCCGTCGGCTTGGTTATGCAAGTAATGGAACTCTCCTACTTGGCTAAAGCCCCCTTTGAGCAACTCGATGTATAGCTTGCTGGCAATGACCTCGAGTTCTTCTGGACTTAGCTGTGTCGCAGTCTTGTACATGACATCGCGCCAACTCCAGAAACTGTCTTCAGGGTTGGCGGCGATTTCCGCCATACCCGCCATTAAGCGCTGAAAAGCATGGGAATGCAGATTAGCAACCGTCGGTAGAACTGGGCCGTCCAATACAATGTCTGCTGGAGTCGGAGAAACATTGACGTCTACTTGGGCAAAGTGTCCATCTTTCACCGTAAAGCGAGCATTGTCGACCCAACCGTGTTCTAAATAAGCTCGTTTCGTAAAGTAGCACGTCATAGCAAATCACCTAAACTAAATATTTGACTAATTGTATATACAACTTAATGTTTTTAAATACAAGTAACCAAGGTATACTTTTGGTTTGTTTTTAATCGCGATGTAGGACGATACGTGGCTAACTCGATCCATCCCTTGCTAGTGAACTTCTTTGCCGATCTGCCAGACACGCCTGCGCCGATTTATGCCAGACTCAAACAAGCCATCACTCAAAAAGTGACTACTGGGGAATGGCAAGCGAACCAACGTGTGCCGTCAGAGGCGGAAATCGTCAAAGCGCTGAACGTCAGTCGTATGACCGTAAACCGCGCCCTGCGTGAACTGACCGCAGAGGGGCTACTCACTCGACAGCAAGGGCTCGGCACATTTGTGGCACAAAAAAAGGCTCATTCGGCCCTGTTTGAAGTGCACAACATCGCTGAAGAAGTGGCCTCACGAGGCGGCCAGTACCACGCAAAACAATTGCAACTTACCAAAAGCAAAGCCTCTGTCGAAGAAGCCATCAACTTAGGGATGCGCACCAACCAAGAGATTTTCCGTTCGGTGATCCTACACTTCGAGGACAATCAACCGATTCAATTGGAAGAGCGTGTCGTCAACGCAACCCTTGCACCAGAATATGGTGAGCAAGATTTCACCCAAGAAACGCCGTACGTCTACTTAATGAAAGCCGCGCCAATGACCGAAGGGGAACACTTAGTCGAAGCAGTGTTACCTAACGCTCGAGAGTGCGAATTGCTGGACATTAATGACCACGAGCCTTGTCTACAGATCAAGCGCCGCACCTGGTCTGGAGATCAAATCGTCACTGCGGCACGCCTACTTCATCCAGGTAATCGCTTCCAATTATTCGGGCATTTTTCTAGCTAAGGGACTTACGCCGTAAAAAATCCTTGCGCAAAGCAGAAATTCCTTTTATGTTTAAATTAAGTTGTATATACATGTTTACACATAGATAACAGATTCATTAAAAGGAACACATCATGTCGAACAATCGCTACCGCCAAGGTGAAATTCGCGCGCCACACGGCACCACTCTTAATGCAAAAAGCTGGCTGACTGAAGCACCGCTGCGCATGCTAATGAACAACCTAGATCCAGATGTGGCCGAAAACCCAGAAGAACTAGTAGTGTACGGTGGTATCGGCCGTGCCGCGCGCAACTGGGAATGCTACGACAAGATTGTTGAAACACTGAAAAACCTAGAAAACGACGAAACGCTACTGGTGCAATCAGGCAAGCCTGCTGGTGTGTTCAAAACTCATGAAAATGCGCCGCGCGTATTGATTGCCAACTCCAACTTAGTACCACACTGGGCAACTTGGGAACACTTCAACGAGCTGGATGCCAAAGGCTTGGCTATGTACGGCCAAATGACTGCGGGATCTTGGATCTATATCGGCAGCCAAGGCATCGTACAGGGTACGTATGAAACCTTCGTAGAAGCGGGTCGCCAACATTACGATGGTAACTTAACAGGACGCTGGATCTTGACCGCTGGACTTGGTGGTATGGGCGGCGCGCAACCTTTGGCAGCAACCTTAGCAGGCGCTTGTTCTTTAAACATTGAATGTCAGCAGAGCCGTATCGACTTCCGTCTGCGTACACGCTACGTGGATGAGCAAGCGACCGATCTAGACGATGCCCTAGCCCGCATCAAACGTTACACCGAAGAAGGCAAAGCCATCTCTATCGCGCTGTGTGGTAACGCAGCAGACATTTTGCCAGAGTTGGTAAAACGTGGCGTTCGCCCAGACATGGTGACAGACCAAACCTCTGCCCACGACCCACTAAACGGCTACTTGCCTCAAGGCATGAGCTGGGAAGAATACAAAGACGCAGCACAAAAAGACCCAGCAGGCACAACAAAAGCCGCGAAACAAACCATGGCGGTACACGTTGAAGCCATGCTTGCCTTCCAAAAAATGGGCGTACCGACGTTTGACTACGGCAATAACATTCGCCAGATGGCTCTAGAAGAAGGCGTCGACAACGCGTTTGATTTCCCTGGCTTCGTTCCAGCTTACATCCGCCCGCTTTTCTGTCGCGGTATTGGCCCGTTCCGTTGGGCAGCCCTATCAGGCAACCCAGAAGACATTTACAAAACCGATGCCAAAGTTAAAGAGTTGATTCCAGACGATGAGCACCTTCATCATTGGCTAGATATGGCTCGTGAACGTATTCAGTTCCAAGGTTTGCCTGCACGTATTTGTTGGGTAGGTCTTGGTCAACGCGCCAAACTTGGCCTAGCCTTCAATGAAATGGTGCGCTCAGGCGAACTATCAGCACCAGTTGTAATTGGTCGTGACCATCTTGACTCTGGTTCGGTTGCCAGCCCTAACCGTGAAACGGAAGGCATGCAAGATGGTTCGGATGCTGTGTCCGACTGGCCATTACTTAATGCGCTGTTGAACACGGCATCAGGCGCAACGTGGGTATCACTGCACCACGGTGGCGGTGTCGGCATGGGCTTCTCACAACACTCCGGTGTGGTGATTGTTTGTGACGGTACCGACGAAGCCGCTGAGCGCATTGCCCGAGTGCTGCATAATGATCCAGCAACTGGGGTGATGCGTCATGCAGATGCCGGTTACGATATTGCCGTTGATTGCGCTAAAGAGCAGGGTTTGCACCTGCCAATGATTACTACTCCAGCAAAATAATAAGAGCGACGAAATAACATGTTTGAATTCACTATTAATCCCGGCCAACTTACCCTAGCGGACTTGCGCCAAATCAGTCGTCGTAAGGTGAAATTAAGCCTAGACCCAGCAGCGATTCCTGCGATCGAAGCCAGCACTAAAGTCGTCGATGATGTGATCCGAGAAGATCGCACCGTTTACGGCATCAACACGGGCTTTGGTCTATTGGCGAATACACGTATTGCCCCTGATGATCTAGAAGAGCTACAACGCAGCATCGTGTTATCCCATGCGGCGGGTACTGGCGATTTGATGGACGATGCCACCGTAAAAATGGTGATGACACTTAAAGTAAACAGCTTGGCGCGTGGTTTCTCTGGCATTCGCCTTTCGGTCATCAAAGCCTTGATCACGCTGATTAATAAAGAAGTTTACCCATGCATTCCGAAAAAAGGCTCGGTGGGCGCGTCAGGTGATTTGGCTCCCTTAGCGCACATGAGCGCGGTATTACTCGGGGAAGGCAAAGCACGCTACAAAGGTGAAATTCTCTCTGGCCAAGCAGCCCTTGCGGTAGCGGGATTAGAGCCGATTACCCTTGCACCAAAAGAAGGTTTAGCCCTACTTAATGGTACTCAAGCTTCGACGGCATTTGCTCTAGAAGGTCTATTTGAAGCGGAAGATCTGTTTGCCAGCGCCATTACCTGTGGTGCATTTTCGGTCGAAGCGGCTTTGGGTAGCCGTCGTCCATTTGACGAGCGTATCCATCTGGTTCGCGGTCATCAAACGCAAATTGATGTGGCAGCGGCGTACCGTCATCTTCTCGGTGATACCAGTGATATCGGCAGCTCTCATGTGGGCTGTGAAAAGGTACAAGACCCCTACTCTCTGCGTTGCCAGCCACAAGTCATGGGCGCTTGCTTAGAGCAAATCCGCAATGCAGCAAACACTCTACGTGTCGAAGCGAACTCTGTATCGGATAACCCATTGGTGTTCGCTGAAGACGGCGACATTATTTCAGGGGGTAATTTCCACGCTGAGCCCGTTGCCATGGCAGCTGATAACTTGGCCCTAGCCATTGCTGAAATCGGCAGCCTATCAGAACGTCGTATGGCACTACTGATCGATAGCGGCTTAAGTAAATTACCACCGTTCCTAGTGGACAATGGCGGCGTAAACTCTGGCTTTATGATTGCGCAAGTCACCGCTGCCGCGCTTGCCAGTGAGAACAAAACCTTTGCGCATCCTGCCTCGGTAGACAGTCTGCCAACCTCGGCCAACCAAGAAGACCATGTTTCAATGGCCACCTTTGCGGCACGTCGTCTGCGTGATATGTCAGAAAATACCCGTGGTATTTTAGCTGTCGAAATCTTGGCCGCAGCTCAAGGTCTGGATTTCCGTGCGCCATTGAAATCGACCACGATCCTTGAACAAGCGAAAGCAGAACTACGTTCCCATGTGCCGTTCTACGACAAAGACCGTTACTTCGCTGCAGACATTGAGAAAGCAACATCCTTGTTAAAAGAAGCCGCGCACAATGGCTTGATGCCAGCAGGCTTGTTACCAAGCTTGAGCGCATAAAGAGAGAAGGACGGACCAAACAAAATGAGTAAGGCAGACACCATGATGGATTGGGACAGTGTATGGATTGGCGCTCAGATTGCGACCTTAGAAAACGGCCAATACAACGTTATTGAAGACGGTGCGTTGGCGGTTAAACAAGGGCGAATCGCTTGGCTGGGCGCAAAGCAAGACTTGCCCGCGCATCAAGCTCAACACACCTATCAACTGGAAGGTGGGGTAATCACCCCAGGCTTGGTGGACTGTCATACCCATTTGGTCTTTGGTGGTAATCGCGCCAATGAGTTTGAAATGCGACTCAATGGCGCGACTTACCAAGAGATCGCTAAAGCAGGAGGCGGCATTGTCTCTTCTGTTAATGCCACCCGTGCTGCCAGTGTTGCCGAACTGGTGAACACTGCACAGAAGCGTCTGAATAGCTTGATGGCGGACGGCGTGACAAGCGTGGAAATTAAGTCCGGCTACGGCTTGAACGCTCAAAGTGAAATAGCGATGCTGCAGGCGGCCAAAACACTGCTCGACAATAATCCAGTGGATATCAAAACTACCTGCCTAGCCGCCCATGCCTTGCCACCAGAGTTTGCTGGGCGTCCAGACGATTACATCGATTATGTGTGCCAAGAGATCCTGCCTCAGGTGGCGCAACTCGGGCTAGCCGATGCAGTGGATGCTTTTTGTGAAGGCATTGGCTTCTCTGTTGAACAAACGCAACGTTACTTCGAGGCTGCAAAAGCGCTTGGTTTACCAGTAAAACTGCATGCGGAGCAACTTTCTTCCCTAGGCGGTTCCGCCATGGCAGCTGGTTATCAGGCTCTATCAGCAGATCATCTGGAGTACGTGACCGAGGACGATGTCAAAGCCATGGCGGATGCCGGTACCGTCGCTGTGATTTTACCGGGTGCCTACTATGTTTTACGTGAAACACAAAAACCACCCATTGATTTGTTCCGTAAACACAATGTACCCATGGCCATCGCGACCGATGCCAACCCTGGTACCGCCCCTGTGTTGTCCTTGCGTCTGATGATGAACATGGCCTGCACCTTGTTTGGTATGACCCCAGAAGAAGCCTTAGCAGGAGCAACCATTCATGCTGCTAAAGCATTGGGGATGGAACAACAGGTCGGCACGTTAGCGGTTGGTAAGCAAGCCAACTTTGTTCATTGGGATGTGCAATCCCCTGGAGAACTAAGTTATTGGCTAGGGGGGCAATTTGTCTTACAACGGGTTTATCAAGGGGAAGTTTGTTCATGAGCGCAGTACTGAAAACACCAGCCTTTCACTTTCAACAAGGTGATACACCCTTATTGGTCAGCATGCCTCACTCTGGCACGCAGCTCACCGATGACGTCAACGCAGGACTGACAGGTGACGCTCAATGTTTGCCGGATACGGATTGGTTTATTCCCGAGCTTTATCCATTTTTAGAAGCTTTGGGCGTCGGTGTTATCCAAGCCAACTATTCTCGGTTTGTCATCGATTTAAACCGCCCTTATGACGATAAACCTCTGTATCAAACGAAAACCACTGGCCTGTTCCCAGACATCTTATTTGCCGATCAGCCCGTGTTCCAGTCGGGCCATGAACCTTCTGCAGACCATCGTCAGTTTTGCAAAGACCATATCTGGCGCCCTTACCATGACACCATCGCCCAAGAACTGGCTCGGCTAAAGAGCAAATTTGGCTACGCCATTTTATTTGATGCCCATAGTATCGCGGCGCAGGTACCTATGTTGTTTGAAGGCACTTTACCGGACTTTAACTGGGGCACCAATGAAGGCTTGTCTTGCGATGAGCGTATTCGTCATGCAGTGAATCAAGTGATCGAGCCACACTACAGCCAAGTGACCAATGGCCGTTTTAAAGGTGGCTACATTACCCGTCATTTCGGACAGCCTGAGCAAGGAATCCACGCTATTCAACTAGAGCTTTCCCAAGCCACGTACCTCGACACTGACAAAGCCGCCCATCATGAGTACGCTTTAGATCAGAGCAAACTGCCTCATATACACAACCAGTTAAAAAAGGTCATTGGAGCGATTCTTGCTTCGAAGCTATAGCCCTATTTAAAAAGAGTTGTAGCAATGGATATTAAAATTGATGATCTTTCTTGTGGTGAAGTGATCAAATTATTGGAAGAGCATCTTGCAGATATGTACGCAGTATCTCCCCCTGAGTGTGTCCATGCCTTGGATGTAGAAGCACTGAGATCACCAGATATCACCTTTTTCAGCGGCTGGATAGATGGCGTGTTGCAAGGATGCTTAGCGATCAAGCAACTCACGCCAAACCATATTGAATTAAAATCAATGCGAACCTCCGGCGCAGTACGCCAATCTGGCATTGCAACAAAACTCTTGAGACATACTTTGAACGTTGCAGCAGAACGTGGCTATTCATATGCAAGCCTAGAAACAGGGACACAAGACTTCTTCCTGCCTGCGCGCAGACTCTATGAAAAGTTTGGCTTCGAGTATTGCGGCCCCTTTGCAAATTACAAAGAAGACCCGCATAGCTGCTTCATGACAAAGTGCCTGACAAAATAATTGGAGATTAACTGACTACTCCAAAGGCAGCCGCGTGGAAGACTTCACTTCCCTTAAAGAGATATTGGAGCGAATGGCAGACACACCGGGCAGCTTGCGCAAGGTATTTTCGACAAACGCACTGTAGTCATCTAAATCCTTCGCAACCACTTGTAGCATAAAATCCGCTTCCCCTGTGGTGTTATGGCAGGCTTGGACGTTACTCGATTCTTCGATAATACGCTCAAACATCATCGTACTTTCTTCATCGTGGCTGGTGCAGGATATCTGGACAAATGCCATCACACCAAATCCGACCTTACGGCGATCAATATTCGCCTGATAACTGCTGATCACCTTTTCTTCTTCGAGCTTTTTTAAGCGTCGCCAACAAGGCGTCTCGCTTAAAGACAATGCTTCGGCCAATTTTGCATTGGAGAGGCGGCCATTTTTCTGTAATAGGGCCAATAGCTGAGTATCGGTTCTATCTAATGCCATAAATGAAATACTCTTTCAAATAGAAGGGTTAATACGAAAGGCTCTTTTAAAAAGAATGGCATTTCTGAGGTAAATAGCAAGGTAATTCCTCACCACTTTCGTACACTGAAGACATTCAATTGATACCAAGTCAACCGATTAAGAGGTGTGCCATGAAAGCCGTAGTGATCGAACAATTTTCATCTTTACCGACCATTCAGACCGTTGCCGATCCGACGCCTGCGTCCCATGGTGTGGTCATCAAAGTGGAAGCAACCGGCGTTTGTCGCAGTGATTGGCATTGCTGGCAAGGACACGATACGGACGTGGTATTACCTCATGTACCGGGCCATGAATTCGCGGGCGTGATCGCAGAAGTTGGGAAAGACGTGACGCGCTTTAAAGTCGGTGATCGTGTCACCGTTCCCTTTATCAACGCTTGTGGCGGCTGTCCAGAATGTCACTCTGGCAACCATCAAGTTTGTGGCAACCAAACGCAACCTGGCTTTACCCACTGGGGCTCCTTTGCTGAATACACCACGGTGGATCAAGCGGATGTGAACCTAGTCGCTATGCCTGAAGACCTAGAGTTCACCACAGCAGCGAGCCTAGGCTGCCGTTTTGCTACCTCATTCCGTGCTGTGGTCGATCAAGGTAAAGTCTCCGCTGGCCAATGGGTGGCAGTCCACGGTTGCGGTGGTGTCGGTTTATCTGCCGTCATGATTGCGCAATCACTGGGCGCTAACGTCATCGCGATTGATATTGACCAAGGCAAGCTGGAATTAGCGAAATCCCTAGGCGCAGTAGCGACCATTAACGCAAATCAGGTAGCCGATGTCGCTGAAGCGGTGGTCGAAATCACTAAAGGTGGCGCTCACGTTTCATTAGACGCATTAGGCCATTCCATTACCGCTTTCAACTCTGTAAGAAGCCTGCGTAAGTTGGGCAAACACATTCAAGTCGGACTACTGCTCGCAGACCATGCGGCACCGCCGATGCCCATGGCGAAAGTGATTGCTGACGAGCTTGAAATCATTGGTAGCCACGGCATGCAAGCCTACCGCTACGACGCCATGTTAAGCATGATGCTTTCAGGAAAGTTGGCTCCACAGAAGCTTTTAGGCCGCACGATCAGCCTAGAACAATCCATTGAAGCTCTCACCACCATGGACAGTTCTACTCAAACCGGTGTGACGATTGTTACGCAGTTTTAGCCTTGGTTTGAATCACTAGGTAGATCCCACCTAGGATCAAAGCGGCTGAGACGATCAGCCGCATACTGAGTGGCTCCGCCACAAAGAGAACACCGCCGATCGCAGCGATCACTGGCACCAATAATTGCAACACACCAGCTTGGGTTGCACTCAGGTGTCTCAGTACGCGATACCAAATACTATAGCCGACACCAGAAGCCAGGCCGCCAGATAACGCAGCCAAGATCAGGCCTTGAGGTGTGGAGAACCATTGATCCAGCGTTATCACCCCAAGTAAGACTGCCATGGGTACCGTGCGTAAAAAGTTGAAGCTGGTGTCTGCCAAAGGTGCGTTAGAGCCTCTGCCTAATAAGGTATAACCGGCCCATGCCATCCCCGCCAACGCCATCAGCACCACACCCATAATCGAAGGCGTTGATACTTGTGGCAGGACTAAATACACCAGTCCAGCAAAAGCGATCAGTATGCCTATGACCTCAAGCCCCCGAAGTCGATGCCCCTCTATAAAGGTGGCAACCACCATGGTGAGCTGCACCATACCGAATAACACCAACGCACCACTGCCGGTTTCCATTTGCAAATAGGCGTAAGAAAAAGCCACCGCGTAGACAAACAACATCAAGGCCGCTAGCCAGCTACCTCGTTTAGAAGGCGCTGCTTCAGAGCCCATTAGACTAGTCGCCTTTAGCGCACGTTTAGAAGACAAGCGATTAAAGTACAGCAACAGCAGTAAAACCAATGCGCCTGTTATAAGCCGTACTATGGTAAACCCCGCCGCATCAATCCACTGCTCAGCCAACGCCAATCGGGAAAAAACAGAATTCGCAGCGAACGCAACAAGAGCCAAAACTGTCAACCAAACCGTGGTCATAAGCCAAAGATCCATCCAAATAATTAAAAAGGAACCTTGGTTATATCATGTTCTTTGTTCGATAGAGGCCTAAAAACGAGAAAACAGCGCACAATGAATGTGCGAGGTGAATACAACGCGCCCTAGTCTTGATCAATAACTCTCCCGCGCCAGAAATGACCCAAATGGTCTTTACCATTGCAGGAAGCATGCTGGCGGTCGTTGCCATCATCGGCGCACTTTGGGTGAAGTTCTACATGAAAAAAGGGCTATTCGAAGCCGATTAATCTCGCCTGATACCGTAAGCGCTCCAGATATTTGGGGCGCTTACTCGTGCCAGCAATAAGGTTACTCCGATAGCACAATCATGATGGCAAACAACACAAAGATCACGGCACTAAAGCGGTCGATCAAACGTACGTGTTTAGCAAGGAAGTGCTGAGCGGCTGCGCCAAACCACACCAAGGCTAACTCGACGCCTGCCTCAACCAGGGCAAATGTGGCAATGACCACTGCCATGTCCACTGCTGTTAATGCATCCACTGCGACGATAGATGGCATAAACGCTAACCAAAACAGCACAATTTTAGGGTTAGACAAGGCGATCAAGAAACCGCGCAAGACTGTATGATGACGAGATAACGATTTCTGCTGAGCAATCTCTGTGTGTGGTTCATTAGCGCTGGCGGAGCGCCACAATGTAAACGCCAACCAAAGTAAATACAGTGCCCCGACACCTTTCATAAATGACACCAACCAAGGCAGAGTGGCCACAAAAGCCGTGAGACCAACTAGGGCAATTAAGATCAAAGTCGAAAATCCCAGCGTACTGCCCAGCACCGCTTTGAAGCCTGCGGCTGCCCCTTGACGAATCGACGTCGCCAAGGCGTATGTGGAGCTCGGTCCAGGGCTTAGTGAAAGAGCGACACAGGTGATAAACAGTGCGCCCCAGCTTTCTAACGTCATAACATTCTTTCTCTTTGGTAAGGATTGTTAAGGGCTATCCTAGTGAATCCTACCCAGAAAGATGCTAGCTTAAATAGACATAATTCAGCGCTATTTAGACAAAATGACCGCACCACACTTTGACTTAATCTTGTTTCCTGAAGTGACGTTACTGCCCTACGCGGGCTTTACGGATAAACTGCGTTTTAGCTCCGATGAAGACGACCGCAGTCGTCAACGTTATTGTTCTTGGCGAAGCTATCAACTGACTCAGTATCCCTTACAAGCCAGCAGTGGCTTAGGTATCGATGTTGCGCCGCTTAGCGAGGAGCATGATTTTCGCAACACAGATTTTGTGGTGCTGTTTGGTGGGCGTACTGCTCAGTCGGCCATTGAGCAAGCTGCTCTCTTTCGTCCGCTGTTAAAACAGATTTATCGCGCTAATACCCATATTGTTGCCATCGACAACGCGGTCTTTTGTTTAGCCGAGTGTGGTCTGCTTGACCATAAAGCAGTGACACTTCATTGGCGTCATCAACAGCAGCTAAAAGAACGCTACCCAGCAGTCAAACTTCAAGAGAAGGGATTATTTGTCACCGACGGACGTATCACCACCAGCGTGGGAGGCACAGCAACCATTGAGTTAGCTCAGGCGTTGTTGGCAAAAAAGATGAATGCACAGCGAGCAGCCAAAGGGCTGGCGGATATGATGGTCACGGAGTCCCGCAATCCATTGACGTTTATGCCATGGAATAATGCACCGGCGGTCTCGGACGCCTACGTTCATCGTGCTTTGGTATTGATGTTTGACCACATGTCGCGCCCTATCAATATCACCGATATCAGCGCTCAAGTGGGGCTTAGCCGACGCCAGCTGGATCGCAAATTTTTAAGCCTCTTTGATCAGCCAGCAGCAGCCTACTGGCAAAGTGTTCGCTTAGAGCAAGGTGCTTGGCTACTCACCCATTCCACACAAACGATTGAACACATTGCCGCGCAATTAGGCTACCAGCACGACGGTAACTTTCGTCAGCAATTCCGCCGCCAATTTGGTTGCACCCCAACCGAATATCGGCGTCAGCCAGAGCTCTAAGCGTCTCCAATGATCGGGCATCAAAGCCCAACCATTACCTAGAGGCGCTGCATAGTCACGGCAGATAGTCTATTGGTTCAAACGTTGTACAAGGCGAGCGCCTGCTTGTGCAGTAATACGCTGAGTTAATAGCTGACCAAGCTCTGTCATTTGATCGTCTGAAACCCCTGCGTTTCGTGCCATATTTATATGTGCATTCAGCTGACCATCGGTATTTGGCATCACCGCTAAAATGGCTAAAGTCAGCAGTTCCCGATCCTGATGGGATAACACGCCACGGGCAAAGACATCACCAAACAGGTGCTTTTGCAGGAACACATTGGCTGCCGGAGCAAAATCAAACAATGGACCGCCCACTGGCGCACCGACTAGGGCCGTTTGTACAGCTTGCCCTAATGCTTGTGCGTCATCCTTATCTGATAAAAGTGTCGCTGGTTGGCCTTCCGCCGTATCATATCCTGCAGCATGACGAGCCTCGACCACTTGCATCAGAGTATTCAAAGCATTCAGAGAACGGGGAAAACCTGCGTAGGGATACAAGTGAATCAGGGCTTCTCTCAAATCACTAACTGGGACACCGTTTGCAAGAGCCGCATCCAACGTATCCATTAACGCATGAGATTGACCTAATGTTGCTAAGGCAATGGTGTAAGCCAGGTGTTGCTGTCGTTCATCCAAAGCTGTGAAGTGTGTATGTTCATCCTGCAAAGATGCCACCGCGGCCTGATACACCTCATCACTGACCTTATCTTTCCAGTTAACATTTTGTCCGTCTTGGCTCGCTGTCACGACAAAATGCGTCATCGCAGCATCAGGGGTTGCCCCATGCCAATGATCCACACCATCAGGACACCAAACCGCCTCGCCTTCATGAAATTGGATCACCTGCCCATCACGGGTTCCGGTTAAAGCGGTGCCTTGGGTGACGATCATATGCTGTCCCGCAGGGTGATCATGCCAAGCAGTTCTCGCCCCAGCTTGAAAGGTGACATAAGCGCCAGAATAGGGCACACCTTCGCGCTCAGGAAACACCACTTGTACATCGACTTGACCATCGAATAATGCCTCAGGCCCAGAAAAAGCTGGCTGACTGCCGGCAGGATATATTTCCTGCTCCTTTGCGATGGCCTCCCCTGATAGCCCCGCGAGTGCTAGCAAAGCCGCAGGACTGAGTCGTGCCTTACGGGAACGTGCTTTATGAGCGTTTGTGTCTTGAGCGTTTGCTTGGTTAGACATCGTGACCTCCAATATCGTTGTGAAATGGTTAACACAAGATCATTAGAGCATCAGCGCCTTAGGGACATTTGAAGGATTCTCCAGCATTTTTGCCTAATCCTCCAAGCCCCTTAAGAAGTCACGATTGCTGCATTATTGTTGGGATTTGAAGTGCTGCGCGACCAATTGCTTAGCATGCTGCCACAGCGCTTTAGAGCCTTTTACGATGACTTGGCCATAACGTGTCTGCACTTGCGGCTCGGTTACTTGCCCTTCGACCCAAGTGCCACCTTGCGTGGCGACGTTATGAATCAGAGGCTGAAGGCGGTCGAGGGATTTAGCGAATTGCGCGTCATCCGTTTCAGCAGCCTCAAACTCAAGCCACAGCGCTTTCAGCTCTTCCCCTTGCGCCTTAGGCAATAAACCAAAGATACGCTCAGCCGCCTGCAGCTCTGCGGCTTCTTGCGCGGAAGTATCACCCGTTTCATGAATTGGGTGATCGCCCGCATCAATTTCCACTACGTCATGCAATAGCAGCATCTTGATCACACGACCGATGTTCACCGTCGTATTCGCACTGTCTTGCAGAATGAGCGCATACATTGCCAAATGCCAAGAATGCTCCGCCGAGTTTTCTTTACGAGACTGATCAATCAGAGGGGATTTGCGCACGACGCTTTTAAGCTGATCGATTTCTCGTAGGAAGTTTAACTGCTGTTCTAAATGAGAAAGAGGCGTTGCATCGGACATAGGGATAAGCTTCCAAACAGGGATTCAAAGAGAATGCGCTACCCTAACGCATTTCTTCAATATTCGCCAAGGCTTGTGTGATGACCTGAGCTGAGACGGCACGACACCCCGTCACATTCTGCCCAGCCCAAAGCGGTGAAAAGTCGCCTGACTGCTGCGCTTCGGCCGCCGCTCGCAAAGGCGCTATCGCAGGTGTCGCCAATGGAAACGGCGGTGCTTCCGCACTCATCGGACCAAGCTCTCGCATCACACGATTAACGATGCCACGGGCCGCACCGCCACTGAATAAATTCGTCAATGCAGTCGTGTTAGCGGCTTCAGACTGAAGGGCAGCGCGATGTACCTCACTGGTTTGCGTTTCATCGCATAGCAAATAAGCCGTACCCACCTGTACACCAGCGGCCCCTAGAGCCATCATAGCCGCCACGCCTTGTGCATCCGCAATACCGCCTGCTGCGATGACTGGCACGGACACTACTTGAATGATTTGCGGTAACAGCGCAAAGATGCCCACTTGCGTGGCAATGCTTTTGTCTAAGAAAAAACCGCGATGGCCACCCGCTTCTAGGCCTTGAGCAATGATCGCATCTACCCCATGCTGCTCTAGCCATATGGCCTCTTGCACCGTTGTCGCACTGGCAATGATTTTCCCACCCCATGCGCGGATAGGAGCCAGCAATTCTGGATCTGGCAACCCGAAGTGAAAGCTCACCACAGGGGGCTTAAAGGTTTCTAAAACCGCCAAGGCTTGCTGGTTAAACGGTGTACGTCTTGGACCAGAGGTAATGGAGGTAAGCTCAAGTCCAAGCTCTTCATAGTAAGGTAACAACGCGGCACGCCAGCGCCCTTCGACGCCACTGTCGGGTGCAGGCGGTGTGTGACAGAAGAAGTTTACATTGTATGGACGATCCGTCTGTTGGCTTAGGCTTTCCAGCTCCTGCGCCAAGCGCTCTTCACTCAGCATGGCACAAGGTAAAGACCCGAGCCCTCCGGCATTGGACACCGCAACAGCTAAGCGGTGGTCTTGAACGCCCGCCATGGGCGCTTGAATAATCGGCAGTTCAATTCCAAACAATTCCTCGATACGCATAGCCAAACCCTCCATGAAATCTACTCACTAGGCTAGCACGTCTCATGCTGAAGTCATATGACAGCAAGGGAATCCTTATCTGGGAACCTTTCGTCGCTAGGCAGTCCAATAGTGAGTTGCTACAGTTACCACACATGAATTTTGTGATCACCTAAGGATTATCCTATGACGCACACCTATCACCCACTAGGTTTTACCGGCTCTCGCATTGCTCAAGGCTACTGGCGTTTGGCCGAATGGGGCATGTCAGATCAAGAATTGCTTAGCTTTATTGAGCAAAGCCTTGAAGCCGGGATCACCACCGTCGACCACGCAGATATTTATGGTGATTATCAGTGCGAAACTTTATTTGGCCGCGCCCTAGCATTAAAACCTTCATTGCGCGACAAACTGCAAATCATCAGTAAGTGTGGCATCTTACTTCCAAGCCAGCAGCGTCCAGAGATCAGCAGCCACCGATACGATCAAAGTACCGGACACATTATTCAAAGCGTTGATCAATCTCTTAAGAACTTAAACGTCGATTCCCTGGATATGCTCTTGATTCACCGCCCTTCGCCATTGATGGACCCAGATCATGTGAGCGAAGCATTTGAGCATCTTTATACCGTCGGAAAAGTGAAGCACTTTGGCGTGTCGAATTTTTCTGCACAGCAGTTTGATTTGCTGCAATCTCGCATCGATATGCCTCTGCTCGTCAACCAAGTGGAGCTGTCACCTTTGGAACTAAAACACTTTAAAGACGGTACCCTAGAGCACGCTCAGCAACATGCTGTGACCCCTATGGCTTGGTCGCCCTTTGCTGGCGGTGACTTATTTAAGCTAGAAGGCATTAACCCAACCCTTTACCAAGCCATGTCTGACGTAGCAGAGGCTCATCAAGCCAGCTTTGACCAAGTCGCCCTTGCTTGGCTGATGCGCCACCCTGCTGGCATTGCACCCGTCCTTGGTTCGGGCAAAATTGAGCGTGTATTAGCGGCACAGCAAGCCCTGACGATGACATTAAGCGACCATGAGTGGTTCGCCATTTGGGTGGCATCACAAGGTCATCCTGTCCCTTAATCGTTCCCAAAAATAACTAGAGACATCCTATGTTTAAAAAATTACTCGCAAGTGTTGGCATTGGCAAAGCCAATGTGGATGCCATTTTGAAAAGTGACAGCCTGCAAGCTGGCGCACCGTTTGAGGTAGAAGTCGTCATTAAAGGCGGTGATGTCGCCCAGGAAATCCAAGGACTGTCTTTTGCCGTGATGACCAAAGCAAAAGCCACCGTTGAGACCAAAGAACATGAGCGTGAGGTGCAACGCAGCGTCGTGCTACAAGAATGGTGGCAGCCGTTGGCGCTGACCGTAGAGGCGGGAGAAACCTTAACGAAATCCTTCTCACTGATGCTGCATCCAGAAATACCTGCCAGCGAATTAGCGGGGGTGACGATTGCAAAAATGTGGCTGCAAACAGGCATCGACATTAAAAACGGTATCGATGGTTCTGACAAAGACCCTCTAACGATTCTGCCGTCGGCAACACAGCGGGCGGTCTTAGACTTCATTAGCCAAAGTGGCTACCGCTTGTTCAAATCGGACATTGAAGCGGGCAAAGTATCGGCACCAGGCTTCACCTCGCACCTACCTTGTTATCAAGAGTACGAATTCAAACCAGACAGTTTTTCATTGTTTGGCGTGCGTGAAATCGAAGTCACCTTCGTCGACAACGGCCAAGAAACAGGCGTCTTACTCGAAGTGGATCGTGCCTTCAAAGGCGATGGCTACTGCAGTATTTCAATCCCGAATCATTGCACCACCGTCGCCGACGTTAAGCCTTATGTTGAGAGAGTACTGGGGTAGTTTAAGCGCTCTCGCGCGTCATGATACGTAATGCCACACCCGCCGCCGCCGTACGGTTTTCAACGCCAAGTTTGGGAAAGATTTGTTCCAAATGCTTGTTAACGGTACGGGGGCTCATTTCTAAGATTTCTGCAATCTCGCGATTGGTCTTGCCGTTCGCAATCCAGTGTAAAACGTGGGATTCACGTTCGGTCAAACCCAGCTCAACTTTGAGTAACTCTGGCCCAAGCGGACGGTCTCCGTCCTCCAGTTTTACCAGTGCTTCCGACTGTTCGGTGTATCCCATAAACTTCAAGGTAAGTGGATAATCGAGCTCTTTAAGTGGCAAACGATTCCCTTCTTCAGGTCGATGAGTTAACCAGCTCCGTACCTGAGGCGCTAGATGCTCAACCTGCCAAGCGGACGTTAAGCGAGCCTTGGCCAATAGGGCATGCGCTTGTGGCGTGGCCCAAGCAATGTCGCCTTGCCCATCAAACGTCATCAAAAATTGCCCCATGCTATCAAGAGCTGACTGAGCGTTATTACTCAAACGGGCATTGTTTAAATGCACTCGCATGCGCGCGATTAACTCATTCGGCTGAATCGGTTTGGTCAAATAATCCACCCCACCCGCTTCAAGACCACGAACGATATCATTGGTATCGGACAAACCCGTCATAAAAATGACTGGAATACTCGATAGATTCGGATCCGCTTTGAGCGCATGGCATGTCTCGAAGCCGTCCATATGCGGCATGATGGCATCCAGCAAAATAATGTCAGGCCGAATACGTTTAGCAATGGTTAATGCTTGTCGGCCTTCTAATGCCACTAACACATCCATGTTGGCTTGCTCCAAAGTGTCGTGAATCAGACTCAGCGCATCAGGAGAGTCGTCTACTACCAACACAATTTCATTCTTAGGATTCGCCTTCATTTTCAAATGTTCCACATCACACCGAGTGCTTCACACCGAGTGCTTCACACCGAGTGCTTCACACCGAGTGCTGTTGTAAGTAAGTTGCAATGCCATCAAATTGGAAGCTTTTATAGAGCGCTTCCAACTGTGCTAAATGTTGCGGATCAACAATCCCCTTGTCAGGAAGCTGATCCAAAACGCCACGTACTCCCTTTTTATACCCCATTTCCGCAAATGCCGTTAGTTCCCTGATCACTTCATGATCGGGTATGGGGACAGGTAACGCATCCGCCGCCGCACGTTTAGGAGTTTGCTTAATCATATCCTCTAAAGCAGACAGAGAGACGGAGTCTTCTGCTGAAACGGTTTCTTGATACACCCATTCGATCTTCAGCCACTGTTGAATCGCATCCAATAAAGCGGTGTTTTTAATGGGCTTGACCAAATATTGATTAAACGCATTTTGCTCGTCGGGCCGTCTTTGGTTCTCCTGCGCATCCGCTGACAGCATGACAATCGGCACAGCATAACCTTGCTCTCGCAGTACTTTAGCAAGGCTTAAGCCGTCCATACCTGGCATCGAAACGTCTAGTACAAACAAATCTGGCGAACAAGAATCCAACTCATCCAGACACAGCTTTGCATCGGCCGCTTCAACAACGTTAAAGCCAATAGGCGTTAAAATATCGGCGAGCAAGCCTCGTACCACTGGATCATCATCTACTACCATAATGGTTCTTTGGTAACCACGATAGCTGACAATTTTTTTAGACGCTTGTGCGGGTTCTTGCCCTTGTGACACCCATGGCAGCATCAAGCTTACTTTGAATTCACTGCCTTCCCCGACCACCGATTTGGCTTGCAAGTCACCGCCCATGATTTCCGTCAGCAGCTTAACGATCGTCAGACCTAAGCCCGTCCCCGGTAGGTTGGCCGTCGCCACATCACGCACCCGCTCAAACGGGTCAAAGATACGCTGTAAATGCTCCTGCTTGATCCCAAGTCCGGTGTCACGAATCACGAACTCAGCCACCTGATTACGATAATTCACTTCAAAGACCACGCTGCCTTTCGGCGTGTATTTCACCGCATTGGACAGTAAGTTAATCAGTATTTGTCGTAATCGCTTTTCATCTGTGACCACTTGGTTAGGCAGCGGCGCTAAGATTTTCGACTGGAAAGCAATACCTTTGCCCTGCGCCTGCATGGCAAACATACTGTTTAGTTGGTCAATCAGCTTCGGTAAATCCACGGTGTTTCGATATAAGTCAAAACGCCCCGCTTCGATCTTAGAAATATCCAGTAGCCCTTCAATTAGGTCGGCTAAATACAAGCCGCTACGATGAATAATGTCCAAGCCATTTTGATGCCCTGATGGAGTATTCTCTTTTTCGGAGAGTAATTGAGCATAGCCAATGATCGACTGTAGAGGGGTGCGCAGTTCATGGCTAATTCCGCTTAGATAACGGCTTTTGGCTTCATTTGCCTGCTCGGCTTGTTCTTTCGCACTCTGTAATGCCAAATCCGTTTCTTTGTGAGCTTCCACTTCTTGGGTCAATTTACGGGTTTGACGGTTCGATTCTTTTTGCGCCACAACGCGGCTTTCATGGGCCAACAAAAACAACCACGACAACACGCCAGAGACAATCAGTAAAGTGAAGAACAACGCATACATGGCTTGCTCTAGCAACGCTGCTTCGCTCTCTGTTTGCGGTGCCATTTGCCGATAAATCAGCATCATCAACGCCGCGTTAATAATGTTGATCACCACCAACATGGAGGCAAAACGCCCGAGGCGAGAGCTGATCGCACGCACCAGTCGTTTTGGTAAAAACAGTTTAAGGAAGTAGTCACTTTGTTGAGAAATGCTGGCCTGTGGCTTACAACTGTCCAAACAACGCACATCAAGAGAACAGCACAGGGAACAAATCGGCTGTTGGTAAGCGGAGCAGAAACTCATGTCTTCGCTTTCAAACTCATTTTCACAGATACCGCACTTTAACGTGACCACAGAGTGTCCGTGAGGGTGAGAAATTGGATTGGCTTGCTTCGCTGTTTCTATCAGCGGGATTAATTCAGGACTTTGACGTGCAATGTAATACTTCCCTTTGGTCATCATCGCAATCAGCGGAACACAAATGAAACATGCTGCGATAGCAATAAAATGTGACAGGCTTTTCGCTACCTCACCAAATAAACCTAAATAGCACAACAAACCAAGCATGGTAGCGATCAACATCGACCCAGTGCCTACTGGGTTAATGTCGTACAAATGCGCACGCTTAAATTCTACATAGTTAGGGCTCAGGCCTAGCGGCTTATTAATCAATAAGTCCGCCGACAAGCTCGACAACCAACTCACGGCACTGATAGCAAATACGCTTAAAATCGCGCCTAACGCTTGGTAAATACCTAGCTCCATTAACAAGAGCGCAATGGTGACATTAAAGATTAACCAGACGACACGTCCTGGGTGTGAATGTGTTAATCGTGAAAAGAAATTCGACCACGCGATGGAGCCAGCATAGGCATTGGTCAAATTAATCTTCATCTGACAAATGAACACGAACACCGCCGCTAAAATTAACGCCGTCGTAGGCGAGGTGGTTAAGAACAGAAAGATGCGCTGATAGAGATAAGTCGGATCGGTTGCCTGTAGAACCGTAGCGCCATCCGAAATGGCCAAGTAAGCCAGAAACGATCCCAGCAGCATTTTGATCGCACCAATGAACACCCACCCAGGCCCCGCCAACACCAGCCAAAACCACCAGCGTTTACGATTGGCTTTGGTTTTCTTCGGAAAGAAACGTAAATAGTCGACCTGCTCGCCGATTTGCGCCATCAGTGCAAACAATACCGAGGCCGCCGCACCAAACAGCAGCCAATCAAACCCTGTATCTTGGGGTAAGTGCCCAGGCACATAATCTGTCCAGCCAGAGAAGTTCTGATATTCCTGCGTCACTACTACGCCAATGGCTGCGACTTGTAAAACTAGCCAAATCCATTGGGTACCATTTTGAAAACGACTGATCGCCCTAATACCATGGGTCACAATGGGAATCACAAATAACGCAGATAAGGCATAGCCAATGGGTAAGGGAATCCCAAGCAATACCTCTAAAGCAGAGGCTAAAATGGCCGCTTCGATAGCAAAGAAAATAAAGGTGAAAGTGGCATAAATCAGCGAAGTAATCGTCGAGCCAAGATAGCCAAAGCCAGCCCCACGAGTCAGTAGATCAATATCCAAGCCATGCTTGGCTGAATAATAAGCAATAGGGAAACCCGTGATAAAGAAAACCGCAAGCACCGTCAGGATAGCGGTCACAGCATTGGTGAAGCCGTACGTTAGGGTAATGACCGCCGCTAAACCTTCTAACGCCAGAAATGCTGCAGCGCCCAAGGCAGTATGACCAACGCGGTCAATACTCATGGTATGACCTTGCTTTGCCGTGTAGCGCAACGCGTAATCTTCCATGGTTTGGTCAGCGACCCACTTGTTGTAGTGGCGCCTTACTTTGAAGATTTTCTGAGCAGCAGCCATCTCACTTCACTCCATCGTAAAACGCCAAGAACGGACAAGTTCTTGGCGTTTATTTTGGGTGTCGAACTACATTACAACACCCCTATCTACTGATAGATTATGCGATTGCCAATACCATACCCAATACAGCAATCACTGAGCCACTAATACGAGTCACAAGCGGCGTTCCCAGACGAGCCATCAGTTGACCAAAGCCAACACCCACCAAATGAAGAGCAGTTGTCGCAACGGCAAAACCAAGAGCGTACTGAGCTGCTGCACCGTTCGCAGGCATTTCCATACCATGCGCCACACCGTGGAAAACTGCAAAGCCACCGGCAATGGCTGCACAGGCTGCCACAGGTAGACGTTTCGCACCCAATACCAATGCACCTAATACCATCACAGATAACAAGATACCTTGCTCCACAAATGGCACTTCTAAGCCTGCCATTGCAGCACCGCCACCTAATAACATCATGGCAACAAATGCCATCGGCACAGCCCAAAGAGCACGACCACCCATGCTAGCGGCCCAAAGGCCTACCGCAACCATCGCCAACAGGTGGTCTAAACCGCCCATTGGATGAAGGAAACCAGACATAAAACTAGACGTGTGCTCGTGTCCTGTGTGCGCCATCGCGATTGTTGATCCGACTGTTAGCGCTGCGACCGTCGCTGCTTTACTCATTGATATACGCATTAAATTTCTCCTAATGTTGCGTTAGCCGTAGGGATTCTACCTTAAACCACAGCTTTTGCAGGTGGGATTTGTTTCGCTTCAAGCATGCCTTCTGAGACAATGAACTGAATGATGTCATCCAAACCTTGCGCGGCCTTTAAATTCGAGAACACAAATGGTCGTTCTCCGCGTTGCGCTTTGGCATCTTGATCCATCACCTCCAGTGATGCACCGACCAATGGCGCAAGGTCGATCTTGTTAATGATCAGCAAGTCTGACTTGGTAATGCCTGGGCCACCTTTGCGTGGAATCTTATCCCCCGCCGACACATCGATTACGTAGATAGTCAGATCAGACAGCTCCGGACTAAACGTGGCACTCAAATTATCACCGCCAGACTCTACAAACACTACATCCAGCTCGCCGTGACGATCCAACAACTGATCAATCGCCGCCAAGTTCATCGATGCGTCTTCACGAATCGCCGTATGTGGACAGCCACCAGTTTCCACACCAATGATGCGATCGGCTTCTAACGCTTCATGACGCGTTAAGAACTTTGCATCTTCTTGGGTATAAATATCATTTGTTACCACAGCGATGTTGTAGTGTTCACGCATCGCAGAACATAAAGAGCGCAATAATGCTGTCTTGCCCGAACCGACTGGGCCACCTACACCGACTCGTAGGGTTTGCTTTGGTTTACTCATGTTTCGCTCCTATTGCGATATCACTTTGACAGTTTCAAATGGATGTTAACCAGATCAATTAGCTATAGAGTTAGGGGAAGCCTCTAAGACCGGAACAACCTCGAATATTGGGTTTCATGTAAACAGCTGGCGATGGCTACCGCTGGTAGGCCCGCACCAATGTCGTCTTCGTCGATGGTTTTCGACAAGGCAATCGCTTCCGATAAAGTCGGTTGTAACTCCCCGAGTAATAACTGTGCTTGGGTCTGCCCTAATGGCACCAGCTTGGTTGCCGCGGCGATTTGGTTTTCCAGCCAAGACCATGAAAAACCCAATGCTGCACTATCAAACTCCACTTGCCAGTGCGTCGCGGCAATCGCAAACAGCACGACAAAGCTAATGTCTTCCAAGCGTACAAACGGTGTTTCAATCTGCAAACTACGCAACAAACGCGCCAAGGCTTCCCCCATAGCGGTATCGTTTAGGCGTAACTCTTTGGTCTCACGACAGGCTAAAATCAAATCGTTCAATTCTACGATGCGCGCTTCATCACGTTGCGCCCAAGCTACCATAGCCAAGCGCAACACAGGTAAATCGACCCGTGCTAGCGACTGCAATAACTGCAGCTGAGTCCAATCCGCAACCTGCGCCTGCTTGGTCACCCAACCTTTATCGATGGCGTATTCCATGCCCTGAGAAAAGGCATAACCACCCACGGGCAAGCTGACACTACTGAGCTGCAATAAGCGCAGCAGACCGTGATCAGTGGTGGTGATGACCATGACTGTATGCTCCAGATTCTGGATTGAAAATGCCTTGCTCATGGGTAACGACTAATCCCAACAAATGCAGCATTTCTTCCAACACGTGATCCGGCTTGATACGCAACCAACGCTCTCCGACTTCCACTTTGGTGTGACGGTTACCTAAGTGGTAACAAGCTTTAGCAAAGGTCGTCCAATCCTCGCAGCTGGCATGGGCGATGTCTTCGACCGCGCCAACAATTTGAATGGTCTTGCCGCATTCAGAGCGCAAGTATTCGCCCACTAACAGAGGCTTACCGCGGTCTAAAAACACACGGATCTCTTCACCGTTTTCGCCCACCAGTTTTAGACGGCCACGTTCACGTTGCTCATGGGTCAAAATCACGGTGGTGTACACCTCATCGTGGCAATGTGTGCCGAGGCGAGTATAAATATCTAACATAGGGCTACCCCAATTTTTCGCGCTAAGCGATTAAAACAAGTTATACAGTTGCGCCAATGGCAAGCTTTCCGCTGGCTCACAGGTCAGTAGTTCACCATCCGCACGCACTTCATAAGTCTGTGGGTCGACGGTGATATTCGGCATCCACGCATTATGAATCATGTCGGTTTTACGAATGTTGCGGGTGTTTTTACAGGCCACCAAAGTACGATCTAAGCCAAGCGATTCTTTAATGCCGTTGTTCAATGCCGCTTCTGAAACAAAGGTCACAGAGGTCGCCGCGGGGGCTTTACCGAACGAGCCAAACATAGGACGGTAATGCACGGGTTGTGGCGTTGGGATAGAGGCATTCGGATCGCCCATGGGTGCACTGGCGATCATGCCACCTTTAATAATCATTGAAGGTTTCACCGCAAAAAACGCAGGCTTCCACAACACTAGATCCGCCAATTTACCCGGCTCAATTGAGCCGACTTCGTGGCTGATACCGTGCGCGATCGCTGGGTTAATGGTGTATTTGGCAACATAACGTTTGGCTCGAAAGTTATCCGCCCCCACTTCTGTGTCTTCTGGCAACAAACCAAACTGTTGCTTCATCTTGTGCGCCGTTTGCCACGTACGAGTAACCACTTCCCCCACTCGGCCCATGGCTTGCGAGTCTGAAGAGATCATTGAGAACGCTCCGCGATCGTGGAAGATGTCTTCCGCCGCAATGGTTTCTTTACGAATACGCGAGTCTGCAAAGGCCACGTCCTCAGGGATGTTGCTGTCTAGGTGGTGACACACCATCAACATATCCAAATGCTCATCCACCGTGTTGTGCGTGTACGGACGTGTTGGATTGGTGGAAGACGGTAAAACGTTCGCTAAGCCTGCCGCACGAATGATGTCCGGTGCGTGACCACCGCCTGCACCTTCCGTATGGTAGGTGTGAATGACACGATCTTTGAAGGCATCAATGGTACTGTCGACAAAGCCTGACTCGTTCAAGGTATCGGTATGGATGGCGACTTGAACGTCGTATTTTTCGGCAACGGATAAACAGCAATCAATCGATGCTGGAGTCGTCCCCCAGTCTTCGTGCAGCTTTAGACCACAAGCGCCCGCTTCTAACTGTTCTTCCAAGGCTTCAGGCAAACTCGCGTTCCCTTTACCTAAGAAACCTAAGTTCATCGGCATGCTATCGGTCGCTTGTAACATCTTGCCCAAATACCAAGGACCAGAGGTACAAGTCGTTGCATTGGTGCCCGTCGCGGGACCCGTGCCGCCACCGATCATTGTGGTCACACCAGAGGTCAGAGCTTCTTCGATTTGCTGTGGGCAGATGAAGTGAATGTGAGCATCAATACCACCCGCCGTTAGAATAGAGCCTTCACCGGCAATGACTTCAGTACCTGGGCCCACGACGATATCGACATTGTCTTGGACGTCTGGATTACCCGCTTTACCGACTTTAAAAATACGGCCATTCTTGATGCCGACATCGCCTTTGACGATGCCCCAATGATCCAACACAAGCGCATTGGTGATCACTAAATCTACCGCCACGTCATTGGTTAATTGGCTTTGTCCCATGCCGTCACGAATGACTTTACCACCACCAAATTTCACTTCGTCGCCGTAGGTGGTGAAATCTTTCTCTACCTGAATCCAAAGATCGGTGTCACCCAAACGCACGCGGTCGCCGGTCGTTGGGCCGAACATCTGTGCGTAACTTTGTCTATCCATTGTCGCCATTATTCTGCCCCCTCTACCAAGCTGCCCATCACTTCACCACGGAAGCCATAAATCGTTTTCGTGCCCGCGTATTCGACTAATTCCACTTCACGCCCTTGGCCCGGCTCAAAACGCACCGCGGTTCCCGAGGCAATGTTCAAGCGGTAACCTTTAGCTTGTTCGCGATCAAATACCAGAGCAGGGTTCACTTCATAAAAATGGTAATGGGAGCCAATTTGTACTGGACGATCACCGGTATTTTCAACACGTAATGTCCGTGTCTTACGGCCTTCGTTTAACTCGATCACTCCATCAGCGACCTGAATTTCACCTGGAATCATGTTGCCTCCGTGAGTTAGTTAATCGGGTTATGCACAGTGACCAATTTCGTGCCGTCTGGGAACGTCGCTTCCACCTGTACTTCGTGGATCAAGTCCGCGACACCGTCCATCACTTGTTCAGCACTCAATAAAGTCTTACCGAATGCCATCAGCTCGGCCACGGTTTTACCATCGCGTGCACCTTCAATAATTTCCATGGTGATGTAGGCCATGGCTTCGGGGTAGTTCAACTTCAGGCCACGATTTAAACGTCGTTCAGCCAACAAGGCTGCAGTGAACACCAGCAGCTTGTCCTTTTCTCTTGGTAGTAATTCCATCGTTCAACCCTTTATTCGTTATCATTTTGCTTCGCGCATAGCGGTAGCAGCCTTTGGTTTAGGTTGCCCAAATTCTCGGCGCACACGCAGTTTTATCGATCAAAACTGGGCGTAGCACTTCCCAGCATTGCGTAAACAATCGCTTCATTTTCTCGCTGTCATGACTCAAACTACGCAGCACAATAAATTCATCCACTTGAGTCACGCCTGACAAGCCATCGTTGTCTTGGCAAAGACTTCTCAGGGTATCCAGCACGCTCTCTTCCACGTTCAAAAACGGTCCGGCGAGCAATAAGCCGTTCACTGGATTGCCTTGCAAACCCGCTTTGCCTGCCATCAGGCCACGACTGTGTTCGTCGACCAATAAGCGTTCGCGTAAGCGTAAACGCCCATCGACACGAATCTGAAAGCTTTGATCGGCTTGCCCTGTTCCAAAATCCAATCGGTTAGCCGGTAAGCCAAAGCAGGTGATCTCCCAACCTATGAAGCGCGCGCTACCGTGCAACTCAATCTGGTTACGTAGTCGTGTGTTGGCATCAGGGTAAAGAATGGTTTCTTGTGGCAGCCATTCCATGATGGCGTCTTTCGGTACATGCAAACGAGTCGTTTGACGTTGTAAGGCTCGGTCTGGTCGCGCTTTGTATACGCGCCCTGCCCCTGGAGTCGTAATCAGCACATGGGTGTCAGGGACTTGGTTGGATTCAATCACTAGCTCATCACCCGACACCAAACCGCCAGGGGGGTGCAATAAGTACACGTGAGCCGTGTCTTTACCTTCTGGATAAAAGGGCTTTTGCACATACAAAGGCCCCTTGTGATCGCACGTTTTTAATACGGTGCCACGAGCACTCTTTGTGAACCCGAGTGTTAAATACGCCTGCCACTGACTGGCAGGTGAAACGGTTTCTATTGAGGGCAACGCATCTTTTACAACACTCATGCAACTCCTTAGCTTGCTTTCGAGGTCTATACTGCGAGGTATTGCTTAATCAGATCGTCATTCAAGTTTTCCATCTTGTCAGCGGCAACAATGCGTCCTTTTTCCATCAGACGAAACTCTTTGCCGACACGACGGGCGAACCCCAATTTCTGTTCGATTAAGATCACGGTGAGACCTTCCTCCTCGTTGAGCTTAAGAATCACATCGCCAATCTGCTTCACAATATTTGGCTGGATGCCTTCATTTGGCTCATCCAAGATCAGCACCTTTGGCTCAAGCACTAAAGCGCGACCAATCGCCAATTGCTGCTGTTGACCACCTGATAAATCACCACCGCGACGATGCAGCATTTCTTTGAGCACCGGAAACAACTCAAAAATCTTTTCTGGGATCTCTTTGCTTTTACGCACTGGTAGACCAATACGCAAGTTTTCTTCGACCGTTAGCATCGGAAAAATATCGCGCCCTTGGGGCACATAGCCAATCCCTTCGTAAGCTCGACGTTCAGCACTAAGCTTATGAAGCGCTTGGTTATTCATGGTGATTTCACCGCTTTTAATCGGTAACAATCCCATGATGGCTTTCATCAGCGTGGTTTTGCCCACACCATTGCGCCCCATAATGCAGGTGATTGAGCCAGGCTCGATGTCTAAGTCCAAATCCCAGAGTATTTGCGTGCCACCATAGAGTTGGCTCACTTTGTTCATTGAAATCATGCTTAGGCCTCCGCCGCTTCTTCACCGAGGTAAACCTCGATCACATCTTTGTTACTTTGAATCTGATCCATTGTGCCTTCTGCCAGCACAGATCCTTGGTGAAGCACCGTTACCGTGCGTGCAATGCTGCGCACAAACTCCATATCGTGCTCCACTACAATCACCGTTCGCTCTCCCGCTAACGACGTCAGCAGCTCTGCAGTACGCTCAGTCTCTTGTGCAGTCATCCCGGCAACTGGTTCATCAATCAACAGTAAACGCGGATCCGATACCAACAACATGCCAATTTCGAGCCATTGTTTCTGACCGTGAGACAAAGCCCCCGCCTTCATAAAACGCTGTTGCTTCAAACCGATGATGGTGAGCACTTCATCAATACGATCAATTTCAGAAGGGGATAAGTTGGCAAACAATGTCGGCAACACACGCTTGTCGGTTTTCAAGGACAGCTCTAAGTTGTCAAACACGGTTTGCTCTTCAAACACCGTCGGCTTTTGGAATTTACGCCCAATGCCAAGTTGCGCAATGTCGGCCTCGTCTTTGGTCAGTAGGTTGTGGGTCTGCCCAAAATACACTGACCCTGCGTCGGGTTTGGATTTACCCGTAATCACGTCCATCAATGTGGTTTTACCCGCACCATTGGCACCAATTAAGCAACGCAACTCCCCATCGTTGACATACAGATTCAGATTATTAAGCGCTTTAAAACCATCAAAGCTGAGGTTTAAACCTTCCACGTACAGAATCATTTGATTCGATACATCGACCTTAGCCGCTTGTTCCGGGGCTAAGAATGGCCAAACTTGATCCCGACGAAAGGTCTCTCGTAGCCCTTGGATCGAGTTATCGAATGCACTCATGATGTCACCTCCTGAGATGAAGCGGGCTGACGTTTCGATTTCAGCTGACCGTATAGACCAATCAATCCTTTTGGTAAGAATAAGGTAACTAGGACAAATAGAGCGCCCAGTGCAAATAGCCAACCGTCCGGCATGATGGCGGTAAAGCGGGTCTTCGCGTAGTTCACCAGTAGAGCTCCGATAATGGCGCCAATCAAGGTGCCACGGCCACCAACCGCCACCCAAATCACCACTTCAATGGAATTGATAGGAGAGAATTCACCCGGGTTAATGATGCCCACTTGTGGCACGTACAAAGCCCCTGCAACACCCGCGATAACAGCTGAATAGACAAACAACCATACCTTGTAGCGCTCAGTTCTGTAGCCAATAAAGCGGGTTCTTGCTTCCGCATCGCGCACCGCCAAAGTGACTTTACCTAGTCTAGAAGACAAGATTCGTTGGCTGAGCATCAACACGACCGCTAATAAGACTGCAGTGATGATAAACAGCGACACACGCGTGCTGTCGGCCTGCAAATCAAAGCCTAAGATCTCTTTAAAATCGGTCAGACCGTTGTTACCGCCGAAGCCCATTTCGTTGCGGAAGAAGGCCAGCAACAGAGCGTAGGTCAACGCTTGCGTCATGATGGATAGGTATACCCCCGTCACACGAGAACGGAACGCCAACCACCCAAAGACAAAGGCCAATAACCCCGGAACCAGTACTGCCATGATCATGGCAAACCAAAATTGATCCATACCATGCCAGAACCAAGGCAACTCCTGCCAATCTAGAAACACCATAAAATCAGGCAGGATCGGATGCCCGTACACACCACGATCACCGATCTGACGCATGAGGTACATGCCCATGGCATAGCCGCCCAGCGCAAAGAATGCGCCGTGGCCTAAGCTCAAAATACCGCAGTATCCCCAGATAATATCCACCGCCAACGCCAGCATGGCATAGCACAAATATTTGCCTAACAAGGTAATACTGTAAGTACTCACATACAGTGCAGAGTCTTGCGGTAATAACAAGTTAGCGGCTGAGGCCAAAACCGTGACCGCTAAAAGAAGGATGACAAACGGCAGCGTGTACTTGCCTGATGAGCGACCTTCGGAAAACCAGTTGATCAGCTTGCTCATTCTGCTGCTCTCCCTTTTTGTGGGAACAATCCTTTAGGACGTTTCTGAATAAATAAGATGATGAAGACCAATACCAAGATCGCAGCCAACACTGCGCCCGTGGTCGGTTCTAGGAATTTGTTCGCGATACCCAAAGTAAACGCCGCGACTAACGTACCCAATAAGTTACCCACGCCACCGAAGACCACCACCATGAACGAATCAATGATGTAGGCTTGGCCAAGGTTTGGCCCAACATTGGTTAATTGAGACAAAGCCACCCCAGCGATACCCGCAATGCCTGAGCCCAAACCAAAGGTCATCGCATCGACCCACTCGGTTTTTACACCCATGGCCTTAGCCATGCTGCGGTTTTGCGACACAGCGCGAACATTTAGACCCAATGAGCTTTTCTTCAAGATGAACACCAGTGCCAAGAACACCAGCAAGGCAAACGCTAAGATATATAGACGATTTAACGTCAGAGACAGCACTGGGTTAATTTCCCAAGAGCCACTCATCCAGCTCGGCGTCGATACCTGACGATTAAGCGGAGAGAAAATCGTACGCACCAGCTGTTGTAAAATCAGGCTGATACCAAAAGTCGCTAACAAGGTTTCCAATGGACGACCATGCAGACGACAAATAACTAGACGTTCAATCAAGACGCCCATCAAGCCAGACACTAAGAAAGCTGCAGGAATCGCTACCCAAATGGAGTAGTCGATGTAGTTCGGCATAATCAGCTGCACAACGTAAGTGGTGTACGCACCCAACATGATCATTTCACCGTGCGCCATATTGATCACGCCCATCACACCAAAGGTGATCGCCAAACCAATCGATGCTAACAGTAAGACCGAACCAAGGCTCAAACCAAAGAACAACTGGTCCACCAATGCGTAGCGTTCTACCTGTCGGTTAATATCCACCAACGCTTTATCAGCTGCCGCAGCAACGACTTCATTCTTATCGCGAGATAATTTTAACAAGGCGTTTCTAACGTCGTTTTCTAAACTTCCACCCAAAAACTCAATCGCCGCCACGCGAGACGTTTGACTGCTACTTTTGTCCATCGCAGTGTAAATAGACAATGCCGTTTGCATCATCTCTTTCACATCGTTGTTTGACTCTTTGGGGTATAAAACTTCTAGTGTTGCAAACGTGTCCTCATCAATGTCTGACAACAGCTCACGCACCGCCCCTTCGCGCACATCAGCATTGTTTGAGGTTAACTGGATACGCGCAATCACACCGCGCAATAGGCCACGCAACTTATTGTTTACTTTGATTTTCTTGACGTCTTTGCTGGAAAGACCCGACAGCTGCTCTTGGCTAAATGGGTCAACATAGACCTCTTTACCTTGCACATCGGTTTCCACCACAATGGCTTTGCTGTCTTTAACATAATGCAGGTCACCCGCGAGCCAAGCACGAAATACTGGCAACAGAGATTCATCCCCTTGCGCTTCGAGTTGCTCAACCATATCGGGTAATTTGGAAAGCTTAGTGGTTGTTAATTGTTCAAGTAGAACATCCGTCGTCGCCGCATGTACTGGCATCCAACTGGCAAACATTAACAAACAAAATGAGATGAAATATTTCACGAAGATACTCCAGGATTGGAAAATATGGGGCGTTAGAAAAGACCCTCAGAAAATGCTCTGAGGGTCAAGTTTTAACCCTGGGAGGCAGTCAGATTAGTAGTTCTGACCAGAACACGTTTTCGTTTCCGTGTTGTAGTTGCCACACTTCACTGGATCCGTCCAATCGGCAATCAGGTCTTTAGAACCTGGTAGGAAGTCAGACCACGCGTCGCCTGGTACAACACCTTCTGTTTCCCATACTGTCTCAAACTGACCGTCGTCTTGGATTTCACCAATCAATACCGGCTTGCTCAAGTGGTGGTTTTTGTTCATCACAGCCACACCGCCCGTTAGGTTAGGTGTTTCTTGACCGATCATTGCTTGCTCAACCGCATCCACGTCCGTCGTACCCGCTTCCGATACCGCGTTAGCCCACATGTTGAAACCGATGTAAGTCGCTTCCATTGGGTCGTTCGTTACACGATCTGGGTTCTTAGTGAAGGCTTTCCATTGAGTGATGAACTCTTCGTTTTCTTCCGTCTCAACGCTCTGGAAGTAGTTCCAAGCCGCTAAGTGACCTACTAGAGGCGCGGTATCTAGACCAGAAAGCTCTTCTTCACCCACAGAGAAGGCTACCACTGGGATATCTTCAGAAGAGATGCCTTGGTTACCTAGTTCTTTGTAGAAAGGTACGTTTGCGTCACCGTTGATGGTCGACACGACCGCTGTTTTCTTACCTTCAGAACCGAATTTAGCGATATCTGCTACGATCGACTGCCAGTCAGAGTGACCGAAAGGCGTGTAGTTGATCATGATGTCTTCTTCTGCGACACCCATGTCTTTTAGGTAAGCTTCAAGAATTTTGTTAGTGGTACGTGGATAAACGTAGTCCGTACCCGCTAGCACCCAACGCTCAACACCTAGCTCGTCTTTTAGATAGTTAACCGCTGGAATCGCTTGTTGGTTCGGCGCAGCCCCAGTGTAAAACACGTTTTTAGACGACTCTTCACCTTCGTACTGAACTGGGTAGAACATCAAGCCGTTAAGTTCTTCGATAACCGGTAGAACCGATTTACGAGAAACCGATGTCCAGCAACCGAAAATCACGTCTACGTCTTTTTCAGTAATCAACTCACGCGCTTTTTCTGCAAACAAAGGCCAGTTTGACGCAGGGTCAACCACCACTGCTTCCAGTTTCTTACCTAGCAAACCACCTTTCTTGTTTTGCTCTTCTACCATCATTAGAACTGTGTCTTTTAATGTGGTTTCAGAAATCGCCATCGTACCCGACAAAGAGTGCAGCACACCTACTTTGATCGTGTCATCAGCAGCCATCGAAGGAAAAGCGATAAGCGTTGCACCGGAGAGCGCAATCGCAGAAGCAAGCGTTTTAAGTTTCATGATTGGAGTCGTCCTTTGTGATAATGATTTTGGGCTGATATGCAGACCTAATTTGAAACCTGCGACGCTGCATATCAGTACAACCAGTATTCAAAAATCACATCCAAAACGGTATGCGCGAAACACCCTAGGCGTATACGTCATTTGACGTAGTGATTCTTAAAGTGCGTTCTATATCTAGCTCCCACCTGAGGGCATTTCGACAATGATGTGTCAAAGTTCAGGGACTTTTTAAAAGATACAATCAAGCAAAACGCTTTGCGCCCGCCACACACAACACTGCGACTAAGGTGATCCACAGCATGGTCAGACTGATGCTTTCTTGCAGTAACCATGCAGCCAGCACGAATCCAATAAATGGTTGAATCAATTGCAGCTGGCTGACCGCTGCAATGCCTCCTAATGCCAAGCCTCGATACCAAAAGACAAAACCAAACAGCATGCTGAACAAGGACACATAGCCTAAGCCTAGCCACGCTGACGTGGAAACCGTTGCGAAAGAGCTTGGCCAAAGAATCAACGTCAATGGCAACATCACAGGGAGAGAAACCACCAATGACCAACAAATCACCTGCCATCCACCTAGCACTCGTGATAAACGTGCACCTTCAGCATAGCCCATACCGCACGCCACAATCGCCGCCAGCATCAGTCCATCGCCCACCAAAGAGGCTTCGCCTGATCCTAGTGTTGCATAGCCTGCCACTAGCACCGCACCCGCTAAAGAAAACAACCAAAAAGGCCAGCTTGGACGTTCGCCGCCCCTTAACACTGCAAACAATGCCGTGCAGATTGGTAGCAAGCCAACAAATACCACACAATGTGCCGAGGTGACGTACAACAGCGCGAAGCCTGTTAATAATGGAAACCCCACTACCACGCCCAAAGCACTCAATAGTAGCGTCGAAATTTGAGAGGCATTGGGACGAGGTTGTTTTAGTAAATACAAACATGACAACGCTAGGATCCCTGCAATCGATGCGCGAGCAACGGTTAAAAATGTTGGATCAAAGCCCTGTAAGGCAATACGAGTAGCGGGCAATGAGCCTGCAAATGTCGTCACCCCAACAAAACCACTGAGCCAACCTTGAGTTGTTTTCTTCATAATGTTCTCCCTTTATCAATCATCTTATAAAACAGAAAAAAGGCTCTTAAAAGGAGACACAAACCGATACAATTTTAAAAAACTGTTATGGTCATCTTGGCAATACAGTGAACTCACGAGGAGACGTTATATGGCCCGTACAGGCACCTTAATCGAAGCGGTAATGACAGATATTGAATCAAAAATCGCGTCGCGGGCTTACTTGCCCAATACACGTTTACCGTCAGTCCGCGCCCAAGCCAAAGCCATGCAAGTGTCTGTCTCTACCGTCGTTGAAGCTTATGATCGACTCGTTGCAGAAGGCTCTATTGTTTCGCGTCCAGGAGCAGGCTTTTATACCTCAGGCCACATTGCGCCATTAGACTTAAACCAAATTGGCCCCAAAGTCGCCCGTGAAATTGATCCGTTATGGGTGTCGAAAGAATCCTTGGAAGCGGCTCCAGATTCTTTAATGCCTGGCTGTGGCTGGTTGCCTTCTGAATGGCTTTATCAAACGGGGATTAAGCGCGCTTTACGGCATCTCGCTAGAAGCAACTCACCAAATTTAACAGAATACGCCTCCCCTAAGGGCTCTTTGGCCTTTCGGCAATTTCTACAGCGTCGCTTGTTAGGGCTAAATATCGAAGCCTCCTCGGAGCAAATTATGCTGACCGAGTCAGGCACGCATGCCATTGATCTGATTGGTCGCTTCCTCCTGTCACCAGGTGATACCGTCCTCGTAGACGATCCTTGTTACTTTAACTTTCATGCCCTGCTAAAAGCCCACCGAGTGAACATTGTTGGCATCCCTTATACCCCCAATGGTCCTGATATCGAGTGCTTTGAACGAGCGTTAGCGGAGTATCAACCAAGGCTTTATCTCACCAATTCTGGTGTGCATAACCCGACTGGCGCACACTTAAGTCATAGCGTTGCCCATCGTTTACTGACATTGGCGAAAGCTTCCGAGTTGGTCATCGTAGAGGACGATATTTTTGCCGATTTAGAAACCACCCGCGCGCCACGATTAGCGGCCTTAGACGGCTTAGATCAGGTGATTGAAATTGGTAGCTTTTCAAAAACAGTCTCCGCTTCTGTTCGTTGTGGCTACATCGCAGCGAAACGAGATTGGATCGAACAGTTAGTGGATTTAAAAATTGCCACCACCTTTAGCGGCAATCGCCTCGACAGTGAAATTGTACTGCAGACGCTCACCGACAGTGGCTATCGTAAACATATGGAGAAGCTTCACGGATGGCTCGCTAAGCAGCGTATCAGTGTTTCAAAACAACTAATAAGCTTGGGAATAGAGCCTTGGATTCAACCAAAAGACGGTATGTTCCTATGGTGTCGTTTATCCACAGGAACGAATGCTACACAATTGGCTCAAGACTGTTTAAGCAAAGGGGTCGTGCTGGCGCCAGGCAATGTGTTTAGCCAATCGCAAAGTGCTCATGACTACCTACGTTTCAATGTCGCCCAATGCACGGATCCAAAGATTTTTGACGTGCTAAAGATTGCCTTACGACAACAAATTTAAAATTCTTTATATTAAAAACACTTAAATTACGTGAATAAAGTCAACCTCCCCAATTAGATCCAAAAACAATATAAAAGTAAGCATCCGGCAAACCACTCTTTGAGTCTATTTTTTGGTCTATAACACTTCTGGGGCACTTAAAAGGTGCAAACAGGATGTGATCTCTTTAATGTTCGTTTGAGGCAGAGAGCTATGGGTAGCTTAAGCTCCCAGGATGGGAGCTCTGCCTTTCTTCAGGATGATCATGAAGCTGCACGGATGCAGCGGAGAACATTTTTCTTCTAAGACGTTAACGTCACATTCCAAGGCAGCAAGTCATTGATGCCTTCGCCTGTTTTGCGTTTTGGTAGTTCTTCAAACAATGTCACCAAGTAGTCGTAAGCGATTAAGCCATTGGCTTTAGCGGTTTCGATCATACTTTAGAGCATCGTGCTGGCTTTGGCACCGTTTTCCGTATTGGCGAAGAAGCCAGTTCTTTCGTCCAATCACGAACGGCTTAATGGCCCGCTCAGCACGGTTGTTGTCGATGCTAAGATGTGGGTCGTCAACATAGCGCACAAGCTTATCCCATTGGTTGAGACAGTAATTTAGCGTAACCAGATTAAGTCACATCTTATCCAATTCACCATGAACGACGCTCTTTTTAAAAAATCAATCGTTAAACGATTTTTTTGCTGCCTCAATAACACCCAAAGAAAAACCTTTATCAAAAACAACTTTTGGTTCTATTTTATCACTTTCAACATAGTAGCCATTCTCTTTTTTTATGTAATATGAGTAGTAGGTATATTCAGCTGGAACATAAAAACTATATTTAACTTTCGATACATTCTTATAAGGATATATTTTAAAGTTAAACTTCACACCATATGGGGAAATTACAAAATAGCCTGTTTTCTCTGAATCATCTTTACTATTTGTACTAAAATATGAGGAAGAATAGAGTCTCTGTATATTGGCAAAAGCTGTAGCATCATCATTATCTACAACAAAATCACCAGATATTTTCTTTTCCCCTTTCTTTGTGAACGATATATTTTTAAGATCATTCAGAATATCATAAGTCAAACTGTGAATTTCACTAAATCTAAAGGCTTTAATATCAGAACCTTCTTTCATAAATCCAAAGCCAAGACCTTTAATATAGTTTCTATCCCCCCCACTATATAACTTAAAAGAATTTTCCTTATCTCCTCTATTATATTCCCAGTTCAAACGCATCAAATATGTAGCTGAGTTTCCTTCGTCATTTGAGGAAGATTCATAAAAATTCCAAATATTATAACTAGTACTAAAAAAAACATCATCGCTATCCAAATGATCATTATATTTCACTCGATCATTTATAGAATAAATAAACTCATCATAAGGCATTTCAGAAGACATTCTTATCTCATAATAAAAATTGTCTTCTAAAATATATTTATCTTCATAATCTGCAGATATTTCTGGTTCATTGGATGCGCATGCAGATAAAAATGTAATAAAAAAACACAAAAATACAAATCTATTTATCATATCATCACCAAACTATCTATAATTAAAAATCTAATTCCTATTAACTTTATAAACTCCTTTTCTTAACCAATCCTCTGATTCGTTAAGATACTTAATAGCATCATCTTTATGATCGGAGTCTACCTGAAGATAACTTTTAAATTGACTTGAAGCAGTCTCATAATTTCCAAGCAACAGATTACAATACGCAATATTATATTTAACAGTAGCATTATTAGGGAATTTTTCATGTAAAGCCTCGTAGGCTTTTTTAGCATATGATACACCTTTATCTGTCGCCATATCATATATAGAAGACATTTTATTTTGCACTTCCTTTGGAAGAGAATCATCTTTTTCAATTAGATCTTTCGGTCTTTCAACTTCCTTAGGAATATATTTTTTAGCTATCTCGGCTCCAGCCTTTATTTCAACCATCTGCTTTAGTTCTGAAGAATTTTTCTTGCTAGACATCGAGTCTTCGCATGACTTTTCTTCCGTTTGAAAACTAAAGTCATCCTTATCAATTACTCTCATTTTATGGTCGTTTATATTATACGATCCATTTATGGATGCTACTAACTTATAACATGACACTGTATATTGATAAGCTTCGCTTGAGTCACAAGATTTCACAAGTTTATCACCTGGACACTTAAACCTATTTTCTCTAAAATCTTCCCTATTAATAATTGAATCATTGATTTTTAGATCAAAAACAGCAGTTTTAGGTTTTACATTTTCACCTTGAGAGTAAAATGAAACATCCTTAAAGTATTTATCGCTTTCAATTTCTGAAGATGATAATTCTTCATAGATAGATCTCATTACTCTATTTCGAGATCCAATATTACTTTTAAGGATAACACTTTCATATCCTGAAAGTGTGCTTTTCGGCGGTGGCTCAAATGCAATCACATTATCTGTAAATAGCATAGTTACTTGATTCGTTAGACCTGACAAAGCATCTTTGAAATCAGAAAAACTGGCGCCCTCAAAAGTAGAGCATCCTTGAATTATAAAAGATGACAAACCTAAAAATATAATTTTATTTTTCATATCAAAACCAATTGCGTTTAATGTCCAAAATTGGAGTTACTTAATAATACTTCTTACGGCATACTTTAAAGATCTTAAACCT
>NZ_JAEMUH010000004.1 GCF_016461785.1 Marinomonas ostreistagni | reverse complement strand
GCTCTGGCTCTGGCTCTGGCTCTGGCTCTGGCTCTGGCTCTGGCTCTGGCTTAAAGGATGTATTCGACTCGCTTAAATTCAAGAGTTTTTTTGAAAAAGGATCTAATTCATTTGATTCAGTTTGATCAGCCGATGTATTAACTTCCGTTGCAGGCTCGGCAACCGTATGAGGATCAAACAGCTGCTTCTCTACTTGCTCAGAAAAATTCTCTTCATGATCTTCCTTTGATTGTTCAAATGATCGATTAAACAAGTTGGCTTCAGGTATTTGCTCGACTGTTTCTACACTCTTTTCATCCGAGTGATCGGTCTTACTTTCACTTAATAAGGATGAAAACGCTTGTCTTGGTGGTGTAGACACTTCATCACTTTCGAGGTCTTTTACTTCAGTAAGCATTTTGACAGAAATGGCGCTTTCAAAGCTTTCCTGTGTTTCTAAATCTGTAGCGGAATGTTCTTCATCTTGTTTCGAATCGAGAGATGCAACACTGTTATTTGTTTTAACATCACTTATTGAAATTTTAAAAATACTCTCGTTATCCGAATTAGAGCTTACATCAGTTGAAAGGCGAGTAATCGAGGGGGTTAACTCTGAAAGTTCTTTTTCAACAAGAGAAGGATCAAGCTTAGCGGTTTTAGTCGAGAGCTCATTGGTCGTTTTTTCAGGTGACTCAGCATTCTTTGACGAGCTCTGAACAAGAGACTCTAAATGAGTCAGCGCTTGTCCTAAATGGCTTTCTGGAGCAGATGTACTTTTTTCCTCTGACGGTCTAACTTTTGAGGGTTCTTCTGACCGTTCAGTGACTTCGTTTACAATTGAAGAGGAGGAATTTTCACTAGTTTCAGGTGACTCGACCGGTTTGCTTTCATTCAACAATTCATTCTTAGAGCTTATTTGTTCGTCAATGGTAAAGTCTGGTTCAAGCTTTTCTTCCTCTTGCGCTAACCAAGCGTGCACGCTTTCCTTGACTCTATCTTCACGTGACAATTCCTTGTCACTTTCCGTAGCGTGTTTCTTTTTCCAGAATAATGCCATATAAAGAAGCTCTATGTACTACTTAATTCATTGTTGATGTGGATGAACTAGGTTATAAAATCACAAAAAATAATACTATTATTATTTTAAGACGATTACATAACAACTTGGGGGTAAAAGTATGCTTTATGCAAAACTCGATGAGCAAGGAGATATCATCGATGTGGCACCATATCAAAACAATGAGTTTACCCAACTCGTGGCACCTAATGACCCATTTGTTGCCGAAATTCTTGCCAAAAAGCTCGACCAAGAATCTTCTCAAGAATTACTAACATCCTCAGACCAAGATATGATGCGTGTCTTAGAGGATTTAATAGATTTACTTACCGAAAAGCGTCTGATTCAATTTACAGAGCTTCCTATGGCGGCCCAGAAAAAACTACTCAGTCGAAAATTCGTTCGAGGCATTCATACCGGAAACAGCGACTCGTTGATTGGTGAAATCAGAGATGATGATGCTTTAATTTAAAGCATCATCAAAACACCCTTGTTCTAGTCATTAAACGGAACAGGACGACCAACTCCGTAACCCTGCACACCACTTATATCAAATTTCTTCAAAATCTCCGCCTGTTTATCGGTTTCAACACCCGTGGCAATCACATCGATATTCAGACTATTGAACATCTTACAGAGCGTATGCATGAAAAATGACTCTGATTCTTTACCTACAGCCAACTTGGTATAGGATGGGTCCACTTTCACATAATCGGGCATTAAATTCTGCAAATACTGGAATGCGGAGAATTGCTTACCTACATTATCGATCCCAAATTTCACTTTGTGAGTTTTTAGGGTCTGAGCCAATAGGAAAGCATGATCTTCTGTTCCTAATACACTTTGCTCTGAGACCTCAAAAGCCAAGTTATTCTTAACCTCTTCGGACAGCTCTTGAAGTACCTTATCTAACCAGCTTACAAAAGACATTTTTGCATAGGCTGATGCGGATAAGTTCACTACAAACGGACCGGAAGTATGAGTCTTCTGAACTGCTTCAATAACCAACTGAATAATCACTTGGTCGACTTGTTCACCCAAGTCAAACTGTTCAGCTAAACCAATAAAATAACCCGCGTGATATTGCTTACCTTCAAATTCTAAGCTGGCAAATAATTCTTGTTGTAACAATTTGTTACGATCATAAGAGGCGGCGACGGACTGACGACGCAAAACAAAACTACGATGGTTTATCGCATGTTCTAACATCTCTTTCCAAGCCAGTCGACCTATCGCCATTTGTTGGCCTGTTTCAGAATCAAATACATTAAACTTATTTGGTCCTGCTTGTTTCGCAGAACGAAGTGCTGCATCAGCCTGCGCCATAGCGTTTGATCGATCAACCGAAGCATCTATAACCACCGCACCGATATTAGCTACCGCCTCAGAATAACTTACCCTTGCCCCAACTAAGTCATGTAAATCAGACATAATGGCAGCCACTAGCTCTTTTAGCCTACCTGTCTCAATATTGGGAACTAAGGAAACAAAATCCGCACCATTTAAACGAGCTAAGGTGGAGTTCTGAAAAACATTGACATGCTTTTCTAAGATTTCTGCAGAACTTCTTATAAAGTTATCCGCTGCCTCATAACCCATTTCATTATTTATTTTAGCTAAATCCAATAAGCTAATAAGAATTAAACCATCATAGGTTCGATCTGATTCGGCAAAATGAGCCGAAACCTGACTTTCAAAAAAATTACGATTTCCAAGACCACTTACAGGGTCTTTGAAAGCTTTTGCTTGTAACCATTGGGCAGTTTGCGCTTCTGCAGCAAATTCACGCTCTAGCTTTGCAGCCATACGGTTCATGGACTCAACGACCGATTTTAACTCTCGGGTTTTTGGCAAGGTTTTCATTTGAATAAAACGACGTTGTTGAATTGCTTCGGCTTGTTTTTCAACCTCTGCCAAAGGTTTAAACAACCATCGTAGTAGCAATCCGCCCAACAAAACGGAGATTGCACCAATTGCTAGGAATGAGATCAACAAATCTCGTGTAGCCATCCAAAGCTGATAGTAGCCATATCCTGCACTGCCGGTAACATAAACTTGACCAAGCTCGTTCCAGCCATTAGAAATGACTGCACTGGCAGTAGGGACTTCAAAATCAATTAAATCAATGAAACTCTGTGGTACACCAGAAATAACGGTAGAGTTGCTGCGAACGATGTCTTGATCATTAGCATAAACATGCACCCTGACACGGGAAAAGTAACCGCTGTCAAAAACTGCATTGACGGAGCTCTCTACTGAGGTGTAATCCTCCAGCGCCATAAAGTCAGATATCTGCATACTTAAAGTGGTCGCTGAATCTTGCGTCGTAGAGCGTAATTGATCGATCAAATAGCTTTTCGTTGTCTGAAAATTAATGGCCATTACCACCATTAGCATCAGAGACAAGAGCAGTACAATCGTGATCAATAACTGTCTAAAAAGAGTCAAAATTTGTCTCCTAGCCTTCTAAATCCGTTAATCGATTATTTAGGTCAGTCCAAAGGCTCAACCTAGACGAGCCTCCAACGAGTTGACCTCGCCCTTTCTCTTTCGCCAACCACAGGTTTTCAGCATTAAAAGAGTAAATCGGCAGTAAATCATTTCTCTGAATAGCTGGCTTAATCGTTTTATCTAAATTATCTAAAATCACAGGCACGGATGTTGGCGTGTGATAGTACGCTAAAACCATATGGTGCTGATTCAAACTGAGTGCTTTTACATAGACAAGCCTCAGTTTCTCATCCGGAACCCCGAGTTCTCGTAAAGCAAAGTATTTTGCTATTGTAAAATCTTCGCAATCACCACCGCCGGTCGCTAAAAACTCGATCGGTGTAGCCCAATAATCGTTCTTTCCCCAATGCTGCTGATCATTCACAAATTGCAGCATATTAAAAAAGTTGTTTATGTTTTGCAGCTGCAGGCTAACAGAAAGACCACGGGATTCTTCAACGGTGCGTCGCCACGCCATAATTCTCAATTCAGCTCGGTTGCCATACTGGGCACCAATCTTTTTCGCCAAGTTGATGTATTTCTGAGACACATCAGCAATCAAAAAAGGGGTCGTTATCCCAGCCATCAACAGGATGACTAAAATGCCTGAATGAAATCGTTGGCTGGTTAAGCGAACTAAGCGCATGAGCAACCGCTGCATCAAGAATTACTCACTCTGCTCGCGTGAGTTAAAATGAGCGATTTGTTCAGCCGTTGCCTCTTTCTGGTACTTAGCTTTCCATTCGTGATAGGGCTCTTTGTAGATCACTTCACGCGCTTCATCGTATGAAAGTTCAATACCACGATCTGATGCAGCCGCAGCGTACCATTTACTTAAACAATTGCGGCAAAATCCAGCCAAGTTCATTAATTCGATATTTTGAACATCTTTTCTCTCATCAAGATGCTCAACCAGTCTGCGAAAAACTTCTGCTTGTAGCTCAATTTCAGTTTGCTTATCCATTTTTTCCCTCTAGTTCATATGCGATGTTTATGGGAATCTGGCTGTTGGGACCATTGCATCTTAATCACTTCATGAAAGAAGTGACGAACGCTACTCATGCGCAAATTGCCCAAACATTCTAAACCATATGCAGCGGCCTCAAGAGTCGATAAAGCGTTTGCATTGGGTGATTTTCGGATCTCATAATGAGACCTTGGGGGCGACTGAAAGTTTACTGTTTTGAGTGTTTGCAATCGCGGCTCCACTAAGTACATTTTTTTGGCCTTGGGCCATGTACCATCTAAAAGAACAATATTACTAATTGAACCGATTTTATCGGTGTCACAGGTTTCTATCGGCTCAGAGACATCACTTGGATACAGTAAAACGGTATTATCACCCCTAACTTTTCTAAAAAATGACGTAAGTGCATCATTATCAGAAAACGAAACAATGTGAGTTTTAGCATAGCAAAGCCGAAACAGCCTAGCGCTATTCTTAGCATGCTTTGCTTCAGTTTTATCTTGTAAAATCCAGACCGTTATATCCCCCTCTACCAGAGGGATCAAACGGCACACACATTGCTTTTCAGGATAATCGCAACGAGGGCACATTACCCTCTTTCTCTTGCAAGGCTGAACTGACCCTACTTTACCCGTGCTCAACCAAGCTGCTCCAAATAACGTTTGACTACATTATCCCAACCAAACTCTAATGCTTCTGCAGTTAAAGCATGACCAATAGAGACTTCCGTAATACGTTGTTCAGAACACAGCAAAGCAACATTTTCAAGATCAAGATCGTGGCCAGCATTCACACCCAAACCAGCGTCTAAAGCGGCCTGTGCAGCAATTTGATATTGCTGGTTAACGGGGACACGCTGATCTGTTGGAAAAGCATTGGCATAAGCTTCGGTATATAGCTCAACTCGGTCAGCCCCTACCATTTTCGCCATTGCCATATTGTCTGGATCCGGGTCCATAAAAAGAACGACTCGTATTCCCTTTTCTTTTAATTTAGCAATCACGGGGCGAAGCGCATCTTGATCTCTTGCAACATTCCACCCATGATCAGAGGTCAATTGATTAGGATCATCAGGAACAAGAGTACACTGGTCGGGCTCAACTTCTAGCACCACTTCTAAAAACTTAGCGTCAGGAAAACCTTCAATATTCAGCTCACGCCCAGGATATTGCTTTAACAACTCTTTCAATTCATATGCATCTCGATAAGTCGCATGGCGTTGATCCGGACGAGGGTGGATAGTAATACCAAACGCGCCAAGCTCAAGGGTTCGTTGCGCCATAGTTAGCATGTTTGGGTAATCGCGGCCGCGAGAGTTTCGCAACAAACCAATTTTATTTAGATTTACACTTAGGTGGGTCATGATCATTCCTGTCATTTTATTGCTTGCATAAGTATACGCGAAGGCAAAGCCTAACTTTAAGAAATAAATGCTCCAAATCAACGGCATAGTCACGATTATGTTACAATCGCACAACTCATGTTAAGGAGCCTACAGTGTCCTCATACGAACCCTTTTCAGATATTTATCAAAGAGCAATACATCGTTTTGGTAGTGAGCAGGCATTACAAAGCCATTTAATTACCCCCAAGACTCAAATAGAGCTTTTGCAAATTAGTGATGATCGATGGCTTTCAGCCTTCTCTCAGAAAATATTTCAGTCCGGTATGAATTGGCAAGTGGTTCGCAACAAGTGGCCCAATTTTGAAACCGCATTTTTTCAATTTGATGTTGAAAAAATGCTTCTTATTCATGATGAGATGTGGGAAGAGAAAGCCAAAGATCCAAGTATTATTAGACACTTGGCAAAAGTCATGACGATTCGCGAAAACGCTATCATGATGGCTGAAGTCAAAGCAAACCATCAAAGCTTTTCTAGATTTGTTGCTGAATTTCCTAGCAATAATATTACTGAACTGTGGCAATACCTCAAAAAGCATGGTGCTCGCCTTGGAGGCAATACCGGAGCTTATACCCTCAGAGTGATGGGCAAAGATACGTTTATCCTTACAAAAGACGTGGAAGGCTACTTACGTAATCAGCAAATCATGACCACGGGACGCGACACTCAAGCGGCATTAAAAGCCGCACAAACCGCTTTTAATCATTGGCATCAAGAGTCTAATTTACCTTATTGCCAAATTAGTCAATGCATCGCCTACAGCGTAAACTAACGGAGAAACAATGGCCGACTTAACTATCGATATCGTGGCAGACCCAATCTGTCCATGGTGCTACCTTGGTTACACCCGCTTAAAAGCTGCCATAGAGCATTTAGGGGATGATTTTCGCTTTGACATACACTGGCTACCCTTTGAATTACACCCAGATATATCGAAGCAAGGAGAGCCTCGTACTAGCTATCTGGGTAAAAAATTCGGTAGCCAAGAAAAATTAAATGAAGTGACTCACGCCCTTCAGAATGTAGGCTATGAAGCAGGTCTAGAATTCAATTTTTCCGACAAAGACATTATCCCCAATACCAAGTTAGCACATCAGTTTATCGCTCAAGCAAGCCGAATACGCTTAGCAACACCTATGATGACAGCCCTCTTCTATGCTTACTTTACGAAAGGAGAGAATATTGGAGACATTGCTATCCTTACGCGTATTGCCAAGGAAGTTGGCTTTCAAGAAGAAGATATTGAAGATGCCATCTCACGCGAAGCGGAATACCTTGTAGAAGAGAAGATTGAAAAATTAGTAAAACTCAATATTCAATCAGTTCCTACCTATATCATTAACGAAAAGTACCTAGTTCAAGGTGCACATCCCCCTGAAACCTTCGCTGAAATCTTAACCGACATCACAAAAGAAAAGGACGCTTAAGCGTCCTTTTCTTTTGTATTCTGTAACAAGCCGTACAATTTTTAAAATCTATCAACTTTAAGCAATAAATAAATTTAATTTTATTGATAACTATTATCATTGAAAATAAAATCGAAGATAAATCGAACTGAGAGTGATTTTCATTTTATGTACGTTTGTCTTTGCAACGCCGTTTCTGATAAAGCGATCAAAAAATCTATTGCCGAAGGCGCTACAACAATGCGTGAGCTTTACTCCGAGCATTGTGTAGGCAACCAATGCGGCAAATGCTGTAAGGACGTAAAAGGAATCCTTAATGAGGAGCTCTTGAAACTTGCAGATGAGCTCCTCGTCAAAGTCGCTTAATCAACGATAGCGACCATTAATCTACAGAAGATTCTCCCATCTGAGACTGCAAGTAATTCTCCAAGCCTGCTGTCTTGATCAAATGCTGCTGCGTCTCAAGCCAATCAATTTGTTCTTCCTGCTCATCTTGAATGTGCTCAAGTACTTCACGGCTAATAAAGTCTTTCTTCTCTTCACACAGCTTCACACCCTCCTGAAGATCAGGTAGCGTTGCCAATTCGAAAGACAAGTTCGAGGCAATCATTTCCTCACTATCTTCACCGATACGAAGTCGACCTAAATCTTGCAAATTAGGTAGCCCCTCTAAAAATAAAATACGCTCGATCAAACGATCGGCATTTTTCATTTTTTGAATAGAAGTCTTGTAATCAGCTTTATCAAGCAACTCAAAACCTTGATCTTTAAACATTCGCGCATGTAAAAAATATTGGTTGATACCAACCAATTCATTCGCTAATACTTTATTTAGGCTTGCAACAACCTGCTTATCACCTTTCATATCAACTCCTATTACATTTGCGATTGAATGTAGTTCTGTTCACCGATGGTATCCATCAAACGCAATTGCTTTTCCAGCCAGTACACATGGTCTTCTTCTGTATCAAACAGAAGTTTCTCAAGCATTTCGCGTGTTTGGTAATCACCTTCTTCTTCACAAATTGCAATGACATCACGCACCGCTGCAACAACTTCTAATTCAAGCGTCAGATCATTCTGCATGATGGAACGAACATCATTGCCAACAAGCAAATCACGGCGTTTAGTTAAACATGGCGTTCCTTCTAAGAACAAGATACGCTTAATCAGCCAGTCACAGTGATCCTTCTCTTCATCCATTTCATGGTTCAAACGATCATACAGTTTGCTTAAACCCCAATCGTCATACATACGAGAATGAATAAAATATTGGTCAATTGCGGCCAGCTCATTCTCTAAAAGTGCATTCATGCTATCGATTACTTTTTGACTGCCTTTCATAAGTCTATACCCCTTAATTCAAAGTGCTTTAAAAATAGCACTTTTTTGTTTCAATACTAAATCTGAATTAAAAACCTAGTTAGAAGGTTTCCCTTCTCCCACTTTTACCTCTAGCTGATCTATTCGCTGGAAACCTCGCGGTAGTTTCAGACCTCTTCGCCCACGCTCACCAATATAGTCCGTCATTTCTTTTTCAGTAAAGGTCATAAAACGCTTACCACTGTGCGCGTAAAGAAGGTCTTCAGGCAACAATGTTGCTAGAGCACAGACCCACTCTTCACGATCCTTCGCTCTCGCAGACGAAATACTAATGAGTTTATTTCCTTTGCCTTTAGCCATTTGTGGCAATGACGCCACATTAAATGCCAGCATACGCCCTTCATTTGATACCACGACCGCTCGTGATCGCTCTGGATCCGCCACTTTTACAGGCGCCAGGACTTTAGCATTGGTCGGTAATGTTAACGTCGCTTTGCCCGCTTTGTTTTTGGCGTGTAGGTCAGCCAGCTTCGCAACAAACCCATAGCCAGCATCTGAAGCAATCAAATAATACGAATCATCAGTATCCAAAACTGCAGCGACAATCTGTGCATCTTTCTCTAATGTAATTCGTCCAGTAATCGGTTCGCCTTGACCACGTGCCGATGGTAATGTGTGCGCCTTGATGGAATAGGTTCTTCCATTAGAGGCCAACAAAACTAACGTCTGATTGGAGCGTCCTTTGCTAGACAACAGGAACTCATCACCAGATTTATAGCTGAGACCGCGTTCATCAATTTCATGGCCTTTAGCCGCTCGAATCCACCCCTGCTTAGAGAGCACCACTGTGATCGGATCATTAGACAACAAGTCTTCTTCACTAAAGGCCTGTGCTTCTTTACGCTCAACAATAGGAGTACGACGATCGTCACCAAAGTCATTGATTGCTTCTTCAATTTCTTTAATGATGAGTTTTTTAAGCTTAGAATCTGAGCCAAGGTAACCTTCTAAAAGCTGACGTTCTTTTTCAAGCTCATCTTGCTCACCACGAATCCGCATCTCTTCAAGCTTCGCTAAATGACGCAATTTCAATTCAAGAATTGCCTCGGCTTGGGTATCTGTCAGATCAAAGCGCGACATCAATACAGGCTTAGGCTTGTCTTCATTTCGAATAATCTCAATGACTTCATCGATGTTTAGGAAGGCAATCAGCAAACCTTCTAAGATGTGCAACCTTTTCAGAACCTTATCAAGGCGAAACTCTAGCCTTTTACGAACCACGCCGATACGAAAGCGTAACCATTCACTAATAAACACTGGTAGGCTTTTCACCTGAGGCAGACCATCAAGGCCAATCACATTCATGTTTACACGATAGGATTTTTCTAAGTCCGTAGTCGCAAACAGATGTGTCATTACCCCTTCAATATCTACTCGATTGGATTTCGGTACGATTACTAAGCGCGTTGGGTTCTCGTGATCCGATTCATCACGAAGGTCCACCACCATTGGCAGTTTTTTCGCCTGCATTTGGGCGGCCATTTGCTCTAGGATTTTGCTTCCAGAAACTTGATGAGGCAATTCGTAAACAACGATTTCGCCCTCTTCAACACTGTAGCGAGCACGAGCCTTCACCTGCCCTTTACCTGTCTCATACAACTTACGCAGATCTTCTCGCGGAGTGATAATTTCACCACCAGTCGGAAAATCTGGGCCTTGCACATATTCTAAAAGTTCATCCAAGTCCGCTTTCGGATGCTTAAGCATATGAATACAGGCTTCCCCCACTTCGCGGAGGTTATGGGGAGGAATATCTGTCGCCATACCGACCGCTATACCGGTCGTACCATTTAGCAAAAGGTTGGGCAATCGAGCAGGAAGAACAGCAGGCTCTTCCAATGTACCATCGAAGTTTGGCACCCAATCTACCGTACCTTGATTGACTTCCTTTAGTAGTACATCGGCATATTTGGATAAACGAGATTCTGTGTATCGCATCGCAGCAAAAGATTTCGGGTCATCGGGTGCACCCCAGTTCCCCTGACCGTCTACAAGTGGGTAGCGATAAGAAAACGGCTGTGCCATCAGCACCATTGCTTCATAACAAGCACTGTCACCGTGCGGGTGAAACTTACCCAATACATCACCGACCGTTCTCGCAGACTTTTTGTACTTTGCCGTCGCTTTCAGGCCAAGCTCACTCATAGCATAGACAATACGTCTCTGGACAGGCTTTAGCCCATCACCTATATGTGGCAAGGCTCGATCCAAAATGACGTACATTGAATAGTTCAAGTAAGCCTTTTCAGTGTAGTCTTTCAAAGAAAGCGTTTCATTGGCTTCGAAGTTGGTTAACTCACTCAAAAGCATTGTCCTTTCAAAATAAGATTTACTTAGAAAAAGACTAAGTAAATCTGTAACTTAATTATTGCCACCTACTATAATCAGGCACCATTTCACCTGCAACCGAAACCCCACACTAAATCGACATTAGTTGTTTTTTTCTTTCCGATGTAAACTATCTTAAGAACAAGCTGATGCAGGTAACGCGGGGATGAAAGCAACATTAGGACAAGATAGTTGGCAAAACATAGTTCATCATTCCGATTTGTTAAGCATTTACGAAATCCAGCTCAGCATGAATGAGCACGCCAATCATAACATTGCCCTGCCTTTCGATAGCTTATTGACCGTCACTGAGGGGCAAATTTTCTTAGAATCAGAGGGTGAAGAAACATCTCTTAAAGCGAACCAAGCCGCATGGCTTAGCCATAACCAACCTCTTAAATGTGTTGCTCTGTCAGACAGCGTAAGATTATTCATCGTGGTATTTGTCGGCCAGACAAAACGAGACAGAAAACGCTGTGAACGTTTTGCAAGTGGCACTGAGCATAAGCACCAGCTAAGCAGTGGCATTACCCATTGGACAGTAGAAAGCAAAGATCTAGGTAAAATAGAATGGGTGATGTTACCCGCACTACATAAAGAGCCTGCTTATTATCTAAAAGCGTCTGAACAATACATTTTACCGCTCAACCATAACGGCGCTTTGAGCATTACCTATGATCAAAAAACGGCCTACGCGATTGATAAGTCAGGCATTGTCATTGAAAAAAGCTGTTCACGTAGCTTAATCAACCGCTCTTCAAAACCGATCACGTACCTCAGCATTATTAGCCCTTACCCTTCAAGAAGCAGAGTACTGAAAGTATAAATAGATAAAATTAACGCAGAGTCAGTGCAGTGAGAATATGGTCTTCCCATTGCCCATTAATTTTCAGGTAATTCTTCGCCATCCCCTCTTTCTCAAACTTTAATCGAGTGAGTACATTGGCACTTTTTTGATTTCTCGGCATATAGCACGCTTGAATCCGATCGATGTTTAACTCTTTTGAGATGTATTCGATACCTGCTGATAAACATTCATGCATATAGCCTTGGCCTTGAAGGTCTGCTGCCAAGCTGTAACCTAAGAAGCACGATTGGGACACCCCTCGTACGAATTGTGAATAATTGCTATACGCTAATATACGATCTTGCTCAGCATTCAATAAACACAATACACAGCCACGATCCTCTAAAAAGTCCCTTCTCATTTCTTTAATGCGCAGATAGCAAGTATCGTCTGTGTAATAGTCTTCCCCCCGCAAAGGCTCCCAACGTTGTAAATGTTCACGCTGCTCATTTACGTAAGCTTTTAACAGAGGCATATCTTCCACAGCAAGCAACTTTAACACGCCGCGAGGCGTCTTGATGACGGGAAACCTACCAGCGTCTTGCCAGCTTTGACGATTTACCACCACATTCTCCTTTTGTACAACCAATAGCTTTAGACTGTATCGCTCAAACCAAAACTGAACACCAATTGATAAAGTGCGAGTCAGCATGGAGTGGTTCATCCAAGCCTCGGCTTGATGCAGTTCAGCCCAGTAGAACATGACCTTGGACGACTCTTCTGCCACCCAGCTAGAGTACAAAAATCCCTCTTGATCAGCGGCCAGCTCTAAAACCTTCTCAGTCATCACTCGATACATTACATCGTCACGTAACGCAGATGTCTCAATGCATACAGCGTAATACGGCGTGTCGAAATCAACTTCCATATACAATACTCATAAAAAAATTCACAATATCGGAACCAAGCACAGCAGCCATTGTCTATAATATAACCAGTTAAGATTAAGGACAGTGAGCTAGATCTTAACTCGGTCATTGCAGCGTACACCTTTTAGCAATGCCCATTTACATATTAGTTCCAACATGCATTCGACGCATCCCCCTTTGCGTCTGATATGGACAGCTTAGCCCGCCTACTTCGGCGGGCTTTTTTTATAAAAAAACGAGAAGTGCTCAACACACTTCTCGTTTATTGATAAACAAACTATTTTAGATAACCAAGTTTGATGTGTTACGAAACACGCTCACCGTGGGCTTGTTTGTCCGCATGGTACGAAGAGCGTACCAATGGGCCACAGGCTGCGTGTTTAAAGCCAAGTTCTTTCGCCACTTGCTCGTAGCGTTCGAACTCTTCAGGATGCACAAAGCGATCCATTGGGAAGTGATGCTTTGAGGGTTGCAAGTACTGACCAATCGTTAGCATGTCAACGTTGTGAGCACGCAGGTCTTTCATCACTTCGACGATTTCTTCAAAGGTTTCACCCATACCGACCATCAAACCTGATTTAGTCGGTACGTCTGGGCAACGCTCTTTAAATTTCTTCAACAGATCTAACGACCACTGGTAGTCTGAACCTGGGCGAACCTGACGGTACAAACGTGGGATCGACTCTAGATTATGGTTGAAGACATCTGGTGGCGCAATTTCAAGAATATCCAATGCCACGTCCATACGACCACGGAAGTCTGGTACTAGGGTTTCAATCTCAATATTTGGACTTTGCGCTCGAGTCTCGCGGATACAGTCAACAAAGTGTTGCGCACCACCATCACGAAGATCATCACGGTCAACTGAGGTGATGACCACGTATTTCAAACGCATATCACGGATCGCTACCGCTAGCTCTTTTGGCTCGTCTTCGCTTAGAGCATTCGGACGACCATGTGCCACATCACAGAATGGACAGCGGCGAGTACAAATATCGCCCATGATCATAAAGGTCGCGGTGCCGTTAGAGAAACATTCGCCAAGGTTTGGACAGTTCGCTTCTTCACACACGGACGCCAATTTATGCTCACGTAGTGTGCTCTTAATACGAGCGATCTCTGGAGAAGCTGGCATACGTACGCGCAACCAGTCTGGCTTGCGTGGAATTTCTTCCGTTGGGATAACTTTTACAGGGATACGGGCCATTTTATCTGCGCCGCGCAGTTTTTCACCCTGCACAACTCGCTTTTGCTGAGTAGTCATTCTTATATTCACCCTTGTTGGATAATCGGATGAGGATATCCGAGACGTTCAGCCAGTATGTTGGCTAACTGAACTTTAACTTGCGCCATGCTGGTCTGTGGCTGCAAGCGCTTCATATCTATCATTTGTAGCCCCTGGTAACCGCAGGGGTTGATTCGCAAAAATGGATTTAAATCCATGTCTACATTTAATGCCACGCCATGAAATGAGCACCCTCTACGGACTCGTAGACCTAAAGAGGATATTTTCATTCCATTCACATAAACACCCGGTGCATCCGGCTTGGGGTAAGACTCAATGCCATGCAGTTTGCAGACATCTACAATTGAGTTTTCGATCAGCGTCACCAGATCACGAACACCAATCCCTAAGCGTTTAAGGTCGATCATGATGTAAGCGATTAACTGGCCTGGCCCATGATACGTGACCTGCCCGCCACGGTCCGCTTGAATAACAGGAATTTCACCAGCATCCAAAAGATGCTCCGCCTTGCCTGCTTGTCCTTGCGTAAAAATCGATGGGTGCTCTAAGAGCCAAATCTGATCTTGGTCTTGCTTCGTACGAGTCTGGGTAAACTGCTTCATTTCTTCCCAAGTGGACTCATATGGAACAACCCCAAGATCACGGCATAGAATTGCATTTGGCATGAATTACATAACCATTTTGATGGCTTCAACTGCCATAAGATCTTCATGTAAACGAGCCAATTGTGTCTCACTTTGAGCACGAATTCGCAAACTAAAGCTTACAAAACGTCCTTTCGAAGAGACATTCTTCTTTATCGACGACTCGTCAAACTCAGGGGCATGAGAACGTACACGAGCAACCACTGTTGCTTGAATATCCACCTCATCCATCGCGACAACTTTAATCACATAATTGTCGCAGGGAAACTCGATTTTCGGGGCATCTGGCGCATCCGTTGCAACAACACCTTGCTTATTAATTAAAGCCATTCTTTGCTATACCATCACTTAAAATAAGTTCATAAAGAACAATTTAACTTTATCGAACAGGCGCTTAAAGAAACCGCCTTCTGCTACAGGCTCTAATGCCACCACTTCTCTTTCAAGCAGTACATTATCAGCTGTACCTACAATAATTTTACCTAATACATCACCCGCAGCGATAGGTGCTTCGATTTCAGGTACTAACTCTAATGAAGCGGGAATAGAGTCTGCATTTTGACGTGGCATGGTAACCAGTACATCATCAGCAAATCCTACTTTTACTGTGTCGGCATCCCCGCCCCAAACTCGTGCATCACTCAGAACTTGGCCTGCACTGTATAGCTTACGAGTTTCGTAGTATCGGAACCCATAATTCAGCAGCTTTTGAGTTTCAGAAGCACGCGCTTCATCGGAGTTAGTTCCCATGACAACAGCGATCAATCGAGTGCCATTACGAACTGCAGATGCAGCTAAGCAGTAACCAGCTGCTTCCGTGTGACCAGTTTTTAGACCGTCAACGGTTTTGTCACGCCATAGCAGCTTATTGCGATTTGGTTGGCGGATATCATTGTAAGTAAAATACTTCTCTGAATACATTTTGTAATTTTCAGGGAAATGAACAATGGTGGCACGAGACAGTAGTGCTATATCATAGGCACTGGAGTAATGCCCCTCTGCGGGAAAGCCTGTAGAGTTAACAAAATGCGAATTGTTCATGCCTAGTAGCTTGGCGTGTTGATTCATCAGATCAGCAAACGCAGCTTCACCGCCAGCAATGTGCTCAGCTACAGCAACGCTTGCATCATTACCAGACTGAATAATAATGCCGCGCATTAAATCTTCTAAACGCACTTGAGTGCCTTCACGAATAAACATTCGTGAGCCTTCCATGCGCCAAGCTTTTTCACTGATCGTCACCTGATCATTAAAAGAGATATTCCCTTTCGCAAGCTCGTATTCAGCAATATAAGCCGTCATTAGCTTAGTTAAGCTAGCCGGCGGTAACTCTTCACGACTATTGTGTTCGACCAACACATCTCCAGTGTAAGCATCCATCAGTACATAACTGTTCGCAGATAACTGAGGTGGTGCCGGAATCAATGACGGTGCCGCGAAGGCATGAGTGGACACAAAGGTAAATACAAAAATAACAAGTGATAACAGTCGTTTCATAGTTTTAAACGTCTTAGTCTAATCCGTGAGGCGAGAATGATACTAGAGGGAGCTTTGAATCTCTAGCCTATATAAAGTTCACTAGGGCGCTAACGCTACTTTTACACTTTTGCCATAACCAGCGCTTTCTAGATTTTGTTGCCATTGCTCTAATATTGCATCGTTTTCATAAGGCCCCACTAACACTTTATACAATCCATCTTCAGCATGAATCACATCAATATTAATGCGAGTATCAAACTGTTCAAACAGTCTTTGTTTTAGTCTCAAAGCAGAAGCTTGTTGCGAGAAAGCGCCTAATTGCAAATGGGTGAACAATAAGTCGTTTGCCGGAGCTTGAGCAGGGACGCTAGACACCTTTGAAGTATTACTCTTTTCGGCAGCTAAGGGCACCCTATTTGCTTCATAACGCTCACCAGGCTTAGGCGTTATTGCCTCAATGCGAACCCTAGCTAAGCCTTTTTTGTGGTAACCCAGGCGCGCCGCCGCTGCATAAGATAAATCAATTAGTCGATTCCCATGAAAAGGTCCACGATCGTTAACACGCACAATGACACTTCTTTGGTTATCTAGATTGGTTACTTTCAAGTAGGTTGGCAAAGGCAACGATTTATGAGCTGCGGAAAAAGAATACATGTCATAGGTTTCACCATTTGAGGTTTTGTGACCATGGAACTTTTGTCCATACCAAGAAGCGGTACCTTCAGCCGTATATCCATCAGCGGAATCCATGACGTAATAACTTTTACCCCACACACTATAAGGCGATTTATTACCACCACGACTCTTAGGTTCATATTTCGGCACCAAATCAGGCAAATGGTCGACTTTAATATCTCCGCTCGGAGCATGATCCTGAAGAATTGAATAGCGACCTCCACCAGAGGCTTTTTCATAATCAATGGAACCACTCTGGCCACCATTTATATGATCAGTACTCATACAACCGGTTAAGCCTAAGAAAGATAGTAAGCCCAGCCACTTAGCTGTCTGCATGCTGTTTTATCCTGTTTGCAAGCTCAAGAACCGACATGGCATAACGTCGGCTAGGGTTATAATCCATGATGGTGAAAAAGTTTTCGAAAGCCAACCAATAATCTACTTGGGATTCACTCTCACGTAGACCTATTAACCCAGCTTTACCTGGCGTATAACCCGTAGTTGCCCACACGCCTTTTTCACTCCACTCACTCATTTCGTACAGGGGTTTACGCCCCTTATTTACAAGCTCATCGACACTTTCTTTGCTGTCTACACGAGCCGTGATAGCAGCTGGCTTTAAATACTGCCAACCATGATGCTTAAGATAGTTAGCAATACTACCAATCGCATCTGCTTCAGAGCCCCATAAGTCAACGCGGCCATCACGATCGTAATCTACTGATAATTTCATGTAGTTACTTGGCATGAATTGCACCATCCCTAACGCCCCACTGTAGGACCCTTTTGTCTTCCCTAGCTGCCAGCCCTGATTGCGAGCCAACAGGAGATACGCCTCCAATTCACTTTGGAAATAAGCACCTCGACGCGGATAGTCAAAAGACAGAGTTGTTAGAGACGTAAAGACATCTCGATTACCCGTCACCTTACCATAAGCGGTTTCAACACCTATCAACGCAACAATAATTTGCCAGTCGACGCCATAATCTTTTTCAGCTTGATCTAGCCATTGCTTGTTGCGCTTAGCAAATACAACACCTTGTTTGACACGTGAAGGGGCAATAAAGTTCGCACGATATTTATGGTAAGGCACCAATACTTCTGGTTGATTATCAGACTTAGTGATGACCTGTTCTCGTTTGTAGGTATTTGAGAACATATACGTTAACAATGATCGGTCATAATGATGCTTCGCTTCCATATCACCGATGAACTGACGAACTTCTGGAAGTTGAATATAAGGCACTGCCTCAACGGAATCTAAAGCAGGCTGAGCCTCAACTTTACTCCCTGCCGTTGAACACCCATACAACCCCAGCATCAATCCTAGGGTTAAAATTCTTGAAATCATTACCTTGCCCTTTTATGTGTCTGTATCGACATTAAAATCCCAAATGTCGCCATAATGGTAATGATGGAAGTACCACCATAGCTTACCAAGGGTAACGGTACACCGACCACGGGCAATATCCCAGAAACCATACCAATATTTACAAACATGTAGACAAAGAATGTCAGCGTCACACTACCTGCAAGTAGACGTGCATAGTTATCTTCTGCGTATGCAGCTATGTACAATCCCCTGGCAATTACCAATAAATACGCACACATCAGCATGGCACACCCAATCATGCCAAACTCTTCAGCCAATACTGCAATAATGAAGTCCGTGTGACTCTCAGGCAAAAAGTTCAACTGGGCCTGTGTACCCTCAAGATAACCCTTTCCATGCAAACCACCGGAGCCAATCGCTGTTTTAGATTGAATAATGTTCCAACCTGAACCTAAGGGGTCACTTTCGGGGTCCAAGAACGTCAATACTCGCTGTTTTTGATAATCACGCATAACCTGCCAAAGGCCATATGCCGCTACCGGTACGGCCGCTGCAGCACCTAAAATATAGCGCCAACCCAACCCTGCAAGAAATAAGGCAAATATCCCTGACACGCCAACCAACAATGCTGTCCCTAAATCAGGCTGCTTCGCCACCATCAGAGATGGAACAGCAATAATGACTAAAACGGTTATAATCTCTTTCAGTTTTGGTGGCAGAGGACGATTTGCAAAATACCAAGCAACCATCATTGGCATGACGATCTTCATAAACTCGGATGGCTGGAAACGAAGTCCTCCAGGTAGCGCAAGCCACCTTTGCGCACCCTTAGCGCCAACACCAAATAGCAACACACATATCAACAGCCCCACTAATACAGCAAATAAAAATGGCGAAGCGCGACGCATATACTTAGGCGGTAATTGTGCCAGCCCAAGACAAGTTACCATGCCAATGCCCAAGCGAAGAACCTGTCGCTCAACCATCGCTACATCTTGCCCAGAAGCAGAGTATAGAATGAATAAACCGCCTGACATCAAAATTAATAATGCGGCCAATAGCAACACATCAACGTGAGTCAAACGCCATAAACGAGCATTGGTGAATGCAATAAAGCGGTGGTACACCTGCCAACTCATCTTCGCTGCACCTCGAAATAGTCATATTTTTCTGGGTATTTATTGTATAAATACGCATCAAAGAGCGCTTTAGTTAGGTCAGCAGGCTTAGAGCTGCTTCCGCCGTTTTCAAAAATGGCAAATACTGCAATCTTAGGGGCATCGGATGGAGCAAAACCGATAAATAAAGCATGATCGTGAAGGCGTTTATCTAGATTATCTGCATCGTACTCTTGATCATCAGCCAAACTAAATACCTGCCCAGTTCCGGTTTTACCTGCTATTTTGTATTCCGTTCCTTGCAAGCGTCGCGCAGTACCTCTTGAGTCTGAGACAACTTTTTCCATAGCACGAACCATTTTTTCCCAATTACGTTGATCTTTCAGCTTAATTTCATGCTCAACACCATCATCATTTTCAAATACAGCTGGATTGCCATCAACTCTATCGACCATCCTTGGATAGTACATATGCCCCCGAGCGGCCATCGCAGCATTTGCTGTAGCAATCTGAATAGGCGTCGCCACCATAAAGCCCTGACCTATTCCCACATTGACCGAGTCACCTGGGTACCAAGGTTCTTTATAACGAGCTTTTTTCCATTCATTCGATGGCAAAAGCCCTGAGCTGGCACCATTCAAATCCAATATTGATGACTTACCATAGCCAAATTTTGAAAGGAAAGTATGTATAGGGGTGATACCCATCTTATGGGCCAACTGGTAGTAATAGGTATCAACCGACTCAATAATGGAGCGCTCTAAGTCGATCCACCCATGACCACCCCGTTTCCAGTCTCGATAGCGACGACCATTAGGGTTAATCTGGTAGTAACCGCGTGCATAATAGGTTTCAGACCATGAAGAAAAGCCATACTCCAAGCCTGCCAACCCCATAAACGGTTTTATTGTTGAGGCTGGTGGGTAACCGCCACGAAGTGCTCGGTTAAACAAAGGCAAACGCTTATCATCGCGAAGCTCAGCGTATTGATTGATTGATATGCCTCTTACGAACAAATTAGGATCAAAGCCCGGCTTAGATACCATAGCCAAGACACCGCCGTTATTAGGATCAATAGCGACAACAGCCCCTTTGTAATTACCCAATAAGTCGTAAGCGTATTGTTGTAAACGTGCATCCATATACAAATGAAGGTCTTTACCTGGAGTAGGATTTTGACGCTCAATTTCAGACATGATACGTCCACGAGCATTCACCTCAACCTTAGATATGCCCGGTTTACCAAACAAAGTTGATTCGTAATACTCTTCGACACCTGTTTTACCTATAAACAAAGCGCCTTGATAGGCTAAGCGATCAACGCGCTCAAGATCTCGAGAAGTAATACGCCCCACATAACCAATAGCATGAGCAAATGCTTCGCCATAAGGGTAGTAGCGCGTTAATTGGGCTTCAACTTGAACACCATCAAGTTTGTAAAGATCAACAGATACTTTTGACCACTCGTCATCGGTTAGTTGTGACTTCAATGTAATGGATTGATACGGGCGTCTGTACTCTTTAAGCTTACTTTCGTATTCAGCCCAATCTTCTTCAGTAATATCCACAATTGAGGACAGCGAGGCTTTTAGCTCAGGCAGTTTTGCAGCTCGCTCTGGAATGACAGTTAGACTATGGATGGGCCTATTATCCGCCAGTACAACACCATTCCTATCGTAAATTAAGCCACGTGGGGGTGGCTCAGTTACCAGCATCACTCGGTTATCATTCGCCTTCGTCTGATAGAGCTCGTACTCCATCACTTGAAGGTAAAATAAACGTGCCATTAGCACACCGACCATCAACAAAACAAAAACTGCTGCAACGACAACTCTACGTTTTGTTAGGGCATGCTCTTGACGATAATTACGAAAGACTTGGTGGTGTTTACCCAAAACTGAATCCTAACGATGGTAAGGGTGGTTATTCATCAGCGTCCAAGCTCGATAAATTTGCTCTGCCAGCAAAATGCGCACCATGGGGTGTGGCAAGGTTAATTTTGACAAAGACCAAGCTTGATCTGCACGCGCAGTACAGCGGGGGTCTAATCCATCAGGACCGCCTACAAGAAGCGAAATATTATGACCATCCATACGCCAACTGGCTGTTTGCTCAGCCAGATTTTCAGTACTCCATGACTTACCAAGTACTTCGAGTGCAATCACTTTATCTCCGGCAGGAATGGCGGCTAGCATTGCATCGCCCTCCTTTTGAACTGCCTTGGCGATATCCGTGTTTTTTCCTCGTGGTGACATTGGCAGCTCAACCAGCTCTAGAGCAAAGTCTTTAGGTAACCGTTTAGCGTACTCTTCGTAGCCTTCGGTTACCCACTTTGGCATTTTTGTACCAACTGCAATTAACCTTACACGCATTACTTAACCTTAACGTTGTTCAGGTTTGATGTCCCAAAGCTTCTCAAGATCATAGAATGAGCGAGCTTCTTCGGTCATAACGTGTACAACGACATCATAAAGGTCGACCAATACCCAGTCACTGCCCATATCACGACCTTCACTACCTAGAGGCTGTAGACCTTTACTCTTAGCGTGTTCGACAACATTTTGTCCTAATGAGTTCACATGTCGCTTTGACGTACCCGTACAAATGACCATAAAGTCCATCATGTCTGTTAATTCACTGACGTTTAGTACAGTGATGTTATCGCCCTTCACATCCTCAAGTGATTCAACAGCAATGTCGAGAATTTGATCAGCAGATAATTGGTTTTGGCTCATAGTTTTGGATAACCCTATTTATATAAAGAATGTGCTTCAATGAAGCGTTGTATTGTTTCTGGGACCAAGTAAGCAATAGACGCATTTTTGCGACAAAGGTTTCGAACTTGGCTGGATGAAATCGCTAATGGCGTGAAGCTTTGCATCCAAATCTTACCAGCGGGCGCGCATTGTAACTCAGTCGCGCTCTCGGCTCGATGTTTTTCATAAAAAGACTCTAAGGTAGAGATAAAATCAGGCTCCCATCCGGGTCTTGAAATCACCAGTATATGCGCAACATCTAGTAACTTCTGCCAGTGAGCCCAGGTTGGTAGAGAAAGAAAACTGTCCATTCCTACTACCATAATAAGAGGTTCTTCTTGCCCAAGCTCCTCACGAAGCTGAATCAAAGTATCAAAGGTGTAACTAGGGCCAGCCCGCAGAATTTCACGGGCATCGACACTTAAACGGTGATCTGCGGCAATGCCGAGTTCTACCATTTTCAATCTTTGTGCGGCACTGACCGTTGGCTCGCCTTTATGGACAGGCTGGTAGCAAGGAATCAAACGCAGCGTTTGGAATTGAAAGTAATCAAGGATATCAACGGCTGATCGCAGATGACCGTGATGGATAGGATCAAAAGTCCCTCCCATCACGACCGTCCCTTTCTTTAGTGTTTGAGAAAACTCAGTTGTCACGGGTGTGACCATCCCCTAACACCACATATTTTTGGCTAGTTAAACCAATCAGACCAACAGGGCCACGAGCATGAATCTTATCAGTAGAGATACCAATTTCTGCACCAAGACCGTATTCAAAGCCGTCGGCAAAGGCCGTTGAAGCATTGACCATGACAGATGAAGAATCGACTTCAGTCATAAAAGCACGTGTTTTCGAATAGTTCTGCGATACGATGGCATCCGAATGATGAGAGCCATATTGATTAATATGCGCAATGGCATCATCCATATCATCTACTACTTTAATAGACAATTTCGGCGCTAGGTACTCTGTGTACCAATCGTCTTCCGTTGCAGGAGCTGCTTCAATAATTGCACGCGTTAAATCACAGCCAACCAGCTCTACCCCTTTCTCTGACAAAGCATCAGCTAAGCGCGGTAGAATATCTTTAGCCACACGAGCGTTCACAAGCAATGATTCCATTGCGTTACAAACACCGTAACGACGAGTTTTAGCATTCATTGCAATGTTGAATGCTTTCTCTAGGTCAGCCTCATCATCAATGTAAACATGACAATTACCGTCTAAATGCTTAATAACGGGTACACGAGCATCCTTACTGATGCGTTCAATTAAGCCTTTTCCTCCTCGTGGCACAATCACATCAACGTAGTCGGGCATTGTGATCAACAACCCAACCGCCGCACGGTCGACGGTGTTGATTACCTGTACCGCATCTTCAGGTAAACCTGCTGACGCCAAACCTGACTGCACGGCTTGTGCGATTGCTTGATTTGAGTAAAACGCTTCACTACCACCACGAAGAATGGTTGCGTTACCAGACTTCAAACACAGACTCGCAGCATCGATAGTCACATTTGGGCGAGACTCATAGATAATGCCGATAACACCTAATGGCACTCGCATTTTACCAAGTTGAATACCAGAAGGACGGTATACCATATCGGTGATTTCACCAACTGGATCAGGCAGCGTTGCAACCTGCTTCAGCCCTTCAATCATGCCATCGATGCGAGCATCGTTTAGCTCAAGGCGATCCAGCAACGCCTCATCTAAGCCCTTTTGCTTGCCGTTTTCAATGTCCTTAGCATTCTCTTCTTTCAGTCGAGGTCGCGCGCTCTCCAAAGCATTAGCCATTGCGAACAATGCTTTGTTCTTTTGCTCAGTGGTCGCACGAGTCAAAAGACGCGACGCAGCGCGTGCCTTTTGACCAACTTCGTTCATATAAGATTCTAAGGACATTATTTTCTCTCTTCTTTATCCAGCGATATCAATTCCGTTAATGGGACGCTATAAAAATAGATACGCGTTATACTAACACATCTTGTTCTTTCTGATTCCGTATTATTCATTACTTACCAACGAAATAATCATGAGCCAAACCTTTCAATTTCAACAAATAGGTCTTGTACATTCCTGCTATAAACAAAAGTTCGGCATTCCCAGACAGCCCGGGCTGGTTACCGAGGCGTCGGCATCCATTGAGCTTCTCCCGCCTTTTAATCGTCTTGATGTACTTGATGGACTGGAAGGGTTTTCGCACATTTGGGTACATTTTATTTTTCATGAATGCATCACCGAAAACTGGAAAGCAAAAATTCGACCGCCACGCTTAGGCGGCAAAGAAAAGATGGGGATTTTTGCTACACGAGCAACACATCGCCCTAACCCATTAGGCTTATCTGTTGTAGAAGTCAAAGGCGTAAGAAAAGAAGGCAATCGCGTTTTCATTGACATCATTGGTGCAGATCTACTTGATCAAACCCCAATTGTCGATATTAAACCCTACCTACCTTATGCCGATGCACTTCCTAATGCAAAAGGTGGTTTTGCGCCTTTACCAACGACTTTAAAAAAAGTCATTTTTTCTGAAGCCGCACTAAAGCAGGCAAAATCGTACAAAACAATCTACGATAGAGACTTAGTCCCCTTGATTGAACAAGTGATCGGTCAGGATCCACGTCCATCGTATTTAATTGGATCTGAGAACAGAGATCACGGCAACCAACTATGGAATGCGAACATTAAGTGGACCGCCAAACAAGATCACTTTCTTGTTATGCAAATAGAATTTCCGATAGGTGAGCAACATGAACAAGTCAAAAATGCTTAGCGCATACAAGACTGTGAATAACTTCAGGAAAGAAGCGACTGAAGCTGATAACCCGCAAGATCAAGCCAAGCCACTTTATCGCTCAGATTACGATGAAAAGCTAATAAAAGAATATCATTTTGCGAAGTTTAAAAAGAATTTAGACCTAATACAGAACAGCCCCGAGCTTGCAGAATTACTTGAGAAAAGCGAATGGGATGAAGATGATATACAAAAGTTACTCGCCACTTTTCGCTAACCCAATAGCTATACCCACATTTATCCACATCTTCTGTGTATAGTTTATTTGTCAATCTGATCTCATAAAAAACATAAAAAAAGCGGACCTAAATAGGTCCGCTTTTTCATAAACTATTCTTTCAGCTATCGCTTAGTCGAAATTAGTTTTGGTTCTCAAGTTGAGCTTTGATTAGGTCACCGATTGTAGTCGGACCGCTAACTTCAGCTTGCTGCTTCTCAGCATGAGATTTAAGAGCTGCTTTCTCTTCAGTTGCATCTTTAGCTTTGATAGAAACAGCGATTGTACGAGCTTTACGATCAACGTTAGTGATCGCCGCTTCAACAGAATCGCCTTCTTTCAATACAGTAGAAGCATCTTCTACGCGCTCACGGCTGATTTCAGAAACTTTCAAGTAAGCTTCAACACCTTCCGCAAGTACTACAACAGCACCTTTCGCATCAACTTCGCCAACTGTACCAGTTACGATGGCACCTTTGTCGTTTTCAGCAACGAATGCTACGAATGGATCTTGCTCTAGTTGTTTAACACCTAGAGAGATACGCTCGCGCTCAGCATCGATAGAAAGAACAACAGTTTCTAGAACGTCACCTTTCTTGTACTTACGTACAGCTTCTTCACCTGTTTCGTCCCAAGATAGGTCAGATAGGTGAACAAGGCCGTCGATGCCACCGTCAAGACCGATGAACACACCAAAGTCAGTGATAGACTTGATTGCACCAGAGATCTTGTCGTTCTTGTTGAATGAAGTTGCGAACTCTTCCCATGGGTTTGGAGTGCACTGCTTGATACCTAGAGAGATACGACGACGTTCTTCGTCGATATCAAGGATCATAACTTCTACTTCGTCGCCGATTTGAACAACTTTAGAAGGGTGGATGTTTTTGTTAGTCCAATCCATTTCAGAAACGTGAACAAGACCTTCAACACCTTCTTCTAGCTCAGCGAAGCAGCCGTAGTCAGTTAGGTTAGTTACGCGTGCAGTAACTTTAGTACCTTCTGGGTAACGAGCTTTGATTGCTACCCATGGATCTTCACCTAGTTGCTTAAGACCTAGAGATACACGGTTACGTTCACGATCGAACTTAAGAACTTTAACGTCGATCTCGTCACCTACAGCGATGATTTCACTTGGGTGCTTGATACGCTTCCAAGACATGTCAGTGATGTGTAGAAGACCATCAACACCGCCCAAGTCAACGAATGCACCGTAGTCAGTAAGGTTCTTAACGATACCTTTAACTTCTTGACCTTCTTCAAGGTTAGCAAGAAGAGTTTCGCGCTCTGCACTGTTAGTAGCTTCCATAACAGCACGACGAGAAACAACAACGTTGTTACGTTTTTGATCAAGCTTGATAAGTTTGAACTCAAGTTCAACACCTTCAAGGTGAGATGTGTCACGGATAGGACGAACATCTACCAAAGAACCTGGCAAGAAAGCACGGATGTTAGCGATATCAACAGTGAAGCCACCTTTAACTTTACCGTTGATGATACCTTTAACGATTTCACCTTCTTCGTAGGCTTTTTCAAGCACAGACCAAGTTTCAGCACGCTTAGCTTTCTCACGAGAAAGTTTAGTTTCACCGAAACCGTCTTCTACAGCATCAAGAGCAACTTTAACTTCGTCGCCAATTGCTAGAGTGAATTCGCCGCTCTCGTTTAGGAATTGAGAACGTGGGATAACGCCTTCAGATTTAAGACCTGCGTGAACAGTTACCCAGTCGCTATCGATGTCAACAACGATACCAGTAACAATTGAGCCAGGCGCCATTTCTACGCTTTTTAGGCTTTCTTCAAACAGTTCTGCGAAGCTTTGAGTCATTGTGATTCCTATATATACGGAACAACTAAATGTTCCCTGCCACATCGCCAGCCTATGTGGGGCTAATTTACATTGAATGCGACTTGGCTGTTGCTGGCACCAAGCCGACTAAAATTTTAATCGCGGTATTTTAGCACAAAGAATGAGCATTAATACAGCTTCCTACTTAAATGTAGGAAGCTTTTGCCGCTTCAGCCAGCACAACTTCAACAACTTGATCAATTGACATGTCAGTACTATCAATGACCAGTGCGCCAACAGCGGGTACCAATGGAGCAATTGGGCGATTCGCATCACGTTCATCACGCTCTTTAATACTTTGCACCAACTCCTTGAAATTCACGCTTTCGCCTTTTTGCTCTAACTGCAATAAACGACGCTGAGCACGCTCCTCTGGCGAAGCAGTCAAAAATACTTTAATGCTGGCTTCAGGGAATACGACCGTCCCCATATCACGACCATCGGCAACTAAACCAGGCGTTTGGGCAAAAGCTCGTTGACGCAATAGCAAGCCTTCACGCACATCAGGAATCGCAGCCAACTTAGAGGCCTGATTGCCGACGATTTCTGTACGTATTGCCTGCGTAACAACTTCACCTTCTAAAATAATTTCAACTTTACCTTCTTCAGACTGCTGGAATTGAATATCCAAATGCTCTGCCAAAACCTTCAAAGCTTCAACATCATCTGGCTCAATTCCATGGTGAGACGCAGCCAACGCTAGCAACCTATAAAGCGCACCACTATCAAGCAAATGCCAACCCAGCTTCTCGGCGACTAATTGACTTACTGTGCCTTTACCAGCACCACTTGGGCCATCAATCGTAATAACTGGGGCTTGATTCATCATATCTGTTCCTCTTATTTAGCTTTGCACTGAGCACTTTAAACCCAGCTGCGCAGCAATTTCTTCTAAGTTTGGAATTTGCGCTAACAATTTCTGACAATCCCTGACTGTCGCACCGTTGCGGCAACGGGCTGCTAGCAATAGAAATGCCAACGCCACCAACTCGTTACCTGCACTGTCCAAGTCCCCACCCTGAGGGGTACATCCTTTTATTAATAATGTTCCGGCACGCCACTCAGCGACGCCACCAATATGATTCACCCCATCCACAAGCGTAGTGATACGATCTTCATAGAAGTAGGGTAAATGTGAAACTCCCTCGAACTGGCTATTACCATCCGCATACACCGCGGCAGTCGCCAGCTGAGTTAAAAACTCTCTCATCTCGTAAGATTGCTCTGTACTCAAGTTAAAAGACGAGAGTTTCGCAAAACTTACTTGAACACTTTGAGCAGCAAACACACCTATAGGTTCATCTATCCAGTCAATTTTTGCCCCGGAGCTTTGCAACAAAGTGAGCACCTTCATCATGCGCCCTTGAGTAGAAACACCCTCTAGTCGTAGCGATGAGCCCGGCAAAAGTGTCGCCATCAATACCGACCACAGCGTTTGTTGCATATCTGCCGGCAGATCTAATGTTGACCCGTTGAGCTCCGGACTTGAAACAGCAATATCCTGCTCTCCATTCACAACAACACCAAAACTCGCAAACAAGGCACGAACCTGATCATCAAAGCTTAATGCAGCAGAGAACTGGCTGTGCCCTTCAGCAAACAAACTCAACAGCACGGCACTTGACATCAAACGTGAAGATGGTGGGCCAGGCAGCACAACATTCACAGGTAACAACTCAGCTGGCGTAAACTTGAATGGCAAACAATCGGCTGATGCACTGTTAACAGAAGCCCCCGCAGCTCTCATCAACGCAAGCAAATGTGTAAACGGAGTATTAAGAAGCGCATCTTCACCAATCACTTCCACACTGAATGATTGACCAGATAAAACAGGTGCAAGCAAATATAATGATGTAGCAGAATTATGCACATTGATTGGTGCGATTGGTGCTCTCAACCCTCGCCTTCCAACACCATGAACTCTAACCGCACCATAGCCAAACTCTTCAATGACAACCCCCATATCCTTGAGAGCTTGCATGGTCACTTTGACGTCGCCAGTAAGATCAATATTACTTAATTCACTGACCCCTTTGGCAAGGGCTGCCATTATAAGCGCTCTATGTGACAAAGATTTGTCACCGATCAATTTGACTTCACCATTGATGGCCGAAGCAGGACTTACACTGATAGCGACCGCCTTTTCTTGAGGTTTTCCTAACGTTCGCTGCTCTAACAGTCGCAGGAAATGATCACGGGCAGATTTAGCTCGAGTGAATACGCCATACATGGAAGCACCATCAGCTTCAACGATTGCTTGACGCATTTCATCTAAACGCTCAGTAAATAAGTCCAGAGTGGCCAGAGTGGCATCCTTATTTGCAAGAAATACATCCCGCCACATAACCGGATCACTTGACGCAATTCGAGTAAAATCCCTAAAACCACCTGCAGCAAAGCGGAAAATATCTTGGCTACGCTCAGCATTTGCCAGCGCATCAACCAACGTATAAGCCAGCAAATGAGGTAAATGACTTGAAGCAGCCAATACATGATCATGGTGATCCACATCCATGCTAACCACATCCGCACCAACAGCACGCCATAAACGATGCAGTCGATCTAACAACTCAGGATCGGAATAAGGTAATGGCGTAACAATAGCCATATGCTTTTCAAATAGATGAGGATTCGCAGCCAACACACCACTTTTCTCAGCGCCTGCAATAGGATGCCCCGGAATAAAGTTAGCCGGCGCCTCACCAAATACTTTTTTTGCAGCGGCGACAACACTACCCTTAGTTGACCCCACATCCGTAATTAAGGTTGTTGGCTTAATAAAAGGTTTAATTTCCGTCAATACGGATTCCATAGCACGCACTGGCGTCGCTAGAATAATGATGTCCATATTGGAAATAGTTGCTTCGTCCAACTGAGCAGGATAATCAATCACCCCTGTAGAAACCCCTAGGGTCAACTCCCCTGCTCGACGATCTGCCCCATAAAGCGTTGCCAAGCCTTGAAGCTTAAGGCTCTTAGCAAAAGAACCACCTATCATACCTAAGCCGACAATTAAGACATTGCCAAATTCTTTTTTATTATCTTGCATCGCAAGTGCCTTTTTCTTGAGTTTTCACCTAAAGAACTGCGACTGGGTAAGAACCCAGAACTTTTACTTCCGATGCTCTCTCACGCAATTCATCAATCACTGCACGACATGCCTCATCCTCACAATGCCCCCAGAAATCGATATAGAAGACATAGCCCCATTTGCTAATTAACGAGGGACGAGTCTCTAAGCGTGTCATATCAACACCGTGACGCTCAAAAGACTCTAGTAGACGGTACAAAGCACCTGGCTCGTTTTTGGCACTGACCAGCAACGATGTTTTATCCTTGCCACTTTGAGGCACTTTTTCGTTACCAATAATAAGGAATCGAGTGGTATTGTCTGGCTGATCCTCAATATTCGCGGAAACAACTTCTAAATTATACAGTTGGCTAGCGATGTCACCGGCAATGGCTGCTACAGCTTTACCATTCTTACCAGCTTCAGCAGCCAAACGAGCACCTTCAGCATTGGAGCTTACCGCCACGCGCTCAGCATGCGGCCAATAGCGATCAAGCCAAGCTCGACATTGTGCCAATGACTGTTGATGGGAGTAGATATGTGTCACATCATCTGGATTGATATTAGGCGCAACCAGCAAGTTATGGTGAATACGCACTTCTACTTCACCACAAATTTTCAAGCGTGAGTTTCTAAAGCTATCCAGCGTGTGATTCACCACACCCTCTGTGGAGTTTTCAACCGGCACGACACCATAATTTGCCGCACCAGACTCAACTTCACGGAACACCTCATCGATAGCAGCCATTGGCGCGCTGATGATGGATTGCCCAAAATGCTTTAACGCAGCTTGTTGTGTAAACGTCCCTTCAGGGCCCAAAAAGGCAATGCGCATTGGGCGCTCAAGAGCTAAGCAGGAAGACATGACCTGACGAAAGATTTTGGCCATCTCCTCATTACCCAAAGGCCCTTTATTACGCTCCATTACACGTCGTAACACCTGGGCTTCACGCTCCGGACGATAAAACACAACATTCTGGTCGCCCTGCTCGGTAAGCTTCACCTCAGCTACCTTTTGCGCACAGGCTGCGCGCTCATTTATCAAGTCTTGAATTTGCGCGTCAATCGCATCAATTCGATCGCGAAGCATTGGCAGCGTGATCGTTGTTGTATCGTTTTTAGTCGTCATAGAGCGTGTTTCCTAATTACAATTAACCGTAGCGTTTCTCAAATGCTTGCATGAAATCGATCAATGCTTTCACGCCTTCAATTGGCATAGCATTGTAGATACTTGCACGCATACCACCCACTGAACGGTGTCCAGCAAGAGTGCGAAGCCCGGCCTCTTCAGACTCTTTTAGGAAAGTCTTTTCAAGTGATTCATCTGCCAACACAAATGGCACGTTCATTCGCGAGCGGTAACGTACATCAATTGGATTCGAATAGAAGCCACTGTTATCAATCGCGCTGTAAAGCATTTCTGCTTTTTCAACATTTACTTTTTCCATGGCTGTTACGCCACCTTGTGTTTCCAACCACTCGAACACCAAGTCAGCTAGGTAAATTGCAAAGGTAGGCGGCGTATTGATCATGGAGTCGTTCTTCGCAAGATTCTCGAAAGACCATACACTCGGCAGCGCATCATTGTTGCTACGCGCCAACAAGTCTTTGCGAATAATGTTGATCACAACACCAGCTGGCCCCACGTTCTTTTGCGCACCAGCATAGATCAAGCCGTACTTCGACACATCTATTTCACGAGAAAGGATGGTCGAAGATAAATCTGCCACGATAGGAAGATTGGTTTCAGGCAAGTCTGCAAACTCTAAACCGCCAATGGTTTCATTAGGCGTTAAGTGTAAGTAAGCGGCCTTTTCATCAAGATTCAAAGAAGAAAAATCGGGCACTGACGTGTAGCTCACATCTTTTGTTGAACCAGCCAATACAACATTTGTGTATTTCTTAGCTTCTTTAATCGCTTTCGTCGACCATGCACCGGTATCTAAATAACAAGCGGAATCAAAGCCATTTGTTAGGTTTGCTGGAATTTGAGCAAACAGCGCTGACGCACCACCCTGAGCAAACACAATTTCATAATTGTCAGGAATGTTTAACAAGCGCGTTAAACGAGCTTTGGTCGATGCCAAAATCGACATAAACTCTTCACTACGGTGACTCATCTCCATGACCGACACGCCTTTACCGTGCCAATCAAGTAACTCTGCTTGCGCTTTTTCCAATACGGCTTCTGGAAGCGCGGCGGGACCAGAACAAAAGTTGTAAACGCGGCTCATTCTGCCTAAAACCTCATTTAAAAATGTACCTTATGGCACAAAAGAAGGCGCACTCAAGGTGCGCCTAGAACTTTACTCTTCAGAGCTTGGGGGATTACTCTGAAGCTCGTCTGCTGTATCGACTGTCTCAACATCAGCATCCACCAGTTCGGCTTCAACTTCTGCATCGTCATCCTCTACGACACGTTCCACACCCACTAAACGCTCTTCGTTCGATAGTCGAATAAGCGTAACGCCTTGTGTGTTACGACCCTGACATGAAATCTCTGAAACACGAGTTCGCACCAAAGTCCCCATGTCGGTAATCAAGATAACCTCATCGGTATCTTCAACCTGCGTAGCACCCACCACAGGACCATTACGCTCAGACACCTGAATACCAATAACGCCTTGACCACCACGACCGTAAACAGGGAATTCACTGATCATAGTGCGCTTACCGTAGCCGTTTTCACAGGCCATCAACACAGCCGTTTCTTGCTCTGCACTTGGCACGATCAAAGAAACGACTTTTGCTTCTTCAGCTAACTTGATACCGCGAACACCGGCTGCAGTTCGACCCATTGGGCGAACGTCAGTTTCCTTAAAGCGAATAGTCTTACCTGAGCTTGAAACCAACATAATGTCATCATTGCCAGATGTTTGCGCAACACCCACCAACGCATCTGTTTCATCCAGCTTCAGCGCGATCAAACCGCTTGAACGCGGACGAGCGAAATGCTCCATCGCCGTTTTCTTAACGGTACCGTTCGCAGTTGCCATAAAGATGTAGCTACTCGCCGCAACGTCTTCTGCTTCTTCAACATCCGTATCAACATCACTGTCCGCATCGGTTTTCTCCGGTGCAGTCAAAGGCAACAGCGCCGAGATATGCTCACCTTCTGCCAATGGCAGCAAGTTAACAATTGGGCGGCCTTTTGATGCACGACTCCCGACAGGAATCTCAAACACACGCAACCAGTAAACCTTACCGAAGTTACTGAACAGCATGACGGTGTCGTGACTGCTGGTCACCAGCAGGTGACTGATATGATCTTCATCTTTCATTCCCGATGCAGATTTACCACGCCCACCACGACGTTGAGCTTTGTATTCTTCTAGAGGCTGTGTTTTCGCATAACCCGTATCAGAAATCGTCACGACCATTGGTGCTTCATCGATCAAGTCTGCAATGGTTAGATCTTGCTTAGATGTCAGGATCTCGGTACGACGTGCATCGCCGAATTGATCGCGCGCTTCTTCTAGCTCTTCACGAATCACTTCCATTAGGCGATCAGGGTTACCTAGGATTTCCAACAACTCAGCGATCAAATCGATCAAAGACTTGTATTCACCCAACAGTTTCTCGTGCTCAAGACCTGTTAAGCGGTGTAAACGAAGGTCAAGAATCGCTTGTGCTTGCTCAGGTGACAAACGGTAAACGCCATCATTGAAACCATACGCAGCATCCAGATCATCAGGACGACATGCATCCGCACCTGCGCGCTCAAGCATCGCCATGACATTACCAGGCTGCCACGTTTCTGAGATTAGCTTTTCTTTTGCTTCTGCAGACGTTGGCGATTGACGAATCAACTCGATCACGCGATCAATATTAGCAAGCGCTACCGCCAAACCTTCCAGAACATGCCCACGCTCACGTGCTTTACGCAATTCAAAGATAGTACGGCGAGTCACCACTTCACGACGGTGTTTCACAAAGCACTCAAGAACTTGTTTCAAGTTCAACAGCTCTGGACGACCATCCACTAGGGCAACCATGTTGATACCAAACACAGACTGAAGCTGAGTTTGAGTAAAGATATTATTCACCACCACATCTGGATTTTCACCGCGACGTAGCTCAATCACGATACGCATACCATCTTTATCAGACTCGTCACGTAGCTCGCTAATACCTTCGATTTTCTTTTCTTTAACCAGCTCAGCAATTTTTTCAATCACTTTTGCCTTATTTAGCTGGTAAGGAATCTCTGTAAAGACGATCGCTTGTCGATTACCTTTTTCCATGTCTTCAACATGGTGGCGAGCACGCATATAAATGCGACCACGACCAGTCTTGTAGGCTTCAACGATGCCTGCACGACCATTAATAAAAGCACCTGTTGGGAAGTCTGGTCCAGGGATATGCTCCATCAATTCATCGATGGTCACTTCTGGGTTATCGATAACGTTTAAACAGCCATCGATGACTTCACCTAGGTTATGTGGAGGAATATTGGTTGCCATACCTACAGCAATACCCGCAGAGCCGTTTACCAGCAAGCCCGGGATACGAGTTGGCAACACATCCGGCATAAACTCTGTACCATCATAGTTTGGTACAAAATCAACCGTCTCTTTTTCCAGATCCATTAGCATATGGTGCGACATACGCGCCATACGGATCTCGGTGTAACGCATTGCAGCTGCGCTGTCACCGTCTACTGAACCAAAGTTACCTTGGCCGTCAACCAACATATAACGCATTGAAAATGGCTGCGCCATACGAACGATGGTTTCATACACAGCTGAATCACCATGAGGGTGATATTTACCGATCACATCACCGACGATACGCGCCGATTTTTTGTAGGGCTTATTCCAATCGTTCTTAAGCTCATTCATCGCGTATAAAACACGACGGTGAACTGGTTTCAAACCATCTCGAACATCAGGCAATGCACGCCCAACGATTACACTCATCGCGTAATCAAGATAAGAACCTTTCAGCTCATCTTCGATACTGACGGGAATAATTTCTTTGGCTAATTCACCCATAGATACTACCGTTCCTTATGTTTGGAGCGAGATAACAATACGACTGCTCCGGCCATCTTTTTGTAAGCGCGGCATTATACCACAAGCATTTAGCGAACACCCATCATCTGTAGAGGTTTTATTTGCCGTCTTTCGATGCACTCACTCCCCAATAAGTTGTTAACCTCTCTTAAGGTTTATCGTTAGAAAAAACCTTGATACATCAAACTTTGATCATGCAAAGTTTGTTGCCATGAGCATAATCGCTATAATGCGTTGATCCAAAGAACAACACTTGCACGAATACTAGTAAGTAACCACACGTTACTGCAGTAGCCCTAACCGAATAGGATTAAGAGATGACCACTAAGCAAACCAACAGCACCAATGTAGATTTAGACGAAGTCGCAAAATTTGAAGCGCTTGCAAGTCGCTGGTGGGACAAAGAAAGTGAGTTCAAACCTCTACATGACATTAACCCTCTACGCGCCAACTATATCAACGAGAGAGCATCTCTAAGCGGCAAAAAAGCAATAGACGTCGGCTGTGGCGGCGGCATTTTGTCGGAAGCACTTGCTCAAATGGGCGCCGATGTGAAAGGCATTGACATGGGCGAGGCCCCTCTTGCAGTTGCCAATCTCCACAAAGAAGAAAGCGGTTTAAACATCGATTACGAACGCATTACTGCGGAAGAGATTGCCGAGCGAGAAGCTGAACAATACGATGTAGTGACCTGTCTTGAAATGCTTGAGCATGTCCCAGATCCTGCATCTGTTATTCAGGCGTGCATGAAGCTCTGCAAGCCTGGTGGCCACGTATTCTTCTCAACGATTAACCGCAATCCGAAAGCCTACTTATTTGCAATTGTAGGGGCTGAATACGTATTAAAAATGCTTCCAAAAGGCACTCACGACTACGCAAAATTCATTCAACCCGCCGAGTTAAGCAATTTTGCACGTCAAGCAGGCCTAGATGTGACGCACATGACTGGCATGACTTACAACCCATTGACTAAAGTATACAAGTTAAACGAGCGCGATGTATCCGTAAACTATTTGATGCACACGCAAAAACCAACACAAAACTAGGAGGTCTGTGATGCTGAACTATCAAGCACCCAAAGATCTATTAAAAGACAAAGTAATCCTAGTAACTGGCGCTGGTGATGGCATAGGAAAGCAGGCAGCCCTTAGCTATGCTGAACATGGTGCGACCGTCATCTTACTGGGCCGAACCACTAAGAAACTTGAAGAAGTCTATGACCAGATAGAGAATCTCGGCTATCCACAAGCAGCCATTGTTCCTCTTAACTTAGACACAGCTGCCGAGCATGACTACATTGAGCTTGCCAACACCATTGAGAGTGAGTTTGGACAGCTTGACGGCATCCTTCATAATGCTGGCATCCTCGGAGACCGAACGCCACTGGCAAACTTTGAGCCGAGTACGTTTGAACGGGTTATGCGCGTCAATGTCACTGCAGCATTTTTATTAAACCAAGCCCTTATACCTTTGTTACAAAAGGCACCTGATGCTTCCATTATCTTTACAAGCTCAAGCGTTGGCAGAAAAGCCAAAGCCTATTGGGGAGCCTATGCTGTTTCAAAATTTGCAACCGAAGCCATGATGCAATTACTGGCCGATGAGTTGGAAAACATTTCCAACATTCGAGTCAACGCCATCAACCCAGGTGGCACAAGAACAAACATGCGAGCGCACGCTTACCCAGCGGAAGACCCAAATACACTCAAAACACCTTTAGACATAATGCCACTCTACCTTTACTTAATTGGCAACGATAGTGCAAATATTAACGGCCAATCCTTAGACGCCCAACCTAAATAATCTGGAGCATCTTGAATTTCAGCATGGGATCACGCTAACCTGTTCCTATGCTGAACATATCTTACCGTCTTCATCAAAGACCAATACTTACCCCACTCTTTGTTTGGGCACTTTTCTTTAGCCTTCAGGCCTTCGCAACCCCTATGCAAATTATTTCTGGTAAAGGTCAGTCCGACCAAAACACATATGCACACATTCAACTTGATAATGACCTTAACGTCGTATTAGTCAGTGACCCCAAAGCTGAGAAACCAGCTGCAGCACTTGCTATCAAAGTCGGTAGCTACCAAGATCCCGACGATCATTTGGGCTTAGCGCATTTATTGGAGCACATGCTCTTTCTTGGCACAGAAAAATACCCTGAAGCAAATGCTTATCAAGAGTTCATTCGCCAGCATGGTGGCTCGCACAATGCCTACACTAGCGGACAAGTCACAAACTATTACTTTGATATATTGCCAAGCGCCTACTCAGAAGCCCTAGACCGGTTTGCTCAATTCTTTATTAGCCCGAAACTAGACCCGCAGTACATTGCAAGAGAAATCAACGCTGTAGACTCTGAGTATCGAGCAAAACTAAGTGACGAGCAAAGGCGCAGCAATCAAGCATTCAAAACTCTTCTTAACCCTGACCACCCCGGTAGTAGATTTACAGTTGGCAATAAAGATACCCTAGCCAACACATCGGCCGAGGAATTACGTTCGAAGTTAGTTACACTTTATCAACACTACTACAACCCTAGTAATATGGTTCTGACGCTTACAGCAAATGAGTCAACGGATGCCTTAGCTAAAATCGCCCAGAAGCACTTTGGAGGCATAAAGTCACACCAGCCCTTACCTCACCTTACACTTCCAAAGCAGTTCACATCTAACGCAGATGGTAAAATTCAGCTCTTTAAGACCAACACTGAGAAAAGCATTGTAAAATTCTCATTTCAAATACCGAGTCAAATAAACAGTTATAGCTCACAACCTATACGATACATTTCATACGTATTAGGTGATGAATCTGAAAACTCCTTATTTGCATACTTGAAGAAACAGCACTGGGCGCAAGCTCTACATGCGGGCATAAATCAAGACGATGGCACCCATGCCTTATTTACCATCACCATCAAATTAACTGATGAGGGCATCGCTCAACGAGATAAAATTTCTGAGGCACTGTTCAAAACCATTGACAACCTAAAGTCATCCCCTATTTCCAAACAGTATCTCAATGAAACCAAGACACTCAGCGCCTTAAATTATAATTTTCATGACTACATTCAGCCGATAAAGCTGTCTCAGATTCTTTCTAGTAGAGCCCTAGACGTTGGTATAGAGTCATTGCTATCCAGCTTTCACATCAGTCAAAACGCCAACAGCGAAAGCATCAAGTCACTGCTCAACACACTTACCCAAGAAAATCTAATCATTCAATGGTTAAACCCAGAGCACTTTCCAGAGAACTGGCTCAAAGAGAGTATTGAGTGGACTCATGAGCCTCTTTACAACGGCCAATATGCAAATGGCAATATTGCATTTAATATCAATCAAATCGTTCAACACAGCGAACTAGATAGTCACTTTGGCTTACCAAAAGCCAATCCGTTCATGCCAGATAATTTGGATTTACTGCCACCTTCTGATGTGCAAGAAAACACATCGATAGAACAAGACCAAGGGTTCAATTTTTGGTTTAAGCAGAACACTCACTTTCAAAAACCGACGGGAATGATTTTTGGCTACTTTGGCTTTCTTGAGAACCCATCAACTAAAGATCGACTCTTACTTCAACTATGGGCGAAGCTGTTTAACGATGCAGCCAGTGAACGAACCTATCAACCATATATGGCAGGCCTTGGCTATCAACTGTACGCCCATGGCAATGGCTTAACCTTGCGCACCAGCGGTTATAACGACAAGCAAGATGACTTTTTTTATTCCTTGGTAGAATATTTATTAGAGTTTAGAGCTACTAAGGAGCGCTTATCTATCGCTAAAAAAGACGTTTTAAAAGGCCTTAGCAACCTAGAAAGCCAGCCGCCTTATGCTCTTGCAAGACACTACTTTAGCCAAGTTGCTATCAAAGGAAACGCTCCAACACACACCCTTCAAGAGCTGGTTACTCAAATCTCACTTAATGATGTCAACAATTTCATAGAGAGACACTCGCAACACTTTGAGTTCTCTGGGTACATGACAGGTAATTTTGTACTAAAAGATGCTCAAAGCCTTTCTAAACGTGTCAAAAATGCAGTTGTCACATGCCTTTACAACCATAAATACCGTCATGTGGAACTCAAAAACTTTCAAGCAAGACAACATTACCTTTACCAGTTCAGCACACAGAGTGCTGACAGCGTTGTACTTTACTCACTGATCGCCACCGACAACAATAATGCCTCTTATCTGGAGCGGTGCTACATTAGAGTACTAAGCCAACTACTCGGTGCTCAATTTTACAATGAGTTTCGAACAGAGAAACAGTTTGGCTACATCGTAGCCGTCACCAATCAAACCATTGAAAAAACGCCCTCTATTGGTTTTTTGGTGCAATCTCCCAATACCTCTACAGAAAAACTGGTCGCGGAAATTGAGCGTTTTATTAAAGCTCGAAAGTGGGGAAACAATGACATATCAGACGATGAGTTTGAAAAAGCTCGCGCGGCCGTTTTGGGAGCCTATCAAAAGCAGCCGACTAGCATCAAAGAACAAGCCCTTGAAGAGTGGCCACATATTGTTGAACCAGAACATAATTTTGCAGATCGCCAAAACTGGATTAACGCTCTAGAAACCATGACCAAGAAAGAGTTTTTATCGTATATGCAGGAGAAAGTTGAAAACAACCAAGCGGCGAGATTATTAGTGACCAACCAATGGCAAGACACTCAGAACTGGCAGCCTCTAAACATCGAGTAAACTCAAATCGAGGATTAACCGCCTATTAGCTGCTCTAATTTTTGCTCATCTGTTAACTCTGCCTGATTCACCGGAGGCTCTTCTTGTGAATCAGCAGGCTGAACGAGGTTCCCGGGGTTAACTTCACTAAACTCGCCTTCATCAGGCATAACGTCGCTTTCACCATGAAGCTCCTTCTGATCCTGATCCAGCTTGTCTTTCTGATCACCAAAAATACCTATTTCAGGCATCATACTGAGGCGCTTTTTCTGTATCTCTTCTGGAATGTGGCCAGTAAACAAAACGGTGAATGGCGACTCTTCTGTACGTCTATTCACTTCTCGATAGATTTCTTGCTCACGTTTGGCAATTGCAGACTCTTCTAGATAAGAGAGTTTATTTGGATTGGCCGAGACAACCATGTTCGGCAAATTAATATTCTTAGGCTGCTCAGCTGGGATAATCGTTACGGATTCTGGCGAGTTCAGCACAACTTGATGTTCTCCACGATAGACTTGATTACCATACAAAACCTCAACCGGCTGGCTAGTAATGGTCTGAGCCAATGATACACTCACCTGTAGTACCGCATAACCTATCAATGTGAATTTCAAAGGCAACATCATTAAACTCCCAAACAACTTTCACCACTATAGAAGAATCTCAAAATAAAAAAAAGGAGACCATTGGTCTCCTTTGTTTATCGTCATGTTAACGAATGTCTTAAAGTGTAATTACATCAAACTCAACTTGAGGATCAACCTCAGCTTCATAATCCACACCTTCAACACCGAAACCAAACAACTTCAAGAACTCATCTTTGTAAAGTTGGTAATCTGTTTCAGCAAATAGGTTTTCGTCTGTGACTTGTGGCCAAAGGTCACGACAAGCCTGCTGCACGTCTTCGCGAAGCTCCCAGTCATCTAGACGAAGACGATTGCTATCATCTACCAACTCAGCTGGGTTATTGTCGTTGTATAAGCGTTCAGCAAACATACGGTAAATTTGATCCATACAGCCTTCGTGAAGACCTTTTTCACGCATCACTTTAAATACCATAGATAGGTAAAGCGGCATCACTGGGATCGCAGAAGAAGCCTGTGTCACAACTGATTTAAGTACCGCTACGTTCGCACCACCACCCTGCTTAGCAAGATCAGCATTGATTGCTTGAGAAGCGCGGTCTAAATCTTCTTTTGCCTTACCTAGGGCACCGTGCCAGTAGATTGGCCAAGTGATGTCGGAACCAATGTAAGAGTAAGCAACCGTACGTGCACCCTCAGCAAGAACACCCGCCTCAGAAAGCGCAGACATCCAAAGTTCCCAATCTTCGCCACCCATTACCGTAACCGTTTGCGCAACTTCTTCTTCCGTCGCAGGCTCAATTTCTGCGTCGATGATGACATCGCGGTTAGTATCGATGGCAGTTGAGCGGTATGGTTCGCCGATTGGCTTAAGCACTGAACGAATCACTTCACCAGACTCAGGCAGTTTACGAACAGGTGATGCTAGTGAGTAGACCACTAGGTCGATCTCACCAAGATCTTCTTTAATTAGCTCGATAACTTTATCACGCGCTTCATTTGAGAATGCATCGCCGTTAATGCTCTTCGCATATAAGCCTGCCTCGTGCGCCGCTTTGTCAAATGCCGCAGCGTTGTACCAACCCGCTGTGCCAGGCTTTTTCTCAGTAGCAGGCTTCTCGAAAAATACACCTATAGTTGCTGCGCCTGAGCCAAACGCCGCAGCAATACGAGATGAAAGGCCGTAACCACTTGATGAACCAATCACCAATACTTTTTTAGGGCCATTTTTGATTTCGCCGTTGGCTTTCGTTTTAGCAATTTGATCTAAAACGTTTTTCTCACAACCTGTTGGGTGAGTCGTCGTACAAATAAATCCACGAATTTTCGGCTTAATGATCATAGTTAAGTCTCAACGTCATGTTTCCATAGCATGTTGCTGCGTCCAATGACTGTGCAGCAACACAAAGTTGGCGCACATGATACAATACCTAGCAAAACTTGTCCCTTTTCTTTATTTCTAGATAGATCAATCACTCAGCCTCTATGAAAATTTTAATCATTGGTTATGTTTGGCCTGAGCCGAACTCTTCTGCTGCAGGCAGCCGCATGATGCAACTCATCAAAACCTTTTGCCAGCAGAACTGGAAGGTTGAATTTGCCTCCCCAGCGCAAACAACAGACCACATGGAAGACCTTTCCCAATATGGCATCAGCACCACCAATATCAAACTTAACAATGATAGTTTTAATGACTATCTCGAAGCTTACAATCCAGATATGGTAATGTTTGATCGCTTTATGATGGAGGAGCAATTTGGGTGGCGTGTTGAGAAATTTGCTCCGAAAGCCTTACGCGTTTTAAATACGGAAGACCTGCATTCTCTAAGGGATGCACGCCATACCGCAATCAAACAAGGTCGCCCTTTCACTCAGTCAGACATGTACAGCGATCTTGGTATTCGAGAAATAGCAGCCATCTATCGAAGCGATCTGACATTGATGGTTTCTGAATACGAGACAGAACTTTTAAAGCAAGAGTTTAACGTTCCTGAAACGCACGTTATGCACCTGCCATTTATGCTGGATACGCAAACCCTCCGAGCTGCTCCCTTCGAACAACGACAAGATTTTGTTTTTATTGGCAACTTCCGTCATGCCCCTAATTGGGATGCCGTGCTTCAGTTAAAGCAAGTTTTTTGGCCCAAGATCCGCAAACAATTGCCTGATGCAAAACTGAATATTTACGGTGCCTACCCGCCACCAAAGGCAACTCAGCTCCATAATGAAAAAGAAGGGTTCCTAGTAAAAGGCTGGGCTGAAGATGCCTTGGCTGTGATTGAAAGCGCTCGCATTATGTTAAGCCCTATTCGCTTTGGCGCAGGCATCAAAGGAAAGCTGGCAGAAGCAATGCAAGTCGGCACACCTAGCATTACTAAGTCTGTTGGAGCAGAAGCCATGCATGGAAACCTACCATGGAATGGCATTATTACCGATGATGATGAAGAGTTTGTTAATGCATCTGTCAGTCTTTATCAGGACCAACAAAGCTTTGAATTAATGCAGAAAAATGGCCACGCTATTATCAAACAGCGATACGAAAAAGATGAATGGATAGACAAGCTGGTAACTCGCTTAAGCATTCAACAACAGCTTAAAGAGCAGTTAAGAAACAATTTCTTTTTAGGGAAGTTAGTGCGCCACCATTCTATGAAAAGTACTCAATATATGTCTCAGTGGATTACCCTTAAAAACAAACAGGCTAATACTGAGACAGAATAATAAGGCTAACTTACAAACCCACTATCGCTTTCACGCTGGCGGACTTTTTCCATGACTGCCAGTTGCTCTTTATAGGTCATACGCCCCCAGTAACTGATTTCTCGTCCAGTACGGTAACAACCAATACACAGGTCGTTCTCATCTAAGCTGCAGACATTAATACAAGGGGAGCGTACTGCCTTTTGTTTAGCTGACGCTTTCTGACGATTCGTATTTTTCATTGCTCTTCTCAGTAAACTCTAAATCTCTAAAATAAAAATCCCTCGTCATAAAGGATGAGTCAGATGACCACCACCTAAAACGAGGGATTTATAGAATTTTAGAATTCAGCGTTGTGGTATACGCGTTGAACGTCGTCTAGATCGTTCAGTAGATCAAGGAAGCGCTCGAATTGCTCAACATCTTCACCTGAAATTTCCGTTGTCATTTGTGGGATAAATTGAATTTCATCCACGTCAAAGTCCACTTCACCGAAAGCATCAATGATCGCTTGACGCGCTTTACCGTATTCTGTGTTTGGTGTGAACACAGAAACTTTGCCGTCTTCTGATTCAATATCAGACACATCAACATCAGCCTCTAACAATGCTTCCATCACCGCATCTTCATCTTCTGAAGCGAAGACAAAAATAGCAGAATGGTCAAACATGTGAGACACACTGCCTTGCGTGCCGATCTTGCTCTTAACTTTGTTGAAACAAGTACGAACATCACCAAAAGTACGGTTCGGGTTATCAGACAGACAGTCTACGATTACCATGGTGTTGCCTGGGCCAAAACCTTCGTAACGTGCAGTATCAAAGTCTTCACCACCACCACCTTTCGCTTTGTCGATGGCTTTTTCGATAACGTGCGTTGGTACTTGGTCCTTCTTAGCGCGTTCGATCATGCTACGTAGTGCTAGGTTACCCGCCGGGTCAATACCGCCAGATTTCGCACATACATAAATTTCACGTCCGTACTTACTGTAAACCTTGGCTTTTTGATCCGAGGTTTTCGCCATGGACTCTTTTCGGTTCTGAAAGGCTCTGCCCATTAGATATTCCTACTCTATTAAGTCGTTTAGAAAGCCGAAATTCTAACGCTTAGCGCTGCGATAGGAAACTCCCTAAGCAAGATTTCATTTTCAAAACAGCATACTTGAGACAAAATTCACTCAATCCCATTACAATAGCGACCATATTTTCGGACCAATTATATATTTCACCCCTAACGTGTTAATCTGCTTTTACTAAACGATCGTTTAATAAAAAGACATTATCAAGCAAAATGACTGGAGACCAATGATGTCACGAACTCTGCATAAATGGCTGCCTTGGGTTACCTTGATCAACAGCTCAAACGTAAAGGCAGACTTCATTGCAGGAATTACTTGTGCGTCTATGTCGATCCCGCAAGGGATCGCTTTTGCAGCCATTGCAGGACTGCCAGCCGAATACGGTTTTTACAGTGCGATGGTAGCCCCCATTATTGCCGTTTTATTTGGTTCTTCATGGCACATGGTATGTGGGCCAGCAACTGCTATTTCAGCACTCTTGTTTTCTTCTTTATCAGGTTTATACACACCTGGGTCAGCAGAATTTATTCAAGCTGCCTTGGCTATCACTTTTTTGGCCGGAGTCATTCAACTTGCACTGGGGCTTGCCAAACTGGGCAACCTCACAAACTTTGTTTCGCATGCTGTTATGGTAGGTTTTATTACAGGCGCGGCATTTCTCATCATGCTAAGCCAAGTACAACACGCTTTAACCGCCAACCTACCTAGGCCGGAAAATCTACTTAGTTTTTTTAACGCACTGCTTCATGTCGGCTCGCAAATGAACTTTTATTCATTGTCTATTTGCGCAGTAACCATTGTCTCAGCCATTCTTATTCGGCGTATTTCTGGCAAGCTACCTCACTATCTGATGGCATTAATTTTGGGGAGCATTTTTGGCTACTTAGTACAAGCTGATCTGCATAACGTACCTCTGGTTGGAGAGCTGCATGAAGCCATTCCGCCGTTTGCACTTATTGAGCTATCTGGCGACACACTTAGAGAGTTAGCACCCGGCGCAGTAGTACTTGCACTCATCGGACTGCTAGAAGCGGCCTCAATATCAAAAGCCATCGCGTTGAAAACCCAACAAGAAATCGATACCAACCGTGAGTTTGTTGGTCAAGGGATGTCCAATATGGTAGGCAGCTTATTTTCAAATTACATGAGTTCAGGCTCATTTACCCGCAGCGGTATTAATGTCGAAGCCGGAGCTCGCACGCCCCTAGCGATTATCTTCTCAAGCGTTATTTTGCTGCTGATCCTAAGTCTCATTGCCCCCTTATTTTCACATCTTCCGATCCCAGCTATGGCAGGCATTATTATTCTGGTCGGCTGGAGGCTAATCGAGTTCAAAGAGTTAATTCATTATGCAAAAACCAGTCGAGCTGAATTGAGCATAGCTCTGGTCACGTTATTCAGCACTATTGGCATCAGTTTGGAATTCGGCATTCTTGTAGGTGTTGGATTAAGTTTGGCATTGTTCTTAAACCAAACTGCAAAGCCTAATGTCAGATTGCTTGCCCCCATGACCACAGACGAAGGCCGTTATTTTCATAATATCATGCACTTCAACCTAGACACTTGCCCTCAGATCCATTTCATTCGCTTAGATGGACCGCTTTACTTCGGCTCCGTTGACTACATGAATAAGCAATTTCAATTGCTGGAAAGTGACTATCCGCACAAAGATCACTGGATTATCTTGTGTCGAGGATTGTCTGCTATTGACATGCAAGGAGCCCATTTTTTGAAGCAACTGGTTGATCAGCGAAAAGCGGCCGGAACTCAGGTGCATCTTGTTGTTCGCTATTTATGGCAGCTCGAACGCTTAGAGCGCTTTGGAGTACTAGAGAAAGTGGGAGCACGACACACCTACCCCGGTAAAGGGATTGCTATTAAGCAGATTGAAAGAGATATGGATTTATCCCAGTGTGCTCGATGTGAGTACTCTGTATTCGATGAATGTGTGCGACGGAAGAAAGAGGGCGAAGCAATGATTAAAAAAGAGAGCTATTAGTATATAAATATTAATAGTTGCTCCACATTATTTGCTGAGGTGATGAATAGTCAGGCGAACAATATCAATATAGTATATCTGAATGAATAGTTAATTATATTTGGATGAGCAAGCAGCTGCATAGGCGATTATGGTAAACATGAAAGGTTTTCAGATACGACACAAATTATTTTTAGTCTTTGTTCTTAGTAACATCTTACTAATTGTGTCTATGTGGCAAGTTTTTCAGTGGAGCTTTGACCGAGGCTTTGTCACCTATGCAACTGAGCGAGATCGTGATTTTTTGCAACAGATGGCAAACCGAACCGCTAACCTCTACATTTATTATGATGATTGGTATTTTCTAGTACAGGAAAGCCGTTTAGAAAAAGAGTGGCAACAAGCTAAGCTAGAAAACATTCGTGATCTAATTCCACCTCCAAGCACACCAAACTTGGACCTTATTTACCCTTCGCAATATTACCGACAGAGATTCTTATTATTTAATAAGGACAAGCAACCGTTAATCGGTGATATAAAGTTTGCTGATGCAGAAACTCATGCCGTGATAGTTGATGAACAGCTGGTTGGTTATGTTGGGTTGAGGTCTATGAGGGCTTTAGTTCAAGATCAAACCTTACGTTTTGTGCGCCAGCAAGGCGAAGCATTTCTGTTAATTTCAGCCTTCATGTTAACCATTGCTGCTTTATTAACATGGCCTTTAGCTCAATGGCTTAGCCGTCCGATTTGTACTGTTAGGCAAGCAACTAAGCGGCTGTCTGCAGGGGAATTCGAAACACGAATCAAGATCAAGGGAACAGACGAATTAGCAGACCTAGGGCGTGATTTTAACCATCTAGCGTCCACGCTTGAACACATGCGTGATGCACGAAAAAAATGGGTTGCTGATACCGCACATGAGCTGCGCACACCCGTAGCAATACTTCGCGGAGAAATTGAAGCAATGCAAGATGGCATCATCAAAGTTAATGACAACTCCTTAGCCTCTTTGCAACAAGAAGCTGTTCATATTGCTCGCTTAATTGACGACCTAAATCAGCTATCTATGCATGACATGGGCAGTTTAAATTACTGCATGGAAGATGCGAATCTAAACGAGATACTTGAACAGACTGTAAGCTCCATGCAACTTCCCTATGATGAAGCGGGTCTTGACCTAGAACTTGTAATTACCAAAAAAGCACCCATCATAATCAACGGTGATGATGATCGTTTACATCAGCTATTTGCAAACTTAATGAACAACACCCTTAAATATACTAATGCACCGGGTAAACTTACTGTTACATTAACTCGCGAAGGTAAAAAAGCGGTTGTTCTCTTAGAAGACACGCCTCCAGGCGTGAGTGATGAAGACATCCAACACATTTTCGAACAATTTTTCCGCGTGGAGAATTCACGCAATCGTGCAACCGGCGGACGTGGCCTTGGTCTAGCTATCTGCACGAATATTGTCGATGGACATCAAGGCTCGATTACCGCTTACCACTCTCCTAATGGTGGGTTGGGGATACGTGTAGAATTTCCTTTAAATTGATATGGAATCGATAACTATGAGTAAAGTACTGATTGTAGAAGACGAACCGAAATTGGCCGAGTTAATGGCTGCCTACCTAGAACAAGCGGGATATGAACATCACCATATTGATCGTGGTGACCAAGTAATTGACTATTTAAAAAACAATCAAGCTGACCTGATGCTACTTGACCTTATGCTTCCTGGCCTTGATGGTGTTGAAGTATGTAAACAAGTGCGTCAATTTAGCGGCATGCCAATCATCATGGTAACAGCGAAAGCAGAAGAGATCGACCGCCTAATTGGTCTGGAAATGGGCGCTGACGACTACGTTTGTAAGCCATTTAGCCCTCGCGAAATCGTTGCTCGCGTTAAAGCGAACCTGCGTCGTGTTGAGCTTGACCAAACAGAGGCACCAAAAACTGACGGCTTCGATTTAGATGCAGACCGCCTACGTGCAACATACAAAGGCGAGCTAATCGACCTAACCACAGTTGAATTCCAACTACTACAACTTTTGATCAAAGAGCCAGGTCGTGTATTTGGCCGTGACTTGATCATGAAGAGTATCTACACAGATAGCCGTGTCGTAAGTGACCGAACGATTGATAGCCACATCAAAAAACTACGTAAGAAAATCGCAGCTGTGGCACCTGAGCTTAACGTTATTCATTCTGTTTACGGTGCTGGCTACCGTTTCGAAAACAACGACTAAATAACGCGACAACTCAGTACACTCTTTAAAAATTAGGCAGGTGACATGGACGATTTCTTAGCAGTGGTGGAATTTTCTATTTCCATTACTGCCCCCATATTTTTGGTACTGATTGTTGGGGTCATACTGGAACGCATTGGTATGATCAACGACAACTTCGTTGAAGTAGCGTCAAAGCTCGTATTCAACGTTACCATGCCTGCCTTAATTTTTATTAGCATTACACAAAACAGTAAAGACCCAGGGGCACACCTCCCCCTTCTTATTTACGCTCTTATTGCCACTGTCATCGGGTATCTCATACTCGAGTGGATAGTCAGTAAAACCGTGCCACAAAAGAGTGACCGTGGCATTGTTGTACAAGGTGCTTTTCGTTCAAATATGGCGATCATTGGGCTGGCTTATTGTCTCAACGCCTATGGCGATGATGCTCTCGCCGTTGCCTCAATCTATATTGGTGGCGTTATGGTGCTCTACAATGTTTTAGCCGTCATAACGATTAATCGCTCAATGAACGCACAAAAGAGTGTGGCGGATTCTTTAAAAGCAATTGCCAAAAACCCACTGATCATAGCAATTGTTGTTTCCTATGCTGCTACCCAAGTGAACCTAACCCTGCCTGATGTCGTCACACAAGCCGGCAATTACTTTGCCAGAATGACATTACCACTTGCCTTATTATGTGCGGGAGCATCCTTACGCTTTAACGCCTTAAAAAACGATATCACTCCAGCAATGATTGCTACGGTTGGTAAACTTGCTTTCATGCCTTTTCTGATGACACTAGGTGGCTATATATGGGGGTTTAGAGGCATCGAACTGGGCATCTTATTTCTATTGTCTTCTTCCCCATCCGCATCAGCAGGATACATCATGGCGCGAGCAATGAACGGCAATGCAGTTCTAGCCGCAAACATTATTGTCCTAACCACTATATTTTCGCTATTAACTACCAGCCTTGGGGTTACATTGTTAAAAGCCTTCAATTTAATGTAAATTTTTCATTTTTTAAATGAGAAGCACTTGCATTTAATTGCAATTGGCATTTAAATAGTAATCATTCTCACGATGAACGGGTGATTACTCATGATCTTACAGGCCAAAGACTTATTTGAAGAGACAGGTTGCGTTAATGCAATCTACGCTTCTTACCTTGCTGGCCAGCAGAAACTTTTAAAGCCTCTGCAGGATCTGCACTTCATCCAACAACAATTACACGTTCTACAACCTGTTGTGATTCAAGAGCAAGTGAAGGCAGGTGTTTACATCACCTTTGACACAGCAACGACTCACCACAAATTGCAAGAAGCATCGCCAGTACAGATTTTACCTGTCTACGAAGATGCATTGGTTGATTGGGAAGTTACCCGCAAGACTTGTTTCAGCTGGACTCAAATTTATATCAGCTGGGATCAGCTAGCAGCGATAACGGGTGAAAAAGTTGAGCACGTTCAGAACTTTTTTCAGCGCCATGTCAGTAATAAAACAGGCGCTCCACTTAACCTGACTCTGACTCAAGCTCTGATCAATGATTTTAATCAGTTGATTCACCGCCAAGGTAAGCAACTGGTGCTAGTCGGCAAGCTGTATGATGTTGTGCTACAAACGGTCGAGCACATACAGATCCAACACCACATTAACCAATGTGATGATTGCCAAAAGAAACTGTTTACAGCGCAAAATCAGATTGAAGCAAACCATTATTCATCAAGCGAAGAAATGGCCAAATCTATCGGCTTAACTCAAACCGCTTTAGAAATCGGTTTCAATGCAATCACTGGTATGACAGTTGGCGAGTATCAAATTGAAGTCGCTTTCCGTAAAGCCATGGCACAACCTAGTTCAGGATTGTCGTTAGCAAATCGACTCACTGCTGACACTGGCTGGACAAAACAAGATATCGAAAAAGCCTGCCTTAAAAGGTTTGGTGTCATGAGCCACCAACTAGGCAGCATGCAGTAATTTTGAGGAAAATATGAGCAACACAAATATGATTGGCCTTTTTTACGGTACAGACACATCTAATACCGAAATGGTGGGCCAAAAAATTCAACAACAATTTGCTGAGCTGGATCAAGCTGTTGAATTACATGACATCAAGGACTCTGATATCAGCACACTATTAGAATACGATTTTTTGATTCTTGGTATCCCAACTTGGGACTTTGGTGGCATCCAAAGTGATTGGGAAGAAGTTGGTGATGCCTTATCTGAATTAGACCTTAGCGGCAAAGTGATTGCGCTTTATGGGCTAGGTGACCAATTCGGATACGGTGACTATTTCGTGGACGCTATGGGATGGTTACATGAAAAACTCATGAATACAGGCGCAACCTTTATCGGCCAATGGTCAACTGAAGGCTACGACTTTGAGGCTTCTCGTGGAGCGAACGCTGACAAAACGGAATTTGTAGGCCTAGCTGTCGATGAAGACCAACAATTTGACCTAACTGATCAAAGGGTAGAACAGTGGGTTATACAACTTTATGCAGAGCAGGCACTGGCAGCCGCCTAAGGTTAGATAGACTGGCTCACGATTTTACGCACGACTCGTTTGGCTTCCACTCATTCGCTGCCCCGAATGACCAAATCAGTGTAAATAGTGATTAACCAAGGGTTAAATTTCTGCATAAAACGCGCTTCCCCTTTCTCTCTCCTGCTTTTGGGGAAGCGTGTTTTCTTTTTTCTCTCATTTTTGTAATCTTGCAATAAATACATCACGATTATTGCTGAATGAACATTTCTCTTTTTGATATTTTCTTGATCTTCATTTCACTTGCGGTCGCCTACTTCGTTTGGCTTCATTTAAAGGTCCGAGAACACACCCTCAGATGCGTAAGAGCTCAATGCAAGAAACTGGACTTACAGCTACTCGACGGCGCAATTCATGGCATCTACTGGCGACCTACTTACACACATGGACAATTTAAAGTTATCAGACACTATAACTTCTACTTTACCTCGACTGGAGAAGGCCGCTACCAAGGCAAAATAGAAATGCTAGGCATGCAACAAATGAGTACGTATTTCGACCCTCACCCGCTTTAAATTGTATTATTTATATACAAAGCATATAAAAACATCACATAAACCTGCTTTTTTTCTATTTACAAAAGCCACATAAGGTTAAATACTCTAATTACGAAAATGATACTAAAGTATTAAGAACAATTATAAATACAATGCAACCTTAGGTGGACACAATGCTGGCAAATTTAAGTTTTAGAGCCAAATTATCGATATTACTTGCCTGTGGCTTGTTGGGCTTCGTAGTGGTCACATTTGTGGCACTGAACGGAATGAGTGCCCAAACCGCGGCATCTGAACGATTTGAAGTGATGACCAAAGTTCAAAATGACCTTTCTTCTTTGGTTATTGCCAATATGGAGCTTTATCAACAGTTAGACAGACTTGATGATCAAACCTACCCTTCGTTCCTCGAAACACTTAGCTCAAACGAATCAAGGTTCTCTGCAATCATTGAGCAAGATGCTCAAGCCGTTAATGAAACAGAAACCGTCGCAGCTCTGACCAATATCGGTGAACTGCTTAAACAATATTCAGTGTCCCTCGCTGAGCTTGTAAAGCTCAATCAGACACTTGGCTTCACGGCCAATTCTGGTATGAAAGGTGACATTAATGTACTGGGTGAAGATGTAATTGAAAAAGTTTCATTCTTAAGCTTGGTAAAACAGGAGTTCTTACCAGTACGTGAAGCTGAAAAGAACTTCATGTTTGAGCCGACTGAAGAAAATAAAGCTCAATTTGAAGAACGCTACAATAACTTCTACCAGAGAGTGGTGAACTTTGGCTTAGAAGATCGCTTTGGAGATGTCGTTAAAGCTTACTACGATAAGGTTCAAGAGTACGGCATCCTCATTTCAAACTTATATTCACTGCAAACTACATTCGATGAGTTACGAACTCAATACAACAACGCTACCAATGAAGCACAAGACTTGCTGAAGAAAGCAGTGGTTAATGCTCGAGTACAAGCAGCCTCTCAATCTCAACAAGCAAGCATCAGCGTTATTGTGGTAAGTGTGATTGTTGCTGTCATTGCCGGCATGATGATGATGGGAATTGGCCGCAGCGTGAATAAAACATTAAGCCAAATCATACGTGACCTTGGTAAAGTTAAGAGCGGTGATTTGACGGCTAGACTTGCGATTAATCACAAACGAAATGATGAGTTCGACTCTCTTTGTGGTTCAGTCAATGAAATGACAACTGGCCTTAGTTCCGTAATTGGGGATGTTGTTCACACAACTGGCGACGTCAGTAACATGGTGAGTCAACTCAACAGTGCCGTCGGAAATATTGCTGAAAGCAACCGATCAGTCAGTGAGCAGACCAACTCACTTGCAGCAGCGACAGAAGAGATTTCCACAACAATTAGCAGCATTTCCCATACGACTGATGAGTTGAGTCAGCAGTCTAAAGACACTTATGAGTCTGCAAAATTAGGTGCTGAAACCATCAAAGGAGCCCTTTCAAACCTAGGCCAAACCATTGAGGTCGTAAACCAAACTGGACGCCAATTGAACGAGCTTGGACAATTATCAAAAGACATCGACAACGTCATCGCCATGATTAACGATTTGGCCAATCAAACGAACCTTTTGGCTTTAAACGCAGCAATAGAAGCCGCGCGTGCAGGTGAAGCAGGACGCGGGTTTTCGGTTGTAGCAGATGAAGTACGTTCACTGGCTGAAAAAACTGTGGACGCAACTGCGAAGATCACTGATATCGTTGGCACGATTCAAACATCTACGCAAACGGCGATCACGACTATGACAAGTGGACAGGAAAACCTTCGTTCCATTGAGGAATTCAGTGAAAAAGCAGAATTAGCAATTCGCGAAATTGAGCAAAATGCACAAACCAGTTCTTTGTCTTCTGCGAACATGGCACACTCTATTCAAGAAGTTGCCAAAACAGCTGTTCACATGAGTGAAGAGATGGACCGTATTGCGCAGCAATTACAACGTGATAGCTCAGATATTGGTAGTATTGAAGGTAATACCCGTCATATTCATGACCAAGTATCTGCACTTGAGAAGAAAACCAGCGTTTTCACAACCAAGTAATAAAACACAGCGTAAAAAAACCGGCCCATATGGCCGGTTTTTTATTAGAAGATAAAGCTAAGCGGATTACAGTTCAGCGAACTCTTTTTCCCAGCGCTTGGTTTCTTTCTTAGATGGACCGCCTACTGCGTTCACAGCATGACGTAGGCGAGCACGAGTCATATCAGGACCGAGAATAGTCATGGAGTCAAACACTGATACAGACGCTGTTGTACCCGCTACTGCGACAAATAATGGCGCGAAGAAATCTTTTGGCTTCACATCCATCGCTTGCGCAAGTGACTTCATTTCAGCAAAGATCTTATCTTTCTCCCAAGAACGCAGCGCTTCAAGCTTCCACAGAGCAAACTGCAATGCTTTGCGCAGTGTTTCTTCTTCCATCTTGATGTCAGCAAACGACTCTGCTGTTACATCCAATTGACCTTTGAAGAAGAAGCCAGCGACATCTGCTACATCAGAGAATGTATCGATTCGTGGAATGATTAATGGCAAAATAGCGTTCACGTATTCACTGTTCAAACCCCACTCAGCAAACTTCTGAGCAAAATCTGCAACCGATAGATCTTCACGAATCCAAACGCCGTTCAGCCATTTAAGCTTCTCAACATCAAATACTGGGCCACCCAATGAAACACGCTGGATATCAAAGTTTTCGATCATTTCAGACAAGGCGAACTTTTCACGCTCATCAGGCATTGACCAACCCATACGACCTAAGTAGTTGATGACCGCTTCAGGCAAGAAGCCCATGCGCTGGTAGTACAAAATCGATGTTGGGTTCTTACGCTTAGACAGCTTAGACTTGTCCGGGTTACGCAACAATGGCATGTGGCACAATGTTGGCATATCCCAACCAAAGTATTGGTACAGCAAAATATGCTTAGGCGCAGAGTTGATCCACTCTTCACCACGAATCACGTGGGTGATTTTCATTAGATGATCATCAACAACGTTTGCTAGGTGATAAGTAGGCAGACCATCTGCTTTTAGAAGCACTTGCTGGTCAATCTGAGCCCAATCGATCTCGATCGTGCCACGCAGCATATCTTGAACCACACAAGTACCTTCTTCTGGCACTTTCATACGGATAACGTATGGTACGCCAGCGTCAAGTTTTGCTTGAACTTCTTCCGCTGTAAGGTTTAGAGCACGGCCGTCATATTTCTGTGGTAAGCCTTGTTCTTTCTGCTCAGCACGCATTTGGTCTAGCTCTTCTGGCGTTTCAAACGCATAGAAAGCGTGGCCTTTTTCAACTAGCTCAAGAGCATAATCTTTATAAATATCGCCACGTTCGCTCTGACGGTAAGGGCCATGTGGGCCACCTACGTCTGGACCTTCAGCCCATTCGAGACCTAACCAACGCAGTGCATCAAGGATCATCTTCTCCGATTCAGGGGTACTGCGTGTTTGGTCAGTATCTTCGATACGTAGAATGAATTCACCGCCCATTTTCTTAGCAAAAGCCATGTTAAACAGTGCGATGTATGCAGTACCAACGTGAGGGTCGCCAGTTGGAGACGGCGCAATACGAGTTCTTACCTCAGACATATCCTATCTCATTAATCGGGTGAATATTGCGACATATTATATGCCTGTTAAGCATTATCGGTAAGGTCTATTCGTGAATCTTTTCCGTGCTAGCTTGCAATCAATGAGAATATTTTTATTTGCACCAAGATGTATCACTCTGTTGCTCTTTTTTAAAACACATTCTCGATACGACAGAATTCAAACAAGGTCTTGTATTTTATATCAATCATTCAATTAAATATTACTCATTGATATTTCTGTATAATTTCTTGCTTCATGCATAAAGTCCAGCCCCTTGTCATCACATGCATTTATGGCCTAAATGTTGCAATTTATTAGAAAAATCTAATAACAAAATTTGCCATCATAGTAGAAGGAAAAACAGGATGATATTCGCACCGGGGGCTCTTTTAATCTCAAGTCTTTCATATTATGGAAAAATGATCGTTTTTTTCAGTATTGGGGGCTTAACACTCATTTTAAACTACGGACCACTCTCTCAATGGCTTACCCCCATTGGGGTTTCCTTAATCGTGTATCTGAGCATGGCTCAGATAAGTCTTACACGAAAACGTCTCCAGCTTGTTATTGAGCCTATAAAAGAAGCTCAAAACATCCTTCTCTCTCGAAGTGATACGGAATTCAACGCTATTGCAGACTGTATAAATACCCTAAAACGAGCATTGGATAGCAAGGATGAATTACTTAAAAGCTGTGCCACAGAAGCCAGTTTTACAGCAAAGGAACTACTTAAGTCGTCGAATGAAGTGGCAGAAGGTGCGCAGAAAGAGTCCATGGCTTTAGATGAACTGGCGACAACCAGCGAAGAAATGAGCGTTACGATTGGCGAAATATCAAACCATTTAGATACTACGGCTCAAATGTCCTCTCAAACACTTGCTCGCTCTCAGAAAGGCAGCATCGCACTGTCGGACCTTGAACAAAAGATTTCTTCAATGAATCAAACCGTTTCTCTTAATCAAAACCAAATTGAGTCACTAAGCGAAGCGGCACAAAATATTTCTGAATTCGTTACTCGCATTGGCGATATAACCGAGCAGATTAATTTACTCTCACTCAATGCTGCGATTGAATCTGCCCGTGCTGGTGAGGCAGGTAGAGGCTTTGCTGTGGTAGCGAATGAGGTCCGCACTTTAGCCGCCAACACTGAAACGGTCACCAGCGATATTGCTCGTTTGGTCCACTCAATGACGGAGCAAGTCACGGTGTCTCATCGTAACAGCAACGAATTGATCAATCAGGCAGAACAAGCAAGCAGCTCTTTAATACAGTTCCAAACTCTGCTCGTTGACATAAAAGAAGCAGCAGAACAAACTCAGACAGACATGCACTCTTCTCAATCTACTATCCATGATTTCCAGTCCGCGAACGACGATTTATGCCGTCGTTTACAAGATATCGCTCAGGTAAGCGAAAAACAAACACAAAACAGCCAAAGCACCAAAGATATGGTGCGTTATTTAGAGTGGTTATCAACGCGCTTAGCGCCACAGGAGGTGTAACATGATCATTGTTATTAGCGCCATTGCTTTATGTGTTTTATTGTCTGGGTTGGCAACCTTACGCTATTACCTTAGCGATAAAAAAAGTCGCGCGATGACGGTAAAAGGGTTAGACGCTTTGCGTCAACTTCTTGAGATAATAAAGCTCATACAACAACACCGAGCACTCCATTCAGGGCTACTCAACGGGAACCAAGAGTTTAAACAAAAGATTCAATTGATTGAGGTAGACTTAAGCCACCGTTTTATAGCCCTTGAGCAGTTCCAAGCTACAAGCAACAATCCATTTCAAGTGGGTATAAAGTCCCTTAAAGCTCGTTGGCAACAAACGATGAGTCAACACTTTTCAAGTGCAGAAGAAAGCTTTAGAAGTCACTCAAGCATTATCAGCCGAGCGTTAGAAGGCCTTTTAGAAATTGCTGACAAATACAATCTAACGACCAATGCTGACCCAGATGTCAGAGAACTAGCCAACCAGATGGTCAAAACAGTACCAGAGCTGACTGAGTCTTTGGCACAAGTGAGGGGGTTATCAATACAAGTCGCTAGTAGGCATGAAATTAGTGCCGATAAAAAGCTTCAATTAATGTATACATTAACGCGAATTGAAGACAGGCTCGCTTCGCTACAGCAACACTTCCCTGCCTCCAGTCTCTCTCAATTAAAAGACTTCTTACACATCATCCGTAATGGGGCTGAAACCTCGAGTTTGAAAGAGCAGGATCCAGACTTTCTCTTTAAAGAATCAACTCAAGTGATTGATCAGCTATATGACTGTATATTGAAAGGTTATAAAACCATTAGCTCGAAGGTCAGTGGCTAGGCAAGGTTAATTGCGATAGCCGAATACCGATGTCTACGTCACATTTGAGTGTCACCAGTGAGCGGGCAAATTGGCAATGAGCCAATTGCCCTTCTAGCAGTTTTTGGAATTTTGCAGGGTATTCTGATAAGGAATCAAACACATTTTCTAAGCCACTTTTTCCTTCAAGAATCGTAACGGAAGACTTAGGACCAACTCCTTTAACTCCAGGAATATGATTAGTTGTATCTCCAACCAGAGCCCAATAATCGGGTAACAACTTTGGCTTAACACCATATTTTTGTACGACCCATTGCGGATCATAGCCTTGTTTTGCGAAATAGTCGTATTGCAGAATATTGGGGTATTGCAGTAATTGAGTATATCCCTTATCGGTCGAAACGATCATTGAGGGAATAGCATGTAAACTCGCTTTATACGCTAGCGTCGCTACAAGATCATCGGCTTCCCATCCAGTCAATCTAAGACATGGCCAACTATTAAAACGAAACACTTCAGCAAACTTTGGCATGGATTCAAGTAATAAGTCATCCATTGGAGGACGCCCTAACTTATATTCAGGGAACACCTCATGACGCCATGTTTTACTGGGCGAATCAAACACAATCGCCATATAAGCAGGAGTGAATTGAGCGACAAGCTTAGCCAAAGCATCGACACAAAGACTTTGTGTACGCTCAATGCGCCGCTGTTCATCTTGCTCATGTTCAAGCGCTGCATGTAAGCGTCTTATCAAGTTTAAGGCATCAATAAGTAAAAGCCCGTTTTGCACAACAACCTTCCATTTTGTGTTCTATTTATCTTTGACTATTCTACGTTATTCTCGTTTAGAAAGGAGCACTGGCAAGCTTCAAAGATATATTTCAAAAATAGGATAGCATATGGAAACTAAAACAATTTTAAGTAATACCACCATGACTGGCTTATTGCTCACTTCCGTTGCAGCCTTTGCAGCACCAGATGCCGTTGTCATTGATCAAAATGGAAGCCAAGTTACAGAGAGTCTATCAAAGGGAGAATCGTTAAGTTTTACGCCTCAAGAAGGAAGCATCCTCCCTATTGGTAAAAACTATTCTCCTTTTCAATTGCCAGACATCTATCATGGCACTCGTATCGGCTGGAGCGACCATTTAGGACAGAGTGTGAGAGTTGAGCACAAGAGTCGCGACCTATCTTTTGAAGGGACTTTGGAAGCTGTCAATGACCAATACTTCACTCTTAGCATCAAACGAGTCTCTGCCAGCTACCCACTAAATGATTTTTATCTAGTTCCTAAATTGGCCGCATCGAATCGTCGTACATCGCTTAACTATCAAGGAACTCTCACCTATCAAACCTCGGATATTCGCTGGCATCCTGAGTTGTCTATGATCATTGATGAGCAAGATGTGACGCTTATTCAGCAGGCCAGTATCCAAAACAGCGCCTCGCTGGATATCGCTCTTGATAGCGCATTGCTGCATTATAGTCAGCGTAATCCTGCCCTTAGACCCATGATGATGAAAAGTGCTGTCGCTGGGGACATGATGGCAGAGCGAAGTGCGCCGAGTACTGACTATCAAGACAGTGAAATCACCCTTGAGTTGACCGATATAACCCTACCGGCTGCATCAAAAACGTTGGTGGATTTGGGTAAACACTCAAGTCAAATCACTAAACGTAGTAATGTATCATCGGTTTATAGCTATCCTTCAGCGTCAAAGCTTCCGTTGAACTTTCAACAGCAGATACGCTTTGATAGTCCAAAAGATCTGATGCCTGGTACTTACCAAACCCTATGGCACAAAAAGCCTTACTATTTAAACGGCCAGCCTGTTGTTTTGAAAAGCATGCGCGAAGGTGCAGAAGTTGAAGTTATGCTAAATAAAAGCCTAGACTTAACCGGTGACTTGACGCTTGTTACAGAGTCTAAAGACGCTAAAGGTATTATGCAAACTTGGGAATTGAACCTAAAAAACTTATCTAAGCGCCCTCAGGATTATCAGATTAATCACCGTTTCTCTGCATCAATTCGCGAGCTGTCTTTGCGCTCCCTTGAACAAGTTAACGCGAACACCGTAGCACTCAATGGAGCCCTCGCCCCCAATGCCACATATAAAATTCGCTATACAGTTGAATTAGCCTCTTCTGGCTCATAACGAAGCAATTTATGCCTAAATGAGAACTTTCTTGCAGAGTTCTCATGGCTATATTGCATTATTTACACAATAGGCTCGAACGATTTTGCTAATGGGTATGATATTGTCAACAGTCATACAAGATATAACAAAAAACGCAGTATTCACTGTCTTTATCGTCAGGTAGTATAAATTTATTTCATATCGAGGCAAGAAAGGAACCTATGAAAAAGCACATTATCGCGTCGCTTATTACGGCAACGGTGGCACTACCTTCAGTGCATGCAGAGAGTCTCAGTGAAGTCTACGATTTAGCCAAAGCACATGACCCTAGTTTACGCGCTGCTAACGCTTCTTACCGAGCAGACAAAGAACAAGTTGAAGTAACTAGAGGTAACCTATATCCAAATATCAGTTTCAGTGGCAACCTTGGTTACACAAACACTGATCCAGAAAATGCTGATTCTTATGGAAATACTCAAAACCAGTTAGCATTAAACCTCGATTACCCTATCTATTCTCCTGCTTTAGATTACGGTGTTGATGCGGTTGAAATTACCTTCGCAAGTTCTGGTGTAGAGCTAGAGCAAGCAAAAGAGTTGCTTATTTATAATACCCTGAATGACTATTTTGCCGTTTTAACGGCTCAGGCAACTCTGGATACTACTCGCTCTCAGGTGAAAAGCTACGCAGGTCAATTAGACCGAGTGAAAAAGCAATACGAAGTAGGTTTAGTGTCTGTGACAGATCTACAAGATGCACAAGCAGCTTACGATTCTATTCTGGTAACTGAACTTGACGCAGAAGCACAACTAACAATTGCCATGGAATCGCTTTACCAACGAACTGGGCAGAGCATTCAAGACATTCCTCGCCTTTCTGAGTCATTTCCCATTAAGGTTGACCCAACGCTCAATGCCAATGATCTGATTCAGCGAGCGATGGCGGCTAACAAAAGCGTTCAACTTTTGGATTTAACCGTTGAGTCTGCTCAGAACAATATCGATATTCAAAAAGCAAGTGGTCGCGTGCCAACGGTTTCAATTACCGGCTCAATCGCTCGCACAGACAATAATTACTCTGTTGAAACATCGTCTCGACAAGATGGTGTAACCAATACTGCATCTATCGGTTTAGGCGTTTCAATTCCGCTTTACAGTGGCGGTGCGATCAGTGCCTCAGTTCGTCAAGCCGTTGCGAGCGCAGAATCTGCTACAGAAACTCGTGCCAGCTCAATTCAAGATATCGAATTGAGTATCCGAAGTGCCGTGTTGCAACTTAAAACACTTGCTGCCCAAGTTAAGGCACAACAGCAAGTTATTCGCTCTTCAGAAAGCGCATTAGAAGCGACACAAGCTGGTTATGATGTGGGCACACGTAATATCGTTGAACTGTTGGATGCTCAATCCACTTACTTCGATGCTAAGAATACCTACGAACAACTTCGTTACAGCTTCGTTTTACAGCAAATCACTCTAGACCAGCTAACTGGTGATCTTAGTGAAGAAGATATTGCTGAACTGAACCAATGGCTGATCTAATGCTTTCTAGCATTTAATAAAAAACAGCGCATCATGCGCTGTTTTTTTTTGCTCTAAGAGCTACCTAGTTTAGTTAACTTGCCTTAGGCGGTAATCAAATATTCCCGCTCAGTAAACGCCACTAGAATCTTGTATAAATTGAAGGCATCCACACTGCCAGCCAGTTCACGGATCGAATGCATACCAAACGTTGGTAAGCCAATATCCAATGTCGCCACACCAATCTCTCCCGACGTGATCGGACCAATGGTACTGCCACATGCCATATCGCTACGAACCACGAAGGTTTGTGCCGGAAGCCCTAAGCTATTAGCAATGTCTTTATAAATTGCTGCTGTTTCACTGTTGGTGGCATAGCGTTGGTTATTATTCACCTTAATCACTGCCCCTTGGTTGATCAAAGGTGCATGAAGTTGGTCATGCTTCGCTGCATAGTTCGGATGCAAGGCATGAGCATTGTCTGCTGAAATCAGCATAGAATGTTGTATCGTCTGAGTGTATTGCTCTGGCACCGGTGTTAAGCGGCGAAGTACATCTTCTAGGAATGGGCCATTTGCACCACAAGAAGATTGGCTGCCCACCTCTTCGTGATCTGTACAGATTAACAAAGTCGGGCGCGCTGGATCAGCATTTAGTAACGCTTGCATACCAACGTAGCAGCTCAGCAAATTATCCAAACGTGCAGCGCTGATATAATCCCCATGCAAACCAGTAATCGCCGCTTTTTGTACATCGTACAGACTCAGTTCAAAGCTCAAGACAGATTCCACTGTCACATCACTATTCTGACGAATAATTTGCTCTTTCAATAGCGCTTCAAGCTCAAAGGTATGCTCTGCACCACAAAGCACTGGCAAGATCTCTTCTTGCGGATTAACCTTAAAGCCTTCGGTATTGACTCCACGACTCAAATGAATGGCTAAATTGGGTACTAAGGCAATCGGATCTTTAAAGTCAATCAGGCGGCTCTTCAGCTCACCAGACTCCGTCTTAAACGTCACACGCCCAGCAATAGAAAGATCACGGTCAAGCCAAGTGTGAAGCAGCACACCGCCGTACACTTCCACTCCTAGCTGGTGATAGCCAAAACGTTCTACGTGAGCGTTAGGCTTCAGCTTCAAACATGGGCTGTCAGTATGGGCACCAATCATACGGAAGCCTTGGTGTGCAAAATCTAAAGTAGGTGTAGTAAACGCAATGATAGAAGAGTCATTACGAGTCACAAAATACTTGCCACCTTCACTAATCACCCACTCTTGCTGTTCATCAAGCTGCTCATAGCCTTCAGCCAGCAGATCCCGCTTCATTGTCGCAACGGCATGAAATGGTGTTGGGGAATCATCAAGAAATGACAACAAAGATTGATTAAAACTGGCTTGATTCATATTTTCCTACTAAGTCAATGAGATAAAAAACGACTTTTTTGTCGCTGGACTGGTCTTGTCGATACGAGTCTAATATGATTTTAGTAATCACAGACTAATCAGTTTAAGGGAACCAATCGCGGATGATCTACAAACGCCTGTTGTTAAGTTTACTTCCTAGTATCGCGTTAGCCAGCGGTTCCGTTTCGGCGTATGAAAAGCTCGAACCACCTCATGACTACGACCGTGTTGCACAAGAAATCGTATCAACTCTAGAAAACGTCCACTATAACAAAACAATGATTGACGATGAAATCTCTGAGCAAGCGTTTGATAATTACTTAAACGCTCTAGATCCATCGCGCAGTTTTCTATTACAAGAAGATGTGAATCTATTAACTCAATACAGGGATGATTTTGACGATGCCCTACGTGACGGAGATTCACAAGTTGCTTACGATATATATAACCTTTACCTAGAGCGTGCCGAAGCTCGACTTGAGAAAGTCTTAGCTGAAATTCCAAACATGGTAAAAGGGTTCGACTTTACCCAAAACGAAAGCCTAAATATTGACCCAGACAAGCTAGCTTGGGCCAAAAGCCAAGAAGAGCTCGACGACTACTGGCGAAAGCGTATTAAAAATCGAGCGCTAACTCTGAAGCTTAATGGGGAAGAAGAAGCGGATATCATCGATGCCATTGAGCGTCGCTATAAAAGCCAGCTAAAGCAAATAGACCAAACCAATGCAGTGGATGTATTTCAAAGTTTTGCAAACTCCGTGACGGCAGTACTAGACCCTCATACTAGCTATTTCGCTCCCCGTGCATCTGAAGCATTCAATATCAACATGAGCCTTTCTTTAGAGGGCATTGGTGCCGTACTTCAAATGGAAGACGACTACACGAAAGTCGTTCGACTGATTCCTGGTGGCCCAGCGGAAGCTCAAAATGAATTAGCACCTAACGACCGCATCATCGCCGTTGGTCAAGAAGGCAAGCCTATGATTGATGTAGTCGGTATGCGCCTTGACGACGTAGTGGATATGATTCGAGGTGAACGTGGCACAAATGTCATCCTTGAAATCATCCCTGCCAACAGCAACACCCAGAATAGCAAAAAAATCACCATCACTCGTGAAAAAGTGAAACTTGAAGATCAGTCCGCTCAAAAGAAAATTGTCGAAGTAGAGCGCGGCGGTAAAACCTTTAAAGTAGGCGTTATCGAACTGCCAACCTTCTACTCAGATTTTGCCGCCATTCAACGTGGCGACCGCGATTACAAGAGTTCGACTCGAGATACCAAGAAACTGATCGAAGAACTTCAAAAAGAGGATATTACCGCGCTCATTTTAGACCTTAGAAATAATGGTGGCGGCTCTCTACAAGAAGCAAACTCATTAACCGGACTATTCATTCCAGCAGGCCCAGTTGTGCAAATCCGTGATGCCTCTGGACGAGTCAGCATTTTAGGCGATCAAGATCGTGACATCACTTACAGTGGCCCGATGGCAGTCATGGTAAACCGCATGAGTGCCTCTGCCTCTGAAATCGTTGCCGGTGCACTAAAAGACTACGGTAGAGCCATTGTTGTTGGGGATCAGACCTTTGGCAAAGGTACCGTTCAAGTGTTACAGGAGCTGGATAAAGGTCAGCTAAAGATTACCCAAGCTAAGTTTTACCGCGTCTCGGGAGAAAGTACTCAACATAAAGGTGTGATGCCAGACATCAACTTCCCATCTCTGATCAATACCGATGATGTGGGCGAGAGTGCTCTAGAAAATCCATTACCTTGGGACAAAATCCATGATACCCGCTACCCTGTCTACTGGGATTTTGACGAATACATCGAAGACCTTACTCACCTTCATAATAAACGCATTAAACAAGATGCTAACTTCATTGCGTTAGAGGAACAAATTGATTACGTCAAAAAGCAATCTGAGCACTTCAAATCCATCTCTCTGAATGAACAAGCACGAGAGCAACAAAGAGAAGAGAGTGAAAAGAGTGAACTTGATAGGGAAAACAAACGCCGTAAAGCGCTTAACCTACCTACCCTCGACAACGTCGAAGACATTGAATCGCCTGAAGAAGACGTCTACGCTCACGAGGCCGCTGAGGTTATCTTAGATTTCATCAGCTTATATCAGCAAAGCCACTAGCATTGGATTGGGCAAGCTGGCCTGTGTTAGGTCAGCCTGCCCCACCTAAAATAAGCTCAATCACAACACCTTTTAAGACAAATGCTAGCATTCCAAGGCCTAAACCGCCGATAATAACGAATGTGCCTAATTTACCGGCATTTGACTTACGAGCAAGGTCCCACATGATGAACAACATGAATAGGCAAAAACCGCTTATTAAGACGGTCACCATGATGGACTCAAATTCTTCTATTTCCATATCAACCTACTGATAAAATCGATTCTATTAACGTTATGGCTAAAGCTTCTTCTGACCGCAATACCATTGACCTATTTGGTAAGGTGCGCGGCCGCCCCCGGACTCACCCTCTACCTCGCAAAGACCAACTTAAAGCGAATAAACGCGCGCAACGCGAGAAAGAAAAATCATTAGGGATGAAACGAGTTGAATTAGTCGTGGATGAGGATACCGTAAAAAAGCTCGACATGCTGTGTGACATGTCAGGAATTAAACGGGCAGATTGGCTCACTATGCAGGTCGCCCTAGCCTTCAACAAATCTAAAATGACAACGAAAGACTCCTAGTATGGCGAAACTCTATTATTACTATTCTGCCATGAATGCAGGAAAATCCACCACCTTGCTACAGTCTGCTTATAATTATCAAGAACGAGGTATGAATACACTACTGCTCACTGCGGCACTGGATGATCGCTACGATCAAGGACAGATTACCTCGCGCATTGGTATTGCCGCTGAGGCTGAGTTGTTTCAAGCCGAAACCGAGCTGTTTTCTCTCGTTGAACGTAATCACCAAATCGATACCGTTGGTTGCGTGCTTGTTGATGAAGCTCAGTTCCTCACCAAAGAGCAGGTTTATCAGCTATCGGACGTGGTCGACCGACTCAATATTCCCGTCCTAGCCTTTGGTATACGCACGGACTTTCAAGGCGAGTTATTTCCCGGCAGTAAAGCCTTACTGGCTTGGTCGGATGCTTTAATTGAATTAAAAACCATCTGTCATTGTGGTAGCAAAGCCACCATGGTCATTCGAGTGGATGAACATGGCCACGCAATCAAAGAAGGTACACAAATCGAAATTGGTGGCAACGATCGCTATATTTCCGTATGCCGTAAACATTTTAAAGAAGCGATGAAGGACTGATTTATGTGGTTTAAGAATTTACAGATTTTCCAACTCAAGGACACAGAGAACTTTAGCAGTACCGACCTCGTCACCAAACTTCCAGATCACCCTCTGCGTGAGTGTGGCTCTCAGGACGAATTTACCTTTGGTTGGCTACCATTGATTCGTAACAGTGAGCAATGGTCGATCTCCAGTGATCTGTGCATGCTCGTTCGCGCGGGAAAAGAGGAAAAAGTACTTCCTACTGCCGTCGTTCGTGAAGAACTTGAAGCAAAAGTTGCCGAGATCGAGCTGGTAGAGGGCCGCAAAGTCGGTCGTAAAGAGAAAGCAGACCTCAAAGAAGAATTAGTGTTTTCCCTGCGCCCAAAGGCGTTTGCAAAGCGCTCTGATATTTGGGCGTACATTGACCTAAAAGCCAAGCTGTTAGTTTTAAACAGCACCAATGCAGGCATGACAGAGCAGCTATTCAAACTATTACAAACCACCCTTGGCAGCTTCCCAATGGTGCCCTTACAAGCCACCGTATCGCCGTCTTCCATTATGACAGACTGGCTGATCAAAAATGACGTGCCTGCAAGCCTAGAAACCGGTGATGAAGTCGAAATCCAAGATGCCTCAGAAGATCGTGCAAAAATTCGCTTCAAATCCCTAGAGCCACTTTCAGAGGACGTAACGCGACATCTTGAACAAGGCATGAGCGTTAAAAACTTAGCACTGCGCTGGACCGATAAGATGTCTTTTGTTCTCAATGATGACTTAACCCTTAAGAAAGTGAAGTTTGACGACACATTAAAGGACAATGCCTTTAATGATTCTCAAGGTGGTGCACTATCGGATATGGATGCCAATTTTGCGTTGATGTCTCTGACCGTACGCGACTTTTTCGAGTCCTATAAAGTATGGTTTGAGATTCAGGACGAGAACTAGTTTTCCACAGTTTGGGTGGATAACATTGGGGAGAACGATGGCTATGTCAGAGTATACTTGCACCCCGTCGTTCCCTGTTTTTTTAGTCGGCGTATATCGCTACATTAATTTAATTTTAGGTCGCTGATTCATGTCAAAAATGCAACAAGAAAAGCAAATAGCTCAACGAGTTACCCTTGTCGGAGCGTTTTGGGATGCCGTTCTGGGTATCGCCAAAATCATTGCCGGCTGGTTATCTCAATCCCAAGCTCTTGTCGCCGATGGTATCCACTCCTTATCCGACCTAGTTACTGATGTGTTCGTACTGATTGCTGCCAACAACGCACGCCAAGCACCTGATAAAAATCATCCGTATGGTCATTTGCGCTTTGAAACATTAACCACGGTTATTTTGGGTGTTGTACTCATTGTGGTTGCCACGGGAATTGTCTTTGAAGCTTTCAATGCCGAGCTTTCCCCAACGGTAACTTGGTACGGTTTGGCGGCCGTGGTGTTAACCATCGTCGTTAAAGAAGCAATTTTTCACTACACCCACCGTGCTGGTAAACAGATCGGCAGTAAATTATTAATCGCTAACGCTTGGCACAGTCGTAGTGATGCACTGTCTTCTGTTGCCGTATTAGCAGGTTTAGCGGGGGTGTATCTCGGCTATGACTGGGCCGACAAAGTGGCTTCAATCATTGTCGGTATCTTGATTGGCAAAATTGCTGTGGAGATGATTTGGGATAATGTGAAAGAGCTGGTAGATACCGCTCCCGATCCTAAAACCATTGAGCAAATTCGTGACACAGCAGCCAGCCTAAAAAATATCATGGCACCCCACGACATTCGTGCACGTTCCATGGCGGGCAAAATCTTCCTCGACATGCACATCCATGTCCCTGCGCACGCGACCGTCAGTGAAGGCCACTATTTAAGCGACTTGGTGGTGTATACCATTAAGAAAGCCCACCCTCAGGTGCAAGATGTCATGGTGCATGTGGACACAGACGACCATATCCAATCTGATACAGTTAATCACGAATCAACCGGACGCCCACCCGCCCTGAAATTACCAGCGCGAGATCAAATTCTTGCCGACCTAGGTTTTATGCTACGCAGCCATCGCGACTATATTGATTTAGAAAGTACAGAGCTTCATTACCTGAACAAAACCCTAAATATTCACTTGATAGGTAAAGCCAGCAATGCGCCTAGCCAAGATCTGACGAAAGTCACTAACAGTGTCTTATTTGACTTGCAAAACCTGCCTTATGGCCAAGACCATAAGGTGCTCTGGCAGTTCGATTAAATCTCGTCTTGATCATCTTCTGGGAGCGTTAACTGTTTATTGGTTTTCGCTCCCATCAAGCGCAAACGCTCTGCGCGACTCATAAGATTACCGCGGCCGATAGACAGTTTTTTCATCGCTTGATCATGGCTGCGTGAGAGCGTGTCTATCTTGGCGCCGATATCGTCCATATCCTGGACAAAGCCAGCGAACTTGTCGTACATCGCTCCTGCTTGTCTTGCGATCTCCAAGGCATTTTGACTCTGTTTCTCATTACGCCAGATGTTCTGTACGGTGCGCAGCGTTGCCAGCAGGTTAGAAGGGCCTGTGATAATTATGTTGTGCTCAAACGCCTCTGAGAACAGACCGTTCTCCGCTTGTAGGGCTAAACCATAAGCCGCTTCTATTGGAATAAACATAATCACGAAATCCAGCGATGTAATGCCTTTTAAGTCGTGATAATTCTTGGCACTTAGTTCTTTCATATGACGGCGAATGGCATCAAGGTGCTGTCTAAGTGATTGCTGACGAGTGGCATCGTCTTCCGCCTCCACATAAGCAAGGTAGCTCACTAACACCATTTTAGAGTCGATAATGATTTGTTTGTTCTCTGGCAAGTGAACAATGACATCAGGCTGATAGCGCTTTCCATCCTCAGTATTGAGCGATACTTGAACCTCATATTCACGGCCTTTCTCTAAGCCCGAGCGCTCTAGAATTCGCTCAAGAATCACCTCGCCCCAGCCACCTTGAACTTTGTTTTGCCCCTTCAACGCTTCCGTTAAGCTCATCGCATCGTCACTGATACGCTGATTTAACAGCTGAAGATTTTTAATTTCTTTGACCAAGGAAAAGCGTTCACGAGCCTCTTGATCATAGCTTTGTTCAACACGCTGCTGAAAGTCGTTAATTTTTTGGCCAAGCGGCGACAAAATAGCACTCAGCTGCTTTTCATTTTCAGTCGCTAACCGAGCCCCTTGCTGCTGAATAATTTCTTGTGCTAGCTGTTTAAATTGCACTTCATTTTGACGTTTTTGCTGCTCAAAGAAATGCTCTTTTTGTTGCCAAATTTCTTGGGCTGCAGCGAATTGCTGCTCTAGGGTCAATGCTTCTTTTTCTAATTGGTGAATTTCTTGCTGCGCTCGTTCCAACTTTTGCTGCGTTTGCGTCAATTCCTGCACAGAATTTTCATGCTCAACCTGCCACTTACGCTGGATTCTCTGTACAATAACACCCGCGATGGTAGTCGTGATGGCCACACCGACCACACAAGCTAACGCCATCCACACAGATTGCTGCATCCAGTCTGTCATTTATTTAACCCGCCACTTTACTTTTAAAAACAATCGCTAAGCGAAGTTTACATGGATTACTACCAGAGCCCAACACACGAGCAACGCTTTGATCTGGAAATTAAAAACAGCCAGTTCATTACCACTATTCGACGGACTCGTGGACGCGATGAAGCCAAGGCCTTTATCGAAGAAATGAACCAGCGTTATCCGGATGCCAACCATAATTGCTGGGCATTTGTGGCCGGCGCACCCAATAATGTTCATCTTTGGGATCAAAGCGACGATGGCGAGCCAAAGGGAACCGCAGGTAAGCCCATGTTAAATGTGTTACAGCATTCTAATTTTGGTGAGATCACCGTAGTGGTGACACGCTACTTTGGTGGTATCAAGCTTGGCGCAGGCGGTTTAGTACGGGCTTATAGCCAAGCGGTAGTGGAAGCATTAGATCAACTTGTTTGGGAAGAAATTTATCCTCGTCAAACGGTTTTCATCAAGATCGCCTATCCTATTATGGGTAAAGTGGAATATTGGTTAGAAAATAGCGATATTGATGTGGAAGATAAACAGTTTGGTGAAAACATCGATATCACCCTCGCCGTGATTGAACGGACGTGGGCAGAACAGAAACAGGCCTTGATCGACTTATGTCAGGGCAATATTACGATTATTGAAAGCGACACAGAGTAGTTATGTATCAAATAGGACAACGTTGGAGTAGCCGAAACGAACCAGATCTTGGTATCGGCATTATTATTGAATTACAAGCGAAATCCTTTGTTTTGTACTTTTCCGATGCAGAAACAGAGCGTAATTATTCCGTTTCTCAAACCAGCCTAGTGCGCCGAACCCTGACACCAGGTGATCAGCTTATTTTTGAAGGTGAAGCGCATTCAGTATTGGAAGTACGTGAGTACGATTCCTTAATGGAATACAACATTGGTGACGAGTGGATCGATGAATCTGAGATTCAATTCCCGCGCAATGACAAAAACGAGCTGGACTCTATCTTAGCTTTGTCTCCTGCGCGCCGTATGTGGTTCGACCTACGTCGTAAAACGTTAGAACACCAAGCGGCCCATTCTGCGAGCCCGGTACGCGGCTTGATGGGATTGAAGGCCGAACTGCTACCGCACCAAATGTACTTGGCCCATGACATTGCCAATCGTCCAGCGGCCCGTGCGCTTCTGTGTGACGAAGTTGGTATGGGTAAAACCCTTGAAGCAGGTCTTATCCTTCATCATCGCGTATTAAATGGCTTATCACGTCGCGCCTTAATTTTGACACCGACCAACTTGCAGCACCAATGGTTGGTCGAGATGTTGCGCCGCTTCCATCAGCCATTCACGTTGATTAATGAATCTGTCTATGAAGACTACATGGACGGCGATGATAATCCATTCGACGCTCAGCCGTTTGTAATTGCACCAATTGATTGGGTTGCCCAACACAGTAAAGCGGCGCAGCACATGCTGATGTCTGAGTGGGACATGGTCATTGTCGATGAGGCCCACCACCTTTCATGGGAGCCGGACGCACCGAGCGTAGGCTATCAGCTCGTCGCTCGTCTCGCGGCAGAAAGCGAGTCATTGCTGCTACTCAGCGCAACACCAGAACAAACCGGTGAGCGTGAACACTTCTCGCGTTTGCAGTTTTTAGACCCAGAGCATTACCATAGCTTTGAGGTATATCAAGCACAACAGAACGATTTCAAACAAGCGGCGGAATTAGCCGAATCTTTGTTACCGTTCACAGAAGCCGATCACGACCTTGATAACCTCAATTGGAAGCAAGTGTTCTCGGACTATTTACACGATGTACAAAACAAAGAGTGGTTCGAATTACTCACATCCAATGATGCCGAGAAACAGCAAACAGGGGCTCAAGATGCTATCAACTGGCTGATCGACCGCCATGGTACAGGCCGTGAAATGTTCCGTAACACCCGTGCGGCCATCGGCGGCTTCCCTGAGCGTCATCTAAACGCCTACCCATTGGTTAATCACGATGCATTTGCTAGCGCTGCGCATCATGTACTACCTGAGTCTGGTGTCGATCATGGTCTTTGGGAAAATGATCCACGTTGGTTATGGTTAAAAGAGTTCCTAGGGGATCAAAAAGCCAAGACCAAAGTGCTGGTCATTTGTCATACTGCGGACATGGCGCGTTGGCTAAACGACCAGCTGACGTTTGCAGGCTTCCAGAGCGCTGACTTCCATGAGCAAATGCCTTTGATTCACCGCGACCGAGCGGCAGCATACTTTGCTGACCCTGAGGGCGCACAGGTGCTGGTATGTTCTGAAATCGGCAGTGAAGGTCGTAACTTCCAGTTCAGCCATAACTTGGTGATGTACGATCTACCAGAGCACCCTGACCTATTAGAGCAGCGCATTGGCCGTTTGGACCGTTTAGGCCAACGTCACACGGTACAAATTCATGTCCCTTACCTAGAAGGCAGTGTTCAAGAGCGTCTATACCAGTGGTATCACAACGCGCTGAATGCCTTTAACCGTACTACAGGCTCTGGTGACAAAGTGAATTCTGCCTTCAAAGAACCATTGCAATCGTTCTTATATGGTAGTGACGATGATCAAGCACTGATTGAAGAAGCGCGTATTTATCACGAAGCTTTGCTCAAGCAGATGGAAGAAGGCCGTAATCGACTGTTAGAAATGTCGTCTTGTCGCCCAACCGTTGCCCAGTCTTTGATTGATCAAATTAATGATCAAGCGGGGCATGGCCTGCACGACTACATTGAGCAAGTCACCCATGCCTTCAACATTTATGCCGACTGCTTGAACGACGAGCCTGAACAAGGTGCGTGGTTCATCCGCCCTTCTACTGACATGATGCTTGAGGCGCTACCTGGTATTGAGGAAGAAGGTAAAGTCCTCATGTTAGACCGTCGCCAAGCCAGCCAACGTGAAGATGTTGCCTTTGCCACGTGGGAACACCCGCTGATCACCATGTTGATGGATGAAGTTCAAGGTTTCGACTCGGGTAAACTAACCTCTGCGATTCTTCCGATTGCAGCACTGCCAGAAGGCACAGTATTGGTAGAAAGTATGTTTGTGATTGAAGCAACAGGCCACCCGCGTTTGAAGCTTGCTCAATCCTTACCTTTGACGCCGATCTGGCAACTGTCTGATGCGAACAGCAAATTCCTGCACAACCAGTTCACTGCGGACAAGTGGGCAGAGAAGCTAAAAGGCGTGCCAAATCGCGTCGCGGAGCAATGGGTTGCCGCCCTGCGCTCTCAGCTATTGGATATTCTGCAAGCTCACCAACTGAATGCACAAGATCAGGCACGCCCTACGGTCCATGCAGCGAAAGAAGCTTACCAGCGTAAATGGCAAGCTGAGATTGATCGTCTTCGAGAGTTGCAACAGCAGAACTCAGCGATTAAAGATGAGCACATTGCTGAATACGAGCAATATCTAAAAGAAGGTTTAACACGCATCGATGAGCACCAAATCCGTTTGGACGCTATTCGTATTATTCTGACCACTAAACCAGAGTAATCCGTGCTAGACATTCTGTACGAAGACCAGTGGTTAGTGGTCGTCAATAAACCTGCGAAAAGCTTGTCAGTGCCCGGTCGTGGCGCTGACAAGTATGACTCTATCGTGACCAGAGCGGAGCAGCGCTATGGTGAAGCTCATGCCATTCACCGTCTCGATTACGCGACGTCGGGATTGATTCTGATCGCTCGCGACCTTGAGTGTCAGAAGCGGATGTACGCACAATTTCGTGAACGTCATGTGCAAAAGGAATATCGTGCCTTAGTGCGTGGGCGGTTGCTCGGAGAGTTTGGCGAAGTGCGTAAGCCACTGCGTTGTGACTGGGACAGGCGCCCCAGACAAATGATTTGCACTGAGTGGGGTAAAGACGCCATCACCCATTGGCGACCTCTTGGTTATGAACATGGCCATACACGAGTCAGTCTAACGCCTATCACTGGGCGCTCCCATCAGCTGCGCGTTCATATGCAAAGCTTAGGTCACCCCATCATTGGTGATGACTTTTACGACTCTATCAAACCGAGTGACGACGAGCGTTTGCGCTTGCACGCATATCGTGTTGAGTTCTTTCACCCCTTTACTCAAGCATGGGTAAAGTTTGTCGCCCCCTGCCCTTTCTAGCCGTTTTTATTCTCGGCTTGCTTTGCCAATGTATCGATACAACGTTGGCAAAGGCACACCTTTCCTTTGACCTCATCTGATAACGACTCCAACCATTCCGCTTTGATCTCGACCGCTGGTTGATGACACCAGCAGGTTTCAGGGACTTGGCCAATCGTCATAGCACAATGGTTTTCGCTCTGACAAAGTGGGCATATTTGCGCAAAAGTGCTCGGTGCAACATCAACAGGTTTCATGGAATTACCAGTTATCAACTTAAGGGGCATCTTGCCCTATCTCACTCTTTTGCTCAATCCTAGTTTTAATAGACCTTGGGCAAGCTGTTCCAATTAGTGGTGTACGCAGGAGAAAGAAATTCGCGTTTCATAGACCACTGCGGCGTTACCCCTTGAGCAGCAAAAAAGAGATGGCCGCGCCCTTGGCGGTTGATCTTGTCCAATACGTCCATCAAATTCTTGGAACGTTCTCTGTCCTCTTCTGGATAGAAAAGATCGGTTTGATAGGTATTCGGTTGATAAAAATCCGTCAACATCACGCCGGCTTTTGCATAGCGAAACCCGGGGCGATATATCGACTCAAACAATGGCTCCATCGCAGCGAGGAAGGCGCGTGTATCATCACAAGGAGCGGATAATTTTACCGACGCAGAATTGGAATAATGGCGCTCATTAGGGTTGAACACACCTGTGCGAATAAACACCTGTAAGACTTGGGCGAGGCACGTCTCTTGGCGCAGCTTTTCAGCCGCCCGCGCCACGTACTTTGCCAGCGCTTCTTTTAACTCGCCCTTTTGGGTGATGCGCTCTCCAAACGAACGGCTACAGACAATTTGCTGTTTCGTCGGCGCCATCGACTCTAACTCCAAGCAGGAAATGCCGTTGAGTTCTCGCACGGTACGCTCTAGTACCACAGAGAACTCTCGACGAATCATTTTCGGGTCGGCATCCGCCAAATCCAATGCAGTCCGTAAGCCCCGTGCCTGCAAATGTTTGGTCAAGCGACGCCCTACGCCCCAGACTTCACCGACCTCCACCAATGCCATCAATCGCCGCTGCCGCTCACGATCCGTTAGATCCACCACCCCACCTGTAGCGGGGTAAGCCTTCGCCGCATGATTGGCTAGCTTTGCTAACGTTTTAGTGGGCGCAACCCCCACTCCAACCGTAATCCCCGTGTATTGATCGACCTTGGCTTTGATCTGACACGCCACATCATACACAGCATCGATGCCCGTTAAGTCAAGAAAGGCTTCATCGATGGAATAAATCTCAACCTGCGGTGCCTCTTGCTCCAGTACCGTCATCACTCGATTCGACATATCTGCATAGAGCGCATAATTAGACGAAAAACAGGCAATATTGTGTTGCTCTATAAGGTTACGCACCTGAAAGACTGGCGCGCCCATTTTCAATCCTAGCGCTTTCACCTCTCGCGAACGCGCGACCACACAGCCATCATTGTTTGATAGCACCACCACCGGAGCATGCTTTAAATCAGGGCGAAACAGCTTTTCACAACTGGCATAGAAGTTATTGCAATCCACCAAAGCAAAGACTTTATCCATCAGCGATCCAGCCTCCGCACCACCCCAGTCACCACCCCAAAGATCTCGAATTCAGAATGCTCCGAAATCGGAATCACAGGATAGGCCTTATTGTGAGGACGCAAAATCGACTCAGGCTTTAAACACAACTCCTTAACGGTTAACTCACCATGGATCGACGCAATCACAATGTCGCCATGCTTCGCCGTCAATGACCGATCCACCACCAACACATCCCCAGAATGAATCCCAGCATCCACCATAGAATCCCCCTGCGCCCGCACAAAAAACGTCGCACTCGGATGCTGAATACACAACTCATTCAAATCCAACGAGCATTCCACAAAATCCTGAGCAGGCGATGGAAAACCCGCCGACACCGACTCCACATAAAGCGGCATCTTCATCTGCTTCGCCGCAAAAAAACCAGACGACTCAGCTGAACCCAAATACGTTACACGCATACAACCACCCAAAAAATACTGTATATAAATACAGTATAAACCTGTTTTGCAAAGATACAATGCTTATGAAAACAGCCAGATAATTAAGACTAATTACCAACAAAGAAAGGATTTGACCTACTAGTATGCCCCTTAGCTGCGGCCGTTAATAATCCCCGAGTGCTAGGAGAACGCTCTTTACAGTCAGTCCCAGAGTAATATATAGACGGTTAATCCCCGAGTGCTCGGGGAACGCACGTTCACGGATCGGCGCCAAAGTCTGGTCTACGGTTAATCCCCGAGTGCTCAGGGAACGCACGTTCACGGATCGGCGCCAAAGTCTGGTCTACGGTTAATCCCCGAGTGCTCGGGGAACGCTCAACGATGTCATGGAGCGCGATAAATTTCCGCGGTTAATCCCCGAGTGCTCGGGGAACGCACACATTAGAAAGCGTTTCATCTAGCGGCCTCCGGTTAATCCCCGAGTGCTCGGGGAACGCATTAATGTTCCATCTTCATTCGAGGTTACAAACGGTTAATCCCCGAGTGCTCGGGGAACGCGCAAGTTGATGATCGCAAATCGAAGTGGCAGAACGGTTAATCCCCGAGTGCTCGGGGAACGCTGTGTGCGGTTTTCCTCGTTGTTCGTTGTAGTCGGTTAATCCCCGAGTACTCGGGGAACGCATCATTTTCGTTGTCTTATCCATTTTCTCCACCGGTTAATCCCCGAGTGCTCGGGGAACGCAGCATCAGGTCGCTCTGGGTTGAGGGTGTCGGCGGTTAATCCCCGAGTGCTCGGGGAACGCTGGTAGATAACCTGTGCGCCTGCTTGCTTCTGCGGTTAATCCCCGAGTGCTCGGGGAACGCAAGTGATTTCGCACCCACTCGGTATTGATTCCCGGTTAATCCCCGAGTGCTCGGGGAACGCAATGTCCGGCACTGCCAAACTAGCGGCGTACACGGTTAATCCCCGAGTGCTCGGGGAACGCAATGTAGAAATTGCTGTGTCCCCAATGCCTCCCGGTTAATCCCCGAGTGCTCGGGGAGCGCCTCGTTAAGTCAAAGCGCTATATTCCAGAAAACGGTTAATCCCCGAGTGCTCGGGGAACGCATGATGCGTGAAGTGATTCAAGATTTGGGTTACGGTTAATCCCCGAGTGCTCGGGGAACGCAAGCTCGGTTGTCATAAAACTGAATCGTTCCACGGTTAATCCCCGAGTGCTCGGGGAACGCAATGTAGAAATTGCTGTGTCCCCAATGCCTCCCGGTTAATCCCCGAGTGCTCGGGGAACGCCTCGTTAAGTCAAAGCGCTATATTCCAGAAAACGGTTAATCCCCGAGTGCTCGGGGAACGCATGATGCGTGAAGTGATTCAAGATTTGGGTTACGGTTAATCCCCGAGTGCTCGGGGAACGCGCCGCGTCTCACCGATTGGGTTACGACATCACACGGTTAATCCCCGAGTGCTCGGGGAACGCACGATAAACAGATGCTGTTGCAACAATGTCTTCGGTTAATCCCCGAGTGCTCGGGGAATGCGGGTTGGCACCGTCTTTAGGGCTGTAGGCGATCGGTTAATCCCCGAGTGCTCGGGGAACGCAGATCGCGTGACCAGCCGTACTTAAGCGCCCACGGTTAATCCCCGAGTGCTCGGGGAACGCTCGAAATACGCGTCTTACGAAATCAGTCGCATCGGTTAATCCCCGAGTGCTCGGGGAACGCATCAAGTCCGACAACAAAATGGAACCAGCGACGCGGTTAATCCCCGAGTGCTCGGGGAACGCGCACCCGTTGCTGTCTTAGTGAATTTACGACGCGGTTAATCCCCGAGTGCTCGGGGAACGCCCCTGCTTTATCACCGCTAGATTTACATTCATCGGTTAATCCCCGAGTGCTCGGGGAACGCCCTAGAAGATGATGCTGTAATTGATATTGGTGCGGTTAATCCCCGAGTGCTCGGGGAACGCCCTAGAAGATGATGCTGTAATTGATATTGGTGCGGTTAATCCCCGAGTGCTCGGGGAACGCTGGAATCAATGAAACAGAAAATCTTACAAATGCGGTTAATCCCCGAGTGCTCGGGGAACGCGTGTCGGTTTCTTCTTGCGTAGCTTCTGCCCCGCGGTTAATCCCCGAGTGCTCGGGGAACGCGGTAGTGGAGAGCTTGCCACGTCGTTCACTGACGGTTAATCCCCGAGTGCTCGGGGAACGCGCCCCTGCTCCTGTGCCTGACAATGTAACCGCCGGTTAATCCCCGAGTGCTCGGGGAACGCTTTTGTTTAAAAAATAATGCCTGTCGCCATTCCGGTTAATCCCCGAGTGCTCGGGGAACGCATTTCAGAGTTATTAGAACAACAGCAAAGAGCCGGTTAATCCCCGAGTGCTCGGGGAACGCGATGAAGCGAATAAACTCTACAGAAAAATATGCGGTTAATCCCCGAGTGCTCGGGGAACGCTAGAGTTATATTTGAATTTGTCATATAATCAACGGTTAATCCCCGAGTGCTCGGGGAACGCTTTAGTGAGTGAAATGGTTTGTAACCAAGAATGCGGTTAATCCCCGAGTGCTCGGGGAACGCTCTTAGTGTAGATGATTGTTTTATAAAGGAATATATCTCACAAAAAAATCCACCAAGATTTAATGCTCATATCAAGTTTTTAAAGATCTATAACTAATTGATTGTAAAGAGTTTAATTCGAAAGACTTTTAAAAATCTAAATTCCACCAAAAATCCATAGAAATCATTATGTTAACTATTTCTGAGGCAAGAATGACACCAGACGAAGCCCATCTAGGTCCACTGGAATTCGTCTATTTTCGCCATAAGTTTGGAACTCAAAACCCGATTCAGTATTAGTAGCCCAAGCCATTACCACATTTCCTTGCTCGGCTAATGCGTTGACTTGCTCCCAAATCATTTCACGTATTTTGCGTGAGGTATCGCCGATATAAACACCTGCGCGAATCTCGAGTAACCAAATAGCTAAACGCCCCCTTAATCTATCTGGAACGCTTTCTGTTACTACTACCAGCATACTCATAAACTTCCCTCCTCTAGTGACTGCGATGCCCACTGTCTGCTAACGATTCTGGTTCAGGAATCGCAGGAGGCTGGCTGTCTTTAGGTGGTTCGGGAGGCTCTATTCTGCCAGCTGAAAGTACCTCCTCAATCAATGGAATTAGCCGATCTAACACTTTGGAACTTCGAAAAATATCGCGACAGGCAATACGCACATCTTTATCAGGTTGGTGAGTACCTTTCGATGCTATTTCAAATGCCTTGGGAACGACCGAATCGAACTTAATAATGTCAGCAATATCGTAAACAAAAGACAAAGGCTTACCTGTATGAACGAAGCCAATCGCTGGTGCGTATCCTGCGGCTAGTACGGCCGCTTCCGTGATACCATAAAGACATGAAGTTGCAGCACTAATACATTGGTTTACGGTGTCGCCTTTTTCCCAATCTTTAGGATCATAACGGCGCCCCCGCCAATCCACACCGTAACGCTTCGCCAGTAGCTTATAGGTCTCCCTTACACGCGCGCCTTCAATACCACGCAACTGTTCCACAGAACGACGGCTTGGCGGTTCTTCCCCAAAGCGTAGTTCGAACATTTTACGCACCACTTTAAGTCTTAAATTCTCATCTAAAGCGAGTTTAGCTTGATATAGAAGACGATCCGAGCGCGCACCACCAGGCTGCCCTGAGGCATATAACCTCACACCCGCTTCACCAACCCAAACCAGCAATGTGCCCACTGTGGCGGCGAGCTTAACTGCTGCATGGGACACCCGTGTGCCCGGCTCTAACATAATGCATGCTACCGAGCCCACCGGAATATGGGTACGCACACCATTTACATCAATCAAGACGAACGCGCCGTCTTTGACGTCCAGTTGACCGTATTGTAGAAAGATCATCGAAACGCGATTTTTAATCGGGATGGGATTTAGCGGGATAAAACTACTCATCGTTTTACGCCTCAGAGTCCATCAGTTTTAACTGTGAGTTACTTAGAATACTCATCTGACGTATCGCTAACTCGTTTAGTTTCACTAGTCTTTCAGATTGGGGGACTCCCTGTTCAATAAAATGTGCGTTTAGAGATTCCAAGTTCGCTAAACACACTAGCTGGTGAACATTGGCATGATCTCTAACATTTCCCAGAGTTGAAGGATTTGCATCACGCCATTGCTTTGCGGTAGTTCCAAATAACGCCATATTTAGAACATCGGCTTCACTAGCGTATACAAACCGAATTTGAGAGGCTGACAAGGTATCAGGAATAAGGTTTTCCTTAATCGCATCAGTGTGAATCAAGTAGTTAACTTTGGCTAAATTTCGGCGAATATCCCAACCTAAGGTTTGATGCTCTCTTTCCTTGAGACGTTGGAACTCTTTAATTAAATATAGTTTGAATTCGACCGACACCCAGCTTGCGAACTCAAATGCTATGTCTTTTTGAGCGTACGTACCACCGTAACGCCCCGCTTTAGAAATAAGTCCCATAGCTGATGTTTTGACAGCCCACTCCGTCACCGTTATCGTGAAACTGTTGAGTCCTGCTTCCTTTTTAATGTCATCGAATTCGATGACATTAAATGCTTCATTATTCAATCTCTCCCAGATACCAAGAAACTCTAAAGTGTTACGGTTTCTTAGCCAGTTCCCAATAATTACCCCGGTTCTACTAGGATTTTTATAGCGAGCAATGTCTGTAATGCAGATGTACTCCACACCATCCTTGGTGAGAGTACGTATCTCCTGCTCTAAAACTTGCAATTTTGGTGTCATGATCTTGTCCTTAAGTTCATATTAAAATGGCTATATTGGTTTGATTAACATAAGTCCACAGCCAAGCGCTTTTGATTTCCCGACACCTTGCTTGAGCTTGCCTACGAAACGATTTGGATCTTGCACTGTCAGAACCCCTTCATAATCGACACTTGAGAATTGAATCGTCGTATCAGAAGATTTTCTAGAACGGTGTTGCTGATAACTTTTAATAAATGGTAGCGAATCAAGCGTGATCCCCCAATCCTGAAGCCGATCCGATGCTACTAACCACTGTTGAGCAGCTTGCTCCATCAATTCTTTAATTTCCTCGGGGTCAGTAATACCTTCCTGTTTAGCATTTCGTTTCGCGTGCATCATGACATCGTGACGCTGGTTTTTACCTTGCGCATTTTTAACCGTAATTGTCGGGTTGGCTCTTAAGGTAAAACTAAGCCTTTGACCCGAATACAACTTTGGCTCAAAGCGCTTGCTCTGCACTTTGAAACAACTGCTATCCACTTCGGGTTCGTTTTCAGATTGGACATAAAATACCGGACGCCCTTGATCGTCTTGCTCTTCTCGAAATAAAAACGAACGAGCTTCATCGTTAGTAAATAATTGCCATAAAATTTGATGCGAAGAGTAAACACCTTTATTCCCGAAACCTGCTAGTAACAATCGCGCTTGATCTGACGATTGCAAAGATATCTTTGATAAATACATTTATACCTCCTTGCTAGTTTCAGAAGCCCGAGTTGTGACTTGATGCATCGCACGTTGTTGAAATTGCCATCGAGTTCGACTAACCGGATCATCCCATGGGTGCGTAGTCATAACTGTATCGCCTTGAATCTCAGAAATGTCACCTTCCCATGTATAGGTAAACGCCCGGCTACGTCGCAACCAAGTGTTATCTGAAACGCCCTCTGGTGTTAGCTCTGGAAAATCTTGGTCTAAGGCGTCTTTCAATTCGCTATCAACTACTAATACGGGGCATAAGGGCGCAGAAACCGGACAAGACTTACGCCCTAAATACAAAGTAAACACGGGACGAATAAGCACATGCCGAAGTGCATCCAATGTAATAGTGGCCGTTTCAGTTAAAGAAAGCGCCACCACCCATAAACCATCACAACGATAATCTCGCGTGGACAAAATAGTATTTAATTTATCCTTTGATTCATCAAGCAGCTCGTTTTTACGTGTACGATAAACGTACTTGTTGTTACGAGCAGGCACTTGGCTGGTATGGTAGTCACGTAGCAAACTGGTCGGTGTCAGTTGCTTGGTCGCAACCAGCACACTTTGATGTAGAGCTTGGAGGCGATCTTCCTCTTCACGCTTAATCCCCAAAGCTGCTCCTAATAGCCCTAAAATAGCTGAGCGGGTAGGCGACATATGTGTCGCCCGATCGCCACCTACGGCTGGCTGGCCCCAGCTTGCCATAGGTCCATAGAGTTGAAATACCAAATAGTCTTTCATGATCTGCACCCCAGCTATTAATTAGCAACGAATGCTTTCAGTTCATCAAATGAACCTTCACCAACGACTGCATTGATACTATAACGAGCATCCGCACACTGGCCGTATACCTTGTCAAAATTCTCGGTTTGCTTTTCTAATGCACTAATCGCCAGTAACGCTTGATCTTCGCCTTTTATTGGTTTTAGAAAAGCTGCGGACAAGGAACGCGGTTGTTGCTCACCTTTTTCAGCCAGTACATAGCTCGCGTAGGCGCGTGACGCAAAGCTGTTTTGCTTGCCCTTTGGCGATACTTTTACCGCAGCTTCAGTCAAAGCTTGAATAGCTTGGTTTGCTAGAGCTTCGTTGCCATCCAAATTCTCGATAAGTTGAGTTTTATTGATGCAAACATAGCTGTAAAACAGTGCCGCAGCAAAGCCAGATTCACCGATATGAGAAGAGCCTGAATCTTCCTTACCATCGTTTAGATCGTCTACGGCAGTGAAGTAATCATCTTCCACTACTACACTATGAACACTTAACGCATGGGCCACTTGGCAAGCAGCTTCAACATTAAAAGCTGGGCTAGAGGCCAACATACGACCAAACAGTGCAATATCCACCGCACTTTGGTTATGGCGTAGCAAATCTAGCTCATCTTTAGTTGGCTCGCGGCTTTCTTCTGCTAATACAACAGCCAAGTCCAAGGCAGCTTGTTGCTCTTCTGGACTGATATGCGCTAACTGCTCAATTTCAAGCGAATCCTTTTTACCTTTACCAAATACACCGGCAATACTGGCCGCCAATTTTTGAGCGTTCTTTTCGGTTACGCCTTTCTCAACTAGAGCTTTAAAAACTTCGCCGCCAAAACGTTTTGTGCGCTTGCCAAGGTTATTTGCCATAGACTCTTCAAAGATTTCGGAGCAACGCCAGTTACGTTTCAAGCTTTGTGAGCTAACACGCAAGCGATCAAAACCGCCCATTTTTGCAGTTTTTGGGCGCCCTAAGTCATCACGGTTTAAATTAGATGGTGCGTAAGAGGTTAGGAAGTGAAGTTGGATAAATTGACTCATGGAAAATTCCTTTTTAAGCAGTTTTAGATTTAGAAGATTTTTGGTTAGCAGCTTGGTAGTAGTCCATCGCCCAACGCACGCTAATGCGCTTATCCGCTTTACGCGGTGACCATGCGTAGAATTCATCAAACCATTGCAATATGTCATCAGCCACTTTTGTGGGTGATGCTTTGCCATCTAATTGCAGTACAATACGACGTATACGCTTGAGGAAGTCATCTGGTGTTGGGGCGTTTTGTAGCTTGGCAAAACGAAGCTCACTAACAATCGATTTTTCAGCAGGCTCGCCATGTTTGTTTACCTTTTTGCCTGCTTGGGACGCCAGCTTCTCGCCATTATCTTGCTTGATATGTACCAGTACTGCAGCGACAGTCGCCCATGCTTCAAGGTTTTGTGATGAGTCTTCAAGACCTTGATTTAACAATTCTAACCAAAGCATGCGAAAGCCTTCTTGTAGCATTACTGCATCTGCGCTGTCGCATCGCTTCAGTTGAGCTTTGTGAGACGTTGGCGCTGGCACATTGCCCTTAGCTTTTAATGTGGCAGAGTCTTCAAACATACTCTGCCACCAGCGTAGGACGGTATGTTCATATTGTTTTATTCCACTCATGGCATCACCTCCTGTTGTTGCTCTATCCGATAATCTTTTTTAAAGGTTTTGATATCTTTGCCACCAAACAACCAGCCACACAATGCTCGTCGAGCTTCGATTCGTTTGAGCATGGTTCGCTCCGAGCCAAGCTCCGAAAGCGCATACTCGTCAAATAAATCTAGGACTGTATGCTGCAATTGGCCGAGCCATACTTTTGCAGTGGCGCTAGGTAAAACTTCCGAGCCATCGTCTACAGCATCCATTAATTGTGAGATAGCGCTAAAGAAACTTGCCTCACTGCGCTGCCAAAATTCCAAATCGATGAAAGACATATCACCCTTAGCATCACCTGGGCTTTCAAACCACGCGGCTTTTACTTGTGTGCGTAAATGCCACAAAGCGTCTCCAGAAAGCTTTTGTAAACGCTTAACCTCTAATAGAAGATCCGTTTGTTGTTCAGGATCGAATTGAAACAAAGGCATAGTCGTGCTGTACCAGCCACGGGGCTTCATATTGTCCATGTCATAGCCAAACACCCAGAGACTGGTGACAACATTTTTAAATGCTCGGCGATTGGCAGCACTCACATTTTCAAAGTGGCTAATCACTGCTGCGCATCGCTGCGCATTTGCCTCACTAGAAAAAGCCAAGGCATCCCAAATCTTGTATTGAATCCCTCCTGGCTGACCTTTAGCCGATAGCCAATCACTATCGGGCTTTTTCGGATCGCTTTTATAAGGCGTTAACGGATGCGCCCAATTACCCGAGTAGTTGTAACCGTAGTTTTGCGTACGATAGTCACTTACAACGTTACTCGTCATCTGACCAGTAATCGCACATGTCCCTTCTTGGTTTCGCACTTCTAAACGAATACGTCGTGGCATGGCCCAGAACATATGCAATGGATGTACATGATCGTGAAGGACTTCGGAGCCTTTCTTTTCGCTAGTGCGTGTCGGAGCTAACCAAGGAAACACTGAGCCATCACTAAAATCAGGGGCATCATAGACCCAGCTCTCGCGATTGATCACATTGAGCCAAAGCTTTTGCCACAAAGATGCATCCGAATCTGCCGGTATCACGAGAGACGTTAACGGCCCACCGCCACGTAGCCCTACGCGATGCCCTGCACCACCTGAGGGTGCGTTGATTTGAAGAGTGAATAGCGCTAACAAGGCCATTTCTAACGACATCTGATCGCACACACCACGTTTAATAAAGTGATCAGTGTTGTTCTTGATGCCGTTTTCACCTGGCGCGTCGATCAGTAGTCCTGCAATATTTGAGGGCTTTTGCTCAGAGAGTGATTCAAAGTCTTGCATAAACAGGGGGCCATCACCCTCGGCATTAAAAGCATGCTCCACTGCTTGCAAAGCTTGCTCAAGCTCCTGCTCAGTAGGTGCTTGCTTAAATCGCTCTACCCACTGCGTTGAGTCTTTAGGAGCAAAGGCTGTCTGTAACAATCCAATTGCAAACTGATAAGCCGCACCTTGGAAGTCTGCACGTGGCAAAGCAAAATCCACTACGCTATCTGCACTAATCTGACTAATCGGCAGCGACTGCACCGAGCCGTCGCGCATTCGCATCGGCAACCATGGGTCTTTTACTAAGTTCATTAGGCATCCTTTTCATTGAATTGTTGAAAACCAAACACATCGCTATAACTAAAATTCGGATCGTCACTGTTGAGCCATGGTTGAAGGTATTTAGCACTAGGATAGCGCATCTCCAAAGCAAGCCCCTCTTCTTCACTGATTTGAGTCATTTGATCCGCAAACTTACTTTTCAGTACTTTGAAAGTACTCAACGGCACAGCAAATTTAGGCTGATTAGCATAGGGCACCAGCTCCCCTTTACCATCACGTTTAAGTAGTAAAATATTTTCGTATTCTAGGTTGCTGTAGCGCGTGCTGATATCCGTTTGATCGTCGTACCATTGTTGATTGCTTTGAGCGCTGTAACCATAATCTTGCCACTGGAGCCGATTGAATTTAGCGGCACTGACTTTACTAACTTGCTCTCCAACGGCTTCTAATTCTGCTTCCTCTAGTGCTTTTGGGATCTGCATTTGAGCTTCTGGAGAGTACACAGCCTCAATTAGATCGCGGGCTTTTTCCGGCATATGAATACCGCCCAACTCTCTTAACGTCTTCATCCCTAACCACAGTCTACCGGGTGAGCGATACACTGCTTGCGCACTAGGCAAAACATCTCTCAACCAATGCGCACTAGGATCATCAGACCAAGCTGGTGCATGAACGTACAGCAATGGCGCAGGTCGCGTATCGCGGATGCCGAGCTCTCGTTCACGCTGAGCATTGCGAGTATGGCGTTGTAAACGCCCAGCCCGCTGTATAAGGTCGTCAATCGGGCAAAGATCGGAAATCATGAGATCCGCATCCGCGTCCAAACTTTCTTGAAAGACTTGAGTCGCCACTAACACTTTGCCATGTCGAGCTTGAGCGTCACTGTGCTTACCAAACCAATTTAGCACCTTGTACTCGATAGTTTGACGATCACTCAATGTAAAGCGGCTGTGAAATAAGAGCGCATTATCTGGATTATCCAATTGCTCGCGGATTTCAGTGTAAGCACTTATAGCATCGTCTACTGAATTACGAACCCAGACAACACATTCACCAGCCCTCGCTGCTTGAACAACCTTTTCAACGACCGTGTCTTTCTTATCAATAAAGTGCACAGCTACCGAACGGCTTACATCTTCTCGGCTATCTAGCGGCTGTTCTAGTAAAGACTGCTCGCTAGAAAGCGAGACTTTAGTCGCTAAAGGAAAATGTGTTTGTTCTAGCTGTTTACCTGAGTGAGCCGAAGCGTTGAGCCAAACATCTGTGAGACGCTGACGCTGCTGTTGAGAAAGAGTTGCTGTTAATAAAATAGCGCTACCACCAAAATGCAGATGCAGTGATAGCAAACTTTCGAGCAGTTCAAACATATACTCATCAGCCGCATGTACCTCATCGAATACCAATACTTTTCGGTGTAGCCCCAATAACCGCAAAGATTGATGACGACGCGGTAAAACTGCCAATAAAGTTTGATCTAATGTGCCAACACCAATCGGTGCTAATAGAGCTTTCTTACGCGAATCCCCTAACCATTGGCTACATTGAGCGGTCGCAGTTTGATCATCGCGGGTATAACTTGTTTCACTACTACCTTCAGACATGAGGGTGGCTTGGAACTGTTCGTTCATATCACGAGCGCCATGCGCTAACACAATGCTCGGTAAAGCTGAATGATCTTGGAACATGAATGAATAATGATCGAGCACACGCTGATACATTGCATTAGAGGTCGCCATGGTTGGCAGACCAAAATAAAAGCCATCAGCAGCCCCTGCTTCGAGTAATCGATGTAATAACACTTGAGCAGCTTCGGTCTTACCGCTCCCGGTAACGTCCTCGAGGATAAAAAGCTGTGGTGAATCATCAATATCTACACTTTCAGCCCAAGCCTGCAGAGGCGTTGGTGAAAAGCCAAATTGAGCCTGCACCGACTGAAAAGGTTTTATCGAAGCACTACTGCTTAACCCAGCTGCTTGCCAAGCTCGTTGAGCATTTGCCAGTGCGTCTTCCCAATAATCACCTAGAGCCTCAACAGGCTTAGAGCGATATGGAAAATAGGCTCGATCAGATCCCATCCAGTCAGCTAACACAGCAACTCCTGCAAGCAACCAACTCACCTGCTTCAGACGTGCACGCCATGAAGCATCAAGAAACTTTTCGAATAGAATTGACGGTTTGATCAAATGATAAGCATCTAAAACAAAAGACTTTGCCGCCGAGACATTGTGCTTTTGAATATAACGTTTTAGATCGCTGGGCTTATCAAACCGAATCGGCTTTCCGTGATGCCCTAAACTGCACTCCATCAATACTGAGAATGTTTCAAAAGCCTGCGCTTCTTCACTATCTGAAAGAGAGAGCGGGAACAGCTCTTCTAATTCTCTAAGCTCATGCCAGAAAAATAAGCCCAGCTGATCATGACGATGCTCTTTGCTGTTGTAGTGCCATGTGGGATTAGCATTAAATAGAAAACCAGACTCATCTTTGAATAAAGCCTGAAAGGCCGACGCAAATTTACCTAAGTCATGGAGCAACAAACAAAAGATAAATAGTGAAATAAACGCTTCTTCGTCTAGCTCAAGAAATGACGCAATATTCTTAGTTAACGCTTTGTTTTGTGTGAGCAACACTTTACCCACAGCAGCTACATCCAAACTGTGAAACGCTAATAAGTGATAAGGATCACCTTTGCTGTCTAGTTCATTCTTCTGGGCTTTTCCCCAATAGGCATAATATTCCATTAAAGCACCCTATATATTCCTTTGACGATTCAATGCTTAGCTCACCGTGCAGTTAGACTGTCACAGTCGTCTAAGGCTGTCTATGTCAACAAGTCATACTTAAGTGCTATATCATCTCAGAATAATCATTTTTGAGATTGTTTACTCGCCACGCTCCCCCATAGCTCTTCGATGCGTGCATCCCGCCCGCAGTTGAAGCGGTAGAACTTGTAACGAAGGTTGTTTTTCAGGTAGTAGTCTTGGTGGTAGTCTTCGGCCAAGTAGAAGGTGCTTGCAGGGAGGATTTCGGTGACGATGTCGGCGTCAAAAGGTTTGTTCTTAGCAGTGCTTGCGAGTGAGGCTTTAAACACGTCGTGCTGTTGCGCATTTTGATAAAACAAGCCGGTGCGATAAGGATCACCTTTATCGCAGAATTGTCCTGTTGCGTCGGTTGGATCGATGGTTAACCAAAAATAATCGGTGAGTTCTCGTAGGCTAACGACGTCATCGTCAAAGGTGATTTTGACGGCTTCGTAATGCCCTGTTTTTTTGCTCGAAACCTGCTGATAAGTCGGGTTGGCAACGTGTCCACCGATGTAGCCTGACACTACATCGGTGACACCTTCAATGCTTTCAAAGTCGGATTCGACACACCAAAAGCAGCCGCCAGCAACAATCAAGCTTTGCTCTTGCGCCATAGTTGGGGTAGTCATATTCAGTGCCGCGAATGTCACGGCACTGGTTAAAAGAAGCTGTTTCATAACCTGTCCTCTTATTCATTACTCTGTATCGTTGAGTAGGAAGAGGACTGGTATCGTCCTCTTTTAAATTTGCAAAGCGACTTTTGTTCCCTGGGCAATAGCTCGTTTCGCATCCAATTCTTTGGCAACGTCTGCACCACCGATCAGGGTGTAAGGCAACTCCAACCCATCGACTAGGGTGCGATCAGGCTCTTGACCCGCACATAAAATGACATGATCAACCGCTAAACAAAGGCTCTGTTCATCACGTTCGATCCACAGTCCCGAGTCATCAATTCGCTGATACTGACAGCCTGACCACATCTCAACGCCATGCTGTTTCAATTGCGCTCGATGTATCCAACCAGTTGTCTTACCGAGTCCTGCCCCAGGCTTACTGCGCTTGCGTTGCAGTAGATAAATCTTACGTGCCGACTCCATCATTGGTTGACTGGATTCAGCGGCTAATCCGCCTCGCGCTTGTAAGGTTTGATCAATACCCCACTGCTGAGCAAATTGTTCAACCGTGGTCGTCTCGTCGGCTTCATTTAGCAAGAACTCAGCCGTATCAAAGCCAATGCCTCCGGCACCAATAATCGCTACAGTTTTACCAACGTTGACTCGATCTTTCAGAACGTCGAGGTACGAAAGCACTTTCTCATGACCAACGCCCTCCAGCTCAGGCACTCTAGGGCGAATACCCGTGGCCAATAGCACATGATCAACAGACATAGCATTTAGGGTACTGGCGTCTACTTTAGTATTTAGACGAACCTCTACCCCTAATTCTTTCAGTCGCGTAGAAAAATAGCGCAATGTTTCTGAGAATTCGGATTTTCCTGGGATGGTTTTGGCAACATTAAATTGCCCACCAACACGGTCGTTCGCGTCGATCAAGGTCACTTGATGGCCCCGTTCTGCAGCCGTCACAGCCGCAGCAAGTCCCGCTGGCCCAGCGCCGACAACAGCGATCCTACGAGCTGTTTCTGCTGGCTGAACGACCAATTCCGTTTCATGGCAGGCATAAGGATTGACGAGGCAACTCGCTACTTTACCTTCGAATACATGATCTAAGCAGGCTTGGTTACAACCGATACAAGTGTTAATGCGCTCCGCTTGCCCTCGCTCGGCCTTGTTCACAAACTCAGGATCCGCGAGGAATGGCCGCGCCATAGACACCATATCAGAATCACCACGAGCTAATACTTGCTCAGCAATATCAGGCGTGTTAATGCGATTGGTGGCGATCACGGGGATAGAAAAGTGGTCTTTAAAAGCTTTAGTCACCCAACTGAATCCCGCTCTAGGGACACAAGTGGCGATGGTCGGTACGCGGGCTTCATGCCAGCCAATACCAGTATTGATGATGGTTGCGCCCGCCTGCTCAACTGCCTGCCCCAGTGCAACAATCTCCTCAAACGAAGAGCCTTGCTCAACCAAGTCCAACATGGATAAACGGAAAATAATTATAAAGTGCTCGCCTACGGCAGCTCGAATGCGACGAACTACATCAACGGGAAAGCGAATGCGATTCGTGAACTCCCCACCCCATTCATCCTCCCTATGGTTGGTGCGTTTGACTAAAAATTCGTTTAGCAAATAGCCCTCAGACGCCATGATTTCCACGCCATCGTAACCAGCCGTGCGAGCAAACAAAGCGGTATCAACAAAGTCTTGCACTTGCTTCTCGATTTGCTCTGAACTCAGCGCGTGAGGCTCAAAACGGTTAATCGGAGCAGTGATAGGTGAAGGCGCAACAAGGTTTGGATGGTAGGCATAACGCCCTGTGTGAAGGATTTGCAGACAAATTTTGCCACCTTCTTCATGCACTGCATCAGTAATACATTGATGAACAGGTAGGCGCAGCGGTTCATAAGGAAATGGGTACGGAGAGCCTTCTGCGTTAGGACTAAAGCCACCTGTTACGATCAGCCCGACGCCACCTTTGGCACGGGCGCGGTAAAAGGCGGCTAAACGCTCACCTGTGCGGTCTTTTTCTTCCAAACCGGTATGCATCGATCCCATCAAGATACGATTTTTAAGTGTCGTAAATCCTAGATCAAGCGGTTGAAACAAGTGTGGGTAATTATTGTTATTAGGTTTTGCCATGGGCAAAGCTCCGAGTAGATTCAACACCTACTCATGATTGCAAACCCAGCCCTCTCAGCAAATAACAAAACAGCGCATTAGACCTTGCAAAAAAGCTTATTGATCAATATGTCCTGAGTATCGAAACGCTTCGTCTGTCAGTTTGTTAATCTCTTCATTCGACATTTGATCGTCTACGATTTGAATACGTCCGAGATAAATTTTTGGAACTTGATCAATCTTATTTTCCAGTGTTAGCTTAATCGCTTCAGCGGTCGCCACTCCCACATCGTCCCCCATACGCATGGGTGTCGCATTAAGATACCCTTGCTTAATTTGATCAATTTCAGCAGCAGTACCACCCCATCCAGTGACATAGAGTTGGTTCAAAAGTTGGTGTTTTTTCAAATACCTTAATACACCAAGTGTCATGGCAGTATTGGCATTATGCAACATAGTAACTTCGGGGAAACTCTCTGTTACCAACGAGGCACCATCTACCCCACCACCCGCTTGATACTGTCCAAAATGTTCATACAAATTCAACCAGTCACCTTGGGCTTCGACGCACTCTTTAAACTCTCCAGAGCGTTGGTCATCCGTGATACCTGGTATGCCACGGTTCATGGCAAAATATACGTCATGCCCTAAACGTTCGATCATAAATTTGCACAACACCTTAGCGCCCGCTGAGCTGGAGAAATCAAACCATGCGTCAGGCTGATACTGCCAGTCTTTATAAGGCGTGTGAAAAGCCCAAATATAAGTTTGAAATTCAGATGATGCCGACAGTTTTTGTATATTGTCTGTTTGGACTAATAGCTCTGAAGGGCCAAAAATGACGTAATCATAATGGTCTGCTTTAGCGAGCACCTCTTCTGTGTATCGAGTCTGAAGAGAATGCTCAAGCTGACGAGAACTGTATTCGTCCACTTGGAAGTCAATATTTAGATCGTTAAGACGCGCCGTCAAAGCTTGAAAATTACGGGTCCAAAAGTCAGACAAATCACTACTTGGATAAATCAGTGCAATGTTAACCAGACGTTTTTGAGTATCTTTTAAAGGTACTGCGGGCGCGCTGACTAGTTCTTGAAACGAATTCAGCACCCCGGGAGAATTGAGTTCCTCAGGAAGAAAGTAAGGCTTTACATCGTCACTTTGCAAAGCAGAATCTGCTGCCATACCAAAACAAGGCATTAAGGCTATCAAAAGCATTCCTTTTACAAATTTAGACATTTATCGTTCCTACAAAAACAGTCAAATCAGTTTTTAACGCATACAATATAGTCAAAAGGTACACGGAATTTCCTTATTACATTAACTTAAAAAGGTAAGGGTTTGTAACCGTGATACGACGTACATTACTCAAAGCTCTATTCATCATTCCCTTTTTAGCAGTCTTGCTGATGCAGCACAGTTCACTGGCCCTTGCCAAGACTGACAACTTCACAGACTTAGTAGAAAAAGTAGCGTTTGCCATTCAAGAAGATTCACAATGGACAGGCCCCACTTCAGGGCCTAAATCACTCGCCGGAAAACAAATTATTTTTATCGCCTCAGATTTACGGAACGATGGCGTAAGCAGCGTTGCAAAAGGCATGACAAACGCCATAACTGAGCTGGATTGGAATCTACGTTTACTGGATGGAAATGGCTCGAAATTACGTCAAGCTGCCGCAATTAACCGAGCTCTGGCATTACAACCAGATGGTATTGTTTTAGGTGGAATTGACGCTAAATACCATGAGCAAGCCCTGCAAAAAGCGAAAGCACTTGGCATCACAGTGATTGGTTGGCACGCGGTCAATGATCTCAATAACCACCCAGAGCTTGGCCTTTTCACAAATATCACCACCAACGCAGAGGAAGTTGGAGCCATTGCTGCTGCATTGGCAATTGTCGATGCAAAAGAGTACGCGAAAGTGGTGATTTTTACTGATTCTAATTACAGTATTGCGCAGCTTAAAGCACAAAGTATGGCGTCAACCATCGACCAATGTAAGCGTTGTGAGTTGCTATCCATAGAAGACATTCCGCTGGACAATATAGCGAACGAGCTTCCCACTACGATTGCTCGACTACTCAAGCAATACCCTAGACAGATTACGCACTTTCTGGTGATCAATGACCTGTATATTGATTTTGCCATACCCTCTTTAATCGCTTCAGGGCAAAACCAACACCTACTTCCAAAAAGTATTTCTGCAGGCGACGGGAGCGTTGAAGCCTACCACCGGATCCGAAATCAATCTTTTCAGCTTGCTACTGTACCAGAACCCCTTTTTATGCAAGGCTGGCAAATCGTAGACGAATTTAATCGCGCATTTAATCGCTTGCCCCCTAGTGGATATAATGCTCCTGTTCACTTGATCGTAAACGAAAATGTTGAAGCCATAGACAGGAATATTGGTGTATATGATCCGAAGAATTCATATCGAGAGGCCTATAAGAGGATCTGGAAATGATCTTTAAAAGAGTGAGCCTAAGCGCCCGATTTGCGTTAACAGTCATTGTCTTGTTCTCAGTATTTGGGCTTGGGATCGGTTTTTTAATACGCTCTTTATTTTCCATAGAGGCTCTTTTAGAGCAGGAGTCAGCGCGCCATATCCAAGAGCTGACTGTAAATTCTGTTGTAAGCCGTGAAATCTTCGAGCTTTCATCACGAGTGAAGCTTCTGGAACAAACCTTTCTTTATGATGAAGATATCTTGTCAGAACAAGGCTTTAATATCGACGAGCAATTGCAAAAGATTAGAGCCTTATCCGACGACTCAAATTTCGTTTTAAAGATGGATGACTTTATCGTTGATTTCCATCGCTTTATTGGTAACTCCGTAACACTTAATCGCATTCTGAAAGAGCTATCAGTGATTGATGAGCAACTAGAAAGAGAGATTGATGCCCTAGACGCAGAGCTTACCAAACATTTTGTCAATCAAACGCTTAACACTTCGCCAGCGCCTAACTCGAATGATCTAGATACGATGCACTTTATCCGCGAAACGTATCTAAGAGCAGGCAAAATGGCGGCCTCTGTACGCAGTCGTATCACTCCTGATACAGAGAGAGTGATCATTATAAAAGTTGAGAAAGAGCTTAACATTCTTGAAATGCATCTCACGAATATGCGTACGTATGATAATCAAGTACAAAGTGCTCAGAAATCGATGAAACGCACCATTCGACGCTACCGCGCCGCGCTAAGGAAAATGACCGCTAACCTAAACCAGCGCTGGGAAGTCATGTCTGCATTAATAGACTCTCAGTCAAACCTTATTGATTATGTTGCAAGTAATGAACAGGCTGTTCAAAACAGTGCGCTACGAATTTCTACTGACTTAAAAAATGATCTAGTGGTCACACGAGCTTGGGTATTTGTGATCAGTTTTGCAGCCCTAATATTCGGCATATCCATTATTTTGATAATGGTAAGGCGCCACATAACAAAACCACTAACACAACTAAAAGATAGCTTTAAAGAAATTGAACATAACAATTTCGATCACCCAGTAAGCTTAGATAGACACGATGAATGGCTAATAATAGAAAGTGCTTTGAATCGGATGTCGACGCGCCTTAAAAAGACTTATGGCGATTTAGAAGAAGAGCGCATTAAGCTAGACCAACTTGCTCACCAAGACCCACTCACAGGTCTAGCGAATCGACTATTGATCTATAAAGAGTTAAACAAAGCGATTCAACTAAAGACCCACACGGATCAACCAACCTTTTCCATTCTTTACATGGATATTGATCACTTCAAAACGGTTAATGATTCACTTGGACATAATGCGGGGGATGAACTTCTTAAGGAAGTGGCTCATCGTTTACAGAGTCTAACGAACCAATCTGATATCGTCTCACGCTTAGGCGGCGACGAATTCATGGTGTTATGCTATTCGGCTACCTCAATGGTGGCGCTCACCCAACTGGCGAAAGCGATTAACGAATCACTTCGCAGCCCTTTTACCGTAGAAAATCAGACTGTTTACGTGAGTAGCAGTATTGGTGTGTGTTTGTACCCTGAACACGGTGATTCCGCTGAAACGCTGGTACGAAATGCAGATACAGCCATGTATCATGCTAAACGGGAGGGCAGAGATGATTTTCGTGTTTACAAAAACTCAATGACTTCAGAAGCCCATGAGCTTATGTCAAAAAGCTCGGGACTAAAAAATGCGCTCATCAATAAAGAGCTTTTTGTTGTCTTCCAGCCTCAGTACGATTTAACGACAGGAAAAATTTTTGGTGCGGAAGCCCTTGTCCGATGGGACCACCCCACAAAAGGGGTTTTAAGGCCTGATGAATTTCTCCATGTCGCAGAACAAACTGGCATTATCGTTGATCTTGATGAGTATGTTTTTCATCTAGTATTCGAGGAGTTACTTTCGTGGGTTGAATCAGGGCTCATTGATGATGACTTCAAAGTTTCCATTAATTTCTCAGGTAGAAAGCTCTTTTCGGAGTCACTTCTTCAGCAGTTACATGACTATTATCATGTGTCTGCAAAGGTGGTAAGCAAGATCATTTTAGAGCTTACCGAGCGCGATATGATCACCAATATCAAGCAATGTGAACATGCTATTCATCAAATCAAACAGCTAGGTTTCAAGATCGCGATTGATGACTTTGGGACAGGTTATTCTTCTTTAGCGACATTAAAGCACCTTCCTGTTGACCTACTCAAGCTCGATAGGAGCTTCATAAATGGACTAGCTGATGAGTCCAGAGATTACGTCATCATTGAATCCATTCTGTCTATTGCCAAAGGACTGCACCTTGATGCCATCGCCGAAGGCGTAGAAACCGAACAGCAACTGGGTGCGCTCAAAAATATAGGCTGTACAGCAGCACAAGGGTATTACCTTTCGTACCCTGTTGAGAAAGAAGAATTATTAAATCTGTTGGCAAAACAGTCACAGGAATAATCTAAGGACATTATTGACCAAACGGTTTAGAATGCGCACTCATTTTAAGTACTTGGTTGATGGAATATAAGGAAGCGTCATGTCCACCGCTGCGGCAGAGAAAACGGCTTGGCTAGAAATAGGTTTACTTTGGTTTGCAGGCATAAGTGCGGCCATGCAGTTTGCAAAGTTCTCTGTCTCATATAATGAACTACTAGCCTATTATCAAGCAGGACCGACTTGGACCGGCGCATCTATTTCGGTGGTTGGTACGATTGGCCTTGTGTTTGGCGTTACAGCTGGACTCATCGCTAGCAAAATAGGCTATCGAAAAGTCTTAATTGGGGCGCTAATGCTAGGAACAGCCCTCTCTTTTATTCAATCTTTCTTACCAAGTTTTGAAATCATTATGGCCACACGCATTCTTGAGGGGTTCTCTCAGCTTGGAGTGGTCGTGGCAGCACCTACAATGATTGCAAAATTGAGCGCACCACAGCATCGCTCTATTACCATGGGGTTATGGGGAACTTTCTTTGGAGTGGCCTTCGCATTAACAGGATTGTTTGGTAAACCTTTAATAGCCGCTTACCAACTGAATGGCTTATACCTAACACACGGATTATTAATGGGAGTCATGGCTGTTGCACTGATTTTTCTACTGGATGCAGATGAGCAACGCTATCACACAGGATCCACTTCGAATTCAGAGCCTTATTTCAAAAAGCTGGGAAAGATCTATCGCACACCACAGACACTACTACCTGGACTAGTGTTCGTTTTTTATACTTGCACACTGGTCTCGTTACTGACCTATATCCCAAATTTTATAGCATCAGATTCTCTGCGAGCTACCATGCAAGTGGTATTACCCTTACTCAGTACTGCAGGCACTTTTATAGCAGGTGCGTTATCGCAATATTTGATGAAGCCACAAAGAGTCGCGCAGATGGCCTATGCAGGCCTTGCATTTGGTGCTTTTATGCTCTTTATGGGGTTCACCACGCCGATTACATTCTGCTTTGTTGTAGGTCAAATGGTGCTTTTTGCAGGACTCATCCCAGGGGCTGCACTTGCAATGATTCCACGCTTAGCGCGTGACAGTAACGAACAAGCAAACGGCTACGGTTTGATTGCTCAGTTAGGCAACCTTGGGGCAACCATAGGCCCTCCAAGTTTCGCCACCTTAATTACAGCTTACGGATTACATGGGCTGATCGGCTTAGTATGGTTCATCTGCCTGATGGGAAGTCTCTTTGCCTATCTAGCAGTCCGTTTAGAGCATTAATCAATCTGGGTATCTTTCAGCACTGCGTCTATTAGACCTTGATACGACTCAAACGGTTGCTTAACTGAACTTGCGCATTGACTAATCTTCGGTAATAAGAAGGCTTCACGGGCAGAAGCAAATAAAATAAACAAATGTCTCTCATGAATACTGTGATACCGCATCCAACGTTTCAGAGCACTTGTGAGCGCGTTTTCAAACTCGTCAAAAAGCTGCTTTTCGTCAGCACTTAATTTATGTTGCTCGCCCCAATGCACTCGATATGCGGCAATGCGGTCTTTTGCGCTAGACCATTCTAACCACAACCGTACCCAACCCTCAGAAAACAGAACTTCGTCCTGTTCCAGCTTATTACATAACTGATCAAGCTCTAGCTGGCTACGTGTTATAATTCGTTTGAGCACTTCCTGCCAGAGCAACAACTTCGACGGATAGTTACTGTATACCGTGGGTTTTGAGACGCCTGCCTCCAGTACCACTTGATCAATACTGGTTCCTTGATACCCAGCTACTTCAAATAAACGTAACGCAGCCTCTGCAATTACACCTTTTTTGGAGGGTCGCCCTCTCGCCATGAAACGTCTCTTTACACTGTATTGATGATAAATTTTGGAAGTATTATGCCACCAATATAAATCACGGGAAAATGACCTTGAGAATTTATTAACAGACGGTCAGATCACAATGGATACCTCTCAATATCAGCAATGACTTAAATATTGATAAAGATTAATAAAGCGCTACACTAAATTTTACACAGAGCCAAAGAATCGCTGTTAAACTAAAAGGCATTCTTATAGAACTCAGCGTAGGGACGTAAAAATATGAGCAACGAAAAATTTCGTTTAGTGACTCGCAGTGACTTTGACGGGCTGGTATGTGCCGTTCTACTAAAAGATCTAGATCTTATTGACGATATCTTATTCGTACACCCCAAAGACATGCAAGATGGCAAAGTTGACATCAATGCCAATGACATCACCACAAACCTACCTTATGTTGCAGGCTGCCATTTAGCATTCGACCACCACCTTAGTGAAACAGTCCGAAACGATAGCAACATCCAAAACCATATTATCGACCCAAATGCACCTTCAGCAGCTCGTGTGGTATACGACTATTATGGTGGCAAAGAGCGTTTTCCTGATATTTCTACTGATATGATGGATGCCGTCGATAAGGGCGATTCAGCTCAGTTTAATGAAGATGAAGTACTTAACCCATCAGGCTGGGTACTTTTGAATTTCATTATGGATGCTCGCACAGGCCTTGGTCGATTCCGTGAATTCCGTATCTCAAACTATCAGCTAATGATGCAACTCATCGATTATTGTAAAAGTCACACGATTGAAGAAATTCTGGCTCTCGAAGATGTTAATGAGCGTGTTGATTTATATCTTGAACACGATGCAAAAGCGAAAGAACAAATCCAACGTTGTGCGACCGTTCACGGCAACCTTGTTGTGCTGGATTTGCTAAATGAAGAAACCATTTATACCACCAACCGCTTCGTGATTTATGCGTTATATCCAGATTGCAATATTTCAATCCACAAAATGTGGGGACTAAAAAAGCAGAACACCGTATTTGCAATCGGCAAATCCATATTAAATCGCAGCTCACATACTAATGTCGGAGAATTGTGTTTGAAATATGGCGGAGGCGGTCATTTGAACGCTGGTACGTGCCAGATAGATAACGAGCAAGCCGAACAAGCACTTGCGGACATTATTAAAATAGTCAATCAAGACGGTTAGCCACAACCGGCAAGACTATGCGCCACTATCTTTTGGCAAATAGTCTTGCTGATTATTAACAAACCAAAGCAACAGACTTCACTTGGGCAAAGACATTTGCCCCAACAGAGATACCCAACTCATTGGCGGAGCGTTTTGTGATACGCGCTGTTAAAGAGCCAGACTCACAATCCAACTGAACCAATACCATCCCCACATCTTGATCGTCAGTTACATCAGCCACTTTTGCCGGTAGTTTGTTTAAAATACTAGTCGAATTATCTTCAGAGAGAGTAAGGCTGACATCCCGCGCAAGAATACGAACCCGCAATGTTTCACCAACCTCAACGCCTGTATCCTTTACCCATAAAAAAACATCCGAAAAACACTCAATTTTGGCCAAATGCCAATCCTCTGAGCGCTCAACAACTTTTCCTTCCCATAAACAGCCAGTATTGTACCCAGAAAAAGCCGACAAATCGGAACGAGATAAGACATCAGATACTGGCCCTTCAGCCATTTGGCGCCCTTCCTCTAACACCAAAATATAATCAGCGAATTGCACGATTTCATCGATTGAGTGCGTCACATAAAGTATAGGGATAGACAAAGTCTTACGTAATTTAGACAGGTAAGGGATAATCTCCTCTCGACGCGACTGATCAAGTGATGCTAATGGCTCATCCATCAGCAATATTTGTGGCTGAATCAACAAGGCACGAGCAATAGCAACACGTTGGCGCTCTCCTCCTGAAAGTTCATTAGGATAGCGATTGAGCAGTTTCTTCAGTCCTAGAAGGTCGATGATTTCATCAAAAAACAGATCAGAAATCGGATCTGCCGCTCTATTGAGGGCAAATTGTAAATTACCTTGAGCACTCAGATGCTCAAATAAACTCGCTTCTTGGAATACATAGCCGATAGCTCGTTGGTAAGCAGGTAAAAATAGCTCAGAACTTTGCCAACATTCACCTGCTACATTGATATTCCCCACCTCTGGTCGTTCCAGGCCAGCCATACAGCGTAAAAAGGTGGTTTTCCCTGAACCTGAAGGGCCAAAGATAGCCGTCACACCTTGTATCGGTAAATGACATTCAATATCCAACCTGAAGCTATTTTGCTTATTTAACTTAAGCTGGACTTTAATGTCATTTTCAACGCTACCCATTATCTAGCTTTCCAAAAAGAGGAGGTTTTAGCATTACGTCTTATGCCGTATACCCCCAGTAAAACAACAAAAGCAAAAAGTATCATTGCGAGAGACAAGCTATGTGCTCGGCCATACTCTAAAGCCTCTACATAATCATAAATCTGTACCGACACCACCCGAGTTTCGTTAGGAATGTTGCCACCGATCATAAGGACTACTCCAAACTCTCCGACAGTATGAGCAAAACCAAGAATTGCAGCAGTGAGAAAACCAGGCTTAGCCAGTGGCACGACCACACAAAAGAATGTCTCCCAAGGTCCGCAGCGTAACGTAGCCGCCACTTCTAGTGGACGCTCACCTAATGATTCGAAAGCATTTTGTATAGGTTGTACAACAAAGGGTAATGAATAAAAAACCGAAGCAATCACTAACCCCCAAAAGCTAAAAGGTAGTAATCCAATACCTAAAGTTTGGGTTAACTGACCGACCGGCCCGTTAGGTCCCATGGCTATGAGCATGTAAAAGCCTAACACGGTAGGAGGCAATACCAAGGGAAGAGCCACTACTGCCCCAACTGGCCCTCGCCAATATGAGCGTGTTCTTGCCAACCACCAGGCAATAGGAGTGCCTAAAATAAGCAACACAATGGTAACAGTGAGCGCTAAACGAAACGTTAACGCGATTGCAGACCAGTCAGCCGCGCTAAACATTACAGCTTAGAATCTGTCTGATAGCCAAAAGAATGTATCGTCTCCAGCGCAGCTGGACTTTTCAGAAACACCATAAAATCCTTCGCAGCAAGATTGTACCGCCCTCGTGTCAGCAAAACAGCGTCCTGTTTAATGGGGTGATAAAGCGATTGCGGAACCACCCAGCTTGAGCCTTTCTTGACTTTTTCATACGACACAACTTGTGATAGAGCCACAAAACCAAGATCGGCATTTCCAGACGCAACAAACTGATAAGTCTGAGAAATGTTTTCTCCCATTACCCAATGTGGTTGCGTCGATTCAGTTACTCCCATAGCACTAAGAACTTCCGTCGCGGCGAATCCATAAGGCGCTAATTTGGGGTTAGCTAATGCGATCTTATTAAACTCGCCTGATAAAAGCTTAGTGGGAGACCCATCTAGAAATTCAGGTATTGAAGACCACAACGCCAGTGCACCAATAGCATAAGTAAAGCGTGTATCAGGCACGGCATAGTTGGTCACTTCAAGCGCGGCAGGCTTCGCTTGGTCAGCGGATAAAAACACATCAAATGGTGCACCATTTTGAATTTGCGCTAGAATTTTACCCGAAGAGCCGAACGACAATACAACATCGTGTTCCGTTTCATATTCAAACTGTTCCACCAGTGCTTTTACTGCACCTGAGAAATTCGATGCCACCGCAACATGCACTTGATCAGCCAACGCATTAGAACAGACACTGTAAAAAACCGCTGCCTGTACCACCTTCTTTAAAAGATTCAAAAGTACTCCTTTAGATGAATCATTCACGAATGCATCACTTATTTTATAAAGCGAGTATTATGCCTCAACTTCGAGCTTTATTGCATCGCCAACCTTATCAGCTAAAAACGTTAAACATTCGTAGATGAGACCATTACGTAATTTTTTTACACAATTCCCTACAAATAGTGTTTTTATAGGAATACAATAAGCGACGCTAAAAGTTTGACCTGTATCAGGCGTATAATTTTAGCGTTGTCGTGTTTAAAACTAAGCGTCATACGCTTTGCCTTCCTCCCTCTGTGGGCGTTTAGTTGTAAACATGCTTATCAAATAGGAACTCTATGAACGCTTGGTACTTCCTCTGTCTTCTATCCGTAGTTGCCATCTTAATTGCCTTTAGCAATCAATATGTGCTCAAACTTCAAACAACGATTGCCATCACTACAGGATCTGTGGTGATTTCCTTACTATTAATGGGCTTCACCCAGTTTTACGACAATAGTTTCACAGAAGCAATTACCACCTCGGTCGCTAGCTTAAACTTCAATATGTTGTTGCTAAACGGGATGTTAGGATTTTTACTGTTTGCTGGTGCATTAGAGATTGACTTAAAACTACTGAGAAATCAGCGCTGGGAAATTGCTATCATGGCCTTTTTCTCGACCATCCTCTCTACATTCATTGTTGGCGGACTTTGCTATGGCACCTTCCATCTATTTGGCTGGGAATTACCCTTCATATACTGCTTATTATTTGGCGCATTAATCAGCCCTACTGACCCTATTGCAGTTCTCGCGATCATCAAAAAAATGAATGCACCAGAGAAAATTTCAGTTCAAGTCGAAGGTGAGTCTCTTTTCAATGATGGTATTGGCTTAGTTGTATTTACTACAATTTTTGCCCTAGCTTTCTCTGGAGAAACACCGACATTTGGTGGTGTGGCTGAGCTATTCCTAGTGGACGCAGTGGGTGGCGTATTGTTCGGTCTAGTCATTGCACTGATTTCCCACTGGTTGATTCGAACCAGTCATGACACAAGCATAGAGCTACTGATTACATTGTGTATCCCAACAGCAGGCTATGCACTAGCGAACGTACTGGGCATTTCAGGCCCTCTCGCGATGGTTGTAAGTGGTATCTTTATTGGAAATGTGACTCATTCGAAAGGCTTTTCAGAAAGGAGCCAGACGACTATGACGCACTTTTGGCATACCGTTGATGCTTTCTTGAACTCTCTTCTGTTTATCTTGATTGGCTTATTGTTGGTGGTGCTGCCCGTGACATGGGGAGAGGTTGGCCTTGGCTTACTGATGATCCCAGCAGTGCTTATCGCACGCTTCATTAGCGTTGGCGCTATGTACAAAGTCTTCCGACGTTTTAGAAAGTATGATCCTCACTCAGTAAAAATCTTAACATGGGGAGGCTTGCGCGGAGGGTTAGCGTTAGCGATGGCAGCGTCCATTCCGCAGGGAGCTTTAATGGTAAACGGAGCGGATTACCATACGCTTATTGTTGTAGTGACTTATATTGTAGTCATTTTCTCGATCATTGTTCAGGGGTCGACCATTTCCCCTATCATCCAGCGCAGTATCGACGAAGGCAACACTGCGCAATCCTAAACGTTCCTAAGCGCCTCTATTCAGCTAGGGGCGCTAATTCTACACCACATTTTCCAGAGCGCTTGATACTGTACATGGCTTGGTCAGCGGCTTGAATGATTTCATCTAAAGTTTGGCCATGTTGACGGTGCATAGCTACCCCTATGCTAGCACTGACTTTAAAAGAAATATTAGGTGTAATATTAATCGGCTTTTGAACTTCAGAAAGCAACAGCTCAGCTATCTCACAGACATTTTGCTCGTTTTCAAAACGCTCTAGCCATACTAAAAACTCATCTCCACCTAGGCGGGCTACCCCACCCATTCCTTCAACGGCTTTGCTCAGTCTAGTCGCAACCTCGGTAAGAACTTTATTACCGGCTTCATGACCGCAACTGTCATTCACTTCTTTAAAGCCATCCAGGTCAAAATATAGAACGGCTAAAGAATACTCATCTGAGGATGAACTATTAATCAATTCACTCTCTTGGTCCATCAAATAGCGCAAAGAAGGAATACCAGTGACCGCATCAAAATGTGCCAGTTGGCGTAGTTCCTCTTGGGCACGTTCAGCCACATCTAATGCTTGATGTAATGGCGTGACATCGTATTCCGAGACCAATAGCAAGAAGTCCCCCGTCAAAGGATGGCGCGTCACTCTTATATCAATTGTATGAATACGCTCTCCCTCTGCTGTTTGCACCTTCTGTGTCCATTGCCCACCTTTTTCAGCCACCGCCTGCGCCAGAATTGCTTTACCTTCCAAGGGATTGGTAAAACGCGCACTAAAAAACTGATCAGGAGACGTTAGTTTTGAACGGTCGATATGCTTGTACGCATCTGTCGCGGCTGGGTTTTCTACAACTGCCTCGCCATCGAACGTAAAACTGGTGACGAGCACTTGGGTGTAACGCATCGCCTCAACTAATAAAAGGTTCTCAGGTGTCTCGCCTAAGTTTACCTCTTCATTAATGAATGCAATGATACCTCGGTGTTTTTCTGGGCCTAGAAGAACAGCTCGATGCCGCATGTAAAGAGTTTTAGGCTTACCATTTGGGTAGGTTGTCCAAGGATCAATCGTTAATCCATTTTGAGCCGCTAACTCAAAGGTTTGTGCGGTTCGGTCTTTGGCCCCCTGAGTGTCTCCAGAAAGATCTTTATTGATCAACTCTTCAACGTTATTCAAACCCCAAAACTTCACCGCCGCAGAATTGCCCCACCACCATCCATGTTTATCTAAATCAAAGAACCACACGACATCGGGAATCAGTTCATACAGAGCCAACTCTGAATGATCTTTTATATGCACCAAATGATCGTATTGCTTAGAGGTGATATAAGTGGAGGATGAGGACATAAAATTACCTGAAACAAAAAGTTGGCTAAATGGTCAGCTCGACCTTAGCTTGATTTCACGATGAAGCCAACCTTTTCACCTACCGATTTTTAAGGCCTTGCCAAAGATTCTAATGTTTTAGTAAAACTGTAAAAGTCTCCGCCCATTTTTCCAACACTGTCTAACGCTTGTTGATTCACTTTTCCGTCTTGGTACAGGTGATCGGCAATAAATACAGAAACCACATCCAACAACACCAAGCTTCCAGTCCCTGGCTGATCCCCCATACGTATGACCTCACGCAGGCGACATTCATATCTTACTGGTGAGTCCGATACAGATAATGGTGCAACCCGCTGACTTGGCTCTGAGGCAATATCTGCAAATTCAAATTCACTTTGATCCGGTGACAAACCAGCACAGGAGAGGTTCATCTTTTGCATTGTTTCAGAGTTCACGATATGGACCACACACTCTTGGGTCGCCAGTAAATTTGTTAGGGTATCCTTATCACTACCTGTCTGAGGATTAACTTGGGTATAGCTAAGAATAGGCGGATTCACACTGGCGACGGAGAAAAATGAGTACGGTGCAATGTTATCAACACCTTGGTCAGATCGCGTGCTGATCCAAGCGATTGGACGCGGCGTGATACCACCTACCAACAATTTATAGATATCAGGAGTAGGCAGTTCATCAGTGGCTATATTCATATCAGCTCCTTGGTATGGCGGCCTTAAATTAGAATAAACTTATATAAAAACCTAGCATCTCACAAGACTACTTGGTTATTAATACAAATTATATTGACCTAAGTATTGCTTCTTGGCTCAGGAACATCTTGTTCACTCACCCCTTCCTCTTGCGCCATATCTTTTGCTAATTGCTCATCTTCAACATCGCCATTGATTGGTTCTTGGTCATGTCCTTGTTTGGGAGTAAGGGCCAGTTGAGTCAGCAGCGGAAAGTGGTCAGAACCAATGGAAGGCAACCTTTCAATATGACTTAGCGTAAAATGCGAGCTATGGAAAACATGATCCAGGGGCCAACGTAAAAAAGGAAAACTAGCATGAAAGGTACAAAACATTCCGCGCCCTACTCTTGGGTCAAGTAACCCACTGATTTTGCGAAATAGCCGCGTCGTTGTGGACCAAGCGACATCATTTAAGTCGCCTGTCACGATAACAGGTTCATCGCTGTCAGCAATGCTCCTTGCAACAATAGCAATCTCTGCGTCTCTTTCACTCGATAGCGTATTTTCAGTAGGACTAGGTGGCGCAGGATGAAGGAAATGTATGCGAACCACTTGACCATTGGCTAACATCATATTGGTATGAACAGAAGGCACATCATCCTCGACCAAAAAGCTTAGCGACGTGTCACTCAATGGAAAACGAGAATATACGTGCATGCCATATAAATTATCGAGCGGACACTTAACCGTGTAAGGCAAGTCTTGTTCAATGACACTTAGTTGCTCTTCCCACCATTGGTCCGATTCTAACGTGACCACCACATCAGGCTGATGATGTTTTATCAGATTAATCAGCTTATGAACTTGGCGATTAGGCGTTAGCACATTCGACGTTAGCAGAGTGATTTGCGATCTCTGATCTGGGTTCTCTGAAGCTTTCACTTCTTTCGAAAACAACCGTGTGTAAGGTATAACCCACCACAGCTGTATACAAAAACAAACCAAGGTAATGAAAAGGATCAAGCAGCTCGATATCTGCCCAAAGGGTAAATAGAGCAATTCCAGTATCAATAGCACAGCAGCAATAACTGCAAACTGCAGTCGTGGAAAATCACAAGCGCGAACCACCCAATGAGTAATGCGCATCATGGGCAAAAAAGTGACAGCAAACAGAATCGCTGTAAAACAAGTCAGTAAAACAAATATCATGCTTAGTCTTTATCTAAAAAATATAACTGATAGTTAAAGCTAACATGTAAACAGATGAAAATCTGAGTTGGATAAAAAAGAACATATTTCATCCAAATTTGAAAACGCTAACTCTTAATAAAAAAAGCCGGAGCAAAGCCCCGGCAAATCTGTCGCTTGCTAGCGAGGATTATTCAGATAATCGTTTCTTTTGGCGGCGAATGATCCATAGCACCAATAAGAAGGCTGGAATAAAGAACCATTCTTTTGCAGGACGTTCATTTTCAATATCGAAGCCTGTGATTTCCCAATCGAAATCCAACTGCATTTGCTCAGCAACACCACCCCAAACAATGTTATCGATGTAAAGACGTCCGTCTTCATCACGTACTTCAAGTCCAGAACCTTCCATCAGACGGTCCGTAGCAGAGCCTGCAGCACTTAGTGGTAGATCAACCGTTTTTTCGATCCATCGGCCATCAAGGTTCTCACCTTCCACCGCTATACGAACACTTTGCATATCTGGGTGTTGCTCAATGTATTGTGTAAGCTCAGAACCTTGATAATGCTCATGCGGGGCAATGATTTGATCCAACCAGAACCCTGGACGGAATAAGGTGAATGCGACCAGCAACAGAATGGCACTTTCCCAGCGCTTGCTGCGCGCGAAGAAGTAACCTTGTGTGCCGGCAGCAAAAATCAACATCGCGGCCAGCGCTACGAAGAACACCATCACGCCTTGATACCAAGTCACATCAATGAGCAGCAAATCCGTGTTAAAGATAAACAGGAATGGCAATAGCGCCGTACGCATTGAGTAGAAGAACGCAGTAAAGCCAGTCTTGATCGGATCACCGCCCGATACGGCCGCGGCTGCAAAGGATGCTAGGCCGACCGGAGGTGTTACATCTGCCATGATACCGAAGTAGAACACGAACATATGAATTGCGATCATAGGCACAATCAAACCAGACTGGGCACCGAGCTCTACTACGACACTTGCCATCAATGACGATACAACAATGTAGTTGGCCGTTGTCGGTAGCCCCATACCCAATACAAGGGAAATCAGCGCCACCATCAACAACATAATGATCAAAACACCACCAGACAGAAGTTCTACAAACTCTGCCATGACCTGTCCTACACCTGTTAGCGTCACCGTACCTACAATGATACCTGCGGTCGCGGTCGCCACACCGATACCGATCATATTACGCGCACCAGTATTTAGGCCTTCGATCAGATCCCAAAATCCCTCTTTAAACTGAGCGCCCACATTTTGATGTTGACGGAAATATGCTTTAAGAGGCTTTTGCGTGATTAAGATAAACGCCATCAACATACTTGCCCAGAAAGCGGACAAGCCTGGTGACTTACGCTCAACCATCAAGAACCAAACCAAAACGATCAGTGGTACTAGATAGTAAAGACCAGCGCGGTAAATGTCTGCAAACACAGGCAGCTTTACGATTTCACCATTGGTGTCGCCCATGTCTAGATCTTTAGATTTCGCTGAAATAAACAGCAGAGCAAAGTAGCCAAATACCACTAGCAACAGCAGACCAAGGTTTGACCAATCACCCAGCGCCCATTTGATCCCTAGAACCAAATAGTAAAGCGCGCCCGCTAGAATCATCATGCTCGACATAATGATGCCTGAACGAAGTAATGCGATTTTCCATGGACGAGGAGGTGTTGAGCGAGGTAAGCCACGCATATCAGCTTTCAAGGCTTCAAGATGCACAATGTAAAGCAAGGCAATGTAGGAAATCGTTGCTGGTAAGAAAGCATGCTTCACCACTTCAATGTATGGAATACCGACGTATTCCACCATTAAGAAAGCCACTGCCCCCATGACAGGTGGCATGATCACACCGTTGACCGATGAAGAGACTTCTACCGCACCCGCTTTTTCAGGACTGAACCCTACTTTCTTCATAAGTGGAATCGTAAACGTACCCGTCGTTACCACGTTAGCAATGGATGAGCCAGAGATCAGACCAGTCATTGCTGAAGACAATACCGCCGCTTTCGCAGGACCACCACGCATATGGCCCAATAATGCAAAGGCCACTTGAATAAAGTAGTTACCGGCACCTGCTTGGTTGAGCAATGCGCCAAACAATACAAACAAGAAAACAAAGCCAGACGAAACGCCTAGGGCAATACCAAACACACCTTCTGTGGTAAGCCACATGTGCGTCATGGCTTTTTCAAACGACGCCCCTTTCCAACGTAAGATCTCTGGTAACCAAGACGAATCACCAAAAAATACGTAAAGCAAAAAGACAATAGCAACCATCATCAGTGGTGGCCCTAAAGAACGTCTTGCTGCTTCTAGGGTTAATAATAAGCCGATGCCTGCTACCACTAAATCCAACGTCGTAGGTAAGCCTGGGCGCATAGCCAGCTCATCATTAAATAAAAATAAGTACGAAGCACAAAATGCTCCCAGTGCTGCCAAAGCATAATCCACAATTGGAATATGCCTAGTAGGGCTTGAACTGAAAGCAGGAAAGGCCATAAACGCTAAACTGACAGCGAAGGCTAAATGCAGTGCTCGTGATTGGGTATCGTTTAAAAAGCCAAAACCAAATTGAGAAGGTAGAGGCGAGCCGATCCATAATTGAAATAGGGACCAACTTAGAGGGACGAGGAACAACAAGCCCAACGCAAAACGACCGGTCGGCGCACGTTTACCAGTATCGGCTTCGGCCACCATTTCATTGAGCTTATCGGTATCCAAAGCGCTTGAGGTTTGAGTCGACATAGAAGTTTCCTAGGTACGAACGATAGAAGAAGAAAGCGCCAACCATTTGGCTGGCGCTTTCACATGGCAGACTACTTAATAATGGTAGGGATTATTTAAGTAGGCCTTGCTCACGGTAGTACTTCTCAGCACCAGGGTGTAGAGGTGCTACAAGAGAAGAGTGAACCATTTCAACGGGTTGTAGTGGTGCAAATGCAGGGTGTAGACGTTTGAAAGAATCGAAGTTTTCAAATACCGCTTTTGTCATTTGGTAAACCACTTCATCAGACACGTTGCTAGACGTTACGATGGTTGCTTTTGGACCAAAGGTAACCACGTCATTTGGGTTGCCGTTGTACATACCACCAGGAATCACAGCCTGAGAGAATTCGCTGTGTTTCTTCTGAACGCTTAATGAAGCGTCGTCTGTTAATGGAATCATACGCACGTCACAAGTGGTCGTTGCTTCTTGCGCAGAACCGTTTGGTAGACCCGCAACGAAGATAGTCACATCAAACTTGTCGTCACATAGTGCTTGAGACATTTCTGAAGATTTAAGCTCAGCAGCAAATGCGAAATCTTCTGTTGTCCAACCTTTCTCAGACATTAGAAGTTCCATCATTGAACGGTTACCGGAACCTGGGTTACCGATGTTAACGCGCTTACCTTTAAGGTCGTCAAACGACTTAATGCCAGAGTCAGCACGAGCCATTAGGTGAATAGGCTCTGGGTGAAGAGAGAATACAGAGCGCAATTCTGGGAATGGGTTACCTTCAAACTGGCCTTTGCCTGCAATTGCTGCAGCTTGAACGTCAGACTGCGCTACACCGAACTCAAGCTCGCCCGCGCGAATGCTGTTTACGTTGTAACCAGAACCGCCAGTGGACTCTACAGAACAGCGAATGCCGTGCTCTTTACGGTCTTTGTTGATCATACGACAGATAGAGCCACCCGCTGGGTAGTAAACACCTGTTACACCGCCAGTACCGATAGAAATGAACTGAGTTTCAGCCGCCATAGATACCGTTGTAGCTGCGGCAAAAGCCGTCGCGATCGCTGTCTTAAAGATTGCTTTCTTCATTGAAAATTCCTCGTTGTGTCATTTTTTTGTTATCAAATTGTCAAAACAAGGACATCTATGGCAAATACGATGCCAATTTCGAAAAAACAACCTAAACCAATGATTAATATAGATTTTTTAATTTAAAAAGGTGATTTTTAGCACCTTACGGACTATAACAATAGTTATACTCTTCAATGAATAACTCTCTCAGAATCGCTAAAAAGCCCATTTTTAAAGGGGCAAACCAGTGACATATAACCTTTCTTATAGCTATAACTTAAGTTATAAGACATAAAAATCATGTTATTCTTCCGCCTCTTCTCATCCCTTAGAAGAGTCGTTAAGATGCACTCTTCCTCCAATTTTGTAGATTAAACATACAATGAGAACGTTCATTCTCTGGTTGATGACGGTATTAGTTAGCGTTTCTTTTGCTCATGCAGAAACACGAACAACACTCAGCAATACACCTAAACGGGTAGTGCATATTGCCGCAGACTATAATTACCCCCCTTACGAGTTTTTAGACGAAGAAGGACAGCCTGCGGGATATACCGTTGAACTAACATACGCCATTGCAGAAACCATGGGCCTAGACATCGACCTCACCATGACTGATTGGCAAAGTGCTTATACAGGGTTATTAGATGGAACCTACGATGTTCTACAGAACATTGCTTATTCAGAAGAGCGCGCCAAGCATATTTTCTTTTCTTCTCCTCACTCTATCGTTAGTCAGTCATTATTTGCGCGTAAAGATGGACCTCATGTAGATGACATTTCTGAGGTCAGTGGTTATGAAGTTATTGTCCAGAACGCCAGTATCATGCACGAATATCTGAAGCAAAACTTCCCTGAAATCACCATCATCCCAGCGCCGACGCATTCGGCAGCGTTACGTTTACTGGCCTCTGGAAAACACGACTTTGCATTGACTGCAAACTCTCCTAGCTTGTACCTCAGCCAAGAAATGGGACTCAGTAATCTAGAACCAATTGCCAGGCCCGTAGCAGGTCAAAGGCTAAGCTACGGTGCTCTACCAGTAAATGAAGACCTGATGGCGCTGTTTAGTGAAGGATTGGCCATTTTAAAAAATACGGGGCGCCAGCAGGAAATCTACAACAAGTGGTTTGGCACTCTGGATCAATCTAAAACCCAGTGGAAAAAGCTGGGGCAATACGCGTTCTATACGATCTTAGCTTTACTGTTTATTCTGGGAGGAATCATGGTCTGGAATAGCATGTTGAGAAAAGAGGTAGAGCGTCGCTCCGAACAAATCAAAGCGCAGCAGGAGCAGCTGATCCAAGCCGATAAAATGGCGTCTCTTGGTGTACTCGTATCAGGAGTTGCCCATGAAATCAACAACCCAACCGGTCTGCTTATGCTGAACCTCCCTATCCTGCGCAGTGCTTGGGAGGATGCCTTACCCTACTTAGATGAGGTTGAACAAGAACACGCAGGGCTTTCTTTAGGCGGACTGTCTTATCAACGCCTCAAAGCAGAAATCCCTTATTTATTGGATGAAATGCAACATAGCACAGACCGTATCCGAAACATTGTTAATGATTTGAAAGACTTCGCTCGAGAGCAACCGGATGAAATCTGGCAAGAGGTTAATATCAACCAAGTTGTTGAAACTGCAGTACGCTTAGTTGATAAGTCCCTGCGCAATGCGACGGAGGACTTTACACTACATCTGGACCCTAGAAACCCGAAAATCCTAGGGAATCCACAGCGATTGGAGCAAGTCATTATCAACTTAGTGCTTAATGCCTGCGATGCTCTAGAAAATAAGACTCAAGCTTTGACTATCTCAACGTCATTAAACCCTGACCAATCAGAGCTACTCTTGGCCGTGGAAGACCAAGGGTGTGGAATTGATCAACAAGCTTTACCAAGGCTAACGGATCCTTTCTTTACCACCAAGCGTGAAACCGGTGGAACAGGACTGGGATTATCCGTATCTGCTGGTATCGTAAAAGCCCATAAAGGGCGATTATCTTTTGAGTCAAGCGTAGGCAAAGGAACGGTCGCCATCGCTAGTTTTCCAGTATTGCCTTAGCAGTTTACTTGAGAGGAGTCATTTTGAACCCATCTGCCTACCCACCATTTAAAATTCTACTTGTGGACGATGAGCCATCCTTCCTACGAAGCATGTCGCTGACACTAGAGCGTTATGGGCTCAATAACATTGTTACCTGTTCTGAGCCACATCAGGTTCAGCAGATTATGTCTGAACACAGCATCGGTTTAGTGTTGCTGGATCTAACTATGCCTGTTATCTCTGGGCAGGAGTTGCTCGCTTGGTTTAAAGAAGAGTACCCAGCTGTAAGCGTTATTATTTTCAGTGGTTTGAATCAAGTCGATGCAGCGGTGAATTGCGTCAAGCAAGGCGCATTCGATTACATCGTCAAAACCGCTGATCAAGAGCAGATCCTTGAATCCATTAAACGCGCCATTCACACCCAAGAATTAAGCCTTGAGAACCAAGCCTTAAGAGCCCAACTGTTATCCAATGAACTGAATATGGCGGCTCAGTTTGCAAACTTTGTCACTGCTGACCCTGGCATGATCTCCACCTTTCGATATCTGGAGTCCATTGCAGTCAGTGCGCAGCCCGTTTTGATTACAGGGGAAAGCGGTGTGGGCAAAGAGCTGATTGCAGGCGCTATTCATAATTTAAGTGGACGCAATGGCCCTTTGGTCACCGTTAACGTTGCAGGCCTTGATGATAATATTTTTTCCGATACCTTGTTTGGTCACGCCCGAGGCGCCTTTACCGGAGCCGATAAAGCGCGCCAAGGTCTGGTGGAAAGTGCCGCTGGTGGCACCCTATTTCTAGATGAAATTGGTGATTTAAGCGCTTCTTCTCAAGTCAAATTACTGCGCCTACTGCAAGAAGGCGAATACTACCCCATTGGCAGTGACCGCCCGAAACGTATTCAAGCGCGTGTGGTGGTCGCTACCCATCAAAACTTAGCAGAGCAACAACAGCAAGGCACCTTCCGCAAGGACTTGTATTATCGACTGCGCACGCACATGGTGAATATCCCACCTTTACGTGAGCGCTTGAATGACTTGCCACTATTGCTCGATCACTTCATGCGCCAAGCCTGTGACGAGCTGCAAAAAGACTATTTGGCAATCCCAACCAATCTAGCACTGCAATTACAACACTACCCCTTCCCAGGCAACGTACGTGAGTTGCGAGCCTTGGTGTACGATGCTGTTAGCCAAAGTAGCCAAGATGAACTGAATGTTAGTGTTTTCCAAACCTTAGTAGGCGGCAATCAGGTGGATGTATTTGAGCGAAGCGTGCGCTTCCCAGAGGATCAGCCTTTGCCGACACTGACCCAATTAAGCAAACTGTTGGTGGAAGAAGCCATGAACCGTGCTAATCAGAATCAGTCTTTGGCAGCACGCATGCTAGGGATTTCTCAGCCTGCGTTGAGCAAGCGCTTGAAAAACATGAAAGAAGACAGTGAAGATTAGCCGAATCGATTACAAAATATCGCGGCTGGGCGCGACACCAAACGCTCTAGAATATTCACGACTGAATTGTGAAGTGCTGGTATACCCCACTTCATAAGCAGCACTGCTGACATCTCGAATGCGACTTTTCAGCAGTGTTCTTGCTTGTTGTAAGCGCACCATTTTTTGGTATTGCAGCGGACTCATCGACGTAATGGACTTAAAATGAGTGTGGAAGGATGACACGCTCATTCCGGATCGCTGCGCCAAGTCAGCCACCGTCATCGTTTCAAAGTAATTCTGCTTAATCCAAGTAATGGCTCGCACCACTTTTTCGGCGTGAGAATCGGCGACACCGAGCTGCGCAATCGAAGCGCCCATTGGACTCAGCAACAAGCGCATCAAAATCTCATCAATTAAATGTGGTACCAGCAGGTCTATGGCTTGCTGCTGTTTGATCACTTCAAATAATCGTATAGAAGTTTTGACAATATTGACGTCTAAGTCGTTTATGTAAACCGCTTTAAGGTTCTCAGAACGAGGCATACCTTGCGTAAAAATTCTCGCGCTGAGGTCTCGAATACGATCAGAGAGCAGCGGAATCATCAAGCAATAATAAGGTTCGGCAGTGGATGCCTGAGAAATTGCAAAACTGATCGGCACTTCGGCAGAATACACCACCATATTGGTGTGATCTTCCACATAGGAGAGATCATCTTGCATAACAGAAAAGACTTTTGCCCCTTGCGGGACGATGCAAATACTTGGCTGCGCAAATAAATGGGTCTGCTCTTTTCCTGTTTTAGTCGCCCGAGTGACGTTAACAAATCCTTCTACGATCTCAAAAAAACCATCATAGGTCACCACTTCACCAAGTAGCGCTGTTAGTGATTGCACATGTTCATTGGGGGAGGTATCTCGTGGTTCCATCAAAGTGGCCTGTTCTAACGGGTAACTGAAAACAATCTATATAAAAGCGTCGCGTAGACCAACATAAAAACTCTGTCAGCCTACGCGCCCATCTTATTTCTTATGCAGAATACAGAGTTTATGCAACGTCTAATGATGACATATCAATGACAAAGCGATGTGCCATTTCACCCTGCTCCAAGCGTTTGAAGGCTTCGTTGATCTGATCCATTTGAATCATCTCGCATTCAGGATAGATGTTATGTTTTGCACAAAAATCCAACACCTCCTGCGTTTCCGCAATGCCACCAATCAGTGAGCCAGCCACTCGACGACGACCAAAGATCATTGGCATGCTATTCAGTTCGCCAGTTGGACCGACTTGCCCAACAATCACAAGAGAGCCATCCACATCCAGCAGCGGTGTGTAAGCATTGATGTCATGCGCCGTAGGAACCGTATCAATGATCAGATCAAAAGCGTTCGCGGCCGCAGTCATAGCTTCCTCGTCAGTGGACGCCAGTATACCTTTTGCACCAAGCGCTTTTGCTTCCGTTTCTTTTTTAGTCGAACGACTCATCACCGTTACATCAGCTCCCATCGCTACGGCTAGCTTAACCGCCATATGACCAAGGCCACCTAGACCGATCACACCAACACGAGAACCTTCCTTTACACCCCACGTACGAAGTGGTGAATAAGTGGTGATACCTGCACACAAAATCGGTGCAGATTTAGATAAATCCATGCCTTCTGGGATACGCAATACGAACTCTTCACGTACTACGATATGCTTAGAGTACCCACCTTGCGTGGTTTCACCCGAAATGCGATCAGGGAAACCATACGTACCTGTCATACCTTCACGGCAGTATTGTTCTTCATGATTATGGCATTGATCACATTCTTGGCAGCTGTCTACCATACAACCCACCGCAACTTGATCGCCCACCTTATATTGAGTGACATCCGCACCGACAGATTGCACAACCCCCACAATCTCATGACCTGGTACAAGTGGATAAGGTTGTGGCCCCCAGTCACCATTCACGGTGTGCAAGTCAGAGTGACAAACACCAGAATATAGAATTTCTATCGCCACATCATTTGAGCGAAGTTCACGTCGCTCAAAATGGTAAGGCACCATATTGGCTTCACTTGAATGCGCTGCATAACCGACCGTTTTCATATAACACCTCTAATTTATATCAAATGGATCTTGATTGAACTCAGTGATAAAAATCATACGGTGCAGACCGTCAATGATGCATGCCTAATGCTCCATAACACTTGCACAAAACTACAACGACACTGAAGTCCCCATTATTGGCACATTCGTTACACGAATGTTCTGCAAAGCGATAACACGAAAGAATAAAGGGCTCTCGCCTAATGCAAGCCCCTCAATTATACTGGTAGACAAAGCTCGCTAGTCTGAGCATTTACCCACCATCCTAATTTCGAGGGCACACAATGCAAACGAAACATTTTAGCCGCTTCGGAGCGAAGAAATGCTTTCTCATCGTTGCAACGGCAGTGCTTATAGGAATACTGTCACTATCAAGCACTGCTCAGGATTTAGCGGTGAATCACTACCAACAATATTTTAAAGCCATGCAAACCCTAGTCGACTTACAATATTTTGCCTGTTAAACGTCAGATTAAATAGAGCCTATAGAACCGCTTCAAAGCATTCGAGTTGTGGGTGCCCGAGATAGATGTCACGTCGACTGCCTGCATTGGCGTGCGCTTTTCGAAATGCTTCAGACTTAGTCCAGGCTTCAAACGCCTCTTTAGATTCCCAAGTAGCATGAGAGGAAAACAGCGTATATTCTTCTGTTGTCGGACCTTTTAATAAGTTAAATGTTTTAAAGCCAGGCACTTCGTTTAGGTAGGAATCTCGCCCTTTCCAAATATCGATAAACTCTTGCTCACAACCCAGTTTGATCTTAAATCGATTCATTGCAATAAACATAAATACTCCCATAGTGTTTATAGCGAATTTTTTCTCGCTTTCTATTCGAAGCAAGACTAGTATGGCGCACCTTTTTATCTTACAGAGCTGACGCCATGTCTGAAACTGTTCTCTATACTGACTTGTCAGCCTACTATGATTTGATGTGTGCGGACATTAATTATCAAGCACAAAGTGATTCTATTGCCCGACTAAACCGAATGTTTGGCAATGGCGGCACTCAGCACTTAGACCTCGCCTGCGGCACCGGCCCTCATATCCGTCACTTTTTGGATGCAGGTTATCTAAGCCAAGGGCTGGACCTTAACCAACCGATGCTGGATAAAGCAAAGATACGCTGTCCTGAGGCTAACTTCAGCCTGCAAAATATGTGCAGCTTCGAAGTTGATCAACCTGTCGACTTAATTACCTGCTTCTTATATTCAATACATTATTGCGGGGATTTAGAACCCTTATCTCTTTGTATAGAAGCGGTTAATAATGCCTTGACACCTGGCGGAGTGTTTTGTTTTAACGCTGTCGATAAGCGCTTTATTAACAATCAATCGTCTACGGCACATTCTGTATATTCAGAAGATAGTCGCTTTGACTTCCGCTCAGGATGGTTTTATCAAGGGCACGGCTCACAACAACGGCTGCGTCTGAGTGTACAGAAGACTTCAGGGGATCAAGTCGAAGTCTGGCAAGACAGCCACACTATGGTCGCAGTAGATTTCAACCAACTAAGTGCGCTGCTAGAACAGCATTTTGAAGTACATATTTTCGAGCACGACTACGACAAACTAAATGCTTGGAGCAACCAAACTGGCAATGCTATTTTTGTTTGTATAAAACGCTAAACAAAAAAAGGGGAATCTGTTTGCAAGCTCCCCTTTTAACGGCGATTAATAGTCGATAAGTTTTTAGACCTTAAATAAGCTGGCTTTACGCTCGTAATCTTGAGCAATGTCTCCTAACTGAGTCGCCAAGCTTGAAACTTTTTCTATTTCACTTGCCAGCTCCTGCAATGTGCGGCAGTTTGCAACCAGCTGTCGGTCCACTTCAGTCAACATTGATGCCTGACTGCGTGTCTCTTCAGCCGCATCATTATTCAATCGGGATACTTGGCTTACCTGCGACGCACGACTTGAAATTCGAGTAGCGATACCTTCTACTTTTGATACGTTTTCAATCGTTCTTGATCGCCCAGAATCCATCGATTCTACGGCTTTTTGCATACTGACATTTAGACGATCAACAATCTGTTCAATCTCATCTGTAGACTCACCACTACGCTGGGCTAAAGCTCGCACCTCATCCGCAACTACCGCAAACCCTCGGCCTGACTCACCAGCACGTGCAGCCTCAATAGCAGCATTTAAAGCAAGCAAGTTTGTTTGCTCAGAGATACCTCGAATAGCATCTAAAGCTGAGGTAATCGAGGCCACCTCTTTAGTCAGTTCACTTAAAGAATGCACCGCCGCAGTAGTGTCTTTTTCTAGTAACTTCATGTCAGATACAACCAAATCTGCATCACGTTTATCAGCGTCACTCGATGCTTCAACTTCTGAGGCAAGCTCCGCTGCATGAGAACAATGCGCGGCGGTATCTTCTACCTGCCCCATCATTTTATTAGTTTCTGATTCAAGATGAGCCGTTGTTTGACTTTGCGTTTGGCTCGTCTCAATTGTGCTCGCACTGATATTCTGAATACTTGCTGAAGTCTCAGATAAGCGATCAGCAATACGTTTATAATCCTTGAATTGAGTACTTAGTTCTTCCAGCATCGCATTTAGTGCTGACTCAGAGACACCTTTCGCATCAGGCAGTCTCACCGAGAAGTCTTTGTTCATGGAAACCGTATCAATCACTTCAGCAATACGTCGATTAGCACTAGACTCCCCGCGCATCAGTGCAGCCATATAAATAAGAATGCCAGTTTCAGCTGCTGCAAACAGTGCGTGTAGGAATGTAATCCCCCATGAACAGTCACCTGCAAAAGCAATAATTGGCATCCCCATCACGGAACCGCCGTTTAATTGCCAATAAGTCAAAAGCAAATGATGGGCTGCAACGGTCAATAAACCAGCAACAAATGGCTGCCAACGCTCATAAATTAAGAACACTACGATGGTTGCAAAAATATGAAAGTGCATCTCAATTAAGCCAAGTTGTGTCTGAACCAGAAGCCCCGACACGCTCATCATAATGACTGCGGCTAACACACCAAATGCAGCGGTACCTCTGAGTGAGAAATACGCAATACAAGTCACCACACCAATCATCAATGCAGCAATAACAGAAAAAGTGGTTAATTGTGCTCCCATCATTCCTGATAAAAATAAAATAGGCACTTGAGCGAGCAATACTCTAAAAATAAATGTATCACGCCTTAATAGTAGTGAATCGGTCATAGTCGCTCCTGACTAGATTGTTCTATGGTTATTAGATCGCTGTATAAAGCACCCTTTGGGTAAGACAATTGAGAGTAAACCTTCATAAGCTTCTTTTCGTGGTTGAATAAATATAGATACCCAGCATGAGATGGCGAACCATTCAAATAACGAACTCGCTCCCCTAACTCAGACTGCACCTGTTTGAGGATTTCTGGGGACAGTTCTGCACTTACAAAGCGATTTGATAATGCATTGAAATAGCGTTCTCGAAGCTCTGCTGGCTCATTAAAAGGGTCTATCGTTACCATCAAAAACTTCACATCACGCAAAGCGTTTTCTTGATCAAGTTTTTCACTAAGTTGCTGTAATTGATGAACGCGAACTGGACAGATATCAGAGCATGAGAAAAAACCAAACATTAGATAAACCGCATCGGCATCTATCTCATTAAAGCTGTGGGAGAACCCCTTGGTATCTAGCCATGAGAAATTAAGTGAGTCGTCTCTATTAATAGACAAACCATAACCTTGGTTAGCATAACTAGACGCGATAATCGCTAAGGGAAAAGCAGAAAGAACCACCCCTGAAACAATTAGAGTACGTAACCAAAGCGGTGTTTTTTTAAACATACTACTGCTCAAGATTAGGTCATAAACTAGATTGAGTTTAAGACAATTTAATACAGTGAACTGTAATGTTTTTATACTTTATCGTAGTGTTTATGAAAGCCTACCCTCAAACTAACTTTGTCTTAAGTCAAATAACTTCTCCTTAAATGGATCGATACGGCCTATTGTGCGCTCAACCCAATCTAAATCGTAATACGTATCTGAATACCTTTCTCCTGCATCACACATCAGTGTGATGATTGACCCCTTCTGACCCTGCTGCCTCATAGATTCAGCTACCTGCAATGCACCCCATAAATTGGTTCCCGTTGAAGGGCCTGCCTTACGGCCCGTTAATTGATACAACCAATGAATGGTTGCAACGCTTGCGGCATCTGGCACCTTCCACACATCGTCAATGACATCGGGCTGAAAAGAAGCTTCCACTTGTGGGCGGCCAATCCCTTCTATACGACTGCCTCGATTTATTTTGACGGCATGATCACGTGAATGAAAGCCTTCATAAAATGCCGAAAACTCTGGATCCACCACAACTAATTGGGTACTTAAACCTTTGTAGCGAATGTATCGACCAATTGTGGCAGACGTTCCACCGGTTCCAGCTCCCATGATAACCGTATGAGGAACAGGGTGCGGCTCAAGCGCCATTTGTCCAAACATACTCTCGGCAATGTTATTACTTCCGCGCCAGTCTGTTGCTCTTTCAGCGTAAAGAAATTGATCCATAAAATAGCCGCCAGTTTGTTGTGCCACACGAATAGCTTCGTCATGCATCAAGGTTGCACAAGAAACAAAATGACACTGGCCGCCGTAAAGCTCTATTTGACGGATTTTGCTTTGGGCAGTAGAGCTTGGCATAACGGCAATGAAAGGCAGCCCTAACATTCGTGCAAAATACGCCTCTGACACCGCAGTACTTCCAGATGAGGCCTCGACGATGGTCGTGCCTTGTTTTATCTTGCCGTTACACAGCGCATATAAAAACAAAGAACGAGCTAAGCGATGCTTTAGACTTCCCGTGGGGTGAGTGCTCTCATCTTTTAAATAAATATCAATCCCATCAAACTCCAAACCTTCCAATTTGATCAAGTGGGTATCTGAAGAGCGCTGATAGTCAGCATTAATTTTATCGATCGCATCACCAATCCAACTCATTTTTCAACCTCCAAAGCGTTATAGCGAATGGCTTATACTGTATATCGCTGAGAAAAAAATGAGTTGCTATTTCATTCCCAGAAACCACATAATTTAGAAAATAATTCTTTTCATAAGCCATTAATGAGAAATATTTTTCATGGATAAAGTAGATCTTATTATTCTTGATATGTTGCAGCGTGATTGTACGGTATCCATTCAAGACATTGCTGAACGGGTTAACCTGTCAACTACCCCTTGCTGGAAGCGCATCAAACGCTTGGAAGAAGATGGCATCATCAAGTCCCGAGTAGCGTTATTGGATGGTAGTAAGATCCAATTGGGCATCTCTGTATTCGTTCACATAAAAACCATGCGGCATGATAATGAATGGCTCACTCGGTTTTCTGAGCACATCATGGCCTTTGATGAGGTCGTAAACTGCTACCGCATGTCTGGAGAATGGGACTACTTGTTAAGAGTTGTCACTAAAGACATTCATGCTTTTGATCTGTTCTACAAAACGTTAATTAAAGACATCGACGGTCTTACGGATGTGTCCTCAAGTTTTGCCATGGAAGAAATCAAATACACCACTCGTCTGCCAATTATGAAGGACTCGTTATAAATGAATGCAGATATGGCATAATGGCCACACACTAAGTACTAGGACATTAGCTATGATCACATGTGGTATCGAAATCAAAGGCAGCGAAATTATCTTATGCCTTCTATCAAAAGAAGATGGTTTTTTTCAGCTTCCTGACTGCCGCCAAGTGCGCCACGCTTTGCAGCACCCGAACGATGCCGAGGCTGTGCGTAAATTTCAATTTACACTGAAAAAGCTGTTTGAGGATTATAAAGTTGAGCAAGCGATCATTCGCGAGCGGCCAACCAAAGGTAAGTTTGCAGGCGGTGCTGTTGGCTTCAAAATTGAAGCAGCGGTTCAACTAATCGAAGGCTTGAACGTTGAACTTATTAATAATGCCACCATGAAAGAAATCATCAAAGAAAACCCGATCCCAATTGCTTTTTCAGAAACAGGTCTACGCGCATTTCAAGAAGGTGCTTTCCAAGTAGCCTACGCAGCTTTAAGCCGCTAACTCAAACAAAACAGCTCTGTCATCATACGAATAACAGAGCTGTTACTGATTTATAGAAAACCACTAGCGCACGAAAGCCGTCGACTACTCTTTTGCCAATTTAAGAAAACGCTTGTGAATACGGCGAGTCGCCCACCAAACCCCACCAATTACCAGTGGCACCGTTATCCCAACCGCTAGGCTTTTATTAATGGGCGCTCCATTGTCGTAAGCGGCTTCAATCAAATATTTCAACAAGCCAATGCTGTAATAGGAAATGGCGGCTACAGACAGGCCTTCAACCGTATGTTGCATGGCCAGTTGAATTTTTGAACGACGATCCATAGAAGCAAGCAAATGTTGATTTTGTGATTGAATAGACATTTCAACACGAGTGCGCATCATGTCTGATACTCGGTCAATTCGTCGAGAAAGATTTTCTAAGTGCTCACTGGTCGCTTTACAGGTTCGCACCGCTGGCGTTAAACGACGGGTCATAAATTCGGTAATGGTTAAATGCCCCGACACTTCATCTTCTTTTAATTCAGCAAGTCGCTTTAACACTAAGTCGTGGTAGGCAGACGTTGCGCTAAACCGAAACGTGGTCTTAGCTCGAGCCGCTTCCACCCAAGCTGCCATATCAATAATTTGCTCTAGCACTTCTTGCTCATCAATTTCGTCTTTCGTCTCGGCAAGCTGCGCGGTTAAGTCAGCCAGTTTTTGGTCCATATTAGCCAAACGCTGATTGTAATAACGAGCCATTGGCAACCCCAGCAAAGCAAACAGACGATATGATTCAATCTCAATTAAGCGCTGCACCATACGACCGAGCTGACTGTCACTCATATTACGGTTATAAATCAAAGTACGACCACAACCATCGCTGTGTACCTGAAAAGTCGTCCAAACTTGAGCATCACCATTTTGAGGTCGGCTGCCCACTAAGCGCATTCCCTCAAAGTAAGATTTCACTTGTGCCAATTCAGGTTCTGGTTGCTGTCTCGCGTCTTCAATGGCGACATGGAAAGCTGAAACCACCGTTCCAACCATGCCTCCCACCCAATCTTTAGGCAAACAGCTTAAACCATTATTAGCAAACGGGTCCGCTAGAAATGGTGCACCTTCGTTAATAATGGTGTAAGAGATGAATTCTAGATGGGCCTCACGGCGAATCCGGACGTCTCCGAAACTGACTTCAAGACACACAGAATCTTGCGCTGGCGGCACGACACCGTAGCGTTGATACAAACCGATAAAGTGCTGGAAGTCTTGCTTCTTTTGCTCGCCATTCATCATGACCGCTAGATAGCTCACTCTTGCAGTACTGGAAATGACTTGGAAAGGACGGGAATGTAACTCCGCATAGAGCGCATCACGTTGCGCGTGCATGGTTAATCCATAAGGATTGACGACAGGGTTCACTTCAGCTCTCTTTGTTATTCTGTTTAGGGGGACCTAAATCATTGGCCGAATTACTTATTAATGCAACAGACAAGTCTGATGCTCAGGTGAGTTTTTCTAATGTTGTTATGAATATTGTTTATCACCTCCTTATTATAGACGTCACAAGCTTGTCATACATTCTCGGCAAACTGGCTTCTCTGTTTGGAGATCATCATGGCTTACACTCTATTTCGACGCGCCACTACTTCACGTGCTCGCCCTATCAATACGATAAAGCTAGAACAATCAACTCCAGTGCATCAAGTTGACGAGCGCTATCTGTCTTTCTCCATTGATATCTCTCTAATCATTGGTGGTCAGTGGTGGGAAGGTAGCGATCGTTCCAGTCGAGGGCTTGGCACAGTACGCGTGCCGCCATTACCTTTGGATCACCCCAAACTTAGTCAATACGTCAAACATTTATCCCCTGCTTATTTAAGAGTGGGCGGTTCAGAGGCTGACACCATTCATTATTTTTGTTCCCAAGAACTTCCCAATGAGAAAGAGCCTGAGCTCAGTGAAGCAATTTGGAATCGACTAATTCAATTCATTAAAGAGCATGAGCTGAAATTCATGTTCACCTTTAAATATGGTGCATTTGATCGCAAACAACACGGCAACTGGAACGGTGCCGACTGCGCGGCTCTGCTGCAATACACACAACAGCGGGGAGTAAATATTGATGTATGTGAATTGGGCAATGAGTTAAACGCCTACTGGGCTTTCCATGGACTCAGTGCTCAACCGCGAGCCAAGCAGTTGGTACTAGATTACCAGCGCTTCATTAATCAAGTTCGTTTGCTCAGTCCACAAAGTCGCATCGCGGGTCCTGGCAGTGCCTTTTGGCCCTTTTTAGGGGAAACCATTAAGTTCCTGTCCAACATTACACCCGCTTTTCTGGAGGAGCTGAATGGGCAGCTAGATATTGTCGACTGGCATTATTACCCTTTCCAGAGTCAACGATCACCTATTCGCACGCGCAGCGCTCGTGTAGAACGATTACTTGATCCTCGATCACTCAAAGACTTTGAAGTGTATTCCAAGCAATTAGAAAACTATCGTCGCGCATTTCAGCCACAAGCGGAACTTTGGACCGGTGAATCTGGCTCTGCTCAATGCGGAGGACAACCGAAATTATCGGATCGTTTTGCTTCCTGTTTTTGGTGGGCAGATCAACTAGGCAGAGGTGCAAAACTCGGACAAAAAGTCATGATTAGGCAGTCTCTCATCGGGGGTGATTACGGATTATTGCAACGAGAAAGCCTAAAACCTAATCCAGATTTTTGGGTTAGCTGGCTGTGGAAACGCTTAATGGGGCAGCAGGTTTACTCCGTTAGCAGTCAAAACCCAGAGTTAATCGTCTACTGTCACGGCGGACACAAATCCAATCGCATGACTTTACTGATCATTAACATGACCAATAAGCCCCATCGTTTGAAGTTTCAATCTTTTGGTTCACCAAAAAAGCGCTTTGAATTAACCGCCGATAAACTAACCAGCAAGAAGGTCTTGATCAATGGCGTCATTCCCAAGTTTCGTAAAGGCAAAGTTCGCTTAAAAGACTTCCCCAAGTTACCAAAACTTGATGTTATCGCTCCATTTAGCATCAATTTTTGGACGTTTACCGATGATGAGAGCATAACCGATCATCATTTTGGCGAAGATCTGTTTTAACGCTTACGGGTAACGAAACTCTTCTGAAAGACACTTATCACCTTCATCTCGAAGATGATCGAGAAATGCCTGCATCACCGGAGTCGGTTGCTTGCTACTAGGATACACGGCACACCAGCTTCGTTTGATCGGGAAGCCTTTGATCGTCGGCATCACTAACACGCCAGTTTTTAATTCTGATATGACATTGGCAAAGGGCAATAACGCCACACCTAGTCCAGCTATCACGCCATGTTTCACAGACTCGTTAGAACCAAACTCAAGCACTGGTGTGAATTGAATGCGTTGGGACTTACAAAAACCCTCTATCGCCGCTCGAGAACCAGACCCCACCTCTCGCTGCAAAAAGCCAGCATCAAAAAACGCTTGCGCCGAGACATCATTCTGCTCCAGCAGTGAGTGCCCCGCTTTAACAACAGGCACCAGTAAGTTGTCGTAGAAAGGTTGTCGACTGAGCAAACGCGTATCGGGAACAATACCTGTAATGACAATATCGTCTTGGTTTTGCAACAAGCGATCGGTTGCATTGGTTCGGTTCAACACAGTTACCCTAACCTCCACTTCAGGGAATTTCTCTAGAAACCCTTTCAGCAAATACGGCACGATGATTTCAGCCGAGCTGATCACACATAAACGTAGCTCTCCACGAAGCTTCCCTTCTAGTTGATACAAGTTCATTTGCAGCGTCTCTAAATCGCTGAAAATCTCCCGCACCACTTTTTCGAGTTGCGCTCCAGCGGGCGTGACATACAACTGCTTGCCCACATAATCAAACATTGGCTGTCCAAGCGCTGCTTCTAATTGCTTCATTTGCGCACTGACCGCTGGCTGGGTTAATCCCAATTCTTCAGCGGCTTTCGAGTAGCTTAGCTTATGAAAAACCACCTGAAACACCTGCAATTGACGAAATGTGAGCCTATTTAAAAGCTGTCCAAGTGTATAAATCATCACCCAACCTTATGAAATCTAATCATTTTCAATTAACTATAAGCTATTACTTATGGTTTACCAAAAAAATATCAATTATTTATTTTTGTAACTTTAGAATACTGTAATTGCCATGCTTGATTTGAGCACATGGAGAGGAAAATGCTGAAGAAAATATTGATTGCTAACCGTGGAGAAATTGCCGTACGTATCGTTCGTGCATGTGCCGAAATGGGCATTCGCTCGGTAGCAATTTTCACGGAGCCAGACCGCCACGCACTGCATGTTAAGCGTGCCGATGAGGCTTATAGCCTGGGCGAAGACCCATTGGCTGGCTACCTTGATGCTCGACGCATTGTAAACCTTGCAGTGGAAACAGGCTGTGATGCCATTCACCCAGGCTACGGCTTTCTTTCTGAGAATGCTGAGTTTGCTCAAATCTGCCAAGAGCGTGGCATTACATTCATTGGACCAAAGGCCGATGTCATCGCAAAAATGGGCGATAAAACACAAGCTCGAAAAAGTATGATCGCAGCCGGTGTCCCTGTGACACCAGGCTCTGAAGACAATCTTGCGAATATTGATGAAGCCGTACTGCTGGCTCACGATATTGGCTACCCAGTGATGCTAAAAGCCACATCTGGTGGTGGCGGACGCGGTATCCGTCGCTGTGACAGCGAAAAAGAATTACGCGACCAATACCCGCGCGTTATTTCTGAAGCAACCAAAGCGTTTGGTTCCGCCGAAGTATTTTTAGAAAAATGTATCGTCGACCCTAAACACATCGAGGTACAGATTTTAGCAGACAGCCAAGGCGAAGCGATTCACCTATACGAACGCGATTGCTCTATTCAGCGCCGTAACCAAAAGCTAATCGAGATCGCCCCGAGCCCTCAGCTTACACCTGAGCAACGTTCTTACGTTGGTGAGCTTGCAGTGAAAGCCGCTAAAGCAGTGGGCTATGAAAATGCTGGAACAGTTGAGTTCCTTGTCACGGGCAATGACATCTACTTTATGGAGATGAATACCCGCGTACAGGTTGAGCACACCATTACCGAGCAAATTACTGGTGTCGACATTGTTCGTGAACAAATTCGTGTGGCCTCGGGCTTACCGTTGAGCTACCGCCAAGAAGACATTTCATACCGTGGTTTTGCCCTGCAGTTTCGAATCAATGCGGAAGACCCAAAGAACAGTTTCTTACCGAGCTTTGGTCGTATTACACGCTACTACGCACCAGGTGGCCCTGGCGTTCGAACCGATACGGCAATTTACACTGGTTACACCATTCCACCGTACTTTGACTCCATGTGTCTGAAGTTAGTGGTCTGGGCATTGAATTGGGAAGATGCGTTGGACCGTGGCGCTCGCGCACTAGCCGATATGCGCGTGCAAGGCGTCAAAACCACCGCCAACTACTACCAAGAAATTTTGAAAAATGAAGAGTTCAGAAGCGGCCACTTCAACACCAGCTTCGTACCGAATCACCCTGAGCTATTGAATTACTCTGACAAACGCGCGCCAAGCGAGATTGCCCTCGCCATCGCAGCAGCCATCGCTGCACACGCAGCCGTTTAGAAAGAGAACAAGGAGAAAAACCAATGAGCAAAGTACAGGTAACAGACGTCATCTTAAGGGATGCACACCAGTCTTTGATTGCCACGCGTATGCGTACCGAAGATATGCTTCCTATTTGTGACAAGCTGGACGCTGTGGGGTTCTGGTCCCTTGAAGTTTGGGGTGGCGCGACGTTCGACGCCTGCGTCCGCTTTCTAAAAGAAGATCCATGGGAGCGCCTACGTCAACTTCGTCAGGCACTACCAAATACTCGCTTACAAATGCTGCTGCGCGGACAAAATCTACTCGGCTACCGCCATTACGCAGATGATGTCGTCGAAGCGTTTGTTGCTAAAGCTGCAGAAAATGGCATCGACGTATTCCGTGTTTTCGACGCCTTAAATGACCTTCGCAACCTAGAAACGGCTATCAAAGCGGTTAAAAAAGCAGGTAAACACGCACAAGGCACGATCTGTTATACCACCAGCCCAGTACACACTCTGGATCTGTTTGTAGAGCAAGCTCAAGCCCTAAAAGAAATGGGTGCAGACTCCATTGCCATCAAAGACATGGCAGGTCTGCTGACACCTTATGCGACATACGACTTAGTAAAAGCGATCAAAGCCCACATTGATCTGCCACTGTTCGTACACAGCCACTCGACTGCGGGCCTAGCACCACTGTGTCAGCTAAAAGCCATCGAAGCGGGTGCAGAACACATTGATACAGCTATTTCATCGTTTGCATCTGGCACCAGCCACCCAGCAACTGAGTCGCAAGTTGCCGCCCTTAAAGGCACGCAATGGGACACAGGCTTAGACCTAGAATTACTGACCGAAATCGCTGATTACTTCAAAGAGGTGCGTAAGAAGTATCACCAATTTGAAAGCGAGTTCACCAAAGAAGACGTTTCCGTACAGATCAACCAAGTACCGGGCGGCATGATGTCTAATCTTGCCAACCAACTAAAAGAGCAGCAAGCACTGGATCGCATTCGTGATGTATTCGCAGAAATTCCACGCGTCCGTGAAGATTTGGGGTTCCCTCCCCTTGTAACCCCAACTTCACAGATCGTCGGAACCCAAGCCGTGATGAACATCTTGGCTGGAGAGCGCTACAAGACCATCACCAATGAAGTGAAACGCTATCTACAAGGTGGCTACGGACATCCACCAGCGGCGGTGAATCCAGAAGTAAGAACCAAAGCCATCGGTTCTGAACAGCCTATTGAGGGGCGCCCTGCGGACGCACTAGGTGCTGAAATGGAGCGTTTGCGTAAAGACATCGGTGAGTTGGCTAAGTCTGAAGAAGACGTTCTGACCTACGCTATGTTTCAAGACATCGGCAAGCAGTTCCTAGAACAACGTGAAGCCGGGACTTTGGTCCCAGAAGCACTGGAACCTATCGCCGCAGCTGGGACAACAAAGGCTTCAGCAAGTGTCTCGACGGAATTCAAGATCGATGTACATGGTGAAACATACCAAGTTGAAATCACCGGTGTCGGTGGCGACAACTCAGGCAAGCGTCACATTTACCTAACGCTTGATGGCATGCCAGAAGAAGTACTATTCGAGTCACTGAATGAATACGACGGCGGTGCTGCCTCTGGTAACAAACGCGGCAAAGCATCAGGTCCAGGCGACATTACGACAGCGATGCCAGGCAACATTGTGGATGTACTGGTAAACGTAGGCGATGAGGTCACCGCAGGCCAAGCATTACTCATCACAGAAGCGATGAAAATGGAAACCGAAATCCAAGCCCCTATTGCAGGCAAAGTAGCAGGGGTTCATGTCACAAAAGGGGATCGCGTTACACCTGGCGAAACCCTAATCGAAATAGTTCCGCACTAACTTATAGTGTGTTGTTCATTTAGGGGACCTTTGGTCCCCTTTTTTTTGGCCAGTTTATTGCTTACATTCTATTATTAATAAGCAAGCATTGATGGTCCCTCTATCGCGTTAATGCTGAACAAACAGAAGCCTCACATTAGGCAGCGATCGTTCGAATGGAGATGAATTAATGCGCTGGATAACAAACAAAGCAAACCCATTTCTTACTTATGCAGTGGTTTTGTTTTTTGTATTTGACGGACTGGCCCTAGGTATGAACATATGGTTAACACAAAGAATTCAAACGCAAACCATTGAACTCAATTTAGCCGGCCGCCAACGCATGCTTTCCCAAAAGATGGTAAAAGAATTCCTATACGCGCCACCAGGCGCTGCAAATAAAGCTCAGCTCAGCCAGTTCACTCAGACCGTCAACCTATTTGATCGAACACTAAGCGCCTTTCGCATTGGTGGTTCTACTATTGATACCAATAATCAACTTGTCACTCTCGACGCTATTCATGAACGTAGCTACTACAATATCGTAGAAGAAACATGGGGAATATGGCTACCGTTGCGCGAAACAGCCTTGCAATATATTGCGTCACCAACCCCTACCCTATTTGTTGAATTAAATCAGGCCTTCTTGCAGAGCAATCACATCATTTTAAATTTAATGAATGATCTGGCATTGGCAATAGAACAACAAGCACGCTATGAAACTGGCCAGATACGTCTTCTTCAAACCGTTGCCTTAATGCTTGGCATGCTGAATTTCCTCGCGGCCTTTCTTCTATACCGACTGAAGTTAAAAACCTTAGAAAAAGAAAAATCAGTCGTAGATGCTTTGCTCAATGATATGCCTGCAGCGATGGTGTTTACTTCAGAAGAAGGCAGCATTCTTAAAGCAAATCCGCGCTTTATACAATTAATAGGCGTTGACTTTGAATCAATCAAACAACATAAACTCAAAGATCTTGTCGAACCCCACCCTAAGCATGATAAGTACTATCAACTTTCCGCGATTGCACTCAACCGAGCAATAATTAAGACCGAGCAAACAACAGTGCAACAAGACGGAGAAAAGATTATTGTTTGGCGACTAGAAGATGCCAGCTATGAATTGCAAGAAAGAAACTCACTTTCGACGTTAGCTTATAAAGACTCATTAACTGGGCTAGATAACCGACTTGCATTTGAAGATCATTTTAATAGACAGAATAAACTCGCAAACAAAGAACACTTATTTGCTTTAATGTTTATTGACCTAAACAATTTTAAAATAATCAATGATAACTTTGGTCACCATAAGGGCGATGCGGTTTTAAAAGAAGTCGGCTTTCGATTACAAGCACTGGTAACTGATACCTGCCATATTGCTCGATTTGGAGGCGACGAGTTTTTAGTCCTGCAACAGCATTTAGACGACGAGGAAAAAGCTATTGTTTTGGCCCAAACCATTGCCGAAGTATTAAAACAGCCATTTTATATCGAATCAGATACCTTAAACATTTATGCGAGTATCGGCATAGTGACCTTCCGTGGTCATTACGATAGCTTAAATCGTCTAGTATCCACCGCAGATGAAGCTATGTATGAAGCAAAGTCATCAACAGAAAATATCTCAATCAAGTTACTTCATCTTAAGTAAGCACTTTAATAAACTGACCAGCCTATTTGCTTAGTCATCGATTCCAGTGCCGCAACACCTGCGCTGGAATTCCCGACTTTATTAAGTGCAGGCGACCAAACGCAAATTGAGAATCGGTTGGGTACAATTGCAACAATGCCTCCACCTACGCCACTCTTACCAGGCAAGCCAACTTGAAACGCAAAACTACCGGCCTCATCATACATGCCACTAGTAGCCATCAAAGCATTCACTTGGCGCGTTTCTTGTTCGCTGATTATCTGCTCATTACTGATAGAACAATAGCCCTTGTTAGCAAGGAAATTAAAAGCCTTGGCCAAGTCAACGCAACTCATTCTTAGGGCGCAATTTGAAAAATAGCTTTTAAGCACTTCTTCAACCGAGTTTTCAAAATTGCCATAGGACTGCATTAAATAGGCCATTGCCGCATTGCGATGCCTGAACTCGTACTCAGAGTCCGCCACCACTTGATCTGTTTTTAAATCAGGATTCCCTGAAAGCCTTCTGACAAACTCACGCATCGCATAGTGCGGTGAAGCAAACCGTGATTGGTTCATGTCACTAACGACAATGGCACCTGCATTGATGAAAGGGTTCCTAGGAATGCCATGCTCATATTCTAACTGCACCAAAGAATTAAAAGGTAAACCTGAGGGCTCTCGACCTACTCGCTGCCACATGTCCTCGCCATAATGCTTGATTGCTAGGGTCAAGCTAAATACCTTGGAGATACTTTGAATGGAGAAAGGAACATCGGCGTCGCCAATTTGGAATAGCTCTCCTTGGTTACTGTAGATTGCAATACCAAATTGATGTGGATTCACACTGGCGAGAGCTGGAATATAGTCTGCCACTTTACCTTGACCAACGAGTGGCTTCACATCGTCGTAGATAGTGCGCAATAGCGTTTGCATAGGGAACCTTATTTCGGGGGATAGTAATCATTTATTATTGTGGCGCTGATTTTGCCAGAATATAGAAAAAACAAAAGCGCTATAATGAAATGTATGACTACGATCTGAAAGAATGGCGCTTCATCCTGAGTTTCAAAGAATATTCGCAACACTCTGTTTCGTTGCCTTTCATAAGCCTCTAAGATAGATTGATAGCCATTCTCAACTTACAACAAAAAGGAGTGTAATATGCCGAAACCTACCATGCGTCAACTACACGTTGTGCGTAAACAGTTCGTCACTCCACATATGCTTCGCTTAACGCTAGGCGGTAATGACTTATCAGACCTCCCTGCAGACCAAGAAAGCGCTTATGTAAAACTGGTATTTCCTACCACAGATGGCAGCCGACTCATGCGCACCTATACCATTCGCCATCAACGCCAAGATGAACTCGATATCGATTTTGCCGTACACGGTGATTCCGGTGTTGCCTGCCACTGGGCGCTCCACGCACAACAGGGAGACACGATTACAGTAGGAGGCCCAGGGCCAAAAAAGCTAATCTCAGAAGAGGCTGACTGGCTGCTATTTGTTGGTGATATGACCTCGCTGCCAGCTATCAGCGTCAACCTAGCTACGCTTCCAAATACTGCAAAAGGTTACGCTATCATTGAGGTACAAAGCGAAGACGATATCCAACAACTGCCTAAACCCGAAAACATCGACATCAAATGGGTGATTAATACGCACCCTGGAGAAGACAGTGAATTGATGTTACGCCATGTTACTGCTTTGGATTGGCTCGACGGCACCGTTGCTGTATGGGCTGCTTGTGAATTTAGCTCAATGAGAGCCTTACGGGCTTACTTCCGTGAGCGTAACGACGTTGCCAAGCAAAACCTTTATATCTCTAGCTATTGGAAACTGGGATTGAATGAGGACCAGCATAAAGTTGAAAAGCGTCAAGATCTCGACGCCAACGAAGTGGCTTAAACTGCATGATAAATCAGGGCGTTACGCCCTGATTTAACGACCTGCCTCAGGTCTGCTTCTGGGCAATTTTCACGCCCTCAGGGACCTCATACCAATCCTGCTTTTCACTCACCCAAATATGCACAGATGGATGCAAAATGGACGTATCCTCTAAAGTAGATGGCTTAAGTTTGATGTCATTAGGCTTGTTGGGATCAAAGTGATAGATACGATTGCCACAAGTTGGACAAAACTTTGCGACTGACGTGTTACCACTGTCAGCCAATCTATGCCATTCTTGAAGCTCACCGGAGATCTCTAAATCTTTTAAATCCACCATGGCTGTAATACTGAATGCACTGGTTGATAATTTCTGGCACTCCTTACAATGACACGCTGCAATCAACTTAGGTGGTGCCAGTAATTTATACGTCACCCCGCCACATTGGCAGGCTCCGGAAATAGGATAGTTCGCCATTCTCAATTCCTTGCTATTTTCTATGCTGTTATGAATCTCTAGATGAGATGTGTATAGACTGACGCTAGCACAATCATAGCTCAACATATGTGCAATTAAATGCAAATAGCTAGTGTCAAACTATCAAATCTTAGTCTAAAAGTGCAAAACACTGTGCAACCATTAGCCCATCTATTGCGAAGCCTTTAATGACTGAATTACTCTGAAATGAGATTAAACACCGAGGTCAGCACAATGAAAATCGTCATTAAAAAGAAGCATTTAGGATCGTTGTCTTCTTTGCTGGTTTTATCTTTAGCACAAACGCCTGCTAACGCTGAAGAGCAATCGAATCGCATTACCTCGCCTTCATCAATCGCAAACCTAGCAAGAAGTGGGGAAGAGCAGAACAAAGCCATCATTTTAAAAGCGTCTCAAGACTTAACGACTAAGCTGTCCCTAAACTCACCTCGTTTACATTTAATCTCTTACAAAGCGAATATTTCTAAAGCCTTTGATGGCTACTACAAAGAATTAAACGCTTTGGAAGAACATTATCAAGATAAGGTCGATAAGGCTTTAGACGATTATGAGGATTCTTTAAAACTGGTCTCAATGAATACCAGCTCAGATTCACTGACCTCGCAACAAGCTAAATTTAATGCGAAGTGCGTTCTTGCTAAGTTAAAAAAGGAGCACAAAACCGATCAGCAAGCATTAAAGGACAAATATCATATCAGCTAGGCTGACGGGAGAGTAGAAACCAGCAAGCTAGATGCCTGCTGGTTTTTTTTGGGGTTAGACCCGTTCAAATATGGTTGCAATCCCCTGCCCCATGCCGATACACATGGTTGCAAGACCAAATTGAACATCTTTCGCCTGCATTTGATGCAATAACGTGGTGGAAATTCGCGCACCAGAGCAACCCAGTGGGTGACCAAGTGCAATCGCACCACCATTTAAGTTCACTTTATCATCCATCTTATCCAGCAGTTTTAAGTCTTTTAGAACTGGAATCGATTGTGCTGCAAACGCCTCATTGACTTCTACTAAGCCAATATCGTCGATCGACAAACCGGCACGCTTAAATGCCTTTTTCGTGGCAGGCACTGGTCCGTAGCCCATAATCGCCGGATCACACCCAGCAACCGCCATGCTTTTCACTCGAGCAATAGGCGTTAAACCTAGTTCCTGAGCACGTGCTGCCGACATCATCAACATGGCAGACGCACCATCAGACAAGGCTGACGATGAACCCGCTGTCACTGTACCGCCTTTTGGCATAAAGACCGTTGGCAAATTCGCTAGACCTTCGAGCGAAGTGTCTGGGCGGATAACTTCGTCTACTTCAATCAGTGTTTTGTTACCGTCGCTATCATGACCTTCAATCGGCACAATCTCCGCTGTAAATCGACCATTGACGGTCGCGTCATGGGCTCTTTGATGAGAGCGAACTGCAAACTCATCTTGCGCGGCACGAGAAACGCCGTGCATTTTCCCTAACATTTCTGCGGTCACCCCCATCATCATGGAAGCTTTGGCCATATGCTTAGACAGTTCAGGATTCACATCGACACCATGCATCATCGGCACATGCCCCATGTGCTCTACACCACCAACGACAAAGGTATCACCCTGCCCACACATAATAGCCTGAGCAGCCGTATGAATAGCAGACATAGAAGAACCACATAGACGGTTCACGGTTTGAGCAGCAGTGGTAACAGGCATGCCTGATAACAAGGCGACTGCACGCGCCATATTGAAACCTTGCTCAAGGGTTTGGTTTACACAACCCCAGATCAGATCTTCAATACTTGCTGGTAACACTTCAGGATGTCGAGCTAGTAGTGCTTTGACTAGCTCAGCAGATAAATTTTCAGATCGCACATGTCGAAAGGCACCATTTTTTGATTTCCCCATTGGAGAACGCACCGCATCGACGATCACTGCATCATTTGGGTTTAATTTCATATCAAAACTCCTATTGTCCAATTGGGATTAGTATTGATGGTAAGTACGTTGTTCTGCAGCCATAGCACGCATTGCTTGCGTTGGCTCATACAACTTACCAAGGTGTTTAAAACGGTCAGCCATTTCACAAAATGCTGCCAATCCCATTTGATCCATGTAATGCAAAGCGCCACCAAGGTATGGAGGGAAACCAATGCCATACACCAATCCCATATCCGCTTCCGCCGCTGAAGCGACAATGTTTTCTTCTAAGCAACGTGCGGTTTCGATACATAAAGGAATCATCATACGCGCAATGATTTCTTCATCTGCGAATGTTTGATGTTCACCATGTAGCGACTGAATCAACTCTTGTGCCTCAGCCGAGGCTAATTTCTTTGGTTTGCCTTTGCGGTCTGCTTCGTATTGATAAAAACCGCTGCCGGATTTCTGCCCGAAACGTTTTAAAGCATAGAAGCGGTCAATCGCATTCTCACCATCATGTCCCATACGATCTGGGAAACCATCTGCCATCACTTGGTCAGCGTGATACGCTGTATCAATGCCAACGACATCAAGTAAGTAAGCAGGTCCCATCGGCCAGCCAAAACGCTCCATCACCTTATCAACCGCTTGATAATCCGCCCCGTCTTTCAACAGTGCAGAGAAACCTGCGAAATATGGGAACAGCACACGGTTGACTAGGAATCCAGGGCAATCATTCACCACGATCGGCGTTTTACCTAACGCTTGAGCATAAGCAACAGTCTTAGCGATGGTTGCTTCCGAAGTTTTCTCCCCGCGAATCACCTCTACTAGTGGCATACGGTGAACCGGGTTAAAGAAGTGCATGCCACAGAAATTTTCTGGATGCTTCAGAGCTTCAGCCAAGTGTGTGATAGAGATAGTTGAAGTATTAGAAGCCAGGATAGCACCTTCTTTGAGTTGCGCTTCCGTTTCCGCCAATACCGACTGTTTGATTTTTGGGTTCTCCACTACCGCTTCGACCACTAGGTCAACAGCAGACACCTCGCCGTAGCTTAAAACAGGGGTAATCTTACCAAGACCCTGCATGGCTTTTTCACTACTTAGTTTGCCGCGCTCGACCTGCTTACCAAACAGTTTACTCGCTTCATTCATACCAAGATCAAGCGCCTCTTGGCGAATGTCTTTCATGACAATTGGTGTCCCTTTGGAAGCAGACTGGTAAGCGATTCCGCCCCCCATGATCCCCGCGCCCAACACAGCAGCATGGCTAACAGGCTCAACCCCTTTGGTGTATTTAGAAGCCGTCTTTTTAACCAGCTGATCGTTCAAAAATAGACCGACTAAGGAACGCGCAACAGGAGATTTCGCCATTTTCACGAAACCTTTGATCTCAGTTTCGATGGCCTTATCGATCGTTTGGAAAATCCCCTTCTCAACCGACTTAATGGCTTCCATCGGCGCAGGGTAATGACGGCCTGCTTTTGCACCGACCACGGCACGAACAGACTCAAAGATCATCATTTTTTCGATAGGGGAAAATTCCATTGCCGATTGAAGGCGCTCACGGCGAGCTTGGTAATCCAGCTTTCCATCCAGCACTTGCTGCAATAGATGTTCTGCTGACGAAACTACATTCGCAGCAGCGACTACAGCATCCACTGCACCGTCTTTCATTGCATCGGTACTGCGTTTCTGCTGACCACCACAGATCCACTCACAGGCGTTATCCACACCAATGAGACGCGGTAAACGGACTGTGCCACCCCAACCAGGATAAATACCAAGCTGAGTTTCAGGTAAACCGACTTTCGCAGAATCCGCCATCACACGGTAGTCACATGCTAAACAAAGCTCAAAACCACCACCTAAGGCCAAACCATTAACGGCGGCAACGGTTGGAAAAGGTAGGTTAGATAAGGAAGTAAAAATATTGTGAGCATCACGTAGCTTTTGTGCCAGCGCCTCTTCTTCAAGCTGAAACCAACCCATGAATTCTGTTATATCGGCTCCTACTACAAAGGCATCTTTTGCACTGTTAATCAGCAAACCTTTAACCGATGAGTCTTGCTGCAACTGTTCAACTGCTTGAGCAAGCTCTGCTAGCGCCTGTGAGCCAAATTTATTGACAGAACTGTCCTTCAAATCCAATGTCAGGGTCGCAATGCCGACCTCATTGGTCTGCACTCGAAGTGTGTTTCCTTCGAACTTCATAATCGCCTCCACCTCTTATTTTTATGGCCTTAGAGCGTTTTTCGAGTCACGAAAATAATCGTGAATTTATGTTCTTTAAGCTTAGAGTGATAGCGTCTTTCCTCAATAACAAAAAAGACTCTGTTTAATGACATTTTATGGCAATCACTAGCAATTATTTTCTTTCAGATACAAAAACGCCCTAGTAAGAAATACTCACTAGGGCGCAAATTAGGTCGGCGAAACCAGTCATTGAAGTCTAGAGTCATATACACTCTAAGGCATGTATCTAAATATAGTTAAGTTTTGTAAAACGGCCAGTTTTTAGCTCTCTTTTTTTAAAAATTTATAAAACTGCTGTTGAGCTTCATCAGACACCAACCGGTCTTTAAAAATTCTTCCCTCACGCATTAAAGCCATCTGTATATCATCCATAGCGCGACACTTAAGCAGATCTTTAGACAATAGCACTGCTTCAGTTGGTAACTGACATAGCTTAGTAGCATACAAATTTGCCAGCTCCAACGACTCACTCGGCTCACAAAGATGGTTAACCATTCCCAACTGATAGGCCGTTTCGGCGTTAATTGGTTCGCCAAACATCAGCATTTCAAAAGCTCTTTGATGCCCTACTATCTTTGGTAAAAGAAAACTAGACGCAGCTTCAGGCACAAGACCAAGCTGAACAAATGGAAATACAAATTGGGTATTCTTGGCCGCAAACACCATGTCGCAATGCAACATCATGGTCGCACCGACACCGACCGCCCAGCCTTCTACGCAGCCAATAAGCGGCTTTTTGTAAGAGGTCAGCGCTTGTAAAAAGGACATGACAGACGCCATTTTTTCCGGAGAGCGAGCTATTTCAACAAAATCATTAATATCGTTGCCGGCCGAAAAGTCCGGACCAGCACCCGCGACGATAGTCACTTTAACTTCATCGCGAAGTTCGGCTTGATGAAGCACATCACTCATTGCCTGATACATATCAACAGTAATAGCATTCTTCTTATCAGGGCGGTTTAACAAGACGACCTGAACACCATTACTAACCGTTTCCTGAATAGCTTCTGTCATGATGACACTCCTTAGTGTTCAGGTTCTCTTAACGCTCGACGCAGAATCTTACCAACATTGGTCTTTGGAAGTTCAGTGCGTACTTCGTACTGTTTTGGAACCTTATAAGCAGCAAGGTTTTCCTTACAAAAAGCGTGCATAGCCTTTTCATTCATCTGCGCACCGTCTTTCAACACTAGGAAAGCCTTAACCGCTTCACCTGTTTTATCATCTTCGACACCAATGGCAGCAGCTTCTAGTACGTCAGGGTGTTGCGTGATGACATCCTCAACTTCTGTTGGATAGACATTAAACCCTGATACGATAATCAAGTCTTTGGCTCGGTCAACAATGCTTAGATAACCATCGGCTTGTTGCGTGGCAACATCTCCAGTGATTAAGAACCCATCGGGTGTCATAACATCCTGAGTAGCTTGCTCACGGTGCCAGTATCCTTTCATTACCTGTGGTCCTTTTACACACAGCATACCAGGCTCACCGGGCACGACGTCGGCTCCGTTGTCATCAATGATACGAATATCTGTGCAATCTACAGCCAACCCGATGGTGCCAATTTGCTCTTTCCCAATCGGGTTAAATGCCACGACAGGAGAGGTTTCGGTCAGGCCATAGCCCTCAGATACCGTACAGCCTGTAACACTTTTCCAGCGATCGGCCGCGGCATGTGTAAGAGGCATCCCACCTGATGCCGTAAGCTTTAATGACGAAAAGTCTACTTTTGCAAAATCTTCGCGGTTACAAAGGCCTGCGAATAGAGTATTCAAACCTATGAACCCTGTGAATTTCCACTTATTAAGCTCTTTGACAAAGTTAGGTAAATCTCTTGGGTTTGGAATGAGAATGGTGTGAGCCCCATATTCCACCAACGTCATGGCGTGAATCAAGAAAGCATAGATATGATAAAGAGGAAGTGGCGCAATAAAAGTCTCTTTTCCTTCCTCCAGCAAATGGTCCAACCGATTTTTCAGCTGGTGCATGTTGGAAATTAAGTTGGCATGGGTAAGCATTGCCCCTTTGGCAACACCAGTCGTCCCACCAGTGTATTGCAGAACGGCTAGATCTTTACGATTCAGCGTCAGAATATTAGGCTGGCTTTTTGTGCCAAGCGCGATGGCATCATTCAGTGCAATAGACTGTGGCAGGCTATAATCAGGCACCATTTTTTTTACGTACTTAACGATTGAATTAATTAAAAGCCGCTTCACAGGCTTATGAAAATCAGCTATCTCCGTAATCAAAACATGGGAGATCTGTGTTTTAGCAATAATCTTTTCAACATTTGCAGCCATGTTGGCGAACACCACCACCGCCTTCACACCCGCGTCATTAAATTGATGCTCTAACTCTTTCGGCGTATAGAGAGGATTAGTGTTTACAACAATCAAGCCAGCCTGCATGGCCCCAAACACGACAACAGGAAACTGAACAACATTTGGTAGCTGAACCGCAATACGATCACCAGGCTTTAAGTCTGTATGCCGCTGCAAATATGCAGTAAACGCATCAGCTTTGCGCTTTAGCTCCCCATAAGTTAGGGTACAACCAACGCTAGTAAAAGCAGGTAAGTTGGTAAAACGCTTGCTGGCATCCGCCAGTACATCCACTACCGATTCAAACCCTCTAGGGTTTAATTCATCAGGGATGTAGCTGCCTGATTCCAAGTTTCTAGGTGTCGCTACATCGTTGTTCAGCATAAAGCTTCTCCGTTATTGTCGTTATATGGAGACATAAAGTTCACTTAATCAATGTGATGCCATACAGGGGGCAAAGTTCATCACGGGGTTGGAAATATTTCAGTCAGCTTGGTTGCTAACATAATATCACCGTCCGCTCGTATTTTACCTTGCATGAAAGCCTGCATCCCATCAAGTTCTCCGGACATAACCTCTGACAAAGTATCCGTATCCATACCTAAAGTAACTGTCGCATCATCATGCTCACCTTGCTCTAAGGTCGCTGTACCTTCAGAGATAGTAACAAAGTAGGAATCAGCATCGTCTAATTCAAATTGAAATATAGCATCCATTTCTGAAGCTGCGTCACGGTCGAAACGGGTTAGCATAGTATCGAAAATATCTTTTGCATTACTCATAAACATTACCTCCGCTTAATTAGCGTAAAAAGAATTGCTCTTCGTCCATCGACATTAAGCTTTCTGAACCAGATAGGATCATCTCTGCATGGGCTTTAGTACGAGGCAGAATACGATCAAAGTAGAAGTTCGCTGTCTGTAATTTCGCTTTGTAGAAAGCCTCTTCGGTTGTGCCTTCGGCAAGCTTCTGTTGCGCTACTTGTGCCATACGTGCCCAGAAGTAAGCCAACGTTACATAACCTGAGTACATGCAGTAATCGACTGATGCTGCCCCTACCTCTTCGCGATTTTTCATGGCTTTCATACCTACTTTGAGAGTGAGGTCGCCCCATTCTTTATTCAAAGCCGCTAATGGCTTAATGAGGTGCTTAAGTGCTTTATCATCATTCGCTTTACAGAATTTATGGATGACTTTTGTGAAAGCCTTGAGCGTCGCACCTTGGGTCATCAGTACTTTACGACCTAAAAGATCGAGCGCTTGAATACCCGTCGTGCCCTCATACAGCATGGAAATTCGACAGTCACGAACGTTTTGCTCCATCCCCCAATCAGCGATGTAGCCATGTCCACCAAACACTTGCAGACCTTGGTTTGCGGATTCGAAGCCTGTTTCCGTCAAGAATGCTTTCGCAATCGGTGTCAACAAAGACAGTAGTGTTTCCGCTTCTTCTTTCTCAGCATCGCTACCCGCTTTCACCTTATCCACTAGCATCGAACAATAATGAATCATCGCTCGACCGCCCTCGGCAAAGGCTTTTTGAGTGAGTAGCATACGACGCACATCTGGGTGAACAATGATTGGATCAGCCGCTTTATCTGGCGCTTTTGGACCAGACAGCGAGCGCATTTGAAGACGATCTTTGGCATAAGCCAATGAATTTTGATAAGCCCACTCTGTATGCGCCAAACCTTGTAACGCTGTTCCTAAACGAGCGGTATTCATAAAGGTAAACATACAGTTTAGACCTTTATTTGGTGGCCCAATTAAGAAACCTTTGGCGCCATCAAAGTTCATAACACAGGTAGCATTACCATGGATACCCATCTTGTGTTCAATCGAACCACAATGCACAGCATTGCGCTCACCCACCTCACCCGACTCTGTGACATTGAATTTTGGCACAATGAATAGCGAGATACCTTTTGTGCCAGCAGGCGCATCAGGAAGTCGAGCTAATACGATATGAACAATATTTTCTGCCATATCGTGCTCACCAGCCGAAATAAAGATTTTGGTACCTGTAAGGCTGTAGCTACCGTCCTCGTTAGGCGTTGCTTTGGTTTTCAACATCCCAAGATCAGTACCACAATGCGGCTCAGTCAGACACATGGTGCCCGTCCATTCACCGGTAACCAGTTTGGTAAGGTAGGATTGTTTTTGCTCATCTGTACCGTGCATTTCAAGAGTATTCATCGCACCATGACTTAAACCTGGGTACATACTCCAAGCCCAGTTAGCAGTTGCAACAAATTCTGTCACCATCATCCCTAGAGACTCAGGCAAACCTTGACCGCCAACCTCTGTGTGATGAGATAAAGATGGCCAGCCGCTTTCAACGTACTGTTGGTACGCTTCTTTAAAGCCTTCAGGAGTTGTGACAACACCGTTGTCAAAATGACACCCTTGTTGATCACCGATTTGATTTAAAGGGGCTAAGACACGTTCTGCGAATTTTGCGCCTTCCTCAACGATGGCGTCCACCATGTCTGGAGTAGCCTCTTCGGCTCCAGCTAGAGAAGCATAGTGCCGGTGGATACCAAGTACTTCATCAGTAATAAATTTTAGGTCGCGTATGGGCGCTTTGTAGTCAGGCATGACACTCACCTCGATATTATTTTCATGCGGAAAGTTTGTTCAACAACATGCCATAAGCGTTGTCGAAAAGCGTTTTTCCCTCAATAACATTTCAAAGCAAGTTGAATAACAAAACGCGCCATAGGTGATTCCGGACAGCGGCCAAAACGCTAAATAAGCGCACCGAAGAATGAACTAAAACAAGAGTTTCTGAATCTCTTTAAGTTTTTCATCAAAACTCTCATCGTCCGCGAAAATGCATTCAAATCTAGATCCTGAACACTCATCTTGCAAGGATCTTCGACACTCTCCTTGAGTGATATTAATTGACTCAAAGTGGTTTTCCAGACGTAGAACTCCTTTCAATCGCCAGAAACTTGGAAACGAATTTATCAAGGCAAGAAACTGTTCAAATCGCTCATCATCTATTGACCAATTTGATTCTGCGATCCAACCGACACTCACCATCCCCTGGTCTCGTTTTAGGTAGCAAGTCACGCCAGCGGCAGGCTGACTCTTAAAAACCTTAGCATGGTTGTGGTTGTGATCGTGATCGTGATCGTGATCGTGATCGTGATCGTGATCGTGATCGTGATCGTGATCGTGATCGTGATCGTGATCGTGATCGTGATCGTGATCGTGATCGTGATGAGAGTTGTGATCTACTCGTGGGAGATCAAGCCAAGCTGGATCAAATTCGCCATTTGAACTTAATGCAATGACGGATTTAGACGCGGCGAACTGCTTAGCAAAATCCAAAAAGCGCTGTTCTTGAGAATCATCGTACAAATCTGCTTTGCTGCCGATCAGAACGTCTGCATCGTCTATTTGATCAAAAAATGCCGGATGGCCTAAGTAACGCGGATCGGAGAGATTACGTGCATCCATCAAACAGACCGTGCCACGAATGTCTAATACATCACGATAATGATCCGCACTTAACTGTTCGACAATTTGATGAGGGTGCCCAATACCTGTGGGCTCAATGACAATACGATCTGGTTGGGCTTGTTTGATCAATTCGTTTAAACCGACTGAAAACGCAGCCGAGGCCACACAGCATAAACAGCCCCCTGGTACTTGCTTAATGGCAACCCCATCTTGTTTCAGCAAGTCTCCGTCAATGCCCACTTCTCCGAATTCATTTACCAATACCGCCCACTTTTCATGCTGAGGCACACCGGCTAACAAATTTTTTATAACAGTCGTCTTACCAGCACCTAAAAAGCCGGTTATAACATTTACTTTAATGCCTTGAAATCGCATGTTTTACTCATGTTTGACGCACTAAACGTCTAATAATTTTCGTATTTCTTCTTCGGAGTCGGGGCGTACAACTCGCCCAACCTCTTTGCCATCTTGCAAGGCGATTAGGGTTGGCCAAAGCTTGACCTGATAATGTCGTCCAAGACGCTTACCCTTACCATCCACAACCTTAACATGCTGCACATCCAAGAAATCATCCATTACCTCAGTCAATAGGGGCTGAGCTTTCTTACAATAGCCACACCATGGGGTACCAAACTCCAGCAAGACATCGCCTTCCAGTCGCTCAACATCCTCTAGGGTTATCTCTTCATCTTGGTATTCTGCATTAAAACCATTCACTACATTCATGCACTGTTCCTTTTTCAAAACAACATTACGGCTACATAGCGGTGCCTGATCGATGTTTCAATAGTAGCAAAAGATTTTTATCGCCTAAGACAAAAATGCCACGTCAGCTCATCGAACTGACGTGGCATTTCACTTCATTGCAATCGCTGCTAACTAGGCGACAAACTCACCATGGGGGTCCATAACAAATTTCTTCGCCGCACCACCATCAAAATCAGCGTAACCTTGTGGCGCTTGATCTAACGTGATCATCTGTACATTAACTGCGTCGGCAATTTTTACTTTATCAAACAAAATCGCCTGCATTAAAGAGCGATGGTATTTCATTACTGGGCATTGCCCCGTATGGAAGGAATGCGATTTAGCCCAACCTAGACCAAAGCGCATGCTTAAAGCGCCCACTTTCGCCGCTTCATCTTCAGCACCTGGGTCATCTGTCACATACAAACCTGGGATACCAATCTGGCCACCCGCTCGTGTAATTTGCATCGCAGAATTTAACACCGTAGCTGGCGCTTCTTTGTGCGAGTTACAACCACAACCGTGTGCTTCAAAGCCGACACAGTCGACGAAACAATCGACTTCACGCTCACCTAGAATGACTTCTAGTTTGTCTTCCATATCGCCTTCTTGGCGCAAATCAATGGTTTCACAGCCAAAACTACGAGCTTGCGCCAGACGATCTTCAATCATGTCACCAACGATGACGCATGCAGCCCCTAGAAGCTGAGCGGAAACCGCCGCTGCAAGACCAACTGGACCTGCACCTGCGATGTAAACGGTAGAGCCTGGGCCAACCCCTGCTGTGACACAACCGTGGAAACCCGTTGGAAAAATGTCTGATAGCAACGTTAGATCGGCAATTTTCTCTTTAGCTTGGTCTTTATCAGGGAATTTAAGCAAGTTAAAGTCTGCGTATGGCACCATCACATAGTCAGACTGACCTCCAACCCAACCGCCCATATCAACGTAGCCGTAAGCCGCCCCAGGACGTGCAGGGTTCACATTTAGACAAATCCCCGTCATCCCTGCTTTACAGTTACGACAGCGACCACAAGCAATGTTGAACGGCACAGATACGATGTCACCAACTTCTAGAAATTCAACATCATCGCCTTTCTCAAGGATGATCCCCGTGATTTCATGACCTAATACCAGACCTTCAGGCGCTGTGGTACGACCACGCACCATATGCTGATCACTGCCACAAATATTGGTGGTAAGAACTTTTAGAATGACGCCGTGATTGCATTTACGGTCGCCCAGAGCAAGTTCTGGGAATGGGATGGACTCGACTGCGACTTTTCCTGGGCCTTTGTAGACGACGCCGCGGTTAGAAGATTGAGACATAAAGTACTCCTGTAACAAGTGTGGTTTTATTGTTTTTATCGCACCCGAGAAGGTAGCGCTCAAACCACGAAAGATGATGTCGATAAACGCCTAAAAACAGCACGATAACGACACCTTCTTCTTTTCTTGCACTTTATGTTATGAAAGTGAAAAACCTGTGCTTATTGGTCTCCACTAATACGGCTGCCTACCGCAGAATGCTGGCCACGATACTTAGCATTATCGCGCTTGTTGTAAGGACGATCCGCTGATCCAGACATGGTTTCGAAGTTGATTGCACCGATGGTCATACCTGGGCGCAGCGCGATTGGTAGCTTACCGCCATTCAAAAACTCCAACACAATCGCACCACTCCAACCCGGATCAATACGATGGGCTGTGACATGAACCATCAGACCAAGACGCGCTAGCGAAGAGCGACCATCTAACCAGCCGACCAAGTTGTCAGGCAAGGTCACCGACTCAAGCGTAACACCTAGCACCAACTCACCTGGATGAATGAAAAACGGCTTGTCTTCTTCGACGACAATCTCTTCACTCATGACAGATTCAATCGCGGCATTCAAGTCTTCTTTCGGACCACTTAGGTCTAAATACGGCGCAGGGTGCCCCTGAAATACTCGAAAAGAGTTGCCTAGGCGCAAGTCACAAGAAACACCACTAATAACAGAGTTATCAGGGCGAGGCTCAATAGAAATGACACCATCATCTAATGCTTGGATAATGTCACGGTCACACAGTCGCATGGGGTACCTCAATCATCGCTCATGCCTATCTCAGGCATAGTGAACTGTTCAGAACGGGACGCAAGAGTAGCACCAACCTTTTCAGCAATCGACAGATAAATGGCCGCTTCGTCCGAATCAGGCTCACTTAACACTGTTGGCGCCCCAGAATCGGCTAATTTTCGGATAGACAAACTCAATGGCAGCTTACCCAGTTCAGATACGCTATATTCTTCTGCGAGTTGTTTCCCGCCTTCCTCGCCAAAGATCGCTTCTGCATGACCGCAATTTGAACAAATATGCGTCGACATATTCTCCACAACACCCAGCACAGGAATATTCACCTTGCGGAACATCTCGATACCACGACGAGCATCTAACAGAGCAATGTCCTGTGGTGTCGTCACAATCACGGCACCCGTCACAGGCACTTTCTGGGACATGGTCAACTGGATGTCACCTGTGCCTGGCGGCATATCCACGAACAAGTAATCCAATTCTTGCCAGTCTGTTTGCGTCAGAATCTGCATCAAGGCACCCGTTGCCATCGGCCCACGCCACGCCATAGGTGTTTCGCTAGTCGTTAAAAACGCCATAGACATGACCTTAATGCCATGCGCAACCGGGGGAACAAAATACTTTTCATCACGTACTTGCGGGCGTGTTTGCGCATCAAACCCAAGCAACAGGCCTTGGCTTGGACCGTAGATATCCGCATCTAGAATACCTACTTTATGACCCAGTTTAGCCATGGCTAACGCTAAGTTAACCGTAGTGGTAGACTTACCCACACCGCCCTTACCAGAAGCGACAGCAATAATATTTTTGACGCCCTCAAGGCCGACAGGTTGAGATGAGTTGGCAGACATAACTTCTCCTCACATCCAATGCTCATCGCATCAGATCAAAAATTCAATGTAATTGCGCTCATTAATAGGGTCAAAATGCGGAAAAGCAAGCCTTAAGCTTGCACGTTATCTACGTCCACTTATAATGTCGCGTTCAGATTATTAGAGACTATTCGCCTCACCTATCTTCATTCAGTTTGAGGCGTCGTTTTTTCGTTAAAATTTCAATCCAGCAGGCTTAATCATAATGGCTCAACCGCAACGTAAAATTCTAGTTACCAGTGCCCTTCCCTATGCCAACGGCTCTATTCATTTAGGTCACATGCTGGAGCACATACAGACAGATATTTGGGTTCGTTTCCAAAAACTACGCGGTAACCTATGTACAGCGGTTTGTGCTGACGATGCGCACGGCACTGCCATCATGATAAAAGCTGAGCAAAACGGTATCACATCAGAACAATTGATCGATGGCGTTCGCCAAGAACACATGGCTGACTTTAACGACTTCGGCATTGGCTACGATAACTACTACTCAACACATTCCCCAGAGAACCGTGAGCTGTCTGAGTCGATCTACAAAGCATTGCGCGATAACGGAAAAATTTCGGTTCGCTCGATTACTCAGGCATATGACCCAGAAAAAGAAATGTTCCTAGCGGATCGTTTCATTAAGGGTACTTGCCCTAAGTGTAAAGCTGAAGACCAGTACGGCGACAACTGTGAAGTGTGTTCTGCAACCTACACACCGATGGAAATGATCAACCCACGCTCGGTTTACTCTGGCGCAACTCCGATTGAGAAGTCTTCTGATCACTACTTCTTTAAACTGCCAGAATTCCAACAGTTCCTACAAGAGTGGACACGCAGTGGTACACTACAAGACCAAGTGGCTAACAAATTAGCAGAGTGGCTAGACTCTGGCCTACAAGAGTGGGACATCAGCCGTGATGCGCCTTACTTCGGTTTCGAAATCCCTGATGCACCAGGCAAGTACTTCTATGTTTGGCTGGATGCACCAATCGGCTACATGGCTAGCTTCAAAAATCTATGTGACCGTACTGAAGGTCTAGAATTCGATGAGTACTGGAATAAAGACTCTAAAGCAGAGCTTTACCATTTCATCGGTAAAGACATCATCAACTTCCACGCCCTATTCTGGCCAGCCATGCTGGATTGTGCGGGCTACCGTACACCAACTGCAGTCAACGCTCACGGCTACGTGACAGTGGACGGTGAGAAAATGTCTAAGTCTCGTGGCACCTTTATTAAGGCACGTACTTACCTAAACCACCTGGATCCTCAATATCTACGCTACTACTTCGCAGCGAAACTGAACTCACGTGTTGATGACATTGACTTGAACCTAGGTGACTTTGTACAGCGCGTAAACTCTGACGTGGTCGGCAAAGTGGTAAACATTGCCAGCCGTACTGCAAGCTTCATCAACAAGAAGTTTGATGGTCAATTGCAAGCAGCTCCTGCACAAGAAAGCATGATTCAAGAGTTCATAGATGCAGGTGATCTGATCGCTGAACTATACGAAACCCGTGAATACGGTAAAGCAATGCGTGAAATCATGCGCCTTGCAGACATTGCCAACACCTATATCGCGGATGAAGAGCCATGGGTGAAAGCGAAAAGCGAAGAGACTTTGCCACAAGTACAGGAAATCTGTTCTGTGTCACTGAATCTATTTGCCATCTTAGCAACGTACTTGAAGCCAGTGATGCCAAATATGGTGGCTGATGCCGAGGCCTTCTTAAACAAAGAACTGACTTGGGACAACCGTGGCGAATTGTTGTTTGGTAAATCAGTCAACAAGTTCAAAGCATTGATGGCTCGCATTGAAGCGCCGCAGATCGAAGCTATGATCGAAGAAGGTAAAGCCGAGGCGGAAGCCGAAGCACAGGCGAAAGAACAAGCCACTGCTGCTGAGGAAACAGAGTTAAGCAAAGAGCCAATCGCGGCAGAAATCAACTTTGACGAATTTGCGAAAGTTGACTTACGTATCGCGAAAATCGCCAAAGCTGAACACGTTGAAAAAGCCAACAAGCTTTTAAAACTGACATTAGATTTAGGCGGCGAGACCCGTACTGTCTTCTCTGGTATTAAATCTGCTTACAAACCAGAAGATTTAGAAGGCAAGCTAACGGTCATGGTCGCTAACTTGGCACCACGTAAAATGAAGTTTGGCCTATCAGAAGGCATGGTGTTGGCAGCAGGCCCTGGCGGAGAAGAAATTTATCTGCTTGAACCACACGCTGGAGCGAAGCCTGGCCAACGCGTTATGTAAGACTAACTCATCGCAGTACATGCAACGCCGCCTACGCCATGTAGGCGGCGTTGTTTTGACTAAGCATTAGTAAAGTTTATGGTTGTGGCGTGCTATCCATATTCTAAAATAAACTAAAATGCACGACGCTTTAGTCTTGTTAGTTATAAGCAGCTTGGTATAGTTACGCTTGGCTGATGCTGTTTCTTCAGCAGTTCTTTTTTACTTTTAGACACCACTGTAGTGATTGGACACGAGATGACTGAATATCTCTTAATACTCGTCAGTACCATACTGGTAAACAATTTCGTATTGGTACAATTCCTTGGCCTCTGCCCGTTCATGGGCGTTTCTAGCAAGCTGGAAACATCCATTGGTATGGCCATGGCAACCACATTCGTACTGACACTTTCGAGCTTATGTAGTTACCTAACGTTCGAATTCATTCTTAAGCCGTTTGGCTTAGAGTACTTAAAAACGATTTCCTTCATTTTGGTGATCGCTGTTGTGGTGCAATTCACTGAGATGGTGGTCCATAAAACCAGCCCTCTTTTATACCGTGTCTTGGGTATTTTCTTACCTTTGATCACAACAAACTGTGCCGTGCTGGGTGTCGCACTGCAAAACACGTCTAAGCAAAATGGCTTTGTAGAATCTATCCTCTATGGATTTGGTGCAGCGGTCGGTTTCTCATTCGTTTTGGTTCTGTTCTCAGCCATGCGTGAACGCATCAACGTGGCCGATGTGCCAGTGGTGTTTAAAGGCTCTGCCATCGGTATGATCACAGCGGGTCTAATGGCCTTGGCGTTCATGGGCTTCACTGGTCTGGTGCAAATCTAGGAGCCTAATATGTTTACAGTATTACTTGCTATCGGAATCCTAGTCGCTCTCGCCCTCGTTTTTGGCGCGATCTTGGGTTATGCCAATGTTCGTTTTCACGTCGAAGGCGACCCTATTGTGGATCAAATCGATGCGATTTTGCCACAAACTCAATGTGGCCAGTGTGGGCACCCAGGCTGTCGCCCCTATGCGGAAGCTATTTCCAATGGTGAAGCCATCAACCGCTGTCCTCCTGGCGGCCAAGCCACAGTTCAGGCTCTTGCAGACCTTTTAGATGTTGAAGCGATCCCGCTTGAAGGCGGCGAAGCCGAAGAACCAGTCAAAAAAGTGGCCGTCATACGTGAAGATGAATGTATCGGTTGTACTAAGTGTATTCAGGCCTGCCCTATTGATGCGATTCTAGGGGCCGCAAAACAGATGCATACCGTCATTTCTGACGAATGTACCGGCTGTGACCTTTGTGTCGAGCCTTGTCCAGTAGATTGTATTGATATGGTAGAAGTTGGAGTGACATCACGCACTTGGTCATGGGATAAGCCTCAAGGTGTAGGCGTTCAATCCGCACAAATTATTGCCACTGATCGACAAACGGAGGTACTGCACTAATGCAATCTCCACAGATCTTTTCTTTTCATGGCGGCATTCACCCACCTGAAAACAAAGTGCAATCACTACAACTACCTTTGGGTAAGCCAAGCTTACCTAGAGAGCTTGTTCTGCCGTTAGGTCAACACATTGGTCAAGCCTCTCGCCCACTAGTTGAAGTAGGTGCTCATGTTAAAAAAGGCCAAGCAATTGCGATTAATAACGGCTTCCTGTCGAGCTTTTTACACGCGCCGACTTCTGGAACGATCCAAGCCATTGAGTCACGTCCTGTCGCACACCCATCGGGCTTAAGCGATATCTGTATCATTCTAACGCCTGATAACGCAGATGAGTGGACAGAGCTTGAACCGTTAAATGATTGGCAATCCGTCAGTAAAACGGACGTGTTAGCCTTCTTAGCTGAGAAAGGCATCATTGGCATGGGTGGCGCAGGCTTCCCAACCCACGTTAAGCTTCAAGGTGCACATAAGCACCCATTGACACACTTCATCATCAACGCAGCGGAATGTGAGCCTTACATCACCGCTGACGATATGTTGATCCGTGAAAAGACGCTTGAGTTGATCCTAGGTATTGAGATCCTGCAACACCTTGTGGAAGCAGACAATGTCGTCATCGGTATTGAAGATAACAAGCCAACAGCGATCGCTGCTCTGCAACAGGTCATTCGTGAACGCCAGAGCAGTATTCAAGTTGCAGTCGTGCCTACCAAGTACCCTTCTGGCGGCGAAAAGCAGTTAATTAAACTGCTGACCGACAAAGAAGTGCCAAGCGGTCAATACCCAGCGGATATTGGCATTTTGTGTCAAAACGTCGGCACCTGTGTCAGCGTATACGAAGCCATTCAGTTCGGACGCCCACTGATTTCTCGCTTTACAACCTTAACAGGTGATGCGCTAAAAGCACCGCAAAACGTTGAAGTACTACTGGGCACTCCAATTGATCATTTACTTGATTATGCGGACATTGAGGACAAGAAACTCAGTCGTTTAGTCATGGGCGGCCCCATGATGGGCTTTACGCTCGATTCTGCGAACGTTCCTGTGGTGAAAACCACGAACTGTGTACTCGCGGCGACCAAGAAAGAATTACCGCCACCAAACCCTGAGCAAGCGTGTATTCGATGCGGCATGTGTGAACAAGCCTGCCCTGCAAGTCTGTTGCCTCAGCAATTACTTTGGTTCTCAAAGAGCCAAGAACACGAGAAAGCTGAGCACTATAATTTATTTGATTGTATCGAGTGTGGCGCCTGCTCATACGTTTGCCCTAGTAGCATTCCTCTAGTGCAATACTACCGTCATACCAAAGCCGAAATTCGTGATGCCCGCGAAGCTGCAGTGAAGTCAGACATTGCTAAACAACGCTTTGAGGCGCGTAAAGCACGTCATGAAGCAGAAGCGGCTGAAAAAGAAGCGAAGCGTTTAGCACGTCAAGGCGCAGCAAAACCTGCAGCTAAAAAACCAGCGAAGCCGGCTCCAGAGAAAGCAGCAGCTGCCGCGGCGCCAGTTGCTGACGATGCAGCGAAAAAAGCAAAAGTCGACTTAGCCATTACCAAAGCTAAATTGAAGAAGCTGGAAAAAGCACTGCTAGAAGCTCAAGAAAAAGAGCACACGGAAGAAATCTCGGCCTTGCAACTGCAAGTCGATGCTGTGAAGAAAGATATCGCGGATCTCGAAGCCAAAGTTGCCGCAGCACCAGCACCCGCTGCTAGCAAGCCTGCGGCACCTGCGTTAAGTGACGAAGCGAAGAAAGCCAAAGTCGATGTAGCATTGGCCAGCACCAAGCTTAAAAAAGCTCAGAAACAGTTAGCGGAAGACCCAGATAACCAAGAGCTGAAAGATAAAGTTGCAGGCATTGCAGCTGATTTGAAAGCAGCAGAAGAAAAGTTCGACAAGCTTGGCGGCAATACCAAAGCAGCGCCTGCGGCAACCGCGAAACCTGTACTCAGCGATGAAGCCAAGAAAGCCAAAGTCGATGTGGCGTTAGCCAGCACCAAGCTTAAGAAAGCCCAGAAGCAGTTGGCCGAAGACCCTGATAATGCTGAGATCAAAGCCAAAGTAGAAGGCTTTGAAAAAGACCTGAAAGAGGCGGAAACACGCTTTGCCAAGCTTGATTCAGCAGCAGCGGCCGCTCCAGCAGCGAAACCTGCCATGTCTGATGAGTACAAAAAAGCTAAGGTCGATGTTGCCCTCGCCAGTACTAAGCTGAAAAAGGTTCAGAAACAGCTGACAGAAGATCCTGACAACGCAGAGTTAAAAGCCAAAGCAGCTGACTTCGAGAAGTCCCTTAAAGAAGCAGAAGCTCGACTGGCTAGTCTAGATACTGCGCCAGCCGATCAAGCCACACCGGCCGCGAAGCCTGCTATGTCTGATGCGTACAAAAAGGCCAAAGTAGACGTTGCCCTTGCCAGCACCAAGCTGAAGAAACTGCAAAAGCAGTTAGCCGAAGACGAGCAAAACAGCGAACTGCAAGGCAAAGTGGTTGAGTTTGAAAAGAACCTAAAAGACGCCGAAGCACGCTTAGCAGCCCTTGAAGCACCGACAGCAGCACCTGCTGACAATGCAGCGCCCGCAGTGGATGAAGATGCCCTTCGCAAACTAAAAATCGATGCAGCCATCGCAAAAGCAGCGGTTAAAAAAGCCGAAAAAGCGTTAGCCAAAGCAGTTGAACTAGGTTCTGAAGACCAAGACAGTCTTGAGCAGCAAGTCAGCAAAGCAAAAGCGCGCGCGGAAGAACTTGAACAAGCACTACAAAACGGCGGTCAAGTCATAAACAAGCCAGCTGAAGCGAACAGTAATGGCAGTGACGATGCGGAATTTAAAGAGCGTCTCAAGAAACAAAAAGTAGCGGCTGCGCTGGCAAAAGCACAGGTCAATAAACTTAAACGTCAACTAGACGCGGACCCTTCTGCAGAATCTTTGCAACAGGAACTTTCCGCTGCCGAACAAAAGCAGCAGGAAGAAGAAGCGAAACTAGAACAGTTAACTAACACGCAAGAGAATCGTTAAATGGCATTATTGCGTATCACCTCACCACATACACATCGTGCAGGCCAACGTACATCCTGGGTCATGCAAATGGTGATATTGGCCACTGTACCAGGCCTTTTGGTACAAACATGGCTTTTTGGTTACGGCACCCTAATCAATCTTGTGATTGCAGGGATCACAGCGCTACTCAGTGAAGCACTTATTTTAAAGCTGCGTAATCGCCCGATTGGTTTCTTCTTAAAGGACTACAGCGCATTACTGACTGCGGTACTTCTGGCACTCGCCTTACCACCAACCGTACCTTGGTGGCTAACCGTGACTGCCGTTGCCTTTTCAGTCATTTTCGCGAAACAAGTCTATGGTGGCTTGGGTAACAACCCATTCAACCCAGCGATGGTCGGTTATGCGATCTGTCTTGTTTCTTTTCCGGTGCTGATGACCCAGTGGATTGGAGCATCAGACTTAATCCAAGCAGGCGCGACACCAAGCTTTGCTGATAGCTTAGCAGCCATTTTTGGCACTTTGCCAAGCGTTGACTCCTACACCATGGCAACGCCACTGGATGCCTTCAAACACAAAGAAGGAATGATGTCGAGTGAAGCCTTTGCCAGCATTGCAGGTCTTCAAGATGCCAATCTATCTAGCTGGATGTTTGTCAACCTAGCTTACCTTGTCGGTGGTCTAGCCCTGATTGCACTGCGCATCATCACTTGGCATACGCCTGTCGCGATGTTGGCGTCTCTGGCGCTGATCTCTGGTCTTTTCTATATCATTGACCCTAGCAATGCAGCATCACCAGTTTTCCACCTAACCTCTGGCGCAGCGATGTTAGGTGCGTTCTTCATCGCAACCGATCCTGTAAGCTCTTGTACCAGTAACCGTGGGAAATTGGTATACGGTGCTGGTATTGGTATTTTGGTATACGTGATTCGTACTTGGGGCGGCTACCCTGATGGCGTCGCATTCGGTGTGCTGCTGATGAACTTTGCTGCGCCATTGATTGATTACTACACACAGCCTCGTGCCTACGGTCATAAGAAAGCCAAGAAAGGCCTAACGATTGGGGGTGAGAAATAATGAATATCATCCACTCTATTCGTAAAAACAGTATCGGCTTAGGCATCTTCGCAGTCATGACTGCGGGCCTCATTGCGGTGACACACCAGCTGACCGAACACACCATCGAAGACAATATTGTGCAAGCACAGCTATCAGCGTTTAACGAGATCCTACCGGTTGATCGTTATGATAATAACCTTGCTGAAGCGAGTGTCATGCTCGATGCAGACCCATTGCTAGGTTCCACGGAACCGGTACAAGCCTTTATTGCACGCAAAGATGGGCAAGTAAGCGCAATCATTTTCGAGACCGTTGCGCCAGGTGGCTACAACGGCAACCTAGATCTCCTCGTGGCAGTGGATCGTAACGGTGTCGTTACTGGCTCTCGCGTTATTAGCCATAAAGAAACCCCTGGACTTGGCGATAAAGTGGACTTACAAAAATCCAAATGGATATTATCGTTCAGCGGCAAGTCCCTTGAGAATACAAGCTTAAAGCAATGGAACGTGAAAAAAGATGGTGGTGAATTCGACCAGTTTACAGGTGCCACTATCACACCACGAGCGGTTGTTCGTGCGGTGAAAAATACGTTACTTTATTTTAATGAGAACAAAGACGCGTTGTTGTCGCGTTAGGATCGATTATGAGCGCTCAAGACTCTTTAGCCCCAGATACTCCTGTTGAGAACCCAGCACCAACGGGCCCAGATTACCGTGAAATCCTTTACAACGGCATTTGGAAAAATAACCCAGCCTTGGTTCAGCTTCTCGGACTTTGCCCATTGCTAGCGGTTACCAGTACTGTGGTCAATGCCATTGGCTTAGGTCTGGCAACCACCGTTGTATTGCTTGGCTCTAACCTAGTGGTTTCTCTAATTCGTAATTATGTTTCGGAAGCGGTACGCTTACCTGCTTTCGTTATGATTATCGCCTCGTTCACTACTTGTATTGAATTAATCATGCAAGCCTATACCTATGAGCTATACCAGATTCTAGGTATCTTTATCCCATTGATCGTAACCAACTGTGCGATTCTAGGGCGGGCCGACGCATTTGCCAGCCGTAACCCTTTGCTGCCCTCAATTGCAGATGGTTTATACATGGGAGCGGGCTTTACTATCGTCTTAATGTTACTTGGCGGCATGCGTGAGCTGATTGGCCAGGGAACCCTATTCTCTGATATGCATTTGTTATTTGGTGATATAGCAACCGGTTGGAAACTGACGATCTTCAGTGATTATCCTAATGTATTGTTTGCCATCTTACCCCCAGGCGCTTTTATCGGACTGGGTTTGTTGATTGCTATCAAGAACTACTACGATGAGAAAGAGAAGAAACGCATTGCTGCTGAACAGGCTGGCCAAGAAAAAGTGTCTCGTCGTGTTCGTGTAACCGACTAAATCATTTATAAAAGGGGAAACTGTGAACAAAGCCAAGCGACAAGAAATCTTTACACGTTTACGTGCAGAGAACCCTAACCCTGTCACTGAGCTTGAATACAGCTCCCCTTTCGAATTATTGATTGCTGTCTTATTCTCTGCACAAGCCACCGATGTGAGCGTGAACAAAGCGACACGCCATCTTTTTCCTATCGCAGACACGCCTGAGAAAATGTACGCTCTAGGAGTAGATGGCCTAAAGGAATACATCAAGACTATCGGCTTATTTAACGCCAAGGCTGAGAATGCCATCAAGACTTGCAAAATCCTCATCGAAAAGCACAACAGTGAAGTTCCTCAAACGCGCGAGGAATTAGAGGCTCTTCCAGGCGTTGGTCGCAAGACTGCCAACGTAGTGCTGAATACCGCTTTTCGTCAGGTCGCCATGGCGGTCGACACCCATATTTTTCGTGTTTCCAACCGTACGAAAATTGCTCCTGGCAAGAACGTACTGGAAGTAGAAGACAAACTGCTTCGCTTTGTGCCAAAAGAGTTTCTACTGGACGCTCACCATTGGCTCATTCTTCACGGTCGATATATTTGCACTGCGCGCAAACCAAAATGCGACGCCTGCATTATAGAGGACTTGTGTGAATTCAAAGAAAAGACCTCCACTTAGAAGTTTTTCGCGACATAACAAACTGTTACAACAGCAAAATAAAGCTCTATAATGATATGAGTTTAGTTTTAGACGATTTAACGGATAATAAAAAACGTGGTTAAACAACACTCTTCACCTTATGTACGTTGTTTTTGGACTGGGCAAATGTTCTTAACAAATGGTCAGGTCACAAATATTCATTGCACTCATATTTCTCATGATCAAGTAGAAGTGGAGTCACCAATTGGGCTACAAGGCTCGAAAAAAGTAAAATTAGAGTTAGATGCCATGCATGAAGGCAAACGACTCCATATTAAAGCTATCTGCATTCCTTCTGCTGACATTCTGAACGAACATGACAAGCATTACGTGAAGATGAGCTTTCATACGATTTCAGAGCAAGAACGAGCTTTCATCGATAAATTTGTCAAAGCCCACACATAGCTAAAACCAAAAAAGGCGCCGAGGCGCCTTTTTAAATAAATTTAATCAGCAAGCTACAGCGCACCAACCATCACATCTTCATAGAGTTTAAGCATCCGCTCACCGTCCACTTCCATACAGACTTGGGTCATGGGCACGTCATTCCAATGCGGTTCAGGGTAGGAAACACCCTGTGGTGCAAAGATGGTTTGTCCAATCGCAATGCCTTCACAAGCAACGCGCACAGCCCCTAACTCCACTTCAAAAATGCTTGGGTCTAGCAAGTAAGCAATGGTCGACGCATCATGGAAGTAACATCCGTTGATACCGAAACGATCGCTGTAGAAATTAATATAGAACTGAGCACAGTCGTACAAGAAACTGCCCTGCTCTGGGCTTTTCGCTTTAATACGCTCAAGTACTGAGTTGTCCAGCAATACTTGGTGGGTCACATCAAGGCCGACCATGGTGACTTGCCAAGGGGCAGTGAACACGGCGTCAGCGGCGTGAGGTTCGTTTATAATATTGGCTTCTGCAACTGGCGATACGTTACCGTACTCAATGGCTGCGCCGCCCATCAGAACCACTTCATCCACTAAGTTTGCGATTTCAGGATCAAGCTCTAGCACTTTGCCAAGATTACCTAAAGGCCCAAGCGCGACAATTGTTACCTCACCAGGGTATTTACGTACTTGCTCGATAATAAATTCTGCAGCGCTTTGCTCTAGGGCCTTAGTCTTTGGCGCAGGGTAGTCAATATTGCCAAAGCCATCTGCACCATGAACAAAATCAGGAAAAGGACGTGGCGCAATTTTCGAAGGCACGGCAACACCACCTGCCACAGGCACCTCGACGCCAGCGATTTCTGTCAGAGTCAGAGCATTCTGCGTTGCAATCTCAACTGGTACGTTGCCATACGTCGTGGTGAGACCTAAAACCTCTAGTTCTTTTGCTTGAAAAGCAAAAAAGATCGCCATTGCATCATCGATGCCTGGATCCGTATCAATAATAATTTTTCGTGTCATGGTTCTCTCGTTAAATCTATTTAGACTGATTTGCCAAAAATTCGGTAACTTCGTCAAGCGTTGGAATAGAAGGTGCAGCACCTACTCGGGTCACGGCAATGGCTGATGCCGCGCAAGCTGTGCGCATCGCCGCTTCGTAAGAAGCACCTCTTGCTATTTCCGCCAAACAAAAACCAATAAAAGTATCTCCAGCAGCGGTTGTATCTTTTGCTTCAACGACAAACGCTTTGACTTGAAGATCCTCTGCCTTGGAGAAATAGCGCACGCCTTCTTTGCCTAAGGTCATCATCACCGCCAGATCGGGATATTGCTCGGGAAGAATTTGCGCGGCCTCTTCAATGGTGTCAACACCGGCAAGATCCATTGCTTCCACTTCATTGACGATCAGTAAATCGATGAATGGCAACACACTTCGAGTCAGTTCAGCATCCATTGGTGCAGGATTAAAAGCTACCTTCAAACCAGCCTGCTGTGCCCACTCAAGAGTGTCCGCGACCAAATTGGTTTCATTTTGCAGCAATACCCAATCGCCTTCTTTGGCGGTATTTAGGGCAGACTTTATTTGCTGCTTTGTTAGGCAATGATTGCTCCCAGGATATAAAATAATGCTGTTTTCCGCACTCGGTGTCAGCTGAATAATGGCATGACCCGACGCTTCGTCCAATTGCGCAATTCGATCCGTGTTCACGCCAAACTCTTGTAGCTGAGCAAGAATATTTTGATCAGCGCGGTTTAGCGCACCAATGTGCTGAACGTCAGCTTGCGCTTTCGCCAGTGCCACGGATTGATTGGCGCCTTTGCCACCTAACACTTGTTGATAGTTGGATGAGCTCATAGTCTCACCCGGTCGAACAAAATGGTCCACTTGATATAAATGGTCGATATTTATTGAACCGATGTTAAAAACGGTCATAGGCTACCTTGTTTTAAAATTATTAACCAAACAGTCAATAAAAACACTTTTCTGCTTAGATTAAAATAGCTGTCTGTACAGAAAGATCAAGACACATAAAAAAACGCCCGCTCTTTACAGAGCGGGCGTTTCGAATTTCAAACCTTCGCCGCAGCGAAATGGTTTAGTCGCGGTCTAGGAAAGTACGACCTTTCTGAGCCGCGATACGCATACGTAGAGCGTTAAGCTTGATGAAACCTGCCGCATCTTTCTGATCGTAAGCGCCAGCATCATCTTCAAATGTTGCAACAGAACTATCAAATAGGCTGTAAGGAGACTTACGACCCACAACTTCGATGTTGCCTTTGTATAGCTTAAGACGAACTGTACCCGATACAAATTCTTGAGATGCATCGATCAATGCTTGCAGCATACGACGCTCTTCTGACCACCAGAAACCGTTGTAGATCACTTTCGCGTAGCGAGGCATGATTTCATCTTTCAGGTGCATTGCTTCACGGTCTAAAGTGATTGACTCCATCGCACGGTGTGCACGAAGCATGATCGTGCCCCCTGGCGTTTCGTAACAACCACGAGCTTTCATACCCACAAAACGGTTCTCAACGATATCGATACGACCGATACCATTTTCGCCACCGATTTTGTTTAGTGTCTCTAGGATTGTTGCTGGTGACATTTCCTCACCATTGATTGCAACTGGGTCACCGTGCTTGTATTCAATTTCAATGTAAGTCGGTGTGTCAGGTGCTTGCTCTGGCGCAACAGACCAACGCCACATGTCTTCTTCAGATTCGATCCAAGGATCCTCTAGCTGATCACCTTCATAAGAGATGTGCAGTAGGTTAGCATCCATTGAGTACGGCGATTTTTTCTTCTTCGTTGAGAAGTCTACTGGGATCTTGTGCTCTTCACAGTAGTTCATCAATGTCTCACGAGATGTTAAGTCCCATTCGCGCCATGGTGCGATCACAGAAACACCTGGTTTCAATGCGTAAGCACCAAGTTCGAAACGAACTTGGTCGTTACCTTTACCTGTCGCACCATGTGCAATGGCATCAGCACCTGTTTCGTTAGCGATTTCGATCAAACGCTTAGCGATCAGAGGGCGAGCAATAGAAGTACCTAATAGGTATTCACCTTCGTAAATAGTATTCGCACGGAACATTGGGAATACGAAATCACGAACGAATTCTTCACGTAGGTCTTCGATGAAGATTTCTTTTACACCTAACGCTTGAGCTTTCGCGCGAGCTGGCTCCACTTCTTCGCCCTGACCCAAGTCAGCGGTAAAAGTTACCACTTCACACTGATACTCTTCTTGAAGCCACTTCACGATTACGGAAGTGTCTAGGCCGCCAGAGTAGGCTAGCACTACCTTCTTCACGTCAGACATTATGTTCTTTCTCCTCAACGAACTCGAACAGCCCCAAAATTAGGCTGCACAACTAAATAAAATAGGCGGTAAGTGTAAATTTTCGCCCCTTGCTTAGCAAGGGGCGTTAGGGAAAATAGAAAGGATTGTTACTGTACAAATACCGCTTATTGACTCGGTTCAGATAATGATTGAGCGTTATTACCTGCTCTCTCAAGTCGGATGGTCACACGACGGTTACGTTCGCGGCCATCATTCGTTCTATTATCCGCTGCTGGATAACGCTCCCCATGGTATCGGGAAACGATTTTTTCAGGTGGAATACCTTTCTGTAGCAGATAAGCGGTTACTTTTTCTGCTCGCGTTTTCGACAACTCTCGGTTGTCACGTCGTGAGCCAACAATATCCGTGTGACCATCAATGTAGATATATTCAATGGTGGGATCAGCTTCAACGTAAATAGCCACAAGGTCTAAGCGACGCTTAATACGTTCAGTAAGTTCAGTCCCATTGGTTGGAAACAACGCGGCAGTCCTAGCAATTTGATCAAAGTTAACCGGTAACAAACTAGCCATACAACGACGAAACTCATCGTAAGCTGGGTTGAAATTGATGTTACTGAGGGCAACCTCAACACTTTCTCGGCCATTCTCCCAAGCTGAACCAGTCACCACAGGGTGTCGCCCGCGATCAAGTGACGTGAGCATTTGTTCAGCTACTTGCCCGCCAACCTCTACCGTCAAGCCGTACCCTGGATAGGGCATAATTTCTAGAGTTTCAGGAGAGATTCCCGGAACCCAGCTTGGTGCTTGTGAAATAATATATACTTGTCCTGGACCTATCTTTTCATTATGTGGCTGCAAGACAAATTTCATTGGCTCACCCGCTTCTTTTATAAATTCCCCTACACCAAAATGAGGGATTGGGTGTTCAAGAGTACAAGCAAAAATGTCGCCAGACAGAGACCACTTAGACTCTTCTATCGTTGACTCGTAACGTGTCAACGCACTGCTCTGCATAGCAAAAATACAGCTAGAAAGGAGCAAAGCAGTTTTCAGTAAAGGTTTAACTATCACGATATGAGTTCTCGTTCTCGACTTGCCATGTATGTTATCATCTTAAACCAACTACTCATTTATTTTCTGAGCATTCGGCAGAATTAAGGATTCTCTTTTGTCTAATCACGAAATCAAAGATCGATTCCGCGGTTTCCTACCTATTGTTATCGACGTAGAAACGGCTGGCTTTAATGCAAAAACCGATGCGTTGCTGGAACTTGCCGCCAGCATCCTGCGAATGGATGAAAATGGGGAACTTTACATACATGAAACCATGTCCTTTCTAATTAAGCCTTTTGAAGGTGCAAACCTAGAAAAAGAAGCCTTAGATTTTACTGGGATCGACCCTTTTGCTCCAGGACGCGAAGACCTAGACGAAAGAGAAGCGCTTACACAAATGTTTAGTAAAGTACGCAAAGAGCTAAAATCAACCGGATGTAAACGCGCCATCCTTGTTGGTCACAACTCAGCTTTTGATCATGGCTTCTTAAATGCAGCGATAGAACGAAACGACATTAAACGAAACCCTTTCCATCCTTTCTCTAGTTTTGACACAGCCTCTCTGTCTGGACTAGCTTTCGGTCAAACTGTGCTCGCTAAAGCTTGCCAAGTAGCCGGTATTACCTTTAGTAATTCGCAAGCCCATTCAGCCGCTTATGACACAGAAAAAACTGCGGAACTCTTTTGCGAAATCGTTAACCGCTGGAAACGGCTTGGTGGCTGGAGTCTGGTTACGGAAACTGAAGGCGACACGATGGAATCGTTGTTTGGTGCTGCGACTTAGGCATATCAAACACACTAGCTCTTACTCTATTAAGGTAAGAGTTCATAACGGATTTACATGAACAAATAGCGATGACCCTACATGACTGGTAAACGACTTGCATTGATCATCCTTGGGTGGCTATCGCTCATCACGGGCATTATTGGTATTTTCCTACCGTTATTGCCAACAACGCCCTTAGTTCTTCTGGCAGCCTGGTGTTTTTCTAAATCCTCTGAGCGCTTTCATGCTTGGCTAATACAACATAAATATTTCGGTCCTATTGTTTCTGACTGGCAATCAGATCAGGGAATTCCTAAAAAAGCTCGTAACCGTGCCCTCATTTTTATGTGGGCAGGTATGACTCTATCGATGTTTATCGTCGCACGTTTCTGGGCCACTATCGGTTTATGTGTGATCGGTATTGCTGTCAGTATTCATCTGTTAAGGATGCCTTTGCGCAAAGAGCCAAATACTGAACCTTCCAACTCTCATTCTGAGTAAGCGTCTTCTTTTCTGAACAATACTTACGAAGTCTTAGTCTTACACTATTCTTTTTATCTCAGTAGAATGATTGTCGTTTCGCGCATGAAAATGTCTGCAAGGAGAATCACATGGCAAATAAAGCCATTGCAATGCAAACGTGGCATAAAAAAGCTACTTTAATCATTAGTGCCATAATAATTACATTGGTCTTAATTTGGTCACTGATCCCAGCATTCACCAAGTGGGCCGCTAATCATTACCTTGCACAATATGATGCGGTATTGACTGCAGAAGAAATTAACCCTGATCTGTTTCCTATCGGAATCAACCTGAGTAATGTCAGTATTGAGCAAAAAGAGCAAGAAACATTACACCTTGAACACTTAAGTGTTGGCCTAGACTTTTGGCCACTTTTCCTCGGCGCCTTCCATGTTAACCATGTGGCGATTAATGGATTCAAAACTCAGGTTACTCAGCTTGAAGACAGCTTAACCTTTGCAGGCATTACGATTCCCCCATCCGAAGCTGACACTGCAAACGATGAGGAAGCTGAATCAGGCAAAGAAGCAACCATCGTCCCTACCTTCTTCGTTCGAAATGCTGACATAAAGGACATTTCCGTTTCGTTTAGCACAGAGAAAGGGACTGACACGTTTGCCATCAATCACCTGAGCATCGCTGAAGTGTCCCATGAGCTGTCCCAATGGCGAGGTATTTTTGAGCTAAGCGCCTCCTTGAATGATGCCATTGCTAACTTAACTGGCGACATTCAAGCAGATAAAGAAAAGCTAGATGCATCGATAGATCTAGAGAACATCCTTGTCTCTAGCTCTGACTTTAAGCACTTTATGCCAAATCAAATCGGTTCTATTAAGGCCAACGACTTACGGTTAGAAGGTACTACTAAGACCACTTACCGCTTTAAAAATACGCCATTACTGACATTTGAATCGCCTAGTATTAACGTTGGCAGCTCTAATCTAAGCCTACAGCAGAACGACCAGAATATTGCTTGGAATACTTTCGATACTCAATTAAACGACGTAACCGTGTCGATGAATACGATGCAAAGCCTCAATGTACAAGCAGACAGTTCGATCGATATTGAAGGTTTAAAAGTAACTCTTGGCGATCAACAATTCGAAACAGACAACCTTGCCCTCAAAAACGAGTTAAACCTTTCTAAAACGGGTGACGAGCTGACGGTTCACAATGGCGATACAACTCTCTCATTAGGCTCGGCAAAATGGCATGCTGGTGAAAATAACGCAGCAATCACCAAGTCTGAGTTGCAGTTGACAGACGTTGCGACGCAATTAGATTTAGAAAGCGCTCAAGGAAACATTGCTACGGTGCTGGCATTCACAGCGGAAGGACTTACAGGGAAGCTACCGTCAGGCGAACAGCTGGAAGCTTCCTCTTTAGCACTGGAGTTTCCAGTTAATGTGGACTTAGCAGAACAAAGCCAGACCGTTTCACTTGATAAATTAAGCTTTGATTTAGACAACACCAAAGTTGCCGGCACGAATGTATCAGGCCAATTGCAATCCATTGGTTTAGCACTTAACAAAGCCAAAATCACCCAATCAGATCAACAATTAAACATTCAAAGTAATAACACGGCACTACAGATGAGTGGGGCCGCTTTTGATAACCCTGATATCAATGCAGCTTTGGCAGACCTTGACTTACAGCTGAGTAAAACGGAATTCACTCAGTCTAACAAAGGGCTCTCGGCTAAAACTGGAACGCAACTAGCTTCCAAAGGTTTAGATCTAGACCTTCGTAACTTACCGAATGAGCAACCAGATGTGTCAGTCAGCTACGATTCAATCTCGTTAAACAGCCAATTAGCATGGCAACAAATAAACGACCAACAACAGTTCAACGCGCAGCAGAATCAACTTATTCTTAATCAGCTAGGCATCACTCAAAATGAAGTACTGACAGGATTGCTGGATCAATTGAACTTGGTAAATGAGTCGATTCTGCTAAGCATAAATGACCAAGGCCTCGAGCAACTAGAAGCGAAGAAAAATACTCTTGAAATGACGAACTTGACTAGTAGCGTGACGGACAAAGGCACACTACTTAACCTAAAAGGTATCTCTGGTAATGCCCCATCGATCAGCGTCGACAGTCAAGGCACTAAAGCCTCTATTGATCAGATCAAGCTTGATGGACTCGTCGCCTCTCAACCAAGCTCAGAACAAAACTTACCAGCTCTGAGTAAGTTTGACGCATTGACCATTAAACGAGTTCAAGTCCAAAAAGATGGCATCAATGTGGACAGTGTGCTGTTTGATAAGCTGATTTCTGGAGTAGCGCTATCTGAGTCTAGAGAAGTAGCCAACTTAGTCCTGCCGAATAATTGGCAAACGCAAGCTGGGGAGAACGAAGCAGAAACGCCAGAAAGCCCAGCAAAAACGGGCACACCAAATAATGAAAGCACTCCTTTCTACGTTGTGGTAGACCGCATCGAGTTGTCTCCAGGCTCTCAATTCAGCTTCTCTGATAAAGGTATTTCACCTGCCCTTAGTCGAGTCTTAGACATTGAGCAGTTAACCATTAACCAGCTCAATACTCGTGATCCAGACGCCTCAGCCACTCTCCAGCTAAAGGCTAAAAATGGCGACTATGCCACGATCGACAGCGACATTTCGATCAAACCCATGGCTGAACGTTTAACAATGCAAGCAAAAGCAACGGTGAGAGAGGTTGAACTGCCTCCAATTTCTCCTTATGTTTCCAATGCACTTGGCTATCAGATTCAATCGGGTCAACTTAATATGGATCTTGATCTCGGCGCCAATGCCGGTCAACTTAGTGGTAATACTCATATCGTCTTACGCCAATTCGATCTAGGCGGACAAAAAGACAGCAGTGCTTTGCTAAAAGTGGGTGCCGTTCCTCTGGATTTAGCTGTCGACGCTCTAAAAAACAGTGATAACAACATTGTCTTAGATCTACCGATGAAAGGTGACATCGATAACCCTAACTTCCAGTGGCAAAACTTCTTCTTGTTACCGATAAGACAAGGACTATTTAAAGCATCAAGCACTTACTTAATGCAAACCTTTGTCCCTTATGCCAACGTAATTTCATTGGTTCAATTTGCTGGTGAGCAAGCACTGCGTCTTCGCGTAGAGCCGTTGCAATACGCTTTAGGGGAACAAGACATCACAGCGCCAGAGCAAGAAGCCTTTTTGGATCAGATGATTAAACTGATGAAAGACCGTAAGGGTGCAGAGCTTAAAGCGTGCGGTGTATCAGTCGTAAAAGACATTAGCGAAGACAAGACTTACAAATCTTTGACCGAAGACGAAAAGGCAGAATTACTAGAACTTGCCAACCAGCGTGCCGAGTCTTTAAAACGCTATCTGGTTGATAATGGCATTCAATCTTCTCGTGTTTTCTTGTGTTCCCCTGCTATTGAAGACGACAATAACGCTGCACCACATGTAACCTTTACCTTCTAATTGGCAATGCTTTAATAGAGACAAAAAAGCTCCAGCCCTAATAGGACTGGAGCTTTTTTTTATGACAGTCGTCTTTTACAACTTAGCAAACAATAGCGATCACAATATCCATTACATTTGTATTGGTCGGGCCTGTGATAAAGATACCACCATGCTCACGTAAATATGTTCCTGCATCAGCACGTTGTAGGGCATCATGCACACCTTCGATATCAGCGGCTGTCGAGCCATCAACAATGCCTCCCGCTGCATCCGTTGGACCATCGCTGCCATCGGTACCAGCGACCAGTACCAGTATGTCCTCACGACCGACAATGTACTGTGCCAAACCCAATGCAAGCGCTTGGTTACGACCACCGCTACCTGGGTTTTCAGGTAGTTTCACCGTTGGCTCACCACCGTAGATGTAAATGCCCTTCTCGGCTTGCGCGATGTATTGACCAAGGCGTTCAGATAAAACACCTACATCATCGTACAAACATTCTTGGTTTTCTTTAACGGTAAAACCAAGTGTTTTAGCTTTCGCCGCGGCTGCCATTCGGGCCACTTCGTTGGTCGCAATTAAATCAACACTTGATGTAGCCGGGCAACGTTTTGTATCCCCCGTACCTGAACCGATAGTACTAATGCTATCGCCTTCTACGTCAGAAATGGCTAAGACTCGAACTTCTGCGCCTTTAAAGTTTTCCAGTAACTTGCCATCTTTAATCAGGGAGGTTTCTTTACGTCGCGTATTGATCTGGCCAATGTTGTACCCTGCCGCCAACATTTGATCCGTTAGCTGTTGCCAATCTTCTAGCGTCACATCTTCAGGCAAGGCTTCAGAAAGAGCCGATGTACCTCCAGAAACCAACAACAGAAGTTTGCTACCTGCTGCCATAGACTCAACGGTATCAAGCATCCGCACGCCAGCGTCTAACGAGTGCTGATCTGGCACTGGGTGCGCAGATTCAATCACCGTCACATTTTGAGCTTCCCACATGGTTTTATCCGTGTGGTCATACTTGGTGACAAGAAGGGCTGGACAATCATTACCAAGTGCTGCTAAGGCGCCTGCACACATACCACTGGCAGCTTTACCCACCGCAACGATTTGATCTGGCACAAAGCCATCAAATGCCGATACCGCACGCTGCGTTGCATTAAAGCCTGCAACTGCATCGATCGCCGCGTCAAAAATCTTTATGGCTGATTCTTTATCCATTGAATTCAATCTATCCCCCTTATGCGTCTAAACGACACGATATAAAAAAGCCGCATCAACAGGACTTACGTCACGGCGCTGATACGGCTTCTTGAGATATCTAAGTGTAGCGAGTACTAATTAGTTGCCGAATGGACCTTGAAGACCGTTCTGAGCAAGTAACGTACCGTAGATATTTGAGTTCAACACCATCATTTCAGTGTATTTAGCCACGAGTGCCGCACGTTTATCTGCGTCTTTAGTTGCGTTGATTGCTCCCCAGTATGCCGCTAATTGAGTTGCGCTGTCAGCAAGTTGTTTGATTTGTTCATCAGATAGGTTAGCAACCGAGCTAGAGTTCACTTTACCTACACCGTTTACAGTCTTCGCACCGCCATCGGTGTACCCTTCTGGTAGATCACCTTTTAGGTTCACGACTTTGCGGTACTTGATCACTGATAAAATCTGATCAACGGCTTGCTTCGCACCTTCTACACGAGAAACGTGTTCAGTGTCCGCTGCAGCATGTGGAAGAAGCTCCATCTTATCTACGTGTTTCTCGTAGATGTTACGGTATGGCACCATTGGACCAGACAAAGCACCCGTTTCTGGGTCTTTGAATAGGTCAGCGTCAATTGCAGCATAGCGGATCTGACCGCTTGCTAGAGCCGCGTCAAGCGCTTCGATGTCAACCACTTCACCACGGTCGTAGTTTACCAGTACCGCACCATGGTTCATGGCAGAGAACACTTCTGCGTTGATGATGTCAGAGTTAGCAAACTTACCCGTTTCAGTGTTGAATGCACCTAGACCAGTGTGTGGGCTAAGGACGTCAGCATCTTGCACCGCTTCAACGATGCTAGAAGCGAAAGTAAAGCCTTCAGATTCGATCCACTTCTGGTGAGCTGGACGAGCGTAAACTGAAACGTTCATGCCGAATGCTGCCCCTAGTTTCGCGACTTCACGACCGATGTTGCCGTAGCCAACAACAGCAAGTTTCTTACCTTCAAGTTTCGTGGTTGGGAACTCAGCTAGGTTCTTACCTGTGTCGAAGTCGCCCGCAACAACGCGATCGTGCATTGCGCTGACTTGTAGATCTGGAAGCACTTTAAGCAGCGCTTTCATGGCTGCTTGTGCCGTCGCACGAGAGTTGAAGCTTGGCGTATTCATCAGTGGTGCGACACCACCTTCTCCGTTACCGCCACCCCAGCTAGCAGACCCCATGTTGCCAGTACCGGCACCGATACGTACGCCACCTAGCTCGAACTTTGATTCCGCAGGGAAGAATGTCGCCGCAGCGATCACAGCGTCGTATTGGCCTTCGCCCGTTTCAGCCAGTAACTCGTCTTCGCGGCTTAGGCTTGGCTGGTAAAAGAAATGTACTTTACCTTTTTCTAGATCGCCTGCTTCTGAAACAGAACCGAAGTGGAACTTACCACCTTGAGATTTGATGTAGGCAGCTACTTCACGACAATCCGCTTGTCCATCGGCATCAAAAACCATACCTACTAGGTCTGCGATCAGTACTTTGTATGCTCGGTCAGCGTCGTCTAGGCGAACATCAGCGCCAGCAGAAGCAGATACGGCACTTTCAACCGTTTCGCCTTGCTCAGCTAGAAGTTCTTCCAGAACCGCGATTTTCGCACGTTGGTAGCAGTACTGGATGTTGTCCAGTAGTGCAGTGATATCTTCGTTTGGACGGATGCCACCGATCCAAGCACGATAGTCACCTGGAGAACCTGGGAATGCGTTCACGTAACGTGCAACGTCCAGACCTTTCTCGTGCGCACCATCAGTGTGAGTGATGCCTTCGTAGCCTAGCATTTGCTTAGATTTCACGATGATACGATTGTGTACGTCAGCATCAGTGATGTCTTTGTCAGTGACTTTAAGAAGTGTAACCGCTGCGCCACGAGAATCAGTGTTAGATACGCCTAGTTCGAACAGTTCGCTGTTGTCGATCCACTGATTTACTAGATCACGGTTTGCTTTAGAGCGTGCGTTTAGAGTGTAGACATCACCGATCATGCGCTCGTTGCGTAGAACTGCGAACGTTGTTTCTGCGAACGCTAGTGTACTGAATGTATTGATGATACCACCCAGCATTTGATCTTTTTCAGCGTCGTAGATTGGACCAAGATCCGTTGTTTTTTCGCTTGATAGAGGTGCTTTTGCATCACGTGGCACAGCAATTTTCAGCTGACGTGGGATAGCCCATGCTGGATCTTTTTGGTTCGCATTGATACGAGCTAGTGCTGGCTTAGTGAGCGATACGATGAAGTAACCAGAGATACCACCGATGGCCTTCTGAAATGGCATGAACATGTTACATTTCGTCAACACGCCATCTACTAGGTCTTTTGACCAAGGCATCGCGCCTAGAAGAGATGTTGCGTCAATTACCGCGTGGTGCGCTTCTGGGTTTGCATCAACCCATTCTAGGAGGTTGCGGATTTCTTGTTCCGTGTAAGTGGTCGCCCCCGTTGTTTCGTGGCCTACACCGAAGAATAGTTTAACGCCTTTCTCAAGTAAGAAAGAAGCACTTGGGATCGCGCCTTCGCCCTCAGCAAAAAGGATACGGCTTTCATCACCGTTCGCGGCGTAACGCTGAAGTTCAGTTAACTGAGTACCCCATGATTGGCGGAAGAAACCACCTGCTTTGCCTTCTTCTGACTCAGGCTTTGGTGTATCAACGTAAACGATTTGAGAAGGATCGTTTGCCGTCATTAGGTGAAGCGCTGCGGCAGTGAAGCCACTGTGACCGCCACCCAGACCAACCGCCATGCTATTCGCTTTAGGGAAGCCAAAGTAGCGGTGAATTTCACGCATCATGTCGTTTAGGACTTTATCTGCAGGGTAACCACGGTGCATACCACGACCAATTTCAGCCGTTGTAAAGCTGCCAATACGATTCCCTTTGTCATCCAACTTAGGGTAGTTCTCTTCTAACCACGCGTCGAACTCAAAACGAAGTTGACGAGCATCAACTTCATTTAATGCCATGTCGGTGATTGGACCAACACCAAAAAACTGATTGCTTGTTGCTTGTGGAGCGCCATGTTGAGTGAGAGAAAGCGCGCTTTCACGAGCGGCTTTAAGTTGCTCAATTGAAGTCATAAATTTATTACCTGCAAGATAGTTAAACGTTATACGTACTGGCGTATTTATTCTTATCGTTAATTCAATAGCGCATCTGCTCTTCACCCAGCCCACGCCTATTTCGACGAGGTCAGGTGCTCTCCAACCCAACAGATCATTGCTCTTTTGAATGACGCACACTTGACATCAAGCTGTGCTAAGCAGGCAGTGTAATATTGTTCAAATAAGTAAGAGTTTCCTGAAAACGCCAAAATTATGCATTTATTCTACAAATGACCGAAATCAATTTACCTGAGTCAAAAGAAGCGTAATCTACAGATAAAGGTTAAGAGAACAATCAAGGAGAATTGAAATGCCAATCGAAAACCACAGCTTGGTAAATGAATTACCTGAATACAAAGAACAAATTCATGAATTAAAAATGCACGATGCTCATTTCCGACGCTTATTCGATGAGTATCATTTCTTAACTAATGAAATTGAAAATATTGAAAAAGAAATTGTGCTGGCTAGCACACTAGAGGAAGAAGAGTTTAAGAAACGCCGCTTACATCTTAAGGACTCTCTACTCGACATGCTGCGTAAAGCGAAAGCAGAACAAGAAACTGCATAATTAGTCATAAAAAATAATAAGCCCACAACTAGTGGGCTTATTATTTCGCGTTATTTCGATTGCTCAAACAACCAATCTCTAACGGGTTCAAGCTTATACGCATAATCAAATGAGTACATATGCTCAGCGCCTCCACCCGAAACGCCATCAGGTGTAACCGTATTCGCATCAAATTGTATAAAGTTACGATCGTAACCTTTTTCAATAAGCTCACTCACTTCACGGTTTTGTTCTGTTTGTGAGAGTTTTGCAGAGAATTTTGTTTGTCCGAACTCGACCCCATATTTCTCAAAATCAGCTTTCAAACTAGTCATGCCTGCTGATGCCTTCTTATCTCCAGCGGAAACCACATAACTAAATTTTTGCTTACGTTGTGGTTGCAATACATTGATATCCCATTGACTACCAACATATAAAGACGCTGCAAATAAGTCAGGATACGTTGCATTCCAATAAAAAGAAATCATTCCCCCCATGGATTGACCGGTGGTATAGAGACGATCTGAGTCAATAGTGTATTGAGACTTCACAGCGTTAAGTAAGCGCATCGCTGTATCTACTTCGTCTGTAACTTCTGATCGATCGTTTACAACATTTTCAGGACCGACAAATGCTGGCACTAGAACAAAGCTTTCATGCTTAGCTTGCTCTTGATCAGAGGCCCAAATGATCCCACCCCACCCTTGTATTAAAGGTGATTCAATACCCTTACCTGTCGTACTTCCGTCGGCCATAAACACAACCAATGGATAGGATTTACTGCTATCGTAGTTATCTGGAACAAACAAGTTATATGACATCTGATTGCCATTAACAGGATCACTAAAAGTCAACTTCTGAAACTTTGAAGACAGCGCCGCTCTTTCTTCAATCAACTTGGTATCATAGGACTTATCGATACTACCGCCACGTCCTCCACCTTGCATGACATTTTGACTGCAGCCAGACAACAACACTGCAGCTGCTAAGACACTTACAGACAGCATTCTTTGCATTATTAAACTCCATAAAAGAAAAAAATAATGCTAACGCGACGAGGGATTTAGAAACACAGTCCTTACGAACATTTACCTTATAAGTTTTAGAGCATCACAGTATGTGAGCAACGGTCTAGAGCGGTATCAACATGACTAGCATAAATTAAGAAGTCAGGTTTATATGGCCCCTCTAGCAAAGCACCGCATATACGCTCAATACTAGAGCTGTCTAATCCATCAAAAGGCTCATCTAAGATCAACACTGGTGAGCTCCGTAACAATACTCTTGCAAGACATATACGACGGGCTTGACCACCGGAGATATCTCGCCCCTGAGCACCTAAAAGAGTATCTAATCCGTTAGGTAAAGCTTCTGCCCACTCTTTGAGACCTAATGTATGAAGTACTTTATACAGTTCCGTATCGCTTGCAGCAGCATTCCCAAGACACAGATTTGCTCTTAAACTTTGCTGAAAAATAACGGACTGCTGCGATAAAAAGGCAAGTTGACTACGCCATGAGGGTGAGTCAAGCTGGATAAAGCGCTGGTCGTCCAGTAAAACTTCTCCGTCATAATTTATGTCTCCTGCTAACGCAGCCAAACAAGTGCTCTTGCCTGAGCCACTGGCGCCCACAAGGCGCATCGCTCCGCCGCAGGAAATGGAAATATTCACTTTAGGTAAATGAGCTGACGTCGGGGAAGTCTCATAGCGACCTGTAAAACCACGCAGAGTAATGTTCTGAAAAGGCGCTAGTCTGGGCGCATCGTCTTCTCTTTCTAAAGGAGCTGAAATCGCAAGCTGATTCAAACGCTTTAAACCTACTTTAGATTGACCCTGAGCCAACACAGCATTAGAAATGGGTTGCATTAGCTCATTGACACCTAATGCAGCCAACACCAATGCCACCAACCACGTTGCTTCAACCTCGGCTTGAATGCTGATGCCTTGATCCGTAATCTCTAAACATAAAATAAAGAAACTACCAATTAACAAAAAGCTCATTAGTTGGCTGATCAATTTTGTCTTTGACGTGCTGCGCTGCAAACAAGCTTGAAGCTTACGTTGACGCTCATCTAAATTGTCCAAGCGCTCACTGTAATGTTGCCAGTGTCCACGAATGGTCAACGTAATCAACGCCGAAAACACCGACATAAAACGGCTTCGCCGGTGTACCGATAAAGCTTGCATTCTATATACAGATAGCAACGCCGCTCTGTTGGCTAACCAAGGAATCATCCATAACTGCACCACACTGTATAAGGTAATGGGCAACATCAGCGTTGGCGATACAAATGCTCCCAATGCAAACAAGCCAAGACATGCTACTAAGCCATATACCCATGGCATGATGACGGCTAATGGCCACTTGATGATTTGATCCAAGTCGCCAACTAGGCGCTGTAACAAGTCGCCTTTGGTTTGTTTATTCACCTTAGCTTGCGGCGTATTAATACGCTGATCCCATACCCATAAACGAAGGCTGCGTAATAAGCCTAATAAATGATCATGGGAAAACACTTGCTCACCATAGCGACCTGCTGTTCGCAGGATAGCCATCAGACGTACTAGTGCACCTGGCGTAAAAAAATTAAAAACGAGCGCTGTGCCCATTGCACTAGCAAGACCAGCAGCGGATAAAAACCAACCAGAAATTCCCAGCAGGGCAACGGCCGCTAGACTTGAGATAATACCGACTAAGACCGCTACCAGTAACCCAAAAGGGTTTTCTAGCAACAGCGATTTAAACGTAAGAGATTGGGGTTTGCGTTGCGACATGCACACCTTCTTTTGTCATTACCCATTGTTGATTTGCCCACACAACAGGATGCGTATCATGACTGATGATCAATACGGTTTTACCGAAGCTAGCTTCGTCTAAGGTATTCAAAACTTGTTCAGCTGTCTCTAAATCAAGCCCAGAGCAGGGTTCATCTAATAACCAAATATCTGCCTTACTAAGCAAAGCACGCGCGATAGACAAACGCTGCATTTGCCCACCAGATAGACCTGTCCCCGCTTCACTGATAGGGGTATCCCAGCCAAATCTAAGCTGACCGACGAAATCCCAACATTGTGCTTTCATTAACGCCATGCGCAAATCATCGTCGTTGCATTTCCCAAGTCCTAATTCTAGATTTTGACGAATCGTGCCTTGAACCCATTCTGGCTGTTGTGGTATCCAAGCCAAGCGGCGACGCCAAGCTTGAATATCCTCTGGGTAAAGTAATGTCCCCTCAATTAAGATTGATCCTTGGTATTGCTGTTCGAAGCCAAGCAGGATAGACATTAAGCTTGTCTTACCTGCTCCAGACTCTCCTCTTAGCCAAACTCGCTCGCCTTGCTGAATAGAAACCGAGATGTTAGCAAGACGAGTTCGACCATCTTGCTGCCAATGTAAATCGACAAACTGAATAATTGGCGTTGATTGATGAACCGTGGTTTCTGAAAACTTCTCTTTTTCATGCTCGCTAAATGTGCTTAGTGCCATATCGAGAATGGCTTGAATATCTGTCGCAGCCGCTTCTGCTTTTTGTTTTGCGTGGTAATCATTGCCAAGCTGACGTAACGGCAAATAGAACTCCGGAGCAAGCAATAATAGATAAAACGCAGCAAACAAACTGACCGGTGACACGCCAGTCTGCCACGGAAGCTGCTCTAAAAGGCCAAGCCCCAAATAAAGTGCAACCATAGCAATCGCCACGGAAGAAAAAAGTTCAAGCGTACCTGTTGATAGAAATGCCAAACGTAATACGCCCATGGTGGTCTTCTGGTACTCAGAAGCTGTGAGTGATAAGCGCTCACGGGCGCTTTGTGTTTGACCAAGACGCTTCAGCTCCGCCATGCCTTGGTTCAAATCCATAAACTGGTTGGAGAGCAGAGATAACACCTTAAACTGCTTACGATTGGCGCTTGCCGCTTTATGACCAACGAGTATCATAAAGAACACCACTAAGGGAGCTGTAAAAGCAAAGATAAAAAAAGCAATCCATGACACTGGTAACACGGCCAGCATTATTGTCAAAGGAATAAAGGTAACAAGGAAAACCTGTGGCACATAGCGACTGTAGTAGTCATCTAATGCGTCGACTTGTTCATATACACGAGTCGAAAGCCCCGCATCTTCATCTAGTTTTAGACGATTAGGCCCCAATCTCGTTAAGTGACTGATTAAACGTTTACGAAGTGAAAAGCGAATATTACGACTGGCACTGGCACACATTTGTTCACGCACAAATTGCACAACGACTTTTAAAAGAAATGCGCCACCGGCAAGCAATGCGGCACTGAGGGGAAAGCTCCCCTCAAGCACTAAATCAGAGATAACTTTTGCCAGACCTAAGGCTTGCGCTACAATCATCAACGCGATTAAGACACCTAACCATTTGACTGTTTGAAAGCGCTTCTTTTCCGCTTGTTGTAAATCAGAAAGAAATTGCTGTTCTGGTGTCTTAACCCGTTCACGCATCACGAAAGCCTTACATCATAAGGTCGAAACCTTAGTTTTTTATTACATTGAATCTTCTGGAGACTCACCGTCGTAGCCAGAAAACTCAAGCCAGACAGCATTGATAATGCCAAATGAACACGCTAGTAGAACACCCAACACCCAAGCAAAATACCACATAATGACTCCTTATATCGGGGCAGGTTCCCCTACCCCATTGCATCTTAGTAAAGTGAATGTGAGTTTTTCGCGATGTGCTCTTTAGAGAGACGACCAAACATCACGAAGTAACTCCACACAGTGTAGGACAATACAATCGGTACGAAGATACACGCCACCACGAACATGATCATCATAGTGGTTTCACTTGATGTCGCATCCCACATAGTCAGACTCATGCTTGGAAAAGAAGAAGACGGCATTAGGAATGGGAACATAGAACCGCCAGCAGTCATGATGATTCCAGCGATACCCAATGATGATAGAAGGAAAGCCATGCCACCACGACCCGCAGCCCCCATCAGCCCCGCTAGCAACATACCTCCAATACCGACAATCGGAGCAAGCATTAGAGCAGGGAAAACACTGTAGTTCGCTAACCAAGCTCCAGCTTGAACCTCAGCTGTTTTCATCAATGGCGTCATAGCAGAGTTACCATCGAACTCACTCGTAATCACGTAACCATCAATACCATAAGCTAACCAAACACCTGCTAAAGCGAACAACACAGCAGTAAGAACACCCGACACCATGGTTGCTTTACGTACTTTGGCAAATAAGTTGCCTTCGGTTTTCATTAGCAACCAAGCACCACCTTGCGTCACAAGCATTAGCAAGCTCACTAGGCCACAAAGAATCGCAAACGGGTTAAGCAGTGCGAAGAATGAGCCTGTGTAGGTCACGCGTAGGTATTCATCAAACTGGAATGGTACGCCTTGCAATAGGTTACCAAACGCCACACCAAAAATGATGGGTGGAACTGCTGAACCAAAGCCGATGCCCCAATCCCAGTTTTTACGCCATTTTGTACCTTCAAGCTTAGAACGGTAATCAAAGCCAATTGGACGGAAGAACAAAGCCGCCAAGGTTAGAATCATCGCCATGTAAAAGCCTGAGAACGAGGTCGCGTATACTACTGGCCAAGCCGCAAACAGCGCACCACCTGCTGTGATAAACCAAACTTGGTTACCGTCCCAGTGTGGGGCAATCGAGTTGATCATAATACGGCGTTCAGAGTCGTCTTTTGAAATAACGTTCAAAAGTGAGCCGACCCCCATATCAAAGCCGTCCGTGATGGCAAAACCGATTAGCAATACGCCAACCAATACCCACCAGATGACTTTCAGCATTTCGTAATCCATCTTAAACCTCCTGCGCTTTAAGCTGGTCTGTTTCTTTTTCTAGCGCATAGCGGCCAGTATGCAGACTTGAAGGACCCTTCTTCGCGAAACGAATCATCAAGTACATCTCTGCAATCAAGAACACAGTGTATAAAGCAGTCATAAGACCTAGTGATAACCAAATTTGACCTGTTGTCAGGTTAGATACCGCCACGTGAACAGGTAGTACTTCACCAATGGCCCAAGGCTGACGACCGTATTCGGCAACAAACCAACCTGTCTCACAGGCGATCCATGGCAACGGTAGCGTGAACATGATGGCTTTTAGGAACAGACGGTTTTGACCAATACGACGACGAGCATTCTGGTAGAAAGCCACTGCGAAAGTCACCAGCATTAGGAAGCCTGCTGCCACCATGATGCGGAACGCGAAGAACAGTGGTGCCACTTTAGGAATAGAGTAATCCACTGCCATATCAAGCTGCTCTGGCGTGACGTTATTGATGTCATCTGTAAAAGCTGTCACCAATAAGCCGTAACCCAAATCGTCTTTTACTTTTTCGAAGTTTTCGATCAATTGAGGGTCTTCGTTGCCAGAACGTAGCTCAGCCAATAACTGGTTAGCATAGATACCGTTGATAATGCGTTGGCGGTGGTATTCTTTTAGCTCTTTAATACCGACCACTTCTTCATCAAGAGAACGCGTGGCAATCAACCCCATCAAGCCAGGTATACGCAACGCATATTCTGTTTCTTCTAGCTCTTGATTCGGGAAACCAATGATCGTGAACGGTGCTGGTGCTTCGTGGGTTTCCCACTCAGCTTCGACCGCCGCCAGTTTCACGCGCTGTACTTCACCTAGCTCGTAACCAGACTCATCACCTAGGATGATAACGCTTAAAGTAGCCGCTAGACCGAACGCAGAAGCGATGGCAAACGAGCGACGCGCAAAGGCTAAGTCACGATTTTTAAGCAGGTAATAGCTTGAGATCACCAAGACAAAGATGGCACCCGTTACGTAACCCGCAGAAACAGTGTGAACAAATTTCACCTGCGCCACAGGGTTAAATAACAATGCACCGAAGTCCACTAATTCCATACGCATGGTTTGGTAATTGAACTCAGACCCTACAGGGTTTTGCATCCAACCGTTGGCGATCAAGATCCACAGTGCAGACAAGTTAGAACCTAGCGCTACCAGCCAAGTCACCATTAAGTGCTTAACTTTGCTTAAACGATCCCAACCGAAGAAGAACAAACCAACTAGTGTTGATTCAAGGAAGAAGGCCATCAAGCCTTCGATTGCCAATGGCGCACCGAAGATGTCACCTACGTAATGTGAGTAGTAAGACCAGTTTGTTCCGAACTGGAACTCCATAGTCAAACCGGTTGTGACACCTAGGGCGAAGTTAATCCCAAACAACTTACCCCAAAAGCGCACCATGTCCTTGTACACCTGTTTGCCAGTAATGACGTACACGGACTCCATAATCGCAAGTAAGAAAGAAAGGCCGAGGGTCAGAGGTACAAACAAAAAGTGGTACATGGCCGTTAGCGCAAACTGGAACCGCGAGAGCTCTACAACTGCTTCATTAATCATGATCTTAACCCATGTCTAACGTAAGAAAACGGCGGCTCTTCCTAGGCACTTTAATGCTCTTATTTCTTTTGGTCGCCAACAAATGCTTCATCATTCACTAAATGTATGGTTAGCATACGTGTGAATTATTTATTAGCGTTGCTTATGGGTCATTGCGTTAGATCAATAAATGTTACTAATGGCTTAACTCAATTCTAACTTACACATTCTTTACATGAAGAAAGAGAGCTTGGGCATTTGATTTGATCAATTAGTCAACTCTAAGCACCGCTACGGTGCATATTAGATGCCTATTATTTACACGAGTCAACACAAAAAGTAATAAGCTTATATCATTTTGGACTATGTCATTTTTTTATATAGCTTTGAGTGATAAGAATTCATTATAGTTACCATTTCGCTTGCCTTTGACTTTTAATGGCTCCTCGCTGTTTTTTTATGTCTAATCGTTTTCGTTGTGAGCTTTTAGTTGGCCGAGTCGGACGACGTTCTTTCTGCGGACGAATTGCTTCTAGGATCAAGTTCTGCAAACGATTGAGTGCGTCTTCTCTATTGGCTTCTTGAGTTCGAAACTGCTGCGCTTTAATAATTAAGACCCCATCCTTAGATATACGACTGTCCTTTAGAGCTAGTAGTGGTTCTTTGATTCGTTCAGGAAGAGAAGATTGAAGGATATCAAACCTTAAATGAATGGCACTTGAGACCTTGTTGACATTCTGACCACCAGCTCCTTGGGCACGAATAGCCGTCATTTCGATTTCATAATCAGGAATTTCAACTGTATTGGAGATTTTTATAACCATGTCACTTTCACATCAAATTGTCTGAAGCTCATTGTAACAGTAGCAAAAGGTTTCATAATCTTACTTCGCATCTTTTGACAAGTTCGTTACAATCACCTTCCTTTTTGATTGGAAACTGGAGCCATCAGTGACACTATTTCGTCCATGCATCGACCTACACCAAGGCAAAGTAAAGCAAATTGTAGGGGGAAGTTTGAATGACACTGGCGCAAAAGAGAACTTCATAAGTGACTATGATGCAGCCTATTATGCAAGCCTCTATCGAGAACACGGCCTCACAGGCGGGCACGTTATAGCTCTTGGCAAAGACAAAGAAAACAAGCTTGAAGCCTTAAGCGCACTTAGAGCCTACCCAAACGGCTTACAATATGGTGGCGGTGTTACTAAAAAAAATGCCGCTGAATATCTTGAAGCAGGTGCCTCTCACGTCATTGTTACGTCTTACCTTTTTGAAGACGGGGAGTTCTCATGGGATCGTCTCGATCATATCAAACGAGAAACTGGCACTGACCGTTTAGTACTCGACCTAAGCTGCCGTCGCGTCGGCGAGAGTTGGTTTATTGCAACAGATCGATGGCAAACAGTGACTTCAACGGAAGTAAATCATGAAAATTTGACTGAACTTGCTAATCACTGTGATGAGTTTTTAATACATGCTGCTGATGTTGAAGGTCTTCAGGCTGGAATTGATGAGAAGCTAGTGATGCTACTAGGTCAAGGCTGCCCTATTGATGTCACTTATGCAGGCGGCGCACGTTCACTGAATGACTTAAAACGTGTTCATGAATTATCAAATGGGTTGGTTGATTTAACCATTGGTAGCGCTTTAGATATCTTCGGTGGAAAAGGCGTTTCTTTAGAGGAATGCATTTCTTGGAATAGCGGCCAATAGCGCAATCTTTTTGAATATCGGGGGAACTTGACGCTCCTTCGATTTCTTGCGCATTCCTTATCTCGACATCGACAGCCCATTGCCTCATACTTGGCAAATATTTTTATTCACCTTAGGAATTTTTAAGAGTATGAGGATCTTACGCACCAGCTTTATCGTTTTACCTTTGTTGTTATCAGCGTGTTCCTTTACCACTACTACCACGTCAACCAGCAGCCAGCAGCTACCGGAACAAGAACCGTCTTCTGAAACAACGAAGACTGAAGAAGTTGTTACGACAGAGCAGGTAGATCTCTCGACAAAGAATCTTGACGCGAAGCCTCAAGTAACAGAGGAACTTAGTCAGGATGAGCTAATGAGTCAATTGCAGAAGCTCGATCAACTCGCACAGCAAAATGTAGAAGAGTTAGAAACAAGACTTGGTCACTCGATTGAGAAGCTTGAATTGCCGCTTAATAGCAACCAAGCTCGCACAGAACTACAAGCGACTGTTAATCAATATGAATCTTTCAATACAATGCTCACAAAAGAAATCATTGAGCTAGATAAACGTGTTGAAAACCGTCGTGACCATCCTAGTAATGGCGACATTCTTCAACTACATTTGTCTGCAATTAACATCAAAAAAGAAAAGTCTTTTAAAGCGCCTGCATTGGTCGGCAACTGGGTACGTGGTGAATCAAGAGTAGTTAAGTTGACAGAAAACTTTTTGGTTGAAAATGCCGTTTCTGAACCACTCAATGTCACGTTTACTGAGTCTTATCAAATTATTATTAACGGTAAGCTCATCGGTACATTCGCACCGACTCGAAGCAAATATGAGCTTGAATTTGATGCACCAACTGCAGATTCTTCAGGTACTGTTTCAGGTACTTTAAAGATCCGCTTAGAAAGTGAGTAATGAGTGTTTAAGAGGAGTGGCTAGTTAGCTTCTCCTCCATTTCGCTTCTGAATTTTTCTAAACGCCTAGGGACCATCACAGATAAGGACTTTGGAATCATTTCAATCGTTATTTGCTCTGCACTTCGGTTTTCACCATCTAGCACATAATCAATCCTTCCGTTTGATTTCAAATTAACACGAGCTGCTGTGGTGTGATTCACGCCTTCGTATACATGATCCTGCAAACGACTCGTTAAACCGTGACCGACCAACTCCAATAAATTTAACAATTGTGCTCTATCGGCTGACAACCAAGTCAAATCCATCTTCCCATCTGTAATGTCAGGCGCCCCTTTGCCCTGCGCCAATAAAGTTGTTACAGGGGCAGCATTAGCGATTGTCAAACTAGGAGTATTAATCTCAATGGTTTCATGATCATTGATGCATAGCTGATAAGTTCTAGTCTGATTAGCACTTACCGCTTCAGATAGTCCCTGCAAGTATGCTAATTGACCGCTGTTGTTCTTTTTAGATCGGTCAGCTTTTTCAATCATTTGCTGCTCAAAACCTACACCACACAACATCAGCATCACTTCATCATTGCATTTAGCAGTATCGATACGACTTTCAACGCCTTCAATAAGCGCCATACATGCTGTATCAATTGGATTGATCTTTATTCCTATACCACACAAAGCATAACTCAGTGCATTGGCTGTTCCCAACGGTATGATCCCGAGCTTCACTTGAGTATTTACGAGCACTTGAGCCACTTCAGCAACCGTTCCATCACCACCACAAGCAATCACGAGATCAGGTTTTGTAGCTAATGCTTTTTCAGCCCAATATCGACCATTGTGACTCTCTGATGTTGTCCTTAGCGTAATATCGTAATATGGGCTGAGTGACTCAAGAATCTGTCCCTTACTCTCCTTCCATTGCATTGTCCCAGCAACTGGGTTTGCAATTAACCAAGCACTGTTTTTCACACGTAGCTTTCTTTCATGATGAAGCGTTGTTAAGTGATGCAATTGCTTTTTATTCAGAAAAATGCTCTTTCGAATAGATTTGATTTGTTTTAAGACACTTACAGGCGTCTTATCAGGATGTTGACTCAACAAGTAAGCAGCCATCATGAATACTGAGCGCCCTCGTCCCAATGCACAATGCACGATGACACTTCTGCCATCTTTTCTATGTGTATGAATCCAGTTCAGCGCACGCTCTACTTGAGCTTCAGTTGGCACAGAGTGATCTAGAATAGGAACGTTTAGATAATCAATCTCTTCCCCTAAAAGAGTCCAATTTAATGAATCAAACTCAGCTGTAACATCTAGAACAGCTCCTATATCGTGATAACGTAAAAAGTGAATATCGGATGGAAAGAGGCGCCTCGCCAAGAAAAGACCAGGTTCAACTTCCTGTATAGCTGGCACTTTGTCTTTTCTACGAGCAATGGCATTGTAGAGCTGGGTTGCCCAAAGAAAAGGCCACAGAAGCCAACGAATTGAAATTGGTATGGTTCCATTTGCACGCTTTCGAAAAATAGCTGGCTTATTTAGCAAGTATGCAAGACTCACTGCGAAAAATGATGCAGATGCCCAAATCCAAGCGCTTCTAAAGTAAACATCTGCTGTACTAATACTTAAGAAAACAAACACTAACGCGAGTAATAAATACACATTTGTTTGTAACAACATACGTACGACTCCCTACAGATCGAAGCACTTTAAGTTTTGCTGAATGTTTATATCCCTTTAGAACAACCATATCGAGAACACTTCAATTCGTAAATCAATACTGCTTATATGCCTATATATATGCACTAACTTACACATTAGTAAAACATCAAAACACAAAAAAGGCATTTTTCCTGAAGAAACACTGTGCTAATCTCGAATACGATTGACTCATTGTTATCGTCCATACTTTAACGATAGTCAGTTGCTCACGGGAAAAGCGACTTTTGCATTCTAGTGGCTTTTCTTTATCTCGTTTGTTGGTGCCTTTGCACCTGGAGTTTTCCTAATGGATGCATCTATTTCATTGTTCGAATTAGGCTGGCAAACCTACTTCCAGCAACAGTTGTCATTGGATGACCTTGAATCCCATAGCGTAGCAAGAGTTTGCCAAGTAGAACCGTCTAGGTATAACCTGCTTTCAGAAAGCGGTTTGATTCACCTATCAAAAGATGTCTCTCAGCCAAATATGACTATTGGTGATTGGGTAGTTGTTGACGGTGATAACAAATTTGTACGCAAACTTGATCGAAGTGCATTATTCAATCAAGACGCTCACCTGATTGCTTCTAATATAGACACAGTTTTGATTGTTAGCGCTTTGGATGAATCTTTTAATATAGAACTTATCAAACGTTACCTAGAACTGGTTCACGATGCAGAAGCCGATGCTATCGTCGTTCTAACGAAAGCGGACCTTTGTGATACTGTCGATGAAAAGCGTGAGCAAGTACAACGACTTGACCCTTTACTTTTGATCGAGACGGTAAACACTAAATCAGATGAGCCGTTGCAGGCACTGCAAGACTTTTTCAAGAAAGGTAGAACAATTGCTATTCTTGGAGCGCCAGGATCAGGAAAATCACGCTTGGTTCGTAGCCTGATAACACTAGACTCAGACTTGACTCACTTCTCTGTAGCTCAAGACGCCCTATTCAGATTACCTAACGGCGCTGTGCTATTAGATTCACCTGCGTTAAGAGAACTTCAAGCGAACGAGGCACAAAGCTCAATTTCAGGCTTTGAACTTGTTACAAAGTTCGCGGAAAAGTGTCGTTTCAATGATTGCAGCCACAACAACGAACCTGGCTGTAATGTACGAAAGGCTATTGAAGAAGGCGAGTTGGACGAACAACGAGTCAAAGCTTTCAAGCGCTCACACTTTTATGGTGAAGATGACTCAAACCAGAAGTCAAAGCCACACGATAAATTTCATCGTAGCGCTCACTCTGAGGCAAGGGCACGAAAACATAGCATATCTGAGTGATTTTAATAAAAAACCTGCCTAGGCAGGTTTTTTATTGTCTAACAACTAAAGTGTATCTTTAGCATCCATCATTTCTGTCCAGGCTGCGATGGCTTTATCGAACTCTGGCCTTTCCGCCTTAGCAATAGATTGTAACGTTGGTATCTTAGCTTTCATTGGGTTAACTGGACGACCATTAATATGAAGTTCGTAATGCAAATGGGGCCCGGTCACACGTCCAGTTGAACCGGATAATGCAATGACTTGTCCACGCTTCACACGCTGTCCCTTTTTCACAAGGATTTTACTTAGGTGCAAGAAACGCGTGCTGTATTTACCAATATTATCTACATCAATATATTTACCTGCGTAGCGGTGATTAGCAGTTCGAGTGACAATTCCGTCACCTGTCGCTAGAACTTTCGTACCACTTGGTGTCGCTAAATCCGTACCATTATGAGGGGAAGGTCGACCAGTAACAGGATGCATACGGTTTGGATTAAAACCAGAGCTCACACGATAGGTCACAGACGTTGGCCAACGACGTAAGGCGGGTGTCAGGCTATTGCCAGACTCATCATAAAATCGTCCATCAGAGCTGTTCAGAAAAGCCTGGTAATATTGCCCCCGAACTTTTATTCGGACAGCCTCCACCTGCTCACTCCCTACCGATTCACCGTCTACATCACCTTGCTTTAACACCACGTCAAATGGGTCTCCCGCACGAATGTCTCGTCTGAAATCTAAACGCCCCTTTAGCAAATCACTAATTGTCATAATATTAGCATCGGACAAGCCACTACGTTTTGCAGATAAGTAAAAACTACCTTCAACGGAACCATGCTTAGTAAATTGGCTCCATGAAATAGGCTTCAGCTCTTCTTTATAAACAAACCCTCCATTGTCATGCTGAACATAAGCGATGGTTTTACTGGCATCAATCTTACGAGAAATACGTACCAATTCATCTTTATCATTCGTTTCAAAGCGCAACCGATCGCCTACCTGCAACGGCTCTAAAACTAAGTACTCTTGATCTGCTTCTAGGACGCTATATAAAGTATTGACCGTAAAGCCATATTGCAGAAATATTGCTTCTAAAGTGTCACCCGACTTTATTAGATGCTCAACAACTCTAGGTTTCGGGGCAGACTGCGTTACTTGATCAACAATTGATTCTCCTTCAGTCGTAGGCACCATATTCATTGGCGGTGCCAGCGCATCCAGTGATGGGGGCTGCGGGGCGTTAGCAAGTTGCGTGGTAATAGGAGTCAGCTCTATTCGATTGTTAGGTAGAGCCTGGTAGTTTTCAGCACGCTGATCATCTTCAACAGTGCCTTCATAAATCATCAAAAACAATACAAAGACTGAAACAATCAATAACACCCAAAGTCTTGGGCCACGAGGCAGCCAACGCAGTTTTCTTTTCGGTTGAACCATAGAGAGTAAACTTCTTTCCAGGGCAGCTCTCTGCTGCCATCTTGAGATTTATGATACCTCACAAAAGGCATCATATTGATATATAGTAAAAAGACTGTCCCATCTTGCCTGAGTCTTTTAAAAAATGACAGTCTATAAGATCAAGCTATATTACAAAATACTACCTCTTACGCAATCTTGATATGAATGATTCAGATCTGATCAAAACAGCTTCTTTAGAAAACCCCTTCTATTACCTTGAGAATGCACAAACCATTTGGCGCTGGGTACTACAGCATCACAGGGACTGCCTTTCGCATGAGGAGGTAGTAAACTTGCAAGCAATTATATCTCTTCCAAAAGAGGCTAAAGCCTTATTGGTCAGACTGAACATGCGCAAAGGAGAACTTTTTTGTCTATCGGATCTCAACTATACAGAGATTAGAGCTCTCGAAACGGCTACGACATTGCTATCAGAAGCAAAACTGATTGAAATCGACCCACACGTTTCATTTGATGAAGCAACTAACAAACTCAACAAAGATTTTCTCTGGGCTTACTGTCAAACTCGCCTAACAAACGCCCCCAAGAAAAACACCCGAAAAGCAGAGTTAGTTGTACTGCTTAAACAATTGACACAAAGTGACCGCCTTCAGCGCTTTTCAGATTGGGGAGATAATCGCACTTGGCTTAAATTAACCGATAGAAGCTTTTTCAAACGCATTCAATTGATGTTTTTTGGCAATCTTCATCAAGATTGGTCCGAATTCATCATCACTGAGCTAGGCCTTATACACTACGAAGCTATCTCATACAGTGCCACATTGAGGGCGTTTAAAAGCAGAGAGGACATCACTAATTACCTTCAATTAGATTCGGTATTGGATCAATTAGAGCTAACGTCTACTGAATCGACATTAACACTCGATGATTCATTGCTCTCTACTAATCCCAGTAGGTGGCTTGAGGCCAAACGCAAAAATGTGTGCTTTCGTGCTGCCCAAACACTCGAAAAAAGAGGGCAATTTACACAAGCAATGAAGGCGTATAAAAGTATAGGTAGCAACGAGGCCAATATACGTTTACTACGTATTATGGAAAAGCAATGCCATCCTAAGAACACAATTGCTTTAGCAGAGGATTTATTAAACGTTACAGTTCATGGTGAAACTAGGACTCTTATTTACCGGATTCTTAAGCGACAGTATAAAAAAGTTGGGGGTGCCACCCTTTCTCTCCCCTCAATTATCCATATTACTGAGAAGGAAATTACCTTCAGCAATGCCCCACAAAGTGTTGAAAAAGCGGTGGCGACATTTTTAACTGAAACCAACTCACCGGTTTACTATATAGAAAACCGTTTAATACCTGCATTGTGGGGACTTCTTTATTGGGAAGCTATTTACGCTCCTATTAAAGGCGCATTCTTCCACCCTTTTCAAGCGGCTCCGGCCGACCTGTATTCCCAAGACTTTCTAGCAGTTCGCAAGCATTATGTAGACTCTTTAGAATCCTCTCTGAATGAAGACACTTATAAACAAGTAATTCTGGAAAACTACCATGCCAAACATGGTTTACGCTGTCCTTTCGTGTACTGGCCAGTGCTCAGTGTTGAAATGATTGAACAGGCTTTAGATTCCATTTCAAAAGAGCAAATTAAAGGCATTTTTAAGTATTTAGAACAAGACTTACGCCAACATAAAAAAGGATTACCTGACTTAATACAGTTCAATTTAGTCACTAATACAACAGCCTTTATTGAAGTGAAAGCACCAAATGACCGCTTACAAATTCAGCAACAGCTTTGGCTTGAACAGCTTATAAAGCTTGGGTTTGACTGCTGTGTTGCCAAAGTAAGATGGCTGTCTTAAATAGTCATGTGCATACATTAAATTTAGAGTAGAGTAATCAACAAACGTCTAACCTGCCATTTACTGAGCAAAAATATGAGCACTCAAGGAACGTCATCCATAAACTTTTCAGATCAACAAGGTTCCAGTGAAATTGAATTAGTTCGAGAAGTCCCAATCGCAATCAGCATTAATGATCTGAATTATGCTGTGATCATGGTAACCGATATCGATATTGAAGCCTTTGTCGTTGGTTTTGCTTTTTCTGAAGGGCTGATCAATACAGCAAGTGAAGTCCTAGAAATACAACTGGACCAAAAAAGTGCGACAGAACATCTACCTGAGCACCTAATCGCTAACTTGGCGCTTACCAATCGTGCTCAACAGCGTAGCAGAGATATCATGCGCCGAAGAAAAGGGAATAGCGGTTGTGGTTTATGTGGTATTGAGGCTATAGAACAAGCTTTCCCCCCTCTCAATAAACTCATTGAACACCCCTCTCTTTCTGATCAGTATTGGATCGCGGCTAAAGAAGCCTTTGTATCACATCAAGAAATCGGCTCTGTTTCAGGAGCAATACATGGGGCAATGCTATTAGACAAAAGCGGTGATTTTTGCTATTTCGCCGAGGACATAGGCAGACATAATGCGCTAGATAAGTTGATTGGTAAGGCTATGATGGAAGGTCATACTCTCGAAGGCAATCATATACTAATGAGCAGTCGATGCAGTACTGAACTCATTCTTAAAGCAGTAAGGGCGAAAGTTTCAAGTCTTGGGCACCTTGCCTCACCGAGCACCCTGGCTGTTCACCAAGCGAAGCACTATGGCTTGCAGCTCATTCATATACCAAGAAAAGCAAGCCCAAGAAGATTTACGTTTTGAGCGCAATTAATTATCTTCTGAGCGAACGCAATTGCGACCTGCCTCTTTTGCTCGATAAAGAGCTGTATCAGCTTGTTTTATTGCCAAATCAATTGTTCGCGCACTCACTTCTTCCTGCACACAGCCAACTCCGATTGAAACAGTGATTTGTTTAACCTTAGGTATTGGCATACAAGCGATGCGTTCACAAAGAGAGTTCGCTATATCGACAGCCTTGTCACACTGTGTATCAGGTAAAAAGATGAGAAACTCCTCACCACCCACACGACATGCTAAATCATTCTCCTGAATAAAGGCAGACATATTATTTGCCAATAATTTAATCACTTGATCACCCACATCGTGGCCAAAGCGATCATTCACGGCTTTAAAGTGGTCTATATCGAGTGCCAACACAGAGAATTTTTGTCCCGTCGTTTCAAACTTATCAAGCCAGCGCTGCATTCCTCGACGATTACATAACTGTGTTAAGGGATCAGTATTGCTATCAACATCTAATTTATGAATACGCTCGTTAAGTAACCCAATCGCATTTAAAACAGCCATTTTTAATTGGGATGCTTCAAAATACCAGGAGCGGATAGAGACAATTTGACCCTGAACATTTTCATCGTTTACGTTTCCAGCATTTTTTGCAAGCTGACGTAATGGCTTCGAAATCAAATATGCCATCACCCAAATAATCATTAAGGTAATCACCGCGATGGGTAGACTACGCCAAAGTACATTCATCATTTGATTGTTAAGAGCACTCATCACCAGCTCTTTTGGTCGTTGGACAACCACACCCCAATTTGACGCAGGAACCGGTGCATAGCCCGCAAGCATATTAATGTTGAGAGAATTTTTCGCTTCTCGACTGCCTTCGGCCAAACTCATTGCTTGCTGAACAATCGGCATTTGGGAAACATTTTCACCTATTCGCTTCGAATCAGCATGAAAAAGCAGCTCGCCGTATTGATCTACTACGTAAAGATAAGTCGCATCTGTGAAAAAGTGCTCTCTCATTAGGCGAGATATAGAACCGTTTCTATTTAGGTAAATAGTACCTGATATGTAGCCAAGGTATTGACCTTGATTGTCAAAGATAGGGTGCGAAATACTTACTAAGACATTACCTGAAATAGAGTGGAAAGGATTGGTGATCAGTGGTTTTCTTTCGTAAAAAGACTGCCTAGTATTTTCTGGCAAGACATAACCTTTCGAGATCGTACCCTCAGGATACACTGCAACCACTTCAGCATCTTGATTCACCACAATGGCCGAGTTAAATACTTCTGATTGTAGAACTAACCTTTGGACTTCCTCATCAGGAGAGTAAGAACCTAGATTATTAGCTAACAAATTAGCACTAAAGGCAACACTATGTTGGGCAGACGTTAGGAGCATTTGAGCAGATTCTGCTACTTTCGCAGCGTAGCGCTGATTTGCCTCCAGCGTATTGCTCATCAAAAGCTGTCGCTGAACATTGTAAATAGCTAGGTAACTATTTCCTAACGTCACTAGGACACTACCGATAGTTAACAACAGAATTAAGCGACGTAGGTCGGTGCGAACTAAATATCGAAGGAAGGGCATTAAATGCTCACTGTTTAATTCTTAAAACGTGTATCCATAAAAGTTTAAATCGCATCATGATGATAAAAACATTATGAATACATTCTATTTTATCGAAGAAAAAATGATGGCACATTAAAAATAAAAATAAATTCGTCGATTTCTATAAACTCAGCCCGAGACTATAAATTCCACTTATAATAGAAGCAACTTCTTAAGAAAGCCCTGCGATATATAGCAAGGCTTAAATAACTCAGAACTTTAAAGCTTAAACTGGGGAACCACTTCGAACAGATAGTCCTTCTATAAGTTTCTCGCCAATTTTTTCTAATGGGACAATGGCGTCAACAGCCTTAAGCTCCACTGCTGCTCTAGGCATACCATAAACCACACAACTTTGTTCGTCTTGAGCAATAGTATAAGCGCCTGTTTGATGAATTTTTTGCAAGCCTATAGCTCCATCTTTACCCATACCAGTCAGCAATGCGGCTACCGCATACTTTCCTACCTGTGTCGCAACCGACTCGAACAAAACATCCACGGATGGCCGATGACCACAAACTTTTTCACCATCAAATACGTCCGTAAACAAGTCGTTTCCTTTTCTAACGACTCTCATATGAAGGCCTCCAGGTGCCAAATATGCATATCCAGGACGAATTCTTTCACCACCTTTCGCTTCAATGACTGAAAAATCTGTTGTTCGGTTTAATCTTTCGGCATAGGTTGTCGTAAAGCCCGCAGGCATATGTTGAGTCATAACAATAGCAAAGTTTTGTGCAGGCAATTGCTGCAAAACACTATTTATTGCCTCTGTACCACCAGTCGAAGCACCTATAGCTAGAACCCTATTGGTCTTGATTGAAGAAGCCGCAACTGGCTGGCTCATTGAACGAACATTACCGACTCGAGACTGAGCTGCCATTTTTACTTTATTGATGACGGTATTAGAGTAACGATGGAACATTGAAAGATCGTCTACAACAGGTTTTGCAATGTAATCAACAGCCCCTAACTCTAGGGCCCGCAACGTTACTTCTGCTTTTGAACGCGTCAATGTCGAAATCATAATCACCGGAGTAGGACGCGCTTTCATTAAGACTTCCAGAAAACGAATACCATCAACTTCGGGCATTTCGACATCTAGCGTAATCACGTCTGGTCGAACAGAATTTACGAGTTTCTTAGCCTCAAAGGCATCTTTTGCCGCTCCAACAACCTTGATATCTGGGTCTGAGTTAAGGACTTCTGTTAACAATCTTCGAATTATTTCGGAATCATCGACCACTAATACTCGAATAGGTTGATGTCTCATTAATATGATACCTTGTTTAGAAAAGATCTATGTCACCAGAATCAACTTGACTACTCTCCACCACAGCTTTTTTGTAGCGAATCTCGTTATCTATCAATTCATTATCGTAATGCTTGGTTAGCTTTTTCATCATTGCTTTTCCCGATACAGGAAAAAAATTCACTCGGCGCGGATAGATATCAAGCAAATCAGATGCATCAATAGGAATACATTCATTATTCAGAAACAGCTGAATAAATTCTGCATTGTTTTTTCCTACATTATTATGAGTCATGCCTTTGATTACAGCACCGCCACCAAATATTTTAGCGCGGAAGCGATCACGGCGGCCGCCTAATTTCACCAAGTGGTTGATCAACAACTCCATCGCATATACGCCATAACGTCCCGACGCAGACAACAAGTCATTCGGATCCCCTTCGGGAAGTAAAAAATGATTCATCCCTCCAACTTTGGAAACAGGATCATATAAACATACTGCAACACATGACCCTAATAAGGTTGTAATCATAATGTCATCAGCCGTTGCATAATATTCACCTGGCAGTACTTTCATGGCATCCGTTTCAAACTGCCGATCAAAGTATTTTTTTGTGGCAAGATGCTCCTGCGCAGCGTCTCGTAATGCCATAAATACCTCCTACTAAACCTTCCTGTAAGCTGTTCGTCCTACTGGCGTAATTAAGTGCCCTAAGTGATTAAAATTCTCGGAGTGGCCTGCGATGTAAAGCCCTCCTGGACGGAGCTTTTGCAGAAGCTTTTCTAAGATTTGTACTTGCGTCTCTTTATCAAAATAAATCATTACATTCCGACAAAAAATCACATCTAACCCTTCCTGAATAGGATACTGAGTATCAAGAAGGTTAACCTGTCGGAACTCTATAAGGTGACGCAATTGAGGAACAACTCTAGCTTGGCCTTTATTAGGGCCCTTACCACGTAGAAAAAAGTTTTTCTTATTTTCAATAGGATCAACTTTATCTAATGGGTAAATCCCCAAACTCGCTTTGTTCAAAACATTGCTATCAATATCAGAAGCAATGACTCTGCTTGAAATATCAAACTGCCCAAACGCTTTGACAAGAGTCATTGCGATGGAGTAAGGCTCCTCGCCTGTACTCGAAGCAGCACACCACACTCGCTCACATCGCTCGCCACTTTGAATAAACTCATTCAACAAATCAAAATGATGTGGTTCTCTGAAAAAGGACGTTAAATTCGTTGTTAGAGCATTTATAAAATGTTCTTGTTCGTCTGGGTGTGTTTCCAAATAAGTAAGATACTGTTTGATAGCTTTCAGACCAAGCTTGCGAACACGAGGAGCAAGCCGACTGTATACCAGAGATACTTTACTGTCCGCTAAATTTATCCCTGCTAAGGCTCGGAGCTCTGAACGTACTTTATTGAAATCAGCATCGGTATAAGCAAACTCTCTATCCATGGCACACTAACCTATTTGCAAATCAAAAATAATCTTACTGTTAGCGACCACTGGTTAACATTAAAGTGGATCGATGCTGACTATCAATATTAAAGCGTTGTACGTTTTGCTGTAACAGCGACGCTTGAGAGCGCATACTGTCTGCCGATGCAGCAGCCTCTTCAACTAAGGCGGCATTTTGTTGTGTCATTTCATCCATTCGCACAACTGCTTGGTTAATTTCATCTAGCCCCGTTGCCTGCTCTGTTGATGCAGAAGCAACTTGAGACATCAACTCGTTAACTCGTTTAATGGCCCCTTCAATCTGCTCCATGATTTGACCAGACTGATTAACCAAACGATTACCTTCTTCAACTTTGGATACAGAGTCTGAAATCAACTCCTTAATATCTTTCGCCGCATTAGCTGAACGCTGCGCAAGAGTTCGAACTTCTGATGCAACGACAGCAAAACCACGTCCTTGCTCTCCAGCTCTTGCAGCCTCAACCGCAGCATTCAGGGCAAGAATATTCGTTTGGAACGCAATACCATCAATAATGCTAATAATATCGGCAATTTCTCGAGAGGCTTCGTTAATAGAAGACATGGTCGCAACAACTTGTTTTACTTGATCGCCACCTTGTAGGGCAACTTTTGCAGCGTCATTAGCTAGTGTACTTGCATCACGGGCATTTTCAGAAGTCTGGCGCACATTACCAGTCATTAAGTCCATGCTGGAAGCGGTTTCCTCTAGGCTTGACGCTTGACTTTCCGTACGAGAAGAGAGGTCAGCATTACCTTGAGCGATTTCAGAGGCAGCATGATTGATAGTTTCGGCCGCCTCTTGAATATCACGCACCATATTGGTCAAGTTTTCACAGGTTTCATTACAGTAACGTTTAAGGTTATCAAACTGGCCTTGATATTCTTCTGTAATACGTTGGCTTAAATCACCTTCAGACATTGCCATTAGAACCCGAGAAACATCCGCTAGTCCGTGATCAGCTGTAGACATCAACTGATTTAAAGACTTCGACATAAACAGCATGAAATCTTTCTTGTTGTCTTCTTTCGCTCGCACAGTAAAGTTGCCGGCAGCCGCTTGACTTACAATCTCACCAATCTCTTTTTCTGAAAGTACTTCTGCTGTTCTATCTAGCCATTCGACTACCGTGCCAATACGAGTACCGTCATCAGCGAACATAGGATTAGCCGTCAACCTGAAAAACATACCAGCAACTTGAATCTGTGCCTGGTGACGTGCTTCCAACGCCGCTAATAAGTCAGCTTGGTGCTGTGGGTTCTTATGGAAGATATCCATTTTGGAGCCAACAATAGTATCTACTTTAAACTGAGGAAGAACTTTCTGAAGTTCTGACTCAACAGATCGCAGCATTTTCTCAACTGAACGGTTCATGTAGACAATGGTGCGATTTTCATCTGCGATCATGACATTCGTTGAAGTGACATTTAGAGCCTGAGCAATACGTAATGCTTCTACAGAGGTATTCTGCGTTAACTCAACCTCGTCATTCATTTCTTTTTGTTTGACACTCAACTCTTTAGCGATACCTTTTAAAGAAACAACGACACTCTCGAAAACGCCATCCGAGTTGATTTTTGTGACATCACTAAAACGATTAGAGGATATAGCCAAAGCAATTGTGGAAAGCTGGCTTGCAGCCGTTTTAATGCTAGAAGCAATCCAAAGGATAAGCAGAATGGCCACAACGCCCGCCGCCATCGCCCATACTACTGCTGTATTCTCTGAACTTTTTGGCACTTCATTTGTGGCAGAGAGAGAGGCTTGAAGCAAGCTTTCAATGATATCTGCCTGCTGTTGATACCCTTCGGCAAGAGACAGTGCACCAGTCTCCACTCGCGAAGTAACAAGCTGAGAGGTCAATGCAAGCTCTTCAAGTCGATTCTTATCTACTGTACTCGTTGAGGAATCCGATTGAATGATCAGTGACAACGAAGGTAAGCCGACTGCAAAGAGCGTTACCAAAACCAATAAAAAAAACTTTACTGACAATTTAGTGTTCACGCTTTTATTCCTTTTAACTAGTTACAATTGCAAATGGCTTTTTAACTCTTTGCCACTATTCATCTCTTAATAGGTTAGAACTCTTCCCAACCGTCATCATCTTCCACTTTGGGCTTTGGAAGCGGCTTTGATTTCACTGGTGCCGAAGACTTAGTAGGAGCAGAGCTCTTAGTCGGAGCAGCTGGACGAGATGTCGTCATATTAACGTTTCGTTTTGGTGCCGACAAAGCAGGGCGACTGTTTAATTGACCTGAACTGTGCTCATCAACAATAAACTGACTCATGTTGGTTGCTAATTGATCAGCTTGATTTAAAAGACTCTCCGATGCCGCGGCAGCTTCCTCTACTAAGGCAGCATTTTGTTGAGTCATTTCATCCATTTGTGTAACAGCTTTGCCTATTTCATCGAGGCCCGATGACTGTTCAGAAGACGCAGACGAAATATCATTCATGATACTGTTCACTTTTTTGATGGCGTCTACGATATCCTTCATCGTTTCACCAGACTTGTTAACCAGATCATTACCAGTTGAAATTTTCGCACCAGATTCTGAAATAAGATCTTTAATTTCTTTCGCAGCGTTAGCCGAACGTTGAGCTAAAGTACGAACTTCCGATGCAACCACCGCAAACCCTCTACCCTGCTCACCCGCGCGTGCAGCCTCTACTGCAGCATTCAATGCAAGGATATTGGTTTGGAAAGCAATACCATCAATCATACCTATGATATCGGAGATTTTTTGTGACGATTCATTGATAGAAGCCATCGTTACAACTACTTGCTCAATCAGTTCGCCGCCATCACTTGCTACCGTTACCGCATTTGATGCTAAGCTGGTCGCTTGTTTTGCATTGTTAGAGTTTTGCCTAACTGTACTCGTCAACTGCTCCATGCTCGATGCAGTTTCTTCTAAGTTAGCCGCCTGCTGTTCTGTACGTCGAGATAGGTCCGTATTACCATTTGAAATCTCTCGCGCACCAACATATACGGCATCAGATGCACTCTTAATTTGAGTAATCACATCCGTCATAGTAACAAGCAGAGCATTGACACCCTGACATAGCCCTAATAGCGAACCACTTTTGCCATCCAAAGAAACACGCTTCGTTAAGTCATTCGCTGTTGCGGCCTCAATAGCGTCGTTTACCTGATCAACAGCCAACTGTAATTGTTGTTCGGCCTCAACCTGTGCGGTGATATCAGTGGCGTATTTTACAACTTTGTAGATATTTCCTAAGGCGTCACGTATTGGACTGTAATTGGCTTGAATCCAAATCGTTTTTCCGTCTTTGCGAACTCGTGGAAAGCGCCCTACAAAGTGCTCACCAGCATTCAGCTTACGCCAAAAGTCTCGATACTCTTCAGACTGTCGAAACTCGGAGTCAACAAACATACTGTGATGTTTACCACGCACTTCCTCAATCGAATAACCTAATGCATTTAGGAAATTTTCATTTGCGTCGTAAATAACACCTTCTAGGTTAAAAGAAATGACTGCTTGTGCTTTGGAAATCGCTTCTAGCTGGCTTGAAAAGTCGGCCGCTTGGTTTTTCTTTGCCGTTATATCCGTAGCAAACTTAACGACCTTAAAAGGCTTACCGTTTTCATCGAAGATAGGGTTATAGCTTGCTTCAATCCAAATACGCTTATTCTGTTTAGTGATACGCGGAAATTCACCTGCTTGGAACTCCCCTCGATTTAGGTTAGTCCAAAAATCATGATACTGTGTGCTGTTACGTGTTTTATCATCAACAAATAAGGAGTGATGCTTACCGACTACTTCATCAAGAGTATAGCCCAACGCATTCAGGAAATTCTCATTGGCAAAAAGAATGTTACCTTTTAAATCAAACTCAATGATAGCCTGAGATTTCGACAACGCTTCAAGCTGACCGCGTAAGTTAACGAGCTCTTGTTGAGAGACAACTACCTGCCCCTCTTCTAATGGTTTTGCAAATAAGCCTTTAAACATAACTTTTCGCCTTCCTACCTAATTTTGTATGACACCTTCATTTCATTGACATGAAGGAGGTAAACACCAAGCGGCAATCTAATTGCTGACTAGGCAGATTCAAAAATCCCTAACTCATCACTGGAAATAAGCTCTTCAATATCTACGATGATAACCATATGGTCATCTAATGCAGCTAAGCCATGTAGATATTTACTATCAAATGCAACACCAAACTCAGGCGCAGGTTTAATTTCTTCATCTTCTAAATTCATGACATCCGAGACACCATCGACAACAATGCCAACTATGCGCTCTTGGATGTTCAACATAATAACAATGGTCCATTCATTGTATGTAGGCTCACCGATCCCAAACTTAATCCTTAAATCAATGATGGGAACAATATCGCCTCGAAGATTGATAACACCTTTAATAAAGTCAGGAGCATTTGCTATTTTAGTCGTGGCCTCGTAGCCTCGAATCTCTTTGACGGTCATAATGTCTAAAGCGTATGTTTCATCGCCAAGAACAAATGTTAAAAACTCACGTGTTGGCATAGTTGAAGCGTTACCCTGCTGCTCTGACGGCATACGATGCCCCTCCCAAATCTGAACTAATAAACTGAGTCAATGAATCGACATCCAGAATAAGCGCGACGCCACCATCCCCCATGATGGTTGCACCAGCCACACCATCAACCCTACGATAATGGCGCTCTAAACTCTTAATAACCACTTGTTGTTGCCCAACTAATGTATCAACCACCAATCCGAAACGGCTTTTTGCGGTCTCTACTAAAACAATAATTGATTCAGATAGATCCATAGTATCGATACTTTGCGCACGACCACCTAACACCTTACCTATATCGACAAGAGGCCAATATTCTTCTCGTGCCCACAAAATTTTACTGCCTTTAATGACACGAATTTGATCTGACATAGGCTGAATACTTTCAACAATGTTCACTAATGGCACCACGAAGATTTGTTTCTCAGCTTCGACACACATGCCATCTAAAATAGCTAAAGTAAGTGGTAGACTAATGATGAACTCTGTTCCAATACCTTGTGCAGATTGAATATCTACCCGTCCACCTAAAGACTCAATGTTGCGTCGCACAACATCCATACCAACACCACGGCCGGATACATCCGTAATCTCTGCTGCCGTCGAGAACCCCGGTGCAAAAATAAGCTGCCAAACAGCTTCATCCGTTAATGGTTCCGGTAAATCGATACCTTTTTCTTCTGCTTTAGCAATAATACGTTCGCGATTTAAACCCGCACCATCATCTAAAATGGAGATAACAATTTCGCCACCTTTTTGAACCGCCGATAAACGTACTGTACCTTTTTCCGATTTACCTGCTGCTTTACGAACATCAGGTGTTTCAATCCCGTGATCGGCACTGTTTCGAATTAGGTGAGTAAGCGGGTCTGAGATTTTTTCGACCAAGTTTTTGTCGATCTCGGTACTCGCCCCTTCTATTACTAACTCAATCTGCTTATTCATTTTGGTGGATAAATCACGCACCAGACGTGGAAAGCGATTAAATACAAATGATATTGGCAGCATCCGAACAGACATAACGGCTTCTTGGATTTCACGTGTATTACGCTCTAATTCAGCCAAAGCCCCCATCATTTTCTCAGCCACACTTTCTTGGACTTCATTACCAATTAAGTTAAGCATTGATTGAGTAATAACCAGCTCACCCACTAGGTTGACTAATTTATCAATTTTGACAGTTTCAACTCGAATACTGGTTGCTTCTGAACTCTTCGATTCAGAGGTTTTTGTAGCCGCTGTATTTTTTGGTTTGGCTTTAGGTGATTTAGCAGAGGCATTCGACACAGCCACATTTTCATCTTTCGGGTAAATACCATACCCTTTTCTATTATCGATCTTATCTTGCTCTTGACGTGCCTTCATAGACTCATCAAAGAAGCCATATCCTTCATTATCAGAAAGCCCAGAACTTTCTTTAGAAATATTCTGGTGTGAATCTTCTTCAGATTGAGAATCATCGGAAGCTTCTTCACTGGAGACGGTCTTAGGACTATTTTCTTCAGTCTCATGATCAAACAGACCAAATCCTTCTATCTCACCCTCATCTGATATTTCCTGCTTCATTGGCGCTGCAGGAGCGTCATCAAAGAAACCAAATCCTTCTATTTCGTCTTCATCGGATGATTCCTGTTTCGCTGGGGCTGCAGGAGCATCATCAAAGAAGCCAAAGCCTTGCTCGTCTTCTTCTGGATCGTTAACAATCGGAGTATCAATAGGATCATCAAAAAAACCAAAACCTTGGTCATCTTCCGACTTTTCCGCAACAGGCTCATCATCAAAAAAGCCGAAGCCTTCATCTTCTACTTCCGTTAAAGTGTCACCCTGCTCCTGAAGTTGAGACTCTGAAGGATTCTCGATGACGCCACTCGAGGCTTCTTCAAGCTCAGACTCCAAACGAGCTTTACTGGTCTCGACGGTATCCCAATCAATCTCTTCATCATTTCGATAGCTATGCAAGATATCTTTTAGGACATCAACCGTTTCAAGTAGAACCGTGATGAGCTCATTTGTTAAGGCCAGCTCTTCATTTCGAGCTTGGTCCAACATGTTTTCCATCACATGAGTTAGACCAGTCATAGCATTGAAGCCAAAAATAGCGCTGCCACCCTTAATTGAGTGTGCCGCTCGGAAAACACTATTTAAGTCTTCGATGTCAGGATAATCCACGTCATAGTCCAACAACATGGTTTCCATGGTCTCAAGATGTTCCTGAGCTTCTTCAAAGAACGCTTCGTTAAACTGACTTAGATTATCCATCCTACACTCCGAAAGTCTGTGAGAAGTTTTTCAGGTTAGCGGAGAACCTTCGATACGACTTCAAGTAGCTTTTTCGGGTCGAACGGCTTAACCATCCAGCCTGTTGCACCAGCCGCTTTACCCTTCTGCTTCATCATATCGCTCGCTTCCGTAGTCAGAACGATCAATGGTGTACGAGCGTATGAAGGCATTGCACGAAGAGACTTAATTAAAGTAATACCATCCATATTTGGCATATTCTGATCTGTAAGGACAAAGTCATAACGCTCTGTTTTACAGAAATTCAAAGCCTCTTGACCATCTTTGGCAGCTTTAACTGAGTACCCTGCCCCTTTTAAAGTCATCTCTACCATTTGTCGAACAGATGGCGAGTCATCAACAATAAGCAGTTTCTTGCTCATAAAATCCTCTAATATTCTAAAGTCACATGGGTAGTGTTTGTTTGTTTACTATAATCAAAAGATTGGCAAAGCGATGATATTAATTGTAGACCACGTCCATAAGCTAATTCATCAGCACCAACATCATCGATCTTTTTAGCCTTTAATTCATAACCGTCACCACTATCAGATAACCATACAGTTAATGTTCGAAGCGACTCATTCCAATCAACGGATACTGTCACTCGATCATCTGACGTAATGCTTTCTTGCTTTTCTTCGCGCATGGAAAGATAAGCAATAAAATCTTCTTCTTTTAGATTTGATGGGATATTAAAAATACCGTGATCCACAGCATTAATCATCAACTCTGTTACAACCGTAAATACTCGCTGACAAAACTCTTTACTGAAACCATACGACGACAACAGTTCAGATAAACTAAATACAAACTTCTCATTATTAAGAGCTGCCCCCGTCAAGTCAAAATCAAACTTAAATGATCCTGGAAGTGACAGATCTTCGCTTTCAACAGGTTTTAGCTCATTTTTCAAACGTTCTAAATCGAGTACTGCTAAAGTCATATCATCATGATCATTTAAGTCATTAGCAAATTGCTCATACCCGTACATTTGCTCTAGCAGAGTTTTCGGATCATCAACACGTTCAGCAATCATGTCGTAAGCTTCATTAAATGAAATCGTACGCCCATCAACGACTTTATTCTCGATTAACCCATCACTAAACATTGCCATTTTAGAAACCTTATCAAGCTCAAAAGTTTCCATTTTTGTACTGATTAGGTCGTCTGGAAGAATACCAATTGCTAAGTTCTTAGAGGTTACTTTACTCAACTCACCGTTTTGGTCGAACATAAGCAAAGCAGGCATACCCCCATTCCAGATTCGAATAGAGTTATCCGACAATGAAAGTTCAAGCAGGATAGCAGCAACAAAGCGATTCTGCGGTATACATTGATTATGCTTGACGCTTAGCTCTTTCAGTATTGCACCAAGAGACAGTCCTTTTGCTACCATGGCAGCAAAGGTTGATACCATGGGATAAATAGTGAGAGCAGCAGCCATACCATGACCCGTTGCATCGGCCAGCATGACTATCAAATTACCATTGGGCGCCTTAGCAGATAAAATCATATCACCACAAAAACGTCCTGATGACTTGATCGCTACCTCTAATCCATCAACATTAGAGGTATGTACTTTTAAAATATGATTGTAAACGTAATGCGCCAGCTCTTCTTCCTGCTCTTTCTCATGAGCAATACGCTGATACATTTCATTGGCTTCAAAAAGCGCCCTCTCCGTCGCATAATTGCGAATAAAGCTTCGTACACGGCTGGCCAATAAAATGGGATGAACAGGCTTATTAATGAAGTCACGAACCCCTAAATCAAAGAATTCAGAGACTTTGTTCTGCTCATAATCTGCGGTCATCACTAGAATTGGAACTAACGGATGACTGACCCTTAACTTTCTCACTAAGCCAGTTGAATCACCATCAGGCAAATGCACATCAAGCAAAAATAACGAAATGCTATGATTTTCAGTAGCTGTTTCAGCTTCAGCCAGTGTACCCACGACAACCGATTCTATACCTTGGGCTGACAAAGACTTTGAAACAATCAAGCGCGTACTTGAGTCATCCTCAAGAATTAGCACTTTATCTTCAATTGGCATCAAGTGACCTATTCGTACTCAAACAGAGTATTAAAGTTAGCCATATCTAAAATATCTTTGGCTGTCCCAGTAACATTTCGTATGTATCCTTTACCACCTGCGGAGCTAATTTTACGACGTAAAAGCACCATCATACCTAGCGCAGATGAGTCGACATAAGTAACGCGCGAGAAGTCGAGTACAATCTGATTTGACTTTAACAACGCTTCTTCATAGTTTTCGGTAAACCACTTATGCGTACTAAAATCAAAGCGTTCGGGAATGCTAATAACTGTTGAAGGCTGTGACATAATTCAGTCCTAATCTCTAAAATAAATCAATATCCCCACTGTCTACATCTTGCTGCGAGACAGGGTTGTGACGTTCTTGGCTACGAACCTTAATTTGCTCAAGCTTGTCTTTTAGAACATGTTCTAAATCTTCAAAAGAGGTATGCTTTAATGTTTCTAAGTGGTTAGCAATAAAGCTCAAAGTTTCAATAGTGTATTCAACGTTCTGACGGTTAATATCGTCAAACTGAAGGCCTCTAGTAGCGCCAAAGATAGCGTCCTCAATTGAACTAGCCAAACCATTTAAGCGTGCTGTCACGACCGCATCACTTTCCGCTTTCTCCACAATATGACTTAATACCTGTTGCATACTTCGCTTAGACTCCATGATGTAGGTAACATCATGTGCAGCAAGACTTTCCATGGACTTAGTCAATTCTGTTACTTGCCCTTGAATTTTCTGGAGTTGAGTCTGTATAGCAACACTAAAGCCAGCCGAACGATTGGATAAGCTTCTTACTTCATCTGCCACTACAGCAAATCCGCGGCCTGCTTCGCCAGCCCGAGCCGCTTCAATGGCTGCATTTAGAGCCAGTAAGTTAGTTTGCTCTGCAATATCATCGATGTCTTTCAGAGCTTTAGTAACAACCGGCATTTCTTCGTGTATCTCACTTACTTTACTAAGAAGGTCCATAGATTCAGCGGACATTTCGACGGTCGTATTAATAAAGCGATCAAGCGTTTTGGCGGTTTGATCAGCAAAGTCTTGCATTACCTCACTGTAAGAACGTGAACCGTCTTGGTTGTCATTGATTAATGAGTGTATGCACTCAGTTTGCTCACTAATTAGACGATGCGTATCCTCGAAAGAACTGCTTAGTAGTTCGATTGCACTACGTTGCGTAGTCAACACATTATCTAAGTCTTCGTTACAAACATTAAGAATTGGAACCAGTTCGTCATGAAATAGTTTTTGCGCTTCTTTTTTCTCTGCCGAGAGAATATTTTCTTGAATTGAGTCATCCAAGTGAGCTGAAGCGACGTATGAGGTATTGGGTCTTCCAAGAAAAGCAAGCAGTACGCCCGATAAGGCTAATACAAGCAGTGCAGGCCAAAAAAAACCTGACAGCGCAAGAATTGCAGCAACAGCGACAGCAAAGGCTTGAGTTAAGAGTAATTTCAGCATAGTAAATCCTTAGCGTTCAACTTGAGTACTGCTCTCGACGCAGCCATCCACAACAAGAAGCCTAAACATATGAAGACTAAGACTTTTGTCTTTCCATTTCACCCTTGCCTAACGAAATATTACAAATTTCAATACATCAATTTAATTGGCTCTTATAACACTATACAACAAATGCATACATAAGGATTAACAATATAGGTCAAAGTAAATATTCATTCAAAACAGTATGTTACTCCTATAGTATACATTTGAATAGTTAACACTATATTTAACTTAACTTTTATCAAGCCTTGTCCATCATTTGTACGGTAAGCATAGTATAGAAGACCAGTTTTACGAACACATCGCGCATTGCACTCTGATAAGCTCTTACTCTTGACCATTAAATCAAGCTTATGCATCAGGCGCCAAGGTTATATCTATTACCTTTTTAGACAAATCAGTCATAAATAATTTTACTGCTAATATCACCAAAATCAGGCTAACCAACAAAATGCCGTCAAACAACCCAGCAACACTGGACCACTGACTTTGCACGTAACCTGCAAATAAATTCCCCACAATTCCCCCTATACCAAAGGCAATCATCCCTGCACCGTTTACTTGCATAGTTGCTTTTGATGAATACGATCTATTGACCCAACCTGCCAATACCCCCCAAACAGGAAAATACATAAGGCCGTACATCACAGCCAAAACCAAAACACCATTCACAGGATCAAATGCAAACGCGGCATTACCAATAAAAAAGCACAAAAAAATCAATAACAAAGACAGGCTGGCACCTTTTTTATCTGATAGTTTTCCAACCCATAAACCTGATAACATGCCCGACACACCGACCAACAGCCATACCGCACCAGCAATACTTGTTGCTAATTCAAGCTCTGCAAGATACGTGTTAAGCCAAGTAGAAAAAGGCATGGTCGATAGCCCCACAAGAAACAAGATAAGACAGGACGTTCTAGCAACACGTTCGTTAACAATCGTTTTTATTAGCCCCCTGGTGTCTAACGCAGCCCCCCCCCCAATAAACGTATTATTTTCTGGAGCAACAAACTGAACTTTAGACTTTTTACTCAATGCAATGAGTGTTGTAACAATACATGTTAATGCAACACCTCCAGCAACAACCCATCCGCCTTGCCACCCCCATGCAGGCAACACCAACAACATAATCAGACCGTTTGCACCATATCCCCAAGCAGTTCCACTTGATGCGATTGACAAGTACATTGATTTGTTGGATGGCGATGAAGACCTAGAGATTAATTCAACAATTCCTCCCCAACATAATGCGGCACTGAGAGACATCAAACACAACCCAGCAATAACCATTTCAGGCATTTTTAAAAACAACATCCCAAAAAGAATAATAGCCGTCGTGAGCCCACTTCCAAACAAGAGCACTTCTGAACGTACCTTGTGGCCAAGGCTTCCAAGCAAGGCGGCTCCCATCAAATACGATGCCTGAGTTCCTGCACCAATGATCGCCAGATGCCATGCTTCAATTTCAATATCCGATTGCATTGACGGTAAAAGTGCTGCAAATAAAAACAAACCAAAGCCATGACTGACAACTTGATTAAACGCCATTACCAAAGCAATCCCCATATCCACCTCTCAACAATTAAGTTATGAAACAGATTTCTAATCTGTTGATCGATGGAATTTAGTAGAATACTCTTATTCGTAGAAGCGAAATAAAATGAACACCACGTTCAATATTTTTGAAAACTAAAACTGAGGCCACCAACACTAATGCGTGACTTACCAATCAACCTGCTACGAACATTTTTAATGGTCGCCTACACATTAAATTTAACCGAGGCATCAAAGCGTCTTCATAAAGCTCCCTCCACTATTAGCATGCAACTAAGTCGTTTAGAGGAGCTTGTATCTAACCCTCTAATGGAGCGCGGTCAACATGGCGTTAGACTGACACCTGCAGGAATTCAGCTAACAACTCATGCTCAGCAACTTCTTAATTTGCATGATCAAATCGTTGGCTCATTTCAAAATATGGGAATTAACGGTGCCGTTCGCCTAGGCAGTCATGACCAATACGCAAGTAGAACCTTATCTCCATTACTACAAGAGTTTGTTCTCAGTTACCCAGAGGTTGAACTAGAAGTATTTTGCGATCACAGTCCAGTGACTCTTCTAAAACGACTAGAAAAAGGCTTACTTGATATTGCTTTAGTTGAAATGATGGCGGATAGCGATGGTGGCATTCGATTAAGAAGGGACGCGTTAGTATGGATAGGATCAAGGGATCATAACCTCGTCGGTCAACGACCTCTTCCGCTTGCGGTTTTCGATGAAGGTTGTAATCACAGACATCATGCTATCCATTTACTGGACGAAGCAGATATTGCATACAGAGTGGCATTCACAAGCCAAAGTCGGGCTGGTGTGCTTGCAGCAGTCAGAGCAGGAATCGGCATAGGAATCATCCCACTACACACCCTAGAAGATGATTTAGTCATCTTACATAAAGGGCTCCCCCCCCTTCCAGAAACAGAAGTAGCACTTTTCACAGCCAAAAATATTAATGAAGCAACCAAACGACTGGAGGGTATTGTATTAGATAGCCCACTATTCAACCCTATAAAAGGTATTTAGCTGTAGTAAAAAATACTAAATAGCAGAAACAAAAAAGCCGAGCTAAACGCTCGGCTTTTTTGTAAATTCTGGTAGGTCTAAGCAGATTCGAACTGCTGACCTCTACCATGTCAAGGTAGCGCTCTAACCAACTGAGCTATAGACCTAGAAAGTGTTTGCTATTATACGCAGCACTTTTACCAGTTCAAGCACTTTAAATAAAAATTTAAGTATTTGTTTTTAAAAGACGAATAAAGTAAAACTAGCCCTCGCCCACCTCTTTTAACTTCTTCTGCAAGAGTCGAATTTGATCACGATACCCTGCGGCGAGCTCAAACTGTAGCTCTTCGGAAGCAAGTACCATGTCCTTCTGCAACTGAACTATCGCTTTACGAACCTCAGCCACATCATCCATGTTTTCGATTTGGTAATCTTTCACCTTCTCGGCCACTTTGCGGGTCTGCTTGCCTTTGTTACGACCGCCTGCACCCGGGTTGTAAGCACCCTCAAGTATATCTTCTACCGATTTGTTAATGCCTTTTGGCACAATGCCATGCTCTTCGTTGAAGGCCTCTTGTTTTGCTCGACGTCGAATGGTTTCATCCATCGCACGTTGCATCGAACCAGTAATACGATCGGCGTACAAAATTGCCTTACCGTTAACATTACGGGCCGCACGACCAATAGTCTGAATTAATGAGCGATCCGAGCGCAAGAACCCTTCTTTATCAGCATCCAAAATCGCCACCAAACTGACCTCAGGAATATCCAAACCTTCTCGTAGCAAGTTAATACCTACTAGTACATCGAACTCACCCAGTCGTAAATCTCGAATAATTTCGACTCGTTCAACGGTATCAATATCAGAATGCAGATACCGCACACGGATACCATGCTCATGAAGATAATCAGTTAGATCTTCCGCCATACGTTTGGTTAAAGTGGTGACCAAAACACGTTCACCTTTTGGTAGACGCAAGTTGATTTCAGAAAGCAAATCATCCACCTGAGTCGCAACAGGACGAACTTCTAACTCAGGATCTACCAAGCCCGTTGGGCGAACGATTTGCTCTACCACCCAGTCTTGATGCTGCTCTTCGTATTTACCTGGTGTCGCCGAAACAAAAATCGTCTGTGGCTTAATATGCTCCCATTCCTCAAACTTCATGGGACGATTATCTAACGCTGACGGCAAACGGAAGCCGTACTCTACAAGGTTTTCCTTACGCGAACGATCACCTTTATACATGGCACCAATTTGCGGCACGGTCACATGAGATTCATCTATCACTAGAAGCGCATTCGCAGGGAGGTAATCAAACAGTGTTGGTGGTGGTGCACCCTCAGGACGGCCCGATAAGTAACGAGAGTAGTTTTCCACCCCCGAACAGTAGCCAAGCTCTTGCATCATCTCTAGGTCATAGTTAGTGCGTTGCTCTAGACGCTGCATTTCCACCAATTTATTCAATGAATTCAATTGCTCGAGCCGAACATCTAACTCTTTTTTAATCTTTTCAATGGCTTCAAGAATGGTTTCGCGAGGCGTGACATAGTGCGTTTTCGGATAAATTGTAATTCGCGGCACTTTACGGATGGTTCGATTGGTCAACGGATCGAACACTGCCAAGTTATCTACTTCGTCATCGAACAGCTCAATACGCAGAGCTTCGTCCTCCGAATCAGCTGGAAAAACATCAATCACATCGCCACGCACCCTGAAGTTACCGCGCTCAAACACCATATCATTGCGTGTGTATTGCAACTCTGCCAAGCGACGTAAAATCGAACGCTGGTCAATACGATCACCTCGATCAAGATGTAGCATCATTTTTAAATAAGATTGCGGATCACCCAAACCATAAATGGCAGATACGGTCGCAACGATAATTACATCCTCACGCTCCAAAAGTGCCTTGGTTGCTGAAAGACGCATCTGCTCAATGTGCTCATTTACCGATGCGTCTTTTTCAATAAAGGTATCTGACGCTGCAACATAGGCTTCGGGCTGATAATAGTCGTAATAGGAAACAAAATACTCCACTGCATTGTTCGGAAAGAACTCCTTGAATTCCCCGTAAAGCTGGGCGGCCAAAGTTTTGTTATGTGCCATGATAATAGTCGGGCGTTTCACCTGAGCAATTACATTAGCAACTGTAAAAGTCTTACCTGAGCCAGTAACCCCTAGCAATGTCTGGTGCGCCAACCCTGCATCAACTCCCTGGACGAGCTTTTCAATAGCTTTTGGCTGATCTCCAGCTGGCTGATATTGCGAAACAACTTGAAATTCTTGCGACACTTTTACGCCCTATTCTTTTCATTCAGCGGTAGTTTAACAGAGTAACAAATTTCAACTTCTAGGTCTTACTACGACTATGACATTAGAAAGAAACAATATAAAAGCAAGCTTGAGTAGTCCAAATCGCTCTATCTCAGCAGTTGCTAATAAAGGAACCCTCATATACCATTAAGTAATAACCTTATAACCTAAAGAGGTATAAAAATGTCTTTCCAGCCTATTGTCAAAGCCTTCTTCGACGAAGCAACCTTTACTGTATCTTATGTAGTTATCGATGAAGCGAGTAAAAACTGCGTCATTATTGACTCAGTATTAGATTACGATCATGCCTCTGGCCATACTTCAACCACTTCAGCAGACGAAGTGATTCAATACGTTAAAGATGAATCATTATCTGTTAGCTGGATCTTAGAAACACATGTTCATGCAGACCATTTGTCTGCGGCTCCCTATTTAAAATCGAATCTAGGCGGCCAGATCGTAATTGGCGACAATATCACAACCGTTCAACAAACATTTGGCAAACTTCTAAACGCTGAACCGCAATTTGCGCGCGATGGATCTCAGTTTGATAAGCTGGTTCGGGAAGGGGATGAACTCACATTTGGCGAACTCTCAGTACAAGTCTTGCATACGCCTGGCCATACGCCAGCATGTGTCACCTATGTAATTGGTGATGCAGCTTTTGTTGGCGATACTTTATTCATGCCTGACTATGGTACCGCTCGCTGCGATTTTCCAGGTGGCGACGCATCTACTCTTTATCGTTCAATTCAGAAAATTTTTGCACTTCCTGACACAACTAGGCTCTTCATGTGTCATGATTACAAAGCCCCTGGGCGTAATGAATATGTGTGGGAAACAACCGTTGCTGAACAGAAGTCTTCGAATGTACACATTCATAAAGGCATCACTGAAGAAGCTTTTTGCGAAATGCGCACTAGCAAAGACGCGACTCTTTCAATGCCTCGTTTGATATGGCCTTCTGTACAAGTCAACATGCGTGCCGGAGATTTACCGCCAGCAGAAGAAAATGGTATGCGCTACCTTAAAACGCCGATCAACTTGGCCTAGGAGCCGTAATGAACCGTTTGAATCGCCTCATCCCTGCAAGTGTATGGCTTAAAGACTATACACGGGCTGACATGCAAACTGACATGATGGCCAGCATTATCGTGACCATTATGCTGATCCCGCAAAGCCTAGCTTACGCTATGCTAGCCGGATTGCCTCCAGCAGTTGGGCTGTACGCAAGTATATTACCTCTTATAGCTTACGCTCTTTTTGGGTCAAGCCGAACATTAGCGGTAGGTCCTGTTGCTGTAGTGTCTATGATGACCGGCACTGCTGCATTGCAATTTGCCACTCCCAATACTGGTGAATACTTAGCAGTTGTCATATTGCTTGCTGCAATTTCAGGGCTATTCCTTTTGCTCATGGGGCTTTTCAAACTTGGTTTTTTAGCAAATTTATTAAGCCATCCTGTGATTTCAGGCTTTATCAGCGCAAGCGCTATTTTAATTGCCCTAGGACAAATAAAACACATATTGGGTATACAAGCATCAGGTCATAATCTAATCGAGATGCTGGAAACCATGTGGCACAACTTAGGCACCACCAACATTACAACAGTGGGCATTGGTTTCGGTGCAATCATCGCCCTTCATTTATTACGCAAGCATTTGAAAAGCATTCTAATGGGGCTGGGCCTTTCTGACCACCAAGCACAGTTAGCGTCTAAAGCAGGCCCAGTATTAGTAGTTGTCATTGCTACATTAACTGTAGCAGCCCTTCAGCTAAATAATGTCGGCGTAAAAATTGTAGGCGATGTGCCAAGCGGCCTCCCCCCTCTTACCCTTCCAAGTTTGGATATTGACCTTGCATTGAATCTGCTACCCGCTGCAATACTAATCAGCATTGTAGGTTTTGTAGAATCCGTATCCGTTGCACAGTCCTTTGCAGCTAAGCGTCGTCAAAGCATTGACCCAAACCAAGAGCTTGTAGGTCTTGGTGCTGCAAATTTAAGCTCCGCGCTTAGCGGCGGTTTTCCTGTGACAGGAGGCTTTTCTCGCTCAGTAGTAAGCTTCGATGCAGGCGCTAAAACCCCAATGACTGGTGTTTTCACTGCGATATTGATCCTACTGACTTTAAGCTTTTTGACTGGCGCTTTTTACTATTTACCCAAAGCCGTTCTTGCTGCAACCATTATTGTTGCAGTTGTTCAACTAATTGACCTAAAAGGCTTCATTGAAGTTTGGCGGTATTCAAAACAAGATGCGTCTGCACTGATCGCTACATTTTTAGTCGTTTTACTAATTGGCGTCGAAGCAGGCATCATCACAGGGGTCAGCCTGTCACTCTTACTGTTTCTTTGGCACGCAAGCCACCCTCATATCGCGGTCGTTGGACGTGTTGCTGGTACTGAGCATTTTCGTAATGTTGAACGCTTTCAAGTAGAAACAATGAATGAATTACTCACGGTTCGCATTGATGAAAGCTTATTCTTTGCCAATGCACGCGTACTTGAAGACAATATCTCAACGTTAGTTTCGAAAAACAAAGAGGTAAAAGATGTTGTGCTAATGTGCACTGCAGTGAATATGATTGACGCAAGTGCATTAGAAAGCCTAGAGATGATTTGTTCTAGACTCAAATCCACTGGAATTAAAATGCATCTGTCTGAGGTAAAAGGCCCTGTCATGGACCGATTAAAAGGTTCCAATTTGATATCACATTTAAGTGGCAATATATACTTAACTCAAAACCAAGCGTTCGAAGACCTTTGTCAAAATAAAGGGTGATCAAAGATCACCCTTTATTTAAAGCCACTCTCGCTCATTTTTCAGGCTTTGCCTGAATGACTATTCTGTTTTTATCTAGTAATGCTGGCCCAATTCCTTTTACGTTTGTCAGATCATCAATAGATGCGAAAGGACCGTTTTGTTCGCGATATGCAATGATGGCTTCCGCTTTTGATTGGCCAACACCAGACAGTGCCAATGCCAGCTGATTCGCGGTTGCCGTATTAATATCAAGTGGTTCTGCTGCAAGCGCAAATAAAGGAACCACTAAAACAGTCCAAACAAATAATTTTTTTAAACAATGAAACATGAGCATTCTCCTTATGCTGAATGTTGGCTTAATGCCATAAAAAAGCCGATCACTTAGGATCGGCTTTTAAGGTATCACACTAATCAATTTGCTCAAGTATTATGCAGTAACACCTAACTCAATATTGACTTGAGTTAGTACCGCAATCGGATCTTCTGCTTTGGTAATCGGTCGCCCCATTACTAAGTAATGGCTACCTGCCTGCATTGCCTCCGCTGGCGTCATAATTCGTTTTTGGTCTCCTTGATCCGAACCTTTAGGACGAATGCCAGGCGTAACCAACACGAAATCTTTACCTAATGTTTCAGAAAGCATTGAAGACTCTTGCGCGGAACAAACCACACCATCCATGCCAGAAGACTGAGCTAGTGCAGCTAAACGCTTCACATGATCACGCGGGGACAGATCAATACCAATCTCTGATAAATCCGACTCATCCATGCTTGTTAACACGGTAACAGCAATTAACAATGTATTATGGCCGTGAATTTGAGACAGAGCATTAGCAGACGCCTCCATCATACGACGGCCGCCGCTGGCATGAACGTTTACCATCCATACGCCTTCTTTTGCTGCAACCGATACAGCATTCGCTACTGTGTTTGGAATGTCGTGAAATTTAAGATCTAAAAATACATCAAATCCAAGCTTATGAAGTTCGTCTAAAATCGCAGGCCCAGCTTTAGTAAACAACTCCTTACCCACTTTTACTCGACACAACTTTGGGTCCAAGCGTTTTGCCATCGCTGTAGCCAGTTCAATAGTTGGGTAGTCTAATGCTACAACGATAGGAGATTGGCAACTCATTGATTTTCCTTCTATATATTTAGTCATTCACCTTCTAAACCATGTATTGGTTTCACCGTCCCCCAACTCTTGCAACTCGGACATTGCCAGTGTAGTTGATGACCCGAAAAACCACATTGTCGACATCGATGTTTCGGTTTAGAAGATGTTAATTGTTCAATCAACTCAAACAACACACTCAGGTTTTCTTGATCATGGCCGCGAGAGTCAGAACGCTGCATATCAATTAATTCTTGAAAACCTTTGATTGTTGGATGGGCTCTTAGTTGAGTAATTATAAACTGTTCTGCAAACTCTTTGTCATCTATGGCGTAATGCTCTGTTAATGCACGAATCAAAGTAGCTGACGGATGCATTTTTAGCTGCTCTTGTAGGAATTTAATATAGCCGCCACCACTCCAAACCTTCTGATAACAATCACGCAATTTAGGTATAACAATCGGCAGAAATTCGTGATCTTGATCAGCGACAGATTTTAACTCTTTTATCGCATCACGAAAGCGTTTTTGGTGAATATATAAATCCGCTAAGCCGATACTGGCACGAACACAGTCAACATCCACATCTATCGCTGCCTTATACTTTTGAAAAGCCTGTGTCAGCTGATCCTTTTTAGCAGCCTCCTCAGCCAATTCACAATAGAAATGGGCTAGCCTTTGAGCATGCCGGCGATTCGGGAAATCTAGCTGCAATTGATGAGCAATACTAATAGCCTTATCCCAGCTCTGTTCGAATTCATACAAATCCACCAACAGAGTGAAAATTTCTTTTTGAAACTCAGTCTTTCTAGAAGCAATGTTAAGCAGAAGTCGCTCCGCCCGATCCAGCAACCCAGCCGACATAAAGTCGCTGGCTAACTCTAATTGAACTAAGCGAGTATCTCGAGGGGAAATATCTGGACGCGCCAATAAGCTTTGATGAATGTTTATTGCTTTTTGGATCTCCCCTTTTTTTCTAAAGAGGTTCCCTAAGGTTAAGTGTATATCGAACGTATCGGAATTGACCTCAAGAGAATCAACAAAAGCATCAATCGCTTCAGACTGCTGACCGTTCAAAAGGTGGTTTAAGCCTCGAAAGTAATCATTCGGGACTTTTTTCAGCTCTTCTATGTTATGCGGCTTCCTTCCTCGTTGACGCCCTAACAGCCAACCAACGAAAAGCGCTATAAACAGAACTGCAAACAGGCCCCACTCGGTCAAAGACTACTCCCGTTCAGCCAACTCGGAAGAAAGATTAACCTTACGCAAGTTATCCAATTCCGCTTGCTGTCTAACAAGGCGCTTACTCTGCTTTCGCAACCTGCTTTCTAAACGCAACAACAATGCTCCAGAAGATAATAATGCCAGCACAACACCTACGGCAAAAGCAATGATCATATACAAAGCAACACTGAGCTCAGGAGCTTGCCAAAGCACTAAATCTAACGTTATGACTTGACCGTTTCTAATGGCAAAGAAAAGACCAACAAACAAAAAGAAAGCTAATACAACAAGAAGTATAGCCCGCTTAAGCCACTTAAGCATAGAACACCTATATACTGCGTAATTAAGCTCATTATGCCGTTGAGCAAGAAAAATTTCGATACAAAATTAACTTAACTCTTCACTATCTACGACAGAATTGACTAATTCCCGCAATTCTTTACCAGGTTTAAAGTGCGGAACATATTTTGAGCCTAGCTCTACTGACTCACCAGTTTTGGGGTTACGACCCACGCGAGGCGCACGATAATGCAGAGAGAAACTACCAAAGCCACGAATTTCAATACGCTCACCATTCGCAAGTGCTTCAGACATATGCTCCAGCATTGCCTTAACCGCCAACTCAACATCTTTAACTGGTAGATGAGGCTGCTGGTCTATAAGCATTTCTATCAGTTCAGATTTAGTCATCAGTGCCCTCTCGACTATAATTTGATCACACCTTTAGACTAGCTAAATTTAGAAAGAAAGCAATAACTTATGAAAGAAATGCCTTATTTTTCATGGTTTTTTTGAGGCTATATATCGATTATTTCCAGTTAAACTTTGCTATGACTAGCATCCCAAAGTGCTAACTTCTATAATTGGCGCCATTCCTTAACATAATTGGAAATATAAAAATGAGTTTCAAAGACATCCCTGCTGGCCGCGATGTGCCAAACGATATCAACGTAATCATCGAAATCCCTGCTGAGGCAAACCCAGTTAAATATGAAGTAGACAAAGATATGGACGCGCTAGTAGTAGACCGTTTCATGACTGCGCCTATGTTCTACCCAGCAAACTACGGTTACGTAAATAACACTCTAGCTGACGACGGCGACCCAGTTGACGTTCTAGTGATCACTCCTTACCCAGTGGTTCCAGGTTCTGTCATTCGCTGCCGTCCAGTTGGCGTACTAAACATGTCTGACGAAGCAGGTATGGACGCTAAACTTGTAGCAGTACCACACGAGAAGCTAAGCAAAGAATACGGTCACATCCAAGACGTGAACGACATTCCACAACTTCTACGTGACCAAATCGAGCACTTCTTCGAAAACTACAAGAAGCTTGAAAAAGGTAAGTGGGTTAAAGTTGAAGGCTGGGCGAATGCTGAAGAAGCACGCAAAGCCTTAGTTGAAGGCGTAGAGGCTTACAACGCTCAGTAATCTTTCGATTACAACGAATATAAAAAAGCCGATCCAATTGATCGGCTTTTTCGTTTGTAACGCTTGGCTTAAATTAGCCTTCTAGACCATCCAAGAAACGTTCCGCATCTAGGGCTGCCATACACCCCGTGCCTGCAGACGTGATCGCTTGACGGTAAATATGATCGCTTACGTCGCCCGCAGCAAACACACCTTCAATGCTTGTTTGAGTCGCATTGCCTTGTGTACCAGACTGAACCGTTAGGTAGCCATCTTTCATATCTAGCTGACCAGCAAAGATATCAGTGTTTGGTTTGTGACCGATCGCTACGAACAGACCTGCCACAGCCAACTCTTTGGTTTCGCCCGTTTGGTTGTTCTTAATACGAACACCGGTTACCCCTGCGTCATCGCCCAGCACTTCATCTAGTTCGCTGTGCCATTCGATCTTAACATTCCCGTTTTCTGCTTTGTCGAGCAGTTTGTCCGCAAGGATTTTCTCAGAACGGAATTTGTCACGACGGTGAATAACGGTAACGGACTTAGCGATATTCGCTAGGTAAAGTGCTTCTTCCACGGCCGTGTTACCACCTCCGATAACCGCTACGTCTTGGTTACGGTAGAAGAAACCATCACAAGTCGCACAAGCGGATACCCCCTGCCCCATGAACTTCTGTTCACTTTCCATTCCAAGGTATTGAGCGCTAGCACCCGTTGCAATGATCAACGCATCACAAGTATAGACACCGCTATCGCCTTCAAGACGGAAGGGACGATTCTGAAGATCCACTTTGTTCACATGATCAAATACGATCTCTGTTTCAAAACGCTCAGCGTGCTGACGCATACGCTCCATCAATTCAGGACCTTGAACACCCTGAACATCACCCGGCCAGTTATCAACTTCTGTCGTTGTTGTCAGCTGACCACCCATTTGCATACCAGTAATCATTACCGGATTTAGGTTGGCACGTGCTGCGTATACCGCTGCAGTGTAGCCTGCAGGGCCTGAGCCCAAGATCATTAATTTAGCGTGCTTAACATCGCTCATTTGGAATGCTCCTTAGATTAGATATCCTAGCCGAGGTGTAACACGGCTTCGTTATGGGCATAGGATAAAGAAACCGCTAACAAATAGACACCGAAGAAAATTAATTAAGAAAATAGAGGTATTCTATGAATTTTGAGCGCCACAACAAGGGCACTCAGGGTCTTGTGATAAACGCATACTACGCCAATCACCACTCAAGCCATCAAATAGCTGCAGCGCACCATGCTTCACCGTGCCTTTACCACTGAGTAACTTAATCGCAGACAAGGCTTGCTGCACTCCAATTGCCCCCACCACAGGCCCAATAATGCCATTGGTATTGCAGCTCAACTGCTGATCAGAAAGATCTGGATATAAACATTCGTAGCAAGGCGTTGTCTGTTCATCATAACGAAACACCACCAACTGCCCTTCCCAGCGTATCGCGGCACCACTTACTAAAGGAACCTGATGTTGCTGCGCCCAACGATGCACCACTTGTCGAGTCGAAAAGTTATCGCAGCAATCCAAAATAACATCACAGTCCGCTAAGTACTGATCAATATTGTCTGTGGTTAACCTTAACTGATGCGCTTTAATCGTCACATCAGAGTTTCGAGCTTGCAACTGAGCCGCTGCGGCCTGTACTTTTGCTTTACCTATATCATGCTCAGTATAAAGCACTTGGCGTGGCAAATTGCTCAACTCAACCTCATCATCATCAATGATAGAAAGCACCCCAACACCCGCGCCAACAAGATAAGTCGCAGCAATGTTGCCAAGCCCACCCGCACCAATTACCACAGCATGCTTGCCAGATAGATTCATCTGACCTTCAATATCAAAGTTGGTAAGAAGTATTTGTCGGCTATAACGCATCAATGACTGTTCGTTCATACCGTTTATTTCCTGCCCGTTTGGTCAATATTTTTGCTAAAATGCGCACACTTAAACATTGGATAACAACGATGAAATTTCCCGGTCGCCGTAAGATCAAACACTACTTTCCTGTTGCACAGGCAAACAATGGCTTACCAAAGTCAGAAGTCCAACCCACTAAAGACACTTATATCGTGGGCCTAGATGAAACCATTGTCGATGTTATCGCTAAGGTGGATGACGCTTTTCTGGCGCGACATAGTATCCGAAAAGGACTATCAAACCTAGTCGATCCCCAGACCGCAAGTGCGATCTACCAAGAGTTGGTCACAGAAGAGCGTATTTCAGACCATTTCGCAGGCGGCACCATCGGCAACACTTTGCACAACTACTCAGTATTAGCGGATGATAAATCTGTTCTATTGGGTGTCATGTCAAATCAGATCAGCCTCAAATCACCAGAGTATCACTACATTTGTGACACCAGCAGCAAAGTCGACATGAATCACTTGCAAGGCGTTGCGGGTGATATTGGACGCGGTATTACTCTCATCACTGAAGACGGTGAACGCACTTTCGCTATCGCACCGAATGCTATGGACGATGTAGAGCCTGAAAGCGTCAATGAAGACGTTATCGCCAATGCTGCGGCTTTTGTGACTTGCGCATACCCTTTGCGCCATGCAGGCAAGCCAATTAAAGCCACCTTGATGAAATGTTTACAACTTGCGAAGAAACATCACGTCCCCGTCATTATTACATTAGGCACACAACACCTCGTAGAAGAGTACCGCGATGAGATCCAGCAAATTATTGAAGAATACGCGTCGGTCGTCGCCATGAATGAACAAGAAGCTGAAGCTCTTACAGGTGAAGCTAAAGTACTTAAAGCGGCCGAGAAAACACTAGAATGGTGTGACATGGTGTTACTCACAGCAGGCCCAATCGGGTTGTATCTGTGTGGATACACAGATGATCAGTTCAAACGCGGCACGACACACCCCATAAAATCTCAAGACATCGCTGACTTTAACCAGTGGGAGTTTTCACGACCACAACGTAAACACGACTGTGAAAACCCTATAAAAGTTTACTCTCACATTGACCCTTACATGGGTGGCCCAGAGCGCATTCGCAATACAAATGGTGCAGGCGATGGCGCCCTATCCGCGCTGTTACACGACATTGCCGCGAACAGCTTCCACCAGCAGCAGGTACCTCACAGCAGTAAACACAGCGAGAACCATCTCGCTTATTCTTCCTTTGCGCAGATCTGTAAATACGCAAATCGCGTGAGTTACGAAATTCTTAGTCAACATTCACCAAGGCTATCAAAAGGATTACCTGAAAAAGAAGACAGCTTAGAACAAGCTTATTGGGCAAGATAGAAATAAAAAAGCCGACTTGAGGAAGTCGGCTTTTTTAATATGGTACCAGTGGCCGGACTCGAACCGGCACGCTTTATAGGCAATGGATTTTGAATCCATCGTGTCTACCAATTCCACCACACTGGCTTTGAAATTGTGGAGCACATTTTAGTGATTTTAACTTTAGTGTCAACGGTTTAGTTGTATTTATTTTATGGCGCCTGTTATTTGATTGACCCATTTTAGTGATTCAAAAAACGCTTCATTGACAGACGCTCTTACTTTGACTGGCAACTTAGAAATACTATCCCAATTCTCATCTTCAATAGAGGTTACACTAAACAGAATTCTTCCCAACGGACCACCAAATTCTAAAATCGCTTTCTGAATATCATCACTTAGAGTAATTTGAGAAAGTAACTCTTTACGTGAAATCTGTAATAGCTGATCCAGCCCAGATACTAGTCCAACAGTAAAAGCCTGCTCTAAACAAATCATATTGGCTTTCGACGCTAGGTGTTCGCAACACTTCGCTCGAATCAATAAAACCCTTAACATTTCTGGGTTACTTGAGCGTTGAGAACTCAATGTTATTAACATCGCCCAACGCTTGATTTGTGCTAGACCAAGATAAACAACCGCCTCCTTTATAGACTCAACTTTACGATTAAGTCCTACAACAGGGCTATTCAATAAACGTAGCATCTGGTAAGAAATAGTTGGGTTTTGCCCTACCAGATCAGCCACTTGATCAATGGTAATCGAGGTGGACTGAAGAGCATTGACGATCTTTAGTGCCCCCTGAACATCGGAGTCAATTTTCTTACCCTTTATTATTTCGGGTCGCTTTAGATAGTAGCCTTGAAAGTAATGGAATCCGAGCTCCACACAATGCTCGAACATAACTTCTGTCTCTATTTTCTCAGCAACCAGCTCAATACCGCTTCTCTTTAAAGACTCAATCTCATCAATGACTGTATATGGAGGAGTGTTTAAAACATCAACTTTCACCATAGACATGAAGGGTAAAAGAGGATCATAGGAGGGAGTAAAGTGGTAATCATCCAGGACAAAACGAAAACCTTTTTCGTGCCATCGTTTTACGGCTGCTACAAAGTCAGGGGTGATTTTCTGGTCTTCTAGTATTTCTATGTAGACTGTATCTGGAGAAATTGGAAAAAAAGCATCAGATAAGACAAGCTCTGTCGTCATGTTAATAAAAAAAGGTTGTCGTGTTTGTGCCTCAAGTTTGCTGATTCCAATACAAAGATTAACAATAACTTGACTAGTGGCCACCTCATGGTTGTCAAATATTGCAACACTTTCTTGATCACCGCGAAACAGAAGTTCATAACCAAAAAGCTTTTTTTGACGATCAAAAATAGGCTGCTGCGCCATCATTAATTCATCGTATCCCTTTACATCTAACTCCATAAACACTTCCTAGAGCTCATCTGAAACCAGCCTTGGGCGATTATTACCCGCCTACTCTTTTCCCCAAAACTAACGCACATATTGCATAAATATCAATATTTTAATGCTTTATAAGGCTATATTATGCAAAAACGCCAAAAGACTATACTTTATTGTTGACATACCTATAGGAAATATTAAAAATACGCCCACTTGGGGCTATAGCTCAGCTGGGAGAGCGCTTGCATGGCATGCAAGAGGTCAGCGGTTCGATCCCGCTTAGCTCCACCAAATTCATCTCACCACTTATGCGTTACACCCTCCTGTAAAGTTTTAACTTCACAATTTTCGGGTCGATCTTTCAATAGAATTCGCTACCATGAACATATGTTTTCATTGGTATACAATAATCTTTATGACTGACTCTCGTGATTACCTTCGTATTCAGAAAGCAATTGAATTCATTATTTTGGCAAGGCCGAACCAACCTTCGCTTAATGAAATAGCCCAAGCAATTCATCTTAGCCCACATCATTTTCAACGCCTATTTCAAAAGTGGGCAGGCGTCTCTCCCAAAAAATTCATACAATTTATCAGCGTAGAGCATGCAAAGTCGTTATTGGAAAACCATAAAAGCTTACAAGAGACCTCTCTTGAAGTGGGACTATCCGGAACTGGGCGACTACATGATCTCTTTGTTTCTATCGAGGGCATGACTCCGGGGCAGTACAAAACTTCTGGCTCTGGACTAAAAATCTATTACGACTTTTATGAAACCTTATTTGGCCCCCTTATCATTGCTACAACTGATATTGGTATTTGCCATATGGCCTTTTATGATGACCGTGACAAAGCAGAGCAAGAACTGACAACATTTTTTACGAACGCCGAGTGTTTCAAACAGCCTCATCCGATACATCAGCAAGGGCTCGGTTTTTTTCAGTCGCTAGATCAATCACCTTCGATGATTAAACTTCATGTCGCAGCAAGCCCATTCCAATTGAAAGTATGGCAATGCCTATTAAGCATCGAGGCAGGACAGCTTTTAAATTATGCACAGATTGCTGAACGTATTGGCCAGCCAAAAGCGGCGCGGGCGGTGGGTACAGCCATAGCCAACAACCCTATCGCTTACATCATTCCCTGCCATCGAGTGATCCGAAACACTGGCGAATTAGGTAACTACCGCTGGGGCAGTTTAAGAAAAACCGCTATGGTGGGTTGGGAATCATCTCAGGTACAAAGCAATGATTGACGATTTGTTTGCAGGGCAGCCAGCACCAGTATTGGAACTATTACCTTTTGATGGTTCGGTGCTCTATCATGGCCCAGTCATTCCAACAGCACAAGCTGATCGCTACTACCGTGATCTTCTAAGTGATATAGAATGGCAACATGATGAAGCGGTTATCTATGGCAAACACATTATCACAAAGCGCAAAGTAGCATGGTATGCCGACCAAGCCTTTCGCTATACCTATTCCAAAACCACCAAGGTAGCGAAACCTTGGACACTTTTACTACTAGAGTTAAAAGCTCTGGCCGAGCAGCATTGCAAGACATCATTCAACTCGTGCTTGCTGAATTTATACCATGATGGAGCAGAAGGCATGTCGTGGCACAGTGACGCAGAAAAAGAGCTGGAGGTAAACGGTACCATAGCGTCACTCAGCTTAGGAGCTGAACGAAAATTTGCCTTCAAACATAAGTCCAGTAAAGAAACCCATTCCGTTCAGCTTGAACACGGCAGCTTACTTGTTATGCAAGGTGAAACTCAGAGTCACTGGCTACATTCTTTACCCACAACAAAAAAGGTTAACTCGCTCAGGATTAACCTGACTTTTCGGCAAATTCAAACCGTATCACCTTAGTAGTACATTAGGCTTTTTTTAAGCTACGTATACCCTACTTTTTATGGTAGGGTACACACACCTTTTTATATGATTGAGTAAGGGAAAATGGGTAAAGAAATTGTTTTAACCGGTATTACAACATCAGGCACACCTCACCTTGGTAACTATGTAGGCGCTATCCGCCCCGCTATCGAAGCAAGCCGTCGTGAAGACACCGAGTCTTTCTTCTTTTTGGCTGACTACCACGCATTAATCAAATGCCAAGATCCAGAGCGTGTTAAACAGTCTCGTCTAGAGATTGCCGCAACCTGGCTAGCGTGCGGCCTTGATACCGACAAAGCAACTTTCTACCGTCAATCTGATATTCCTGAGATTTCAGAGCTTAATTGGCTGCTGACCTGCGTCACAGGTAAAGGGTTAATGAACCGCGCCCACGCCTACAAAGCCAGCGTTGATGAAAACGTCAACAACGGCCAAGACCCTGATTACGGTGTCACAATGGGATTATTCTGCTACCCAGTACTTATGGCTGCGGATATTCTTGCGTTCAATGCCAACAAAGTACCTGTTGGTCGTGACCAAATTCAGCACATTGAAATGGCACGAGATATCGCTGCGCGTTTCAACCATTTGTTTGGCCAACACTTTGTACTGCCTGAAGCCGTCGTGGCAGAAGATGACAGCGCAATTCTTAAGGGCCTAGACGGCCGTAAGATGAGTAAGAGTTACAACAACACCATTCCTCTTTTCGATACCGAGAAAAAGCTGAAAAAAGGCATTAACAAGATCGTTACTAACCTTCTTGAGCCTGGAGAGCCAAAAGATCCAAATGGCTCTACGGTTTTTGACATCTATAAAGCCTTTGCAACAGCCGAGCAAACCGCAGAAATGCGTCAAAAATTTGCTGATGGTATCGCTTGGGGTGAAGCAAAGAAGGAACTTTTTGAACTGATCAATGGTCAACTAGCTGAGCCAAGAGAAAAATATCTTGAGCTTATGGCGAACCCTGCCGAAATCGAAGCAGTTTTACAGGCCGGTGCTGAAAAAGCCCGTGCCCGAGCACGAGCTCTGATCTCTGACCTTCGTAATGCAGTAGGTTTGGTAAACTTCGTCTAACTTTTGGAGAAACGACGTGAAATCAGCAGTTTATGCCTTTTTAATGGCATTTGTTTTAGTAATTGGAGCTGGAGGCTTTGCAGCCGATGCTCACGCTAAAAAATTGGGCGGCGGTGGCAGCTTTGGTAAAAGCTACTCTGTAAGCAAAAGTCCAACTAGTTCTAGTGCAACCAGCACAACATCAAAAACAAACACTGCAGCGGCTGCTGGCACTAACAAAAAGTCAGGGCTTTTTGGTGGTCTAGCAGGCGGGCTTCTTGGTGGTTTGTTAGCTGGTGGTCTGTTCGCTGCGCTTATGGGTAGTGGCGCCTTTGACGGCATCTCTTTTGGTGACATCCTACTTTTCGCTCTTATTGGCTTCTTGGTTTATAAATTTTTCTTCGCCAAGAAACGTCAAGCAGCGCAAGCTGCGGGGGCGCAAGGCATGTACCGTGAAATGCCAAATTCAACTCGCGATAATGTACAACCGTCGCCAATGGCTGGTATGTCAGGTTTTGGTGCTCAACCAGAGATTCAATTACCACCTGGCTTCAACGAGCAAGCATTTATTGCAGAAGCAAAGAATCACTACGTGACCTTGCAAAAAGCTTGGGATGACAACAACTTCGATGAGATCGATGACTACTTTAGTCAAGATCTTTGTGATATGTTGCGTCAAGAACGAGCGAAATACGGTTCAGATAAACCACGTACTGAAGTTGTCTCCTTGATGGTAGACTTAGTGCGAGGTGAGTTTATCGGCTCTACCGCTTCTATCTCTCTACGTTTCACGGGTTGGATCAAAGAAGGTGATCAAACCAATGAAACTAACGAGATCTGGCACCTAGAGAAAAACCTTGAGGACGCTCGTGGCAATTGGACAATTGTTGGCATACAACAAGACAACTAATTGTTACTTAATTTATCAAGCCATCGCGCTGTAATTCGTCTATTCTACTAGATAAACGAGCAGCGCGTATGCGCATATCACCGGATTGATAATAGGTGTAGAGCCATGTCTGAATTAGCGACAATCAAAGAAGCAGGAAATTTACCAACCGAAAGTAAAAAAGGTGAACTTTTACAGTACCTTACTTTTAAGCTTTTGGATGAAACCTACGGAATTAACGTAATGCAGATTAAAGAAGTACTGCGTTACAATGAGATTGCTCCCGTACCAGGTGCACAATCGTATGTTTTAGGTATCGTGAACCTTCGTGGTAATGTTGTTACAGTGATTGATACTCGCGTACGCTTTAGTCTACCTGAATGCACTATTTCAGATGACACTCGTATCATCATTATCGAGCACGATGGTGAGCAAATTGGTATGCTGGTAGATGCTGTAAAAGAAGTATTCTACCTTTATCAAGGTGAGATAGAGCAAAGTCCAAGTGTCGGTAATGACGAAGCGCTAATGTTCATCCAAGGTGTATACCAAAAAGATGAAGAGTTGGTTATCTTGCTAGATCTAAATAAAATGATTGACGCAGACAATGAGCAACTTGCGATTGGCATGATGTAATATGCCCTCGTAATTAATTACGAAAAAGCAGCCAACTGGCTGCTTTTTTTATGCTCATTAATCTAATTTACTAATAAAGCTCATTCATAGCTTCATGCACATAATCGGGTAAATCCTCTTCTGCCGGAATAGGCATAGATTTACCGTTTTCATCAATGGCAACAAATTTAAAGATACCTTCCGTCACTTTCTCACGCTTGCCAATGCGACCACGGCGAACCCATGCTTCAACGTGGATATTCATGGAAGTGCGTCCAACAGATTCGACGTAGGTATATACACCTAATATATCCCCTACTTTCACGGGACGAATAAAACTCATACTATCCAGCGCAACCGTCACAACTCTGGATTGTGCACGCTGACCAGCGCAAATTCCTGCTGCGATATCCATTTGAGACACCACCCAACCACCAAAAATATCCCCTGCAGGGTTGGTGTCACCAGGCATGGCGACAGTACGCGTTGTTAAACGACCTTTGGTTTGCATTTTTTCGTCGGACATCCATACACCTCTTGGTTCCAGTTATCTGTTTGTTATAGCAGAGCTAAACGCCAGATTCAGCAAAAGAATGATCTAACCTTCGATTTTAAAAACCTGTTTGACGGACGCATATTGGATCTTTATCTCGTGTTGCCACTGCATTAGGATTGAACTCTTGATTTTAATACGCAGTAGATAGGAACCACTCATGCGCCAGTTCGACAGCAAACTTCCCAGTACCGGCACGACCATTTTTACGCAAATGTCGGAATTGGCCGCCAAGCATCACGCCATCAATTTATCACAAGGTTTTCCTGATTTTGACGGGCCAAGCGAGCTGCTAAGTCGAGTGGATCACTATATTCAGCAAGGCGCTAACCAATATGCTCCGATGACCGGCGTACCATCATTACGCCAAGCCATCAGTGCTAAACTGGCTCGTTGCTATGATTATCAAGCGAATGCTGATACAGACATCACGGTTACCTCTGGCGCCACCGAAGCCTTGTTTGCCACTATCTCTGCGTTTGTGCGCCCTGGCGATGAGGTGATTGTATTTGACCCTGCCTACGATTCTTACGACCCAGCGATTCGCTTAAATGGTGGTACACCCGTGCATATCGCCTTGCTGCCACCAAGTTTTGCGATTGATTGGCAAACGGTCGCGAACGCGATTACCCCCCAGACCAAAGCCATCATTGTCAATTCTCCTCATAACCCAACGGGCACAGTATTTTCGGCTAATGATCTAGAAGCGCTGTACAGTCTTGCTGATCAACATGATTTGTTGGTGCTATCCGATGAGGTCTACGAGCACATTGTGTTTGAAGGTGCTGAACATCAAAGCGTGTTGCGCCACAAAGAACTCGCGAAGCGCAGCGTGGTCGTATCGTCTTTCGGAAAGACTTACCACACTACAGGTTGGAAAATTGGCTACTGTGTTGCGCCGACGCCACTTATGGCAGAAGTACGTAAGGTGCACCAGTACCTGACCTTTAGTACCAGTACACCGATGCAACTCGCTTTGGCGGATTTCTTAGATGCTCACCCTGAACACGATGAAGTGCTGCCAAGTTTCTACCAACAAAAACGTGACTTATTCAATAAGGCCATGAGTGAAAGCCGCTTCACTTTCACTCCATCACCTGGTACTTACTTCCAATTAATGGATTACAGCGCCATCAAAGATGTGCCGGATACTGAGTTTGCGCTTTGGTTAATTGAAGCCGCTGGTGTCGCAGCGATTCCGATTTCTGTGTTCTACCAAACGCCTCCTGAAGATATGCGTTTGGTTCGCTTCTGTTTTGCCAAGCAAGCCAGCACACTGAGTGCAGCGACGCAACACCTTACTACTCTCTAAGGATTTAAGCCTGATACGCCCGAGCCACCGCACAGGTGGCTTTAGGGTTTTTGATCTTGTTTAAGTAAAGTTCTGGGCTCCCGTGCGTCAAATTCTGAACACCCAGAAGCGCCGCCGACTCAGCCACGCCATACACTCCAACTGTTTTGAAAACATACTCAGAACGCATGCTCAATAAAGGCTCTACATTCTTAAGTGCATTTGCATCATAGGTAATAAAAGGCCACTGATATTTCTTTGCTAACTCAATCAAGTGGATTTCATCAGCTTTAATATCGATACTGTAAAGCCCTGCAATCTGATCTGGCTGTAAGCCTACTATCTCCAGCGCTTCGAGCATCAAGCTTTCCAGATATTCTAGTGGGCAGTTTCGCTCACAGCCCATACCAAGGGCATAGACCGGGTTTAAATAGGCGTTAGCTGTGGTCATCACCAACTCTGCATTCAGCGCCTCAGCTACCTCACTGCCCCATTGATTAGCGCCACCTTCATGACCAGATAATAGAGGAATCACAAAGCGCCCCAATTCATCTAATACCAATACCGGTGGGTCTTTTAACTTGCTCTCTATGACAGGCGCCAACGTACGCATGACAATGCCCGTAGCGCAAATGAAGAGTAGCGGATCGCCTTCGCGAAAAAAGCCTTGAACGGTTTCAGTAAATGGCTTGGGCTTAAAATGTAATTGGCTGCCTGGTAACAATGCTTCCAGACGCTTTCCTAGCGCCTGGCCTGCATCAGTTAACGCAATAATACGAATCATCGTGTGCCGCGCTCTTTGCGTGAAACAATAAACAGCGAAAAGTATGGTCCATACTCATTCTGCAGGCGGCGCACATCATTTTCTACCAACTGATTATCTCGCCCCACGTATTCCACATATTTAGCGTCTTCTATGCGTTCGGTGAGAGCTAAGGCTTTCATAATCGTTGGGCGGGCACGGCCTGCTTTCATAATCACAACCGAATCATGCAAGTGCAGCGCTTCTACAAGTTGCTGCTCTGTATGACGACCACTCACCACACAAAAGGACTCTTTTAATACCGTCAATGGATGCTGAAGCTCAGCAGCCGCCGCATGAATGCTGGAAATCCCTGGCACCACTTGTATCGGACATTTGCCTTCTAAACGCTCCATCAAGTAGGTAAACGATCCAAAAAACAGTGGATCGCCTTCACACAAAAACGCGACATTAAGCCCTTTTTCAAGCGCTTCTGAGATCGCTTTCGCGCCTTCGTCATATGCATTATTGGCCGCCTCACGGCGAGTCGACATAGGCATGGGAATGACAATATCAGAATGGCTTGATTGACGGCCTTCTAGTGCCAACACTGCAATCTGCTTCGCCTGTGATTGACCTGACTCGCCAACTAAATACGCCAATACATCGGCCTGCTGAATTAAACGCATGGCCTTTAAGGTCAATAATTCTGGATCGCCAGGGCCGACACCGATGCCAAAGAATGTGCCGCTCATAAATGCTCTCCTGGTAGACATTTCTCAAACCGCCATAAACTCACAGGCAAATGGGGGCGTCGAAAACGCTTCCCCGCCAAACGCTCACTACGATAAACCTGAATTGTCGAACTTTCATCGTAAGCATCTTGTGCTGCGTCACGCTTGGCAAGAAATGCCATGGTTTCCACCATGGTTGCGTCGGTGACAGCATTGACTAACAACACGCCACCAAGCGGCAGTCGCTGCCAAACATCGTCTAATAGCTCTGCCATTTCGCCATCACTGCCGCCGATAAACACGCGTTTTGGCGCAGGTAAATTTGCAAACGCATCCGGTGCTCGACCATGAACGACGTGCAGATTTTTCACCACCCCAAAATGCTCGCGGTTAGCTTCAAGACAAGACAATCGTGTTTCATGATGCTCAATGGCATACACCTCGCTTTCAGGATTCCAATAAGCCAATTCAACACTGACGCCACCACACCCAGCACCGATGTCCCACACCACTTCTTTCGCTTCAACACCTAAATAAGACAACACAGCCAAGCGTACTTCACGCTTAGTAATCATGCCTTGGCCATCGCCTTTATCGGTGATAAATAGGCCATCTTTGAAACCAGGCGTAGAAGGTAAACGCCCCGGCTGAGCACTGGTATTGACGATCACCACGTTAAGCGGATCAAAGGTGTCTTCCACATGCGCTAAGCTGTTCGCGGTATAGCGCGTCACACGCTCATGGTCATAGCCTAAGCGCTCACAGACAAACAGCTCACTTAAACCAAGCCCCATCTCCACGCACTCTTTGGCAATCGCCTGCGGATTATTGGTTTTATCGGTCAATAGCAACAAGGTTTTGGAAGGGTGTAACTGAGTACGAATCGATGCCAAAGGTCGACCATGGACACTGAATACTTGCGCGTTTTGTAAGGAGATCCCGAGACGGTGACAAGCGGCTTGGATACTTGAAACATTGGGGTAAAAGCGCACTTCTTGATCGGCAAAAGAACGGTGTACCCAAGCACCGATACCGTAATAAAGAGGGTCGCCCGAAGCCAAAATTGCCACACGCTCAACCCCTAAAGACGCCCATTCATCCATATGATTTTTTAGGTCATTGAGCTTTGGCAGCACATGCGTCTGCGCTTTGGTGCCGTAGGTTTTGACCATCGACAGCTGACGCTCACTGCCAACGAGCTTATCGTTCTCGGTTAGCTTTGCCAGAACATCTTGCGCCTCTTTCGGCAATTGCGCTTGCTCATTGATGCCCAGTCCAATCACGTGAATTTTCACTGTTAACCCTTACCGATTAAATTAATAATATTCGCCGATGTTACAACGCAATAATGCGTTACAGCTGGCAGAAGTCACCGCACTGCCGCCCATTCGACCGAGCAAGGTAATGCAATCAATGCCCAGCTCTTTGTGATCATCCCATAACGCTTGCTTAGACTCAGCGGCGCCAACAAAGCCCACCGGCATACCAATGATCAATGCAGGCTTTGGCGCGCCAGCACGGATCATTTCAAGTAATCGAAACAAAGCCGTCGGTGCATTGCCAATCAGAACCACACTGCCTTCCAGCTGTTCCTGCCAAAGGCTTAGCGCCGCCATAGAGCGGGTCTCGCCTTTAGATTTAGCAAGATCTGCCGTACGTGGATCATTCAAGAAGCACAGCGGCTCACGCTCAATCATGCGTTTAGTGACGCCCTGCTTGACCATCTCTACATCACAAAGAATAGGACAATTTTTCGCGAGCGCCGCTCGGCCAGCTTCACAGGCATGGTCACTAAAGCGCACTTGTTCAGCCACATCAGGAAGCCCAAGGCTATGCACCACGCGCATCACCACTTGCTGAGCATCGCGGGATAAATGATCAAGCTGTGTCAGTTCACGGATTTGGCGGAAGCTTTCGTTTTCAATGCCTTGTGGCGTTGGATCGTACTGATAAGTCACTGTTGTTGGGATTCCTGAGCAGTGGATGCAGAGCCTTTTAATGCCTGCACCGCTTTAATAAGTTGAGAGTAGTCGGAAAAAGTTCGTACTGCATCCCTCACGTCTGGACGCTGCTGCAGTAATACGCTGATACCTAATTCACGAGCGGCATCAAGCTTTGCTGACGTGGAGTCGCCACCGCTATTTTTAGTCACGATAACGTCGATCTGATGCTCTTTTAATAATCGTCTCTCATGTTCGAGATCAAACGGACCTATGGCTTTCAGCCAAGAAATCTTATCAGGCACATCAAATTTTGGCAGAGCTGCCGTGCGCCAAACGCCTTGTTCAAAGCCATCTATGTGAGTGATTACACGTAATTGCTCTAGGGACATTTGTCCTGCGCTTAACAATGGGCGCTTAAATCCTTTTAGTCGCGCTAATAAGTCATCATCGTTTTGGTAAAAGTGCCAATCATCGTCCGCTTGAGCCTGCCACGCTGGACGCAAAAAACGCCAAACCGGCACACCGGTTTCCATACCTGCGGTCACGGCTTTATCACTCATGGTGGCCGCATAAGGGTGCGTCGCGTTAATGACTAAATCAATCTGACGCTCCTTAAGAAAAGTGGCCAAGCCACCAAACTGGGTAAAACCTCCGACGAGGACTTCACAAGGCAATGTCGGTACACGCACTAACCCCGCTATCGAATACAGCACGTCAAAACCGAGCTGACTAAAGCGTTCGGCTAAATGGCGCCCATCGGCGGTGCCGCCTAATAAAAGAATTTTCATAGCTTTCCTTTAGTTCGATATGCCCTGATCAAGCGCTTGTCCGACAAATTGCCCCTTACGGTCAATAGCCAGTACTTCAAGTGCCATATGCATTGGCACAAAGCTACGACAAAACTCGAGGGCTTGCTGGCATACAGCATCGGCTAAAGCGATGCCTTCTGCTTGAGCGAACTTTAACGCTTCGACACTGGTGTTGGCTTGGCACATCTTAATGTGTAGCGCCTCGGAGGCTCCCATTGTTGAAGCCAGTTCAGCAAGTGCTTCTAAATTGATAGATGAAGCTCGGGAGTTTAAATCCATATGTTGCTGCGCCAGTTTGCTGATTTTACCAAAACCACCACAGAGGGTGAGTTTTTCCAGTTGCGGGTCTTGGCTTTCTAAACGTTTCACGTGCTTTAGTAAAGCACCAACAAAGTCGCCCATTTCAATCAACGCCATCTCATCCAAACCATCACGTTCTTGAATCGCCGTTTCACTGGCATTACCTGTGGTGGCGGCAATATATCGATGTCCATTGGCACGAGCCACATCCACCCCTTGCTGAATCGAAGCAATATAAGCGCCACAGGAAAACGGGCGCACGATGCCCGTGGTGCCTAAAATGGAAATGCCGCCGAGAATACCCAAACGAGGGTTCATGGTTTTAAGGGCTAATTGCTCGCCTTGCTCCACACCAACGATTACCTGAAATCCACCTCGATAGCCTTGCTCTCGGGCAATGGTATTCAAATGATCAGAGATCATTTTTCGTGGCACTGGATTGATGGCAGGCTCACCTACGTCAAGCAAGAGCCCTGTTCGTGTGACCGTACCAACGCCTTTGCCTGCCACAAACTTAATGCCTTGTTCTGAGGTAAGCGCAAGCTCAACCCAAACCGTCGCACCGTGGGTAACATCAGGATCGTCCCCTGCATCTTTAATGGTGGCGGCTTTGACTGAGTGCCCAGCGGTGTCATAAGAAATGATCTCAAGAGACACTTCTTGTCCTTTGGGCAAGGTGACAAATACGTTAGGCGCTTGCTGCTTCGTGAGCAACGCCATGGCAGCCGCCACCGAACACGCGGTGGCACATGTGCCTGTCGTCAGCCCTGATCGAAGCGGCTTTGGCTCGTCACTGCTTTCTGGCCACATAGGTTGTTAAATACCCTTAAATAACGCTGCTGTGGCCGCGACATTTGAAGCAAAGAATAAATGCAGGTAGCTCGCTGTGAGCCCTTTTTCACGATAGATCGCCTCACCCGGTGCAGGATGACGCTGGCGGCGGCCATGACTTAATGGCTCAGGTGTATTCTCACTCAGTGAGCGATGGTGAGCATGACCACGTATATCACCCTCTGGCAGCGGTGCAGTTTGCATCCCTTGGCAGCCACGTTTGCCTCGCATCGCGCCTGCGCCTTTCAGCAAGCCAAGCATAGGATAGGTGTTAGCCTCAAGATCCGTTAAGGTTTCAAGGCTATAAAGCATACCGCCACACTCAGCCAAGATCGGTTTGCCCGCCGCAAAAAACGTTTGAATCTGATCTAGCATGTTATGGTTTTGCGAGAGCTTTTCGGCATGGAGTTCTGGGTAGCCCCCCGGTAACCAAAGGGCATCCGCCTGCGGTAATTGCTGATCATGAAGCGGCGAAAAGAACGTGACCGTAGCCCCTAACTTTTCTAACACACGAAGGTTGGCATCGTAGATAAAACTAAAGGCTTCGTCTTTGGCAATGGCAATAGTTTTACCCGTAAGTGGTGTGCCGACATCTTGCTCAGCGACCGTTTGCTCTGGCGCATAAAATGCCACCGGCTCGGGAAGCGTCAGCAGCGTTTGATCTTCGGTTTCCGTTAACCAACGCACTGCGGCAGTAAAGCATTCTTCTAGCTCATCGCCCACTTCGGAAGCTTGAACCAACCCCAAATGGCGCTCAGGTAAGGTCACTTCATCATCACGCTTTAAGCTGATTAATAATGGTAAATCTTCCGGTAAAGCATCACGGATCAATTGCGCATGGCGCTCGCTACCACATCGGTTAGCAATTAAGCCCGCCACTTTGACGTCATTGCGAAAGTTCGCCAAACCGGTCGCCACCGCAGCGGCGGTTTGCGCCATGCCTTTTACATCCATCACAATGGCAGCTGGGATGTTAAAACGTGCGGCAAGATCGGCACTTGATGGCTCGCCGTCAAACATCCCCATTGCGCCTTCGACCAAGATCAGGTCCGCTTCTTGAGCCGCATCGAATAGCATTTTTTGACAGTATTCATCGCCCGCCATCCAGATATCGAGCTGCTCGACGGGCTGCTTGGAAGCTTGCGCTAAAATCTGTGGATCAAGGTAATCCGGCCCCGTTTTGAACACACGCACCACTTTCCCCTGCTCGGTAAAATAGCGTGCCAAGGCTGCAGTGATAGTGGTTTTACCTTGATTTGATGCTGGCGCGGTTAGGAATAATGCAGGGCAATGGGCCACTTGAGTTGTCATGTTATTCACTTATCTAAAATGCGTTTTCGTTGGCGCGACTGACTTAAGCCATCAACTGACTTAATGAAAGGTAATCGGCATTCAATGCTTGGGCAAGTTCTTGTGCACGACCACGTTTAATCGGCGACTGTTCTGTATCAATGACAGCCAAAGCACCTTGCCAAGCAGCGACAGGAAAATCACCTGACACGCGCCCATCCGTTAAAATATAGCTGTTTAGCTCAAGCTCTGGCTGTTGCCGTAGCGCTTGAACCAGATATTGCTGTGCATCGGCTAACGCTTGATGCATCGGCGTACCGCCGCCAGCACTGAACGCATCCAGTTGTGCACGAATATTTTGCGGAGCGCGCACTTGTGGCAGCAGCCAATCCACTTGGTCCCCGCCAAATCCAAGGATACTGATTTGCTCACGTCTTAAATAGGCACGTTCAGCGATGTCCAAAATCACACCTTTGGCTTTGGCAAATGTCTGGTCAGCTAAAGTCGACCCCGATGTATCAAGCAAAATGCAGTGCAGTACCGGTTTTCCTTCTCGCCCCTTGCGACGCACGAGTTGCTTTGGGGGCCATTCCCCGGCACTGTTTCTGAGAGTCTGTGCCATATCTATATTGCCGTTCTGACGCTTGCCAAGGTTTCTTGCACCACCTTGGCTTGAGCCGCGCTGCTTTCCGGCTAACAGCGTTGAACTGCCTCTCTGCGCTGGGGCTTCACTAAATAATTGAGTTCCAATGGCCATTACGTCACTGGTCATTTGTAACTCTGGCAACATGCTTCCCCATTCACCAACAGAATCATTCTGCGGTGAAGGTGAAGACTTTCCCGGCCCTTGGCCCTCATCTTGGTTATGAGAATCAAGTGGTCGGCGTGAAGATGGGGGCGGACTGGGCGGTGGCGATTGCTTTGATTGCGGCGGCGTTTGGCGGCGATGTGCGAGGACAAAATCTTCTACCGCTTGCACATCTTCAATTGAAACGGTGTTTGCGCCACGCCATGCGGCATGAGCAATCGCTGCACGCACCCACACGATATCCGCACGTACACCGTCGACATTGGCATCTTGGCAACGGCTAGCGATGTCCATACGCAGCGCATCCGCGCACTTAATCATATTTAATCGAATTTTGGCTTGAGTGATACTTTGGCGTAAGTTGCGTTGTTTGTACTTGAACGCATCACAGAAACCTTTCGGATCTTGATCGAATTCATCACGTAGACGCACAATCTGTACACGCTCTTCCAAGGTATATTGATTGGACAGCGTGACCATCAAGCCAAAGCGGTCTTTCAACTGAGGACGCAGCTCCCCTTCTTCCGGGTTCATGGTGCCGACTAAAACAAAGCGTGAGTCGTGCGCATGGCTTACACCATCACGCTCCACTCGGTTGACGCCGCTGGCACTCACATCAAGCAAGACATCGACCAGACTGTCAGCAAGTAGGTTGACTTCATCGACATACAAGACGCCTTGATCCGCTTGCGCCAATAGCCCTGGCTGAAATTTCACTTGTTTGTCATTGAGTACCGAATCGATATCAAGGGATCCCAGCAGACGATCTTCTGTCGCCCCTAGTGGCAAGGTCACAAACGCGGTTTCATTGCTCTCAAGGTGAGGCATTACACCCGCTAAGCCACGAGCTAGGGTCGACTTAGCACTGCCACGCGGGCCTGATATCAACACCCCACCAATACGAGGATTGATCGCGGTTAACACCAACGCCAATTTGAGTGACTCTTGCCCCGCGACTGCGGTGAAAGGAAAGTTGTGAAAAGAACCGTCTGCCATGTTTACCTATCCAAGGTTTCGCTCGTGAAGCCTTTATAAAATCTGAGTTTGAACCTTATCCGTGCCCTATGAGCAAGTCAAATTGAAAACACACACTGTTGCGTGAACAGTATCGATATTGGCGTTAGAATGACCTCGATTCATTTATCAAGGACCGTTCCATGAAACCTGCTGCGCCCCCTAAAAACGCCATCGATAAAAATATGCTAGGTGTTTTTCGATACAGCAAACGCGCCATCACCCTCGTTTGGCAAACCTCCCCGCGTTTAACATTAGGATTAGCGTTTTTGACTCTGATTGCTGGTGTATTGCCTGCTCTGATGGCATACGTTGGTCAGTTAATTGTCGACTCTGTGGTCGCCGCCATGGAGCAATATGAACAAACGCAAACCCTACAGTATTTCCCTGCTTTATTGTTCGTTTTATTAGAGGGAGCACTGGTTTTACTTACCAGCGCCAATCAACGAGGCTTAGTGGCTTTGCAGTCAATCCTTAGGCTCTCCTTGGGCCAACGCGTAAACATGATGATCATGGAAAAAGCGCAGCAGCTTACCCTTGCCGATTTTGAAGATTCAGAGTTTTACGATAAATTAGTTCGAGCAAGACGAGAAGCCTCTAGCCGCCCTCTCGCGCTTGTCACCAAAACCTTCACCCTACTGCAAAATGGCGTGTCACTTGCCAGCTTTGCCGTGCTGCTTTGGCAGTTTTCACCTTGGGCTCTGACATTACTAATTCTTGGTGCGTTACCTGCTTTTTTTGCCGAAGCAAAGTTCTCTGGCGATGCGTTCATGTTAGCTCGTTGGCGCTCCCCTGAAGTGCGCCAACAAAACTATCTAGAAACACTGCTTGCCCGTGAAGATCATATTAAAGAAGTGCGCTTGTACCAATTAAGCAATCGTTTTTTAGGGCGCTATCGAGACATTTTCGAGAAACTTTTCCGTGAAAACAAGCAGCTGATTCTTCGTCGAGAGTTCTGGGGCTTTGTGCTCGGCATTCTCAGTACGGCGGTGTTTTATGGGGCTTATGCTTGGATTGTCACCTCGACCGTCGTCGGGGTAATTACGTTAGGTCAAATGACCATGTACCTGTTGCTGTTTAAGCAAGGTCAAGGAGCGGTTGCTTCATCCCTGACCAGCATTAGTGGTATGTACGAAGATAACTTGTACTTGTCGAATCTCTACGAATACTTGGAACAACCGACTGCCGTAAATATTGAAGGCCAACGAAACGGGCCGCTCCCTGGGGATGGCATTCGCTTTGAAAACGTATCGTTTTCCTACCCTGAAAGTGATATCCCAGCTTTAACAGATATCACGCTCCATATTAAACCTGGCAATAGTCTGGCGATAGTCGGTGAAAATGGCTCTGGGAAAACGACCTTAATCAAGTTATTGACGCGCCTTTATCAACCTAGCAAGGGAAGAATATTGCTGGATGGTCTAGACCTTACCGAATGGCAAGAACAAGCTTTGTTGAGTCGCATTGGTGTCATCTTTCAAGACTTTGTACGCTATCAATTTATTGTGGGTGAGAATATTGGTGCAGGCGACAACGATCGCTTTGATGATCAACAAGGCTGGGCAACTGCGGCTGAGCTTGGCAAAGCAACAGACTTTATTAGTGATCTAAACCAAGGTTATCAAACACAATTAGGCAAGTGGTTCCGCGGCGGGCAAGAGCTCTCTGGCGGACAATGGCAAAAAATAGCTTTGGCCCGTGCCTTTATGCGTGAGAAGGCAGACATTCTAGTACTGGATGAGCCCACAGCCGCGATGGATGCCGGTGCAGAAGCGGAAATCTTTGCTCACTTTCAAGAGCATACTGCCAGCAAAATGGCGATCCTCATTTCCCACCGGTTCTCCACAGTACGTCTCGCTAACGAAATCATTGTAATGGAGCACGGCAAAATAATTGAGCGAGGCACCCATAGTCAATTATTGGAAATGGATGGGCGGTACGCTTATCTATTCACCCTGCAAGCAAAAGGATACCAATAAAATTTGGCTCAATACGAAACCTAGGCTTGACCTTTGTGTTTACTCCAAGGTTTATACTGATGGCATATCAAGATTTGGAGTACATCATGTTTCGTATTGGTGAGCTTGCTAAGAAATTTTCAATCAACGCCGACACACTACGTTTTTATGAGAAACAAGGTTTACTGTGTCCAAGTTCGGTCGCTGCAAATGGCTATCGCCTTTATTCAGAGCAAGAAGTCAAAACGCTAGGCTTTATCCTTCGAGCTAAGGAAGTGGGGTTTTCGCTAACAGAGATCAAATCCTTGCTTTCCATTGAAGTCGATAAAGCCAACAGCGAATGCTCGGATGTCAAAGCATTAGTGGATGATAAGCTGGACCAAGTCACGGCCAAGATCCAAGAGTTACAGCGCTTCCAACGCTCGTTGAAGCGCTTATCTAATGCTTGTTGTGGCGGTCATGAAAGCGCTGAAGATTGCACCATACTCCAAGCACTTGAATCTGAAACACTCGATATCGTCCCTGAACACCATCACGAATAAGGAGCTGTTATGAATTGGTTCAATGCGTTAATTGAGTTATTCCTAGAGTCGGCACCTTGGCTAATTTTAGGGTTGGTCATCGCAGGCTTATTAAAAGAATTTGTTCCCATGAGCTGGATGGAAAAGCAACTCGGTCGTCGATCACGCTTCTCCGTTGTCAAAGCGGCATTTATTGGCGCCCCCTTGCCACTCTGCTCTTGCGGAGTGATTCCTGCCGCGGCGGGCTTAAGGAAAGCTGGCGCGACAAAAGGTGCGACAACCTCCTTTTTAATCTCAACCCCTGAAACAGGAGTCGATTCTATCGCCTTATCTTGGGCTTTGCTCGGTCCATTTATGGCGATCATACGCCCTATTGCAGCCATCACCAGTGCCGTGACAGCAGGCTTTCTCGTTGGGAAAGATGAGTCTATAACGCCTTCAGACGACCATCTAAACACCACTTCATCCTGCGCCACGAAAGGTTGCTGTAGTCAGAAAAAGCCGGATGCGCCTTTAAGCATAAGCCAGCGTTTTATCCGTGGTATGCGATATGCCGCGACTGAAATGGTCGATGACATTGCCATTTGGTTAGTCATAGGGCTAGGATTTGCGGCGCTGGTACAAGCCTATATACCTCAGAGCTTTTTAGCAGAATGGGGCAATGGGCTGCTCGCCATGCTAGTGATGATGATCATCTCCATTCCCATGTACATTTGCGCAACAGCATCGACACCTATCGCAGCGGGTTTATTGGTCGTGGGCGTTTCCCCTGGGGCTGTCCTTGTATTTATGTTGGCAGGTCCAGCTACGAACATCGCCACACTAGGTGTCGTCCACAAGCTACTGGGTAAGCGCGCTCTATTCAGCTACCTAAGTGGCGTCATGATCTGCGCATTAGGGTTTGGCTTTTTGGCTAATCAGCTTTTTGTATATTTCAATTGGCAAATAGTACCTGCGACCGTTACACCTAACGAGCACAATACTTGGTGGGCTATATTGAGCAGCATTGTACTAGCAATATTAATACTTATGAGCATTACTAAAAGCTTTTCTTTTAGCACCCGTCGTAGAACTCATAATCATTAACTTTATGGTTAAAACAATTTAAAGACCATGATGAGCAAGGTTATGAGGTTGTCATTAGTAACGGTATACCATCATTTCCATTGTAAACGGATACCATTAGCTGACTTCATCTCTAATCTGATAAAATCGTTTACTTTCTTAGATTTAAATCAAATCCTCTATCGTAGAGAGGCTCAGTAGTGAAGATGAAGACAATCTGTATTATTCCTGCACGTGGTGGTTCTAAAGGGTTGCCAGGTAAGAACATTAGAGTTTTAGCAGGTAAACCACTGATCCATTGGCCAATAAAAGCAGCCATTGCGTCAGGTGTAATCGATGACGTTTTTGTAAGTACAGATGACCCCGACATCGCAGAGCAGGCAAGACTAGCAGGAGCTTTAGTTCCATTTTTAAGACCATCTAAGTTTGCTGAAGACCTGACAACAACAGAAGATACGTTACAACAAGCTCTATTAGAGTTCGAAGCTTACTCAAATCAAAAATTTGATATTGCAGTTTTCCTTACAGCAACAGATGTATTTCGACATCCTAGTTGGATAAAGGAGGCTATTACCACACTTGTAAACAATCCAGAAATAGAAAGTGCTTTTGCAGTACACAAGACAACTAAAAACTATTGGCATAAGAATGAAGAGGGAGAATGGGAACGTGTTCTTCCGTGGATGAGAGAATACTCGTCTCGTCAAATTAGGAATAAAACCTATCGTGAGGACACCGGTCTTACATGTGCTTCAAGAGCTTGGCTATGGCGAGAGGGTCGTAGAATTGGCGATAAAGTTCATTTAATACCCAATGATAATAGCGAAACTGTTATAGATATACACTCAGCCTTTGATTTGTTCCTTGCACAAAAAGCTATCGATTATCTGGTTGAGCATCGCCCTGAACGAGTTCCTTTATTCTCAGAGGAGCTAAAATGACCTCAAATAGTCTCGCCCTCCCTCTAGTCTCCATTATCATCAGAACAAAAAATGAGGAAAGCTGGATAGGACACTGCTTAGATGCTATCCAAAAACAAACTTACTCAAATTTTGAGATCGTTTTAGTCGATAACTGTTCAACAGATAAAACGGTCTTAAAAGCTTCTGAATATGACGTTAAGGTAGTTAACATTGATGTTTTTCTTCCAGGAAAAGCGATCAATTATGGTATCAAAGCTAGCCAAGGCTCTATCTTGGTGATTCTTTCAGGTCACTGTATCCCCAAAGACTCAAATTGGCTTATCAATTTAATTTCTCCACTTAGTGACTCTAAGATTGCAGGAGTTTACGGCCGCCAAGAACCCTTATCTTCGACCTCAGATACAGATAAGCGAGACTTGCTTATCACCTTTGGTTTAGACAAAAAGCTTCAACAGAAAGATCCATTTTTTCATAATGCAAACAGTGCATTACGTCGTGAAACTTGGGAGAAATTTCCTTTCGATGAAGAAGTCACCAACATAGAAGATCGTGTTTGGGGAACCAAAGTGATAGAAGAAGGTTTGCATATTGCTTATGAACCTGCCGCAAGTGTCTACCACTATCATGGGATTCATCAAGACCGTAACGCTATAAGGGCAAAAAATGTCGTTAGTGTTATGGCAAAGCTGCATGGTAACTTTGAAAACCTTTCGAGTGTTGTCCAAGAAAATGTTCGCACAATGGCAATTGTTCCTGTTACTGACCAAGTAATAAAGTCAAAAGACTTTTGCTTACTAAGGCATACCATTGAATACTTAAAGTCTTGTCAAACAATAGATGACATTTTTATAGCAACTGAATGTCCTGAGGTCGCCGGCATAGCCAGTAAACTCGAGGTGAATGTCATGATGTTATCAAGCTCTAAAGCAGAACCACCATCACCACCATATCAACGTTTAGGACAAAGCCTTAGCAGTATTGAAAAGGATTTTGGCATTTACGACTATATTGCCATTTTAAGTCCAAATAACCCTTTCAGAGAAAATGATATGATTGACTCTATGCTTATGAAAGCTGTTGATCATAATGCAGATAGCGTCATAGCCAGCAAAATGGAAAAGTCCTTAGCTTGGGGTATTGAGTTAGAAAATAACAGAAATCAAGGTGATTACTTTGATAGAACTCCGTTAACTGGGTCAGGAGTGATAGTAAAAGCCCCCCTATTACGAGCAGGATTGCATAGCATGTCTGGTACTATATTTTATGATGTATCAGATGCGATGGCATCTGTAGAAATACACAACAATGAAGAATTAGAAAAACTACTACCTTTGCTATTCAATAAGTAGCACCTCTTGTTTTTAACATCGAGTCAATTGGAAAAGTTATGTCAAATACTCAGATAATGAAAGCAGCCTTTCTTGGATGCGGCCGAGTGGCTGAACATTATTTACATATTTTAAGTACAGAAAAAATTGAAGACCTAAAAATAGTTGCTGTATGCGACTTAAACAATGAAAAGTCTAACTCGATGGCTAGGCGACTAAGTTGCCAAGGGTTCACCGATGTTAATCTAATGATTCAGTCTCATGATCTTGATGTTATCTTTGTATTAACCCCATCTGGCAACCACTTTGAGCATGCAAAACTTATTTTATCAAATGGAATAAATGTAGTCTGTGAAAAGCCAGTGACCATGATTCCAGAGAATGCTCTTGAACTACAAAAAATTGCAACCGATAAAGGCCTCTTCTGCACAACAGTTTTTCAAAACAGATTAAATCCAGCGATGCTGGCAGCTAAAAATGCGATGAATTTAGGCCGCCTAAAAACAATTGTAAGTGCCAATGTTCGCCTCCAATGGTGCCGTTATCAAGATTACTATGAAGATGGCTGGCATGGAACTTGGGCTATGGATGGAGGTGTAATTAACCAACAAGCCATTCATCATATTGATGCATTGAGATGGCTATGTGGCCCAGTTCACTCTGTGTGCGCGACATCTGCAAATAGAATCAATAAGCTTGAGGCTGAAGACACATTAACGGCCATTTTAAAATTTGAAAGTGGCGCCCTAGCCACCATTGAAGCAACAACAGCAGCTAGACCTGAAGATTTTGAAGCGTCCTTATCAATCATTGGCGAGGCAGGAAAAATCCAAATCGGAGGAATTGCTCTCAATAAGATAGAGCAATGGAGATTCATCGAGTACACCGACTTTGATCTGAGTACTCAAGAGTGTTGTAGTACAGAAGTACCCAATGGTTATGGACTAAGCCATACGCAGTTTCTTAGGAATCTAGTGGATTCTTTCCAGCACAACTTAGAGCCCGAGGTGACCATTCAATCTGCGTTGCCTACCTTAGAGCTAGTACATGCACTTTATGCCAGTGTCGAGACTGGCGGCTGGGTATCTCTTGAGGATCGTCCTCGATCCAGTAAGTTAGGCATTAAACTAAGTTAGTTAAAAAACTGCCTTTTGATATAAGAACCATTCTATCCTTGATATTTGATGTAAAATTTTTTTGGAGTGACGTGATGTCTATAGAAAACAAAGCCCCTGGAAAAGATATCTCCGAAGAGGATTTATTAGACAAATTTCCACTTGCAGCTAAGAAGCACTCTGATCATCGCTCCCAATTTGAAATCTGTGGAGTAACATTTGGTGGTGATTTAGTACCCGTTTTTGCTGGGCCAAACATGGTCGAATCAGAAGAGTTAATTGTCAATACAGCTAAGGCTGTAAAAAGTCATGGTGCCCATTTTTTGCGGGGCGGCGCTTTTAAACCCTTAAGTTTTCCCTATCGATCTGAAAAATACACTGAAACTCGTGAAACAGGGTTGAAGTGGCTTCAAACAGCCAAAGAAGAAGCAAATATCCCAATCATTACGGAAGTCATGGAGGAACAGTTTGTTGATTTGGTAGCAGAGACAGCCGACATTATTCAAATCGGCGCACGTAATATGCAGAATTACCCTTTATTGACGCGTATTGCCAAGACAGGCAAGCCCATTATGCTAAAGCGTCATTTCGGCTGTTCTTTACGTGATTGGCTCGGAGCCGCAGAATATATTTTAGTAGAAGGAAATGAGAAGCTTATTTTATGTGAGCGTGGAGTTAGCGCCCCACATACCCATCGAAGCTCATCACGGTTTTTACTAGATTTACAGGTCGTCCCTGCAGCTCAAGAGATTACACACCTTCCGATTGTTACTGATCCAAGTCATGCTACTTTTTGGCGTAAGTGGGTAAAACCCATGGCTCTTGCATCAGTTGCGGCAGGAGCTGATGGTGTTATGCTAGAAGTTCACCCTGACCCAGAAAATGCCGCGGTAGATCCTCTACAACCGATCAATTTCGAAGCATTCGGTCAGCTAATGAACGACATGGAATTAGTCGCAAATGCGGTGGGACGGCACATAAAATGAGCGAGCTGATTCCTTTTATTAGCAATCGGCTAGTCATACCGGAAGGGCAATTCACGGCAATCATAGGTTCACATCCATCCAAAGGAGCTAGATCCCCTATCCTATGGAATGCAGCTTATAAAGCGCTGGGAGAAAGCTGTAATATGTTTCCGTTTGACATTGACAAGAGTCAACTTCCAAATTTATTAGACTGGCTAAAAGACAACCCAAGATTCGCAGGTGGCGCTGTTGCCGTGCCGCACAAAGAACTTATTGCAGGCCTGCTAGCTGAGGATAGCCTTCACGCCAGTGCCAAAGGAATTCAGGCCGTAAATAGCTTGTATCGAAGCAAGAGCGGGGAACTTTATGGAGCAAATACTGATGGATTGGCGGCTGCTCAAGTCCTTTCAGAGCTTGGGCTCGACATAGAAGATACGGTTGTTGTGTTTGGTTTTGGAGGAGTCTCCAAAGCCTTAGTAAACGCCATTAAGTCTAAAGTGAAACGAATTATTGTCGTCACGAGATCTTATAATAAACCTGACGCAATAAAGCTAGCTGAATGGATGAAAGTGTCTCTTTGTTCTCCCGCTGAGTCAGGCATGGCAATAAAACTCGCTACAGTCTTAATTAACGGGACAATTCTCGGGTCAGCCCCTGATAATGTTGAGCAATCCCCTCTACTTAGTGAGCACAGAAACAACCATAGCTCGGTTAAGATTGCTTTTGATGTGGTCTACAATCCATCAAGAACAGTATTTCTCCGAGCAATACCAGATAGTGCAGTATTTTCAAATGGCATTCGAATGAACTTACTTCAAGCTGTTCAAGCTTTCAAATTGAGCCATAAATGCCAACCTCTATCAAAAATAGAGCTTGCTATGGCAACAGCAGCAAACGCCTTGTAATAGAAAAGACTGGTTAAACGTGAAGATAAAAAACTCCATACATATCAATCCACATTACTTCAAAGAAAGTAGTTGGGATCAACGATTTGAAATAATGGAAGACCTTTTTCAAGAAGGTCAGTTTTCAATTCTATGGTCAAAACTACAAACTTTCCAAGAAGCTGATTTACCTCAAGCTCGCCGTCCAAGATATTACTTCTATATACTTAGCTGTGCCGTGTACGGCATAGGCGATCTATTGAAAGCAAAGCATCTCAATAGACAACTAAACTTTAGATTCCACCCAACAATGCGTTACAGGCTAAGCTTACGACTCAAGGACTTTGTAACCGCAAATAGATTGCGCCACTCCCATGTGTTTAATGAAAATGAAAGAGCTGACTTTTGCCATACTTTAGGTCTACACTGCCTAGCAAAAGGAAAGTTCAAGTTTGGCTTTCATTTTTATCAAGAACGCTACAAGGCTATTAATACTCCTAAAAGCCTAATGTCCCCTCTTAAGTATCATTACTTAACCAGTGACTCAAAGCTAGATTCCAACATTATAGTGCTTGAGCAAGGCATGGGAGAGGTTTTAATAAGCCTACTTCATATAAAAAGCTCTGGTAACCACGAAAAATCTACCTTTTGCGGTATGGCTAAATATAGCAGAATGGTTAAAAGATACTTCCCAAACGCTACTTATCTAACTCGCCTAAAAATTTCAGAGTTTGAAAACAAGGAAGGAATTCTAGCCGTAGATTTCCTTAAGCGGTCTTGGGAACAAAAACATACCCTATCAATTGAAGTACCGCTTGATCAACCTATACGCACAAGGCATTCGAAACCAAAGATCGGCATTTGCTGGCGAGGCGGCGCGGGGCAAAACCGAAGAGAAGAACGGCACATACCACTTAAATATTTTTTAGAGTTTCTTCCGAATGAAAATGATTACATTGTGCTTCAATATGATACTACTGAAGAAGAAAAGCAATTATTAGAGAAACATCCCAATATACAAATCCCCTTAGTTGATTTAACAAATGATGCACTAGTGACATTCGACATTATTCGTGAGTTAGCTGGAGTTATTTCCGTAGCAGGAGCAAATTGGCACTTGGCAGGCAGCGCAAACATTCCGTTCTTAGCTATCATGCACGAGCACTCGCATTGGCTATGGGGGAAAAACTCAGATGCAAATTCAGTGTATCCAAGTGCTACGACCATACGTAAAATTGACCTTTCATTTGATGTCGTTAATCGCTGGGCATTTACAGCGATTTCGATGTGGCACTCTCGCTCGGTAGAAGCTTGCATTTCAAGCCATAAAGCTTGTGAAAGACCCATTTTCATTACAGGTCTTCCTAGTAAAGCATTATCTCAAACCATGAAGAAATTCGTAGAAAATGGTTTATGGATAAATAATAAAGCCAAAAACCTCTCTTCGGAGAATGAAATATACGGTAGCGAGATCATTCGGAAGCGATTAGTTTTCAATATTCTTAACAAACTTGGCGTAAGTGAAGAGGGACATACCTTTCCTGCTGCGTCAGACCAGATACCGCCATTTCCTTGGCTTCGTTTTCAAATAGAAAAAGCATTACATGAAGAAGGCTATGATAGAAACACTCGATGGGGATATCAAGACTTTCGATTAGTATTATTGTGGCCATTACTGGCAAGAGCATATCCAAATGCAACATGGATTATTGTTAGGCAGGACATTCAAAAAGTAGGTCTCGAATTACTAGAAAAACCAGCCTATACAAAACAATCGACAAGTTATGAGTATTGGAGCATGTACCTAAGAGTATTTAATGACCGTCTGTTATCACTAAAAAACAGCCAAGAAGAAATAGTTGAATTGAGTAATGAGGACTTATCTAGCACTTACATTCGTACATTGCTAAGGTAGTGGAGATACTATAATGATATAATATATTCTTATATTAATCTTTATAGTATCGATTGTAGCCCAATGCCCTCATTGTCTCGGCAGCAATCATCTCAAAATCTCTTACTTCATTTTCAGTTAAAGAATCTTTCCATCCTCCAATTTCACCACGACGATAATGTGAATTATTGTCAACTTCTCCTCTTTTCCTACCACCAGAAAGACTTTCAAAAGTTGATGCATTTATACATTTACTAATACAATCTTCACTATTATCAACTTGAAGAAAGCTTAACATACGATTCACTTCGGTTTCTGGAGATTCATGCATATCTTCATATCTAACCTCTATATATCTCTGCGAATCTCGCATAATTTCTCTAGATATACTGATTCTTGAAGACCACTCCTTTGCGAAGTCCTTAATATATTCACTCCTAATTTTATCTTTAGGAAGTTTTGACTTAAACCTAGTATAAGCTGAAATCGCTGAATCTCGACCGTCACGAATTACATGAATAAAATAAACATTCGGATATATACTTAATATTCTTTTTAAATGCAGAATATTATCAGGTGTTTTCTCTCCAATAGCCAATAATTCACTAACATTTTTATCGCCAATATTTGCTTGAATGATCGAAATGAAAGCAGCTCTTAAAATAGGTAAAATCAAACTTCCTTCTGGTGCCTTAACTGAAGGAGCCCAAGTCCGAAAGTTTTGTGAACGTTTCTGGCGATATTGATTGGTGACTGTGGCTATATTTGGGACTAAGTCATTCACAAAATGAGACTCCCCCAAACAAACTAAATTTGGATGGTGATTAAGTAATTGTTGAACCCAAGTTGTTCCAGAGCGAGGAAGCCCGCCAATAAAAAAAACAGGTAAATTTGATAATTTATTTGATACTTCATCTTCGGTCAATATGGCATTACTCATATCCCCTCCCATAAAATAAAAGGCGTAAACTCACTTATTGTTCAAGAGCATTTAATATTTCCATATATCCTTAACCCAATTAGAAATAAGAGTATGAGGCTTCGGATTAGCTGGAAATGTAACGATCTTCATTGTCTCATTTCCCATAATCTCATCTAAAGAAATACCTGGATGCAGCCCACGATACAATGCGATCCTTCCTGGTTCAAAAATATTTGCGTTGGGAACACATTCCTCAATCCACTCTTGATCACCAGGTAGCCTTTTAAGATCATTTGGAGTTATCGAGCTAAAGATATGCTTAGAATGGTTTCGTTCAAATAACATTACAGAAGAGTTAAAAACAGGCGCATCTGGGTGTTCAAAAATATAAAAGCCACAATCTATATCTTTTATAAAATCTAGCGAACCTGTGATGACAGTATCTAAATCAAAGTATAAAACAGTCTCATGCTGCAACGGAACCCTAATATCAAACATTGCAATCTTAGTCCACCAACCACTCACTTTTATGTTAGATATATTTATAATATCTATTCTAGAATCTATCCCTCTTGCATCATCAGTGATACAACAAAATTGCCAATCACCTGATAAATTCTTTTTCGTCATAGAATATAGATTATTAACATACTCAGAATGGTATTTTTTTCCATGCTTTACACAAACGATTGAAATTTTATTTACATCTACTTTTTTAACTCCACTCTTACATGAAATAAAACCTTCCTTTAAAAGCGATTTAGCTCTTTCTAATGTTCTTCGCACAGCACCTAAACACACTAAATCTTCATGCTGCTCAATTATCTTGATGGCACTAGTAAAGTCTCCTGAGTTAACTTTCATTCTTGCAATCCTTGCAAGACAACCACCATAAAAATAAGCTGTCTTTTTGTAATTTTCTATTTGATAAATAGAGGGCCTAGTTTCAATTATTTTCTCATAAAGGCTTGTAGCTTTCTCATAGTCGCCTACTTTATAATAAACCCTAGCTAGAGCCGCTAAAACATTTAACTCTAGCTCACCTGAGAGGTGCCTTTTTTGAATTCTAATAAGCTCTTTTATAGCCTCTTCATGACGACCTGAGTTTATAAGTATCCAACAAAATTTAATATAAAAATCAGTATCCTCAGGGGATTTCTGCATTAGTTTCCTAGCATGATTCAGAGCAGACTCATAATCTCTTTTCAAATGCTCAGATCCACTATCAGCTCTTTTCTTTCCTTCATCAAGCGTGTAGAAGTTTACAAGAGCTTTCCTAGCTTCTTTCTCAAAATCTGTGTCAGGGCTCATTTCAAGCATCAACTCAAGCTCGGAAATGTAGTTTTCATCCCCAGCCATCACCCTCTCAACAGAAAGCTTTTCTAACATCTATACGCTCAGCAAAATCAAAAATGTCTTTAATTAAGCATACAATATAAAAGGATTATAAAACTAGCTTCATAATCCTTTAGAAAAATACGTCAAAGTCTATTTTTCAGCACGACCGCCGAACTTACGCTCTTCCACGTTAACACGGATACGCTCACCTGTTGCAATGTATTCAGGTACCTGAATAGTCGCACCAGTTGACAGTACTGCAGGCTTTGTACGTGACGTTGCAGAAGCCCCTTTGATCGATGGGTCTGTTTCAACAACAGTCAATTCCACGACTTGAGGTAATTCAATCGCAACGGGAGCGCCGCTAACCAAAACAACTTGGATACCTGCTGTATCTTCGTTGAAAAACTCAAGCTCGTCAGCAATCGCATCTTTGTGAAGGTTAAAAGGCGTGTAGTCTTCCTGGTCCATGAACACATACTCATCACCGTCCAAGTACGAGAAGTTGACTGGACGGCGGATTAGATCAGCAAGATTCAGCATCTCGGAATCTTTGAAGGTCTCATCAATTTTACGTCCAGTGACGACGTCGTACATGCGCATACGGTACAAGCTACCACCGGCACGCCCCTGTGGAACCGAGCGTTCGATATCACGCACAATATAAGTTTTACCATCGTATTCAACGGCATTATTACGTTTGATTTCACTGGCTTTTGGCATTTTCAATTGTCCTAAACAAATTTAACCAAGGTGCTTAAACGAGCCCTTATTCGCAGTCGCTGATGCTATGTTAGTTTTCGGCATTGTGCCAGCATTTCTCTCAAAACTATTCGATCTCTTCTACACTTTCATTCGTAAATAGAACCATCACATCCGAATGCCCAAACTTTTAAAGGAAGTCACTATGCACGATGTTTCTAGAGTCGAACAACTGCTAGAAGAAATTGCACAAGGTCAAAAATTGTCATTAAGCGAACTTTATGAATGCACCAGCGCGAAACTATATGGCATTTGTTTACGTGTCTTAGAAGATGAGAGTTTGGCGCAAGATGTCTTACAAGAAACGTATATCAAGATCTGGCGTAACGCGAATCAGTATCAGGTCAACGGTCTTAGCCCTATGACATGGCTAATTACGATTGCCCGTAACAGCGCCATTGATCGCAAACGATCCTTAGCTAGTAAATTCGCAGAATCGATTGACGACTATGAGTTGGAATCTGATGAAAGCAGTCCTGAAGCTGTGACTCACTCCCATGAAATATCTCGACAAATAGAAGAATGCCTAGGCACCCTAGAATCGGAACGAGCTGATGCGGTCAAGGGTGCTTATTTAGAAGGTCTAAGCTATGCCGACTTAGCCGAAAAGTTTTCAGTGCCACTAAACACAATGCGCACTTGGCTACGTCGCAGTCTTCAGAAACTTAAGGGGTGTATGAGCCAATGAATTTATTACCAAAAGATCACATCACTGCAGCAGAATACGCTCTTGGCTTGCTTTCGGATCAACAAGCAAAAGCATTTGAAGAACAAATGTCGACGGATCCAGAACTGAAGTCTGCATACATTTACTGGTCGGAACGTCTCGCGACGTTGGCCAGTGAGTGGCCTGAGCATGTGCCACCTGAACATGTTAAAGCCAAGATCGATGATTTCCTCCGAACGGAAACAAATACCGTCGTTGAGTTGCCATCATCAATAGATAAACACTCGAAAGAGAAGAAAAGTCGCTCACCCATTTGGGGGGTTGCCGCAGCTTTGGTGCTTACCCTTGGGATGTGGTGGCTTTCTCCTAGCTCTTTCGAAGCAAATTACCAAACCTACTTGGCCTCTAGTTCTACTGATCTGGTTATCGACGTGTTAGTCGATATCGACGATCAGACCATTAAAATCATCCCTATTAGAGGTCAACCTGCAGAACAGGGAGACTATGAATTATGGGTAGCGGTAGGCGATGGCGCCCCTATATCATTGGGGGTGTTGGACATCACCAACTCGGCTCAGTTTTCACTTGATGGCGATTGGATAGAAAACTTAGACAATGCTCATATGGCAATCAGTTTAGAACCTAAAGGCGGCTCACCTACAGGCCAACCAACAGGCCCAGTACTGGCAGTAGCAGATACCATTGCACTCTAGTTCAACTGTAACAAACATCGTTTAACCACCGTCTAAAGCCAAGAAAGCTGAAACTTTCTTGGCTTTTTTATCGTTTCTAACAAAGAGTTAACCAACCATAAGGAGCTAAGACATGAATCGACGTACTTTTCTACAAGGCACTTTAGCCATTGCACTTATGAATCGAGGCCTAACCGCAATCGCATCAGGTGTGCAGGAAGCCAACTTCGAAATCACTAGAACAGAAGCCGAGTGGCGAGCACGACTAACCGACTTTGAATACGCTGTGCTTAGGGAAGAAGCCACTGAGAGAGCGTACACGAGTCCTCTTAACGATGAAAAACGCGAAGGCCTGTTTCATTGCAAAGGGTGCGATTTAGCACTGTATGACTCCAAAACTAAATTTGATAGTGGAACCGGTTGGCCAAGTTTTTATGACAGCCTAACAAACGCTGTTGCGACGAAGGAAGACCGCAGCTGGTTCATTACTCGAACAGAAGTGCATTGTCGTCGTTGCGGTAGCCATATGGGTCATATCTTTGAGGACGGCCCAGCCCCAACAGGACTTCGTCACTGTATAAATGGCATTGCATTAACCTTTCATGAAAGTTAATTAAAATTTTTGAAACTATTTCAGATCGGTTCCGTATCTATAGATACCAAGCAGTAACAACAATACAAAACTCGGAGATCCATCATGAAATTATTAACTACATTAACCATCACTAGCGCACTTATCATGACCGGCTGTTCTAGCATTGGCTCACAGAACTACGGTATGAGCGAGAAGAACGATAACCCTATGGTTGGCGGCGCACCAATGTATGAGAGCCGAAATATTATTGAAAATGCGGTGAACTCAAAAGATCACACTACGCTCGTTGCAGCAGTTAAGGCTGCTGGCCTAGTCGATACCTTACAAGGCGACGGTCCTTTTACAGTGTTCGCTCCAACTAATGCAGCTTTTGACAAGCTACCTAGCGGTGCCGTTGCGAATTTGCTCAAACCTGAGAACAAAGCGGCTTTACAAAAAGTGCTAACCTGCCATGTTGTCGGCACTAATGCGCTTTCTGGCGCGATTACTACGATGATTGATGATGATATGGGAGCGCATCCAGTTCCAACATTAGGTGGTTGTACACTGACAGCGACATACAAAGGCGACACCATTATGCTTGCCGATGAAAATGGTCGTATGGCAACAGTCACTATTGCGGACGTTAAACAATCCAATGGTGTGATTCACGTCATCGATACAGTGCTGCTGCCAAAACAGTAATACTCTGATCAGTGTATCTCTAAAGCTTGACGAAAAAGCCCAGATTTTCTGGGCTTTTTTACGCGTCTTTCATAACGCTAAGATTAACTCACTCTTTGGCAAGTCTCTAAATCAACTCTTATGCGATCGTTTTGGCCATGGTCGTATTCTCCAAGGACACACCAAAGCGCTCTACCTGATTACGTTTCGTTGGCAGGAAACCGTGCTTAATGAAAAACTCATATGCAGCATCAGATGCCTGAACCAGCCACTGTGTCTTGTTGGGACAGTGTTTGCAGATGGATTCAAAAGCAGTAATAAGAAGCAATTTTGCGATACCTTGCCGCTGGGCTCTAGGGCATACATATAGGCATTCAATGTCGCCGCTTTTGTTTAATTCAATAAAGCCCAGAGGCTCTTGATTACGTTCTTCAACAGCGACCCAAACAGAGTGCTCTTCAAGACGCAGTTTCCAACTGGCACCATCAATGCAGTCTGGTGCCCAAGCGGATTTCTGTTCTTTTGAATAAATTACATCGGGGATTGCATGAACACTACGATGAAATACATTTACAAGAGCACGGTAGTCGATTTCCGTGCTCTGAAACTCTCGTATAGCAATTGGCGTTGAGTACATTAAGCGTGCTTCGTTTCCGTATTTTGAGCCCAAGTAGGTGGTCGATGATAACGACCGACAACGGAGCTTAGCAAAAGGAAAGCGAGTAGTGAACACATGAGACGCCAGCCATCTAACACCATGATTGCAGCCATTAGAATACCAATGTCAGCGACAAGAGTTGTGCGACTAGCGTGGATTTGAAAACGACGCTCCAAATATACAGCTAGAATATTCAGCCCGCCTAGGGAAGCATTGTGTCTAAACAGAATGATCAAGCCGAACCCGACCAGCAGACCGCCTAAGATCGCGGACACGATAGGATGAATATCAATGTGTGCCACATGACGTAGAAGTTCAGATAACCCAGAGAGCGTACTGACGGCTATAAACGTTCTCAATGCGAACGCTTTGCCGAGGGCGCGCCAAGCCAGTACATAAAAAGGTAAATTCAAAATAAAGAAAAGCTGACCAAAACTCAGGTCTGTCATTGTGTTTAGGATCATACCGATCCCTGCAGTACCGCTAATCAGCAGTCCAACAGAATTAAGGATATGCAAGCCAAGCGCAACCAGTACGCAGCCTTCAAGAATTGAAAGCCATTGGTGTGTAAATTTCATAAGATCGTCCCATCATCAATACGCTCACTTTTGGTAAAGCGCAGGTTATTAACGCAAACCTCTTGTGGAGGTCTTAACGCGGGTTAGCACCGTGTCATGAGTTACGATGCAGATTCTATACCAGTTATGGGCGGTGATTATGCGAGATTTTCGAGGATAATGCACCCTTTTCGAAACTTCAGGGCGATCTAAGCTTTATAAGTGTGCATAAGAAAGCCCTATTCAGCATTACTAAATAGGGCTTCAACTTGCTTAAGTTAGCGGGCTCTTCGCGCTGCTGGCGATTTGCTTTTCGAGCGATTTGCACCGCCTTTTCCAGCAGGTCTATTACCTGCACCGTTACCGGATACCTTATTCGACTTGCGCTGGTTACGTTCGTTTTCAGCGTTTTTCTGCATGGTCGGACGGTTGCTTGTATGTGATGCTCCGGTTTTCTGGCCTGGCTTCGCTTTCGTTGGGCGGCGTGGTGTACGCTTGTCTTGCTCTTCGTCAGGCACCAATTGACCTTTTCCATTACCAATCAGATCTGCTCGCCCCATCGTACGAAGGGTTTCACGCAGTGCAGGCCAATTCTTTGGATCATGGTAACGCAAAAAGCCTTTCTGTACGGTACGTTCTTTGTAGTCTTTCGGCGTATGTACGTTTTCACTCTTGTAAGTCACCCCATGAAGTGGGTTTTTACCTGAGTGGTACATAGCCGTTGCTAAAGACATTGGCGAAGGGTAGAAAGTCTGTACTTGGTCTGGTTTAAAGTCATTTTTCTTCAACCACACGGCAAGGTTCATCATGTCTTCATCGCTGCTACCAGGGTGCGCTGCAATAAAGTATGGGATTAAGTGCTGTGTTTTGCCCGCTTCTTTCGAGAACTTATCAAACATCTTTTTGAAGCGGTCATACGTGCCCATGCCAGGCTTCATCATTTTCGATAAAGTGCCCTCTTCTGAGTGCTCTGGTGCAATTTTTAGCAAACCACCGACGTGGTAAGTCACCAACTCTCGAACGTATTCTGGATCTTCAACGGCTAGGTCGTAACGTAAGCCAGATGCAATCGATACCTTATGAATACCTTCCACGGTACGAGCTTTACGATACAGTTCAGTGGTTGGACTATGATCGGTTTTTAGATTTGAACAAATCGTCGGATAGACACAAGACAACTTACGGCAAGATGCTTGGATCTCATCGTCCTTACAGTTTAGGTGGTACATGTTCGACGTTGGGCCACCCAAATCCGAAATATGACCGGTAAAACCTGGCACCTTGCGCTTAATGTCTTCAATTTCGTTCAAGATCGATTCATGTGAGCGAGACTGAATTACACGCCCTTCGTGTTCGGTGATTGAACAGAAAGTACAGCCACCAAAGCAACCACGCATGATATTGATCGATGTTTTGATCATGTCATACGCTGGAATACGTGCTTTTTTGTATTTAGGGTGAGGGATACGCGCATACGGTAAATCAAACACGCCATCCATTTCGGGGGTTTCCAATGGAATTGGTGGCGGGTTAACCCAGATTTCCTTTTTGCCATGCTTTTGAATTAAGGCACGAGCGTTATGCGGATTCGACTCCAAATGCAATATACGCGACGTGTGTGCATACAACACAGGGTCTTTGGAAACTTTCTCAAAAGATGGCAGACGAATATACGTCTTCTCAGCATCCAGTTTTTGACCTTTACGAAGTGGTGCTGGGATGACTCGAATCGGCATCACATCACTATCGTCCTGCTGCTCACCTGTTTGGCACTTACCTTCTGGAATGTACTCATAAGGGCTATAGATCTGATCGATCTTACCTGGCCAATCAACGCGGGTTGAGTCAATTTCTGTATATCCACCTGGCGGTACATCACGGATAATCGTAGTGCCACGAACATTGACGATGTCATCCATGCTTTTGCCATTAGCAATCGCGTGAGTCACTTCTATGATGGCACGCTCAGCATTTCCGTATAAAAGGATGTCTGCAGTGGAATCCACTAATACAGAACGACGTACCTCATCACTCCAGTAATCGTACTGAGCGATACGACGTAAGCTGGCTTCAATACCACCAATCATAACAGGCACATCGTGGAAAGCTTGCTTACAACGCTGAGAGTAAACAATGACCGCACGGTCTGGACGTTTACCACCTTCACCATAAGGCGTGTAAGCATCGTCATTACGCACCTTTAGATCAGCGGTATATCGATTGATCATCGAGTCCATGTTGCCCGCGGTAACACCGAAATATAAATTCGGACGTCCAAGGCGCATAAAGTCATCAGGACTACGCCAATCAGGCTGATCAATAATCCCTACACGAAACCCTTGTGCTTCCAAGACTCGCCCCATCACAGCCATACCAAAGCTTGGATGGTCAACATAGGCGTCACCTGTGACGATGATAACATCACAGCTGTCCCAACCTAGGGCATCCATTTCCTCTCGGCTAGTCGGTAAGAATGGCGCAACGCCATAACATTCAGCCCAATAAGGCGAATAAGAAAAAATATCTGGAGCGGTTTTGTGTCGTTTGATCATATGAACTCTATCCCAAGCGAAGAGCGCTTGGGAGATTGGTGAATCTGGAATCGTTGATGGCGCTATTATCCCAGAAAATTAGTCAGGTATATAGAGGTAATGTTAGCTGGTAATACGCCAGACGGTTTCTTCGTAAAATGTACGCTCAACGCCTTGATAACGCTCATCGACCTGCAACAAATCTTCACTGGCCACTTTACGAATCCACTCCCCCCAAAGCTCCGTGACTTCAAAGTCCAATACTGAAAACGGTGGTCCAGATTGTTCACCATCATAACTTAACGTAATCAGTAACAAGGATGCTTGAGGGGTTAAACGCTGCTTAGTGTGAAGAACGTATTGCTCCCGCTTGTCTTCTGGCATTGCCACCAAGGCCGCTCGGTCGTAACAGGCATCAAATCCCGTTTCATCAAAGTCAAAGTAATCACCTTCGACAATGCGCAAAGGCAAATCTTTGGCCGTGTGGATTTTGAGACTACCCTCCTGCTCAGTGTGGTAAGTCAGGTCGTTATCACCGAAAAATTCCACCACCGCCATGGGGGAAAGCTCGACGCCAGTCACGTCATAACCTTGATTCGCTAACCAGAGCAGATCCGCCGACTTACCACACAGCGGTACCAGTACTTTTGCGCCACGCGCTACCTGAGGCCAGTATTGCACCAACCACGGATTGACCTCATCTCGATGGAAGCCAATTCGCCCAGACTGCCAACGCTCCAACCAAAATTCATTTGTAACCACGTGCACCTCGAGGATGTGTTAACATTTCTTACCAGACAATAGTGCTGTACATTAGACAACACCATTGTATTAAACGCCTATTCCAAATACATGACAGCAAATATGAAGAATAAATCCATGTCACTAGAAACCGCACCAGATCATATTAAACTCGCCGTCGACCTTATTGCTCTGCTTGAGGAGAATGAAATCCCAAACGAAACAGTGATCGCAGCACTAGAGATTGTACTGAGTGACTACCGCAATAAAGCCACTAACTCGGACACTCCGCCCTTTTCGAAGTAACTTTATCAACGTAACTAGGAAGCACATTTTTCGGCACTTCAATCACTGAGTGATATTTCCATACGGGCTTTTGATCCTTATCGATCAATAATGCACGGACACCCTCACAAAAATCTCCATATAGGCTGATGTTGACAGATAAACAAGTCTCACGCTCAAACACATCCGCAAGACTTTTACTTTTTGCCCAATCCAATTGCTCAATGATCAGACATGCAGACAAAGGACTACCTTTGAGGAAGTTTCCTCGCGCAGCCATCAAAGAAGAGCTGTCATTTTTAAAGCCTTTCAACGAGTGGTAAATATTCACAATGTCGCCACTCATCAGCTTTTCGAGTTCTTTTTCATGGGCGATCAGTTCTGGCCTTAATAATGGCAACTCATCCGACATAGTAAATGTATGAAGTACACGTTCTATATGCTGAATGACATGCTCATGACTATTGTCATCAAGCACTCCTAACGCTAACTGGTTCAAAATATCACGGTAGGCTTCATCGCAAACATAGTGGGTTGCCAAGCCTAATTCACAGGCGTCGGTAGCATTAACTTGGTAGGCCGTCAGTGCTAAAAAACGAGCAAAATGTTCTGGCAGTTGATTTAAGAAGTAACTTGCTCCCACATCGGGATACAGACCAATTTTGATTTCCGGCATCGCAAGTTTGCTTGATGGCATGACTAATCGATAGCGGGACGCCATAAACAATCCCATGCCGCCCCCCATTACATAACCATGCCCCCAACAAAGGACCGGTTTACGATACTCATGAATATATTGGTCAAGCTCATACTCATGACTGAAGTAATGTTGACTGAAAACACCATCGTCCGCTGTATCAACGATTGATCGATACACATCGACCACGTTACCGCCCGCGCAAAATGCTTTGTCTCCACTTCCCTCAATTAGCACTGCAACGATGTATGGGTCTTCTTGCCATTCATGTAATTGGGCGTGAATTAGATTGATCATTTCTAAAGACAGCGCATTCAGCGTTTTTTCTGAATTCAGCCGAATGACACCAAGCTTGAAGTGGCTAGCAAAAGGCAACGATGAAAATTGAACCGATTGTGACATGGCCTCTCCTTTTTTATTTTTCTTGTTTTTCCATCTGATTTACTCTTCAAGGTAGCTGATCGGAGCACGAGGAACAATAGATTTAAGACTAAGGTCGAGCAGAAACAAAAAAGCCCCACTTGATCAAATCAGGTGGGGCTATTCTCTCAACAAACTTAATAGCTTAAACCGCTACATTAAAAGTAGTCCATTTTGTAGTGCTTCGCTTTGATAGCTTTCAATACCAGATGCTAAAACAAAGACATCACTTCTCTCTAAGTCATTACTCAAGCGCTCAACCCAATAACTCACATCATTATCGGTGAAAGGCCCATCAATGACTTGCTCTGCTATTGCAGAAATAAAGGCGACATCATCCAAGCTCTCCCATTGCGTTTGGTAAGCATCAGTTTGCATTAAAGCGGAAGCTAAACTAGCTAGGCTTAACCCATCATTTTGATATTCATTGAGTTGTTCCAAACTAGGGGCTGCACCAGTCATCAATTGACCCAACGTCCCCAGCTGAAGCAATTCAGAGCTAGAAAGGTTAGATGCAAAAAAGTCTACTGTCGAATCACTGAAAGAGACTTGCTCAATATCTACTAGTGTGTCTTGTTCTGTGTAGCCTCCATCTTGATAGACTAGAGACAATTCACCTTCACTCGTTAAGACAAGTTGATAATCGCTACTCGCTCTAGACTGCACAGCAACATCCACACCATCACCGCCATCTACATAATCACTACCGTGACCACCCACTAGCGTATCATCCCCTGCACCGCCATAAAGCACATCATCGCCGACATCTTGTTGCAGACCAGAGCTCTCAAGCTCAGTTGCTTGAGCCAGCTGCATAATTCCTGTGCCACCATACAACACATAGTTACTATAATTGCTTGCAACAATGTCGAGCAATAATGCTTCCCAAGAACCTCCCGATTCAATAAAACTGACGCCAGTATCAATATCTTCACGCGTGATACTTATGTAACGCCAGAATGTATCTAGCAAGGATAAAACTTGATTTTCGATGTCATCCGATTCACTAATACTAGTGAGTTCTCGCCAATCATTGACAGCTTGCTCAGCGTATTCCAATAGAGTCGTACTAGAGGTTGCGACCTCATTTAGCTCAGCAACCGTATAAAGTTCGCCATCAAACACTTTCTTTAAAATTGCTAAAGTTTTTAAGCGAGTACTGTCAACGGCTAAAAAGGCAAATTGATCGTTAGCCTGCAACAGGCTATCAATACTGCTGGATGTATCAAGAGCGTAAACTTGGCCTTCATTAACGTAAGAAGCTTGACTATACCAATCACCAGAGAAAGAGATGCTTTCTAAGCTAGAGTCCGATAAATCCAGTTCATTTGGGGTATATAGTGTGGTGATTACCCCCTCACTATTGAGACTGAATATCAATTCTCCATTGTCTTGTTGAGCCCCTTGAATAAGATCATCACCAATACCTCCATTTAGCGTATCGTCGCCAACTCCACCAACAACGGTATCATTACCGCTATCACCATAGAGAAGATCATCGCCTCCTTTAGAGCCAACGATGTCATCGCCTGCGCCACCATGCAGCTCGTCATCCTCTGCCCCTAAAACAATATTTTGGGCATTTTCTCCGGCATATACGATATTTGCCCCTTCCCCGCCACGAATCGTAACGTTTGTACCAACAATAACAGCAAACTCAATATCATTTAGGTCTAGAATAGTACCTGCTGGTAGCTCCCTAGTATCGATCACCAATGCCTCTTGATATGAATCATCAGAGGAGCCAGATATGCGAATAGTATTTGAAGACGAAGCACTGCCATCATTGGTTAATGTCACCTGATTCACCCAAAGGTTATCAACATCATCCAGCGCAGCGAGGAAACTACTTCCAGAATTTTCCATTTCAGCTAGGTCTTCTTCATCTTGAGCACTGTCTTCAATTAAAGCGATCAAGTTATCTACACTATTTTGCGCATTTGCAGTTGAGCTGGAACGAGTGGTGATACCTACACCTGTTGGCAAACTAACGGTTGTTACAACTTGAGAGCCATTATTACCTGTTGAGTGCAAAGAGATATCTGCATTGGAGGTGGTTGTATCCGTATCTACACGTGCGCTAGAAATTGGAGTGACAGTAACGGTTTGAATCGTATTGCCATCCTCATCTTCCTCTTCTGTTGTTGTGACTGTTGTCCCATCCACTTCCTCTGTTATCACAACTGGCTCAGGTTCAGCAGGCGTTGTTGGACGTGCGATAACATTGATATTGAAGGTATTCGCTACTTGAGAATCGCTCACACCATCACTCACAGTAAAGGTAAACGATGTGGTACCAGTACCATCTGTACCAGAGCTATAGGTAAGATTCCCTAAATTGGCTAACGAAATATCATCGTCTGCCGAAACAGCCACTCCGCTTAACTTCAGTGTTCCCTTACCAGGTAAAGTGACAATCGTAATATGGTCTAAAGTATCTCCTACGTCAGCATCGCTAAAGCTAAAGTCGGATGAACTAAAGGAGTAAGAGCCGTTGTAATAAACCGTTTTACTGGTATCGGCCGAGGTGGGAGCAATGTTTGGAACAATAGATATTTCTGTATTCCCGTTAACTAGAACTGCTTGAAGAATACCAGATACACTGCCACCTAGATTAAGAGTGCCAGAACCAAGATCAATTGTACTGCCAATGGTTTGACCATTAAGAGAAGTAAGATCTGTACTGTTTACCACAATAACATCACCGACCTCAAAATCCATAATGGTATCGCCATTATGGTTGGCTACAGTACCCCCAAAAGTATCGTTACCCGCGCCACCATAAAGGGTATCTAATTGGCCTCCACCACGGAGATAGTCATCATCATCTCCTCCGTACAAAATATCTGCATCCGAGCGGCCACTGAGTGTATCGTTACCTTCTCCGCCGTAAAGTATGTCGTCCTCACTACCCCCAGTTATCGTGTCTGTTCCCGCGTCACCATACAAGGTATCATTACCTTTGCCGCCCCATACCCAGTCATTACCATCACCACCATAGATTAAGTCATTTCCTGAAGAGCCGGCAGGAGTATCGTTACCAAGACCACCATAAAGCGTGTCATCACCATCAGCGCCTGACATACCATCATTGCCATCACCGCCATAGAGTAAATCATTACCTGTGGCACCATAAGTAAAATCATTACCATCGCCACCGGAAAGAGTATCGTCACCACCACCACCGTATAAGGTATCATTGCCTAGATTTCCATATAGAATGTCGTTTCCATCAAGCGCAGAAATCGTGTCATTTCCACCTAATCCAGTTATAGAGTCGTCCCCTACGCTTCCGGTGAGAATGTTACCAGAATTATCCCCCGTAACATCCACAAGATTCACATTTGGGTTCGCTTCATCATAAAACCATAAGTTATTATCACTCTCGATATCACCAACGTTAGATTCTAAAACCCAGTCACCCTGAACACCTGTTACATCATTAGATGCCGCAACATCCGCACCCGTTAAGGCTGCAATATCCGCAATAAAAGTAGAAGAATCATCTTCCGCAATATTACAACCAAGTAGAAGCAAGTCACCTGAATCAGATAAAGCTGAGCCAAGCTGTTCTAATAAGTCAGCATGACTATCAAGGTTACTCGCATCAAGGGTAAGAGAACCAAGGCTGATGCTACTCGAAGAGCCGTGACTGGCCACTTCAATAAACGCTAAATCTTGATAATTAGCGAGATAAGCGACCATCTGCGCTAAACCATTCCCACGAGAATCCAACAGAACTACTTCAGTATTCTCTCCGACAGCAGATACTAATTCACCGTAATTACTCACATCATCCATGATGAACAAAACACCTTGAAGGCTTGATTCGGCCGGGGCTAGCTGTAATCCTTGATATTCATACTGTTCATCTGACATAGTCTAGTACCTAATTATTTCCTACTAAAATATAATTATTTCTTGCATAAACGATATTCTTACGCAGAAACCTTGTAAAGACAATGTAAAAGCAGACCTTACAAATGCCCCAACTTTTTGCTCTGAGCCTTAATCAATCTTCCTCAAATTTAGCCAAGCACCTTTTTGACTGGCTCAAGCACTTAAAATGTAACGGCGCCAAGTTTGTGTTCATTAGCTTGCCTAACCAGTTGAAGCTCAATTTTGCTCAACAAGCTTTTTTTTCAAATGAGCTCAATAATTTTGCGGTAAACGGTAAGGCTTATTCATCAAGGCAGCGTATCCCCCTAACAATACTTCATGTAGTAAACGAACAAACAAAGAAAATTAACACCCAAGGAGCTTATAATTTAGCGATTCTGGACAGTCCATCACCACTAAGTGTCGTTAAAAAATGGTCAAATGATTGGCTGCCAAATTATTGGATATGCACCAACGCCTATGACTACAGCCAACTCGCGCTCAATGGGATTAAGAATACGATCTACATACCATTGTTTAGGCATACTCAATTACCTGAGAAACAGCACGTGCAAGGCTGGCTTTCTGAGTTTTTTAGTGTTTGGGTAGAAGGACTTGCTGATGAAAACTCAGCATTGTTCTTAGAAAAAATCCTATCAAGACTGAGTCGAGTTGTCCCAAACATCGCGTTATGCATTCCTGAAAGTACAAACATTAACCTTTTGAACACCTTTATAGGTGTTAAAGTGTTTTCAGTTAAATTACATGAACAACCTTTGATAGCTGAATGCGATGTTTCACTGTATCTACCTCATTGCGCTAGTGCTCCACTCAGCTTTTTGCCGAATCACGCTTTAGCTCAACATTTAAATGTCATTCTTCCGAGTGAAGGTTATTTCTTAGATATCGCTGGCGAACACTGCTTTCATTATTCACCTGAAAGTCTCGATCAATCCGAAACTGAAGTTGTTCAACGACTCATTCGTTTACAAAGCTCTAAAAACACTCAACCAAACGCTCGTGCTCTAGAAGGGTACCTTGAAAGAAGCCAACCTAATTTAGTTTTTGAGTTATTAAATAAAACTTTAGACGGTTGGCAACCAGATAGCGAAATGCATGCCAAGTGGTTATTTAGCTCTGCTCTTCAAGCTCAATTTTCGGAAAAAATCGAGTTATCTATTAATATTTACAGTTGCATTATTAAAGGCAATATAGAAAGTCAACTAACCAGTGCATTGGTCAATAGAGCCAATCTTTTGATGGACCTTGGTAACTTTGATGAAGCCCAACTAGATTTAGAGAACCTTTTAGAATCTAATCCAAACCAGGTTAACGCTCTAGCAGGAATGGGGAGCACCCTCCGAAGCAAAGGTCAGTTAGACCAAGCGGCACGCTATTATGAACAAGCCGTTAAGTTGACTCCTTCAGCTAAATACCATTGGAAGTTAGCTTTTCACTACCTGCTTCAAGGTCGCTACGAAGAAGCATGGCCCCACTTTGAATATCGTCACGAAGCCCTAAACCTACGCCAAGTAAACCCAGAGAAATTGGCACGTTGGAATCCTCATCATCAAACTGTAGGTTCACTGCTCATCTTAGATGAGCAAGGCATCGGCGATACACTTCAGTTCCTTCGCTTTGTTGACATTTTGCATCGAACAACGAATCTCAAAGTTTATTTTGCAGGTAAAGCACCTACTCTTCCTGTTCTTAGACACGTATTACCTGCTGAACAAGTACTGAATTGGGATAGAATTGATGCCTTGGCAAGCTTTGACTTTTGGACTCCTCTGATGAGCCTCCCAATGCATATGGGCATAAATAGTGTTCAAAACATCCCTAAACCTGAAACAGACCTTTGGAAATCATTGCCCACAGATAGGAAATGGGCTAATGCTATTCATGCAGATAGGAAACCAGTAATAGCCCTTTGCTGGAGAGGAAACCCTGATTTTAAGGCTGATAAATCACGCTCGCCTGGGTTGCGACCTTTACTCACCCTCTTAGACATGAAAGACCTACATTTCGTATCTCTCCAGATTAATGAATTGGCTATTGAAGAAATTTACTCTTTTGATATCGCGTCATCCATACAAGATTTAGGGAGCATCATTAAAGAACATGATGGAAGCCTTTTAGACACATTCTCTTTATTGAAACAGTGCGATTATCTGGTTACGAGCTGCACCTCTATGGCTCACATGGCTGGAATATTAGGTATCCCAACGTCTGTAATGCTGCCAGTTAATAGTGATTGGCGCTGGTTAGCAGATAGACCTGATTCCCCATGGTATCCCTCCGTAAATCTAATAAGGCAAAAACAGGTTAGTCATTGGGAACAATCCGTTGCCGAAGTCAAAGCAATTCTGACTGATACTTTTCGTTCCAGATAGAGAGATAAGATGACTGTGAAACGTATCCGGCGAGTATTAATAGCATGGGAATTTGGCGGGGGTATGGGGCATGCAACTCGTCTTCTGAAAGTTGCTTTGGCTTTACGGTTGGCTGGATTTATTCCGATTGTGGCTGCAGCCAATCCCCAAACTCTAAAGGAACGCTACCAGCAACATAAAATTACTTTGATTAAAGCTCCAGAAGCTAAAACTAATTGGAATAATCAACAAGCATTTAAAGCAACATCCTATAGCGACATACTAGGTATTGGAGGCTTCGCAGATAAAACAACACTTAAAAATCGTATCGAACAATGGATAGATATACTAAAAAAATATCAACCTGACTTAATTATTGCAGATTACGCTCCAATCCTGACACTTGCTTGCTATGATAGACTTCCAGTGATTTGCTTCGGTGATGGATTTGTTGTTCCCCACGCCCAAAAAGGTTCATTTCCTCGTTTACGAAAAGATTACCCTAGAGTATGGAGTGAAGAATTCTTATTAGAGAATGCTATTTCTGCTATGGAACCTTACACGAAAACTCTTCCAGAGTGTTTACCGGACATTATCAAAGGTCAATCTCAGGTTCTTTCTATTATTAAAGAACTGGATATCTATGGTGATAGCCGTGACTTAGCGATTGGTCCTTTAGAGAAAGATGTCTTTCCTATACCAGCAGCAAAGAAATCTCATTTATGTGTATACTTGAGTGCAAATCATCCTTCGACAAGTCATATTTTAAATATTATAGCGAAGCATAAACTATCCGCTGACTGTTTGATTAATGGTATCAATGTCACTGCCTACAAACACTGGAGTAGTTTAGGTCTCAATATTTTACTAAAACCGCCATCCATAAAAGAAATACTTTCAAATGCGACAGCATGTATTCATCATGGTGGCATCAACCTATCAGAAGAATCAATTTTAGCAGGACGCTTTCAATTCATATTGCCAAAGCATTTTGAACAGAGACTCAATGCCAATCGGATGCTTTCCCAGATAAACTCATGTATCGTCGCTTCGCGTAAAGATCTTGATAGTGCAATAATAGAAGATGTATTACTAAGCGAACTTAGCCATCCCCATAATTGGTCAAAGCCCCTTGAAAAGGCTGAACAGGTTTCTAAGCGTCCTTCATCAATGATCAACTTGGTTACCCAAGTTGAACGTTTGCTTTATTAAAGTCTTTTAACTGGCTTCCTTAGAAAAATAAAAAGCCTGTATCAAGATGAATACAGGCTTTTTAATTACTCTAACTAAATTAACGCTTTGGCGCGAACGGGTTATCAGAAGACTTAAATTCAAACGATATTGGCGTACCCGTAATGTTTAGAACTGTACGGAACTTGTTCTCAAGGTAGCGCTTGTAGCTACCCGGCAACGCATCCGTTTGGTTACCGTGCACAACGATACGCGGTGGATTCGAGCCACCTTGGTGAGCATAACGAAGCTTAATACGACGACCTTTCACCATAGGCGGTTGATGTTCCGATACAGCATCTTCCAAAATACGAGTTAAGCGGTTAGTAGACCACTTCGCGTAACATGATTCATATGTCTCTTCGATGGTGTCATAAAGATCACCAACACCAGTACCATGAAGTGCAGAGATGTAGTGAACCTTCGCGTAAGGGACAAAACCAAGACGACGCTCGACTTCTTTCTTAATGTGTTCACGGTCTTCTTTCTTCAGACCGTCCCACTTGTTGATCGCAATCACCAAACCACGACCCGCATCCAAAACATAACCGATCATATGAAGATCTTGCTCTACCAAGTCTTCGTGAGAATCGATCACACAGATAACAACGTTGGCGTCCTGGATCGCTTGTAGCGTCTTTACGATGGAGAATTTCTCAACCGCTTCTTTGACGTGTTTACGACGACGCACACCCGCTGTATCAATCAGCGTGTAGTCTTTATCGTGTCGTTTGTAGGGGATGTAAACACTGTCTCGTGTGGTTCCTGGCATGTCGTACACAACCACACGCTCTTCACCCAACATACGGTTAACTAGGGTTGATTTACCAACGTTTGGACGACCCACTACTCCAATACGGATACCTTTGGCATTGAACTCTATTTGATCACGCATTTCAGCAATGCGCTCTGCAAACAGCTCCATCACCGTATCAATCAGCGATCGAACACCTTTACCATGAGCCGCTGCAAGAGGATACAGCTCACCCATGCCTAAAGCGTAGAAGTCAGCCAGTGCAATGTCTTCATTGATACCGTCCGTTTTGTTCACCACCAGAAAAACTGGCTTCTCAGAACGACGTAAATGATTAGCGATCATTTCATCTGCTGGGTTTAAGCCATGACGACCATCCACCAAAAACAACACCGCATCCGCTTCTTCAATCGCAAGCAGAGACTGACGCGCCATATGCTCATCAATACCTTGCTCGTCACCACTGATACCACCCGTATCAATCACGATAAACTCATGCTCTCCCGCTTTACCGTCACCGTATTTACGGTCACGAGTCAAGCCAGGATAATCCGCTACCAACGCATCACGTGAGCGTGTTAGCTGATTAAATAGAGTAGATTTTCCAACATTGGGTCGACCGACCAATGCAATTACTGGGATCATTTTTTCAACCTATTAGAATACAAAGTGGCTGCTACGCCTTGTGAGCGAAGCAGCCTCTTCAAAAATTGCGTTGAGCATACGCTCAGGGCGTTACCACTACCAGTAGTGGAGCGCCGTTACATTTGCAGTTGGTGTTAGTATAAACAATTGTTCGTCATTCGACACCATACGACTTCCAGCCGGACGTCGAGAATCAGCCAACGTCCACGCTTCTATTAAACCTGTTTCACGATTCATTAGATGAATCCAACCACCACGATCTAGTACTGCCACATAGTCTTTATAAAACACTGGTGAGGCCAAATCACGACCTTGCAATGTGTCATTTTGCCAAAGTGTCGAACCATTAAGAGCATTAAGGTTATAAACAACATTGTCCTGATCGATAACTGCTAGTTCATTCCCTTGTACAGCAACACCTACCGCACTGGAAATATTACGTTGCCATATAGGACGACCTGTTTGCATAGCCAATGCTGTCACTGTGCCATTATAAGCCACTGAGTACAGCATATTATTCGCGATGACAAAGCGCCCACTAACATCCGTAAGACGTTCGATCTCATAACGCCCCTCAGGTTTACCAACAGCGTATTCCCAGATCTGATCGCCCGTTTGCAAGTTATAGGCTTTCACTTTACCACTTGCAAAACCAGCTATCACTTTACCATCAACAATTACAGGTGCCGACGTGCCACGAACTGTTAAAGCTGGTAGGTCTTCTTTATCACGCCATAAAGTTTCACCGGTATTCGCGTCCATAACAGTTAACCAACCATCTGCAGTAACTGCCGCAACACGACCAGCTCCATTACCAGTTTCTGACAAGATTTCTGATGTTAGAGTTTTACGCCATAAAATCGACTCATCGTCCAGTGATACAGCGATCAAATCGCCATCATAGGTCCCAAAGAATACTCGATCTCCATCACGTGACACCCCAGAACTAGGCTTAGCTCCGGTTTCAATATGCTGGACCTGAAGACCATTAGATTGATTTAGTTCATAAAGCGAGCCACGGTTAGTCACCAACGTTAACGTATTGTCTTGGGCAACGATATTGTAGGTTTCCGTTTGCTCACCAGCACCTCCATTTACCTTGGTACGCCAATTCGCATCAAAATAGACTTCTTGTCTTATGCTATCAGGTGGAGGCAACAGTCTAGTTGAGCAACCCTGTAATACAGCAGAACTTAATACTGCAGCCACAATAATAGGCTTCCACATTGTCAACTAGCCCTCAACTAAATCTTTTAGCTTAATATCTAAAAGTGGGTGCTGGACACCGGCTCCCATCTGATCCGCAGCGTCTTGGTAAGCGACGCGTGCTTCATCACGCTTTCCTTGAGCCAATAAAATATCGCCTTTCAGTTCTGCTACCTGTGCAGCAAACTCAGACGAAGTCACCAAGGATAAAGTTTTCATCGCTGTATCGTATTTTTCTTGCTCTGCTTGTAGGCGAGCAATACGTAGATTGGCAATGGCATCAAACGAAACGTCTTCAGACTGTTCAACCACTTTTGAAAGCGCTGCAACCGCATCTTCATAGTTACCCGCTTGCGCATCAATACGTGCTACGAACAACTGACTAAACATAGCGTAGCCAGTATCATCAAAGTCTTCGGCTAATTGATTAGCAATAAAACGTACTGTTTTTTGATTCTCTTCTTTCGCTAAATCTGTCGCAGCTTCTGTTAGGTTTTGATAGAGAGAAGATGCCTCAGCCAAATGATTTTCTTGACTCGTTTTCCACGCTTGAAAGCCAAAGTAACCACCTACACCGACAGCGACGGCTAATACTAGCGAAGTACCATTTTTCTTCCACCAGTTTTTAAACGCTTCAATTTGTTCTTCTTCAGTCTTTACTTCAGACACACCGAGTTCCTCATAATTCTATATTGAACGACCGCATTAATGGATCAGCCGTTAAGCTTGTCTAGCAAAGTAGTTACTAATACATCGGTAGCACATGAAACCTGCTCACCAGACTGCATATCTTTTACTTGTATAACCCCTTCAGCTACTTCGCTTTCTCCCAAAATCAAAGTAAAGCGAGCGCCCGATTTATCGGCTTTTTTCATTTGGTTCTTAAAGTTACCGCCGCCGCAGTGACGCAAAACAGTCCAATCTTGATTCGCATTGCGTAGCTGCTCAGCTACTACGAAAGACGCAAGCTCTGCTTCATCACCAAAACTTACAACAAAAATATCCGTTGCACTCTTTGCTTCTTCGGGAATCAATTCAAGAGTTTCTAACAAAAGCACCAAACGCTCAACGCCCATAGCAAAGCCCACTGCTGGCGTAGCGCGACCACCTAACTGTTCAACTAGGCCATCATAACGACCACCAGCACAAACCGTCGCTTGCGCACCAAGGTGAGAGGTTACCCATTCAAATACGGTTTTGCCGTAGTAATCAAGTCCACGCACTAAAGCACGGTTGATCACAAATGGTACATCATTTGCTCTTAAGATTGCTTGCAAGCGCTCAAAATGCTCACGAGATTCATCGTCAATGAAATCTTCAAGACTCGGTGCACTCTGCAACACTTTTTGTGTCGCTTCATCTTTGGAATCAAGGATACGAAGTGGGTTTGTCGATAAACGACGTTGGCTGTCTTCGTCTAATTGATCCTTAAACTCTGTTAGATACTCCACCAGAGCAGCTTTAAATGTTTCACGCGCCGCAGCAACACCAATGGTGTTTAATTGCAGTTCGACGTGCTCAAGTAAGCCAAGCTTCTTCCAAAGACGTGCCGTTAAAATGATCAGTTCAGCGTCAATATCTGGCGTTGCCATACCAAAAGATTCTACACCGATTTGGTGAAATTGACGGTAACGGCCTTTTTGTGGGCGTTCGTAGCGAAACATTGGGCCCACGTACCAAAGACGTTGTGTTTGATTGAACAGCAAACCAGCCTGATCAGCAGCACGAACACAGCTAGCGGTCCCTTCTGGACGAAGTGTTAAGGACTCACCGTTACGATCTTCGAAGGTATACATTTCCTTCTCAACGATATCAGTTGTCTCACCCACACCGCGTTTAAAAAGCTCTGTTTGCTCAACGATAGGGAAACGGATTTGTTGATATCCATAACCATTTACTACTTCAGAAACGGTTCTCTCTAGGTACTGCCAAACGGAAGATTGGCCCGGCAGAATATCATTCATTCCGCGAATTGCTTGTACTTTACGACCCACTGTTCGTGCCCTTATGACTTAGCGATAAGATTGGATTCTTCTTTTTCTTTAGCGTCCGCTTTGGCGCGAATCATACGCTCAAGATCATCCACCAAGGTTTCATTTTTAACTTTTGAGTTTGGTTTGCCGTCTAAATACACCAAATTATTTGGCGTACCACCGGCAAGGCCTAAATCTGCTTCTTTCGCTTCCCCAGGACCGTTTACAACACAGCCTATCACTGCAACATCCATAGAGACTTTAATATCTTCTAGACGCTCTTCCAACTCGTTCATAGTCTTCACAACATCAAAGTTCTGGCGAGAGCAACTTGGGCATGCAATAAAGTTGATACCACGATTACGCAGTTTCAAACTACGTAACATGTCCCAGCCTACTTTGACTTCTTGTACGGGGTCAGCTGCCAACGACACTCGAAGTGTGTCACCAATGCCGTCCATTAGAAGTAAGCCTAAACCAATCGAAGATTTAACCGTACCAGAACGCAGACCACCCGCCTCAGTGATGCCCAAATGAAGCGGATTATCAATTTGTGATGCAATCTTACGGTAAGCTTCAACTGTCATAAAAATATCTGAAGCCTTCAAGCTTAATTTGAATTCTTGGAAATCCAGCGCATCAAAATACTCGATTTGACGAAAAGCAGATTCAACCAATGCATCCGGTGTTGGTTCACCGTATTTCTTTTGCAGGTCTTTTTCCAAGGAGCCCGCATTAACACCAATACGAATCGGGATATTCTTATCACGCGCACAATCGACAACTGCGCGAACACGATCTTTATTACCAATGTTACCAGGGTTAATTCGCAAACAATCAACCCCGTATTCCGCAACCTTAAGTGCGATTTTGTAATCGAAATGAATGTCTGCTACCAATGGTACCGACACTTGTTTACGTATTGCTTTGAACGCTTCCGCCGCATCCATAGAAGGTACTGACACCCTTACAATATCAGCACCAGCATCCTGAATCGCACGAATTTGGGCAACGGTTGCATCCACATCACATGTCTCAGTATTGGTCATACTCTGAACACTAATCGGAGCGCCACCACCTACAGGAACATCCCCCACCATAATTTGGCGAGAATGACGACGTTTTATTGGAGATTCGAAATGCATACTTATCTCTATTTAAGCTCAAAACGAGCTAGATCTTTACGTACATATGAGGAGAAGTCAAAAAGCTCCCCCTTGTATAAAAATTCAGAAACGCCTCTCGCGTAACCCAATGTTACTCGGTAAGGTGCTTCACCATCTAACTCTAAGGTATCACCCGAACCTTTCACACCAGAAAATAAAATCCGTCCAGAACTGTCTCGAATTTCAGTCCAGCAGTCAGCGACAAACTGAATATAAATATCATTGCTTGGAGCAACTGGCTCCGCCGTTGCTTCAGGTACAAGAACTGATTCCACTTCAGCTTCACGAGTCGCTTCAACTACTTCATTTGGGTTTACTCCCGCATCTTCAAGCAAAGCAATTGTTTCAGCAGAGAGCCCCGTCACTACATTATCTGGCTCGTCTGACAAAGCAGGAGCTTCAATTGAAGAGTCGAGCACAGCTTCCTCTTGAGTATCTGAAGAGTTTTCAGTTGAGTTCTCTGAAAGCTCAGGCTCAACTTCATTCGCAGGATCTATACGTGAAACCTCTCCAGCGTCAGAAACTTCAGAAGGTTGCCCAGAAGCAGGTGCAGAGGCATCTACATCCGACGATTGTGAAGGCCACCAAAATATAATAAATACAATAATGGATACAATAATCGCAGAAACGATAACAAATATCGGATCGCGGCCAGAGGATTGAGGTGGAACATTATCAACAGGACGTAGATTACTTTCCTTAACGGATTGCTGTTCGTCGAAAGCAGACAAAAGCGGCTTATGGTCAAGACCTAATAATCGACAATAGCTTTTTAGGTACCCTCGGGCAAAGGTAGCAGAACGAAAACGATCGAACTCACCGTTCTCAATAGCAAAAACATGTTCAATTGATAACTTTAGTTCTGTTGCAACTTGTCTCTCATCAATCGACAAGCTTAGACGTTTCGCTCGGAGAGTATGGCCAATATCCGCAGCTTTAGTACTCTGCTCAGGAGCGATCTCCATCTCTAATTCGGTTGTCATGTTATTACCTTGGTGTAACAGGCTAATAAAAAGCGCTCAGCTGCGGGGTGTATGGTCAGTTTCGTGCAATAGTACGCAACGACAGACAAAAAACAGCTTATTTAAGGTCCAGAAGAGCGGACAAACTTACGCCTGAATAATGATAAAAAGCGCTTTTATTCAATCGACTAGTATTAAATCAAGATTGTTGCTAGCCATCAAACTTATACAGCAAAAATGCCAAAAAACTTTTCTATTAGTGATAACAAGTTAAATGAATTTGACGTAATACTTACATCCGAAGCAATACGTCACCTCCATCTAACTTGTGAATTGATGACTACTCCGATACTTCACGAAGTTCAATATATTTCTGAGAGCGACGAGTTTTATCTAAGAAGTCACCTACTAACTGACCACATGCGGCATCGATATCATCACCACGTGTCGTACGGACCGTTACCGTGTAGCCATCATCCGCCAAGATTTTCTGGAAACGACGCGTTTGGTTATTGGATGGTTTCTCATAACCTGAATGCGGGAATGGATTAAATGGAATCAAGTTAATTTTGCATTCCAAGTTTTCCAGCAATTTAGACAATTGACGTGCATGCTCTTCCTGATCATTCACACCAGCCATAACCGTATACTCAATCGTAATATGGCGTTTATCAGGCAAGTTGTCTAGGTAATGCTGACACGCTTCCAGCAGCTCTTCGATTGGGTATTTCTTGTTGATTGGCACCAACTCATTACGCAATTCGTTATTTGGCGCATGTAGAGAAATCGCCAGCGATACGTCGGTACGTTTTACCAAGTCGTAAATACGTGGTACCACCCCTGATGTGCTCAGGGTCACGCGACGCTTCGACAAGCCGTAGGCATTGTCATGCATCATCAGCGTCATGGCTTCCACCACTGGTTCAAAGTTCATCAATGGTTCACCCATGCCCATCATTACGACATTGGTCACGCGACGCGGGCCACTTGGGTCCATAGGACCAAAAGATTTAATCGCAATCCAAACCTGACCAATGATTTCAGCTGCTGTTAGGTTGCGGTTAAAGCCCTGTTTCCCTGTTGAACAAAAGCTACAGTCCAAAGAACAACCCACCTGAGACGACACACATAGCGTTGCGCGATCACCATCAGGAATCAAAACCGCTTCGACACAGTTATTCTGACCACCTTCAGTACGAATGATCCACTTACGAGTGCCATCATTAGAAATATTCTGAGAGACGATTTCAGGTGCGCGGATCTCACAGATATTTTCTAATTTAGCGCGTAACTTCTTACTAACATCCGTCATGTCTTCAAAGGACTCAGCGCCCTTTTGATGAATCCATTTCATCACTTGGGTGGCACGGAATTTCTTTTCACCAATCGACTCAAAAAATTCGATGAGTTTCTCTGGTGAAAGGCCAAGTAAATTTACTTTCTGGGTGTCAGTCATAGGTATCAATCATTCGCTCTAAAGCGTTAAGTGTAGACAAAAAAGCTTCTGAAAAGGGATTACGCTTTTCAGAAGCCTCTGCAAAGAAGCGGGCCATAGGCCCGCTTCCTCATAAACCTGCTTTTCTAAAACGAAAAGGTAGGTTTTAAATCAATTACTTACCGAAGAAGTAAGCAACTTCACGTGCAGCAGACTCAACAGAGTCAGAACCGTGAACAGCGTTCGCATCGATAGACTCAGCGTAGTCAGCACGTAGAGTACCAGCCGCCGCTTCTTTAGGGTTAGTAGCACCCATTAGTTCACGGTGACGAAGAACAGCGCCTTCACCTTCAAGAACAGAAACAACAACTGGACCAGATGTCATGAATGCAACAAGGTCTTTGTAGAATGGACGCTCTTTGTGCTCAGCGTAGAAACCGCCAGCTAGCTCGTCGTCTAGTTGAATCATTTTAGCTTCAACGATTTTCAGACCAGCACGCTCGAAACGAGTGTAGATTTCACCGATTACGTTTTTAGCAACAGCATCTGGCTTGATGATAGATAGAGTGCGTTCTAGCGCCATGTTAAACTCCAAATATGAATTTCAATGGTCACGCGATATTACGGGACCGACTAATAACTTTAAGCGTGCGCATTATACGCATGTCTTTATGAAATTTGTATGTATTCGCCACGTTTTTTGTGGTTAAAAAACGAAAAGTCGCCTTTTTCGAATATTTACAAGCCACGCAGTTGAGTGACAGCGTTTTTTATCGTTTCAATAACGAAATCTATCTCTTCTTCCGTCGTGAAACGCCCGACCGACATACGCAGGGACGCATGCGCTAGCTCATCAGACAAACCAATAGCACGCAAAACATAAGACGGTTCAAGGCTCGCTGACGTACATGCCGAACCAGAAGACAATGCCACATCTGCTAGAGACATCAGCAGCACCTCACCTTCCACGCCATCAAAGCCTACGTTAATGACACCAGCAACGCGGTTGTCTGAATCGCCATTTAGATGCACGCCAGACATTTCAGAAAGCCCATGCCAAAGCTTTTCACGCAGCACTGCAATACGCTCGCAATCTAAATGCATATCTGCTTTCGCAATGGCAAAAGCCTCACCCATACCCACGATTTGATGGGTGGCCAATGTGCCTGATCGCATACCACGCTCATGACCACCACCATGCATTTGTGCTTCTAACTTCACCTTCGGCGAACGTCGTACATATAACGCACCTATGCCTTTTGGGCCGTAGGTTTTGTGAGCGGTTAACGACATCAAATCAACATTCATAGCGTTCACATCAATCGCTACTTTGCCCGTTGTCTGGGCGCCATCCACATGAAAGTAAATACCGCGAGCGCGAGTTTCTTGGCCAACTGCCGCAATGTCCGTTACCACACCCAGCTCATTATTACCGTGCATCAAAGACACTAGGATCGTATCTTCACGCAGTGCAGCAACGACACTCTCAACGGTGATCTCGCCATGGGCGTTTGGCTTAAGATAAGTCACTTCAAAGCCTTCTTTTTCAAGCTGACGACAAGGGTCCAACACCGCTTTGTGCTCAATCATTGACGTCACGATATGGCGACCTTTTAGCTTATTGGCTTCAGCAACGCCTTTAATCGCCAAGTTGTTCGCTTCGGTTGCCCCTGAGGTCCATACAATTTCACGAGCATCCGCTTCGATTAATTCTGCCACCTGTAAACGTGCATCCTCTACAGCCTCTTCCGCACGCCAACCAAACAGGTGCGAACGTGAAGCTGGGTTGCCAAAGTTGCCGTCTTGAGTAAGACATTGCATCATTTTTTCCGCGACACGAGGATCAACCGGTGTGGTCGCTGAGTTGTCGAGGTAAACAGGTGTTTGCATTGGAACTCTCCAAGGTAACGCAAATTAAAACAAAGCTACGAAGCTAAATCAGTTAAACAGACGCTTTTGCGATGGCTTGAACACGGCCTACAATCGAACGCAGACCATTGCCACGAGTTGGACTCAAGTGACGTTCTAGATCTAGCTCCGAGAAGTACGCATCGATATCAAACGCCAGTACTTCTGCAGGCGTTTTCTCGTTGTAAGCTGCCATCACAAGGCCAAGCAAACCACGAACAATAACCGCATCACTGTCCACAGAAAAAACCAGCACTTCGCCTTTCTCAGCATCTTGCGTGCTACCTGGCTGGATCCAAACGTTGCTTTGACAGCCTTTCACTAAGCGTTCTGGCGTGCGCCATGCGTCATCAAACTCAGGTAGCGCTTTACCTAAGTCGATAATGTATTTGTACTTCTCTTCCCAGTCATCAAAGAAAGAAATGTCGTCGATAATCTCTTCTGTTGTCGGTAAAGACATAATGCCTCACTAAGTTGGCTTACTAAATAAAACAGTGCGATAGACGCTATTTCGCATCATTGCCGTAGCACAAAAAGAAACGGCCAATGGTCGAAACCTTGGCCGTCGGCTATTGTAGTCGATTTTGCATTGGAACTGTATGCGTTAGAAGAACAAGCCTGCTTCAAGCTGCGCTTCTTCACTCATCATTTCGCGTGACCATGGTGGATCAAACACCAAATCAACATGGACATTCGCCACATTAGGCACTTTCGCCACGCGGTATTTTACATCGCTAACAAGCACTGGCCCCATTCCGCAACCTGGCGCGGTTAACGTCATTTGTATAGCTACTTTTTTCTCAGCCTGATCCACAGCTACGTTGTAAACCAACCCTAAAGACACCAAACTGATTGGAATTTCAGGATCATAAACACTGTCTAGTGCTTGCCATACTTGATCTTCAACAATTTGACCTGAACCATCATCACTGAAGCTTAATACTTCAGGCTCTTGGCCAATAGCATCCGCATCTGTGCCATCAATTCGCAACATATTACCTTGAAAGGTAACCGTATAATTACCGCCCAATGCTTGGTTAATGGTAATAAACTGTCCTTCTGGGATAGTGGTTGGATCACCGCTTGGTACTCGACGAGCTGGACACTCGCGCTGAGTAACGACCATTTTTTGCATGTTATTAATTCACACTAAAGCTTTCGCCGCAGCCGCATTCCGCAACCACATTGGGATTGTTAAATTTCACGACTTGGTTAATGCCTTCACGCACCAAGTCAATCTCTGTACCTTTAAGCAAAGTCAGAGACTCATCGTCGATCGCTAGCTTGACGCCATCAAAGTCCATGATGGCGTCACCGTCTTGTGCTGATTCTACGATGTCTAAAACGTAAGCGTAGCCAGTACAGCCACTTTCCTTTGTACTCAAACGCACTAGGCTACCTTCTGATTGCGCAGTAAGCTTTGATGCAAAGAACTTACGTGCGGCATCGGTCATACTGACCGTTTGATTTGGATCGAATGTTTCCGTTGACATAATGCCTCCTAAGCCAACATCATGTGAACTTTTTTCAAAGCTTTGAAGAATTGCTCAACTTCTTCAATCGTATTGTAAATCGAGAATGACATACGTGCGGTACCAGGCACACCAAAGCGTGCCATCAGCGGCTGCGCACAGTGATCACCGGTACGAATTGCAATACCTTGTCGATCAAGTAAGAAACCAATATCTGCTGGGTGACCTTGATCTAGTACGAAGCTAAACGCCCCTACTTTTTCTTCGGCTTCACCGATCATGCGTAAACCATCGAATTCTTTAGCCAGCTCAGTAGCACGGGCCATTAAAGCTTTCTCGTGAGCAGCTACCTCAGCATAATCCAATTCACTGAACCAACGAATCGCTTCACCTAGCGCAATCGCATCACCCACATTTGGCGTACCCGCTTCAAGACGGTATGGCAATACGTTCCAGGTAGCATCCTGAAGCGTCACTGTCGAGATCATTTCACCGCCGGTTTGCCATATCGGCCATTCAGCTAGTAATTCTTCTTTCCCCCACAGCGCACCAATCCCCATAGGACCGTAAATCTTATGACCTGAGAAAGCATAGAAATCACAACCGATGTCTTGCACGTCTACATTGCCGTGAGCAACACCTTGAGCCCCATCAACAGACACCCAAGCACCGAATTTCTTCGCTTGTTCCGTCATCCATTTGATTGGATTCACAGTACCTAGTGAGTTCGATACATGCGGGAAAGCAACCAATTTAGTGTTTTCGTTCAATAACGAAACATAAACATCTAGGTCTAGCTCACCTTTATCGGTTACCGGTACCGTATGTAAAGAAGCGCCCGCTGCTTTACACGCCTGCTGCCAGGTAACGATGTTGGCATGATGCTCCATACCCGTCACGATCACCTCATCAGAGCTCTTTAGAAGTTTTGCTAAACCGTTGGCAATCATGTTGATGCCTTCGGTCGTACCTGACGTCCAAATAACCTCTTCACGCTTTGGCGCGTTAATAAAGTCTTTAATGATGTCGCGTGCATTCTCAAACTTACGTGTCGCTTCATCCGCCAATCGGTGAGCACCACGGTGAACATTTGAATTACATTGCGTGTAGTAATCCACTAACGCATCAATGACGCACTGCGGCTTCTGGGTCGTCGCCGCGTTATCAAGATAGATAAGAGGATTGCCATCGATTTCGCGTTTTAATATTGGAAACTGCTCGCGAATAGCAGCGACATCAAGACTCATGGACTTCTCGCTTATTTCACTTCCATCTGAGCAAATCGGTCACGAATAATCGGACGCACCCATTCCGCCAACTCAACAGTCGGCATCTGATCGATCAACTCATTTATAAAACCAAAGCTTAGCATTAGCTGTGCTTGGGAACGACTCACGCCACGCGTTTGCAAGTAATACAGGGCTTGCTTATCAATCTGAGCAATGGTCGCACCATGGGCACAACGTACATCGTCGGCATAGATTTCGAGCTCTGGCTTAGTATTGATTTCCGCTTTGTTAGACATCAACAAATTGCGGTTATTTAACTCAGCCAGTGTTTTTTGCGCATCACGGTGGATATGAATACGACCGTTGAATACTGCACGGCTATTGTCACCAGCAATACCTCGTATATTTTCTTCCGTGGTGCAGTTTGGCACAGCGTGCTCAACGTTTGCATGAAGGTCAAACAGCTCTTTACCATCCAGTAGGTAAATCGCGTTCAACTTAGCGTTTGCCTTCTCTCCAGCATAAATAATATCAGTATCAATACGCTGTAGGTCGCTACCAAAGCCGATAATACTGCTGTTCATGACAGCATTCTCAAACAGCTTAAAGTGACTGCCACCCACAGCAACATTGTCGCCTGACTGCAACGCAAAGCGGTAATGCTCAAGATTGGCCTCAACGCCAATTTGGTATTCGGTAAAAGCAGTTGTTAGAGACGCACCCTGACCTTCTGCATTTTCCACCACTTTAAGTGATGAACCAGCTTTCAGATCAACCACGACACGAATATGGCCTTGTGCACCGTTGCTTAACAAGTTGTTAATGCGAAGCATTTGCTCTACAACAACACCTTCAGCAACCGTTACCACGGCAACATCTGCTGCTAGCACATCGTTCACCAAACCAAAAATATGACGCTCTGGTTTGATCGTGCCAAACAAACTCGACTCTTGCATCTCAATGCTTAGACCTTCTGGCAACTCTTCTGGAAGAGATACCAGCTGGCCATCAACAAATGTCAGCTCAAGGAACTCAAGGCCTTCAACCGCTACCGGATCAAGCTCTGGAGATTCTTCCTTGAAGATAGCCGCGCTACGTTCTACTGCACGAAGCGGTGTGTATTTCCACGCTTCGGTTTTACGTGTAGGCCATTTAATATCTTTTAAAAGCGCAAGCGACGCCGCTCGCTGGTCTTCAAAACCATCTTGAATGCTGTCGGCACGAGCGATGGCTTGTTGTAACCATTCACTCATGATTAATCCTCTAGTTCGTCTTCTGTAGGCTCTGTTTGTAGCCATGCGTAACCTTGCTCTTCTAGCTCTTTCGCAAGTGACGCGTCGCCACTCTTAACGATTTTACCGTCCGCTAGAACGTGGACAAAGTCAGGCTTAATGTAGTCAAGCAAGCGCTGGTAGTGTGTTACAACGATAAAACTACGCTCCGGTGAACGCTGGCTGTTTACACCGTTTGCAACCACTTGCATTGCATCAATATCGAGGCCTGAATCGGTCTCATCCAGAATGCAAAGCTTTGGCTGAAGCAACATCATTTGCATGATTTCGTTACGCTTTTTCTCACCACCAGAGAAACCTTCGTTCACACCACGCTTAAGGAATGAAACAGGCAGATTCACTTGCTTACAAGCTTCTTTTGCCATCTTAAGGAATTCTGCAGACGTTAGCGCTTCTTCGCCACGTGCTTCACGCTGAGAATCTACCGCGACTTTCAAGAACTCTAGGTTGCTAACACCTGGAATTTCAACTGGGTATTGGAATGCAAGGAAAAGACCCGCGCGAGCACGATCTTCCACTTCCATTTCTAGAAGGTCTTCGCCATCTAGAGTGACCGAGCCGCTGTCGACTTCGTAGCCATCACGGCCAGACAACACATAGCCTGTGGTCGATTTACCAGCACCGTTCGGGCCCATGATGGCATGAACTTCACCTGGTTTAATGTCTAGATTGAGACCTTTGAGAATGTTTTTTTCTTCTACACTTGCGTGTAAGTCTTTGATCGATAACAAAGTGTTTTCGTTTGACATGTTCAATGGGTTCCTCAACCTAACCAACAGAGCCTTCAAGGCTAATTTCGAGAAGTTTGCCTGCTTCTACGGCAAACTCCATAGGGAGTTCTTTAAAGACTTCCTTACAGAAGCCATTTACGATCATAGAGACCGCTTTTTCTGGATCAACACCACGCTGACGACAAAGGAACATTTGATCGTCACTTACTTTAGACGTGGTCGCTTCATGTTCTACGATCGCTGATGGGTTACGGCTTTCAACGTATGGGAATGTATGCGCACCACACTGATCACCGATCAGTAGCGAGTCACACTGAGTAAAGTTACGTGCACCTTCTGCACCTGGGTTCATACGAACAAGACCACGGTAGGCATTATTACTCTTACCTGCAGAAATACCTTTAGAGATGATCGTAGACTTGGTGTTCTTACCAATATGGATCATCTTAGTACCCGTATCCGCTTGCTGACGACCACGCGTCAAAGCAACAGAGTAGAATTCACCTACACTGTTATCACCTTTAAGCACACAGCTTGGGTATTTCCAAGTCACAGAAGAACCTGTCTCAACCTGCGTCCAAGAGATCTTAGCATTGGTATGACACACACCACGCTTGGTTACGAAATTGTAAATACCACCTTTACCCTCTTCATCACCTGGGTACCAGTTCTGTACTGTCGAGTATTTAATTTCAGCATCGTCCATTGCAACAAGCTCAACAACTGCCGCGTGCAGTTGGTTCTCATCACGTTGTGGTGCAGTACAGCCTTCGAGGTAACTTACGTAAGAACCTTCGTCGGCAATAATCAAAGTTCGCTCAAACTGACCGGTATTCTGTTCATTGATACGGAAGTATGTAGACAATTCCATTGGGCAACGAGTGCCTTTTGGAATGTAAACAAATGAGCCATCAGTAAATACGGCACAGTTTAGCGCAGCAAAGAAGTTATCTTTGGTCGGCACAACGCTGCCAAGGTACTTCTTCACAAGATCAGGGTACTTGTGAAGCGCTTCAGAGATAGGGCAGAAAATAACACCCGCTTCTTCAAGCTTTTCACGGAAAGTGGTAACGACTGAAACAGAGTCAAAGACTGCATCTACCGCCACACCTGCCAGCATTTGTTGCTCAACTAGTGGAATACCTAACTTTTCGTAAGTACGCAAAAGTTCGGGATCAACTTCATCTAGAGACTTAGGCTTGTCTTTCATACTCTTTGGTGCTGAGTAGTAAGACACCGCTTGGAAGTCGATTTTAGGGTAGGATACATGAGCCCAATCAGGCTCTTCCATTTCTTGCCAAACACGAAACGCATTGAGACGCCATTCAAGCATCCACTCAGGTTCACCTTTGACTTCAGAGATACGGCGAATCACATCTTCATCGAGTCCAGGCTCGAAGGTTTCTGATTCTACAGCAGAGACGAAGCCCGCTTCGTACTCTCGAGCTAATGCCTTATCAATCTGCTCAGTCATATTAGAAACTCACTCGTTGGTATAGGCCACTAAGGCACTAATAATTCGTTAACTGATGAGGGCCGCTGTAATCTTTTCTTGGGGAGCATTGGCCGACATCTTGCTATCTTTATCTTGTCTTTCCGCCACGTTGCGAACATCTTGGCGCATAACTAGATTTTCGAGGCTTATTTCACTCAAAAAATCATGTATTTGATTACTTAAATCACACCAGAGATGATGTGTCAGACAAGTGTTACCACCTTGGCAATCGCTACGTCCTTTACAGCCTGTCGCATCGACAGACTCATTTACAGCATCAACTATTTGAGCCACAAAAATCTGACTCTGATCTCGACTTAGTCGATACCCGCCACCAGGACCTCTTACGCTTAGAACTAGATCTTGTTTGCGTAACTTTGCAAACAATTGCTCTAAATAGGATAAGGATATTCCTTGACGATTTGAGATATCAGAGAGAGACACTGGTCCACTGTCTGTGTGCAGTGCCAAGTCAAGCATTGCCGTTACTGCATAACGGCCTTTAGTTGTTAAGCGCATACACGTTCCACTCAAATGCTAGTCAATGGTATAAATCATACACAAAACCCACTATTTTGATCAAGTATTTACCCGAGCATTTTAGTGGGTTATTCATCTAGCAGAAGAATTTGTCGTATTTTAAGCGCTTATGTTTCAAAACTGAACAAAATCTCACACATTTGTTGTGTTATCTTATTAGCGCTAGCCGATATGTTTAATTATCAACCAGCTTAAATGAAATAAGGGGCTACCTATGAGCAAGTCTGCGGATAATAAAGAACAAATAGACACAGAGAATGACTCAAACACCGTCAAAAAAAAGTTCCCCATGGGCTTGGCTATTGGTTTTTTGATTTGTTTTCTACTTAGCACAGGCACTTCAGCAGCTGTAACTTACTTCTTAGTGACACTTAATAATCCAACCGAGATGATTACAGGCCAACAGTCGGAAACAGAAACTCAAATAGCCGCTCTTAGACAAAGTATAGAGCAACAAAACGTACGCTTAAGTGCCATCAGCGCCGAAAACGAAACGCTGAAAACCTATTTACGCCACAGTAGCGCAAATGCTTTAAAAAACATCTTGATAAATCAAGAAGAGAATATTCAAGCCTATCTTGCCGTTATGCGACAAGCGATAGGCGATTTATCAGAACTGGTCCCTAAAAGTTCAGAATGGGAAACAACGTATCAGTACCAAATGGATCTTGCTCTCAAAGCAAGCATGGAGAGGAATACTCTGCTAAATCTATTGAAAACTGGTGAACCGTCAAAAGAATCTACGAGCGTACCGGCACAACCAGCGCCAACGCAGTAACGGGTAAGGCCTAACATTCATCTGTTAGGCCTCACCACCAAATCACGTGGCATCCAGAGTAGCTGATTGCGAAAGGCGCTTGGCCTTTTCTACAGTAATATCACGCCGGCTAACATAAATAAGCGGCACAACAATCAATGCGGCCCCAAGCAACAAGCTCCAATCAATAGCTTCTCCAAACATCGCCCAACCGGCAATAATTGCAAAAAGTAGTCCTGAGTATTCTGCAGAACTTACCTGACTTGAAGCGACATATCGATACCCGACCAAGCAAGCCAAACTGTATAATACAGAACAAATTGAAGCACCAAACGCTAATAACAACTGATATAAGGAAAGAATACTTCCTTCATATAAAGCCAATATAGCCGCTACAGGAAGAGCACAGACCTGGGCCACCAAAAGTCCATGCATCGCACTTTGACCACTAGGAAGCTTGCGAATCAATAAACTATTAATAGCCAACACTAATGCAAATCCTAGAGCACTGAGCATTCCCCACCCAATATAACTAGGCTTTAAAATCACAAGCACACCAGCGAATCCAGATATCGCAGCGAAAACAACTGTTTTACTGACTTTTTCGCGATAAAAAATCAATGCCAATAAAATTATAAAAATGGGAGCAGTATAAAAGACTGCATTGGCAGTAGCCAAAGGCAGATGCGAAAGAGAGATCACTAACAGTACTGAAGTTAGCACCCAAAGGTTACCTCGAACAAAATGCAGACCAATTCCCTGCAAAGGGCGAGAAACTCTTTTTCTAAGTACTAAGGGTGCAAGCACTACACACATAAAAAGCACACGATAAAAAGTAAATTGAAACACTGCATCGCCTGCATTTGCTAGCTTAACTAAGACATCGCAAACCGTTGCCATCAAGTTACCTAATACTAGTACTAGAATTGCGCTGCTAATCGTTTTTCCTGACACACAACCCCCTGAGAAATGTCTTATGGAAGAATGCGCGAATTTTAAGGGAGGTTTAAAATCAGATAAAATGATATTATTTGAGTTAGTATTAGTTAAATAGATATTAAAATGAAGCTACCACCTTTAAAGTCACTGCCCGTGTTTGAGGCCGTTGCACGTCTAAACAGTTTCTCACAAGCAGCAAACGAACTTCACATCAGCCAAAGTGCCATCTCTCATCACATTAAAGCTTTGGAAGACTACCTGGGCGAGCAACTTTTTTTTCGCTTAGGTCGAAAGCTGGAGTTAACCAGTGAAGGAAAAGCCTATTTAGACCAGGTCAGCAGCTCCCTAAATCAGATCGCCAGAGCAAGTGAAAGCATAAAAGGAGAAACAGAAGCTAGGCTAAGACTTGCAGTATATAGCTCATTCGCTGTGTATTGGTTGATTCCGAGGCTTCACAAACTAAAGAGACAGCACCCAAATTTAGATCTAACGATTGAGATGACTTTCTCCGAACCAGAACTTTCAGATAGAACTGCTGATTGCTTCATTACAATTGATAAGGAAAAACGCGGATTTGATTTTGAGTGGTTTTATACCGAGCGCCTGTTTCCAGTATGCAGTCAAAGCCTACTCCAAGACATGATAAGCACTCTTGAAGTTAAAACAAAACAAGAGCTCGAGATCAAACTTAAACAACAGCCTGAATTGATTGCACAGTTCCCACTGATAACATCCTACAGCATGTATGAAAGTTATGCAGAAGACTGGCGTAGATGGTTTGCGGAAGAAGATAGAGAAATGCCCGCTGAAACAACTTTCCATAGATTCAGCCATTTGATGCTAGCCCATGAAGCGGCTATTCATTCCTTAGGTATAGCACTGGTAAATGACTATATGTTTAATGAAACACAACCTCAAGATGGATTAGTCAAGCTGCCTTGCAGCACACATACATCTTCCGATAGCTTTTATATTGCATACAAGCACAGCAGACGTCATGAGCCAGCGCTTCAAGTACTTAGGCGCTGGCTGAGAAGTGAACTTAATGAGCTAACTCCACCTTCGAGTATGAACGTAATTTCTGGCTAGCCTGAATATTATGCTGACGCTTTCTAGCGACAGAAAATACGAAGCATAAAAGTTCCGCAGCAGCAATCACAACAATTGTATAACCTAACAGCTCTGTCCCTTCTTCAACAATATTTTTGACGTTTCTAACATAGCCATCGCCCATAACACTTTGCCAAAAACTACTACGACCAAAAAGACGTGAAAAGCCTATAATGATAACCAATCCTGCTGTCACAAAACCAAAACTCGATGTTTGGGAGAACACTTTTAGCGATCGATAACTTTCTTTAAGTTGCCTTCTAAGTAAGATGACTGTCCCTAATAGAACACCGAATACCAAAACCTGCCAAGCACCGTCGAACACAAACTGATCTAGAAAAGAGTCGGATTCTCTTACAAACATAGCTAACATTAATGCCGAAAGTAGAATACAGGCCTGACGTAGTTCTCTAGAATATCTTGCACTCAAGGCAAACAACAAAGCACTGCCAATCGCAAATATCATCTGCAAAAACTCAGTCAATGAGTCCTCACTGTATTGAGCATTGACACCAAATTCAAATGCTTCTAAAGATATACATTGAGCAATACCAGCCAACACTAGTAAATATACGATTCCTCGAAGAACGAACATCTTTAATTACCTAATATATTTATACAGGATGAATGCTAATAGATGTAATCCTGAACAAATAGACAGACTTCATTGGTTCCTAAATAGCTATCAAATTTGTTAAATGTGAATCTAGATATTCAAAGTGAGAATATTTGCACATATAAAGACATTAATTGTGTAAGCAGCCACATAAAAGCTGAGTGCAGCTCGCTAACTAGTATGTTGTTTGTCCGAGTTCCATCTGGGGAGTAAAGGGCTTTGATCAAGCCTCAGAGTCCCTACAAGAGCAATCGCCGTCGGAAGATGACTCGTACGACCCGATTCTATCGGGAATTAAAGCTTGTCATTTGAACTCCAGGGGACAGATCCCTGTACGTACATCAGTCTCCAAGCACTATCACCAGTTGAGGGATCCGCCCCCTTTGATGAAGATAACAGTCATCACAGAGCGGATTTCATTTTCGCCAGACGTAAAAAAGCCCTGACCGCA